>NZ_CP083809.1:0-1362542 GCF_020149765.1 Pantoea agglomerans
GTGTCACTTACGCTCTGGCAACAGTGTCTTGCCCGTTTGCAGGATGAGCTTCCTGCCACCGAATTCAGCATGTGGATTCGACCGCTGCAGGCGGAGTTAAACGACAATACGCTGGCCTTGTATGCACCAAATCGGTTTGTGCTCGACTGGGTACGAGATAAATACATCAATAACATCAACGGGCTGCTGAACGAATTCTGCGGCGTGGACGTGCCTTTGCTGCGTTTCGAAGTCGGGACGCGCGCCGTACAGCAGCAGCCTGCGGCGATGAGCCAGCCGGCGATGGCGAGCGTTAGCGCGCCCGCACCGGTCGAGAGCCGTCCTGCGCCTGCGCAGATTCTGCGCCCAAGCTGGGATAACGTCCCGGCACCGGCCGATGTGACCTACCGCTCTAACGTAAATAACCGTCATAACTTCGATAACTTCGTTGAAGGTAAATCCAACCAGCTGGCGCGCGCGGCGGCGCGTCAGGTGGCGGACAATCCTGGCGGCGCTTACAACCCGCTCTTCCTTTATGGCGGCACCGGCCTGGGCAAAACCCACCTGCTGCACGCGGTTGGCAACGGCATTATCGCGCGCAAGCCGAATGCCAAAGTGGTCTATATGCACTCCGAGCGCTTCGTGCAGGATATGGTGAAGGCGCTGCAAAACAATGCCATTGAAGAGTTCAAGCGCTACTACCGCTCCGTTGATGCACTGCTTATCGATGACATTCAGTTCTTCGCCAATAAAGAGCGCTCGCAGGAGGAGTTTTTCCACACCTTCAACGCGCTGCTGGAAGGCAATCAGCAGATCATTTTGACCTCTGACCGCTACCCTAAAGAGATCAACGGCGTGGAAGATCGCCTGAAGTCGCGCTTCGGCTGGGGACTGACGGTCGCCATCGAGCCGCCAGAGCTGGAGACGCGCGTGGCGATTCTGATGAAAAAAGCGGATGAGAACGATATTCGTCTGCCGGGCGAAGTTGCCTTTTTTATCGCCAAACGCCTGCGCTCCAACGTCCGCGAGCTGGAGGGGGCGCTGAATCGCGTAATCGCCAACGCTAACTTTACCGGCCGCGCCATTACCATCGATTTTGTGCGCGAAGCGCTGCGCGATCTGCTGGCGCTGCAGGAAAAGCTGGTGACCATCGACAATATCCAGAAGACGGTGGCGGAGTATTACAAAATTAAGGTCGCGGATCTGCTGTCCAAGCGCCGTTCGCGCTCGGTCGCGCGTCCGCGCCAGATGGCGATGGCGATGGCGAAAGAGCTGACCAACCACAGTCTGCCGGAAATCGGCGACGCATTTGGCGGCCGCGACCACACCACGGTGCTTCACGCCTGCCGCAAAATCGAGCAGCTGCGCGAAGAGAGCCACGACATAAAAGAAGATTTCTCTAATCTCATTCGAACTTTATCCTCCTGACGCTATGAAATTTATTGTTGAACGTGAACAGTTGCTAAAGCCGCTGCAGCAAGTCAGCGGCCCGTTAGGCGGTCGCCCGACGCTGCCGATCCTGGGAAATCTGCTGATGCAGGTCAACGACGGTACGCTGTTGCTGACCGGCACCGATCTGGAAATGGAGATGGTGGCGCGCGTGGCGCTGACCCAGCCGCACGAGCCGGGCGCAACCACCGTCCCGGCGCGTAAATTCCTCGACATCTGTCGCGGACTGCCCGAGGGCGCGGAGATTAACGTCACGCTGGAAGGCGAACGTATGCTGGTGCGCTCCGGGCGCAGCCGCTTTTCGCTCTCCACCCTGCCGGCCAGCGACTTCCCTAATCTGGACGACTGGCAGAGCGAAGTGGAGTTTACGCTGCCGCAGGCGACGCTGAAGCGCCTGATCGAGGCGACGCAGTTCTCTATGGCGCATCAGGATGTGCGCTATTACCTCAACGGCATGCTGTTTGAGACCGAAGGCGAAGAGCTGCGCACCGTCGCCACCGACGGCCACCGTCTGGCGGTCTGCTCGATGCCGATTGGTCAGGCGCTGCCGAACCATTCGGTGATCGTGCCGCGTAAAGGGGTGATTGAGCTGGTGCGCCTGCTGGATGGCGGTGAGACGCCGCTTCAGGTGCAGATTGGCAGCAGCAATATCCGCGCCCACGTCGGCGACTTTATCTTTACCTCAAAGCTGGTGGATGGTCGCTTCCCCGACTATCGTCGCGTACTGCCGAAAAACCCGGACAAGGTGCTGGAAGCGGGCTGCGATATTCTCAAGCAGGCTTTTGCACGCGCGGCCATTCTGTCGAATGAGAAATTCCGCGGTGTTCGCCTCTATATCACCGAAAATCAGCTGAAGATCACCGCTAATAACCCTGAACAGGAAGAGGCGGAAGAGATGCTGGACGTGACCTACGGCGGCAGCGAGCTGGAGATCGGCTTTAACGTCAGCTACGTGCTGGACGTACTGAACGCGCTGAAGTGCGAGAACGTGCGTCTGCTGCTGACCGATTCGGTGTCGAGCGTGCAGATCGAAGATCTCGCGAGTCCGGCCGCCGCCTACGTCGTAATGCCCATGCGGTTATAGAATATATCGGCCTGGCTTACTTGCCATTCTGGTCGCGGGCAGTGCTCGTCCCTGGTCACATACTTCAGTATGCGCCCAGGGCCTGCGCGCTGGCCGCAACCTGACTGGCTGCAACACCGACGGCCTGATGATGGTGAGGCCGTTATCGGGCTTCGCCGTTGGCCACAGGCTGCTTAAAGGCGATACCTCTTTGTGCCCTTCACGCTGGACTGATTCATGGCTTTAACCCGCCTCCTTATCAAAGACTTTCGTAATATCGAGCAGGCCGATCTGGCGCTGGCGCCGGGATTTAACTTCCTGGTCGGCGCAAACGGCAGCGGCAAAACCAGCGTGCTGGAGGCGATCTACACGCTTGGCCACGGTCGCGCGTTTCGCAGCCTGCAGGCGGGACGCGTGATCCGCCACGACGAAGCCGCCTTTGTGCTGCACGGTCGCATTGAGGGCAGCGAGCGGGAAATTTCGGTTGGCCTGACCAAAAACCGCGCGGGTGACAGCAAGGTGCGCATCGACGGCAGCGACGGCCATAAAGTCGCGGAGCTGGCGCAGCTGCTGCCGATGCAGTTAATTACGCCCGAGGGGTTTACTTTGCTCAACGGCGGCCCCAAATACCGTAGAGCCTATGTCGACTGGGGCTGTTTTCACAACACACCCGGTTTCTTCAACGCCTGGAGCAATTTGCGGCGCCTGCTAAAGCAGCGCAACGCCGCGCTGCGTCAGGTCACGCGCTACAGCCAAATCCGCGCCTGGGATCAGGAGCTGGTGCCGCTGGCGGAGCAGATCAGCCAGTGGCGCGCGGAATACAGCGAAGCCATTTCAGCGGAGATCGTCGCCACCTGCGGGCAGTTTTTGCCAGAGTTCGCGCTGAACTTCTCTTTCCAGCGCGGCTGGGACAAAGAGAGCGCCTACGCCGAGCTGCTGGAGCGCAATTTCGAGCGCGATCGTGCGCTGACCTATACCGCCAGCGGCCCGCATAAAGCGGATTTCCGCATACGCGCCGACGGCACGCCGGTTGAAGATCTGCTGTCGCGCGGCCAGTTAAAACTATTGATGTGTGCATTGCGTCTGGCGCAGGGCGAGTTCCTGACGCGCCAGAGCGGACGCCGCTGTCTTTACCTGATTGATGACTTCGCCTCCGAGCTGGATGACAGCCGTCGGCGCCTGCTGGCGCAACGACTGAAAGCCACGCAGGCTCAGGTGTTTGTCAGCGCTATCGCCACCGATCATGTCATCGATATGAGTGACGAAAAGGGCAAGATGTTCCGCGTGGAACAGGGTAAAATAGCGGTTCAACCTGAAGATTAAATGAGCGAGAAACGTTGATGTCGAATTCTTATGACTCCTCAAGTATCAAAGTTCTGAAAGGGCTGGATGCGGTACGCAAACGTCCGGGTATGTATATCGGCGATACGGATGACGGCACCGGTCTGCACCATATGGTATTCGAGGTCGTGGATAACGCAATCGACGAAGCGCTCGCCGGTCACTGTAGTGATATCGTCGTGACCATTCATGCCGACAATTCCGTTTCCGTTCAGGATGATGGCCGTGGTATTCCCACCGGCATTCACGAAGAAGAGGGCGTTTCCGCTGCGGAAGTGATCATGACCGTGCTGCACGCAGGCGGCAAGTTCGACGATAACTCCTATAAAGTATCGGGCGGTCTGCACGGCGTGGGCGTCTCGGTTGTGAACGCCCTGTCGCAGAAGCTGGAGCTGACCATTCGTCGCGAAGGCAAAGTGCACCAGCAGACTTACGTGCACGGCGTGCCTGAGGCACCGCTGAACGTCACCGGCGAAACCGATCTGACCGGCACCCGCGTGCGTTTCTGGCCGAGCCACGAAACCTTCACCAACGTTGTCGAGTTTGAATACGACATTCTGGCGAAGCGCCTGCGCGAACTCTCGTTCCTGAACTCCGGCGTATCAATTCGTCTGGAAGACAAGCGTGACGGCAAAGCCGATCACTTCCACTACGAAGGCGGCATTAAGGCGTTTGTCGAATACCTGAATAAAAACAAAACCCCTATCCATCCGAATGTGTTCTATTTCTCCACCGAAAAAGATGGCATTGGCGTGGAAGTGGCGCTGCAGTGGAATGACGGATTCCAGGAGAACATCTACTGCTTCACCAACAACATTCCGCAGCGCGACGGCGGCACGCACCTGGCGGGCTTCCGCGCGGCGATGACGCGTACCCTGAATGCCTATATGGACAAAGAGGGCTACAGCAAAAAAGCGAAAGTCAGCGCCACCGGCGACGACGCCCGTGAAGGCCTGGTCGCCGTGGTGTCGGTTAAAGTGCCGGATCCGAAGTTCTCTTCACAGACCAAAGACAAGCTGGTTTCTTCTGAAGTGAAATCGGCGGTGGAACAGCAGATGAACGAACTGCTGAGCGAATACCTGCTGGAAAACCCGAGCGACGCGAAAATCGTGGTCGGCAAGATTATCGACGCCGCCCGCGCCCGTGAAGCAGCGCGTCGCGCACGCGAAATGACGCGCCGTAAGGGTGCGCTCGACCTGGCGGGCCTGCCGGGCAAGCTGGCGGACTGCCAGGAGCGCGATCCCGCGCTCTCTGAAATCTACCTTGTGGAGGGTGACTCCGCGGGTGGCTCGGCGAAGCAGGGCCGCAACCGTAAGAATCAGGCGATCCTGCCGCTGAAGGGTAAAATCCTTAACGTAGAGAAAGCGCGCTTCGACAAGATGCTCTCTTCGCAGGAAGTGGCGACGCTGATCACCGCGCTCGGCTGCGGCATCGGCCGCGACGAATACAATCCCGATAAGCTGCGCTATCACAGCATCATCATCATGACCGATGCGGACGTCGACGGCTCGCACATCCGTACGCTGCTGTTGACCTTCTTCTATCGTCAGATGCCGGAAATTATCGAGCGTGGCCACGTCTATATCGCGCAGCCGCCGCTCTACAAGGTGAAGAAAGGCAAGCAGGAGCAGTACATCAAAGACGATGAGGCGATGGATCAGTATCAAATCGCTATCGCCCTGGACGGCGCGACCCTGCACACCAACGCCAGCGCGCCGGCGCTGGGCGGTGAGCCGCTGGAAAATCTGGTTGCGGAGTTCAACAGCACCCAGAAGATGATCAAACGTATGGAGCGCCGCTATCCGGTCGCGCTGCTGCGCGCGCTGGTTTATCACCCAACGCTGAGCGATCTGAGCAATCAGGCGGAGGTTCAGGCCTGGCTGGAGGCGCTGGTGGCCTTCCTGGCCGAGCGCGAAACCCACGGCAGCAGCTATGTCGCCCAGGTCCGTGAAAACCGCGAGCAGAACCTTTTCGAACCGGTGCTGCGCGTGCGCACGCACGGCGTCGACACCGATTATACGCTGGACGCCGAGTTCATTCAGGGACCGGAGTACCGTAAAATCAACTCGCTGGGCGAGAAGCTGCGCGGCCTGATTGAGGAAGACGCCTACATCGAGCGCGGCGAACGCCGTCAGCCGGTCGCCAGCTTTGAGCAGGCTATCGAATGGCTGGTGAAAGAGTCGCGTCGCGGCCTGTCGGTACAGCGCTATAAAGGTCTGGGCGAGATGAACGCCGAGCAGCTGTGGGAAACCACAATGGATCCAGACAGCCGCCGCATGCTGCGCGTCACCATCAAGGACGCTATCGCCGCCGATCAGCTCTTTACCACGCTGATGGGCGATGCGGTCGAGCCGCGCCGCGCCTTTATCGAAGAGAACGCCCTGAAAGCGGCCAATATCGATATTTAAGCCAACAGACGGCGACTAAAGCTAAAGTGTGGGTGACAGGAACCGAAGAGCAAAGCGTCCCGCGACAGGAAGTCGTGGGCCGAGCGGTCAGGGATGACGAACAGCGACTTTGCGATCGGTTTCTGTCACCCACGCCGGCTCCAGCTTGCAAACCCTTCCCAACCGGAAGGGTTTTTTTATGCCTGAATGGCCGCCAAACTGGTCAGAGTGAGCTGAATCGCGCTAGCATTTAAGCCAAACCCTGACTCAACGAGGAAGCTATGGCGATTAAACTGGTTGCAATTGATATGGACGGCACGCTGCTTAACCCGCAGCACGAGATCACCGCTGGCGTTAAGTCAGCTATCGATCGCGCGCATAAAAAAGGCGTTGCCGTGGTGCTGGCGACCGGGCGTCCATACGTGGGGATCCAGCGCTACCTGATGGAGCTCGGCCTGGTGGATGACGGCCAGTACTGCATCAGCTACAACGGCGCGCTGGTGCAGCAGGCCAAAGATGGCGAGTGCGTGGCGGAAATCACGCTGGGTTTTGACGACTATCTCTATATTGAACAGCTGGCACGCGATCTGGGCGTCCATTTCCAGGCGTTCGACAAATCCTCGCTCTATACGCCGAACAAAGATCTCAGCGAATACACCATCCATGAGGCGAGCCTGACCGGCATTCCGGTGCGCTACCGCGCAGTGGAAGAGATGGACCGCGCCACGCGTTTTCCCAAGCTGATGATGATCGATAAACCCGCTCTGCTGGATAGTGCTATTCAGCGCCTGCCGGCTCAGGCGCAGCAGAACTACACCCTTCTCAAGAGCGCGCCGTATTACCTAGAGATCCTCGATCGCCGCGTAAACAAAGGTCAGGGCGTTAAAATGCTGGCAGAGAAGCTGGGCCTGGCGCGCGACGAGGTAATGGCGATCGGCGACCAGGAAAATGACCTGGCGATGATCGAGTACGCCGGCATGGGCGTCGCAATGGGCAACGCCATCGACTCCGTTAAGCAGATTGCGCAGTTCGTTACCAAAACCAATATGGAAGACGGCGTCGCGCACGCTATCGAAGAGCTGGTGCTCTAACCCTTCCCGGACGGCATTCCGCCGTCCAGCCTCGCATTTTTCGCTTTCCACGCGGGCCTGCTGGCCCGCATTGTCTGTTTTGTGATCTGTATTGTAGTACAAATTTAATTTTGGATACTACAATCAGCGTCACTCTTCCCAACTGAGATCAAACCGCTAATGAAGGTCGATCGCACAGCGTCGCAGCGCTGATGATCGAACGCAGCCGTTACAGGCTGCGGCATGACTATTTAAAAAAAATCAAACGGTTATCTGCTGCTACCCTACCTGAACTGAGGATCTTGCGATGAACAACCCTCTTCACCTCAGCACCATTAAGAAAATGAACCTGCGCATCATGCCGTTTATCATGCTGCTCTACCTGATCGCCTATATCGACCGCGCCAATATCTCGGTCGCCGCGCTGCAGATGAATGCCGATTTAGCCATGACCGCTGAAATGTACGGCATCGCCGCCGGTATCTTCTATGTCACCTATATCATCTTTGAAGTGCCGAGCAACGTGCTGTTGACGCGCGTCGGCGCGCGCCGCTGGATCGCGCGCATTATGGTGAGCTGGGGCATCATCGCCGCGGGCATGAGCCTGGTGCAGACGCCGACGCAGCTCTACGTAATGCGCTTTCTGCTCGGCGCGGCGGAGGCGGGTTTTACGCCCGGCATCATCTTTTATCTGAGCTGCTGGTATCCGCGCAGCGACCGCGCGCGCGCCATGTCGCTGTTTTATATCGGCGCGGCGCTGGCGTCGGTGATCGGCCTGCCGCTGTCGGGCAGCCTGCTTAATCTGCACGGCATGCTGGGCGTCGAAGGCTGGCGCTGGCTGTTTCTGCTGGAAGGCATTCCGGCGTTCGCGCTCGGCATTGTCACCTGGTTCTACCTCGACGATGCGCCAGCTAACGCGCGCTGGCTGACGGCGGAGCAGCGCAGCTACCTGCAGCAGACGCTGGCGCGCGACGAGCAGCATTCAGCGATACGCGATCATAACTGGCGCATCGCGCTGAAAAGCAGACGCGTCTGGACGCTGAGCCTGCTGTGGCTGCTGCAGGCTTTCGGCACCATCGGCGTAACGCTGTTTCTGCCGATGATTGTCAAAGCGGTCGCGGCGGAGCGCAGCAACCTGACGGTCAGCCTGCTGTCGGCGGTGCCTTTTCTGTTCGCCTGCATTTTTATGTACCTTAACGGACGCCATTCCGATCGCACCGGCGAACGGGCGCGCCATCTCGGCTTGCCGCTGATGGCGGCGGGTCTGCTGCTGCTGGCGGCGCTGGCGGTGCCGCAGCAGTGGATGGCGTATCTGCTGCTGGTGCTGATGGTCGGGCTGAACTGGGCCATTACGCCGGTATTCTGGGCGGTGACTACCGAAACGGTCTCCGGCGTGGCGGGCGCGGCGTCGGTGGCGCTGATCAATGCGGTGGCGAATATCGCCGGGCTGGCTTTTCCGCCGGTAATGGGACGTATTAAAGACGCCACCAGCAGCTATAACGACGGCCTGCTGATTGTGGCGGGCGCGCTTATCCTCGGCGGGGTGCTGGGGCTGTTCGTCGGGCGTAAACGGGCGATTGAGGGCGTTGCTGCGCCGCAGCCGAAATCAGAGCTGCATCTTTAACGCTTTTGGCGTAGCGTGTGGGGCAACATTTTTAGTCAGGTTGCCCTATGCGCGAAAAACAGATCACCTTTAGCCCGCGACACCATCAGCTTACCAACAGCAACGTCTGGACCGCCGACAGCCAGTGGCTCGCTTTTGACGTGCGTCCGTCGGGCGCCTCCTTTACCAGCGAGACCATTGAGCGCGTCAACGTGCAGACGGGCGCGGTCGAGGTGCTCTATCGCGCAACCGACGGCGCCCACGTGGGCGTGGTAACCGTCAGCCCGGATCTGCCGCCGCGCTACCTGTGCATTCACGGCCCGGAACAGCCCGACGAGCGCTGGCATTACGATTTCCATCACCGGCGCGGCGTAATCGTGCAAAACGGCCGCGCGCAAAACCTCGACGCCTGCGATATCACGCCACCCTTTACGCCCGGCGCGCTGCGCGGCGGCTCGCATGTGCATCTCTTCAGCCCGGACGGTACGCGCGTCAGCTTCACCTACAACGATCACGTGATGCATGAGAAGGACCTGAAAGAAGATTTGCGCAACGTCGGCATCGCGCTGCCGCTGCGCGCGGTGGATCCGATTAAACAGCATCCTCGCGAATATGGCGGCAGCCACTTCTGCGTGCTGATCAGCCGCACTACCGCCACGCCGCGTCCAGGCAGCGACGAGATTAACCGCGCCTGTGAAGAGGGCTGGATCGGCACGCGCGGCTATCAAAAGCCGGACGGCAGCTGGCAGCGCTGGGCCATCGCCTTTATCGGCGACACGCTCTCCGCCGCGGGCGATAAACAGCCGGAAGTGTTTATTGTCGATCTGCCGGAGGCGCTGGAGGCGTACGCCATGCCGGGCGACGAACCGCTGGAGGGCACGGAGAGCAGCCTGCCCGCGCCGCCCGCCGGCGTGCACCAGCGTCGCCTGACCAATACGCCGCGCGGACTGGCCCAGCAGCCGCGCCACTGGCTGCGCAGCGCGCCTGACGGCAGCGCCATCGCCTTTTTAATGGCGGACGAGCAGGATGTGGTTCAGCTCTGGACGGTGTCGCCCAACGGCGGCGAGCCGCGCCAGGTGACGCGGCTGGCGCATTCGGTGCAGTCGGCCTTTAGCTGGCATCCGCAGGGCGTGGCCGTCGCGTTTATTAGCGACAACCAGGTGATGCGCTGCGATATCAGCAGCGGAGCCTGTCAGCCGCTGACCGACCGCAGCGAAGAGCCGCCGAGCGGCGACGCGGTGGTCTGGTCGCCGGACGGGCAGCTGATCGCCTTTATGCGTGAGGTCGACGGCTGGCGCCAGCTCTTTACTGTGTCGGCGTAGCCGCAGGATAGGGTGCGGCCTGCGCCAGATTTTCCTGCGTGTGGTTGAGTTTTTCGCTTTGAAGAATGCGCTCACGCGGGGAATCGATCGATTTATCGTCGTCGCTGCGCGCGTAGTCCCACGGCAGCAGCAGCGTATCCAGCACGGCTGAAAAGGGCAGATCGATTAGCGCCAGCGGCTTCAGCGCCCAGCTGCTCTGATCGTCGACCAGAATATCGGCGCTGGCGCGCGTGCCCGGATAGTAGCCCTGATTCGGGCCGGTATGCGACATGACGCTGGAGCATCCTGTAAGCGTAAAGGTGCAGCAGGCCAGCGCGCCTGCCAGAGGAAATGCCTTCAATCTTTTCATCTTCATCATCCCTTCAACTGTGGCGTTCGCCCCGGCTGAGTTAGCTTGTCCGCTAACGTCCTCACTCTACGGCAAGGTGCGCTATGTCAGACGAAAGGTCCCCTGAGTGTATGCCACTTCAGCGGATTGGCGAAAAAAATTGCGTTTCGCCTCTTGAAACCAGTCTGGGCATACCCATTTTTAAGCTACGGACGCGCTCGCTGTCGCCGACAGGGACATCGGGGCGCCGCTCAACCTGTCCATGGTGGAAGGTTGCCAAAACTTGCTGAATATCAGGAGTCATTCCATGCGTAATTTTGATCTTGCTCCACTTTATCGCTCTGCTATCGGTTTCGATCGCCTGTTTAACCTGCTGGAGTCCAACCAGAACCAGAGCAACGGCGGCTATCCTCCGTACAACGTCGAACTGGTCAGCGAAAACCACTATCGCATTACCATCGCGGTAGCAGGCTTTGCCCAGAACGAACTGGATATTACCGCTCACGATAACGTTCTGATTGTGCGTGGCGCACATCCTGAAGAGCAGACCGAACGTAAATATCTCTATCAGGGTATCGCCGAACGCAACTTTGAGCGCAAATTCCAGCTGGCCGACCATATCGTGGTCCGCGATGCACGCCTGGAAAATGGCCTGTTGAGCATCGATCTGGAACGCATCGTCCCTGAAGAGGCGAAACCGCGCCGGATTGAAATTCTGAACTAATCAGAATCAACGAGAAAAAAACGCCGCTTTCGCGGCGTTTTTTTATGGCTGCGGTGCAGCCATCGTGCGCAACGCCGCGCCGTTAAGGATGGGTGCGCATCGCCAGGCGCTGGCTCACCAGACCGCCGAAGACATTCACCAGCAGGCCGAGGATAATCACCGCTGCCCCCAGCATCTGCTGCGCCGAGAGGTGCTCCCCCAGCACCAGCGCGGCGCTGAGAATGCCGATCACCGGCACCAGCAGCGACAGCGGGGCGATGCGCCAGGTCTCATAGCGGCTAAGCAGGTTGCCCCAGATGGCGTAGCCGACGATGGTGGCGATAAAGGCGAGATAGATCAGCGCCAGTACCGTTTGCAGCGAGATGTGCGTCAGGCTGAATACTATCGCCTCTTCTCCCTCGAACAGCCAGGAGCAGGCGAAGAAAGGCAGCACCGGCACCAGCGCGCTCCACACTACCAGCGACATCACCGGCACCTTGCGATTGCGCAGGATAATCTTGTTGGTGATATTGCCCAGTCCCCACGACAGCGCCGCCGCCAGCGTCAGCATCATGGTCGTCAGCGTAATGCCCGCGGCCGACTGCCCCTCCATGCCCGCCGTCGCCAGCATAAACATCCCCAGCGTCGCGATCAGCACGCCGGCAATATGATTCCAGCGCAGCTTTTCCGCCAGCAGCAGCGCGCCCAGCAGCAGCGTGAAAAACGCCTGCGCCTGCAGCACCAGCGAGGCGAGCCCGGCGGGCATGCCGAGCTTGATGGCGAGAAACAGAAAAGCGAACTGACCAAAGCTGATGGTCATGCCGTAGACCACCAGCCAGCGCAGCGGAATGACGGGGCGAGAGACAAAAAAGATCGCCGGAAACGCCACCAGGGAAAAGCGCAGGCCCGCCAGCAAAAAGGGCGGCATCCCCTGCAGGCCGAGCTTGATCACCACGAAATTAACGCCCCACGCCACCACGACGCACAGCGCCAGCAACATATCTTTAACTGACATAACCTTTCCTCAGCCGTCAGGCGCTAACCGCCACGGGAGTGGCGATATCGGCATAACAGGCTTCGCCCACGATACGGCGATAGTCCTCTGCATCAAGGGCAATCGACTTCTCCAGCGCACCGGCGTTGAACCACAGCGTGCCGACGTCGCGCAGGCGCGTATCGACGCGCAGCGCCAGCCGGTCATCAAAACTAAATGGCGGCACCGCGCCCATTACGCAGTCGGTCAGCGACTGCGCCATCTCGGGCGCGGCGAAGCTCGACTTTTTGCCGCCGATGGCGCGTGCGGCGCTTTTAAAATTGATTTTGCAGTCGCCCGGCACAATCGCCAGCAGAAAGCGCGGTTCGGCACCGTCTGGCATAGCGACCTCCAGCACCATCGCCTTCGCCGCCTGGTTAAGCGCATTGCCGCGCAGCGCGCTAATGGTGTCGGTCTGGCCGATAGCCTCATGTTCTACCACGCGATAGTCCGCTTCGTGCCGATCCAGCAGGTCGGTAATGTTTGCAAATGTCGTCATCTCTTCTCCTCGTCTTGCAAGGCTGCGCGCTGGGCGTCAGCTCCACGCGATGGCGTGTTTCATTTTTTTATCGGTCAGGCCAAAAAAGAAGCCCATAGTGATGCGGGTATCGCCTTCTACCCGATCGATCTCGTGGTAAAAGGCGGGATTAAACAGGTAGATATCGCCGCTGCGCGGCACGAACTCGCAGGTTTCGCTCTGCATCACCACGCCGCTCTGGTAGCCGAGTTCGCCCGGCGTTTTAAAGCGCTCGTCATCCGGCGACCATTTTTTGTTGAAAATGCGCAGCCCGCCGCCCGCGTTGCACTCCTGCAGGCAGACCACGCAGCTCAGCTGGTGCAGGATCTGCGTCACCGCCAACCCCGTTCCTGCGGCGTCGCGGACGATATTGTCGTTGTGCAGCGGATTGGCGACGCCGTCGGCGTGGAAGCGCACGATGGAACCGGCGTAGTCCCCCAGGGCTGGCTCATAGGCGGTTTGCAGGCTCTCCAGCTTTAGCGCGTGGCGCACCCACTCATAGATCTGCAGGCGCAGCGCGGCGAGCGACGGCGGCAGCGACGGCGCGATATCGCGCCATTCAGTAAAGTAGTTCTCCGGGGCGGCGGTATGTTTCGCCAGATAGGGGCCGAGCGTAGTGAGCGCGCCGTTGGGATAGTGCGACACGCGGATCTGCTCGCGGCAGCGCTGCAAATCTGTCACCACCTCCTGACGATCTTCATCGGTCAGGAAGTTGCGCAGCACCAGCAGCGGCACGCGCGCCGTGACAATATCGTCCAGCCAGGTGCGTTCTACATACATGCTGGGATTGATCACGCGTATCTGATTGAAAATAGCCATGATATTTACTCCCCCAAAGGAATCTCGCGTAGTTCATGGTTAGCCATGCGTCGCCAGCCGGCGGCGTCGCCCAGGGTTGGAACAGGTTCAGACGAAATGTAGGTACAGCGCGCCTGCTGCAAAACGTGCAGCGTGAAGTAGTGCGGATAAGGCGTATCCTGCGGGTGCCACTGCCAGGCCCATGCCCGGTCGCGCGTCACGAAAATCGCGTTGCCGGCGCTGCCGCCTGGTTCGACCTGCGCCAGCTTGTCGCGCAGGTAATCGCGCGTGAAGTCGGCCGGGGTGATGCGATCCACCAGATATTCCAGATATTCCGCCGAGTCGAAGCGGGAGGCCGCCATGCCGAGCCGGGCGTAGACCGTCGGCATAAAGCCGTTATGCATCATGTACCAGCGCGTGCCCGCGCTGTCGCGCAGCAGCGGGTGGGCAAACTCCAGGCCCTGGTTTTTACTCAGCGTGGCGTGGCGCACATGCACCGCCAGAAAGCGGCCTTTGATGCTGTCGACATCAATGTCGGGCAGCGCGTCGGCAAAGGGGCCGCTGCCGCGCAGCGTGCGGATCTCGCCCGCCTCCAGCCATAAACATCCCCAGCCGTTCGGGTGTTCTTTGATCGGCCCGTCATGACAGGCGGTTTCGCCGCAGCTCATGGCGCGCGCCGCCTCCAGCACCTGCGCCGCGTCGAATTCGCCCTGCGCCAGAATCATTCTGCACACAATAAATTTCCTTCTGAAAAGCGAGATGCCGCGCGCACCACGCTGTTAAAAACGGCCAGAATGTCGTCCCGGCCGGTGGCCGACAGGCGCAACGTGCCGAGAATGCCCGCATGGCGCGTTAAATCGGCATAGAGCGACGAGCGCCGCGACACCTGTAAGCCGGGAAAGGTCAGCGGCGGCAGCAGCGCGCCCTGATGATGTTCGGCGATCCAGCTTTCCGCCCGGCGGAGCTGGGCCGGCTGACGCAGGCGCAGCTGGCCAACGGCGCGCGGCGGCGCGCTGAAGCGCAGCGCGGGCATCTCGCCGCCCGCTTCAAGCCGGAACGCGACCGCCACCCAGTCGATGCCGGTTGTCTCTTCGACCAGGCTGGCAACGCCCATACCGGAGAGGCGAAAGCCCATCTCAAGAAAATGCGGCACGCCATCCACCATGATGAAGTCGATATGAAAGGCGCCGAGCCGGTAGCTGAAGGTTTCGCAGCAGAACGCCATCAGGCTGGCAAAGGCGGGCGGCAGCGTGCTGGCGGCAACGGCGACGTGGCCGGATTCGTAAAAACTGATGCCGCCCTGAGCGTCGCGATGTTGCTCGATCACTTTCTGGCAGCAGGTAAGGGCATAGGGATGCCCGTCGTGTACCACGCCCTGCAGTGAATACTCGTCGCCGTCCAGCCAGCTTTCGACGATAAACCCGCTAAAGCTGCGCCCGCCGTAGTTCATGGTCTCTTCCAGCATCCGCACCACGCCCGCCAGGCGTTCGGGCGCCTCCACCAGCCAGATCCCCAGCCCGCCGCCACTGTCTACCGGCTTGATAACGCAGGGATAGATCAGCGCCTGGTGGGCATCAAGAATGCTGAGAGGCGAGGCGAAAAACCGGAACTCCGGCTGCGGAAAGCGCGGCCAGGCTTTTTTCAGCGCCATCCGCTGGGCATATTTATCCAGCGGGATAAAGGTGCGCGGCGCATCGGGGCCGGCCAGGATTTCCCGCACCCGGCCGGCGCTGGCGTTGTAGGCTTCAAAGCCGGCCAGCACCACGCGCGGATGCTCCAGCAGCCCGGCATGCAGGCAGGCCTGCAGCACTTCCCAGGGATTTTCCGGCCGATCGAGGCGGACGATCAGATCAAACGGCAGCGTCAGGCTAAGCGACTGGTAGTCGACGAAATCACTCATCTCCGCCAGCACGGTAAAATAGCCGTCGCGCTTCGCCACCTCGCAGTAGGGGTTCTGGCCGTCGCGCGTGGCGCCTATTTGCAGGAAAATTTTTCTCATCGCTTCGCCTTACCGGGATCAGCGCCCGGAGATCACTTCGGTCACGGTATCCTGCAGGACGCCGTGGTTTACCTGAATCACAGCCTTATGCGGATCGAAGCGCAGCACGCGCGACAGCGGATCGGCGCTTTTGCCCTCCAGCAGCGAGCTCACCTGACTGCTGCGCCAGCAGTGGCGCAGCTGAGCAAGATCCAGTCCGGAAAGCTGGCCAAGCTGCTGCGCCAGCGCCGCGTCGTCGCGTTCGCCGGCAAGCAGCTGGCGAATCGCCGCCTCGTCCAGCCCGATCTGCTGCTGCGTCAGCCAGCTGCGCAGCTGGCTGCCCTGCGCGATAAAGGGCGAATAGATCATGCAAACCAGCTGAGTGTCGTCGAGGCCAAACGTCTCTTCGGCGAAGCGCGCCGCGCGCTGGCGCTGCTGTTCAATCGCCGCGTCGTCGCGATAGCGCGCCGCCATTTCGGCGATCAGCTGAGGCGGAAAATCTTTCTGCTCCATGAGTCCCAGCGCGAAGCGGACATATTCGCGAATGCCTTCGGCGTAGCTGCGCTGCAAGAGCGTTTCCGCGCGCAGGCCGCGAATATGCGCCATCAGCGTCGGGTTGCCGCAGTCCGATTCAGAAAAGCTGAACATAAGCGGGTCAAAGCGGAAGCGCATAAAGTCGTTGAGCAGCGCCCAGTGCGCGCCGGCTTCATAGGCGGTGTCCTGGTAGATATTAAAGAACAGCGGATCGCGCGCTAGCTGATGCATGATGCGGCGCGCGGGCGTCACCGCCTCCTCGCCGTGAATAGCGGCCGAGTAGCGCAGGGCCACGCCGTCGAGCGTCTGCAAAAAGCCGCGAAAGCCCTGATCTTTCTCCGCCGTCGGCGCGTCAAACAGGCGCGAAAGGTGCCGCGCCCAGGCGACATAGGCGGTCTGCTCCTGCGGCGAATCGCCGGTGATAATCATGTCCACGCCGCCGTTATAGTGCGCCGCCAGGCCAAACGAGTTAACCATGCTGAGGTTACAGGCGTTGCAGAAGGTGGAGCGCGCGTCGGCGCGGAAGCGGTGGCCGTTCATCAGCACGTCGCTGCGGTTTTGCTGGCGCACCGAGGCGGGCAGGGGAAGATGACGTTCGAAAGGGCGGATCTGCTGGCCGTCGACGATCAGACTCTCTACGAAGGCGTCATGGTGAATAGCCAGCGCGCGGTAAACGCGGTCGATATTCTCCATCACGCTGTCGCTCATGGCGGCGTGGCGGTTGGTGCTGATGCGCAGGCGAAAGGTATCGCCGCGCTGCTGCCAGATCAGGCCCTGGATGTAACGCACGTAGGCCACCATATAGCTGCTGTCTTTCCCGCCGCCGTAGGCGAGCAGAACGCAGTTGCGCGACAGATGCTCGCTGTCCGGCAGGGCGGCAAGCAGGCGATGAGAGCACCGTTTAGCGGAATCGATGATTGCCGGCGTCAGGTAGCCTTCAATTTCTCTCATCATGGTGGACAGATTATTCATTTTTCGCGTTTTCCTTTGGCTGATAAATTCGTTTATCTGCATGGAACCTGCTGATTCCATGAAAAACAGGCCATTAAGCGGTGTAGCAATGAATGCCTGGGCGAAGGCGGACGTCAGGGAGCCGGACGCGGCAAACGAGACGGTTGCGCGTCATAAATAATTAAGAGATGCAGCCTAAAGTACTTTGAATGTACTCTCTTGAATACGCACAGATCAGTACGATATGGGGTGGAACAGATGCCCGGTGAAACGGACCAGCAGGAGAGTCAAAGCAGTCGTTACCGCCAGATAGCTGAGCAGATCAAGCAGGCTATCCGCAGCGGATCGCTGCTGCCCGACAGCCGGTTGCCTTCGGTGCGCACGCTGGCGACGCAGTACAGCGTCAGCCTGACGACCGCGCTAAAAACGCTGCGCACGCTGGAGGATGAGCGCTTTGCGGTGGCGAAGCCGAAATCGGGCTTTTTCGTCGCGGCGCGGCAGGGGCACCAGGAGACAGCGCCGACGCAGCTGGCACAGCCGCGGCTTGTTGCGCCGCTGGATGAACAGACAGAGATGCACCTGGCGATCCTCGGCTCGGAGTGCCGCGTTCGTCTCGACCTGGCGAACGGCGACAGCTCGCTCTATCCGGTTAAAAAAATCGGGCTGCTGATGCGCCAGATGGGATACAGCAAACCGGCGCTGTTGGGCAACACCGTTAAGGGCACCGGCTATTTGCCGCTTAAGCATGAAATCGCGCGTCGCGCGGTGGAGTACGGCTGCAATATCAGCGCCGACGATATTCTTATCACCAACGGCTGTATCGAGGCGGTGTCGCTGTCGCTGCGCGCCACGCTCAGGCCTGGCGACGTAGTGGCGGTAGAGTCGCCCTGCTACTTCGTGCTGCTGCAGATGCTGCATAATCTCAACCTGCGCGTGATCGAAGTTGACGCCGGGCCGGAAGGCTACGTCGACGTCGAAAAACTTACCGCCTTGTTTCGCCGCCGGGCGGTGCAGGCCTTTCTTACCATCAGCAACGTCAACAATCCGCTCGGCAAATCGATTCCCAACGAGCAGAAGGCCTATATCGCCCGTCAGGCCGATGAGAACGACGTAGTGATCGTCGAAGATGATATTTTTGGCGATACCGCATTTGGTGAGCGGCGGCCTTTTCCGATGCGCGCCTTTAGCCCCAACGCCATTCTCTGCAGCGGCTTTTCCAAAACCATTGCGCCCGGCATTCGCATCGGCTGGGTACACAGCGTCAACTACATGCGCAAGATCGCGTCGCTGAAATATACCTCGACCATGGGCACCTCAACGCTGTCGCAGGCGGCGATCGCCGAGCTGCTGCGCAGCGGCGGCTATGACGCCCATTTGCGCAAGCTGCGGCGCGAGCTGGCCGGCCAGATTCAGCAGATGCGTCAGTCGCTGCTGCGCGAATTCCCGCCGGGCACGCGCGTTTCAGAGCCGGAAGGAGGCTATGTGCTGTGGGTGGAGATGCCGCACCGGGCGCTCAACGTGCGTGCGCTGTTCCTCAAGGCGCGCAACGCCGGTATCGGTATTGCACCGGGCCATATTTTCGCCACCGACGATCGCTACGACCACTGTTTTCGGCTCAACGCCGGCTTCGGCTGGAATGAAGAGGTGGAGCAGGCGATCCGCCAGCTGGCGCAGTGGTGTCGGGAGTCGCTGGTGGAGGTGAAAGAGGGGTAAGCGCCGGACACGCCGGCGCACGTTTAAAACTGCGAATTAAAGCTGCTCTGCAAACGCCTTTTCAACCTCTTCCGCCAGAATCGTCACCGCGCGCTCAATATTCTCAGCGTCCGGTACATAGTTCATGCGCATGCACTGATGCGTGTGCGGCCACGCCTGCTCCAGACCGGGGAAGAAAAAGTGGCCCGGCACCATCAGAACGCCGCGCGCCTTAAGGCGCTGGTAAAGCGCTTCGGTGCTGATCGGCAGATCGCGGAACCATAGCCAGAGAAAAATCGCGCCTTCCGGCTTGTGGATCAGGCAGCGATCTTCTGACAGATGGCGGCGAAGAATAGCGATGGTTTCGGTCACTTTGGCCTGATAGAACGGCTTGATCACCTCCTCCGACAGCCGCAGCAGGTCGCCGCGCTGGATCATCTCCGCGGCGATCGCCGGACCGATACTGCCGGGCGCCAGGCTGATAATGCCGTTCATATTACTGAGGGCGCTGATGGTCTTTTCGTCGGCGACGATAATGCCGCAGCGCGCGCCGGGCAGACCGAGCTTCGACAGGCTCATGCAGAGAATAATATTGGGATTCCACAGCGGACGCGCGTCGCTGAAAATAATGCCGGGAAAAGGCACGCCGTAGGCGTTGTCGATCAGCAGCGGCACATCGTGCAGCTGCGCCAGCGCGTCGAGCTGCATCAGTTCGTCGTCGGTCACGACGTTGCCGGTCGGGTTGGTAGGACGCGACACGCAGATCAGGCCGATATCGTCATGCATCGGCAGATGTTCGAAATCAACGTGATATTTAAACTGGCCTTCCGGCAGCAGCTCAATATTGGGTTTGGCGGAAACGAACAGCCCTTCGTCCAGTCCGGCATCGGCATAGCCCAGGTATTCCGGCGCCAGCGGAAAGAGCACGCGCTTTTTGCTGCCGTCGGCGCGGCGGCCGGCGAACAGGTTAAACAGATAGAAAAATGCGCTCTGGCTGCCGTTGGTCAGGGCGATATTGTTCGCCGTAACCGGCCAGCCCAGTTCGCTGCTGAGCAGCGTCGCCAGCGCGTTCAGCAGCGTCGCTTTGCCGCGCGGGCCGTCATAGTTGCAGAGCGCTTCGCTCAGCTTGCCCTCGTGATGCATCTGCTGCAGCAGCTGCTGAAAATAATCATTCATCGCCGGGATCTGCGCCGGGTTACCGCCGCCGAGCATAATAGTGCCGGGGGTACGCAGGCCTGCGCCCATATCTTCCATCAGACGTGAGATGCCGGTGGGCTGGGTAAACTTGTCGCCGAACTGAGAAAAAGACATATAGAAGTTAAAAATGTGTGACGAATGGGGGATCAACGATAACGCCCGCCAGCGGCGGGCGCAATGGAAAGGGCAGATTACTTAAGTATGTCTGGGTTAACGCAGTTCTTTTCCACCTTGCCGGTCAGCGCGGCGATCAGGTTTTCCACCGCGTCCTGCGCCATGCCGTAGCGCGTTTCGTGGGTGGCGGAACCGATATGCGGCAGCGTTACCACATTAGGCAGCGAGAAGAGCGGCGACGCGGTCAGTGGCTCCTGCTCGAACACGTCGAGACCCGCCGCATGGATGGTGCCCTCTTTCAGCGCGGCGATCAGCGCCTCTTCGTCCACCACCGGGCCGCGTCCGGCGTTGATCAGGATGGCGCTCGGCTTCATCAGCTTCAGCTGTTCCGCGCTGATCATATGGTGCGTCTGCTCGGTCAGCGGCAGGCTGATGCAGACAAAGTCGCTCTCTTTCAGCAGCGTTTCCAGATCGCAGCGCTGCGCGCTAAAGCGCGACTGCGCCTCTTCATGTTCGCGACGCGCATTATAGAGAATCTTCATGCCAAAGCCGAAGTGCGCGCGCTGCGCCAGCGCCATGCCGATGCGGCCCATGCCGAGAATGCCGAGGGTCTTGTGGTGTACGTCGATGCCGAATTTATCCGGCCCGATGCTTTTGTTCCACTGGCCCGCTTTTACCCACGCGTCCAGTTCGGTGACGCGGCGCGCGCTGCTTAGCACCAGCGCCATCATGGTGTCGGCCACCGTTTCGGTCAGCACCGTCGGGGTATGCATCAGCAGCACATGACGCTGGTTGAGCGCCTCGACGTCGAAATTGTCGTAGCCTACCGATACGGTCGAACAGGCGCGCAGCTTCGGCATTTTTGCCAGCAGCTCGCCGTCGACCTTGCCGCCGGAGCCGATCAATCCCTCAGCCTGCGCCAGCGCGTCAGCGTGCTGCTGCTGGCTTTCCGGCGACAGATCTTTGATTTCGGTTACGCTGAAGTGGGCGTCGAGCCGGGCACGCAGATCGTCCGGCAGGCTTTTATACAGAATCACGGATGGTTTCATCGTTCGCTCCCTGTAAAACGTGTGACGGGCGACACGCAGGTCGCCCGGAGAAGAGGGTCAGCGCTTACGCTTTCAGGCGTGTTTCGCGCCGTGCAGCGGCGGCGTTTTGTTTTCCGCGGGCTTGACGATCAACGTCAGCCACACCGATACCAGCAGCGCTGCGCCCATGAAGATATAGGAGGCCGCCGGACTGCCCGTCGCTCCATTAAGATAGCCGACAATCCAGGAACCGACGAACGAACCGAGCGCGCCCATGCTGTTGATCAGCGCCATCGCGCCGCCGGAAACGTTGCGCGGCAGCATCTCTGGAATGATGGCGAAGAAGGGGCCGTAGGGCGCATACATAGCGCCGCCCGCGATCACCAGCAGCGCGTAAGAGAGCCAGAAGTTGTCGGAGCCGACCAGATAAGAGCCGAGGAACGCCAGCGCGCCAATCAGCAGCAGCGGCCAGACGAAAAGCTTGCGGTTCTGCATTTTATCCGACGCCCAGGAGACAACGATCATCGCGATGGTCGCCGCCAGATAAGGCACCGCCGACAGCCAGCCCGCTTCCACCATGCCCATCTCCGTGCCGTTGCGCAGAATCGACGGCAGCCACAGCACAAAGCCGTAGACGCCGATGCTCCAGGCGAAATACTGCATGCAGAGCAGGATAACGTTGCGGTTGCGGAACGCTTCGCTGTAGTTGCGCACCGCTTTGATATTCTCCTGCTCTTTTTTCAGCTGGGCGGCCAGCGCGGCTTTTTCTTCCTTGCTCATCCAGCGCGACTGCTCAGGCTTATCCTGCACCATAAACCACCAGGCGACAGCCCAGATCACCGCCGGGATCCCTTCGAAGATAAACATCTCGCGCCAGCCGAACGCGTCGATCAGATAGCCGGAAACCACCGACATCCAGAGCACCGTAACCGGGTTACCGAGGATCAGAAAGGTATTGGCACGCGAGCGCTCCGATTTGGTGAACCAGTTGCTGATATAGATCAGCATCGCGGGCATCACCGCCGCTTCCACTACTCCAAGGGCGAAGCGGATCGCCGCCAGCATCGGGATATTGCTCACCACGCCGGTCAGCGACGCGCAGACGCCCCACAGCACCAGGCACCAGAAAATCAGTTTTTTCACGCTGCGGCGTTCGGCGTAAACCGCGCCGGGGATCTGGAAAAAGAAGTAGCCGAGAAAGAAGAGCGCGCCCAGCAGCGAGGACATGCCCTTGGTGATGCCAAGGTCGTCGTTGATGCCGGCGGCAGAGGCGAAGCTAAAGTTTGCTCGATCCAGATACGCCAGACTGTAGGTGATAAACACGATGGGCATGATATACCACCAGCGTTTCGGCGCGATTGTCTGCGTTTTCATGCGGTTCTCCTCTGATATTACGGTTCGGATGCAGGCTAGAAATCGCCTAACTCGCTGCGCGTTGGCAGCCCTTCGCTGTCGCCGATCACCTGAATCGCCAGCGAACCGATTCTGTTGCCGCGCTTAATCGCCTGCGGCAGCGTTTTACCTTCCAGCAGCGCGCTGATCACGCCGACGGCGAAACCGTCGCCCGCGCCAACGGTGTCCACCACGTTCTCGACGCGGATCGCCTCAACCTGGCCCTGCTCGCCCTGCGCGGTTTTATACCAGGCACCGTCGCAGCCGGTTTTAATCACCACCGCTTTTACCCCTTTATCGAGGTAGAAATCGGCGATCGCTTCCGGCTGACGATAGCCGGTCAGGATATAGCCCTCTTTTTCGCCCGGCAGCACCCAGTCGGCATATTCCGCCAGGTGGTTGAGCTGCTGACGCATCTCCTCTTCGCTGCGCCACAGCACCGGCCGCAGGTTAGGATCGAAAGAGATGGTTTTGCCGCGCGCGCGCATCTCTTTCGCGCTGTGCTTCAGCAGCGCCAGCGAGCTGGCGGAGAGCGCCGCGGCGACGCCGCTCAGATGCAGATGGCGCGCGGCGCCGAAGTAGTCGCTGTTGAAATCGTCAACGGAGAGATAGCTGGCGGCGGAGCCTTTACGGAAATATTCCACCAGCGGATCGGAGCCGTCATCCACTTTGGATTTCAGCTGAAAGCCGGTGGGGTAGCGCGCGTCTTTCGTCACCTGACGGTGATCAACGCCTTCGCTCTCCAGCACCTGGCAAATAAAGCGGCCGAAGCTGTCGTCGCCGACGCGGCTTACCCAGCCGACCTTCAGACCGAGACGCGCCAGGCCGATGGCGACGTTAAGCTCCGCGCCCGCCGCGCGCTTGATAAAGGTTTCAGCGGCGGCGAGATCGCCGGTTTCACGCGCGACGAACATCGCCATCGCTTCGCCGATGGTGACGACGTCCAGCGCGCCGTTATGCAGAGTAGTCATCTTCTCTCCTTACAGAGTGCGCAGCAGCGACACGTAGTGGCGCGTCACTGCCAGCAGATCTTCGCCTTCCAGCGGGAATTCGATGCCGCGCGGGGCGTCGTTCGGCAGCTGGCGCAGCAGGCCGCGCCAGTCCGCGTTCGCCTCATCCAGCGCCACCGCGCGATAGCTGTCGCCGTGCGGCTCCGCCGCCTTGACGTGAATATAACGCACGAAACGCCCGAGCTGCGTCGCCGCCGCCTGCGCATTCTCCTGCGTCCAGAGCCAGTTGCCCATATCGAAGGTCATCGTCACCGGCAGGTTCGCCTGCTCCACCGCCTGGAAAAAGCGCAGCGAAGGCGCCAGCTTGCCGCTGAGGGTCTGATCGTTTTCTACCGTCAGCTCTGGCTGGTAGCGTTCGCCGATGGCGCGCAAATCCGCCGCGTGCAGCTCGCCGCTGAATCCGCCCAGCGCCAGCTTGAGGCGCTGCGCGTTGAGCTGCTGAGCTTCTTTAAGGTAGTTCTCCAGCTGGGGATTTAACGCGCCGTCGTCACAAAACAGCGTGTCGGGTACCGAGTAGCTGGCGCGCAGCTGATGGTGCTGAATGGCCTGGGCCAGCGCGGGCAGGTTGGCAAGCGTCGCGGCGTCAAAGAGTTCGCGACGGATTTCGACGCCGTCTGCGCCGGCCTGCTGGATCAGCGGCAGCAGGGCCTGCTGACCACCCAGCGCGGCGACCTGTTGCTGTCCGTAGGCGGCGGTCACCACAATAATTTCAGCGTTCATCGTCACTCCTGAAAGGCGCGTTAAGCAAAAGTTACAGGGAAAACGTTAATTGGAACCGGTTCCAAAGCAAAGGAGCAGAGGCTGAAACTATGATCGTGCTCACGAAGCGAGCACGAGAGAGGGAGAAAAGAGGAGGGGTCAGGCGAGAGGCTGGCTGGAGCCGCGCACCACCAGTTCGCCGGAAAATACCTGTTCGGCGGCGGGGCCGGCGCTGCCTTCGATGCGGGCGATCAGCCGCTCCAGCGCCGCATAGCCGATCTGCCAGGTGGGCTGGCGTAGCGTGGTAATACCGACGCCCGCCAGCGCCGCCCACTCCAGCTCGTCGAAGCCGAGCAGACCGATATTTTCGCCCCAGCGCAGGCCGACGCGCTGCATCGCGCGCGCAACCTGTAGCGTCATGGCGCCGTTCGCCACCATCACCGCCGCGCGTTTTCCGCGCTGGCGTTGCGCGTAGTCAAGCAGCAGCGCATCCAGCGCCGCGGGCTGATGCAGCGGCACCTCTGCGTTTTCGTGCGCAATGTGCGGCCAGGCGGCGAGGCGCTGACGGAACGCCTGCAGGCGTTCGCGGCGCGTGTTGACGCTGCCCAGCGGTTCGCTTAAAAACAGCAGCGCCTCATAGCCATTATCAAGCAGATGCTGCGTGGCGATCTCCGCGGCCTCGGCGTTGTTCAGGCCGACCACATCGCAGGCGAAATCGGGAATTTTGCGGTCGATAAGCACCATCGGCAGCAGCGACTGCTGCAGGCGGCTCAGCGCCTCTTCGCGCATGCCGACGGCGTTCACTACCACGCCTTCCACCTGATAGCTGCTCAGCAGCTGCAGATAGTGCTGCTCCAGATCGACTTCATTGTTGGTGTTGCACATCAGCAGCGTAAAGCCGCGCTCGCGGCAGGCGGCTTCGATGCCGCACATCACGTCGACGGAGTAGGGATTGGTGATATCCGCGATAATCAGCCCGATCAGCCGCGTGCGGCCGCGCTTCAGCCCGCGCGCCATCTGGCTGGGGCGATAGTCGAGTTCGGCAATCGCCTGTTCGATGCGGGCTTTTAAATCAGCGGAAAGAAGATGCTGCTCGCCGTTGAGATAGCGAGACACGCTGGTTTTACCGGTTCGCGCGCTGCGAGCGACATCGCTAATGGTGGCGCGAGGCGGTCTGTTCTTCATGTCGGTACCTGTAGAAAGAGAAACAGGCAGAGACTAGCACAGCCCCTGGCCGTCGCAAAAAGCACAATCAGCGTGGCGCGCTATCCAGCCAGGGCTGATGCAGCAGCTGAAGTGCCTCCAGCGGCGCGCCGTCCAGCATCTGCATCAGCATATCGGCAAGCTGGTCGCCGGTTTCGCGGTCGGAGGCCTGACGGATGGCGATCGTCGGAGCCTCAACAATCGCTTCGCGCGGTAGACCTTCCCAGGCATAGAGGCGGATCGCCTCGCGGCCGTGCAGCCGGTTCGCCTGCTGTACCGCCAGCGCCGCACCCTCTGCCAGCGCGCTGCTGTCGGTGATAATCGCCTGCAGCGACGCATCCCGCGCCAGCCAGGCTGCGGTTTGCTGGAAGCCAGCGCGGCGCGACGGCGGTACGGCGACAATATCGACCGGCGCAACGGCGCCCATCGCGTCAAGAAAACCCTGACGGCGGTCGCGGACAAACGTCGTGCCCTCGTCGCTGCCCAGCCAGGCGATGCGCGTCAGCCCCTGTTGCAGGCAGGCCTCAACCGCCAGGCGCGAGCCGCGGTGATGATCGACGTCCAGCCAGGCGTAGGGCTGCGGCAGGTCGCTGCGGCCGAGGGTAATAAAGCGAAAGTTTTTTTGCTGCAGGCTCAGCAGACGCTCATCCTGCGGCAGGGTATGGGTGACGATCAGCGCATCCAGCACGCGGCTGCGCAGCAGGCGGGTCAGGGTACGCGGCCCGTCATGGGGCTTATCCACCAGCAGCACCAGATCGATCTCCTGCTGCGCCAGGCGCTGATCGAGCGTCAGCAGCATTTCGCTGAAGCGGCAGTCGCTGACAGGCGACGTACTGACGGGAAAGACGAGCCCTACCGCGTTGGCGCGGCCGGTTTTCAGACGGCGCGCGGCGGCGTTGGGACGATAGCCGCGACGCTGCGCTTCTGCTTCGACGCGTTTCCGCGTTTCCTCCGCCACATCCTCATAGCCGTTCAATGCCCGGCTAACCGTGGTAACGGACAACCCTAATTCGCTGGCAATGGCTTTTAGTGACATGCTGGACGACTCGCTGAACACGTTTTTTTCACGCTAACATAAAGTCTGTTTTGGCACTACAGTATGGAGATCCTCCGCGCCTTTTTGTCGAAAAAAGCACGTAAAAAAAGTAAAAAAACGACATTACGATGAAAACGCCCCGAAACGGGGCGTTTTGCCTCAGCCGAGCGGGCTAAGCGTGATTTCCACGCGGCGGTTTTGCGCCTTGCCTGCTTCAGTGCTGTTGGTGGCGACCGGGTTATCCGGCCCCAGCCCCTGGGTGCGCAGACGATCTGCCGCGACGCCCTGGGTAATCAGCGCGCTGGCAACGCTCTCGGCGCGCTGCTGAGAGAGACGCATATTCAGCGCGCGCGAGCCGGTGCTGTCGGTATAGCCGGTCACGTTTACCGCGGTTTTCGGATACTCTTTCAGCACCATAGCGACGCCGGTCAGGGTATTGGCACCCGCCGCTTTCAGGCTGCTGCTGCTGGAGTCGAAGGTGACGTTATTCGGCATATTCAGCACGATATTGTCGCCCTGACGCGTCACGCTGACGCCGGTGCCGCGCATTTTTTCGCGCAGCTTGGCTTCCTGCACATCCATGTAGTAGCCGATGCCGCCGCCGAGCGCTGCGCCGGACGCCGCGCCAATTAGCGCGCCTTTGCCGCGATCTTTTTTCGACGAGGAGAGAACGCCGACGCCGGCGCCCATTAGCGCGCCCAGACCGGCGCCGATGCCGGATTTACCGGCCTGGGATTCGTTGGTGTATGGATTAACGGTACAGCCTGACAGTACCAGACTGCCGCTCAGTAACAGGCAAAGCGAAAACGATTTTTTATACATGCTCATTCCCTAAATCAAACAAAGACCTTACGTCTTTTAAGCGGCGAGATTATGCCGCTTAAGAAGGAAGAAGGGGTGAGGGAAACTCTTATTTTGTCTGGTTTGAGGATAAAAGGTTGTCAGGATGGCAAAAACAGTTGGTCTGATGATCGCTGATCAGCCCGCAGGCCTGCATAAAGGAGTAGCAAATTGTCGGGCCTACGAATTTAAAACCACGCTGCTTTAACGCTTTTGACAGCGCTATCGCCTGCTCTGAGGTGGTCGGCGCCTCTTTGTAGTTTGCAAAGTGATGCACAACCGGCTGGTTATCGACAAAACCCCACACGAAGCGCGCAAAATCTTCCCCTTTCGCCTCCATCGCCAGATAAGCGCGTGCGTTGTTGATAATGGCGGTAAGTTTGCCGCGATGGCGTATCAGACCGCTATCCTGCATCAGGCGCGCCAGATCTTCATCATCCATCTGGCTTACCGCCTGAGGATCGAAGGCGTGAAAGGCGCGCCGGTAATTTTCTCGCTTCTTCAGTACGGTGATCCAAGAGAGCCCCGCCTGCTGCCCTTCCAGGCAGAGCATCTCGAACAGCGCCTGTTTGTTATTTTGCGCAATGCCCCACTCGCGGTCGTGGTAGGCCAGGTAAAGCGGGTCCTCAGTGACCCAGCCGCATCGTTGCATCTTCAGTATCCTGATAAAGAGAAAATTTTGTGACGTCGCTTGATCTTACGTTTAGTCGGTTAATAGTTAAACAGCAGGCGTGATAAAACAGATTTTCACATAGCGCCGACTGGTCTCTTCAGCGTCGTCTGGAGTTTTTTCATGTTGCAGAAAAGAGAGTGTGCCAGCCAGCGCCTTGCGGCACTGGCGCTGAGTAGTGCGTTGCTTTTTTGTTCTGCAACGCCCCTGGTTGCCTGGAGCGGCGAGAGCCTGTTAGCGCCGGAGGATAATGCGCGCGATCGTCCCGATTACGACACCATCCTTGCGGAAAAAATCTCCCGAAATCTTCTGATCGTCGGCAACGATGCGCGCATGAATTTTCTGGAGGCGGCGCTGAATTCACCTCAGTCCCCCTTTACGCTGCGCGTCGAGCCTGTGCCAACCGGCACGCGCTACAGCGCGGGCTGGGATATGCCGCTGGGCGCTTCGCTGACGACCGGGCCGGTGGCGCAGTACGCGCCAGCGACCGTGCCGCTCAGCTGCCCGCAGTGCGACTTCAGCCGCGACGGCGTTGCCACCTTAGGCTGGCGCGTTGATTCCCAGCTGGCGTGGATCGCGCCTTACGCGCAGCTTAGCTATAGCTATCAGCCCGGCGATGGCGTGGCCGGCGAGGCGCGCGATCGGCTGCCGGATGATCCGGCCGCGCGCGAAGCGGGCTGGGTAGACGTCAGCGTCGGTGCGCATATTCAGCTGAATCACCATGTTGCGGCGTTCGCCGCCTTTTCGCAAAACGACGCGCTAAATAGCGGCGAGCAGTTTATTTACAGCCTCGGCGTTAGCGCCAGTTTTTAACAGGGTGGCATAAAATGAGAAAGGGTGAATAAGTAACGTCATATAATAAGCGCGCTAATCATAATGGTAATAATAATATGCGCGAACAAATTTCAATCCTCGGCCGTGAATGCGCGGCTTTTTTATTTGCAACACTGTTCCTTGTGCTGATGATGTCGGCCATCTATATCGACGTAAACTGGATGAACGACGCCATGCATGAAACCTCGATCACGGAGACGCTGCAGGAAGTGGTGCTCGCCTCCATCGCGGCGATGTTCTTCTGGTCGGCGCATCGGCGTTCCGCCCAGCGCGGCGCGCTGATCCTTATCGGCGGCTTTTACAGCTGTATGCTGATCCGCGAACTGGACTTTGTATTCGACGTCGTCGAGCACGGCAGCTGGATCTGGTTCGCGCTGGCGACCGCCGCGGCCTGCCTGGCGATGGCGCTGCGTTCGGTGCGCGACACGCTGGACGGGCTGGTCGCTTTCGTGACCAACCGCTGCTGGCTGATGACCGTCAGCGGCATGCTGATCGTGCTGGTGTTCTCCCGCCTGTTCGGCATGCATCAGCTGTGGCAGCACCTGATGCTGGACGGCTACAACCGCGTGGTGAAAAATATCGCTGAAGAGGGCACCGAGCTGCTGGGCTACAGCATGTGTTGGCTCGCCTCGACGCGCTACCTGTGGCAAACCCGTCCGGCCCGCGTCAGGGCAGAAGCCGCCAGGCCGGTTCAGAACGCGCTTTCCACTGAGTCCGCCTCCTGGTCCTCGTAACGCGCGCCTTTTTTGGCGATCCAGGGCGTTAAAAAAGGTACAATAAAGACTTGTGCGCCGGTGCTCTGCCGGCGCAGCGTGCAGGTCAACGTCAGGTTTCATCATGTCAGTCAAAATTCTTACTTCTACGCTTATTGGGCTGGACGCCTTTCGTCAGGATCCGCGTCAGGCGCTGCAGCAGGCGGAAAACGGCACGCTGGCGGTGCTGGATAATTACGCGCCGGCGTTTTATGCCGTGACGCCGGAGCGGCTGGCGCATCTGCTGGCGCTGGAGGCGGCCGCGGCGCATCCCAGCGACGTGACGCTGGACGACAGCCTGTATGACGATCTGCCCGCGACGCTGCCGACGCCGGCGGGCAAGTTCGCTATGTATGCTGGCTGGCAGCCCGACGCCGACTTTCAGCGCCAGGCCGCTATCTGGGGCGTGGCGCTAAGCGAGCCGGTCACCCCTGCCGAGCTGGCCGCTTTCGTCGCCTACTGGCAGGCGGAAGGCCGCCTGTTTCACCATGTGCAGTGGCAGCAGAAGCTGGCGCGCAGCGTGCAGATGAACCGCGCCGCCAGCGGCGGCCAGCCCAAACGCGATATTACGCAAATCAGCAATACTGATTACAACATTCCCGATGGGTTTCGAGGTGAGTAATGAAAACGCCGACCGATCTGTTCAGCCGTCTGAAAAAAATGATGCCCGCCAACGTCCAGCCAAAGTTCACCAGCGGTGAAGAGCTGCTGGCCTGGAACCAGGAGCAGGGGCGCCTGCGTTCGGAGTCTATCGTGCGTGAAAACCGCGCCATGAAAATGCAGCGCGTTATGGGGCGTTCCGGCATTCGCGAGCTGCATATGAACTGCTCGTTCGATAACTATCGCGTCGAGAACGAAGGGCAGCGCAGGGCGCTGACGATGGCGCGCCAGTATGCAGACGATTTCGAAGGCAGCATCGCCAGCTTCGTCTTTTCCGGCCGTCCTGGCACCGGCAAAAACCATCTGGCGGCGGCCATCGGCAACGACCTGATCCTGCGCGGCAAAAGCGTGCTGATCGTTACCGTCGCGGATCTGATGTCGAGCATGAAGGGCACCTTTAGCGGCGGCAGTGATATCACCGAAGAGCGCCTGCTGCAGGATCTCAGCAGCGTCGATCTGCTGGTGATTGATGAGATCGGCATGCAGAGCGAGTCGCGCTACGAAAAGGTGATTATCAACCAGATCGTCGATCGACGCTCATCGTCGAAACGTCCGACCGGTATGCTCTCTAACCTGGATCCCGCCGGTATGAATACTCTGCTGGGCGAGCGCGTGATGGACCGTATGCGTCTCGGCAACAGCATGTGGGTGCGCTTCGACTGGGAAAGCTACCGCAGCCGCGTGCGCGGCGACGAATATTAGTCGTTTTATCCTTTCCAGAAACCGGGCGCGTCCCGGTTTTTTTACGTCGGTATCCTTCCCTTCGCCCTCTGCTGCGACTTGTGTGAAACAGCGCGCAAAAGTGCCGGATAAGGGGCGTCGCGGCGCTGTTACACTTAAAGATACGTTGCCTGTCAGAAGAGCGCTGAAAAAATATGAGTAAAGGCCCTGCACTACTCAGACTTAATAACCAGAAGCGCGTGATGACGCAGCTCCGCCATTTGCGCGTGACGTCGCGTCAGGATTTAGCCCACATCTTGTCGCTCAGCAAAAACACCGTTTCGCTGATCGTGGACGAGCTGCTGGAAAAGTCGCTGCTTCACGAGCTGGGACCGATCAACGTGGCCGCCGCCGGCCGCCCGAAAATTGAAATCGCCCTCCGCCCGGAACAGCTGAAAAGCGCGGGCGTGATGGTGGAGCGCAACGCAATTTACTGCCGCGTCTGCGACTACTTTTCGCAGGTGATGGTGGAGCAGACGCGTCGCGTCGATACCGCTAACCCTAAAAAGCTGCTGGATGAGGTCGCGAACCTGTGCGGCGAACTCACGGAGAAGCATCCGCAGCTGCTGGGCATCGGGCTGGGTTTTCCCGGCATCGTCGATCCCGATCGCGGCTGGATGCACCTTTCGACTCATCTCGGCTGGCAGGATGTCGATCTGCTGACGCCGGTCAGGCAAAAGGTCAAGGTGCCGCTGCGCGTGATGAATAACGTCAAGGCCTCGGCGCTGCTGGCGGTGCAGCAGCTTGGGCTGAGATCGACAGGCAGCCACTTCTACCTGCGCATCGCCGAAGGCATGGGCGGCGCGCTGGTGCAGCAGGGCGAAGTCGTGACCGGTAATAGCTGGACCGCGGGCGAAGCGGGGCATCTCAGCGTGCAGCCGGACGGCCCGCGCTGCCGCTGCGGCCGTCAGGGGTGCGCCGAAGCGCTGATCAGCAAACCGGCGATTGAGCAGCAGCTCGCCCAGCGCCGTCCCGGCTTAAGCTGGCAGACGCGCGACGAGGCGCCGAAGGTGGTGGATGAGGTAATGCAGCAGGCGGGCGGCTTCCTTGCGAAGGCGATTGGCCAGATTATTCTGCTGCTGAATCCGGCGACGATTATTATCGACGCCCCCTGGAATGTGCATCCGCTGTTTTGCGATACGGTGCGCAAGCGGATCGAAGCGGGCACGCCAGCCTTCACTTTCCAGAACACCAGGCTGCACTTTTTGCAGACGCGCCTCGATCCGGCGGTAGGGCTGTCGCTGGCGGTGATTGAGCAGTTTGAACAGCGGCAGGGATAAAGAGAGAAGGTCTGAAGGCCGCGGCTTAGCCTTTATCACGCCGCCGCCCTTTTACATCACGCTATCACCGTGATGCTGTCGATACTCTTTCGGCGTGCTGGCGTAGCTTTTCTTAAATACCGAATAAAAATATTGCAGCGAAGGGTAGCCGCACATCTGGGAAATTTCATTAATGTTCAGCGAGGAAGAGGCCAGCAGCTCGCGCGCCTTTTCCAGTTTCTCGCGGTGGATCATGGCGTGAATCGTATCGCCGGTTTCATCGCGAAAGCGCTTCTCCAGATTAGAGCGCGACAGGCCGATCGCATCCAGCACCTGTTCGACCTTGATGCCTTTACAGGCGTTAAAGCGAATATAGTGCATGGCCTGGATCACGGCTGGATCGCGCAGCGAGCGGAAGTCGGTTGAGCGGCGGGCGATCACTTTGATCGGCGGCACCAGAATGCGCTGTAGCGGCAGCGGCTGTTTATCCAGCAGGCGATGCAGCAATTTGGCGGCCTGATAGCCCATCTGCCGCGTGCCCTGCGCCACAGACGACAGCGCAACGCGCGACAGATAGCGCGTCAGTTCTTCATTGTCGATGCCGATAACGCTCAGCTTTTCCGGCACCGGGATTTTAAGATATTCGCAGGCCTGCAGCAGATGACGCGCGCGCGCGTCAGTTACCGCGATAATACCGGTTTGCGGCGGCAGGGTTTGCAGCCAGTCGGCCAGCCGGTTCTGCGCATGCTGCCAGTTTTCCGGCGCGGTATTCATCCCCTGATAAACCACCCCCTGATAGCGCTCGCGCTGCACCAGCTGGCGAAAGGCGTGCTCGCGCTCCTGCGCCCAGCGCTTGCCGCCAGAGGCGGGCAGCCCGTAAAAGGCGAAGCGATTGATGCCCTTCTCTTTGAGATGAAGAAAGGCGCTCTCCACCAGCGCCGCGTTGTCAGTGGCGATATAGTGCACCGGCGGATAATCCTGCTGGCGATGGTAAGAGCCGCCGACGCCGACAATCGGCACCTCAACGTTCGCCAGCAGCTGCTCAATTGAGCTGTCGTCATAGTCGGCGATGACGCCATCGCCCAGCCATTCGCGGATATTCTCAATGCGGCAGCGGAAATCCTCCTCGATAAAAATATCCCAGTCGGTCTGCGACGCCTGTAAATACTCGCCGACACCCTCTACCACCTGACGGTCGTAGACCTTATTGGCATTGAACAGCAACGTAATGCGATAGCGTTTTTCATGCATAGTGGCGTGCTCTCCTGAATCCCAGCGCCATGCATAGCACAGCCGGATGAGCAGCAGAAATTGTTTGCGCCAGGTTGTGATCCCCGACGCGATCAGACCCGGCGACGCGTGGCGGTATCCATCCACACCGCCAGCAGCAGAATCGCCCCTTTAACGATGTACTGCCAGAAAGTGGGGACGTCCATCATGCTCATGCCGTTATCCAGCGAGGCCATGATAAAAGCGCCCATCACCGCCCCCGCGACCGATCCCACGCCGCCCGCCAGGCTGGTGCCGCCGATAACGCAGGCGGCGATAGCGTCCAGCTCGGCGATATTGCCCGCCGACGGCGAACCGGCGCCGAGGCGCGAACTCAGGATCAGACCGGCGATCGCCACCATTACGCCGTTGATGGCGAACACCGCAAGTTTAGTGCGCGCCACGTTAATTCCCGACAGCCGCGCGGCGTCCAGATTGCCGCCGATGGCGTAGATGCGGCGGCCAAAGGCGGTGCGCGTCGCCATAAACATGCCGCCCAGCAGCAGCAAAGCCAGCAGCAGAACCGGCGTCGGCACGCCGCGATAGTCATTCAATAGCCAGATCGCACCCAGCACCAGCACCGCGGTAAGCGCCTGACGCGCCACCGTGCCGCCCGCGGCGGACTGCGTCAGCCCGAGCTGCTGACGGCGCAGCCGCAGCCGCCACTGCCACAGCATAAACAGCGCCAGACCGGCGATGCCGAAACCGAAGCCGACGCCGTCCGAAAGATAGCTCTGCCCAATCTGCGACATCGCGGGCGTGGTTGGCGCGACCGTGGTGCCGCTGGTGATCCCTACCAGAATGCCGCGGAACGCCAGCATGCCGGCCAGAGTAACGATAAATGACGGCACTTTGCGGTAGGCGACCCACCAGCCGTTCCAGCTGCCCAGCAGCAGCCCCATCAGCAGCGTCACCGCGATTGTCAGCGGCAGCGGCCAGCCGAGCCAGACGTCGAAAATCGCCGCCGCGCCGCCCAGCAGGCCCATCATCGAGCCCACCGACAGATCGATCTCCGCCGAAATAATGACGAACACCATACCGACCGCCAGAATGCCGGTGATCGCGGTCTGCCGCAGCAGGTTAGAGACGTTGCGCGGGCTGAGCCAGGCGCCGTCGGTGGTCCAGGTGAAAAACAGGGCGATGACCAGAATGGCGCCCAGCATCACCAGCACCTGTAGATTGGGCAGCGAGAATTTCCCCGGTGACGGCGCGCCCGGCAGCGTGCCCTGACGACTTTCGGTTTTAAGCATAATGTTCACTCCGCAGGGCCGCTTCCATCACTTGCTCCTGAGTCAGGTTGTTGTTTATCAGATCGGCTTTGATCCGCCCTTCGTGCATCACCAGAACGCGATCGCTCATGCCCAGCACTTCGGGAAGTTCAGATGAGATAACGATCACGGCGATCCCCTGCTGCACCAGGCTGTTGATCAGCAGATAGATCTCCTGGCGGGCGCCGACGTCAATACCGCGCGTCGGCTCGTCGAGGATCAGGATTTGCGGGTTCAGCAGCAGACATTTGGCGATAATCGCCTTTTGCTGGTTGCCGCCGCTCAGCCGGCCGATCGCCAGCTCCGGCGACGAGGTTTTAACCCGCAGACGCGCAATAGCGTCGTTGATGACGTGCTGCTCGCGCGTCTCGTCCAGCGGCGCGAAGCGGCGGCTGAACTGGTCCAGCGCTGCGAGGGTAATGTTTTTACCAACGCCCATCAGCGGCACGATGCCATCTTTTTTGCGATCCTCCGGCACCATGGCGATGCCCTGAGCGATCGCCTGCTGGCAGTCGCGAATTTGCACCTTCTTGTCGTTAATCCAGATATCGCCCTCCCAGCGTCCCGGCCAGACGCCGAACAGGCACTGAACCGTTTCGGTGCGGCCGGCGCCCACCAGCCCGGCGATACCGAGGATCTCGCCGCGCTTCAGGGTGAAGGAGACGTCGTTAACGCGGCGCACGTGCCGGTTAACCGGATGCCAGGCGGTCAGGTGTTCAACCCGCAGCACCGTCTCGCCGATGGCGTGCCGCTGATGGGGATAGAGCGCGGTCAGCTCGCGTCCCACCATCATGGTAATAATGTCATCCTCGCTGAGTCCGGCAGCCGGACGAGTGGCGATAGGCTTGCCGTCCCGGATGACGCAGATGGTGTCGGAGATCGCTTTCACTTCGTTCAGCTTGTGGGAGATATAGATACAGGCGATGCCGTGATCGCGCAGGTTATTGATAATGCTCAGCAGCACCTCGGTTTCACGCTCGGTCAGCGACGAGGTTGGCTCATCGAGTATCAGCAGCCGCACCTGCTTATTGAGCGCGCGGGCGATCTCCACCAGCTGCTGCTGACCCAGCCCCAGATCGCCGACCCGGGCATCAGGCGAGACGTCGAGGCTGACGCGCGCCAGCAGCTGCTGACAGCGCAGCGTCATGGTTTCGTCGTCGACGATGCCGAAGCGGCCCAGCTCTGCGCCGAGAAAGATGTTCTCCATAACCGTCAGCTGCCGCACCAGCGCCAGCTCCTGATGGATAATCACAATTCCCCTGCGTTCGGTGTCGCGGATGGTCTGCGCCTGAATCTGGTCGCCAGCGAAATAGATCTCTCCGTCGAACTCGCCGTGCGGGTAGAGCCCGCACAGGATTTTCATCAGCGTGGATTTGCCCGAGCCGTTTTCGCCGCACAGCGACATCACTTCGCCGCTATCCAGCCGCAGGCTGACGTTATCCAGCGCCTTCACCGCGCCGAAACGCTTGGTGATATTGTTCATTTCCAGCAGCATCGATTTCTCCTCTTCGCGGTCGCGCGCGCTCAGAGCTCGCTCTTTTTATGGAAACCGTCTTTCACCACGGTGCTGTCGATATTCTCTTTATTGACCGGAATCGGCGTCAGCAGTCGCGAAGGCACCTCTTTCAGACCGTTATTTAGCTTGCCGTTGCTGGCGGGCATTTTGTCGTTGCCCAGCTCAATGGCGATATTGGCCGCCTCAGTTGCGAGCTGGGTAATGGGTTTATAGACGGTCATGGTTTGCGTGCCGTTGATGATGCGCTTGATGGCGGCGAGATCGGCGTCCTGGCCGGAGATGGCGACTTTGCCCGCCAGCCCCTGCGCGCTGAGCGCCTGAATGGCGCCGCCTGCGGTGGCGTCGTTGGAGGCGACCACGGCGTCGATATGGTTGCTGTTGGCGGTCAGGGCGTTTTCCATGATTTTCAGCGCGTTTTCCGGCAGCCAGGCGTCGACCCACTGGTCACCGACAACCTTAATGCTGCCGTTGTCGATATAGGGTTTCAATACCTTCATCTGACCGGCGCGGAACAGGTGCGCGTTATTATCCACTGGCGATCCGCCCATCAAAAAATAGTTCCCTTTTGGCACCTGCTTAACAATACTTTCCGCCTGCAGCTCGCCGACTTTTTCATTATCGAATGAAATATAAAAGTCGATATCCGCGTTATTTATCATGCGGTCATAGGCCAGCACTTTAATGCCTTCGCGTTTCGCTTCTGCGACGACGTTGCTTAATACCTGGCCGTTGTAGGGAATGATCACCAGCACGTCGACGCCGCGGTTAATCATATTTTCTATTTGCGACATTTGCGTTTCTTCATTGCCGTTGGCCGACTGCACGAACACTTTCGCGCCCTGCGATTCCGCCTGCTTCACAAAGATGTCGCGATCTTTTTGCCAGCGCTCCAGGCGCAGATCGTCAATCGCCATGCCGATCTTCACTTCTTTCGCGGCACCAACGTGACTGAAAAGCGCCAGCGCGGCGCAGGCGGCTAACAGCGTAAGTTTCATTTTCATGATGTTCATCCTGTCTGTAGGTTGAGGCTGTTGTCGTTATCGCATGGGTCCAGGCGCTTGAATTGTTGTCCTGGCTTTCCGGCAACATCAATTACTGATTTTTATCCGGCGATTACGTTTTTTGGTTTATTTCTGTTTTTATGAGCGGGATCGAGATTTAACGCTTTTAAGAGCAGCGGAGGGCGCCTGAGCGCGATGTTGCTATTAATTTGCGAACGGGCGCACAAATATTAATTATCTCAAGCGCGGTGTGAAATATCGTAATTGAGCCAGCGGAAAAGGCGGCAGCAATATATGGACACACGGCCAACTGACCGGATTTTCACGCTAAGGAGCGAAACATGCACGCCTATTTCGACCAGATCGAACGCGTTCGTTTTGAAGGGATAAAGAGCACTAATCCACTGGCTTTTCGCCACTACAATCCTGACGAGGTGATCCTCGGTAAAACCATGGCCGAACACCTGCGTTTCGCCGCCTGCTACTGGCACACCTTCTGCTGGAACGGCGCGGATATGTTCGGCGTTGGCGCCTTTGACCGCCCGTGGCAGAAGAGCGGTGACGCCCTGCAGCTGGCGAAGCTGAAGGCGGACGTGGCGTTTGAGTTCTTTCACAAGCTGAACGTACCTTACTACTGCTTTCATGACGTCGACGTCGCGCCGGAAGGGGACTCGCTGCGCAGCTATCAGGAAAATTTCGCGGTCATGACCGACAAGCTGCTGGAAAAACAGCAGGAGAGCGGCGTGAAGCTGCTGTGGGGCACCGCCAACTGTTTTACCCATCCGCGCTACGGCGCCGGCGCGGCGACCAGTCCCGATCCAGAGATCTTCGCCTGGGCGGCGAGCCAGGTGTGCAGCGCCATGCAGGCGACGCAGACGCTGGGCGGGGAAAACTACGTGCTGTGGGGCGGCCGTGAAGGATATGAAACCCTGCTGAATACCGATCTGCGCCAGGAGCGCGAGCAGATTGGCCGCTTTATGCAGATGGTGGTAGAGCACAAGCATAAAATCGGCTTTCAGGGCATGCTGCTAATCGAGCCGAAGCCGCAGGAGCCGACCAAACATCAGTATGATTATGATGTGGCAACGGTTTACGGCTTTCTGAAGCAGTTCGGACTGGAGAAAGAGATCAAGGTTAACGTCGAGGCGAACCACGCCACGCTGGCGGGCCACTCGTTTCATCATGAGATCGCCACCGCTATCGCGCTGGGCATTTTCGGTTCGGTGGACGCCAACCGCGGCGACGTGCAGTGTGGCTGGGATACCGACCAGTTCCCGATCAGCGTCGAAGAGAACGCGCTGGTGCTCTACGAAATTATTAAAGCGGGCGGTTTCACCACCGGCGGCCTGAACTTCGATGCCAAAGTACGTCGCCAGAGCACCGACAAATATGACCTCTTCTACGGCCATATCGGCGCGATGGATACCATGGCACTGGCGCTTAAAGCCGCGGCGCGCATGGTGGAGGCGGGCGAGCTGGACCAGCGCGTGGCGCAGCGTTACAGCGGCTGGAACGGTGAGTTTGGCCAGCAGATCCTCAAGGGCGAGTTTTCCCTCGCCTCGCTGGCGGCCCATGCTCAGCAGCAGCCGTTCAATCCGCAGCATCAAAGCGGGCGCCAGGAGCAGCTGGAGAACCTGGTGAACCACTATCTTTATGATTTCTGAGATAAGCGGGAGTAAGGCATGTATATCGGGATCGATTTAGGCACGTCCGGGGTCAAGGTGGCGCTGCTGGATGCGCAGGGTGAGGTGGCGGCGGTCAGCAGCGCGCCGCTGCAGGTGTCGCGCCCGCACGCGCTCTGGAGCGAGCAGGATCCCGAAAGCTGGTGGCTGGCGACCGACCAGGCGATGCAGGCGCTGGCGCAGCAGCATGCGCTCGGCGAGGTAAAGGCTATCGGCCTGAGCGGCCAGATGCACGGCGCGACGCTGCTGGACAGCGAGCATCGCGTGCTGCGTCCGGCCATTTTATGGAACGACGGGCGCAGCGGCGAACAGTGCCGTGAATTAGAGCAGCGCGTGCCCGCGTCGCGCCAGATCACCGGCAACCTGATGATGCCCGGCTTTACCGCGCCCAAACTGCTGTGGGTGCGGCAGCATGAGCCAGAGATTTTTCAGCGGGTGGCGAAGGTGCTGCTGCCGAAAGACTACCTGCGCTGGCGGCTGAGCGGCGACTTCGCCAGCGACCTCTCCGATGCGGCAGGCACGATGTGGCTGGACGTGGCGCGCCGCGACTGGAGCGACCTGATGCTCGACGCCTGCGGACTGACGCGTGACCATATGCCAGCGCTGTTTGAAGGCAACGCCGTTACCGGCGTGCTGAGTGACGCGATCGCGGCGCGCTGGGGTATGTCGGCGGTGCCGCTGGTGGCGGGCGGCGGCGATAACGCCGCGGGCGCGGTGGGGGTCGGCATGACCGAGCCGGGGCAGGGGATGCTGTCGCTCGGCACCTCCGGCGTCTATTTCGTGGTCAGCGACGGCTACCTCAGCAATCCGCAGCGTGCGGTGCACAGCTTCTGCCATGCGCTGCCGCAGCGCTGGCATCTGATGTCGGTTATTCTCAGCGCCGCCGCCTGTCTCGACTGGGCGGCCGCGCTGACCGGCTGCGCCGACGTGCCGCAGCTGCTGGCGGAAGCGGAGCGCGCCGATGACAGCGCGCCACCGCTCTGGTTTCTGCCCTATCTCTCCGGTGAACGCACGCCCCATAACAACCCGAAGGCGACGGGCGTTTTCTTTGGCCTGACGCACCAGCATGGTCGGCCTGAGCTGGCGCGAGCGGTGCTGGAAGGCGTTGGCTACGCGCTGGCGCAGGGCATGGACGCGGTGCATGAGCGCGGCGTCACGCCCTCCAGCATTATGCTGATCGGCGGCGGGGCGCGCAGCGCGCTGTGGCGTCAGATGCTGGCCGATATCAGCGGCCAGACGCTCGACTACTGTCAGGGGGGCGAGGTCGGCCCGGCGCTGGGCGCGGCGCGGCTGGCGCAGCTGGCGATCGAGCCGCAGACTACCCTGCCTGCCCTGACGCGGGTGCAGCGCCATCAGCCCGATGCAGCGCGCTATCAGCGCTATCAGCCGCTGCGTGATACCTTTGCCCGCCTCTACGCGCAGCTTGCCCCGCTGATGCAGTAACGCTGTCCCGTATTGTCGCCATCTTGTCCCGATTTGGCCTTCTTCCTGCGCGTCAGGCCCGTCATGATGGGCCTGAGTTCATTTCCCAGGAGGCCGAAAATGGCACAGGCAGCGCTGTTGGTGATCGATGTTCAGCAATCTTTTTTACACCGTGATTTCTGGCAGGAGGCGGATGTTCCGGCGTTTCAGCGCAATATCAGCGCGCTAATCGAAGGGTGCCAGGCGAAAGGGATGCCGATTGTGGATGTATTTCACGTCGCGCCGCAGGGCCCCTTCTCGCTGGCGTCCGGCTGGGTGAAGCGCATGACTTTTTTGCAGCATGCGGCGACGTTCAGCGTGCATAAACATGTACACAACGCGCTGACGGAGTCCGGGCTGCTGCCCTGGCTACAGGCGCGTGCAGTCGATACCCTGATTATCAGCGGCATCCGCACCGAACAGTGCTGCGAAACCACCGCGCGCGTGGCGTCCGATCTCGGTTTTAAGGTACTGTTTGTCTCCGAAGCGACGCTGACCTTCCCGATGACCCACAACGGCATCACGCTCAGCAGCGCCGAACTGATTCACCGTACCGAAACCGTGCTGGCCAACCGCTTTGCCGAGGTGGTGAGCGTGGAAGCGTGCCTGGCGCGCGTCTGACAACAAGGAGTGGCGCGATGCCGCAAACTGTCCTGTTTCTTACTCTGCCCGGTGTAATGGCGCTCGACCTGACCGGGCCGGCCGAGACGCTGCGGCTGGCGGGAGAGGATCGCTTCGCGCTGCGTTATATCGGGCCGCAAGCATCGGTTTTAAGCTCTACGCAGATGACCCTTGCCGGGATTGAGCCGCTGCCCGAGACCCTGCCGCCCGACAGCCTGCTGGTGGTGCCGGGGGTCAGTGACTCTACCCTCTGGTTCTCGACGCCGCAGGCCGAGGCCGCGCGCCGCTGGCTGCAGCGCCAGCAGCCACGGCTGCGCGCGCAGCAGCTTACCTTAATCTGCGTCTGTTCCGGTGCGTTGCTGGCGGCGCAGGCGGGCCTGCTCGACGGCGTGCAGTGCACCACCCATCACGACGTGCTGGCGCGGTTAAAAGCCGCCGCGCCGACGGCGCAGGTCAAAGAGAATCGCGTCTTTGTCGACGACGGCAATATCTGGACCAGCGCAGGCATTACCGCCGGAATCGACCTTTCGCTGCACCTGATTAACCGGCTGTGCGGCGCGCAGACGGCGCTGGAGGTGGCGCGCGACATGGTGGTGTGGTTCCGCCGCTCCGGCGACGATCCGCAGCTGTCGCCCTGGCTGCGCTACCGCAATCATCTCCATCCGGCGATACATCGCGCACAGGATGCGATGATCGCCCATCCCGAGCACGGCTGGTCGCTGGAGGATCTCGCCGCACGCGTCCACGTCAGCGGCCGTCATCTGGCGCGCCTGTTTCGTCAGCATCTGGGTATCAGCGTGCGCGACTATCACGAGCAGCTGCGGCTGGGTATCGCGCGCCAGCGCCAGCAGCAGGGCGAAGGCGCGGAAAAAGCGGCGCTGGCGGCGGGATTTTCTTCAGCGCGCCAGCTGCGGCGCGCCCGCGATCGCTGGCGCGATCAGCTTACCCAGTGACGTCTGTCGAGGCGCTGCAGGCCCATCGCCAGCAGCAGGCTGCCCGCCAGCGTCACGCCGAACACCCAGGGCAGATCCAGCAGCGGCCGCGACATATCGTCATAGTGGCGGGTGCGCAGGAAGTGAATAAACAGCGCGTGAAAGCCGTAAATCGGCAGGGAATAGCGTGAAAGCGTGCCGAGCACCGGCAGCGTGCGGGCGTTCAGGGCGTTCTTGAACAGCACCAGCAGGCTGATGGCGGCGATAAACACCAGCGGGCCGCAGTAGAGATACCAGCGGTCGTTGAAGGCGCCGTTAGCAATCAGCGCCTGTTTCGTGCCGAAGGTAATGCCGATAACGCAGGCGGCGAACAGCCCGGCCGCCAGCGGCGTCACGCCGCGCTTTGCCGTCTCCATGGTGCCGATAGCGCGTCCCAGCAGGGCATAGAGCAGATAATAGATACTGTCGCCGCTGACGTAGAGGTTTACCGGCAGCCAGTGAAAGGGGCCCACCGCCTGATCCACGGTATTTGGGTTCGCCAGCACCGCCAGCACCACCACCAGCAGCGCCACATAGCGCGCCTGCACCGCTTTTACCTGAATCAGCGGCGACAGCAGATAGATGCCGATCAGCGCAAAGAAAAACCACAGATGATAAAACACCGGCTTCTGCAGCATCTTCAGCAGCGAGCGCCCTTCGCTGATGGGCGTCAGCCAGGTGATATAGGCCAGCGCCACCGCGCTGTAGAACAGCAGGCAAAGCACCAGCCGCAGCATATGGCGCGGCTGCGCGCTGCGCTCGCCGAAGAACAGGTAGCCGGAGATCATAAAAAAGAGCGGCACGCAGACGCGCGACGCGGAATTAAGCAGGTTGGTGATATCCCACCAGAGCCCGGTCACCGCCATCGGGCCGGTGATATACCAGGTGGTGGTATGGATCACGATCACCATCAAACAGGCGACCGCGCGTAAATTGTCGATCCAGCAAATCTTGTGCGACATCGGGTCCTCTTGCGCATCACGATAGTGCGAAGAAGGGTAGACAGTCGCGATGCGCGCGACAACATTTCACGGCAGGATTCGGAGCCGTCTGGCGCGGCCGCGCCCGGCAGGATTTCCGGCTGCACATCGCGCGGTCAAAGGGTATACTGGCGCACTCTTTTTTCATCTACCCGAATCGCGTGCGAAATCATCATGCAAAAGTTTGATACCAAAACCTTTCAGGGCCTGATCCTGACATTGCAGGATTACTGGGCGCGTCAGGGCTGCACCATCGTTCAGCCGCTGGACATGGAAGTGGGCGCTGGCACTTCACACCCTATGACCTGCCTGCGCGCACTCGGACCTGAGCCGATTGCCGCAGCCTACGTGCAGCCTTCGCGCCGTCCAACCGACGGCCGCTACGGCGAAAACCCGAACCGCTTACAGCACTATTACCAGTTCCAGGTGATCATCAAGCCGTCGCCGGACAACATTCAGGAGCTGTATCTCGGATCGCTGAAAGAGTTAGGCATCGATCCCACCGTGCATGATATCCGCTTCGTGGAAGATAACTGGGAAAACCCGACGCTCGGCGCGTGGGGCCTCGGCTGGGAAGTGTGGCTTAACGGCATGGAAGTGACGCAGTTCACCTACTTCCAGCAGGTGGGCGGCCTGGAGTGCAAGCCGGTGACCGGTGAAATCACCTACGGCCTTGAGCGTCTGGCGATGTATATCCAGGGCGTTGACAGCGTTTACGATCTGGTCTGGAGCGACGGCCCGCTGGGTAAAACCACCTATGGCGACGTCTTCCATCAGAACGAAGTCGAGCAGTCTACCTACAACTTCGAATACGCCGACGTCGACTTCCTCTTTACCTGCTTCGAGCAGTATGAGAAAGAGGCGCAGCAGCTGCTGGCGCTGGAAAAACCGCTGCCGCTGCCGGCCTATGAGCGCATTCTGAAAGCCGCGCACAGCTTTAACCTGCTGGACGCGCGCAAGGCGATCTCCGTGACCGAGCGCCAGCGCTATATTCTGCGCATCCGCACCCTGACCAAAGCCGTGGCTGAAGCCTACTACGCCTCCCGCGAGGCGCTGGGCTTCCCGATGTGCAATAACAACAAGTAAGAGGCAGCCATGACTGAAAAAACGTTTCTGGTGGAAATCGGCACCGAAGAGCTGCCGCCGAAAGCATTGCGCAGCCTGGCCGAAGCCTTTGCTGCGCAGGTTACCGCCGAGCTGGACAGCGCCGGCCTGGCGCACGGCGACGTGCGCTGGTACGCCGCACCGCGCCGTCTGGCGCTGAAAGTGGCGAGCCTGAGCGCCGCGCAGCCCGACCGCGAAGTCGAAAAACGCGGCCCGGCGGTCTCTGCCGCCTTTGACGCCAGTGGCAATCCGACCAAAGCGGCGGAAGGCTGGGCGCGCGGCAACGGTATCACCGTCGATCAGGCTGAGCGCCTGAGCACCGACAAAGGCGAATGGCTGGTTTATCGCGCGCAGGTGAAAGGCGAGTCCGCCCAGTCGCTGCTGCCCGGCATGATTGCCAACGCGCTCGGCAAGCTGCCGATCCCGAAACTGATGCGCTGGGGCGCGAGCGACGTGCAGTTTGTCCGTCCGGTACACACCGTGACGCTGCTGCTGGGCGACGAGCTGATCCCGGCGACCATCCTCGGCATTGAGTCAGGGCGCACCATTCGCGGCCATCGCTTTATGGGCGAGCCTGAGTTCACCATCGATCACGCCGACCAGTATCCCGATATCCTGGAAACGCGCGGCAAAGTGATCGCCGACTACGCGGTGCGTAAGGCGCAGATCAAAGCTGATGCCGAAGCCGCTGCGCGCCAGCTGGGCGGCAATGCCGACCTGAGTGACAGCCTGCTGGAAGAGGTAACCTCGCTGGTGGAGTGGCCGGTGGTGCTGACCGCGACCTTCGAAGAGAAGTTCCTCAAGGTGCCGGCGGAAGCGCTGGTCTACACCATGAAGGGCGATCAGAAATATTTCCCGGTCTATGACGACGCGGGCAAGCTGCTGCCGAACTTTATTTTTGTCACCAATATCGAATCGAGCGATCCGCAGCAGATTATCGCCGGTAATGAGAAGGTGGTGCGCCCGCGTCTGGCGGATGCCGAATTCTTCTTTAACACCGACCGCAAAAAGCGTCTGGAAGATCACCTGCCGCGCCTTGAAACCGTGCTGTTCCAGAAAGAGCTTGGCACGCTGCGCGACAAAACCGATCGCATCCAGGCGCTGGCGGGCTGGATCGCCGCGCAGATCGGTGCCGACGTTAATCATGCGACGCGCGCCGGCCTGCTCTCCAAGTGCGACCTGATGACCAATATGGTGTTTGAGTTTACCGACACCCAGGGCGTGATGGGCATGCACTACGCGCGTCACGACGGCGAAGCCGAAGATGTGGCGGTCGCGCTCAACGAGCAGTATCAGCCGCGCTACGCCGGCGACGATCTGCCCTCTAACCCGGTGGCCTGCGCGCTGGCAATCGCCGACAAGATGGATACCCTTGCGGGCATCTTCGGCATCGGCCAGCATCCGAAAGGCGATAAAGACCCGTTTGCGCTGCGCCGCGCCGCGCTGGGCGTGCTGCGTATTATCGTTGAGAAGAACCTGCCGCTCGATCTGCAGACCCTGACGGAAGAGGCGGTGCGCCTGTACGGCAGCAAGCTGAGCAACGGCAACGTGGTCGATGACGTTATCGACTTTATGCTGGGTCGCTTCCGCAGCTGGTATCAGGAAGAGGGCCACAGCGTCGATACGCTGCAGGCGGTGCTGGCGCGTCGTCCGACCCGTCCGGCTGACTTCGACGCACGTATGAAGGCGGTATCGCACTTCCGCACCCTCGACGAAGCGGCGGCGCTGGCGGCGGCGAACAAGCGCGTCTCTAATATCCTGGCGAAATCGACCGAAACGCTGAACGACAGCGTGCAGGCGTCGCTGCTGAAGGAGAATGAAGAGATCCAGCTGGCGACCTTCGTGACCGCGCTCGGCGATAAGCTGCAGCCCTACTTCGCAGAGGGCCGCTACCAGGATGCGCTGATCGAACTGGCGCAGCTGCGCGAGGCCGTCGATAACTTCTTCGACAAGGTGATGGTTAACGCCGACGACGCCGACGTGCGCATCAACCGTCTGACCCTGCTGGCGAAGCTGCGCGAGCTGTTCCTGCAGGTTGCGGATATTTCGCTGCTGCAGTAAGCCTGTAGCCCGCTTCCCGTAGTCAACGTAAAAGGCCGACAGGATTGTCGGCCTTTTTGTTTTCAAAAAAGCGCGGCGGACGGTTTGATCAAACCCGTAAGGAAGACTATAGTAACCGTTACGGATTACAGGGATGTAGAGGGATCTATGGGCGTCTATTTAACGCCTGAGTTCGACGCAGAGCGCAGGCGGCTGGGAATTACGGACAAAATTCTTTGTAAAACGGCCCAAAAGGTTTTTAGCGGGCTGAAGGGAAGCCAGCTGGGAAAATTTACCTATAAAAGACGCATTGCCCTGCCGAAAGTAAGCGAAAGAGATGGCGCGCGCTCAATCGTTTTCTTTAATGACGGCGAGCATCTTTACTTTTTTTATCTTTACGCGAAAAGCTCGCTTACTAAAAAGAAAGGGAAAGAAATAGAAGATGCTGAAATAGACATTTTTTGCAGCATCGCACCAGATTTCATAGAGATGGACCAGAACAGGATAAATGCGCTGCTTAAAGAGAAAGAGCTATTTGAGGTTAATTGCGATGAGTGATGATTTGAAAAACATCTATACTATGGCGCAGCGCTATAACAAGCACGGCGTTGTGAAAGACGATACCCTCAAAACCATTGAGGCTCGCATTAAAGCTGCGGAAATTCCTGAGGTTCGTCCGATGATGGGCGAAGAAATTAAGGCGGTCCGTCTGCGCTGGAAGCTCTCTCAGTCAGTTCTGGCTCGCATGACCGGCATGTCAGTTGAAAGCGTCTCAAAATGGGAGCGTGGAGAAAGCAAGCCGAATCAGGCGGTGCTGCGCATTATAAATATGATTTCCGATAAAGGTCCGGAAATATTTATGTATTGAGGCAGACGTCAGATAGAAAAATCTATATCACTTTTCGCTGTGCATGTAATACACATTTCTCCACGGGCACCTGCTTAAATCAATGCCTGGCGGGCTTATATTCCGTCATGCTCAGCGCTCAGATAGTCATTTATATCTTCAGCGCTGAGCATGGCTATTCGCCAGATTTAAGGGAGGCGGCTACGCAGCAGGCGGCGCGGTACGCGCAAAACTCTCGCGCTGAAACAGATGCTCCGCCAGCTTCACCAGCGCCGGGCGATCCACGCACCAGTTGGGCACGACGTGGCGAAAGTTGATATAGCCGATGGTGCAGCCCACCGCGATATCGGCAAGATTGAGCGTGCCGTTATTCAGCAAACGCCCTTCCGCCGCTATGGCTTCCAGCTTATCCAGCCCGCGCAGGATCTTCTCCCGGTTGCGCGTCAGCACCTCGGCGGACTGCTGCTCCGGCGCGCGCAGCTTCTCGCGCACGATAACGCTGGCGCAGTCGCTGACCCCGTCTGCCAGCCGCTCGGTCTGCCGAATATGCAGCGCCAGCCAGGCGTCCTCCGGCAGCAGCGCGGGCGCATCGCCGCGCAGCTCCAGATACTGTGCGATAATCGAGGAGTCAAACCAGGCCTGCTGGCTGTCGTCAATCAGCGTCGGCACCTTGCCCAGCGGATTGTGGTGCGAAACCTGGCTGTCGGGGCTGTAAGGCGCATCGTTCACAAATTCGAATACGATGCCTTTCTCCAGCAGCATGACAGATATCTTCCGTACAAAAGGGCTGGTATAGCTGCCGATCAGTTTCATCGCACTCCTCCGCCGTTAAAAGGTGTAGTTAGCTCTCATCCGGAAAAAGAAAAGGGTTCAGGCTGCTGCGTGAAAAGCCTTCCTGCTCCATGCGCGCATCCAGCACCAGCGAGGCGAGGTCGTCCGCTACCGGCTCCAGCGCCGGATCCTTTTCCTGATAAAGCATCTTCAGATAGGTACCGCAGTCGCCGCAGCTCTCCGCTTTTACCGCCGCATGCTCGCTGTCCAGCGACCAGTAGTGCAGGTCGCGCGTCTGTTCGCAGTTGCTGCACTTGCTGCGCGCCACATACCACTCGCTTTCGCACAGGTTGCAGTGCAGATAGCGCAGGCCCTGCTGCGTGCCGAGATGCACCACGCTCGCCACCGGCATGCTGGCGCATACGGGGCAGAACTGGCGATGCTCGCCATATTCGGCGCGCGCTTTGCCCGGGATCAGCGCCGCCATCTGCGCCCAGTAAACCGACAGCGCCGCCCAGATAAAGGGCGCTTTGTCGCTGCTGACCAGTGCGAACTCGCCCGCCAGCAGCGCGCTGGCAAGGGTTTCCAGTTCGCCTGCGGCGGTTTTTTCCAGGTTTTCCAGCACCGCCAGCGCCTGGCCGGTCATCTCCGGCTTTAGCTCGGCGATCAGCGAATGCAGCAGCCGCTGCCAGTGCGCGTCGCGCGGCAGGCTGTGAATGTCGAGCGGCGGCTTGCCCTCGGCGGCGCTCTGCACCAGGCGATCGTGAAGATCCCGGTGCAGCGGATGGTCATACAGCACGATCTCCTGCGCCTGGGCGATCTTGGCGGCGAAACGCAAATAGTCGCCCAGCGGATTTTTAGCCGCCAGATCGCGCAGTCGCGCAGCGCGGCGGCTATAAAGGTTCTTCAGCCGTGGAAAAAGTAACGGCGGAATGGTATCCGCCGTGTTTTTTTCGCTCTTCTCCAGCTGGTCTTGCGGGATGATGCGAATACTCATCAGAGGCGTTTTTCCTGTTGTATTGAGCGGTTACGCTGCTCGCGATACCAGCGAGGATGGTGCTTTTTCGCCCATGCGGGGCTTACCCAGCCTTCGACCATCGCCGTAATGGTGCCTTTAACCCACAGCGCCGCATAGATGTGCACCATAATCACGACGATCAGGCCCACGGCGGAGAGAGAGTGCACCAGCAGCGCCGCGCGGATCAGCGGGATGCTGAAGGCGCCGGCGAACCAGGGACGCCAGATTACCACGCCGCTAAGCAGCAGCAGCACTAAGCTGATGATAGCAGCCCAGAACACACACTTCTGGCCAAAATTATAGCGGCCCGTATCGCCGACCTCTTCATTAAGGGCAATTTTGTGAATATTGCGCGCCCACAGCAGGTCCTCTCTGTTCACCAGATTATGATGCCAGTAGCGGAAAAACATCCGCATAAAGGCAACAAACATGGTTACGCCGATAAAAGGATGCAGGATACGCGCCAGCTGCGGCGTGCCCAGCACATTCATCAGCCAGTTGAACGAGGGGAACAGAAAGCCCAGCCCGCTGAACGCCAGCAGCACAAAACAGATGGCAACAATCCAGTGATTGATACGCTCCGCCGCGCGGTAGCGTATGATGCGCTCGCCTTTTTTCACTCTTCCTCCTCCTTATGCTGCTCCTCATCGACCCGATTCGGGCCTACGCCGACATAGTGGAACACCGATGCGGCAAAGGTGGCGGCGAAGCCTATCGCCGCCAGCGGTTTCCAGACGCCTTTCCAGAAGGTCACTGTCGAACTGATGCTGGGGTTTTCCGGCAGCCCGTGGTAGAGCTGCGGCTTATTAGCGTGGTGCAGCACATACATCACATGGGTGCCGCCGACGCCTGCCGGATCGTAAAGACCGGCGTTTTCGAAGCCGCGCGATTTGAGATCGGCGACGCGCTCTGCCGCCAGCTGCTGCATCTCCTCTTTGCTGCCGAAGTGGATTGCACCGGTCGGGCAGGTTTTGACGCAGGCGGGTTCCTGACCGACACTGACCCGATCGACGCAGAGCGTACACTTATAGGCGCGGTTGTCCTCCTGGCTGATGCGCGGCACGTTAAACGGGCATCCGGCGATGCAGTAGCCGCAGCCGATGCAGTGCTCAGACTGAAAGTCGACGATGCCGTTGGCGTACTGCACGATAGCGCCCGCCGACGGACAGGCTTTTAAACAGCCGGGATCGGCGCAGTGCATACAGCCATCCTTGCGGATCAGCCATTCCAGCCGGCCATTCTCCTCAACCTCCGAGAAGCGCATCACCGTCCAGGCTTTGGCGTTGAGATCGGTCGGGTTGTCGTACACGCCGATATTGTGTCCAACCTCGGCGCGGATATCGTTCCATTCCGAGCAGGCGACCTGACAGCCTTTACAGCCGATACAGGTGGTGACGTCGATCAGCTTGGCGACCTGCTGTCGATGATCGCGCGCCTGCGGCGCGGGCGTGAGCGAGCTGGTCGCGGAGCGACGAATAATGTCCTGTGTGGGGTAAGCCATGTTCGTTCTCCGTTACGCCTTTTCCACTTTTACTAAAAATCCTTTGTATTCCGGCGTTTGCGAGTTGGCATCCCCCACTGACGGCGTCAGCGTGTTGGCGAGGAAGCCTTTGCGCGTCGCGCCTTCAAAACCCCAGTGGCAGGGAATGCCGACGGTATCGACCGGCTTGCCGTCAATGTGCAGGCGCTGCAGGCGCCGCGTCACCACCGCTTTGGCTTTGATATAGCCGCGGCGGGAAGAGACCCTGACGCTGTCGCCCGCCTTGATGCCTTTCTCCGCCGCCAGCTCTGCGCCAATCTCCACAAACTGCTCCGGCTGCGCGATCGCGTTCAGCAGGGCGTGTTTCGTCCAGTGGCGGAACAGCTCGGTAATGGAGTAGGTGGTGGCGACGCAGGGATAGTCGGCCACTTCGCCCAGCAGCGCGGCGTCGCGCGCAAAGAGGCGCGCCACCGGGCTGTGGCTCTGCTGCGGATGCAGTGGATTGGCGCCCAGCGGGCTCTCCATCGGCTCGTAGTGCTCGGGGAATGGCCCGTCGGCCATTTTGTCGAGGGCGAAGAGATGGCCCAGGCCATCCGGCTGCATGATAAAGGGGCCCGCCTGCTGCTGCGGCGCCAGCGTCAGCGGATAGTCCGGCACGTCGATACCCTGCCAGCGCTGGCCGTCCCACTCGATCAGGCGACGATTCGGATCCCAGGCTTTGCCCTGTTCGTCGGCGGAGGCGCGGTTATAGAGAATGCGGCGGTTCGCCGGCCACGCCCAGGCCCAGCCGGAAACCGCGCCCAGCCCGGAGGGATCGGCGTTGTCGCGACGCGCCATCTGGTTGCCCTGCGGCGTCCAGCTGCCGGCATAGATCCAGCAGGCGCTGGCGGTGCTGCCGTCGTTGCGCAGTTCGGCGAAGGAGTTAAGCTGCTGGCCTTTTTTCAGCAGCAGCTTGCCGCTGGCGTCGTAAATGTCCTGCAGCGCGCGGCCGTTGCTCTCCTGCGCCACCTCTTCCGGCGACGGATCGGCGGGGTTGCTGTAGTCCCAGCGCATCGCCAGCAGCGGCTCTGGCGCGACGCCGCCCTCCTGGCGGTAGAGTTCGCGCAGGCGCAAAAAGAGATTGCCGAGGATTCTGCCGTCGTGCAGCGCCTCGCCCGGCGGCTCGGCGGCGGCCCAGTGCCACTGCAGCCAGCGCGACGAGTTGGCGACCGAGCCGTTCTCTTCGGCGAAGCAGGAAGAGGGCAGGCGGAACACCTCGGTCGCAATCTGCGCGGGATCGACGTCGTTGAATTCGCCGTGAGGCTGCCAGAAGCTGGCGGTTTCGGTGCTGAGCGGATCGATCACCACCATATACTTCAGGCGCGAGAGGGCGCGACAGGCTTTGTTCTTGTCCGGGAAGGCGGCGAGCAGGTTAAAGCCCTGAACAAGGGCACCGTTTATTTCGCCCTGCTCCATCATCTCCGCCTGCGCCATGCAGTCGTAGCTCTTGTCCCATTTGGGCAGCCAGTCGTAGCCCCACTGGTTGTCCGCCGTGGCGCTGTCGCCGTAAAAGCTCTTCATCAGGCTGATAAAGAACTTATCGGTGTTTTGCCAGTAGTTGACCTGGCCCGGCAGCGATGCGGCAGGCGTCGCTTTTTGCAGATAGTCCGCCAGCGTCGCCATCTTCTCCGACGGCAGCGGCAGATAGCCCGGTAAACTTTGCGACAGCAGGCCGAGATCGGTATAGCCCTGTACGTTGGAGTGGCCGCGCAGCGCGTTAATGCCGCCGCCCGGCATGCCGATATTGCCCAGCAGCAGCTGGATCATCGCCGCGGTGCGGATAATCTGCGAGCCGTTGGTATGGTGCGTCCAGCCCAGCGCGTAGAGGATAGTGGCGGTGCGGTTGGGGGCGCTGGTGGTCGCCAGCTGGCGGCAGATAGTGAGAAAGGTCTCACGCGGGGTGCCGCACAGACGTTCCACCATTTCCGGCGTGTAGCGGCTGGCGTGCGCTTTGAGCAGATTAAGCACGCAGCGCGGATGGCTAAAGCTGTCGTCGCGGCGCGCATGACCGTTCTCATCCAGCTCATAGCGCCAGCTGGTGCGGTCGTACTGGCGCGTCTCCGCATCGTAGCCGCTGAACAGCCCCTCTTCAAAGCTATAGCCCTCGCTGACGATCAGCGCGGCGTTGGTGAAGGCGCGCACGTAGGGCTGCTGAATCTGGTTGTGCTGCAGCAGATAGTGAATGACGCCCATCAGGAACACCACGTCGCTGCCCGCGCGCACCGGCGCATAGAGATCGGCTACCGACGCCGAACGGTTAAAGCGCGGATCCACGACGATAACCTGCGCGTTGTTGCGCGTCTTCGCCTCGATCACCCATTTAAAGCCGACCGGGTGCGCTTCCGCCGGATTGCCGCCCATAATCAACACCACGTTGGCGTTCCTGATGTCGTTCCAGCTGTTGGTCATTGCGCCGCGGCCGAAGCTGGGCGCCAGCGCGGCGACCGTGGGGCCGTGGCACAGCCGCGCCTGGTTCTCCAGCGCAACGATGCCGAGCGCGCGGGCAAATTTATGGTCGAGCAGCCCGGTTTCATTGCTGGCGGCGGACGAGCAGAACATGGCGGTGGTCGGCCAGCGGTTGGCCGTGACGCCGGCGGCGTTGGTTTGCTGGAAGTGGGCGTCGCGATCCTGCTTCATCAGGCGGGCGATGCGCTCAAACGCCTCCTGCCAGCTGATGCGCTGCCACTTGTCGCTGCCTGGCGCGCGGTACTCCGGATATTTGAGCCGCTGGTCGCTGTGAATATAGTCGAGCACGCCCGCGCCTTTCGGGCAGAGCGAGCCGCGGCTGACCGGATGATCGGGATCGCCTTCGATATGGTAGATAGCGGCGCTGGCGTTTTTGGCGCCGTCGCCAAGGCTGTAGATCAGCATGCCGCAGCCGACGGAACAGTAAGTGCAGTTATTGCGGGTCTCTCTGGCGCGTACGAGCTTATATTCCCTGATACCGGCCAGCGCGGATTCCGGTGCGAAGCCCAGCAGCGCCGCGCTGGTGCCCGCCATTCCGCCAGCGCAGATTTTGAAAAAACTCCGTCTGGTAATTTGCATTTATCTTTCTTCTTTATTGGCTCCATTGCGAAGCTATGCAAAATAACAATCCTGTCTGCGTCTTATTTGATGAAGGTCAATAAGTTAGCTTTTAGTAATGCCTTTTTTAAATTCTGTTTAAATTTGTTTGAAGAGCGGCCAGCGTAGCGCGTGCTGTTTCAGGCGACGGGAAAACGCGCCCTTCTCAAATAAAGGCGAGGTTAAGCGCAACGGAAAATCATTCTCATTTATCTCGCTAAAGCGCGCCGTAGCGCCATCGGTTATCTTTTCACCGCATAATTTGTATAGCGGTTTTTTTGCGCTGCCGGTGACAACAGGGCAAACTTAACCGCGCGGCTGGCCGCCCTCGCGGCTGCGCAAAATTTAATCTCTTGTTAACAACAGGTCGTACTCCTTGAACGTTATCCCGCAAATCCCCGGCGAAAATTTAACAACTCAGACCGGCGTCAGCGAAATGCCGGTATGGCAGCGCGCCGACCTGAGCGTGGCGCAGCCCGACTGGCTGGCGGATGAAGTGCCGGTCGCCCTGGTCTATAACGGCATCTCCCACGTGGTGATGATGACCACGCCGAAAGATCTGGAGGCGTTCGCCATCGGCTTTTCCCTGTCGGAAGGCATTATCGACGCGCCGGGCGATATTTTTGGTCTCGACGTGGTGCCGGGCTGTAACGGCATTGAGGTGCAGATCGAACTTTCCAGCCGACGTTTTATGGCGCTAAAAGAGCAGCGGCGCGCGCTGGCGGGACGCACGGGCTGCGGCGTATGCGGCGTCGAGCAGCTGGAGCAGATCGGCAAGCCGGTGCAGCCGCTGCCTTTTACCCAGACCTTTGAGCTGGCGCAGCTGGATCGCGGCCTGAGCCAGCTAAAGCGTTTTCAGCCGGTCGGTCAGCAAACCGGCTGCACCCACGCGGCGGCCTGGCTGCGTCCGGATGGGGATCTGGCGGGCGGCTGCGAAGATGTGGGTCGCCACGTTGCGCTGGATAAGCTGCTTGGCTACCGCAGCCGCGCGGCGTGGGGCGACGGCGCGGTGCTGGTCTCCAGCCGCGCCAGCTATGAGATGGTGCAGAAATCCGCGATGTGCGGCGTCGAGATCCTGTTCGCCGTCTCGGCGGCGACCCGCCTGGCCGTCGAGGTGGCGGAGCGCTGCAACCTTACGCTGGTCGGCTTCAGCAAGCCGGGACGCGCCACCGTCTATACCCATCCGCAGCGGCTGCGCTAAGGCGCGTTTAGCGCCAGCGGTCTGTAAAAACAACAGTTTGTTTATAACGGATTTGTAAATTCCTTATCTTTAATGGGGCATTGATTACCCTTTTCCGGATCATGAATTTAACTATAATGGTTCGACTGCTTACGCGGCACGCCATCAGGCGGCGCCGCCCAAATATGAAATGGAGAGGAAGAACATGAGTTATTCACTGCCATCCCTGCCTTACGCATACGACGCACTGGAACCGCACTTCGACAAGCAGACGATGGAAATCCATCACACCAAACACCACCAGACCTACGTTAACAACGCTAACGCCGCGCTGGAAGGGACCGAATTCGCTGACCTGCCGGTTGACGAGCTGATTACCAAACTGGATCAGGTTCCGGCAGACAAAAAAACCGTGCTGCGCAACAACGCCGGCGGTCACGCTAACCACAGCCTGTTCTGGAAAGGCCTGAAAACCGGTACCACGCTGCAGGGTGACCTGAAAGCGGCTATCGAAAAAGATTTCGGCAGCGTTGAGAAATTCCAGGAAGAGTTTGAGAAAGCCGCCGCTACCCGCTTTGGTTCAGGCTGGGCGTGGCTGGTGAAAAAAGGCGACAAACTGGCCGTGGTCTCTACCGCTAACCAGGACAACCCGCTGATGGGCGAAGCGATCTCCGGCGCGTCAGGCTACCCGATCCTGGGCCTGGACGTCTGGGAGCACGCCTACTACCTGAAGTATCAGAACAAACGCCCTGACTACATCAAGGCGTTCTGGAACGTGGTGAACTGGGACGAAGCCGCAGCGCGTTTCGCCTCTGCTAAATAAGTTGTTCCGTTAATAAAGCTAAAACCGGCGAAGCGATTCGCCGGTTTTTTTATGGCTAAAACAGCGGTAATTAAACCGCAGCTAAACATGCGCGCAGCTGGCTTTTAACCTTTCAGGACATTAACCTTCCGTTGAATTTCACGCAGGTAGGCTAAATAACATTCCACCAGAGAATGTAATATTATGTCTATTATAACTACATCTACACCGGCCGCCGAATCATCTGCTTCGCTGTTTTTTCAGCTCATCAGCGGAAAATATATTCCTGATAAACTGTGGTTGAGTAAACAATTCCGCCTGAAGTTCGCGCTGCGAACGCTGGCGTTTCCCGTCACAACGCTGCGCTATTTACACCAGCTGTCGCGCCTGCCCGATTTACATCAGGTAATGAGCGTGCAGGGGTTATTACCCGCCAAGCTGCACCGTCCCTATTTGCGCGCCGGGTTCAGCGTGGCGGCGCGCGCGCAGGCGATCCTTGATCACTATCAGCTCATCGCCACGTTGCAAAACGGCCGGCTGCGTCAGCTGCTGCAAAGCCCCGGCGATAATTTACTGGCGACGCTGAGCGGGAAAAACGGTGAGACGTTCGAGCTTTTTTGCTGCCCGGGCCGTTTCGATCGCGAAGGGGAAATTACGCTGGTGCTGCGCTATCAGCAGGAGGTTATCGCCTCGCTCTCTTTTTCGCTGATCCTGGAGGCTGGCGTGCGCACTGTGCTGATCGGCGGCCTGCAGGGGCCGCGTAAACATATCTCTAACGAGGTGATCCGCGAGGCGACGAAAGCGGCGCACGGGCTATTTCCCAAACGCCTCGTTATGGAGGTGGTCTGTATGCTGGCGCAGCGCTGTGCGGCGGAGAAGATTATCGCCGTAGGCGATACTACACACGTGTTCCGCAGCCTGCGCTATCGCCACAGCAAAAGCGATTACTTCTTTGCCAGCTATAGCGAGTTCTGGACATCGCTGGGCGGCGAGGCGCGTAAAGACGCGCTCTATCAGCTGCCGCTCAGCCTGCCGCGTAAAGCGCTGGAGGAGATCGCCAGTAAAAAGCGTGCGGAATATCGTCGACGTTATGAACTGCTTGATGCGCTGGCGCAGCAGGTGTCAGCTGCCGTCGGCCAGCGCGGAGAGGATCAGGCGGCCGCCTGATCCCGCACTCAGAACGGCTTCTTCGCGAAGCCGGTCATCACTTTCAGGCCCATTTCGCGGCCCAGCGCGGTCATGGGATGCACCACCACCAGGCCACGCACGCTCTTCTTCAGCGTGCCCATATCGGCCTGCTCTTTTTTGGTGATCTCACGGCTGAACGGCAGCGCCATCAGCTTCTGCGCCTCTTTGCTCAGCTTGTCGTCGCGCTTGTCGCGCAGGCGTTCGATCTCGGTCACCAGCTTCTCTTTTTCTTTCAGCAGCGCGCCCAGCTTCTCGGCGTCGCCCGCTTCCAGCAGCTGCGGCTCTTTACGATTCAGGGCGTCCAGCTGATCGCTCAGACGTTTAATCTCGGCTTTTTCTTGCTCTTTCATGGCGAAAACTCGTTGTGGAAAACAGGCAAAGGATACACGAAAAGCGGCGCAAATTCGCGCGCGGCAAGCGAGGAGGGCGCCTGAAGCTCAGGCGCCGGGACGTTTGAACGCCTGTTTCAGGCTAATGCGCGAGATCAGCTCGGTCAGAGAGAGCACCATGGTCGAGCGCACCATTTGCAGATAGCGCTGCTGCTGCATGGCGCGCAGCTCGGCATCGTCGGGATGAAAATCGGGTTTCGGCGGCCAGGCGGCCACGCAGTGCAGCTCGCCAAAGGGGCCGAGGATCTCATCGTCGGTAAAGCGATAGTCGCCGCGATCGTGGTTCAGCTCTTCGCGCAGCGCCAGCAGTAGCTCGCAATCTTCATACTCATGGCGGCTGATGACGCCCAAACCATAGATAAGCTTAAGGCGCACCGGCAGTTCGCCGAGCGGGCCGTCGCCCAGCAGCAGCGGCTCAACCGCATACTTCACCGCGTAGTCATCCTTGCGAAACACCTGCAGCACCAGCAGATTGACCGCTTCGGCCAACAGCTCGACGGCAGCGATCAGAAAGCTTCTCACCGAACGTCCGGCGTTCAGGCGCTCAAGCACCCGGTTTTCAAAAGCTTGCTTCTCTTCCATTGTCGCCTGCAGAATTCTTATCCCGTCAACGGGCGCAGCGTCGCCGCGCCCGTACCGCTTGTGCGTGACTGACACGCGCCTGTCAGGCCATTGCGTTATACGCGCTGACCGCCGCCGCGACAACATCGCTGTCGGCATCCAGACCGGATACCTGCGCCAGCGCCGCCTGCGGGCCTTTCTCGTTAATCAGCGCTTCCAGCTCCTGCGCCTGCGGGTCCTGCGCGCTGCGGTAGTGCATCGCAGCGGCAATGCCCTGCACCAGATGGGCGTTCGGCAGCTGATACTCCAGCGTGCCCAGCGTCGGTTTGATCAGGCGATCGCCCGCGCTCAGCTTACGCAGCGGCTGGCGGCCCACGCGCTCTACATCATCTTTCAGGTAAGGATTTTCGAAGCGGCCGAGGATTTTCTCGATATAGGCGGCATGCTTGTCGGCGTCGAAGCCGTAACGCTTGATCAGCACCGCGCCGCTCTCCTCCATCGCTCCCTTGACCACCGCGCGGATTTTCTCATCCAGGATGGCGTCGCGAATGGTCTGATGCCCGGCAAGCTGGCCGAGATAGGCGGTGATCGCATGGCCGGTGTTCAGGGTGAAGAGCTTGCGCTCGACGAACGCCATCAGATTGTCGGTAAGCTCCATGCCTGCAACGGTGGGCAGCTCGCCTTTAAACTGGGTTTTATCGACAATCCACTCGCTAAAGGTTTCAACGGTCACCTCCAGCGGATCGTTGCTGCCCGCTTCGGATGGCGGCACGATGCGGTCTACGGCGGAGTCGACGAAGCCGACGTGCTGCTCGACCCAGGCGTGATGCTGCTCCGGCAGCGCTTTCAGCACGTGCTGCTTCAGCTGGCTGGTGCCGCGCACCATGTTTTCACAGGCAATAATATTGAGCGGACGATCGTTACCTTCGTCATGGCGCTTCGCCAGGCCTTTCGCTACGCTGCCCGCGATGCGCTCCAGGATCTGCGGACCAACGGCGGTGGTCACCAGATCGACCTCCGCTACCAGCGCGATAATGTCGTCGCTGGTGCTGTTGACGGCGCTGACGCCCTTTACAATTTCCACTTTCGCCTGCTCGCCAACCACATGTACTGGATATTCATGACGCGCGTTCAGTGCATCCAGCACCACCTGGTTAACATCGGCAAACACCAGTTCAATGCCTGCATCCGCCAGCAGCTTGCCAATAAAGCCGCGACCGATGTTACCTGCTCCAAAATGTAACGCTTTCATAATATTGACCCATATCAAATGACGATGGGGCGGGCACGCCCGCCCCGGAAATCGGGACGGGCTTACCCGCCCCAGGGAAATCACGCAGGACGTTTAGGCGGCCGCCGGGCTGCCTGACAGCAGATCCAGCACTTCCTGCACGCTGGTGGTGTGCGCCAGCTTCTCAATCACGCTTTCGTCGTCCAGCGCGTTGGTCAGGCTGGTGATCACCTGGATGTGCTCGTTGTTGCGCGCCGCGATACCGATAACCAGGCGGGCCACGTCATCCGCATCGTCGCCGAACAGCACGCCCTGCGGATACTGACAGAACACCACGCCGGTTTTCAATACGCGATCTTTCGCTTCCACCGTGCCGTGCGGCACCGCAATGGACTCGCCCAGATAGGTGGGGGTGAGTTTTTCGCGCGCCAGCATCGCTTCGACATATTCCGGCTGCACGTAGCCGCCCTTCACCAGCTGTTCGCCGGCGAAGCGGATCGCCTGCTCTTTATTGCTGGCGCTCAGGCCGAGGAAGACGTTGTTCGCACCCAGCTTAAACAGATGGGGGTTGCTGGTGTCGTAGCTGTCCGCCAGCGCGGTCTGTACCACTTCGCGGTGCGCTTCGCTGCGGTTCGCCGCCACCAGGCGATCGGTCAGGTTGGTGTAGAGCGCGCTGTCGAGGAAGTTATTCAGCGAAATATGCTGCGCCTGCGGTGCCTGACGCATCGCGCGCTCGGTGAGGTCGCGGTGGGTGATCACCAGATCGACGTCGCCCGGCAGCGAGTTAATCGCGCTGTTGGTAACGGAAACGTTAGTGAGTCCCGCATCCTGCACTTTCTTACGCAGCACGCCCGCGCCCATTGCGCTTGAACCCATACCGGCGTCGCAGGCGACGATGATTTTGCGCACGTGGCTGACGTCAACGCTGCTGGCGTCGGCAACCACCGGCGCGCCCGCCACAGCCTGGCCTTTCGACTGAGCTTTCATATCATGCATGCGTTTGGTCGCCGCTTCGATATCGTCCTCTTCTTTGGCTTTGCTGGTTTTCAGCAGGATGGAAGAGACCACGAAGGAGACCGCAAAAGCCGCCACGATCGCCGCGATATTGGCGAAGTAGGCGCCTTTCGGCGTCATCGCCAGCACCGCCAGGATAGAGCCCGGCGAGGCGGGAGAGACCAGACCACCATTGAGCAGCGTCAGGGTGAAGACGCCGGTCATGCCGCCCAGAATCACTGCCAGCAGCAGACGCGGTGCCATCAGCACGTACGGGAAGTAGATTTCGTGGATGCCGCCGAGGAAGTGGATGATCGCCGCGCCGCCCGCGGACTGCCTGGCGCTGCCGCGGCCAAACATCATATAGGCGACCAGTACGCCCATACCCGGACCAGGGTTCGCCTCAATCAGGAAGAAGATCGATTTGCCCGCTTCGCTTGCCTGCTGGATGCCCAGCGGTGAGAAGATGCCGTGGTTGATGGCGTTATTAAGGAACAGTATTTTCGCCGGTTCAACAAAGATGGAGGTCAGCGGCAGCAGGTTGTTCTGCACCATCAGGTTGACGCCTGCGGCGAGAATATGGGACAGCCCCTCTACCAGCGGCCCGATGGCGAGAAACGCCAGCAGCGCCAGCAACATACCGATAATGCCGGCAGAAAAGTTGTTGACCAGCATTTCGAAGCCGCTTTTGATTTTACCGTCAACGGCGCGGTCAAAAGATTTGATCGCCCAGCCGCCCAGCGGACCGGCAATCATGGCGCCGAGGAACATCGGCATATCGGCGCCGACGATCACGCCCATAGTGGTAATAGCGCCAACTACGCCGCCGCGATCGCCGCCAACCAGACGGCCACCGGTGAAACCGATCAGCAGCGGCAGCAGGTAGGTGATCATCGGACCGACCAGCTTCGCCAGCGTCGCGTTAGGGATCCACCCGGTCGGGATAAACAGCGCGGTAATGATACCCCAGGCGATAAACGCCCCGATGTTAGGCATCACCATATTACTCAGAAAGCGACCAAAGCTTTGAACCTTGACCTTGACTGATGAGGACATAAAGCCACCCCTTATCGAGACGCGCTGCAATAAGAGAGCGCGTTTGTTTTTGTTAAGCCAGCACGGCGTCGAGCCGTCGCTATTACTGTATGCAGGCGGACTCTAACACGCGAATATGACGCTGCGTAGCGGGCGGCCTAAGTGTGATCAAGATCACTTAACTACAGTGGTGGCAGGGGCTTTTTTGGTGATTTAGATCACATAACATCGGCTTAAAAAACCGGCAAAGACGATTTTTTCGCCACAAAACCGGGATATATGTGACTAAAATCACATTTAGATCATCTCGGTTTGTTTCATATATGTGACGAAGTTCACAAACTATTTTTGATTGAAAATGCGCCAGATCACACTACTGGCGGCGCGTTTGTCGGGCGGACAATAAAGTGAAAAGCGGTAATGCGGGGAGGCCGGGACAAGCGGCAAACTTGTCCCGGAGGAGGCTTTACTGCAGGCCGTTCTGCACGGCGGTCTGCGCCTGAGTCAACGCCTGCGCGTTGGCGGAGATGGTGCTCATCAGCGCGTTATACTGCGTGACCTGATCGGGCGTCGGGAACTGAACGGCGCTATTGTTAAAGCTCACGCGCGGCCCCTGCTGCTGCAGAAAGTCGCCCGCCTGCGCCGCGCCCTGGCTCAGCGCCTGCAGCTTCGGCAGCAGCGGCACCAGCTGGTTAGCTGGCTGCGTAACCACTTTATCGTAAGCGGCGTCGTAGACCTTCTTCAGATCCTCTTCCTGCTTAAGCGAGGCCTTGCTGCTGTCCGCCTGCATTTTGGCGCTCTCCAGCTGCTGCGTGACAATCACCAGCGCGCCGTTCGCCTGACGCAGCGCGTCGCGGCGCGTCAGGTAGTCCTGCGGTACGTGGATCGCCGACAGCTCATCAACCACCGGACGCATGCCCTGATCAATCGCCTTATTCACCTGCTGGGAAAAGCCGTAAAGAATGGCGTAGTCGCCCGCGTACTTGCCAAAATTCTGCTTCTGGCTTTCGCTCAGGCTTGGCAGATGTTCGCCGCTGCGCATAACGGTGTTTTGCAGAAAGTCGATAAAGGCCTTGCGCTGATCGCCCTCTTTGTCGCCGCACGCGGTGAGGTTAAGCACCAGCAACGCGGCGCCGAGCAACATGCCGGTACGCATCCAGATGCGAGAAATTCCTGATGCCATAAGGGCAACTCCTGTAAATGAGAATGTGGATAACTGAGGAATGGTCCTAAAGAATAGAGCAAAGTAGCGCTCAGGCACAACGCCGGCAAGCGGGAAAGGCGCTGCGGCTCAGAGGTTTCCGGGCAGAGGCCTGCCCGGAGTAGTCAAGAGGGTTAACCGGTGTTGCGCATACCCGCGGCGACGCCCGCGATGGTCACCATCAGCGCCTGCTCGACGCGCGGATCGACCTCTTCGCCGCGCGCTTCCTGATCGCGCGAACGCTGCAGCAGCTCCGCCTGCAGCACGTTGAGCGGATCGGTGTAGACGTTACGCAGCGCGATCGACTCGGCTATCCAGGGCTGATCCGCCATCAGATGCGCGTCGTTGGCGATGGTCAGCACCGCTTTAATGTCGGCGTCAAGCTGGTCGCGCAGCTGTTTACCCAGCGGCCACAGCGTTTTGTCCACCAGACGCTGATCGTAATATTCCGCCAGCCACAGGTCAGCTTTGGCGAACACCATCTCCAGCATGCCTAACCGCGTGGAGAAGAACGGCCAGTCGCGGCACATCGCTTCGAGCTGATCCTGATGGCCTTCGTCCATCGCCTTTTGCAGCGCTGCGCCCGCGCCGAGCCAGGCGGGCAGCATCAGACGGTTCTGCGTCCAGGCGAAGATCCAGGGAATGGCGCGCAGCGACTCGACGCCGCCGGTCGGGCGACGCTTCGCCGGACGCGATCCGAGCGGCAGCTTGCCCAGCTCCTGTTCCGGCGTGGCGGAGCGGAAGTAGGGCACGAAGTCCGGGTTTTCGCGCACGTAGCCGCGATACATGGCGCAGGAGTGCTGTGAGAGCTGATCCATAATGGTGTGCCACTCTTTCTTCGGCTCCGGCGGCGGCAGCAGGTTCGCTTCCAGAATCGCGCCGGTGTAGAGCGACAGGCTGGCGATGGTGACTTCCGGCAAACCATACTTAAAGCGGATCATCTCGCCCTGTTCGGTTACGCGCAGGCCGCCTTTCAGGCTGCCCGGCGGCTGTGACAGCAGCGCCGCGTGCGCAGGCGCGCCGCCGCGGCCGATGCTGCCGCCGCGGCCGTGGAACAGCGTCAGCGCGATGCCGGCTTTCTCGCAGGTTTTGATCAGCGCGTCCTGCGCCTGATACTGCGCCCAGCTGGCGGCCATCACCCCGGCATCTTTCGCCGAGTCGGAGTAGCCGATCATTACCATCTGTTTGCCCTGAATAAAGCCGCGATACCAGTCGATATTCAGCAGCTGGCTCATAACGTCATTGGCGTTGTTGAGGTCGTCGAGGGTCTCAAACAGCGGCGCGACCGGCATGGCGAAGGTAATGCCCGCCTCTTTCAGCAGCAGATGCACCGCCAGCACGTCGGACGGCGTCTTCGCCATCGAGATAACGTAGGCGGCAATCGAGCCTTGCGGCGCTTCGGCGGCGACGCGGCAGGTTTCCAGCACTTCGCGCGTCTCGTCGCTCGGCGCCCAGTGGCGCGGCAGCAGCGGACGTTTGGAGTTAAGCTCGCGTACCAGGAAGGCCTGCTTATCCGCTTCCGACCAGCTTTCATAGTCGCCGAGGCCGAGATAGCGGGTCACTTCAGCGATCGCTTCGGTATGGCGCGTGCTCTCCTGACGCAGATCGATGCGCACCAGCGGCACGCCGAAGCACTTCACGCGGCGCAGCGTATCCAGCAGCTGACCGTTGGCGATAATGCCCATGTCGCACTGCTGCAGCGACTGATAGATAGCGTAAAGCGGCGTCCAGAGCTGATCGTTGGAGACCAGCAGATCGGCAGGACGCGGCAGATGCTCGCCCTTCAGGCGGCGCTCAAGCCAGGACTGGGTGGCGAGCAGCTGGCTGCGCATGCGCTTCAGAATCACGCGGTAAGGCTCAATCGCCTCCGGGTCGCCGCACAGCTCGCGCACCTCGTCGCTGCATTCAGACATCGAGAGCTCGGAGATCAGCACGCCGATATCGCGCAGAAAGAGGTCGGCGGCTTTCCAGCGGCTGAGCTGCATGGCGTGACGCGTCACCGTGGCGGTGACGTTGGGGTTGCCGTCACGGTCGCCGCCCATCCAGGAGGTAAATTTCACCGGCACGAAATCTACCGGCAGCTTCACGCCGAACGCCTCTTCGACCTGTTCGTTCAGCTCGCGCAGAAAGGCGGGTACGCCTTCCCACAGGCTATTCTCCACCACGGCGAAGCCCCATTTGGCTTCGTCGATCGGCGTCGGCCGATATTTGCGGATCTCATCGGTGTGCCACGCCTGCGCCACCAGCTGTCGCAGGCGGCGCATAATCTGGTTGCGCTCATAGTCAGAGATGTCGCTGTGATCGAGCTGCTTCAGGCAGCTGTTCACCTCGACCAGCTTGTGGATCAGGGTGCGGCGGGTGATCTCGGTGGGATGCGCCGTCAGCACCAGCTCCAGCGACAGCGATTCAATCGCTGCACGGATCGCGCTTTCGCTGACGTCGGGCTGTTGTTTAAGACGATCAAAGGTGGTTTTCAACAGTTCGGGATGGTTCGCGCCGTCGCCGCTGCGTGAAATGGTCTGATACTGTTCGGCGACGTTGGTCAGGTTAAGAAACTGGCTAAAAGCGCGTGCCACCGGCAGCAGCTCGTCGTTCGACAGATTTTGCAGCGTGTTAAGCAGTTCCTTGCGATGAGTGTCATTTCCCGCACGGGATGACTTTGAGAGTTTGCGGATGGTCTCCACCCGGTCGAGGATGTTCTCTCCTAGTGCATCCTTGATCGTATCCCCGAGCAGTTTGCCGAGCATACTGACATTACTTCGCATTGCGGAATATTGTTCGTTCATGTGACCCTGACACCCTTATCGTCTTTGTAAACTTCTACACCCAGCGTTCGCGGCCAGGCCGAAACTGCATGAGTAATCACCCACCGGGCATAACATCGTCTTTTATCTAGCCACGTAAACCTGGCGACGTCAATGCGCATAAGCGCCCGGTAACATGCGGCTAACTGCTGGAAATTCAAAGATTTTAAATAGAGAGGAGCGGGATAAGTTATTCTTATCAACAAATCCCGCGTATTGAACAGGAAATTTACTTTCTTAACAGTAGATTGCCCTGTTTATTGCGTATCAGTGGCAAAAGTGCTGCACAACCTGCGCGATCAGGGCGCGAGTCGGCTTAATAAATGCGGTATCGATAAATTCATCTGGCTGATGCGCCTGGTTGATCGATCCCGGCCCCAGTACCAGCGTCGGGCACAGCTCCTGAATAAACGGCGCTTCGGTGCAGTAGTTCACCACTTCGGTCTGCGTGCCGAGCAGTTTTTCCACCACGGCGACCAGTTCGTGACTGGCCGGGCATTCGTAGCCCGGAATCGGCGGATGCAGCTCGCCGACCGTAAGCCGTCCCGGCCAGCGCGCGCTGACCGGCGCCAGCGACTCGTTCAGCAGCCCTTCCAGGTCGTTTAGCGACAGGCCCGGCAGCGGACGAATATCCATGTGCAGCTCGCAGCAGGCGCAGATGCGGTTCGCCGCGTCGCCGCCGTGGATATGGCCGAAGTTCATGGTCGGATAGGGAATGGCGAAGCCGTCGTGGTGATAGCGCTCTTTCAGGGTATTGCGCAGCTGCATCAGATGACCGATGGCGTCGTGCATCAGTTCGATAGCGTTGACGCCGCGCGCCGGATCGCTGGAGTGGCCAGACTGGCCCTGCACGCGAATAACGTGCGAGAGATGGCCTTTATGCGCGCGCACCGGCTTCAGCGAGGTCGGCTCGCCGATAATGGCGCAGTCTGGGCGAATGCTCGCCGTTTCAGAGAAGTACTTCGCGCCCGCCATGGTGGTCTCTTCATCGGCGGTGGCGAGAATATAGAGCGGCTTGCTGAGTTTGCTGACGTCGACGTCGCGCAGCGTGTCGAGGATAAAGGCGAAGAAGCCTTTCATATCGGCGGTGCCCAGGCCGTAGAGCTTGTTGTCGTGCTCCGTCAGGGTAAAGGGATCGCGCGTCCAGCGCCCGTCGTCGAACGGCACGGTATCGGTATGGCCCGCCAGCAGCAGACCGCCTGCGCCGCTGCCGCTGCGCGCCAGCAGGTTAAATTTATGGCGCGTGCCCGGCACCGGCTGTACCTCTACGTTAAAGCCGAGATCGCGGAACCAGCCTGCCAGCAAATTGATTAAAGTTTCATTGCTCTGATCGAGCGCGGCGTCGGTTGCGCTGATGCTCGGTGTGGCAATCAGCTGGCGGTAGAGTTCGATAAAAGGCGGTAATTTTGTCTTCACTGTTGACGGTCCTTGAGTTAGGATGTATCAATATTCATGCATTAATAGTGAATAAAAATACATTAACGCCGGTTGGCTGGGAAGCAGAAATCCTTCGCAAACGGCATCGTGGGCAACGGGGCAAGGCCGCGACCCGGAACGTGTGACTGTAAAAAGGTATACAGCCTGATGTTGAATACGCTGATCGTTGGTGCCAGTGGTTACGCTGGCGTAGAGCTCGCCACCTTCCTCAATCGCCATCCACATATGAACATAACCGCTTTGGCGGTTTCAGCGCAAAGCCCGGATGCCGGGAAGCGTCTGTCCGATCTGCATCCGCAGCTGAAAGGCGTGGTGGATCTGCCGCTGCAGCCGTTGAGCAGCGCGGCCGAGTGGGCGGACAAGGTGGATGTGGTGTTCCTGGCGACCGCGCATGAAGTCAGTCACGATCTGGCACCTGAGTTCCTGAAGGCCGGCTGCGTGGTGTTCGATCTCTCCGGTGCCTTCCGCGTCAACGACGGCGACTTTTATCAGCGCTATTACGGCTTCACCCATCAGCACGCCGACTGGCTCGACAAAGCGGTCTACGGCCTGGCGGAGTGGAACCACGCGCAAGTCAAAGAGGCGCAGCTGGTGGCGGTGCCGGGCTGCTATCCCACCGCGGCGCAGCTGGCGCTGAAGCCGCTGATCGAGGGCGATCTGCTTAACGCCGATCAGTGGCCGGTGATCAACGCCACCAGCGGCGTAAGCGGTGCCGGCCGTAAAGCCAGCGTCACTACCAGCTTCTGCGAAGTGAGCCTGCAGCCGTACGGCCTGTTCAATCATCGCCATCATCCAGAAATTGTTGCCCATCTCGGCGCGCCGGTGATTTTTACGCCGCACCTCGGCAACTTCCCGCGCGGTATTCTGGCGACCATCACCTGCCGTCTGAAGGCGGGCGTCACGCACGACGACGTAGCGGCGGCGTTCCACAGCGCCTATCACGACAAGCCGCTGGTGCGCGTCTATGAGCAGGGCGTGCCGGCGCTGAAAGCGGTTATCGGCCAGCCATTCTGCGACATCGGCTTCGCGGTGCAGGACGAGCATCTGATCGTCGTCGCGGCGGAGGATAACCTGCTGAAAGGCGCTGCGTCGCAGGCGGTGCAGTGTTTGAATATTCGCTTCGGCTTCCCTGAAACGCAGTCGCTGATTTAACGGACAAGGATGCACATGACAACTCCATTAATTATCAAACTGGGCGGCGTGCTGCTCGACAGCGAAGAGGCGCTGGCGCGCCTGTTCGACGCGCTGCTGGCTTATCGCAGCGCCCATCAGCGTCCGCTGCTGATCGTTCACGGCGGCGGCTGCGTGGTCGACGAGCTGATGAAAAAGCTGTCGCTGCCGGTGAAGAAGAAGAACGGCCTGCGCGTTACGCCAGCCGATCAGATCGACATTATTACCGGCGCGCTGGCGGGCACCGCCAATAAAACCCTGCTCGCCTGGGCGAAAAAGCACGGCATTAAGGCGGTCGGGCTGAGCCTGGGCGACGCCGACCTGGTGAAGGTGGCGCAGTTCGATGAAGAGCTGGGACACGTCGGCCACGCCGAGCCGGGCGATCCGGCGCTGATTAACACCCTGCTGACCGCAGGCTATATGCCGATTGTCAGCTCTATCGGCATCACCGACGCGGGCGAGCTGATGAACGTCAACGCCGACCAGGCGGCGACCGCGCTGGCGGCCACGCTGGGCGCCGATCTGGTGCTGCTCTCCGACGTGAGCGGCATTCTCGACGGCAAAGGCCAGCGCATCGAAGAGATGACCGCCGCCAAAGCGGAGCAGCTTATTGCACAAGGCATCATTACCGATGGCATGATTGTAAAAGTGAACGCGGCGCTCGACGCGGCGCGCACGCTGGGCCGCCCGGTGGATATCGCCAGCTGGCGCCACGCAGAGCAACTGCCTGACCTGTTTAACGGCGTGTCGATCGGCACCCGGATCCTCGCTTAACGACTTAGATTTAGGATGACGACATGAGCACGCAAAATATCAAGAAAATCGTACTGGCCTATTCCGGCGGTCTGGATACCTCCGCCATTATTCCGTGGCTGAAAGAGAACTACGGCGGCTGCGAAGTCGTGGCATTTGTGGCGGATATTGGCCAGGAGCGTAGCGATCTGGAAGGCGTGGAGAAGAAAGCGCTGCAGTCCGGCGCCTCTGAGTGCCACGTAGTCGATTTGCGTGAAGAGTTTATCAGCGATTACGTTTATCCGGTGCTGCAGACCGGTGCGCTGTATGAAGGCACCTATCTGCTCGGCACCTCAATGGCGCGTCCGATTATCGCCAAGGCGCAGGTTGAGCTGGCGCTGAAAGTCGGCGCGGATGCGCTGTGCCACGGTGCGACCGGCAAAGGTAACGATCAGGTGCGTTTCGAAACCACCTACACCGCGCTGGCGCCGCAGCTGAAAGTGGTGGCGCCGTGGCGTGAATGGAACCTGCGTTCCCGTGAAGCGCTGCTGGACTACCTGAAAGAGCGCAATATCCCAACTACCGCGTCGCTGGAAAAAATCTATAGCCGTGACGAGAACGCCTGGCATATCTCGACCGAAGGCGGGGTGCTGGAAAGCCCGTCCAATGCGCCGAATAAAGATTGCTGGGTGTGGACCGTGGATCCGCTGGAAGCGCCCGATCAGCCGGAAAACGTCACCGTCACCGTGGAAAAAGGCCGCGTTGTCGCGGTGAACGGCGAAAGGCTGAGCCCGTTCCAGTGTCTGGAAGTGCTGAACGCCATCGGCGCGAAGCATGGCGTAGGCCGTATCGACATCGTGGAAAACCGTCTGGTCGGCATCAAGTCGCGCGGCTGCTACGAAACCCCTGGCGGCACCATTATGGTCAACGCGCTGCGCGCGGTTGAGCAGCTGGTACTGGATCGCGACAGCTTCAAATGGCGCGAGCAGCTGGGCCATGAGATGTCTTACGTAGTTTACGACGGCCGCTGGTTTGCGCCGCTGCGTAAGTCAATCCAGGCCGCTGCCGAGTCGCTGGCCGAAGAGGTAAATGGCGAAGTCGTGCTGCAGCTCTATAAAGGTCAGGCGACGGCGATCCAGAAACGCTCCTCTAACAGCCTCTACTCGGAAGAGTTCGCCACCTTCGGCGAAGACGAGGTTTACGATCACCGTCACGCAGGCGGCTTTATCCGTCTGTTCTCGCTCTCTTCGCGCATTCGCGCCCTGAACGAGCAGAAGAAGTAATAACCGGCGAGGCGTGTGCCTCGCCCAACCAGATTTCGCAGAGGCGGCTTCGGGCCGCCTCTGGTTTAAGGATTGAAGGAGTTTCACATGGCACTTTGGGGCGGACGTTTTACCCAGGCAGCAGACCAACGTTTCAAACAGTTCAACGATTCGCTGCGCTTTGACTATCGTCTGGCGGAGCAGGATATTGTCGGCTCCATCGCCTGGTCCAAAGCGCTGGTGACGGTTAACGTGCTGAGCAATGATGAGCAGCAGCAGCTGGAGCATGCACTGAATGCGCTGCTGGCTGAGGTGCAGGCGGATCCAGAACAGATCCTGCAAAGCGATGCCGAAGATATCCACAGCTGGGTTGAAGGCCAGCTGATTGAGAAAGTCGGCGCGCTGGGCAAGAAGCTGCATACCGGCCGCAGCCGTAACGATCAGGTCGCCACCGATCTGAAGCTCTGGTGTAAAATGCAGGTCGAGGCGCTGCTGGGTGCGACGCGCGAGCTGCAGCAGGCGCTGACGGCGACCGCCGAAGCCAACCAGGATGCGGTAATGCCGGGCTATACCCACCTGCAGCGCGCCCAGCCGGTGACCTTCGCTCACTGGTGTCTCGCCTATGTTGAAATGCTGGCGCGCGACGAAAGCCGTCTGCAGGATACGCTGAAGCGTCTCGACGTCAGCCCGCTCGGCTGCGGCGCGCTGGCGGGCACCGCCTATGAGATTGACCGCGAACAGCTGGCCGGCTGGCTGGGCTTCGCCTCCGCGACCCGCAACAGCCTGGATACCGTCTCCGATCGCGATCACGTGCTGGAGCTGCTGGCCGATGCCTCTATCGGCATGGTACATCTGTCGCGCTTCGCCGAAGATTTAATCTTTTTCAACACCGGCGAAGCGGGTTTTGTCGAGCTGTCTGATAAGGTGACCTCCGGCTCATCGCTGATGCCGCAGAAGAAAAATCCAGACGCGCTGGAGCTGATCCGCGGCAAGTGTGGCCGCGTGCAGGGCGCGCTGACCGGCATGATGATGACGCTGAAAGGCCTGCCGCTCGCCTACAACAAAGATATGCAGGAAGATAAAGAGGGATTGTTCGACGCGCTCGACACCTGGCTGGACTGTCTGCATATGTCGGCGCTGGTGCTGGATGGCATTCAGGTAAAACGTCCGCGCTGCCAGGAAGCGGCGGAGCAGGGCTACGCTAACTCGACTGAGCTGGCCGACTATCTGGTGGCGAAGGGAGTGCCGTTCCGCGAAGCGCACCACATCGTTGGGGAAGCGGTCGTGGAAGCGATCGGGCAGGGCGTGGCGCTGGAAGCGCTGTCGCTGGCGCAGCTAAAGCAGTTCAGCGCGGCGATTGAAGAGGACGTTTACCCTGTTCTGGCGCTGCAGTCCTGCCTGGAAAAACGTAATGCGAAAGGCGGCGTCGCTCCGCAGCAGGTGGCATCCGCCATCGCCGAGGCGAAAAAGCGTCTCGGCTGATCGGCAGGCAAAAAAAAGCGGGCAATAATTGCCCGCTAACCTCTAGCTTCGGAATTTAATTACTATTTTTATAGGCACATCATCAGAGGGCCAGCGCTCCGGCTGACACAGTGATTCTTTTACGCTGACAGCAGGTACTGCTCCAGATCGTCGCTGCCACCGATATGGCGACCGCCGATAAAGACCTGCGGCACCGTGGCGCGGCCCGATACGGCGCGCAGGCTAACGGTGGTGGCATCCTGACCCAGCACAATCTCTTCAAACGGCATATTGTTGTCGATCAGCATCTGTTTCGCTTTGGTGCAGAACGGGCAGCCAGGTTTGGTAAAGAGCGAGACCGACTCCTGCACTTTGAATTCTGGCGCCAGATAGCGCAGCAGGGTATCGGCGTCGGAAACCTCAAAGGGATCGCCAGGCTTGTCTGGCTCAACAAACATCTTCTCGATTACGCCGTTGCGCACCAGCATCGAATAACGCCACGAGCGCGCGCCGAAACCGAGGTCCCCTTTCTCAACCAGCATCTCCATTCCGCGCGTAAACTCGCCGTTGCCGTCTGGAATAAAGGTAATATTTTCTGCGCGCTGCTCCGCTTTCCAGGCGTTCATTACAAAGGTGTCGTTAACCGACACGCAGAGAATGCTGTCAACGCCATGCTGGGCAAAGACGTTGTAAAGTTCGTTGTAGCGCGGCAGATGGCTCGATGAACAGGTGGGCGTAAAGGCGCCCGGCAGCGAAAAGACGATAACCGTCTTGTCTTTGAACAGCTCATCGGTAGTAACGTCTACCCAACGATCGCCCTGTCGGGTATGAAATACGACCTGCGGAACGGGCTTACCTTCCTGAGTTGCAAACATATTTTCTCCTTGAGAGCAGATCGCCTGAATTTGTTGCGTGCATTATTCTGATCATTGCTTGATAGGGCTAATCGTTCATTGCTATCCTATCTATCGCCACGGGCTATCGTGGTCTGGAGGATAACAATGAACATTCGCGATCTTGAATACCTGGTTTCGCTTGCCGAGCATCGCCACTTCCGCCGGGCGGCGGATGCGTGCCACGTCAGCCAGCCGACGCTCAGCGGACAGATCCGCAAGCTGGAAGATGAGCTGGGCGTGATGCTGCTGGAGCGAACCAGCCGTAAAGTGTTGTTCACCCAGGCGGGCATGCTGCTGGTCGATCAGGCGCGCACCGTGCTGCGGGAAGTTAAAGTATTAAAAGAGATGGCGAGCCAGCAGGGCGAAGCCATGTCCGGACCGCTGCATATCGGGCTTATCCCCACTACCGGCCCCTACCTGCTGCCGCAAATCATTCCTATGCTACATCGCACTTTTCCCAAGCTGGAAATGTATCTGCACGAGGCGCAGACGCAGCAGCTGCTGGCGCAGCTCGACAGCGGCAAGCTCGACTGTGCCATCCTGGCGCTGGTGAAAGAGAGTGAAGCCTTTATTGAGGTGCCGCTGTTCGACGAGCCGATGAAGCTGGCGGTTTATCAGGATCACCCGTGGCGCGACCGCGATCGCGTGCCGATGTCCGATCTGGCGGGCGAAAAGCTGTTGATGCTGGAAGACGGCCACTGCCTGCGCGATCAGGCGATGGGCTTCTGCTTTGAGGCGGGTGCGGATGAAGATACGCATTTTCGCGCCACCAGTCTGGAGACGCTGCGCAATATGGTCGCGGCTGGAAGCGGCATCACGCTGCTGCCCGCGCTGGCTGTGCCGCAGGAGCGCGTGCGCGACGGCGTATGCTATCTGCCGTGCTATAAGCCTGTGCCGCAGCGCACCATCGCGCTGGTCTATCGACCCGGTTCGCCTCTGCGCAGCCGCTATGAGCAGCTGGCAGAAGCGATTCGCACGCACATGCAGGGCTATCTCGATACCACGTTAAAACAGGCGGTTTAAGCCGTTTAGCGCGGCCACGCGATAGGCCTCGGCCATGGTGGGGTAGTTAAAGGTGGTATTAACAAAGTACTCGATGGTATTACCGCCGTTTTTCTGCTCCATAATCGCCTGGCCGATATGAATGATCTCCGCCGCACGCTCGCCAAAGCAGTGAATGCCCAGGATCTCTTTGGTGTCGCGGTGGAACAGGATCTTTAGACTGCCCACGTTCATGCCGACAATCTGCGCGCGCGCCAGATGCTTAAACTGCGCGCGGCCCACTTCATAAGGCACCTTCATCGCCGTCAGCTGCTGTTCGGTTTTGCCCACCGAGCTGATTTCCGGAATGGTATAGATACCGGTCGGGATATCTTCCACCAGGTGCGCGCTGGCTTCACCTTTGATAATGGCCTGCGCGGCGATGCGGCCCTGGTCGTAGGCGGCTGAGGCCAGGCTCGGATAGCCGATAACGTCGCCCACCGCATAGATGTGCGGCTGCGCGGTCTGATACATGCTGTTTACCTTCAGCAAGCCACGTCCGTCCGCCTCCAGCCCGACGTTTTCCAGCGCCAGCGAATCGGTGTTGCCGGTTCGGCCGTTTGCATAGAGCAGGCAGTCGGCTTTCACCTTTTTGCCCGACTTCAGGTGCATAATCACGCCATCTTCAACGCCTTCGATTTTCTCAAACTCTTCGTTGTGGCGAATAACGACGCCGCTGTTCCAGAAGTGATAGGAGAGCGAATCGGACATCTCCTGATCGAGGAACGCCAGCAGACGGTCGCGGGTGTTAATCAGATCGACCTTGACGTTCAGCCCGCGGAAAATCGACGCATACTCGCAGCCGATAACGCCTGCGCCATAGATAATGACGTGGCCCGGCTCGTGATGCAGATTAAGAATGGAGTCGGAATCGTAGATGCGCGGATGGGTAAAATCGACGTCCGCCGGATGGTAAGGGCGAGAGCCGCAGGCGATGACAAATTTTTCCGCCGTCAGGCGCTCGCGCGTGCCGTCGTAATGTTCGACTTCAATAGTGTTGGCATCGATAAAGTGGGCGTTGCCCTGAAACAGCTCGCAGCGGTTGCGCTCGTAAAAGCCCTGACGCATGGCGGTCTGCTGGCTGATGACGTTCTCCGTGTGGTTAAGGATATCGGCGAACGAGGAGCGCAGCAGGCGAGTGTGATCGCTGTAAAGCGGGTTTTGGTTGAATTCAATAATGCGACTGACTGCATGGCGAAGCGCTTTGGAGGGAATGGTGCCCCAGTGAGTACAACCGCCGCCGATGTTATGGTAGCGTTCGATCACTGCGATGCGCGCTCCCTGCTTCACCAGGCCCATGGCTGCACCTTCACCTCCAGGACCGGAGCCAATCACGATGGCATCGTAATCGTAAGACTTTTGCATACCAGTACGTCCTATTTTCTATACATTTTTACAACGAGATTCTAACATCTCGCCGCGCACATCTGAATTCTAACAGTGAAATTCCCCACGGATTGACAAAGCGTGAGGTTCACAGGCGGTCACAAACTTTGACCTATGTACGCTGAATATTTTGTTATAGTGCCCTCTTAACTCGTCACAAGGCAGAGAGAATGGGCGTCAGAGCGCAACAAAAAGAACGTACAAGACGTACGCTGATCGAAGCGGCATTCAGCCAGCTCAGCGCCGAGCGCAGCTTTGCCAGTTTAAGTTTGCGTGAGGTTGCCAGGGAAGCGGGTATCGCGCCCACCTCTTTTTATCGTCATTTTAAAGATGTTGATGAGCTTGGTTTGACGATGGTCGATGAGAGCGGCCTGATGCTGCGCCAGCTGATGCGTCAGGCGCGTCAGCGCATCGCGAAGGGCGGCAGCATTATCAAAACCTCGGTCTCCACATTTATGGAGTTTATCGGCAACAATCCCAACGCGTTTCGGCTGCTGTTGCGCGAGCGTTCCGGCACGTCTGCCGCGTTTCGCGCCGCCGTGGCGCGTGAAATCCAGCATTTCATCGCCGAGCTGGCTGACTACCTTGAAGTCGAAAACCGCATGCCGCGCAGCTTTACCGAAGCGCAGGCGGAGGCGATGGTGACGATTGTCTTTAGCGCGGGCGCGGAAGCGCTGGATGTGGATATCGAGCAGCGTCGCAAGCTTGAAGATCGCCTGGTGCTGCAGCTGCGCATGATCGCCAAAGGCGCTTATTACTGGTATCGCCGCGAGCAGGAACGCCTGGCGGTCACCTTGGAAAAACCCGAAGAGTAATCGATAAGGATAATGCCATGACACAACCGACTTCCCGCGATAAAGGCACGCTGCTGCTGGCTTTTATTACCGGTTTAGCGATTAACGGCTCATTTTCCGTGCTGTTTAGCGCCTTTGTACCTTTTTCTATCTTCCCGATTATCGCGCTGGGGCTTGCGGTCTGGAGCCTGCATCAGCGTTATCTGAATCGCAATATGCCGGATGGCATGCCGGGTCTGGCGGCGGCGTTTTTCCTGCTGGGCATTCTGGTATATAGCGCGCTGGTGCGCGCCGAGTATCCCGATATCGGCTCTAACTTTATTCCGACGCTGCTGATGGTGGCGCTGGTGTTCTGGATTGGCGTGAAGATTAAGCGTCGTAAGAACAACGATTAAGGGCGAACCTGGAGTTTGACGTTTCCGTCAGACGGCTGGGTAAGTTAAAACGCGGGTGGCGTGGCACAAAGCGCAAAGCGGCCCGCGCCGTGGACAAAAACGCAGGGAGCGTTTCTGAACGGCGCAGAGCGCTGGCCCCTTTATCGGCGCGCCTCAAGGATGAGGTGCGTAAACAGGCGGGCGGGCAGCGATGCCTTGAGCGACGCTGCGACCGCGCTACAGACAAGACCTTTTTATCCCTCTTTTCGCGTCAGCCACACGCCGCACTCCATATGGTGCGTATAGGGGAACTGGTCGAACAGCGCCAGGCGTGAAACCTTATGCGTCTGCGCCAGCGTTTGCAGGTTGTCGCACAGCGTCTCGGGGTTGCAGGAGATATAAAGGATGCGCGGATAGGCCTGCACCATCTTCACCGTCTCTTCATCCAGCCCGCTGCGCGGCGGATCGACAAAAATGGTTTCGCACTCATAGCTTTTCAGATCGATGCCCTGCAGGCGGTTAAAGCTGCGCACGCCGTTCATCGCCTGGGTAAACTCCTCTGCCGCCATACGAATAATCTGCACGTTATCGATCTGGTTGGCTTCGATATTGAACTGCGCCGCCGCCACCGAAGGCTTGGCAATTTCCGTCGCCAGCACGCGGCGGAAATTGCGCGCCAGCGCCAGTGAAAAGTTGCCGTTGCCGCAGTAGAGCTCGAGCAGATCGCCGCGCGATCCGCTGGTGACGTCCAGCGCCCACTCCAGCATCTGAATGTTCATTGCCGCATTGGGCTGGGTAAAGCTGTTCTCCACCTGGCGATAGATCATTTCGCGGCCCGCCACCGGCAGGCGCTCGTCGATAAAATCCTGATCGAGACAGATTTTGGTTTTGGTGGCACGCCCAATCAGCTGCGCCTTATAACCTTTGGCGCGCAGCGCGTCGCGCAGGGCGCTCGCCGCTTCAACCCAGTCCGCCTCGAGCTTGCGGTGGTAGAGCAGGGAGATAACGATCTCATCGCTCATGGTCGAGAGATAGTCGATCTGGAACAGTTTATGGCGCAGCACGCGGTTATCGCGGATCGCCGCGATCATTTCCGGCATCACCGCATTGATCAGTTCGCTGGCGGCGGGAAAACGATCGACGCGAATACGCTCGCGCGTCGCCTGATCGAAGATGATGTGGTAAAGATCGTCGCCATCGTGCCAGAGGCGGAACTCCGCGCGCATCCGGTAGTGGCTGACCGGCGAGCGAAACACCTCCGCTTCAGGCGCAGCGAACGGCGTCATCATCGTTTGTAAACGGCTGACTTTCTCGGCCAGTTGCGCGTCGTACTGTTCAGTCGGGAGATGTTCGGGTGTCATGTGCGATCCTGGTTAATAGCAAACTTGCCGGGCGATTGTAGGCATTCACCTGGCGTTGTCCAGTCCTGTGCGCGCCGGGCAGTATGGCAGTCTGGACTTCCATTACCACTCCTGTAGACTGCCTGCGCCGGCCTCAGCCTGAGTTAATAGGGAATCCAGTGCGAATCTGGAGCTGACGCGCAGCGGTAAGGAATGTCGTGGCGATCGCCTTGCAGACACTGTCCAGCTGGATGGGAAGTCTTCGCCACTTTATGGTTCCCAGCCCGAAGACCTGCCGGCGTGACGTCGCAACTCGTACGGTCATCGCGTGCTATCGATCGTATATCTGCGGCATCCTGTTTCGTCTTTTGGATGCTCATAACAATGAAAAAACACTCCGCTTCGCTGTTCGCATTTAGCGCAACGGCGCTTGCTCTCTGGGCGCAACCTGGTTTCGCTCAGGATAATGATGATACGCAAATTGTCACCGCCAACCGTTTCGCTCAGCCAGCTTCGTCGGTGCTGGCGCCCACCACAGTGGTGACGCGCGCCGAGATCGACCGCTGGCAGGCAAAAAGCCTGACCGATGTTATGCGCCGTCTGCCTGGCGTCGACGTGGCGCAGAATGGCGGCCTGGGGCAAACCAGCTCGCTGTTTATTCGCGGCACCAACTCCAGCCACGTGCTGATCCTGATTGACGGTATTCGCCTCAACCAGGCGGGCATCTCCGGCTCCTCAGACCTTAGCCAGATCCCGCTTTCGCTGGTGCAGCGTATTGAATATATCCGCGGTGCGCGCTCGGCGGTCTATGGATCGGATGCTATCGGCGGCGTGGTGAACATTATTACCGGCCGCGCGCAGCCCGGCACGACGCTCACCGCAGGCGTCGGCTCGAAAGGCTATCAGTCTTACGACGGGTCTACGCAGCAGCAGCTGGGCGACGCCACCAGAGTAACGCTGGCTGGCAACTACACCTATACCCGCGGCTTCGACGTCGGCGCAGGCTATCCTAACGACTATGGTCCGGCGCAGGGCGACAGAGATGGTTTTATGAGTAAAACCCTCTATGGCAACCTTGAGCACCAGTTCAGCGATGAGCTGAGCGGATTCGTGCGCGGCTACGGTTTCGACAACCGCACCGCCTATGACGGCTCTTATAGCTATGATGACAGCTACACCAGTATTGTCGGCCTGGCGGATACGCGTCAGCTCTATAGTCAGACCTGGGATACTGGCCTGCGCTTCAACCGGGATAGCTATTCAACGCAGCTGATCGCCAGCTACAGCCGCACCAAAGATATTAACTACGATCCGCGCAACGGCCGCTTTGGCGCCGCCTCGACCTTTGATGACGTTACCCAGTACAACCTTCAGTGGGGTAACACCGTGCAGGTTGGCCAGGGCGCGATTAGCGGCGGCATCGACTGGCAGAAAGAGACCACTGAACCGGGTACCAACTACCTGGCAGACGGGTATGAGCAGCGCAACACCGGCCTCTATCTTACCGGACAGCAGCAGTTCGGCAGCGTGACGCTGGAGGGCGCGCTGCGCGGCGATGACAATAACCAGTTCGGCTGGCACAACACCTGGCAAACCGCTGCATCCTGGGAGTTTATTTCAGGTTATCGCGTCTTCGCCTCCTACGGCACCGCCTTTAAGGCGCCAAACCTCTCCCAGATCTATAGTCCAGGCTACGGCAATCCCGACCTTGATCCAGAAAAGAGCAAGCAGTGGGAAGGGGGCTTCGAAGGGCTGACCGGTCCGGTTAGCTGGCGGGTATCCGGTTATCGCAACGACATTGATAACCTGATAGACAGCGATCCGACCACCTATCGCTACTACAACATCAGCAAGGCGCACATTAAAGGCGTCGAGGCGACCGCCTCGTTCGATACCGGCCCGCTGGGCCACCAAATCTCCTATGACTACGTTGATGCGCGCGATGGCGAAACGGATCAACAGCTGGTGCGCCGTGCAAAACAGCAGGTTAAGTATCAGCTCGACTGGTCTCTCTATGATTTCGACTGGTCGGTGACTTATCACTATCTGGGCGATCGCTTTGATAACGACTACAACAGCTATCCTACCCGTCGCGTTAAACTGGGCGGTGTTAGCCTGTGGGATCTCGCGGTGTCGTATCCGGTCACATCTCAGCTGATGGTTCGTGGTAGAATTGCCAACCTGTTTGATAAAGATTACGAGACAGCGTATGGCTATCGAACTCCAGGAACGGAGTATTACCTCAGCGCCAGCTACAGCTTCTGATCTGCGCCCCACCGTGCTGGTGTTTGACTCCGGCGTGGGTGGGCTCTCTGTCTATGACGAGGTCCGGCAGCTACTGCCGGATCTGCACTATCTCTACGCTTTCGACAACGCCGGTTTTCCCTACGGAGAAAAGAGCGAAGAGTATATTGTCGAGCGCGTCGTCGATATCGTCGGCGCGATTGCCAGCCGTCATCCGCTTTCGCTTTGCATCATCGCCTGTAATACCGCCAGTACGGTCTCTTTGCCAGCGCTGCGCGCGCGCTTCGGCTTTCCCGTCGTTGGCGTCGTACCAGCAATTAAGCCTGCGGCGCGTCTGACGCGTAATGGTGTCGTCGGGCTGCTGGCGACGCGCGCGACCGTACGTCGTCCCTATACGCACGATCTTGTGGCGCAGTTCGCCTCCTCATGCCGGATTGCCATGCTGGGTTCGGCGGAGCTGGTGGAGCTGGCTGAGCAGAAGCTTCATGGTCAGACTATCGCGTTAGAGGATGTGCGGCGTATCGTTCAGCCCTGGCTGCGTATGGCCGAACCGCCAGATACGGTGGTGCTGGGCTGCACGCACTTTCCTTTACTGCGTGAAGAGCTACAGCAGGTGTTGCCCGAAGGCACGCGTTTAATTGATTCGGGCGCGGCGATAGCGCGCCGCACCGCCTGGCTGCTGGAGCATGAATCGCCTGGGGTACAGACTTCGCAGGCGAACTGTGCGTTTTGTACCGAGCTCAACGGTGAAGCGCTGCAATTATCACCGGTTTTACAGCGTTATGGCTTTCCGGCGCTGGAAAAAGTGGCGGTTTAGGGTAGTTTTGCTGAAAAAATAGTCACTCAGAAATTAATTTGAAATTAGCGCTTGTCAGCCCGAAAGAACTCCCTATAATGCGCCTCCACTGACACGGCACAACGGCTTACGGAATGCGGTGTTAAGTAAGATTCGACAAGGTTCGAATCGTCAGGAAAGCAAAAATAAATGCTTGACTGATAAAGCGGAAAGCGTAATATACGCAGCCCGCGCCGCTGAATAATCGCGGCATGCTCTTTAACAATTTATCAGACAATCTGTGTGGGCACTCGAGAGCAGATATCAAAAGCCTTCGGGCTTTAAAAAATATCAAGCCTCACGAGTGGACACATAATGACATTCATTATGACGTTTTACAGATGAGCACCGCTTAACTTGTTTAAGCAAATCAAACTTAAATTGAAGAGTTTGATCATGGCTCAGATTGAACGCTGGCGGCAGGCCTAACACATGCAAGTCGAACGGTAGCACAGAGGAGCTTGCTCCTCGGGTGACGAGTGGCGGACGGGTGAGTAATGTCTGGGAAACTGCCCGATGGAGGGGGATAACTACTGGAAACGGTAGCTAATACCGCATAACGTCGCAAGACCAAAGTGGGGGACCTTCGGGCCTCACACCATCGGATGTGCCCAGATGGGATTAGCTAGTAGGTGGGGTAACGGCTCACCTAGGCGACGATCCCTAGCTGGTCTGAGAGGATGACCAGCCACACTGGAACTGAGACACGGTCCAGACTCCTACGGGAGGCAGCAGTGGGGAATATTGCACAATGGGCGCAAGCCTGATGCAGCCATGCCGCGTGTATGAAGAAGGCCTTCGGGTTGTAAAGTACTTTCAGCGGGGAGGAAGGCGATGTGGTTAATAACCGCGTCGATTGACGTTACCCGCAGAAGAAGCACCGGCTAACTCCGTGCCAGCAGCCGCGGTAATACGGAGGGTGCAAGCGTTAATCGGAATTACTGGGCGTAAAGCGCACGCAGGCGGTCTGTCAAGTCGGATGTGAAATCCCCGGGCTTAACCTGGGAACTGCATTCGAAACTGGCAGGCTAGAGTCTTGTAGAGGGGGGTAGAATTCCAGGTGTAGCGGTGAAATGCGTAGAGATCTGGAGGAATACCGGTGGCGAAGGCGGCCCCCTGGACAAAGACTGACGCTCAGGTGCGAAAGCGTGGGGAGCAAACAGGATTAGATACCCTGGTAGTCCACGCCGTAAACGATGTCGACTTGGAGGCTGTTCCCCTGAGGAGTGGCTTCCGGAGCTAACGCGTTAAGTCGACCGCCTGGGGAGTACGGCCGCAAGGTTAAAACTCAAATGAATTGACGGGGGCCCGCACAAGCGGTGGAGCATGTGGTTTAATTCGATGCAACGCGAAGAACCTTACCTACTCTTGACATCCACGGAATTCGGCAGAGATGCCTTAGTGCCTTCGGGAACCGTGAGACAGGTGCTGCATGGCTGTCGTCAGCTCGTGTTGTGAAATGTTGGGTTAAGTCCCGCAACGAGCGCAACCCTTATCCTTTGTTGCCAGCGATTCGGTCGGGAACTCAAAGGAGACTGCCGGTGATAAACCGGAGGAAGGTGGGGATGACGTCAAGTCATCATGGCCCTTACGAGTAGGGCTACACACGTGCTACAATGGCGCATACAAAGAGAAGCGACCTCGCGAGAGCAAGCGGACCTCATAAAGTGCGTCGTAGTCCGGATCGGAGTCTGCAACTCGACTCCGTGAAGTCGGAATCGCTAGTAATCGTGGATCAGAATGCCACGGTGAATACGTTCCCGGGCCTTGTACACACCGCCCGTCACACCATGGGAGTGGGTTGCAAAAGAAGTAGGTAGCTTAACCTTCGGGAGGGCGCTTACCACTTTGTGATTCATGACTGGGGTGAAGTCGTAACAAGGTAACCGTAGGGGAACCTGCGGTTGGATCACCTCCTTACCTGAAGATACTGCCTTCGAAGTGCTCACACAGATTGTCTGATAGAAAGTAACGAGCAGAAAAACCTCTACAGGCTTGTAGCTCAGGTGGTTAGAGCGCACCCCTGATAAGGGTGAGGTCGGTGGTTCAAGTCCACTCAGGCCTACCAAATTTCTCCTCATGCTGCGTTATGCGCGCGGTCGTTTACCTGAGGTAAACTTCCCTTCCGCATGCCTTGCCTGAGAAGAAATTACATTCTTCACGCAAGAATGTTTACTCGGTTGAGTGGTAGTAGACGGTCTCTGCAGTAACTGTATGGGGCTATAGCTCAGCTGGGAGAGCGCCTGCCTTGCACGCAGGAGGTCAGCGGTTCGATCCCGCTTAGCTCCACCATACTGTTTTCTGAAATACTTCAGAGCGTACCGGAAACGGTGGGCTGCGAAGTATTATGCTCTTTAACAATCCGGAACAAGCTGAAAATTGAAACGACGCCCTGCGTTCATTCCCCGTAAACAGGAGTGAAAGGCAGCGCGTTCGAGTCTCTCAATTAATCACATCCGCGACGTCGCAAGACGCCTGTGGGTTGTGAGGTTAAGCGACTAAGCGTACACGGTGGATGCCCTGGCAGTCAGAGGCGATGAAGGACGTGCTAATCTGCGAAAAGCGCCGGCAAGGTGATATGAACCGCTACAGCCGGCGATGTCCGAATGGGGAAACCCAGTGTGTTTCGACACACTATCGCAACATGAATACATAGTGTTGCGAGGCGAACCGGGGGAACTGAAACATCTAAGTACCCCGAGGAAAAGAAATCAACCGAGATTCCCCCAGTAGCGGCGAGCGAACGGGGAGCAGCCCAGAGTCTGAATCAGCTTGTGTGCTAGTGGAAGCGTCTGGAAAGTCGCAGGGTACAGGGTGACACTCCCGTACACGAAAGCACACATGCTGTGAACTCGAAGAGTAGGGCGGGACACGTGGTATCCTGTCTGAATATGGGGGGACCATCCTCCAAGGCTAAATACTCCTGACTGACCGATAGTGAACCAGTACCGTGAGGGAAAGGCGAAAAGAACCCCGGCGAGGGGAGTGAAACAGAACCTGAAACCGTGTACGTACAAGCAGTGGGAGCCTCTTTGTGGGGTGACTGCGTACCTTTTGTATAATGGGTCAGCGACTTATATTCTGTAGCAAGGTTAACCGTATAGGGGAGCCGCAGGGAAACCGAGTCTTAACTGGGCGTTAAGTTGCAGGGTATAGACCCGAAACCCGGTGATCTAGCCATGGGCAGGTTGAAGGTTGGGTAACACTAACTGGAGGACCGAACCGACTAATGTTGAAAAATTAGCGGATGACCTGTGGCTGGGGGTGAAAGGCCAATCAAACCGGGAGATAGCTGGTTCTCCCCGAAAGCTATTTAGGTAGCGCCTCGTGAACTCATCTCCGGGGGTAGAGCACTGTTTCGGCTAGGGGGCCATCCCGGCTTACCAACCCGATGCAAACTGCGAATACCGGAGAATGTTATCACGGGAGACACACGGCGGGTGCTAACGTCCGTCGTGAAGAGGGAAACAACCCAGACCGCCAGCTAAGGTCCCAAAGTCATGGTTAAGTGGGAAACGATGTGGGAAGGCCCAGACAGCCAGGATGTTGGCTTAGAAGCAGCCATCATTTAAAGAAAGCGTAATAGCTCACTGGTCGAGTCGGCCTGCGCGGAAGATGTAACGGGGCTAAACCATGCACCGAAGCTGCGGCAGCGACGCGTATGCGTTGTTGGGTAGGGGAGCGTTCTGTAAGCCGTCGAAGGTGTGCTGTGAGGCATGCTGGAGGTATCAGAAGTGCGAATGCTGACATAAGTAACGATAAAGCGGGTGAAAAGCCCGCTCGCCGGAAGACCAAGGGTTCCTGTCCAACGTTAATCGGGGCAGGGTGAGTCGACCCCTAAGGCGAGGCTGAAAAGCGTAGTCGATGGGAAACAGGTTAATATTCCTGTACTTGGTGTTGCTGCGAAGGGGGGACGGAGAAGGCTATGTTGGCCGGGCGACGGTTGTCCCGGTTTAAGCGTGTAGGTGTGTGTTCCAGGCAAATCCGGTTCACTTTACACTGAGGCGTGACGACGAGGCACTACGGTGCTGAAGCAACAAATGCCCTGCTTCCAGGAAAAGCCTCTAAGCTCCAGGCAACACGAAATCGTACCCCAAACCGACACAGGTGGTCAGGTAGAGAATACCAAGGCGCTTGAGAGAACTCGGGTGAAGGAACTAGGCAAAATGGTGCCGTAACTTCGGGAGAAGGCACGCTGGCGCGTAGGTGAAGGGACTTGCTCCCGGAGCTGAGGCCAGTCGAAGATACCAGCTGGCTGCAACTGTTTATTAAAAACACAGCACTGTGCAAACACGAAAGTGGACGTATACGGTGTGACGCCTGCCCGGTGCCGGAAGGTTAATTGATGGGGTTATCCGTAAGGAGAAGCTCTTGATCGAAGCCCCGGTAAACGGCGGCCGTAACTATAACGGTCCTAAGGTAGCGAAATTCCTTGTCGGGTAAGTTCCGACCTGCACGAATGGCGTAATGATGGCCAGGCTGTCTCCACCCGAGACTCAGTGAAATTGAAATCGCTGTGAAGATGCAGTGTACCCGCGGCAAGACGGAAAGACCCCGTGAACCTTTACTACAGCTTGACACTGAACACTGGTCCTTGATGTGTAGGATAGGTGGGAGGCTTTGAAGCGTGGACGCCAGTCTGCGTGGAGCCGTCCTTGAAATACCACCCTTTAATGGCTGGTGTTCTAACGTAGGCCCGTTACCCGGGCTGCGGACAGTGTCTGGTGGGTAGTTTGACTGGGGCGGTCTCCTCCCAAAGCGTAACGGAGGAGCACGAAGGTTGGCTAATCCTGGTCGGACATCAGGAGGTTAGTGCAATGGCATAAGCCAGCTTGACTGCGAGAGTGACGGCTCGAGCAGGTGCGAAAGCAGGTCATAGTGATCCGGTGGTTCTGAATGGAAGGGCCATCGCTCAACGGATAAAAGGTACTCCGGGGATAACAGGCTGATACCGCCCAAGAGTTCATATCGACGGCGGTGTTTGGCACCTCGATGTCGGCTCATCACATCCTGGGGCTGAAGTAGGTCCCAAGGGTACGGCTGTTCGCCGTTTAAAGTGGTACGCGAGCTGGGTTTAGAACGTCGTGAGACAGTTCGGTCCCTATCTGCCGTGGGCGCTGGAAAACTGAGGGGGGTTGCTCCTAGTACGAGAGGACCGGAGTGAACGCACCGCTGGTGTTCGGGTTGTCATGCCAATGGCACTGCCCGGTAGCTAAGTGCGGAAGAGATAAGTGCTGAAAGCATCTAAGCACGAAACTTGCCCCGAGATGAGTTTTCCCTGAGCACTTGATGCTCCTGAAGGGACGTTGAAGACGACGACGTTGATAGGCCGGGTGTGTAAGCGCAGCGATGCGTTGAGCTAACCGGTACTAATGACCCGTGAGGCTTAACCTTACAACGCCAGAGGCGTTTTGTGAGACGCGAGATTTTCAGCTTGTGACGGATATATCTGCGCGGCCTGCGGGCGGCGCGGAAACAGAATTTGCCTGGCGGCCTTAGCGCGGCGGTCCCACCTGACCCCATGCCGAACTCAGAAGTGAAACGCCGTAGCGCCGATGGTAGTGTGGGGTCTCCCCATGCGAGAGTAGGGAACTGCCAGGCATCCAAATTGGTATCCACCCGCGAGGGTGACACCGGTTATCAGCGAGACCCCGCTGGTAGCAGCAGTATTCGGTGGTGCGGTAGTTCAGTCGGTTAGAATACCGGCCTGTCACGCCGGGGGTCGCGGGTTCGAGTCCCGTCCGCACCGCCACCCTCTTTAGGGGCGTAGTTCAATTGGTAGAGCACCGGTCTCCAAAACCGGGTGTTGGGGGTTCGAGTCCCTCCGCCCCTGCCAGAAAAAAGAATCCTTTGCTTCGGCAAAGGATTTTTTTTTGCTTTTTATCCAGCCCGAAGATCAAAAAAAGGCCGACTACGTCAGCCTCTTCACCGTTTATGCCTGAAATTAGCGCGCCAGCACCGGAAACTTAAGCAGCTGTCGAATATGCGCCTGCTGATCGCTGTTCTGCAGCCACACTGCATATAAAGGACGTACCGCCACCGGCGTATCAGGGATCACCATAAGATCGCTGTAGAGGCTATGCCAGTAGTCTGGCAAAAATGCGCAGGCACCCGTGGTATAAAGCAACTCGCGCGTTACGTGCGCCGAGGTAGTGGTTAACACAGGAACATCATCGCCGCCGGAGAGGTAGCTTTCATGCTGATGAAAGTCCGCGCCCCATTCCAGCTTGATGTAATCGTACTTCTCGCGCTTCTCTGTTTTACGCGCCCGGAACAGCGCCAGAGAGATATGGCCGATCTGCTGGCTGGTCAGCTCATCCATCTTAGGCGCTTCGGTCGTGATCAGCAGATCCAGCTGGCGTTCATGAAGCTGTTTAACCAGAAGATGCCGCTGCGCCACGCGTGCTTCAAGATGCAGGCTCTCCCGGTTTTCATACAGGGTTTGCAGCCACGGGGTCAGATAAGCCTCCCAGAGCGACGCGCTAGCGCCTATCGACAGCTCGTGGTGCTGCTGCGTGTGCGAGACCTCCTTCTTCGCCATCATCCATGTGCTCATCAGGCTTTCCGCATAGGGTAACAGGCGTTCTCCCGCCGACGTCAGCCGTATATTATTGCGATGACGAGTAAAAAGGTTTACGCCCAGCTGATTTTCCAGCTGACGGATGCGAAAGCTGACGGCGGACTGTGTGAGGTAAAGTGCTTCTGCAGCTCGTCCAAAATGGCGAGTTCTGCTCACTTCCAGGAAAGTTTTCAGTAATTCCGTATCCACAGCTTTCTCCCAAAAAATGTTTGTCGTATAGATTTAAATGTTTTGTTTTACACTCTGTCAAGCCTATCTAATACTCCGCGCCATTAATAGCTCGGCCATAAGAGAATCAGGAGCGTGTAAGATGGCGGAAAGCTTCTCAACCACAAATCGTTTCTTTGATAACAAACATTATCCGCGCGGTTTCTCGCGGCATGGTGATTTCACCATTAAAGAAGCCCAATTGCTGGAACGTCATGGTTTCGCTTTTAACGAACTCGATTTAGCAAAGCGTGAGCCGACTACTGAAGAAGAGCGTCTTTTCTTAGAAGTATGTCGTGGTCTGCGTGAGCCGCAAACCGAAGCTGAGCGAGTATGGTCTAAATATACCGCTCGCATTAAGCGTCCAAAACGTTTCCATACGCTTTCAGGCGGCAAGCCGCAGATGGATACGGTGGAAGACTACAGCGACAGCGATGACTAAACAGAATGGGGCGATCAGCCCCATTTTTTTATTCCAGGCTGCGATGCAGATGGATCATCAATCGATCAATGCTGCGATAGGCGACCGCCTCCTGCAGATGCGCACGTAAAACCCGCTCTTCACCTGCCAGATCGGCAATGGTCCGCGCAACCTTAAGAATGCGTTGCCATGCCCGTACGGATAACCCCAGCTGATTCAGCACCTCTTCCAGCCATTCCGCATCCTCGCGGGCGATATCACACCACCTCTTGATCTCAATGTTGCTCATATGCGCATTAATCTTGCCTGCACGCGCCATTTGCAGCATGCGAGCCTTTATCACCCGCTCGCTGACGCTGGCTGAGCTCTCACCAGCCTCCCGGCGTCCGCTCAGCATCCCGCTCGGCAGCAGCGGGACCTCAATCGACAGGTCGAAGCGATCGAGAAAAGGGCCGGATAGCTTGCTCAGATAGCGCAGCACCTGCTGCGGTGAACAGCGATTATGCTGTCCCTGATAGTGGCCGGTCGGGCTAGGGTTCATGGCGGCGATGAGCTGAAAGCGCGCCGGATAGGTGACTTTCGCGCGGGCGCGGGAAATGGCGATTTCGCCAGACTCGATAGGTTCGCGCAGCGCATCCAGCACGCGTCGATCAAATTCCGGCAGTTCATCCAGAAACAGCACGCCGTTATGCGCCAGCGAAATCTCCCCAGGTCGAGGCAGCGATCCGCCGCCGATCAGCGCATAGAGTGACGCACTATGATGCGGCGAGCGAAAAGGGCGTTTCCGCCAGGCTTTTTGCAGCCGGACCTTGTCCACCAGGCTGGCAATAGCGGCGCACTCCAGCGCCTCTGCGTCGCTGAGCGGCGGCATAATGCCGGGCAGCCGCGTAGCCAGCATCGTCTTGCCTGTGCCGGGAGGCCCCATCAGCAGCAGGTTATGACCGCCCGCTGCGGTAATCTCCAGCGCCCGGCGCCCCTGCTCCTGACCGATTATGTCGCTCAGGTCTTCCGCTGGCTCTTCAGGCCCATCCTGCTGAGATTGAGCGCGCGCCAGCTCGCCCTGGTTTTGCAGCCAGGCACAGATCTCCAGCAGATGCGCAGCAACCAGCGTATCGCCATGCTGGATCAGGCCAACATCCGGCTGATTCTCCGTCGAGACGATCAGCTGCCGCCCGGCCCGCATCGCCGCCATAGCCGCCGGAATGGCGCCCTGAACGCCGCAGAGCGCGCCGTTGAGCGCCAGTTCGCCCACAAACTCATGCTGCGCCAGTTTCGCCTCTGGAAGCTGTTCAGACGCGACGAGAATAGCGAGCGCCATCGGCAGATCGTAACGTCCGCCCTCTTTAGGCAGATCGGCGGGGGCCAGATTGATGGTGATGCGCTTCGCCGGAAAGCTGAAGCCGCTGTTTATGATGGCGCTGCGCACCCGTTCGCGCGCCTCTTTTACCGTGGTTTCGGGCAAGCCGACCAGCGTCAGCGCGGGCAGGCCGCTGCTGATATGCGCTTCCAGGGTCACCAGCGGCGCCTCGACGCCTAGCGCCGCTCGGGTAAGAACTCTCGACAGTGTCATAACCGCTCCTTAACGCGGCGATTATGAAGCGGTGGAACCATGACGACGAGGCCAAAGGATTCATCTGTCGGCAGACGCCGCAATAAATCGACGGGGCGTTCAGCCCCATACATTTTTTCTGAAGCTACCTGACAAATAGCCCGCTTAATTATTGCGTCACGGACGTGATGAATATTTATCACGCATAAAATATGCGTTTATTTACAGTGTGATACCTGCTTATCGCCCCAACGGTCATAAAAAAAAGCGATGGAAAAAGTTGTCATCGCACCGCTAACTGTGATAACTCTGTAGGTATTACTTCGAACAAACGAAAAAACAGACAACAGATGAAAGCCCTTCTACAAGTGATTAGCCTAGTCGTGATTAGCGTGGTGGTGATTATTAACCCACCGTGCGGGGCTACGCTTGGAGAAAGAAAGGCTTAAAAATCAAGCCTGGAATTCGAAAAACCCCCGCACCGTAAGGTCCGGGGGTTTTTTTTCGACCAGAGCAAATATCAGCTAATTACCGAGGAGCAAACAATGAGCAGTAGCATAAAATTCTGTTGTTCCCCTAAGGATACAGGAGAATAACCATGACAGGTGCACAGTGGGTAGTTCAGGCTTTACGCGCGCAGGGTGTCGACACCGTATTTGGCTATCCTGGCGGCGCCATCATGCCAGTGTACGATGCGCTCTACGATGGCGGCGTGGAACACCTACTGTGTCGTCATGAACAAGGCGCGGTGGTCGCGGCGATCGGCTATGCCCGCGCGACCGGAAAAACCGGCGTCTGCATTGCGACCTCGGGCCCTGGCGCGACCAACTTAATCACCGGCCTGGCCGATGCGATGATGGACTCAGTGCCGGTCGTCGCCATCACCGGTCAGGTCTCGTCGGCATTTATCGGCACCGACGCCTTTCAGGAGATCGACGTGCTGGGCCTGTCGCTGGCCTGCACCAAACACAGCTTTCTGGTTGAATCGCTGGAAGAGCTGCCCTCCGTAATGGCTGAGGCCTTCGCTATCGCTCAGTCAGGCCGCCCTGGCCCGGTGCTGGTCGACATCCCTAAAGATATTCAAATCGCCAGCGGCGAGCTGAACCCGCATCTGCTGCCGGTCGAAGAGCCGATCGCCCATTCGCTGCAGCATATCGAAGCGGCGCGTGCGCTGATGGCGCAGTCGCACAAGCCGATGCTCTATATCGGCGGCGGCGTCGGTATGGCGCAGGCGGTTCCCGCACTGCGCGCTATGGCGCAGGAGACCGGCATCCCTGTGGCCGCCACACTGAAAGGTCTCGGCAGCGCCGATAGCGAAAGCGAGGTCTACCTGGGCATGCTGGGTATGCACGGCACCAAAGCCGCAAACCTGGCGGTTCAGTCGTGCGATTTGCTGATTGCCGTCGGCGCGCGCTTCGACGATCGCGTAACCGGCAAGCTCGATACCTTTGCGCCGCACGCCAGCGTCATTCACATTGATATCGATCCGGCCGAGCTGAATAAACTGCGCCGCGCGCACGTTTCGCTGCAGGGCGATATGAATCAGATCCTGCCCGCGCTGAGTATGCCGATGCAGATTGCGGGCTGGCGCGAAGAGGTGAAGGCGATGAAAGCGGAATTCAGCTGGCGCTACGATCATCCCGGCGAGGCGATCTACGCGCCACTGCTGCTGAAGCAGCTCTCCGATCGTAAACCCGCCAGCGCCGTTATCACCACCGACGTCGGCCAGCACCAGATGTGGACCGCCCAGCATATGAACTTCAGCGCGCCGGAGAATTTCATCACCTCCAGCGGCCTGGGCACCATGGGCTTCGGCCTGCCGGCTGCGGTAGGCGCGCAGGTTGCCCGTCCCGACGACACCGTGATCTGCGTGTCGGGCGACGGTTCAATCATGATGAATATCCAGGAGCTGGGCACCATCAAACGTAAAAAGCTGCCGGTGAAAATCCTGCTGCTGGATAACCAGCGCCTCGGCATGGTGCGCCAGTGGCAGCAGCTCTTTTTCGATGGTCGCTACAGCGAAACCATACTGACCGACAACCCCGATTTTCTGACGCTGGCCAGCGCGTTTGATATTCCAGGCCAGCGTATTAGCCGTAAAGATGAGGTCGACGCCGCCCTTGATGCTCTGCTGAACAGCGAAGGTCCTTACTTCCTGCATGTTGCGATTGATGAGCATGAAAACGTCTGGCCACTGGTGCCACCCGGCGCCAGCAACGCAAACATGATGGAGAAAACCGTATGAATCAGCATCAATTGTCTATCGAAGCTCGCTTTCGCCCTGAAATATTGGAGCGCATTTTACGCGTCGTCCGTCACCGCGGTTTTCAGGTCTGCGCCATGAACATGGGCGCGGCGGCTAACAGCGAGAACATTAATATTGAAATGACCGTTGCCAGCCAGCGCTCAGTCGATTTACTGTCTTCCCAATTAAACAAATTAATGGATGTCGCCAGCGTCGAGATCCAGCAACAAACATCACAACAAATCCACGCCTGGTCGTGAAAGGAAATAAGAATGAGCACGAAGAAAGCAGACTTTATTTGGTTCAATGGCGAGATGGTTAAGTGGGAAGACGCAAAGGTCAGCGTGATGTCCCACGCACTGCATTACGGTACTTCTGTGTTTGAAGGCGTGCGCTGCTACGACTCGCACAAAGGCCCGGTGGTGTTCCGTCACCGTGAACACATGCAGCGTCTGCACGACTCAGCCAAAATTTATCGTTTCCCGCTGAAATACAGCGTGGACGAACTGATGGAAGCGACCCGCAAAGTACTGCGCGACAACAATCTGAAAAGCGCCTACATCCGTCCGCTGGCCTTTGTCGGCGACGTCGGCCTGGGCGTGAACCCGCCGGATGGCTACACCACCGACGTGATCATCGCCGCCTTCCCGTGGGGCGCCTATCTGGGCGCTGAAGCGCTGGAAAACGGCATCAATGCAATGGTTTCTTCATGGAACCGCGTTGCGCCGAACACCCTGCCGACCGCGGCGAAAGCAGGTGGCAACTATCTCTCCTCTCTGCTGGTGGGCAGCGAAGCGCGCCGTCACGGCTATCAGGAAGGCATCGCGCTGGACACCAACGGCTATATCTCCGAAGGCGCTGGCGAAAACCTGTTCGAAGTAAAAGACGGCATCCTGTTTACGCCGCCGTTCACCTCTTCCGCGCTGCCTGGCATTACCCGCGACGCCATCATCAAGCTGGCGCAGGATATGGGCATTGAAGTTCGCGAGCAGGTGCTGTCGCGCGAATCGCTCTATCTGGCCGATGAGATCTTTATGTCCGGTACCGCTGCAGAAATCACGCCGGTACGCAGCGTCGACGGCATTCAGGTTGGCGAGGGCAAACGCGGACCGGTAACCGAGAAAATCCAGAAAGCCTTCTTCGGCCTGTTCACTGGCGAAACCGAAGACAAATACGGCTGGCTGGATCAGGTTAACCCATAACAAGAGAGTCACGCGGGCGCAGCTGTTCCCGCGTCATTTACAGACTGGAGTAAACAGAGCATGCCTAAGTACCGTTCCGCCACCACCACTCATGGCCGCAATATGGCGGGTGCCCGTGCCCTGTGGCGCGCCACAGGAATGACCGACGCCGATTTCGGCAAGCCGATTATCGCCGTGGTCAACTCATTCACCCAATTTGTGCCGGGCCACGTCCACCTGCGCGATCTCGGCAAGCTGGTCGCCGAGCAGATCGAAGCGGCGGGCGGCGTGGCGAAAGAGTTCAACACCATTGCGGTGGATGACGGTATCGCCATGGGCCATGGCGGCATGCTCTATTCGCTGCCGTCGCGCGAGCTGATCGCCGACTCGGTGGAATACATGGTTAACGCGCACTGCGCCGACGCCATGGTCTGCATCTCCAACTGCGACAAAATCACCCCGGGAATGCTGATGGCGTCGCTGCGCCTCAATATTCCGGTTATTTTCGTTTCCGGCGGCCCGATGGAAGCGGGGAAAACCAAACTTTCTGACAAGATCATCAAGCTCGATCTGGTGGATGCGATGATTCAGGGTGCGAACCCGAACGTCAGCGACGCCGAGAGCGAGCAGATTGAACGCTCCGCCTGTCCGACCTGCGGCTCCTGTTCCGGTATGTTCACGGCTAATTCCATGAACTGTCTGACCGAAGCGCTGGGTCTGTCGCAGCCGGGCAACGGCTCGCTGCTGGCCACCCACGCCGACCGCAAGGATCTGTTTATCAACGCCGGTAAGCGCATCGTTAATCTGACTAAACAGTATTACGAGCAGGATGATGAGCGCGTACTGCCGCGCAACATCGCCAGCAAAGCGGCCTTTGAAAATGCCATGACGCTGGATATCGCGATGGGCGGTTCCACCAACACCGTACTGCACCTGCTGGCGGCGGCGCAGGAAGGCGAAATCGACTTCAATATTTCCGACATCGATCGTCTGTCGCGCAAGGTACCGCACCTGTGCAAGGTCGCGCCGAGCACGCAGAAATACCATATGGAAGATGTCCACCGCGCTGGTGGCGTTATCGGCATTCTCGGCGAGCTGGATCGCGCGGGCCTGCTGCATACCGACGTACGTAACGTGCTGGGCCTGAACCTGCGTGAAACCCTGGATCAGTACGACATCATGCTGACGCAGGATGAAGCGGTGAAGAAAATGTTCCGCGCCGGTCCGGCAGGGATTCGTACCACCCAGGCGTTTTCGCAAGACTGTCGCTGGGACACGCTGGATGACGATCGTCAGGACGGCTGTATCCGCACGCGCGAACATGCGTTCTCCCAGGATGGTGGTCTTGCGGTACTCTACGGCAACCTCGCCGAAGATGGTTGTATCGTCAAAACCGCTGGCGTCGACAAAGAGATCCTGACGTTTAAAGGCCCGGCAAAAGTCTACGAAAGCCAGGATGACGCAGTCGAGGCGATTCTCGGCGGCAAAGTGGTTGCGGGCGACGTTGTGGTAATCCGCTACGAAGGGCCGAAAGGTGGCCCGGGCATGCAGGAGATGCTCTATCCAACCACCTATCTGAAATCGATGGGGCTCGGCAAAAGCTGCGCGCTGATCACCGACGGTCGCTTCTCCGGTGGCACATCCGGCCTGTCGATCGGCCACGCCTCGCCGGAAGCGGCCAGCGGCGGCACCATTGCGCTGGTAAAAGATGGCGACATCATCGAAATCGATATCCCTAACCGCGGCATCAAACTGGCGGTGCCGGACAACGAACTGCATGCGCGCCGCGAAGAGGAAGAAGCGCGCGGCGAGGCGGCCTACACGCCGCACGGCCGCGTGCGTCAGGTCTCTTTCGCGCTGCGTGCCTACGCATCGCTCGCCACCAGCGCCGACAAAGGCGCGGTGCGCGACAAGAGCAAGCTGGGAGGCTGACCGATGGCTGAGGCTCAACCGCTACCTGCGTCGCCCTGCGGCGCGGAATATCTGCGCGCCGTGCTGCGCTCGCCCGTGTATGAAGTCGCACAGGTGACGCCGCTGCAAAAAATGGAAAAAATTTCATCGCGTCTCGGCAACACCATTCTGGTGAAGCGCGAGGATCGGCAGCCGGTACACAGCTTCAAGCTGCGCGGCGCCTATGCGATGATCGCCGGACTGAACGAAGAGCAGAAAGCGCGCGGCGTGGTGACGGCGTCGGCCGGCAACCACGCGCAGGGCGTGGCGCTCTCCGCCAGCCGGCTCGGCATCAAATCGCTGATTGTTATGCCGGTCACCACGGCAGACATCAAGGTAGAGGCGGTGCGCGCATTTGGCGGTGAGGCTTATCTCTACGGCGCTAACTTCGACGAGGCGAAAGCCAAAGCGATTGAGCTGGCGGAACAGCAGGGTTACACCTTCGTGCCGCCATTTGACCATCCGGCGGTCATCGCCGGTCAGGGCACGCTGGCGATGGAGCTGCTGCAGCAGGATGCGCATCTCGATCGCGTCTTCGTGCCGGTTGGCGGCGGCGGCCTGGCGGCGGGCGTGGCGGTGCTGATCAAACAGCTGATGCCGCAAATCAAAGTTATCGCGGTAGAGTCGGAAGACTCTGCCTGCCTGAAGGCGGCGCTCGAGGCGGGCGAGCCGGTGGATCTGCCGCGCGTCGGGCTGTTTGCCGAAGGCGTGGCGGTAAAGCGTATCGGCAGCGAAACCTTTCGCCTCTGCCAGGCGTACCTCGACGATATTATCACCGTCGACAGCGACGCTATCTGCGCGGCGATGAAAGATCTGTTTGAAGACGTGCGCGCAGTAGCGGAGCCGTCGGGCGCGCTGGCGCTGGCGGGTATGAAAAAATATATCCAGCAGCACGACATCAAAGGCGAGCGCCTGGCGCACGTGCTGTCAGGCGCTAACGTTAACTTTCACGGCCTGCGCTACGTCTCCGAGCGCTGTGAGCTGGGCGAACAGCGTGAAGCGCTGCTCGCCGTCACCATCCCGGAACAGCAGGGTAGCTTCCTGAAGTTCTGCCAGACGCTGGGCGGCCGTGCGGTAACGGAGTTTAACTACCGCTATGCCGACGCCGACAACGCCTGCATCTTTGTTGGCGTGCGCCTGACGCGCGGGCTGGAGGAGCGCAGCGAAATCATCAGCCAGCTGACGCAGGGGGGCTATCAGGTGGTGGATCTCTCTGACGACGAGATGGCGAAGCTGCACGTGCGCTATATGGTGGGCGGACGTCCGTCGAAGCCGTTGCGCGAACGCCTGTTCAGCTTCGAATTCCCGGAGGCACCCGGCGCGCTGCTGAAGTTCCTGCAAACGCTCGGCACCCACTGGAATATCTCGCTGTTCCACTACCGCAGCCACGGCACCGATTACGGCCGCGTGCTGGCGGCCTTTGAGATCGGCGACAACGAACCGCGCTTTGAATCACATCTTACCGAACTGGGCTATGACTTCCACGACGAAGCCAATAACCCGGCGTTCCGCTTCTTCCTCGCCGGCCAGTAACTACAGCAGGTGCCAGAAGGCGTGAATCAGCGGCTCCCCGAGCCGCTTTTTTTGTACGCACACGCCCAGCTCCAGCGGCGCCACCGACTCGACATTCTCCAGCGTCAGCACGCGATTGCGCACCGGCTCCGGGCTATTTTCCAGCACTACATCCGGTAAAAGCGCGATGCCGCACCCGAGCGCCACCATCGACACAATCGCCTCATGACCGGAGACCGTGGCGTAAATCTGCGGATTAGGAATGCGACGCCGCCGAAACCAGAGATCGATGCCGCGCCGCGCCGGGCCTTGATCGGGCAGGATAAAAGGGATGTGCGCCCAGTCGGGCGTCGGCTGGGTCGCCTGGCTGCGCACCGGGCAGGGCAGCGCGGGGGCAATCAGCACCAGCGGGATCAGTCCCAGCGGCGTAAAGTCGATGCTGGCGGGCAGCGACTCGGGTCTGCCAGCAATAGCCAGATCTGCTTCGCCCGACTGCACCATTTCGATGGCGTCGGCGGCGTCGCCGGTGGTCAGCTTGATCTCTACCTGCGGATGCTCGGCGCGGAAGCGATCCAGAATCGGCGGCAGATGGCTGTAGGCGGCCGTCACCGAGCAGAACAGGCGCAGCTCGCCGCTCAGCGACGGGCCGTTAAGATCCATGACGTGGCGCAGCTGCTGATACTGCAGCAGCGTCTGCTGCGCGAACTGGCGCAGACGTTCGCCCGCCTCGGTCAGGACCACGGTGCGGTTATCGCGCAGAAACAGCGCGTGCCCCACATCCTCTTCGAGGCGCTGGATCTGGCGCGAGAGCGTTGACGGGCTGACGTGCATGGCGCGCGCCGTACGGCCAAAATGGCAGCTTTCGGCCAGATGAAGAAACAGCTTCAGATCTCGTAAATCCATTCGCCTTGACCTCTACAGTGGTATTGCAAATTATGCAATGTAACCTTGCTAATATATCAATTTAAGCAACGGATTTCCTGTCATATGATGGGGTCATTCGCGGCGCTGTAAGCAGCGCCGTTACCAGACAAAAACAAACATAACATCTGACCGGAGTGCCCCATGGCTAACTACTTCAACACACTGAATCTGCGCAACCAGTTAGCGCAGTTAGGCAAATGTCGCTTTATGGCGCGCGATGAATTCGCCGACGGCGCCAGCTTCCTGAAAGGGAAAAAAGTGGTCATCGTGGGCTGTGGCGCGCAGGGCCTTAACCAGGGTCTGAACATGCGTGATTCCGGTCTGGATGTCGCCTATGCGCTGCGCGCCGAAGCGATCGCCGAGAAGCGCGCCTCCTGGCGCAAGGCCACCGAGAACGGCTTTAAAGTCGGCACCTATGAAGAGCTGATCCCGCAGGCCGATCTGGTGGTCAACCTGACGCCGGACAAACAGCACTCTGCCGTAGTGCAGGCGGTACAGCCGCTGATGAAAGATGGCGCGGCGCTGGGCTACTCGCACGGCTTTAATATCGTTGAAGTAGGCGAAACCATCCGTAAAGACATCACCGTTGTTATGGTGGCGCCGAAATGTCCGGGCACCGAAGTGCGCGAAGAGTACAAGCGCGGTTTCGGCGTACCAACGCTGATCGCCGTCCATCCGGAAAACGATCCGAAAGGCGAAGGCATGGCGATAGCCAAAGCCTGGGCTGCCGCGACCGGTGGCGACCGTGCGGGCGTGCTGGAGTCCTCTTTTGTGGCGGAAGTGAAGTCAGATCTGATGGGCGAGCAGACTATTCTGTGCGGCATGCTGCAGGCCGGTTCGCTGCTCTGCTTCGACAAGCTGGTGGCGGAAGGTCACGACGCGGCCTACACCGAAAAACTGATCCAGTTCGGCTGGGAAACCATCACCGAATCCCTGAAGTTCGGCGGCATTACCCTGATGATGGATCGCCTCTCTAACCCGGCAAAACTGCGCGCTTATGCGCTGTCAGAGCAGCTGAAAGAGATTATGGCACCGCTGTTCCAGAAGCATATGGACGACATCATCTCCGGCGAATTCTCATCCGGCATGATGGCTGACTGGGCTAACGACGACAAAAACCTGCTGACCTGGCGTGAAGAGACCGGCAAAACTGCGTTTGAAAATGCGCCGCAGTATGAAGGCAAAATCGACGAGCAGGAGTACTACGATAAAGGCGTTCTGATGGTGGCAATGGTGAAAGCGGGCGTTGAGCTGGCGTTCGAAACCATGGTCGACGCGGGAATTATCGAAGAGTCCGCTTACTATGAGTCGCTGCACGAGCTGCCGCTGATCGCCAACACCATCGCGCGTAAGCGTCTGTATGAGATGAACGTGGTGATCTCCGACACCGCCGAGTATGGTAACTACCTGTTCTCCTTCGCCGCAGTACCGCTGCTGAAAGAGTTTATGACCACGCTGCAGCCGGGCGATCTGGGCAAAGCGATTGAAGGCACTCAGGTTGATAACGCGCAGCTGCGCGACGTCAACGAGGCGATTCGCCAGCATCCGATCGAAGCGGTTGGCCGTAAACTGCGCGGCTACATGACCGATATGAAGCGTATCGCCGTCGCCAGCTAAGCCAGACACCACTCTTTTCAGCACTGCAAAACCCCGGCTTGCCGGGGTTTTGCTTTTCAGGCCCTCACTTCTTTCACCTCAGGCATTCACGCCCTTCATCCCCTCTGCCGAATAGCGGGCGCCCTGCACCTGAACGCGCTGGTGGAGGGCGTTCAGCAGCGCCACGTCCGCCGCCTCCAGAGCCACCTGCGCCGCCTGGGCATTTTCCATCAGGTAGGCGATCCGTTTCGTGCCGGGGATCGGCACCAGCTTCGCGTACTGCGCCAGCAGCCAGGCCAGCGCTATCTGACCTGGCGTGCAGCCATACTTCTCCGCCAGTGGCCGCACTGCGCTCAGCAGCGCGGCGTTATGATCGAGGCTGGCCTGCTGAAAGCGCCCGTTATTTTTACGGAAGTCGCCTTCAGCAAAGTCGCTGTTGCGCAGATATTTGCCGGTCAGGAAACCGCGTCCCAGCGGCGAGTAGGCAACAAGGCCGATATCCAGCGCCTTAACCGTTGGCAGGATCGCCTCCTCAACGTCGCGCGTCCACAGGGAATATTCGGTCTGCAGGGCGGCGACGGGATGAACGGCGTGCGCGCGGCGCAGAGTCGCGGCAGAGACTTCGCATAGCCCGATATGGTTTATCTTTCCCTCCTTCACCAGGCGGCTCAGGCACGCCATGCTCTCTTCAATCGGCGTCGCCTGGCTGACGCGGTGGAGGTAGAAAAGATCGATACGCTCAACGCCCAGTCGCTTAAGGGAGTCGTGGCAGCAGCGGGTAATATAGTCCGGCCGGTTATTGATGGTGCGGCTGTAAGCCTCGTCGGGCGCGCGTTCAATGCCGCACTTGGTGGCGACCTTAAACCGGGCGCGCGTGGCGCTATTCAGTCCGGCAAGAAACTGCCCGATAAGCGTTTCATTGTGGCCGCGTCCATACTGATCCGCCGTATCAATAAAGGTCTGGCCCAGCTCGATAAGTTTATGCAAAACACGCAGCGACTGCGCGTCGTCCGCAGCGCCGTAGAATTCGCTGAGGCCCATTGCGCCATAGCCAATGGCGCTCACCTCTAAGGTTTTTGCTAAGTCACGCGTTTTCATTATCCCTCCTGTTGTCCTGTTGCGATTCTTTCACCAGGGGGAGCAGCAGGGAATTGCTGTTTTTGTGATGCTGAAAAGGTATTAAGGCGCGCCGTCGCTCAGCCTCGCCAGCGCCTGCAGGAGCGCCGGACGCACGTCGTCATGGCGCGTGGCGGCGTAGACGTCGATATTCAGCTGCTGCGCCTGGCTATCGCGCAGCGGCCGATAGCACAACCCGGCCTGATTAAAGGCGCACTTTGACTGCGGCAGCAGGGCGAATCCCTTGCCGCGGGCGATATGCGCCAGCATCGTCAGGGTATCGTCAGGCTCTTTAACCTTTTTCAACGGCGCTGGCAGCTGCGCGAAAACTTTCTCGCATTTATCGTAGAAGGCGGGGTTGGCGCGCCTGGCAAACCAGAACAGCGGCAGATCGCTGACCTCATCGAGCGAGACCTGATGCTGGCGACTGGCGGGGTGCGTGGTCGGCAGCGCGATAAGCAGCGGCTCGCGGCAGATCCAGCGATAGCGGACGCTCTCTTCATTGCCTGCGCCTTTCTCGCCGGTCAGCACCAGATCCAGCCTGTTCTGCGTCAGACACTGCAGCAGCCGGGCGGAGGTCAGATCGGGCGAGTCGATATCATCGCCGGCATTCAGCTGCGCCAGCCGCGCACCGACAGGCGGTATACGGGTAAAGTCCAGCGTTCGGGTCAGCCCGATGCGCAGACGCGCCTGACGGGAGAGAGCGTCGGCGTGAAGGGCGCTGAGAGCCTCGAGAATGCTCTCCGCTCTGGCGACCAGCGCGCGCCCGGCCTCGGTCAGGCTCACCGCGTGGGTGCTGCGGCTAAAAAGCTGCTGGTGGAGCAGGGCTTCCAGGCTCTGAATATGACGCGTCAGCGGCGGCTGGGTCATGCTGAGGCGCTCGGCGGCGCGGCGAAAATTGAGCTCGTGCGCGACGGCGAGGAAACACTGGAGTTGTTTAACGCTGGGAAGGGTATTGCTAATCAGGTGAGCTGCCGTCGCCATGGTTCTTTTCCTGCATAACGAAACAGCGGGAACTATACCATGAGGTAAAACCCGGCCTTAGCCGGGTTTACTGTTTCCTGTTACACCGCTTCGTAGAGCGTCTGATGGCGCGTCTCTTTACAGGCGATCAGCGCAATCAGCGTCAGCGCTGCCATCGAGGCCAGGTAGTAGCCTACCGCCTGCAAACCGTAGTGGGCGTTGAGCCAGGTGGCGATATAGGGCGCAACCGAGGCGCCGAGAATCGACGACAGGTTGTAGGAGAAAGAGGCACCGGTATAACGCACTTCAGTCGGGAACAGTTCCGGCAGCAGCGCGCCCATCGGGCCGAAGGTCAGCCCCATCACGCTCAGGCCGAGCAGCAGGAAGGCCATCACCAGCGCTTGTGAACCGGAACCCAGCATCGACGGGAACAGGAAGGCGAAGGCGATAATCATCAGCGTAATCACGATCATGGTCTTACGGCGGCCAAAGCGATCCGCCAGCAGACCAGCGATCGGCACCATCACGCCGAAGCCAATAACCGCCATCATCAGCATCCAGAGAAAGCTGTTGCGCGAAAAGCCGAGGCCCGTTGGCGCCGGCGCGGTGCCGTAGCTCATTGAGTAGACCGTCATAATGTAGAACAGCGTATAGGTCGCCAGCATGATAAAGGTGCCGAGGATGGTCGCGGTAAGATGCTTGCTCAGCAGCGCAGCGATCGGCACCCGTACCTGTTTCTTCTCTTTCTGCACCTTCGCGAAGACCGGGCTTTCATGCAGCGAAACGCGCACATAGAGGCCGATAATCACCAGCACCGCCGAGAGGATAAAGGGCACGCGCCAGCCCCACTGCATAAACTGCTCGTCCGTCAGCAGCCAGGAGAGCAGCAGAAAAGTGCCGTTGGCGAAGAAGAAGCCGATCGGTGCGCCCAGCTGCGGAAAAGAGCCGTAGAGCGCGCGTTTTTTCGCCGGCGCGTTTTCCGTCGCCAGCAGCGCCGCGCCGCCCCACTCACCGCCGAGGCCCAGCCCCTGGCCAAAACGCGCCAGCGCCAGCAGCAGCGGCGCCGCGACGCCAATCGACTGGTAGCCCGGCAGCAGGCCGATAATCACGGTAGAGATGCCCATCGTCAGCAGCGAGGCCACCAGCGTCGCCTTACGGCCCACGCGGTCGCCGAAGTGGCCGAAAAGCGCAGAGCCGATCGGGCGCGCCACAAAGGCGATGGCGAAGGTCGCCAGCGACTGCAGCGTCGCCACGGTATTATCGCCCTGCGGGAAGAAAATATGAGGAAAAACAATCACCGCCGCCGTGGCGTAGATATAGAAATCGAAGAATTCAATGGCGGTACCGACCAGCGAGGCCACCACGACCTTGCCGCGAGAGTTTACCGGCGTTTCGTCTTGTGACTTTTTCAGGGATTCTGTGATGGAGGCTTGCATAACTGTTTCTTAATTGTAAATAGAGACCAGGAATATTACGCACCTCCCAGAGCGCATTCAACGCTGATAAACCGCGTCAGAACGGGCTTTTTCGGCGAAAAAGTGGATAATTTGTGCTGAAATGGAAAGCGTGGATTAAGGCAGGGAGAAGCCCACCTTTTGCAGCGGGAATCTCTATAAAAGGGGTAAATAAAAGTGACCCTTCAGCTATTCATCCTGCTGTCTGGTTGAAAAATAGCCGAAGGGAGAAATTTTTCGCTGCCGGTAACCTTTTTTTACACCTGACGATGCGAGGCGCGACGCGAGTCCGGCATTTGCGGATCGTCTTTATACTTCGCGGTGGCGATCCAGGCGGCGCAGAACAGCGTCAGACGGGCGAAGAAGTAGAAGAACGCCATCAGACCCAGCACCGAGCCGAAGGCGGCACCCGAGGGCGACGAAGCGAGCTTGGGCAGCGTCAGCGTCATCACGAACTTGATAACCTCAAAGCCGATCGCCGCCAGCAGCGTGCCGCGAAACAGCGCTTTCTTACGCGGCTTGTGGCGCGGCAGGATCCAGAAAATCCACAGGAACAGCAGATAGTTGGCCATAATCGAAATGGCCAGCGCTATGGCGGTCATCGCCGGGCGCAGCCACTCGATATCTGCCAGCCCCAGCGCGTTGACGATTGCTGCCTGCGCCGCGCCAGCGATAGAGGTCAGCGACAGGGTGATCACCAGCGCCAGCATCAGGCCGATCAGCGAAATCAGGTCGCGCAGATACTTTTTCCAGAACTTCTCCTGATCGTCCGGCGTGCGCTCCCAGACGTCGCGCGACTGGGCGCGCACCGCTTCGCGCAGGTTGCCCATCCAGTTAATGCCGGAGTAGAGCGCCAGCAGCAGACCGGTAATACCCACGGTGGCGCGCTGCTGGATGGCGGTGTTTACCGTATTCTTCAGCGTCGTAGCGAGCGTAGGATCGCTGATGCTGTTAACGATCTTCGTGATCAGCTGCGACAGCAGATCCTGGTTCGACGCCAGCACAAACCCGACGGCGGCGAAAGAGACCATCAGGATCGGGATGAGCGATAAAAACGAAAAGTAGGTAATGGCCGCGCCGAACTGGCTGCCCAGGCGATCGTTGAAGCGCTCCAGCGCGCGAATAAAGTGCGCCACCGCCGGAATCGCCTGAAACCAGGCGGCAAAGCGCGATACGCGACGAATCGAGCCGTCAACGGTTTTATTGCCGGTCTGAATATCGATCAGCGGTTTAGGTTGCTCGGGATTATTCGGGGTTTCCTGTTTGTCCGTCATAGACAGTTATCATCCTGCTTTACGTGAAAAGGCAATTATAGCCGCTCAGGTGACATACTCCTGTAGTACCTGACTCAGCCACTCCATAAACACGCGCACGCGCCGCGCCACATTGCGCCGATGGGGATAGAGCAGAGAGATGGGCATCGGCTTCGCCGGAAAGGCGTGCAGCACTTCCACCAGCTGGCCAGACTCCAGCAGCGGATAGATGCCCATCGCCGGCACCTGAATAATGCCCAGTCCCGCCATGCAGGCGGCGCGATAGGTTTCCGTGCTGTTGACCGTCACAACGCCGCCGGTTTGCACGTAGTGGCACTGCTTGCCGTCAAAATATTCAAAGCCGGGCGAAGGCTGGCCGAGCTGCTGCGTGTAGTGAACCATCGCGTGCGACGACAGCTCCTCCAGCCGCGTCGGCATGCCGAAACGGGAAAGGTAGCCGGGGCTGGCGCAGTTAATCAAGGTGTAGGTGCCGATTTTTCGCGCAATCAGGCCGGAGTCTTTTAGCTCGCCGACGCGGATAACGCAGTCGAAACCTTCGCGGATCACATCCACCATGCGGTCGCTGCTGCTCAGCTCGATTTCCACGCCGGGATAGTGCTGCAAAAATTCCGGCAGGCGCGGCAGGATAAAGCCGGTCGCCATCGCTACCGACATATCGACGCGCAGCTTGCCGCTCAGCGTAGCGGGATCGTGCTGAAACAGGCTATCCATATCGTCGATCATCGACAACAGATCCAGGCAGCGATCGTAGTAGACCAGCCCATCCTGGGTAAGCTGCACGCGCCGCGTGGTGCGATGCAGCAGCCGCGTACCCATCTGATTTTCCAGCGCCTGCAGCTGGCGCGACACGCTGCCTTTTGGCAGGCCCAGACTTTCCGCCGCTCGGGTAAAACTGCCCATTTCCGCCACCCGCACAAAAACCTGCATTGCGTGAATTTTGTCCATGTTGTTCACCGATTGTTGTTGTAAGTGAAACAGTGCTGCGTATTTCCTGCCATTTATAGATCAATTATTGGGGAATATCCTGATTTGGTGTTCAATTTTGCAACAGGATCGAAACATGAGTAATAAAATTGCACTTATTACCGGCGCCAACCGCGGTTTAGGCAAGAATGCGGCGTTAAAACTGGCTGCAAAAGGCGTCGATATCCTTTTTACCTGGCGCAGCCATGAAGAAGAGGCGCAGGCGTTAATTACTGCAATCGAGGCGCTGGGCGGTCGCGCAGCCGCGCTGCAGCTGGATGTAGGCGACAGCGGCCAGTTCAGCGGCTTTGTCGCGCAGGTCAAACAGACGCTGGAAAATGGATGGCAGCGCGACCGCTTTGATTATTTAATAAACAACGCCGGTCATGGTCACTATAAGCCATTTAGCGAGACCACAGAGGAAGAGTTTGACGCGCTGGTTAACGTTCATTTTAAAGGGCCCTATTTTCTGACGCAGAAACTGCTGCCGCTGATCAACGACGGTGGCCGCATTTTGAATATCTCCAGCGGGCTGACGCGCATGACCTACCCAGGCTCCGCCACTTACGCCTCCGTTAAAGGCGCGATGGAGGTGCTGACGCGCTATCAGGCGAAAGAGCTGGGCGAACGGCGCATTCGCGTTAATATTTTGGCGCCGGGGGCTATCGAGACCGACTTCGGCGGCGGACGCGTGCGCGACAATAAAGAGATTAACGACACCATTGCGGCGCTTACCGCGCTGGGGCGCGTGGGGCAGCCGGACGATATCGGCGACGCCATCACCGCGATTCTCAGCGAGGAGAGCGGCTGGATCACGGCGCAGCGCATTGAGGCGTCAGGCGGCCAGGCGTTATAAGCTACGGATACGCACCAGGGATAAGGTGCGTATCTGCGCGGGCTTATCTCCTCCACGGCGGTGCCGGCAATGCAGCGTCAGCGCTACAGCGCAATGGTGCCATCAATTACCGTGACGGTCTTACCGCCGATCCAGATTTGGTCGCCTTCGAAGCGCACCGATACGCGCCCTTCACGCCCGATTGCCGTACCCTGACGCGTCCGGTAATCGCGCATCTGACCCTGCGCGGCAAAGTAGCGCGCCAGGCAGGCGTTGGCGCTGCCGGTAATGGGATCTTCCGTCAGGCTGCCGTTCTCCACCAGCAGGCCGCGCACTTCATACTGCTCGCTTTCGCCGTGCGGCAGCGGGCCGAACGGCATCACGCCGGTAACATCCGCGTGGGCGAGCAGGCGCTGCAGATCGCTGACGGCGGGCTGAATCGCCAGCACCGCCTCGGCGCTAATCATCGGGATAAGCAGCCAGCGGATACTCATATCGACCACGGCGGGCGTTTGCGTGGTGTCGAACAGCTCGCAGCCGAGCGCATTGCTCATCAGCGCGTCGGTAAAGGGAGCGATCGTCGCCTCTGGAGCGGCAAACGCCAGCGAACCCCCGGCGCCGATGCTGATCGTCACGTTGCCGACGCCGCACTCCTGCACCATCCTGCCAGGTTGCTTCGTCGGCCAGCCCGCTTCCAGCAGCGCATGCGCGGTGCCCAGCGTCGGGTGTCCGGCAAACGGCAGTTCACCCTCAACGGTAAAGATGCGCACGCGGTAGTCAGCTTCCTGGTGCTGCGGCGGCAGCACAAAGGTCGTTTCAGACAGATTTGTCCAGCGGGCGATGGCCTGAAGCTGCGCGTCGCTCAGGCCCTGCGCATCCATAATCACCGCCAGCGGATTGCCGTTGAACGCGGACGAGGTAAAGACATCTACTTGCTTAAAGGCGACGTTCATTATTGCTCCTTTCTCAACAGGGCATTTCCACGCCCGACATTTGCGTTTATGGCCTGACAGGGTTATCAATATGTTAACAATTCCTGCAGGAGACCGTTATGCTGAAAATTCTTGGGCGCGACTCGTCAATTAACGTGCGTAAAGTGCTCTGGCTCTGCGACGAGCTGGATCTCGACTTCGAGCGCGAAGAAGAGTGGGGCGTGGAACCTGACTCGCTGCGCAAGCCGGAATTTCTCGCCCTTAACCCGAACGCCCTGATCCCGGTCGTTATCGACGACGACTTCGTGCTGTGGGAGTCGAACGCCATCCTGCGCTATCTGGCCAACGCCTATGAGGGCGACTGGCTCTATCCGCAAAATCCGCGCGCCCGCGCGCCGATCGATCAGTGGATGGACTGGCAGTCCACCGAACTCAATACCTCCTGGCGCTACGCCTTTATGTCGCTGGTGCGCAACTCGCCCGCGCATCAGGATCCGCGTCTGCTGGCGGCGGCCTGCAAAGGGTGGGCGCACACCATGGGCATCCTTAACCAGCAGCTGGAGAAAACCGGACGCTATGTGGCGGGCCGTAACTTCACCCTGGCGGATATCGGCGTCGGGCTGGCGGTCAACCGCTGGTATGAAACCCCGCTGGATCATCCCAGCCTGCCTGCGGTGCGTAATTACTACGAACGCCTGACCGAGCGCCATCCCTACACCGTCTGGGGCCGCAACGGCAAACCCTGATCGATCCCCGGCGCCAGGCCCGCCAGCTCGCAGGCGATCGCGCCGGTGCGCTTCAGCGCCCAGCTATAGCGCTGGTCGAAGGGGTAGCAGCAGGAGAGACGCAGCGCGTGATTGTAGCGTTCGCTCAGCGAATAGAGCGCGCCGGGCGTCACGCAGATCTGCTCTTGCAGCAGCCGATGGAACATCGCCACCGTATCGACCTGCTCCGGCAGTTCGACCCAAAAAACAAACCCGCCGCGCGGCAGCGTGGCGCGCGTCCCCTGCGGAAAATAGCGGGCGATGAGGCCACGCGCCTCGTCCATATTGGCGGCGTAGCGGCGGCGCAGCGTGCGCAGATGGTGATCGTAACCGCCGTTGGCGAGAAATTCCGCCAGCGTCTCCGACAGCAGCCGGGATTCCGCCATCGAGGAGACCGCCTTCAGGCGCGCTATCGCCTCATGGAAGCGGCCGGCGGCGATCCAGCCGATGCGAAAGTCCGGCGCTACGGTTTTGGTAAAGCTGGTGCAGTAAATCACCCAACCTTCGGTATCAAATGACTTTACGGTAGGCGAGAGCGGCCAGTCGAACTGCAGCTCGTCATAGAGGCCGTCTTCCAGCAGAGGAACCTTGTAAGTATTTACTAACCTGGCCAGACGTTGCTTGTTCTGGCGCGACATGCAGCAGCCCAGCGGATTCTGCGCGCTCGGCATGGCGATCAGCGCCTGAATACGCTTCTCCTGCAGCAGCATCTCCAGCGCGTCGAGGGAAAGCCCGTGCTGCGGATCGGTGGGAATCTCCAGCGCCTTCAGCCCCAGCGACGCCAGCAGCGGAAAGAGAAAAAAGTAGGTCGGCGACTCCAGTCCAACGCAGTCTCCAGGCTGGGTCACCGCGCGTAGCGCCAGCTGCAGCGCCTCCATACAGCCGTGGGTGAGGGTGATCGCTTCGCTGGTCAGCGACATGCCCGCGTGCAGCGCGCGGCGCGCAATCTCCTCCCGTAAGCGCTCACTACCGGGAGGGAGCGCATAGCGGCCGATAAGGTCGGGATTGCGGCGCAGCAGCGAAGCGGTAATGCGCGCGAGGCGCGCCGACGGATAAAGCTCGCCGTCCTGCGGGCAGGCCAGCGAAATATTGACGTAATCGGGATGGTTCTGCGCCGCGAACACCTGGTCGATCAGATCGAGCTTTTCACTGCTCGGGTCTTTAATGCGGGTGCGATGGGGAACCGGCTGCGTCAGGGCGGGCAGCACGCTGCGCACATAATAGCCTGACTGTGGCCGCGCCTCGATAAGGCCGCGATCTTCCAGCCGCTGCCAGGCGTTCAGCACGGTATTAATGCTGACCTGATGGCTCTGCGCCACGCGGCGAATGGCAGGCAGGCGCTTGCCCGGTTTTAGCGTGCCCTGATGAATCGCCTCGGCGAAGCTATCGGCAAGCTGGCAATAGAGCGGCTGATCGGCAGAGAAAGAAAGGGACACAAAAGCCTCCGCGAGTCATGGGTACAATATTTAAAATTACAGACTGTAACCATGACAATAGTGATTTTGTGTCTCTGTTACCAATTCATTTGGCGTTTTAGCATGGCCTTACTGTTTCCTGTGGAGAACGCCGCCATGCTCGATCCCTCTTTTTTCAGCTATGTCACCGTTATGTCTATTACCCCTGGCCCCAATAACCTGCTGCTGGCGACCTCCGGCGTTAATTTCGGCCTGCGGCGTACGCTGCCGATGATCTCCGGCGTGCTGCTGGGTTGTCTGCTGCAAACCGCGCTGGCGGTTCTGGCGCTGGAGTGGCTGCTGAGCTGGATGGGCGCCGTCCGGCTGCCGCTCACGCTGGCGGGCTGCGCCTACCTGCTCTGGCTGTCGTGGAAGATCTGGCGGGCGGGCGCGCCGACCCAGCGGGAAAAGGCGCAGCCGATGACCATCGCCGGTGCTATCGGCTTTCAGGCGCTCAATCCCAAGGCCTGGCTGATGGCGACCAACGTAGCGCTGCTGTGGAGCGCGCAGAGCGGGCTGCTGCCGGTCATGCTTGGCTTCGCGCTGGTAAACCTGCCCTGCGTAGTCATCTGGGCAGCGCTGGGCGATCGGCTGGGCCTGCATCTGCAAACGCCGTGGAAGCGTCGTCTCTTCAACAGCGTGATGGCGCTGTCGCTGGTGGCCACGACGTTATGGATGCTGGCGGACGCCCTGCGTTAATCGGGCGCGCCGGTACCCGTTTCCGACGGCCATTTCCAGCCGCGCACCTCCGGCACATCTTCGCCATATTCGCGTACGTAGCGATGATGCTCGGCGATGCGCTCCTGCAAATCGTCCAGCAGTTCCGGGTGGCGATCCGCCAGTCCCGGCACGCGCAGGATCGCCTCCTGCGCCAGATGATAGCGGTCCAGCTCGTTAAGCACCGTCATATCGAACGGCGTGGTGGTGGTGCCCTCTTCGTTAAAGCCGCGTACGTGGAAATTACGATGGTTGTTGCGCTGGTAGGCAAGGCGATGCACCAGCGCCGGGTAGCCGTGGAAGGCGAAAATCACCGGCTTGTCGAGCGTGAACAGCGCGTCGAAATCCTCTTCGCTTTTGCCGTGCGGATGTTGCTCCTGGGTTTGCAGCGCCATCAGATCGACCACGTTCACCACGCGAATGCGCAGGTCGGGCAGATAGCCGCGCAGCAGATCCACCGCCGCCAGCGTCTCCAGCGTCGGCACGTCGCCGGCGCACGCCATCACCACATCCGGCTCTTCGCCCGGCGGCGTGGTGCCCGCCCAGCGCCATTCGCCCATGCCCGCCTCGCAGTGGGCAATGGCGCTCTCCATATCGAGCCACTGCGCCGACGGCTGCTTGCCCGCCACAATCACGTTGATACGGTCCCAGGTGCGCAGGCAGTGATCGCCGACCCACAGCAGCGTGTTGGCGTCCGGCGGCAGATAGATGCGTACGATATCCGCCTTTTTATTGGCGACGTGATCCATAAAGCCAGGATCCTGGTGGCTGTAGCCGTTGTGATCCTGACGCCAGACGTGGGAAGAGAGCAGGTAGTTGAGCGAGGAGACCGGCTTGCGCCAGCCGAGCTTGCGCGTCACCTTCAGCCACTTGGCGTGCTGGTTGAACATCGAATCGACAATATGGATAAAGGCTTCGTAGCAGTTAAACAGGCCGTGACGGCCGGTCAGCAGATAGCCTTCGAGCCAGCCCTGACACTGATGCTCGCTAAGGATCTCCATCACGCGGCCGTCGCGCGCCAGCTGCTCGTCATAGGGCTTCACCGGCTCCAGCCAGGTGCGGCTGGTAACGTCGAAGACCGGCGTCAGGCGGTTCGAGGCGGTTTCGTCGGGGCCGAACAGGCGGAAGTTATGCTGGTTGCGCGCAAATATCTCCGCCAGATAGCGGCCGAACTGCTCGGTGGCCTGCGCCAGCTGCGAGCCTGGTGCCTTCACGTCAAAGGCGAATTCACGGATATCGGGCGTATTCAACTCGCGGCGCAGCAGCCCGCCGTTGGCGTAGGGCGACGCCCCCATACGTTTATCGCCCTGCGGTGCCAGCGCGCGCAGCTCCGGCTTTAGCCGACCCTGTTCGTCGAACAGGTCATCCGGCTGATAGCTGCGCAGCCACTGCTCCAGTATCTGACGATGTCCCGCATCTTCGCGGCAGGCCGCTACCGGCACCTGATGGGCGCGCCAGAAGTCTTCCACCTTTTTACCGTCGACCTCCTGCGGGCCGGTCCAGCCTTTAGGGCTGCGCATAATAATCATCGGCCAGCGTGGAATGCCGTCCTGCTCGTGGCCTTCGCGCGCCGCCTGCTGGTAAGCGGCGATGCGATCGAAGGCGTGCTCAAGGGTGTCGGCCATCTGCTGATGCATCTTCTCCGGCTCGTGCCCGCTCACGAACAGCGGCTCGTAGCCGTAGCCGCGGAACAGCTGCTGCAGATCGTCGTCGCTGGCGCGTCCCAGAATAGTGGGGTTCGCAATCTTGTAGCCGTTGAGGTGCAGGATCGGCAGCACGGCACCGTCGCGCTGGGGATTAAGAAACTTGATGCCGTGCCAGCTCGAGGCCAGCGGGCCGGTTTCCGCCTCGCCGTCGCCGATCACGCAGGGCACGATCAGATCGGGATTATCAAAGGCCGCGCCAAAGGCGTGCGACAGCGAGTAGCCGAGTTCGCCGCCTTCGTTGATCGACCCCGGCGTTTCCGGCGCGGCGTGGCTCGGGATGCCGCCGGGAAACGAGAACTGTTTGAACAGGCGCTGCATGCCTTCCGCGTCTTCGCTGATGTGCGGATAGATTTCGCTGTAGCTGCCCTCCAGCCAGGTATTCGCCACCATGCCCGGCCCGCCGTGGCCCGGTCCGCAGATATAGATCATATTCAGGTCGCGCTGGCGAATAATGCGGTTGAGGTGCGCGTAGATAAAATTGAGGCCGGGCGTGGTGCCCCAGTGCCCCAGCAGGCGAGGCTTAATATGTTCCGGCTGCAGGGGCTCGCGCAGCAGCGGGTTCGCCATCAGGTAAATCTGCCCGACGGAAAGGTAGTTGGCGGCGCGCCAGTAGCGGTCCAGCAGGCGTAACTCACTGGCAGCGGTCGATTCTGACATCGGACATTCTCCTGGTTAGCGAAACGTGACGAGAAAAAAAGCGTTTCATTAACCCTAATAGAGAATCCACGACTCGACCAGGCGCGATACCCGGAAACAAAAAGCCCCGCCAGGGCGGGGCTTTGATCGGCCAAACGGGCTTACTTGCCTACCACATGGGCGGTTTCGCGCGCTTCGTCGTTCGCAGCGTTTGGCGTCACCGGCGGCGCGTAGGCGAGTTTCAGCACGCGGCTGGTATCCGCCAGCACTCGCTCCGTCAGCGCCACGTCGCCGTTAAGTTTGCGCCCCCAGGAGGGCACCACGGCGCGAATGCGGTTCTGCCATTCCGTCGACGCCATCTGCTCTGGCCAGGCTTTCGCCATCAGCTCCAGCATAATCGGCGCAGCGGTGGAGGCGCCCGGCGAGGCGCCGAGCAGGGCGGAAATAGAGCCATCTTCCGAGGTGACCACTTCAGTGCCGAGACGCAGCACGCCGCCCTCTTTGCCCTCTTTTTTGATAATCTGCACGCGCTGGCCAGCGGTAACCAGACGCCAGTCGTCAGGATGCGCCTCCGGCACATAGGTGCGCAGCGCCTCCATGCGATCGGCATCGCTCTGCAGCACCTGATCGACCAGGTATTTCACCAGGTCAAAATTCTTCAGCCCGACGTTCATCATCGGCAGCAGGTTGCTGCTGTTTATCGAGCCGAACATATCCAGCAGCGAGCCCTGCTTAAGAAACCGGGTGGAGAAGGTGGCGAACGGGCCAAACAGCAGCACTCTTTTGCCGTCCAGCACGCGGGTATCGACGTGCGGCACCGACATCGGCGGCGCGCCGACCGAGGCTTTGCCATAGACCTTCGCCATATGCTGACGCACCACGTCCGGGTTCTCGGTCACCAGGAACGAGCCGCCGACCGGGAAACCGGCGTAGCCGTTGACCTCCGGGATGCCGCTCTTCTGCAGCAGCGGCAGCGCCGCGCCGCCCGCGCCGATAAAGACGTTTTTCGCCGTTAGCAGGCGGCTCTCGCCCGTTGCCAGCGAATGCAGGGTAACCTGCCAGCGGCCGTCGCTCAGGCGCTTGAGGTCGCGCACTTCCTGACGCAGACGCAGGCGGAAGCCGGGATGTTTCTCCAGCGAGGCGATCAGCTGACGCGTCACTTCGCCGAAATTGACGTCGGTGCCCATCTCCGTCCAGGTCGCCGCAACTTTCTGGCGGCGGTCGCGGCCTTTCATCACCAGCGGGATCCATTCGGCAATCTGCTGTGGATCTTCGGAGTAGGCCATACCGCGGAACAGCGTGCTTTTCTGCAGCGCCTGATAGCGTTTGCGCAGGAAAGCCACATTCTCATCGCCCCAGACAAAACTCATATGTGGCGTGCTGTTAATAAAACGTTCAGGCGAGTGGAGACGTCCCTTCTGCACCTGCCAGGCCAGGAACTGACGGGAAACCTGGAAGGATTCATTAATTGCCAGCGCTTTGCTGATATCGATGCTGCCATCCGCCTTTAACGGCGTATAGTTCAGCTCCGCCAGCGCGGCATGGCCGGTCCCGGCATTGTTCCAGCCGTTAGAGGACTCTTCCGCCACGTTATCGAGACGCTCGACCATTTCAATGGCCCAGTCCGGCTCCAGCTCCTGTAGCCAGGCGCCTAGCGTCGCGCTCATTACGCCTGCGCCAATCAGCAGCACATCAACGTCTTTACGCTCGGACATCTGCGGTTTTCCCGTGCCAACGGCGCTCGTTGCGAGCGTAAGGTTTACAGCTGTTTTGCTCATGAGGCGACATCTCCTCTCTCTGTTGACCTGATGCTCAACAGGTTCGCAGGCGAAATAGCCGCGCTTCTTGGGAGCGCGTTGCGCTATTTCTCAAAGGTTAAGACTCAGGTTCGTTTAAGCGGGCTGCAGGTTAACTGCACGTTATGCTTTATCTGTTGAATATAACATTCTCGCCTCTGAATTAAACATTTGTTTATTTTTTAAATGCAGAAATGATTCAGCATAAGAATTAATCATCCCGGCTCGACGTGCATAAGGAATTTTTTATCGAAAACTCAGCGGGTTAACCGAATATGATGTTGCGGAAATGCACGATGACGGTGCATGGCAGGGAGAGAGGGAAAAATCGCCTTATTTTATAAGGCGCTGATTTTAAAAGATTAGACAAAAAGGGATCGATAAAGGATTTTTCACGAGGCGGCCTTTTTCAGCCGATTCTGTAAAAGTAATGTTACATTTTTGTGATTTCAATCTGCCCGCGCCGGGCCGACAGCCGCAGCGACAGGCAACAGGATCAGGTGCGAAACCAGCGGCGATAGATAAAGCGGATCGCATAAAACTCCACCGCGCCCAGCAGCAGGAACCAGACGCAGAAGATCAGGGTATAGAGCTGGTTGATATCCTGCAGGTGCAGACGCTGGGTCAGGCTTCTGGCCATCGTCAGTCCAAAATTGGGCGCAGGCAGCAGCAGCGCAGAGAGAAAGCCGAGCAGCAAGATGCCGCCGGGGATAATCAGGGATTCAAAAGGGTTTTTCATCAGCAGGTTCCGCATTAGTCAGCGCGGCTATTTTCCGGCAATCTCCGCCGGGGTTCAATCCCCGCCGCGGCCACGCCTTCAGGCCGCGCGTCTGGCTCTGAGAAAAGGCTTAAGGACCATTAACTTAGCGGCAAAAGATAGCGAAAGATAAAAGTTATAGCCTTTGCTATATTTAAATCCATGATTTCCTTGTCTTTTTATCAGGCGGGATGCGTGCTAGACTGCGCGCACTTTTACCAGACTGAACCTTTATTGCGGCAAAAAGCAGGCGTCTGAACGCTTTTTACCCTGACACTAGCCATTATGACTTTTATCGCAACTCTGATCCTTGCCTTCGGCATGTCGATGGATGCTTTTGCCGCTGCGCTCAGCAAAGGCGCGGCGCTGCATCGTCCCGGATTTAAAGAAGCGCTGCGCACCGGTCTGATTTTTGGCGCGATTGAAGCGCTGACGCCGCTGATCGGCTGGGCTGCCGGCCTCGCCGCCAGCCGTTATGTAATGGCCTGGGATCACTGGGTCGCTTTTATTCTGCTGTCGTTCCTGGGCGGACGCATGATGATGGAAGGTTTTCGCCAGACGGCGACGGCAGAAGCGTGCGAAGCGCCGCAGCGTCATGGCTTTATGGTGCTGGCGACCACGGCGGTCGCCACCAGCCTGGACGCGCTGGCGGTGGGCGTGGGCCTGGCCTTCCTGCAGGTCAATATTATCGCCACCGCGCTGACCATCGGCATGGCGACTACCATTATGGCGACCACCGGCGTGCTGGTGGGACGGCTGGTCGGGCCGGTGCTGGGCAAATGGGCGGAAGTGCTCGGCGGCGTGGTGCTTATCGCTATCGGCTGTACCATTCTGATCGAGCATCTCAATCTCTTCGCCTGAGTTGTTATCGCCCGTTAAGGGTGTTTTTGTGATCTGGTTCAAAATTTATTGCCTGAAAAATGCACGGAAGTTATAATTTCTCTGCATTTCTTCAACAAATTTTGAATCAGGTAGCCTATGAAACGCTTCGTAAAATATGTTTTCCGCGCTTACGTCGAAACCTTCAAATATGTACCGCCAGGCGCGATGTACTAATCCTTTACGCTTTATACCGTCTCAGGCAATCACGGCCGCTAGCGTGCCGTGATGCCCCCTCGCCATACGCTTTTCTTTCTACGCCTTCGCGCACCCTCCTCTTTTTACCACCCGATTCGGCCTCTGCCATAAGCTCAGCTTTTCGCTATAGCCGCAGGTTATAGCCAGCGACTAAACAAGCATTCGTCCCGCTTCGCCGCCCGTGAAATAGTGCCTTTCAGACCTTCCACCCTGTCTGAAAGAGAACGCATTATGCTTATCCCGCAACCCTATCTGCTATTTCTCGGCGACGTCACCGATCCGCTGGCCGCTAAAACCGCGCGCGGCATTCAGGTGTGGCGACCCGAACAGTGCGTCGGCGAAATTCGCCTGCCCGGCTGTACCGTGACCCTGGGACTTGAAGAGCTGGACATCGCGGCGGCGAAGGCGCGCGGCGCCAAAACGCTGGTGCTCGGCACCGCCAACGCCGGCGGCTATCTGCCGCAGCACTGGCTGGAGAGCATTACCACCGCCATTAAAGCAGGGATGAACGTCGCGAGCGGCCTGCATCATCGTCTGGCCGACGAACCTGAACTGGTGGCGCTGGCGGAGGCGCACGGCGTCGCGCTGTTCGATATCCGTCATATGCGGCCGAAACTAAACGTGGGCAGCGGCAAAAAGCGCAGCGGAAAACGCGTGCTGACCGTTGGCACCGACTGCTCGGTCGGCAAAATGTATACCTCGCTGGCGCTGGAAGCCGCCATGCGCGAGCAGGGCATGAAGGCGGATTTTCGCGCCACCGGACAGACCGGCATCCTGGTGGCGGGCGAAGGCATCGCCATCGACGCGGTTATCGCCGATTTTATCGCCGGCGCGGCGGAGGCGCTCTCGCCAGCCAACGACGACGATCACTGGGATATCGTCGAGGGGCAAGGCTCGCTGTTCCACCCCTCCTATGCGGGCGTCAGCATGGGATTAATCCACGGCGCGCAGCCGCACTGGCTGGTGATGTGCCATGAGATGGGGCGTCCGCATATGCGTCATTTGCCTCATCAGCCGATGGTGGGCCTGGCGGACTGCGTCGAAGCCAATCTGCGCGCGGCGCAGGTGACCAGCGACAATCCGCAGCTGGCCGGTTTCGCCATCAACACCTCTAACTTCAGCGAACAAGAGGCGCGCGACTACTGCGCGCAGCTCAGCGACACCTTTGGCGTGCCCGCAACGGATCCGGTGCGTTTCGGCATTGATGCGATCGCCGCCCTGCTGAAAGAGCGGGGCTGAGATGCGTCGCATGCTGATTGAGGTGTTGACGCTGCCGCTGGCGCGGCCATTCGCCATTGCGCGCGGCACCCGCACCGCCGTGGCGGTGATCCGCGTCGTTCTGGAGCAGGACGGTTTTATCGGCTGCGGCGAATGCACGCCGACGCCGCGCTATAACGAGTCCGTCGAGAGCGTGCACGCGCAGCTTAACGCGATGAAAGAGGCGATCGAGGCGGGGCTGAGCCGCCATGCGCTGCAAACGCAGCTTAACGCGGGCGCGGCGCGCAACGCGCTGGACTGCGCGCTGTGGCGGCTGGACGCCGCGCGGGCGAAGCAAACCCTGTGGCAGCAGGCCGCGCTGAGCGCGCCGCCGTCGGTGGTGACCGCTGAAACCCTCAGCCTCGACAGCGTCGAGAAGATGACCGACGCGGCGGCGGACGCGGTAGCGCGCGGCGCGCTGCTGCTCAAGATCAAGCTCGACCGCGAGGCGATTGTGGAAAAGGTCGCGGCTGTCCGCGCCGCCGCGCCTGACGCCACCTTGATCGCCGACGCCAACGAAGCCTGGAGCGGGCTTGATCTGCCGTCGCTGTTTGCCTCACTGCTGCCTTACCGGCTCGCAATGATCGAACAGCCGCTGCCGGCGGGCGAGGATGCCGGTTTAGCGGGCATCGCCCATCCCATTCCGCTCTGCGCTGATGAAAGCTGCCACACGCGCGGCGATATCGCCGCGCTGCGCGATCGCTACGAGATGATCAATATCAAGCTCGACAAGTGCGGCGGCCTGACGGAGGCGCTGGCGATGGCTGACGAGGCGAAAAAGCAGGGGATGCGGCTGATGGTCGGCTGCATGCTCGGCTCCTCGCTGGCGATGGAGGCGGCGCTGCTGGTTACCCCGCAGGCAGAACATGTCGATCTGGATGGCCCCATCTGGCTGGCGGCGGACAGTTCGCCCTTCCTTTCCTATTCACAAGGCCGTATCTGGCTGTAACGCATATGGAGCAACGATGACGGACACTTCTCGCCTGCCTGACGCCGCCAGCGTTGCCGATTCAGCGCGCGCGCCGGTGCTGGCGATAGAGCATCTCAGCGTCAGCTTTCGCGGGCGCAGCGGTTCGCATCAGGCGCTGCACGATGTCTCTTTCGCCATTCAGCCCGGGGAAATTGTCGCGGTCGTCGGCGAGAGCGGATCGGGAAAATCGGTCACCTCGCTGGCGGTAATGGGGCTGCTGGCCGCCTCGGCGCGCATCGACGGCGGCGCGATTCGCTTTCGCGACCGCACGGGCGAAACGCGCGATCTCAGCCGGCTCAGCGATGAGCAGCGGCGCAGGCTGCGCGGACGGGAGATGGCGATGATTTTTCAGGAGCCGATGACCTCGCTCAACCCGGTGCTGCGCGTGGGCGATCAGCTTACCGAAGCGCTGCGCGACCATCGACTCTGCTCTGGCGCTGAAGCGCAGGCCCGCGCGCGGTCGCTGCTGCGTCAGGTGCGCATCGCCGACGTCGATCGGGTAATGAAAAGCTATCCGCACGCGCTCTCCGGCGGGATGCGCCAGCGCGTGATGATTGCGCAGGCGCTGGCGTGCGATCCGCAGTTGCTTATTGCGGACGAGCCGACCACCGCGCTCGACGTCACGGTGCAGGCGCGCATTCTCCATATTCTGCGCGAGCTGCAGCGGGAAAAAGGGATGGCGGTGCTGTTTATCACGCATGATATGGGCGTGGTGGCGGAAGTCGCGGACCGCGTGGTGGTGATGTATCGCGGCAACGTCGTCGAGCAGGGGCCGGTGGAGGCGATCTTCGCCGCGCCGCAGCATGACTACACCCGGGCGCTGCTGGCGGCCGTGCCGAAACCTGGCGACATGCGCGAACAGCGCTGGCCGCAGCGTTTTCCGCTGCTGCACAGCGACGCGCCAGAGGAGGAGGCGCACATCACCGCGCGCTACGAAGAGAAACCGCTGCTCGACGTGCGTGGACTGACCGTACGCTTTCCCGTGCGCAGCGGTATTTTTTCCGCGCTGACGCACCGCGTGCATGCGGTCGAACAGATCGACTTCGCCCTCTGGCCGGGAGAAACCCTGGCGATTGTCGGCGAAAGCGGCTGCGGCAAATCGACCACCGGCCGCGCGCTGATGCGGCTGGTCGACGGCGACGCCGACAGTATTCTCTTCGCCGGCCGCGAAATTGCCAGCCTGAAAGAGGCGCAGTTTCAGCCGCTGCGGCGCGAAATCCAGATGGTGTTTCAGGACCCCTACGCGTCGCTCAACCCGCGACTGACCGTGGGCTTTACTATCGCCGAGCCGCTGCTGCTGCACGGGCTGGTGCGATCGCTCGACGAGGCGACGCCGCAGGTTGAAGCGCTGTTAAAGAGCGTCGGCCTGCTGCCGGAACATGCGCGGCGCTACCCCCATGAGTTCTCTGGCGGACAGCGGCAGCGTATCGCTATCGCCCGCGCGATGGCGCTTAAACCCCGCATTATTATTGCCGACGAAGCGGTCTCTGCGCTCGACGTGTCGGTTCAGGCGCAGGTCATCAACCTGATGATGGATCTGCAGCAGCAGACCGGCGTCGCCTGGATTTTTATCTCGCATGACATGGCGGTGGTGGAGCGCATCGCCAACCGCGTGGCGGTGATGTATCTCGGACAGATCGTGGAGATTGGGCCGCGGCAGTCGCTCTTTAATCAGCCGCAGCATCCCTACACGCAGCGTCTGCTGGCCTCGGTGCCGGTGGTCGATCCGCGTCACCGCCCGGAGCGCCGTTTCGACGACGGTGAAATTCCATCCCCAATACGCAGCGTAACAGAGAGAGTGAGTAAACACCGTTATCGCCAGGTCGCGCCCGATCACTGGGTGGCCGACGACCGTTAATTGCGCCTATTTATTGCCACCAGGAGCCTTTTATGAAGCCATTTTTTCGCCGTACCTCTGTTGCCCTCGGTTTAACACTCACGCTGGCCGGCGTCGCGCAGGCGCAGGATCTGCGTATCTCAATGTACGCCGATATTACCGGCCTCGACCCGCATGATACCTCCGATAACATCAGTTATTCGGTGCAGAGCGGGATATTTGAACGACTGTTTCAGTTCGATGCCAAAATGACCCTGATGCCCTGGCTGGCGACGGGTTATACCAGCAACGACGATGCCACGCAGTTTACGCTGACCCTGCGCGACGGCGTGACCTTTCAGGATGGCACGCCGTTTAACGCTGACGCGGTAAAGGCTAACCTCGACCGGCTCGCCGACCAGAAAAAGGGGCTGAAGCGCAACAGTCTTTACCGCATGATCAAAAGCGTTACGGTGCTGGCACCCAATAAAGTGCAAATCGACCTGAGCGAATCGTTCGGCGCCTTTATCAACACCCTGGCGCACCCGTCGGCGGTGATGTGGAGCCCGACGGTGCTGAAAGCCTTTCCCGACGAGGCGCAGCTGCGTCTGCATCCGGTCGGCACCGGGCCTTTTACCTTTGTGGAGTGGCAGCCCGGCAAGGCGGTGACGCTGACGAAATTCAACGGCTACTGGAATAAAGGCTGGCCGAAGGTGGATCGCGTGATCTTCTCGCCCAGCCCGGAAGACGCTACGCGCGTCGCGGCGCTGAAGTCGGGCCAGGTAGATGCGATCTATCCGCTGCCGTCCGATCTTATCGGCGCGGTGCAGAGCGACAGCCGGCTGGCGATCCAGCGCGATCCCAGCATCTATCTCTACTATATGGCGATCAATACCCAGCATAAGCCGCTGGCGGATACGCGCGTGCGACAGGCGATCAACTATGCCATTAACCGCGAGCTATGGCTGAAGGTGGGCTTTGCCGGTATGGGCACCCCTGCGACCTCGGCGATCCCGGGCGGGGTGCAGTTCTATCAGAAACAGAGCGCGCCGAACTATCGCTACGCGCCGGAAGAGGCGAAAGCCCTGCTCGCGGCGGCGGGCTACCCGAACGGTCTCGATCTCAAGCTCTGGTGTACCAACGCCACCGCCAGCGTTCGCGCCGCGCAGTTTCTTAAGGCGCAGCTCGCCACCGTTGGCATCCGCGTTACCGTCACGCCGATGGACTCCGGCACGCGCAACGCCAGACTCTGGGGTGTAAAGGATCCAAAACAGGCCGAGTACGATCTCTACTACGGCGGCTGGTCTACCTCGACGGGCGATGCCGACTGGGCGCTGCGTCCGCTGTTCGCCACCGAATCCTGGGTGCCGACCTCCTACAACGTCTCCTACTACAGCAACCCGGCGGTGGATAAGGCGATCGCCGGCGGGCTGGCGACGGCTGAACCGGCGAAGCGCGCAGCAGCCTACGCCGACGCGCAGAGTCTGCTGTGGAAAGATGCGCCTGTCGCCTTTCTCGGCACGCCAGATAACCTGGTCGGCAAAACGCAGAAGCTGAGCGGCGTGTCGATGCTGCCGGACGGCAATCTGCTCTTTAATCAGGCGGTCTTTAAATAACGCCCAACGGCACTGTAAAAAAGGAAGGTTATGTTCGCATACATCCTGCGTCGACTGCTGGAGATGATTCCGGTGCTGCTGGTAGTTTCGCTGCTGGTCTTTGGCTTTATTAAGCTGCTGCCTGGCGATCCGGCACGGATCTACGCCGGGCCTGACGCGCCGATCGAGGCGGTTGAGGCGGCGCGTCAGCATCTCGGCCTGAACGATCCGCTGCCGCAGCAGTACGTTAACTGGCTGGGCGGCATCCTGCGCGGCGACCTGGGGGTCACCTACCGCACCCAGCAGCCGGTGCTGGAGCTGATTCAAAAGAGCTTTATGCCGACGCTGTGGCTGGCGCTGGCGGGATTCGCCTGGTCGGTGGCGCTCGGCCTGGCGCTGGGCGTGACGGCGGCGCTGCGACGCGGCGGCTGGCTGGACTGGGCGCTGATGAGCGCCGCGGTCGGCGGCATTTCAATGCCGGCGTTCTGGCTCGGTCTGCTGCTGATCCAGTTCGTCGCCATGCCGTTCGGCTTCTTCTCGGTCAGCGGCTTCAACCAGCCTGCCGATATTATCCTGCCCGCCATTACGCTCGGCTCGTCGGTTGCGGCCGTTATGGCGCGCTTTACCCGCTCGGCGTTTCTTGAGGTGGCGCAGGAAGATTATGTGCGCACCGCTCGCGCCAAAGGACTGCGCGCGGCGCGCGTGACCTGGAAACATGTGATGCGCAACGCGCTTATCCCGGTGATCACCATGCTGGGCCTGCAGTTCGGGTTTCTGCTCGGCGGGTCAATCGTGGTGGAGAGCGTGTTCAACTGGCCCGGCCTGGGCTGGCTGCTGATCGAATCGATCAAGGCGCAGGACCAGCCGGTCATTCAGGCGCTGGTGATGCTGTTCGTGTTTGAATTTATCGTTATCAACCTGCTGGTGGATCTGCTCTATGCGGTGGTTAATCCGGCAATTCGTCTCAGTCAGGGGGCCAAATGAGCCAGCAGACGCTAACCACCGTCGACAGCGACGCGATCCGCTCGCCGTGGCGCGACTTTCTGCACGCTTTTGCGCGCAATCCGCTGGCGCTGGCGTCGGGCAGTTTCGTGCTGTTGCTGGTGCTGGTTGCGCTTTTCGCCCCCTGGCTGGCGCCCTGGAATCCCATGGAGCCAGACTGGACGGCGCTCTCCATGCCGCCGTCAGGGACGCACTGGATGGGCACGGACGAGCTTGGGCGCGATGTTCTGAGCCGCATTATCTACGGCGCACGTATTTCCCTCTACGTCGGTGTGGTATCGGTGACGCTCGGCATGCTGGCGGGCATCGTGCTTGGCCTGCTGGCGGGCTACTATGGGCGCTGGGTCGATATGCTGATTATGCGCGGCTCCGACGTGCTCTTCGCCTTTCCCGGCATGCTGCTGGCGATTGCGGTGGTGGCGATACTGGGGCCCGGCCTCAACAACGTGATTATCGCGGTGGCGGTATTCAGCGTGCCGGTCTTTGCGCGCATCGTACGCGCCTCGACGCTGTCGCTAAAGCAGGCCGCTTATGTTGAAGCGGTGCGCTGTGCGGGCGCGCCGGATCGGGTGATTCTGCTGCGTCATATTCTTCCCGGCACGCTGCCGAACGTGATCGTTTACTTCACCATGCGCATCGGCACCAGCATCCTTACCGCCGCCGGGCTGAGCTTTATCGGCCTCGGCCCGGAGCCTGACGTGCCGGAATGGGGCAATATTCTTGCCATGAGCCGCAGCATGATGATGGCGGGGCTGTGGCACGTTAGCGTCTTTCCCGGCCTGGCGATTTTTATGACGGTGCTGGCGTTCAACCTGCTGGGCGATGCGCTACGCGATACGCTGGATCCTAAACTAAAGAGCTAAAGATGGACTTTCACCAACAACAATGCGACCTGCTGCTGCAGCGCTGGCGCGCCACGCGCCGCCTTGGTCTGCCGCGCGGCGTCTGCGGGCCGACCAACCGCATCAGCGACGTGCCCGGCGTGCGCGTGGGCCACTACACGCTGGACCGCGACGAGCTGCAAACCGGCGTGACGGCAGTTGTGCCGCCAGGGGAGAATCTTTTCATCCGGCCATTGCCGTGCGGTGCGGCGGTGTTTAACGGCTTCGCCAAGCCGGTCGGGCTGGTGCAGGTCGCCGAGCTGGGCGTGCTGCAGACCCCGATTCTGCTCAGCAACACGCTGGCGATCGGCACGCTGTTCAACACGCTGGCGCGCGCGGCGATTGGCGCCAACCCCGAGCTGGGACGGGCGCTGCCCACGGTCAATCCGCTGGCGCTGGAGTGCAACGACGGCTGGCTCAACGATATTCAGGCGATGGCGGTGACCGAAGCGATGGCGCAGGCCGCCCTCGACGCCGCCGACGCCGACTTCGCGCGCGGCAGCGTTGGCGCAGGGCGCGGCATGAGCTGCTTCAGCCTGAAAGGCGGCATCGGCAGCGCCTCGCGCCGCATTGATGCCCTTAACGCCACGCTTGGCGTGCTGGTGCTGGCGAACTTCGGCGTGCTGGAGGCGCTGACGCTGGATGGCGTGCGCATTGGCGAGCGGATCGCGCCGCTGCTGCCGTCGCTGACGCCGCAGCGCGACGCCGGCTCTGTCATTATTATCCTCGCGACTGACGCGCCGCTCGACGCCCGCCAGCTGACGCGCATAGCGAAGCGCGCCGGTGCTGGCCTGGGGCGGTCTGGCAGCTACTGGGGACACGGATCCGGCGATATCGCGGTGGCGTTCTCTACGCAGCCCGCGCCGCAGCCGCCGCAGGATGCCGCGCTGGAGCCGATGCTGTCGGCGGCGGCCGACGCCACCGAACATGCGGTGCTGGACGCGCTGCTTAGCGCCCGGCCCGTCACCGGCTTTCGCGGCCACCACCGTCCGGCGCTCAGCGACGTGCTCGACCGCCTTGCAGGAGTCACAGAGTGAAGATCTTTATCTCAGCCGATATTGAAGGCGTCGCGGGCGTGATGCGCCCGGAGCAGTGCGCACCCGGCCACGCCGAATGGCAGCTGGCGCGCGCCTTAATGGAGCAGGAGGTGAACGCCGCCATCGACGGCGCTTTCGCCGCGGGCGCCACCGAGGTGGTGGTCGCCGACAGCCATGCGCAGATGACCAACCTGCGCGCCGAGCAGATGGATGCGCGCGCCAGGCTGGTGCAGGGCAAACCGCGCGCGCTCTCGATGGTCGAGGGGCTGGAACAGCAGCGCTTCGATGGCCTGATGCTGATCGGCTATCACAGCGCGGCGGGAGAGGCGGGCGTGCTGGCGCACACCATCAACGGACGCGCCTTTTGGCGCATCCTGATCAACGATCGCGTGGCAGGGGAAAGCGACATCTACGCGGCGGCGGCGGCGGAGCAGGGCACGCCGCTGTGGCTGGTAAGCGGAGACAACTGCCTGCAGCAGTGGATCGGCGAACGCCACCCCGACGCGGAATATGTTTGCGTAAAGCGCGCAATTTCTCACACCTGCGCCGAATCGCTTAGTCCGCAGGCGGCGCGCGAGCGTATCCGGGAAGCGGCGGCGCGCGCGGTTTCGCGCGCTTCTGGCGCGTGCGAAACCTCTCTGAGCGCGCCCTATCGGCTGAGGCTACAGGCGAGCAAACCGGTGCTGGCGGATCTTTTCTGCCTGATCCCCGGCGTCGCGCGCCTCGATGCCGTCACGGTCGGCTACCAGGCGGAGCGTATGGCGACGCTGGTCAGCCTGCTCAGCGCCTTCTCTTATCTGGCGTCGACACAAAATTAAACCTTATGTCATCGGATGAGCGGAAGTTCGTACGATTTTTATCTCATCTTTTGTTAACCTGCGCGCGAATTTATCGATAACAACGAGGCAGTAATGCAGCTTTGCAGTTTTTATCTTCCAGACCAGGGCATTAAAAGTTTCGGCATCGTAAAAGAAAACGGCGTGGTGGATGTCGGCACGCGCCTGGGCGCGCAGTGCCCGGATCTGAAAACCTTTCTGCAGCGCTCCTCGCTGGCGGATCTGGCGGCGTTTCGCGATCTGCCCGCCGACTACGCCTTTGCTGCGCTGCGCTTTCTGCCGGTAATTGACAATCCCGGTAAGGTTTTTTGCGTCGGCATGAACTACGCCGATAAGCGCAAGGAGTTTTCAGAAACCCAGAATGCGCCGACGCTGTTTATCCGCTTCGCCGACTCTCTGACCGGTCATGACCAGCCGCTGATGAAGCCTGACTCCACCAGCGAATTTGACTATGAAGGCGAGCTGGCGGTGATCATCGGCAAACCGGCGCATCGGGTGAAGGCCGACGAGGCGCTGAGCTACGTGGCGGGCTACAGCTGCTTTATGGATGCGACGGTACGCGACATGCAGTTCACCTGGTTTACCGCCGGGAAAAACTGGCCGCAGACCGGCGGCTTCGGCCCCTGGATGACCACGGCCGAGGCGATTGGCGATCCGCAGGCGCTGGCGATCAAAACCTTCCTTAACGGACGGGAAGTTCAGAACGATACCACCGGCAGCATGGTGCATAACGTCGCCAGTATTATCGAGTACATCTCCGCTTTCAGTCCGCTCTCGCCGGGCGACGTCATTTTTACCGGTTCGCCAGGCGGCGTCGGTAAAAAACGCACGCCGCCGCTGTTTATGTTCAGCGGCGACGTAGTGGAAGTGGAAATTGAGAAGATCGGCAGGCTGCGCAACGTTATCGCGTAAACTGCACCACCCGGCTGCGGTTAAGCAGCAGGCGCAGCCGGTTGCCGTCGCGCTCCAGCATAAAGCGCTTTTGCCAGGGGCCGTCCTGCGCGGTCGCCAGCACCCGGTTGCCGCTCAGCGACTGCAGGCTGGCAACCATCGCCGCCGGGCCGATGCCCATAATCAGCTTCTCCCCCGCAATCTCCAGTTCGCTGCGCCACTGCGGCAGAAACCAGCGTCCCTGCATCGCCTGCAGGCTGGCGCTGTCTGGCTGCGCTGGCGTAAAGCGGCGCGGCGCAGCATGGCCAATTTCGCCGACGATGTCGGCACCTTCCTGGCGCAGCCGCAGCGGAAGGGTGCTGGAGAGCGAGCGCGCGTCGCCGTGCGCGTCGTCGCGCCACAGGGTTTCGCTTGCCCCCAGCCAGGTTGCCGTGTCGCCGTTGATCTCCAGCCACTCCGCCGCCTGTTCTCCAGTATAGAGGCCGGGCGCGAGAGGGTGCCCTTTCTCCGGCAGCGCCCGGTTAAGCAGCGCCGCCATCACCCGCAGCGCGCTTTCAGAGGTGGCGACATCCTCCCGGTTCGCCACCAGCGCCACGCCGACCCGGCGCTCAGGGTGCAGCAGAAAATAGCTTTTATAGCCCGCGTGCGAGCCGCCGTGGCCAAACAGCGTCTGGGTACCGAGCTGGGTAGTGGCCAGGCCCAGCCCGTAGCCGCTGACGCGCCCGTCCGCCAGCAGGCGCGGCGCGCTGAGGCGTTGCAGCACGCCCGCACCGGGGCCAAGGTCGCTCAGCAGCGCCTGCAGCCAGCGCGTCAGATGGCGCAGGCTGCCGGCTACGCTGCCGGAGGCGGAAAGATGAAGGCCGGCGCTGGCGAGCTGCCAGCGGCTGCCGTCGAACCAGTAGCCCGGCACCAGACCGGGCACGACGTCGAACCAGCTTTCGGGGGCGGACAGGCTGATATCGAGCGGCTGGCAGATATACTGCTGCAGCAGCGCGTCGAAACGCACCCCTTTGGCTTTAAGCGCCTCCTCCACCAGCCGATAGCCGGTATTGGTATAAGAGACTTCGCTGCCCGGCGGGTAGTTCAGCCCGCTCTCCGCGGCGAGGAACGCCAGCAGGTCGGCGTCGGTGGTGGCGTTATAGACCGACAGCCCGATCAGCGACAGGGTTTCACGCAGATCCGGCAGCCCGCTCGACATATCCAGCGCCTGGCCGACGGTAACCTGCCCGCTGGCGCCGCGCAGCTGCGGCAGGTGATCGGCCAGCCTGTCGTCAGGCGACAGATAGCGGCGGCCCGGCCCGGTTACCAGCGCAGCGAAAAGATGTTTGGTGAGCGAGGCGTAGCGCACCACGCTGTCGAGGGTAAACGGCGTCTGCTGCGCCAGATCCGCCAGCCCGGCGCAGTGCGTCGAATGAACCTGACGGGCGTCGAACAGCATTATCGCGCCGCCTGGCGCGCCGGGCCGTCGCCAGCCCTGAACGATCTCGTCGGCGACCGCCGCCGCCTGCTGCCACTCCAGCGTCATGCCGGCTCCTCCAGCCCAATGCTTAAATCGAAAAGCTGCGCGGTATGCGGATGATGGAGACGCCGCGCGCGCAGATCCTCCGCGCTGAGCTGTTCCACCATTTCGCCATGCTGCATCACGCCGATACGCTGGCAAAGATGGGTGACGACCGCCAGATTATGCGTCACCAGAATATAGGTAAGATTGCGCGCGCTGCGCAGATCGCTGAGCAAATTGAGAATTTCCGCCTGTACCGAAACGTCCAGCGCGGAGGTGGGCTCATCCAGCAGCAGCACTTCCGGTTCGGCGATCAGCGCGCGGGCGATCGCCACGCGCTGACGCTGGCCGCCGGAAAGCTGATGCGGATAGCGAAAGCGCGCCGCGGCGGGCAGGCCGACGTCGCTCAGCGCCTGACTGATGCGCTGCTCGGCGCGATCGAGGCGGTGTACCAGCAGCGGCTCATGCAAAATGCGGTCGATTGTCTGGCGCGGATGCAGCGAGCCGTAGGGATCCTGAAACACCATCTGCACCTGACGAAAAAAGGGCCGGCCGCGCCTGGCGGTCAGCGCCATGCCGCCAAAGCGGATCTCACCGCGCCAGTCGTGATTAAGGCCCGCCAGCGCGCGCAGCACCGTCGATTTGCCCGAGCCGCTTTCGCCTACCATGCCGAAGCTCTCGCCGCTGCCGACCTGGAACGAAACCGCTTTAACGGCGCGGTGCGCGCCGAAGTTTACGTCCAGCTTATCGATCTCAAACATAGCTTTCTCCTAATCGCGCCATGCGGCGTCGCGCTGCAGCGTCGGCAGCCGCGCGCGCGGGTGGCGCAGCGATGGCAGGCAGGCCAGCAGCCCCTGCGTATAGGGATGCTGCGCCTGGTGCAGCTGGTGGGCATCGAGCTGCTCGACGATACGTCCGGCGTACATCACCGCCACGCGGTCGCAGAAGTGTGACACCAGCGGCAGGTCGTGGCTGATCAGAATCAGCCCCATGCCGCGCGCCGACACCAGGTCGTCAATCAGGCGCAGAATCTCGGCCTGCACCGTGGCGTCGAGCGCGCTGGTGGGTTCATCGGCAATCAGCAGTTCGGGATCGGGCGCCAGCATCATGGCGATCATCACGCGCTGCCCCATGCCGCCGGAAACCTCATGGGGATAGCGCAGCGCCACAGCGGCGGGGTCGCGGATTTTCACCTGTTCCAGCAGGCCGATCGCCGCCTGCATCGCCGCTTTTCTGCTGCCGCCTTTGTGCTCGCGCCAGGCTTCGGCGACCTGCTGGCCGATAGTCATCACCGGGTTAAGAGAATATTTCGGATCCTGCAGAATAAAGCCGACGCGTCTGCCGCGAACCTGCCGCAGCGTTTTCTCGCTGGCGCCCAGCAGGTTGATGCCGTCAAAACGCAGCGCGTCGGCGCTGACCTCGGCGTTGCCGGGCAGCAGCTGCATCAGGCTGCGCGCGGTGAGCGATTTGCCCGAGCCGCTTTCGCCGACGATAGCGAATTTCTCTTTGCCGACGCTAAAGCTGACGCCGCGCACCGCTTCGACCCTGTCAGCGCGGCTGCGAAAGGCGATGCGTAGGTTCTCAATTTCCACCAGCATTTAGCGCTCCCTGGGATCGAGGACGTCGCGCAGACCGTCGCCGAGAAAGTTAAAGGCCAGCGAGGTGAGAAAAATGGCGATGCACGGCATCAGCGGCACCCACCATTCGCTGAAGAGAAAGCGGCGCGCGGTCGCGATCATCGTGCCCCATTCCGGCGACGGCGGCTGCGCGCCCATGCCGAGGAAACCGAGGCTGGCGGCGGTAATAATGATTGAACTCATATCGAGCGTGACGCGCACGATCAGGCTCGGCACGCACAGCGGCATAATGTGGCGCAGAATAATGCGCAGCGGCGAGGCGCCGGTCAGGCGGCTGGCGGCGATAAAGTCGCTGTGGCGAAACTGCAGCGTCTCCGCGCGCGCCAGTCGGGCATACGGCGGCCAGGCGGTAAGGGCGATCGCCAGCACCGCGCTCTCGACCCCCGGCTTGAGCGCGGCGACGAAGGCCAGCGCCAGGATCAGGCGCGGAAAGGCGAGAAAAATATCGGTGATGCGCATCAGCGCCTTGTCGACAAAGCCGCCGAGATAGCCGGCGATACAGCCGATCAGCAGGCCGAGCGGAGCGGTGAGCGCCACAACGGCGATCACCATGCCGAGCGTGGTGCGGCCGCCGTAAATAATACGCGTCCAGAGGTCGCGCCCCAGCTCATCGGTTCCCAGCCAGTGCGCGGCGGAGGGCGCGGCCAGACGGTTTTCCAGATGCTGCGCGCCGGGATCGTAAGGGGTGAGCAGCGGCGCGGCGATCGCCAGCAGCAGCATCAGCAGAATAACCGCCATGCCGCCTGTTGCCAGCGGATTGGCGCGCAGGTTCAGCCACAGGCGGTAGCGGCGTCCCCACACCGCCTGCCGGCGGTTGGCCGGCGAATCGGCGAGCAGCCAGTTGCGTGAAATAAACATTATTTTACCCGTGGATCGCAGAGTCGATAGAGAAGGTCGGCGAGCTGGTTGAGCAGCACGTAAACCGTGCCGACCAGCAGCGTGGCGCCCACCACCGGATTCATGTCGGCGTTCATCAGCGACGTGGTGAGATACTGTCCGAGGCCCGGCCAGGCGAAGACATTTTCCGTCACCACCGCCCCCTCCAGCAGCCCGGCGTAGGTCAGCGCCAGCACCGTGACCAGCTGCACCGCCACCGTGGGAAAGGCGTGGCGCCAGATAACGCGGCGTGACGACAGCCCCTTGGCGCGCGCGGTAATCACAAACTCGCCGCTGAGCGCGTTGAGCATAAAGGTGCGGGTCATACGCGTGATGTAGGCCATGCTGAAGTAGGCGAGGATGCAGACCGGCTGCGCCATGTGCGCCAGCGCGTCGCGGAAGGCGTCATATTCGCCCGCCAGCAGCGAATCGATGGTGAGAAATCCGGTGACCTGCGGGATCATATCCTGCCAGATAATATCCTGCCGCCCTGGCCCCGGCGCGATGCCGAGCACGGCGTAGAACAGCAGCAGGCTGAGCAGCGCCAGCACGAACACCGGCAGCGAATGGCCCGCCAGACAGATCACGCGAATGGTCTGATCGAGCCAGCTGCCCTGACGCACCGCCGCCCAGACGCCGAGGGGAATGCCGATCAGCGCGGCGATCACAATCGCCGCCGTCGCCAGCTCCATGGTGGCCGGAAAAAAGCGGGCGATATCGCTGACGACGCTGTTTGAGGTCAGCACGGAACGGCCCAGGTCGCCGTGCAGCAGCTGGTTAAGATAGTGGCCGAACTGCACGTAGAGCGGCTGGTCTAGCCCCATCTCCGCGCGCACGCGCTCCACCACCGACTGCGGCGCGTTGTCGCCGACTGCCGCCAGCACCGGATCGGTCGGCATCACCCGACCGATAAAGAAGGTCAGCACCGTCAGGCCGAACAGCGTCAGCAGCAGGCTGCCCAGCGAGCTGACGCCGCGTGTTATCGCGCCCGTCACGCTTTTTTCACCTGCTGATAGGGCCACTGCTCCAGCACGGTCATATGAACATCAGAGAGATTTTTCGCGCAGGCGGTGGTCTGGATCTGCTGCATCATAAAAATAAACGGACTCTTCTCCCGATGCTGCTGCTCTATTTTTTTATACAGCGCGAGGCGCTGCACCGGGTCGCTTTCGTGCAGCGCCTGAGCGGTGAGCTGGTTAAATTCGTCGTCTGACCAGCCGCAGCGCCAGGCCAGGGTGCGGTTGCGCGCGCCGGTGGTGTTGTCGGTATTGACGCAGAAGGCCTCTGTATTGGAGTGGGGATCGAAGTAGTCCGCGCCCCATGAGGTGATCGCCAGCTGATGCTGACGCGCGCGCATTTTGGTCAGCACCTGACGGTTCTCCGAGGCGATGAGCGACACCTTAATGCCGATAGCGCCGAGCTGGGTCTGAATCGCCTGGGCGATATCGGGATAGGGCTGCATCGAGTAGTGGTCGAGGGTAATTTCGAAGCCGTCCGGGTAGCCCGCTTCCGCCAGCAGCGCTTTCGCTTTGTCTACGTCGCGGTGGAAAGGCGCGTCGTCGAGCGCCGCCGGAAAGCCGGACGGTAGAAAGCTCTGGTGTACGTTGTAGGTCAGCGACAGGATATTTTTCTGGATGCTGTCGTAGTCGATCGCCCATTTCAGCGCCTGCCACACCTGCGGCTTTTGCAGCTGCGGGTGCGTGGTATTACAGGACATCAGCATAATGGCGGAAAGCGGCTGCTTCACCAGCGTTACGTCGCTGGCGGACTGCAGCGGTTTCAACTGCTCGGTAGTGAGATCGTAGGCGACGTCCACATCGCCTTTTTGCAGCATCAGCGACTGCGCGGCGGGGTCGGCGATATGTTTGAGAATGACGCGCTTGATGGCGCTCTTGCCTGCGTACTGCGGGCTCAGCTCCAGGATCACCGTTTCGCTCGCCTTCCAGCTGCGCAGCGTAAAGGCACCTGAGCCGGCGCTGTGCTGCTTCAGCCAGGCGTTGCCGAGATCGTTGTTCTGCTGGTTGGCGAGGCAGGCTTTTTTCGACACGATGCTGCCGACCGTGGCGGAGAGACAGTAGAGCAGAAATGACTCCGACGTGGGCGCGCCCAGCGTCATCTCCAGCGTATGGGCATCTTTCGCCGTCACTTTGCTGGTGACATTCTCTTTAGTAAAGCCGAACTGGTTAATGATAAAGGCCGGGCTCTTGTCGAGCTTAACGATGCGCTCGATGGAAAAGGCCGCATCCTCGGCGGTGAGCGGCGTGCCGTCGGCGAAGGTCGCGGCCGGATCGAGATGGAAAGTAAATACCGAACCGTCGGCGTTTGCTTCCCAGCTTTGCGCCAGCATGCCGATAACCTTATCCGCCTGCTGCGGATCGGGCTGCACCAGCTTCTGGTAGAGGTTGCCGCAGATCTGACCGCCGGTGGCTTCAAAGCTTTCATGCGGGTCGAGACTGGTCATATTGTCGAGCTGCATCGCCATAACCAGCATGCTGGGGGGCGTGGCGGCAAAGGCGGTGTTAAGGCTCAGCCAGGATAAAAAGGGCGCGGCGGTGCATCCTGCGATAAAGCGTCTTCTGGTGACCATTTTAACTCCAGGTTATTGATTAATAAAATTAAAAAATAAAATCGCGCTGTTATTTAGCTTGACAGTCGTCTGGCCGCAGGCGATTAATAATCGCTCTCATCGCCGCATAAAACGCCTGCTCTGTTTTGGTGCGTCCGCGCCGCCTGCATGCCGCTTTTGTGCAATACCCTTTGCAAACGGAATCTAAAAAATGTCGGAAAATCATCATCAGGCATGGCCGGAAGTTCCCGTATTTGATGGTCACAACGACGTACTCTGTCGGCTGTGGCAGCATCATCGCCCGGATGCGGTCAACGCGTTTCTACAGGGAACGCCGTCGGGCCAACTCGATTTTCCGCGCCTGCGCCAGGGCAAGATGGCGGGCGGCATTTTTGCCGCCTGGGCGCCCGGGCACGCCTCTCTCGCCGCTGCGGACGACGGAAGTGCTGCAAGAAGCGCGCCATCTCCCGTTTCTCTTTCTGAAGAGGCGACCGCCACCGCGCGCGACGCCACCTTCTCTATGCTGGCGCTGCTGTTGCGCATCGAGCAGGCCACGCAGCAGATTAAAATCTGCCGCAGCGTGCAGGAGATCCGCGGCTGCATGGCCAGCGACAGGCTGGCAGTGGTGATGCATATTGAGGGCGCGGAGGCGCTGGACGTCGATGGCGAGCTGCTCGATATCCTCTACGCCAGCGGTCTGCGCAGCCTGGGGCCGCTCTGGAGCCGCCCTAACCAGTTCGGCGAGGGCGTTCCCTTCCGCTATCCGTCGTCGCCCGATACCGGCAACGGACTGACCGAGGCGGGCAAGGCGCTGGTGCGCCACTGCAATCGACGCCGCATTCTGGTGGATCTCTCCCATATGGATGAAAAAGGCTTCTGGCACACCGCTGCTATCAGCGACGCGCCGCTGGTGGCGAGCCATTCGAACGCCCACGCGCTTAGCGCGCAGTCGCGTAATCTCACCGATCGCCAGCTGGCGGCGATTGCCGAGACGCGCGGCTTTGTCGGGGTGAATTTCGCCGTGCCTTTTCTGCGCGAAGACGGCAGGCGCGACGCGCCCACCAGCCTCGAAGAAATTGTTCGCCACGTTGAGTATCTTCTCGACAAGGTCGGCGAAGATGGCGTTGGTTTTGGCTCCGATCTCGACGGCGCCACCATGCCGGATGACTTCCGCGACGTAGCCGGTTTCCCTCGGCTGGTCGCCGCCCTGGCGGCGCGCGGCTATAGCCCTGAACTGCTGCATAAAATTTGCTATGGCAACTGGCTGCGCGTGCTGGAAGCGACCTGGGGCGAATAACCATGCGTCTGCGCCATATTGAAGTTTTTCAGGCGATCGCCCAGGCGGGCAGCATCAGCGGGGCGGCGCGGCTGCTGAACGTGTCGCAGCCCAACGTCAGCCGCGTGCTCAACCATGCCGAACAGCAGCTGGGCTTTGCGCTGTTCGAACGGCGCGCGCAAGGCCTGGTGATCACCGCTGAAGGGCGGCGGTTGCTGCCGGAGGTTGACGCGCTTTATCACCGGCTGCAGGCGATTAATCAGCTGGCGGATCAGCTACGGCGCGGCGAAGGGCAGACGGTGCGCGTCGGCGCGGCGCACGCCTTTGGTCAGATGGTGATGGCGCCCGCGCTGGTGCGCTATCGTCACCAGGCGGCGGCGGTTAACGTCGAGCTGGTAACCGAACATTTTTCCACGCTGTGCCGCAACATCCTTGATGACCAGCTCGATTTTGCGCTGGTGTTTGGCCAGCAGGTCGACGCGGATTTGCTGGCGGAGCCGCTTTTTCACTCTTCGATGGTGGCGCTGCTGCCTCCCCATCTCCAGCGGGAAGCGCCGGTGTCGCTGGAGTGGCTCTGTGCCAATAATCTGCTGCTGATGCAGGCACAGGATCCGCTTGGCCGCGTGCTGCACCGCGCCCTTGACGACAAACGGCTCTATCCGGCCGTGTCGCTCTCGATTAAAACCTACTCCGTGATTGCGGATATGGTGCTGGCGGGCGGCGGCGTCGGCGTGGTCGATCTTTTTACCGCCTGCCGCTACGCCGATCAGCTGACGCTGCTGCCGATTACGCAGCCGTTGCCGTTCGAGGTCACGCTCATCAGCCGCCGCGATCGGCCGCAGTCGCAGTCCACGCTGCACCTGAAGCAGGTTATTCGCCATCGCCTGTGGGAAATCGCGCAGCAGTGCGAGGCGCGGCTGGCGCGCCCCTGAAAATAACTTCCCCCGTCTCGCCTGCTGGTCACGATTTCGCCGCCTACACTGAAGTGACACAACCCTATTCAGGAGCAGGTAATGAGGCGTAAGGAACAACCGACGCGCTGGAAGAGCGGCGCGCTGCTGGCCGGGCTAGGACTGGGCGCAGCGGCAACCTGGTGGAGCGTTCAGCAGTGGCGACGTTTAAAACAGACGCCGCCCGTTTCGCCACGCAGCCATCACGCCGGGCTGGCCGGTTATTTTCAGCAGGTTGGCGAGTGGCGCATGTTTACCCGCGTGACTCCCCACGACGCGCCTGGCCTGCCGCTGGTGCTGGTGCATGAGCTGGTGATGTCGGGGCGGCCGATGGAGGAGCTGGCGCTGGCGCTGAGCAACAACTACCGCGTGCTGGTGCCGGATCTGCCGGGGTTCGGTGCCAGCGTGCTGCCCGCTTCCGTGGCGGCGCTGTCGGTTGACGAGCAGGCCGAGGCGCTCTGGCAGTGGCTGCAGCATAACCAGCTGACGCGCGCTATCTGGATCGGCAGCGCCTCCGGCTGCCAGGTGCTTGCCGCGCTGGCGGTGAAACATCCCGAGGCGGTTGCCGGGCTGGTTTTCCAGGGGCCGACGGTGGATCGCCACGCGCGCAGCCTGCTGCGTCAGGCCTGGCGCGGCTGGCGCAATGGCCGTCTCGAACGCCATCGCTCCGCCGCGTCGCTGACGCGCGTCGATCTCGCCAAAGCGGGCCTGTGGCGCGCCCTGAAAACCCACCGTCTGCTGTTGCAGGACCGTATTGAACACCGTCTGCCCTATATCAACGCGCCAACGCTGCTGCTGCGCGGCTCGCGCGATACGGTTTCGCCTGCGCGCTGGGTCGATGAGCTGGGCGCGCTGCTGCCGCGCGGTGAGGTGCTGACGCTGCGCGGCGGCACCCATACGCTGCACTATGTCTATCCGTGGAGCTTTCGCCACGCCATCCGTCCCTTTCTGACGCGCATTCAGCAGGAGTATCAGGATGAGTAAACTGCCTAAAGGCATCGCCCGTTTCGACTCCGCTACCGCCATGCTGATGGCGCTGGCCCATACGCTGCATGATAAACCGGTCGACGACGGCGAAACCTCGCCGATACGCGATCGCCTGCTGCCATCGCTCGACCGTCTGCCGACCCGGCTGAGAGAGTGGGGCTACGCCGTCGGCGGCCTGGCGGAGGGCATCAGCGAGTCGCAGGCGGGGGATCTGGATGTTGAGGGCATCGCCGAATGGATGGTGAGCGAATACCCGGAGCAGGACTATCCCGCCGCTTTTATCGGCTCGTCCAATGGCGCGCTGACCCATCTGGCGGCAGCGGCGGGCGCGCCCTGGCTGCCGCAAACCTTTCTCTGTCCGGTACGCGCGGCGCACAGCGATCCCGACGACGCGCAGGCGGGCTTTGAGCAGGGAAAATCGGTCGCGGCGGCGCTGCTGGCGGCCTGGCCGCGTCTGGCGGTGCACCATATCCAGGATCCCAATCAGGACCGGCAGCTGCTGGCCAGGATGCGCTACTTTCACCTCAAGCTGCGCGCGCTGCCGCTGGCTTTTAATGAATTTCTGATGCGCAGCCTGCCGGGCAACAGCACGCTGTTTATCAGCCACTGTACGCGGCAGTGGCCGGTAACGCGCACCAGCGACCGCTCTTTCTTCCAGTTCGGCGGGCCAGGCGGCGCAACCGAGAGCGACTATCTGCAGGGCGGCGGACGCGTCGCGGAGTTTCTGGCGCGTTCCGGCAGCGATCGCGAGCAGTGGGATGCACCTGCGCCAACCGACACCGTGCCGGAAGCGGAGTGGGGCCTGGACGAGTATCTGAAGTCGCCGCTGAAAAAGCTGGCGGCAGATCAGGGCTGGCAGCTGCTGGAGATACGCTATCAGGACCCTGAGGCGCTGAGCTTCGTCGTGGCGGAGATCTACCGCGACTGGTATCTGGCGGCGGGCATCAACGCGACGCGCCTGACGGTAAGCAGCTATTTGCTGATGGATCCCTGGTGCACCATGCGTCAGCACGCCATTCCGTTCTGGCTGATGTCGGGCGCCGAGCCTTCCGCCGCCTCTCTGGCGCGCTTCCTGGATCGCCAGCCGCGCTATCGCGATATCGATATGCTGCTCTCTTCAACCGGGACGGAGAGTATCGGCCTGGCACCGCTCGACCGCTGGCGGGGGTTGCTCGATCGCGCGATGCATGAGGGGGCGTTTGTCGGCGTCGATACCGAGCGCTATCCGCATGATTTCGCCGCTTCCGCGCACTTCGACACCGCGCTGCGGGCGCGGGCGCCGCTCTTCGCGCCGCCGCCGCCCCTGAGTGTGGAAAAGGTGATTGCCGGTATCGAACGCTACGGCGCGCGCCACGGCGTGACGCTGCATAAGCTGAGCTAGCCGGGCAGGGCGCCCGGCCCTTTACGGCTAAACGCCGTCGGTGATCGGCTTGCGCACCAGCACCAGATAGGCGAGGGCGCCCACCACGGCGATCCCGGCGCAGATCATCAGCGCGAGGCTGAACGACTGGGTGGTATCGAGCACCCAGCCGGTAATGACCGGCGCGAAGGAGGCGAACACAAAGCTGGCGAAGTTCTGAATGCTGCCGACCGAAGCGGTCATGCGCGCCGTAACGTTGGCGTGGATCAGACCCCAGCAGGAGGTGCCCGCGAAGTGGATGCAGAACAGCGCCATACCGATCAGCGTCACGGCGCTGGTGGTGTCGGTTGCGCGCGTCACGAAGGCGGTAAAGGCCGCCGACAGTAGCATGCCGGTGATAATGCACACTTTGCGCGTCTTCACCGCATCAAAGCCGCGACGCACCAGTGCATCCACCGCATAGCCGTTAAGCAGCATGCCCGCCGCGCCGAACAGGAAAGGAATTGCCGCCAGCAGGCCGGTGCTCTTCAGATCCAGGTGGTAGGTCGACTGCAGATAGCCCGGCAGCCAGGCGATATAGAGCCAGGCGGTATAGTTGATGCCGCTAAAGCCGATCATCATGCCCCACATGGTGCGCTGCTTGAACAGGCCGCGCCATTCGGCGAAGCTCAGCGGCTCCTGGCGCGACGCCACGCTGCCCGCCTGCAGATAGTGGATCTCCTCCGCGCTCAGCCTGTTGTTGTCGCGGTCGCGATAGATCATGTACCAGCCAATCGCCAGAAACATACCGAGCACGCCGATGGTGATAAACATGCCGCGCCAGCCGAACGCCAGCATCATCGCAGCCAGCACCGGCGGCGCCACCGACAGGCCAATCATCGAGGCGGCGTTAAAGAAGCCCATCGGCATGCCGCGGTCTTTAATGTTGAACCAGTCGTTGATCACCTTCACGCCGCACGGGTTCATCGGCGCTTCGCCGATGCCGAGGCCGATTCGCACCAGAATAAACTGGGTGAAGTTATGCACCAGCCCGGCCGCCGCCTGAAACAGCGACCAGACAAACATGCCGAGGCCTAACATAATGCGCGGGCCTTTACGATCCAGCAGCGCGCCGCAGGGCAGCTGCGCCAGCCCGTACGCCAGCGAAAAGGCGGAGAGCAGCATGCCGATTTCGGTGGCGTTCAGCCCCAGCTCTTCGCGGATGGTCATATTGGCCACCGAGAGCGAACTGCGGTCCAGATAGTTAATGATGGCTGCAAACAGCAGCAGCAGCATGGCGGTGATCTGAATCTTGCGAATGCGCGGCGAACGCACGATATCGCTGCGCGCCGGCACATACTCCTGGCCAGGCTGCGCGCCGACGGCCGGCTTTTTAACGTCGCGGATTGAGGTATTTTCCATGGCATACTCCCGTAGCGGGGTCGTTATCGTTATCAGAGGTCAGAGAACATAGCGGCTCAGCGGCTCGCCATGAGTTGCAGTCGAGACTAGAAGCAATGCCGCCGGGATGTTGCGAAGATGTTTCTGATTCGTGCGGGAGCTAATGCTTTGCGGTTTTTAATCGGTTTTTAATTGTACTGCTGAATTGAGCGCGCCATAGAGAGGCGGGAAGTTGCCAGATGGGTATGCAGCGCCAGCAGGGCATCGACATCCTGACGGCTAATCAGCGCGGCAAGCAGCGCCATATGCTCCTCCAGCGCTACGATATTGCGCTGCTTGAGATCGCGCTCGTCCCACTGATAATGCGAATGAAAAATAACCGAAATAATCTCCAGCGAGTGGTTAAAAAAGGGGTTGTTGGCGGCAGAAAGGATCAGCGAATGCAGCTCTTTATCCAGCGCGGCGAACTGGCGATAGTCGCTGGCGATGGTATCGCGCAGGGCGCGGTGGCGATCGAGCAGATCGCGCGCCTGGATCCAGCGCTCATCCTGCGGCGGCAGGTTGAGAAACCGCGTCAGGGCGTGCGTTTCCAGCATCTCGCGCAGCTCAAACAGCTTGTCGGCGTAGTCGAGGGTAAACTTTTTCATGCGCCAGCGGCCGCGCCTGACCGGCTCCAGCAGATCGTAACGCATAAAGCGCAGCAGAAACTCGCGCACCACCACCGGACTGACCCTGACCCGCTGCGCCAGCTGTAGCTCGCTAAAGGCGTCGCCGGGCGCGAGCTGGCGCTGGTTGATCATCTCGAAAAATGCCTGCTCGAACTGGCTCGCCTGCTGCTCAATCGGCGAGGTCAGTTCGCTGAAGCCATCCTCCTCCTGCGGCTGCCGCACGATCACATAGGTTCCCGCCACCTTTTCCAGCACGCCGCACTGCGTCAGATAGTGCAGCGCGTGGCGCACCGTGGTACGGCTGATATTGAACATCTCCGCCAGTGCCGCCTGGGCGGGCAGCGGCGAACGGATATGGCGCTGGGCGATCCCTTCCAGCATCTGGTTAATCACGTTCTGGCGCAGATTCAGATTTCGGCTCACGGGCGCTCTCCGGGTTTTTATTTATTAAAAACCATTCAAATCCCAAAAAAAACGCCGTGCCTCACAGATCGCGCGGGCAAAACAGCCGCTCTGTGATCAATTCGTCATAACTGCGGCAGGACAACCGGAGAACCACCATGACAACAATGAAAACCCTGGTCATCGCTGAACCTAAAAAAATGGTCTGGACCACGCGCGAGCAGCCTGCGCCTGCGGCGGGCGAGGCGCTGATTAAAATCATCGCCGCCGGCATTTGCGGCACCGATATCCACGCCTGGGCGGGCAACCAGCCTTTCTTCAGCTATCCACGCGTGCTGGGACATGAGCTGTGCGGCGAAGTCGTGGCGCTGGGCGACGGCGCGGAAGGGGTTGAGCCAGGCCAGCGCGTGGCGCTGATCCCCTATATCTCCTGCCTGCGCTGCGACGCCTGCCAGAGCGGCAAGACCAACTGCTGCGAAAAGATCTCTGTTATCGGCGTGCATCAGGATGGCGGCTTTTGCGAGTATCTCGCGGTGCCGGCCGGTAATCTGCTGCAGGTAGAGGAGGTCGCGCCGGAAGCGGCCGCGCTGATTGAGCCGTTCGCCATCAGCGCGCATGCGGTGCGTCGGGCAAGCGTCGGCGCGGATGAGGATGTGCTGGTGGTGGGCGCGGGGCCAATCGGGCTGGGCGTGGCGGCGATTGCGGCGGCGGCAGGCGCTCAGGTCGTGGTGGCGGACACCAGCGCGTTTCGCCGCGCGCACGTTGCCAAAGAGCTGGGCCTGACGGCGCTCGATCCAACGCGCGATGATTTTTACGATGCGCTGCGCGCGCAGTTTAACGGCAGGCTGGCGCTGAAGGTAATCGACGCGACCGGCAGCCCTGCGGCGATGAACAACGCGGTCAACCTGATGCGCCACGGCGGTACCGTGGTCTATGTCGGCCTGCATAAAGGCGATCTGACCATCCCGGACAGCGAGTTCCACAAGAAAGAGAGCACCTTAATGGGCAGCCGCAACGCGACGCGCGAAGACTTCGATCGCGTGCGCGACCTGATGGCGAGCGGCCAGCTGCGCGCTGGCATGATGCTCAACGCGCACTTCGCCTTCTCGACGCTGGCGGAAAGTTTCGAGCCACAGGTGATCAACAACCGCGAGCTGATTAAGGGCGTTATTCACTTCGATCGCTAAGGGTGCGAAAGAAGTGGTCGCGCACCTGTTCGGCGTCGACCCCCAGCGCCACGCGCTGGGCGGGCAGATGGCGAAACGGATCCTCCCGCGACGCCAGCGCGCTCAGCTTACGCACCGTTTGCCCGCGCGCGATGCCCTCGGTGATAACGCGCAGCGGCCCTTCGCTCAGCTGAAACGCCTCGGGCTGGCAGAGCCAGGCGATCGCCAGCGTATCGTGCAGCGCCATGCCGTCGAAGCCCTCTTTTTGCAGGCTGTAGGCAAGATAGGGCCGCACGATGGCGCTCAGCACAGGCTGGTTAAGCTGTTGCACTTCCTTGCCGCTGATCAGCACCTTGTGCGTCACGTCGAGCGGCATCACCACGATGTTTAGCGCCGAGCTGAGCACCTGATCGGCGGCGTGCGGATCTTTCCAGATATTGAACTCGGCGAAGGGGGTGACGTTGCCGCTGTGGCCGTCGGTGCCGAAGGCACCGCCCATAATCACCAGCTCTTTCACCAGCGGGATAATATCGGGCGCCTGATTGATGGCGCTGGCGATATTGGTCAGCGGGCCAATCGCCACCAGCGTCACCTCATGCGGCCGCGCGCGCACGCTGTCGATAATAAAGGGCACCGCGTCCGGCGCGGCGTCGCTGTAGGGGTTGGCAAACGCGTCACCCAGGCCATCTTCGCCGTGCAGCTTCGCCGGCTCGCTGGGTGCCAGCGCCAGCGGGCGCGAACAGCCGCGATAGACCGGGGCGTCGATCCGCATCCTGTCGCAAAACAGGCGAGCGTTTTTTACCGCCTGGCCCACCGCCACGTTGCCGAACACCGTTGTGATGCCCAGCAGCCGCTGCGTGCGCGCCGCGTAAGCCAGCGCGAAGGCGTCATCTACGCCGATATCGGTATCGAAAATCAGAGTGCGCATAACCTTCTCCTTAAAGCAGAAATCTGTGAATGATTGCATCACTATTCTCTGCGCGTGCTGAATAGAAATTGACCAGCAAACATCATGTCTTTAGACTAACAAAGCACGATCGCTGGCGAGTAACTTGACCAACTAACAGAGGTTTTATGCACAAGTTGAACCTTTACGAGGCAAAAACGCATTTTTCTAAACTCATAGCGCATGTAGCGGCTACAGGTGAGGAATATATTATCGCCCGAAACGGTCAGCCGATGGCGAAGCTCGTTCCTCTGACTCCGGCTGAGAAAACGCCGCGCATCGGGTTTATGAAAGAGAAGGGCGAAATCAGCGTGCCAGACAACTTTAACCAACTGCACGCCGACAAGATTGAAGCGCTGTTTTACGGGAATAGCGAGCATGGCACCAGGGAAGAATAAAGCTTCTGCTTCGACAGAAGGCGGATATTTAATTGATACCCATGCCCTTATCTGGATTGGCTGGCAGCCAGAAAAACTCGCTACAGAGACCATCGCTATCCTGGCCGACCACAATAATCGACTTTATTATTCGCCTGCCTCAATTCAGGAAATCGCTATCAAGGCCGATTTAGGTAAACCCGATTTTGGCTTTGATCCAGTCAGCCTGACTGAAGGATTAAAAGAGGCGGGCTATATTGAACTCCCCATTACCTCACGCCATGCCTGCTCCATCCGCAACTTACCAGAAAAGATGCATAAAGATCCTTTTGATCGTTTGCTGGTCGCCCAGGCTCGAGAAGAAAATCTGATCTTAATAACCAATGATGAAAAGATTATTCAGTACTGCTCTGACTATATAAAAATTATTAAATGCTGTTAGAAGAGGTACGCTTTTATTAAAAAACTCGCCGCGGCAAAGTCTCCAGAACCTGCTTTTTCGCCGCCTGCTGCTGGTCTGACCCGCTTGTCACTCCCGGTGCATCATCGTATTATCAACGCCTTAAGGTGATGGCGTTCCACCTTCCCTAACCGCCTGCTGGCGACCCCAGCGGCTGATGACGCCTGACATTAACCCGAATCCTCTCGCAGGCGTTGCTGGTGTGTCAGGCTAGTGCTCTCTCTCCGCCACCTCCCTGCGCGATCGCTGACTACAGGAGTTAACTATGTTGAAGTCGCTGTTCGCCGTTATGCTGGGCGGCGCTACCGGCTGTACGCTGCGCTGGCTTATCTCGCTGCGCTTTAACGCGCTCTTTCCCAGCCTGCCGCCGGGCACGCTGCTGGTGAATCTGGCAGGCGGATTTATTATCGGCGCCGCGCTGGCCTGGTTTATGAAATACCCTCAGCTTGATCCCGCCTGGAAGCTGCTGATCGTCACCGGCTTATGCGGCGGCCTGACGACCTTCTCCACTTTCTCGGCAGAAATCCTTATGTTGCTACAATCAGGTAAATATTTGTGGGCGATGGCGAGCGTGCTGGTGCACGTTACCGGATCGCTGCTGATGACCTTCGCCGGCTTCGCGCTGGTGAATCTGCTCGGCTAAAAGCAAATATCGGCCGCGGAGCATTCCGCCTCTGCGGCAGCCGATGATTCCGGACGATTAAGGAGGACGTTCATGACTCAGCCTGCATTCCTTAACCTGGTGCTGTTAAGCGGTAATACCGAAGAGAAACTTCAGGCGGCGCGCGACGCCGGATTCGATCAGGTCGAAATCTGGCGGGAAGATGTTGAAGCCTGTCAGGCTGGCGCGGCGCGTCTGGCGCAGCAGGGGATGGGCTTCACCAACCTGCAGGTGCTGCGCGACTTCACCGGTGCCCCTGGCGAGCTGCGTCGGCAAAAGCGGGACGAGCTGCGGCAGTTTATCGCCCTGGCGCAGGCGCTGGGCTGCGACACCATTCAGGCGCCCGCCACCACGCGCGACGACGCTATCGTGCAGCAAATCGACGAGGATCTGCGCTGGCTCGCTTCCGAGGCTGCGCGCTTCGACATGCGCATCATGTATGAGCCGATGGCGTGGTGCAGCGTCGACAATACGCTGCCGAAAGCCTGGGAGCGGCTGCGGCGGCTGGATCAACCCAATATCGGGCTGGTGGTGGATCTGTTTCATATCTGTGCGCTGGGCGGCGACGCCTCGCATCTCGATGGCATTCCCGCCGAGCGGATTTATGAAGTGCAGCTGTGCGATATGGCGGTTCAGCCGGCACCGCAGGATAAAGAGGCGATTATGCAGCTCGCGAAGCACCGGCGCCAGCTGCCCGGCGCGGGCATCATCGACGTCGGCAGCTTTGTCGATAAGCTAAAAAGCGCGGGCTACCGGGGACCGGTAGGGATTGAAGTGTTTAATGACGACCTGAAGCGCCTGCCGCCACATGAGGCGGCGCGGCAGGCGTATGCCGCGCTCAGGCGTTTCTGGCCTTAATCCTGCAGACACTGCGCGATAAACGCGGCGGCGCGCATCGCGCCCTGCGCGGAAATGGTGTGTTCGGTTCGGGGTTCAAGCTGAAGCTCAAGGGAGACGCCAGCGGCTTTCAGGCGCTGCGCGGCTGATTCGCTCTCGCGCCACGGGATCACCGCGTCGGCGTGGCCGTGGATCAGCAGCGCAGGGGTCTGAACCGAAGGCGACAGCGGCTCGTCAAACGCCAGCCGGCCGGAGAAGGCCACCACGCCCGCCAGCGGGAAGCGTCCAGACGCCAGCGCGTCGAGCGCCATGATTGATCCCTGTGAAAAGCCGACCAGCACCACGTTGTCCCACTGGTCGCGTAGCCCGTGCCGCGCGAGAATCGCCTCCAGCGTGGCGTCGAAGGCGGCGCGTGCGGCGCGTACCCGCGCCGGTCGGTTGTCCGGCGTCACGCCGTCGAGGCTAAACCACTCAAAACCTGCGCCGTGTGGAAAAGGGTAAGGCGCATCGGGCGCGGCGAAGATAACGTCCGGCAGCAGCGGCGCCCAGTGACGGCCCAGCGCCGCTAAATCATCGCCGTTACTGCCGACGCCATGCAGAAAAATCACTAACGCTTTCGCCATCCGCTTCTCCTTAAAAACCGTACTCGCTCATATCCGGGCCTGCCGGCACGATCCCGTTGGGATTGAGCGCCTTAATAGAATAATAGCCCTGTTTGATGTGCTCGATATCTACCGTTTCGCGCACGCCGGAAATCGACAGCATGCTTTTCAGATAGCGGTTGAGCAACGGATAGTCGCGCACCCGGCGCTGATTGCACTTGAACAGGCCGTAATAGGCAACGTCGAAGCGAATAAGCGTCACGAACAGGCGAATATCGGTCTCGGTGACGCGCTCGCCGAAGAGGAAAGTGCGGCCGTCCGCCAGGCGCGCTTCCAGCTCGTTCAGCTGTTCAAATACGTCGCTATAGGCCTGTTGATAGCTGAGCTGGGTGGTAGCGAAACCAGCGCGGTAGACGCCGTTGTTCAGGCGCGGGTAGATCGCCGCGTTCAGCGCGTCGATTTCAGCGCGCAGCGCGCCGGGATAGAGATCGATACGGTTATCGGCGAGGTCGCCAAAACCGCTGTTAAACATGCGCACGATATCCGCCGACTCGTTGTTAACGATGGTCTGCGTCTTTTTGTCCCACAGCACCGGCACGGTGGCGCGTCCGGTAAAATCGGCATCGGCGCGGGTGTAAAGCTCGTGCAGATAACTGGCACCGTTGAGCGTATCGCGATCCGCGCCGGGAAAGCCGCCGAAGCGCCAGCCCTGTTCGCCCAGCTGCGGCGCAACCACCGACACGCTGATAACCGACTCCAGCCCTTTTAGCTTGCGGGCGATCAGCGCGCGCGAGGCCCAGGGACAGATCAGCGCGACATAGAGATGGTAGCGATCCGGCTCGGCGGGAAAGGGGGCGCTGCCATCGCTGCTGATCCAGTGGCGAAAACTCGACGTCTGGCGAACAAACCCGCCCTGTTTATCCGTGGCCTGAACCGGATGCCACTCCGCACTCCATTTACCTCTGACTAACATTGCGCTGCTCCTCATGCTGACAAGAGCTGCAGCTTATTACTCTTCCCGGTGGCTGATAATCGGGTCAAAACGGCAATCATTCCTTCCATTCTGGAAGGAACTGGCCGGGCGGAAAACGATCGAAGTGATCCGCCAGAAAATCGACCAGCAGTCGGGTGCGCTGCGCCAGATGGCGCGCGGCGGGGTAGAGCGCGAACAGGCCGAGCGGCGGCACGTCGTAGTCCGCCAGCACCGGCACGATATCGCCGCGCTGCAGCGCCGGGGCGGCGATAAAATCGGGCAGGCGTGCGATGCCCAGTCCGGCAACCGCTGCCTGCAGGCAGGCTTCGGTATTGGCGAAGCGCACGCGGCCGCGCACCGGCACGGTCACCGTCTCGCCCTCCTCGCTGGCGAACGGCCAGTTCCAGGGATCGCGGAAGTTCGTGTCGGTAATACACTGATGATCGCCGATGGCGCGCCAGTGCAGCGGCGTGCCGTGCTGCTGCAGATAGCGCGGCGCGGCGGCGAGGCGCACCGCGATTTCCCCCAGGCGGCGCGCAATCAGGCTGCTGTCGCTCAGGTTGCCGATACGCACGGCGATATCGAAGCCTTCGTCCACGATACTGACCGGGCGATCGGAAAAGCTGACGTCCAGTTCGATCAGCGGATAGCGTCTGGCAAAGGCGACCAGCACGTGGGAGAGCACCGCGCTGCCGAAGGTCACGGGCGCGCTGATTTTCAACCGTCCGCTCGGCGTACCGGCGCTTTCGCGCACGCTGGCATCGAGCGCGTCAAAGGCGTCAAGCAGGGTTTTGACCTGTTCATAATAGGTGCGGCCGACGTCGGTAGGCGACAGGGCGCGCGTGCTGCGCTTCACCAGCTGCACGCCGAGCTGCCGCTCCAGTCTCGACACGAGTTTTGACGCCTGGCCGCTGCTGACGCCGAGCCGCGCCGCCGCCGCGGCAAAGCTGCCCAGCTCCAGCACGGCGACGAACATCCGGTCACAATCAAGCCGATCCATAGGGCGTTCCTGCAGTTGAAAACGCCAATGTACAGGCTTTTAGCCGTCGGTTGAACGCGTGACGCTCTCCCATTCGGCGAGGCTGCTCTCAAGGCTGCGCAGTTTGTCGCGCACCAGCTGCAGCGCGTCGCTGCCCAGCAGCAGATGCGCCGGCGGCGCGGGGTGATCCAGCAGGCTGAGGATGGCCAGCGCCGCTTTATGGGGATCGCCGTTCTGGCGGCCGCTTTTGGCGAGACGCGCTTCCCGTACCGGATCGAAGAGCGCATCGTAGTCGTGAAGGGTACGCGGGCTGCGCACCATCGATCGGCCTGCCCAGTCGGTGCGAAACGAGCCCGGCGCGACGGCGGTCACGGCGATACCGAACCCGGCCAGCTCCTGACTCAGGGTCTCTGAAAAGGCTTCCAGCGCGAATTTGCTGGCGCAGTAGTCGCTGATGCCGGGCAGCGTAATAAAGCCGCCCATTGAGGTGATATTGATAATCTGCCCGCGCCGCCGAGCGCGGAAACGCGGCACCAGCGCCTTCATCATCGCCACCGCTCCCCACAGGTTCACGTCAAACTGGTGGCGCATCTCCTCCAGCGTCGCCTCTTCGAAAATACCCTCATGGCCATAGCCCGCATTGTTGATCAGCACGTCGAGCGGGCCGTACGCCTCTTCAAACGTCGCCACCAGCGGGGCGATGCGTTCAGGGTCGGTAAGATCGAGAATGGCACCGTGGGCGCGTGCCGGATCGCGCGCCGTAAAGGCGTCCAGCGCCTGCTGGCTGCGCACGGTGCCGAAAACGCTGTGGCCGGCGGCCAGCGCCGCCTGCGCCAGCGCCTGACCGAAACCGCTGCTGACGCCGGTGATCATGATCTTTTTCATCTGCTTTCCTCTTTAGGGGGGAGGTCTTAGACTGCGCCCGCTGCCCGCAAAAGAGGATGCCTGTTTATCTGCCATCCTTGCCTGAAACGCTGATTTTTCTGCTTGCGGGCAGGAAATTACGCCGCATGCGTGCATAATCCTCTTATGAACGCCGACGCACTCCGCCTGATTGCCGCCCTTGCGCCGCAGGAAGGCTATAACCTGACGCCGCTGCCCGATGTGCGGCTGCTGCGCGCCAACCGTCCGCTGAGCCGCACGCCGGTGCTCTACGATCCCGGCATCGTGATCGTGCTGCAGGGGCGCAAGCGCGGCTATTTTGGCGATCGCGTCTATTGCTACGATGCGCAGCACTATCTGGCGGTTTCCGTGCCGGTCCCCTTTATTATGGAGACCGACGCCAGCGCCGAGGCGCCGCTGCTGGCGATCTATATGCACCTCGACTTGCCCGTAGCGGCGGAGCTGCTGCTGCAGATGGAGCAGGCGGGCGCAACGGTGACGCACCAGCCGGCCGGGATGGTTTCCACGCCGCTCGACGATGCGCTACAACGCTCGGTGACGCGGCTGCTGTATGCGCTGGGCGATCCGCTACAGGCCGCGCTGCTTGGCCCGGCGCTGGTGCGGGAAATCTACTTCCACGTATTGAGCGGCGAGCAGGGAGGAGAACTGCGCGCCGCCCTGACGCAGCAGGGCGCCTTTGGCAAAATCGCCCAGGCGCTGCGTCATATTCATCAGCACTATGCGCAGGAACTTGATATCGCGCAGCTTGCCCGCCGCGCCGGCATGAGCCACGCAACCTTTCACGCTCACTTTCGCGCCGTAACCCAGACGTCGCCGATGCAGTACGTGAAGTCGATCCGCCTGCACCAGGCGCGGCTGCTGATGGTGCGCCAGCAGATGACCGCCGCTGGCGCCAGCCTGGCGGTGGGATATGAAAGCCCTTCGCAGTTCAGCCGCGAATTCCGCCGACTGTTTGGCCGGTCGCCGGGCGAAGAAGCCAGGCGGCTGCGTAACGGCTTCGCTCTGCCGCCCGCCCAGCCGAACGCCCGCTTCATCGCTTCACATTAGGTGCCGTTGCCCTTTCGCTGTGCGGCAAAACCTGCTTGACTAGCTTTTCGCCCGTTTTGGTCTGGAGTTCCGCATGTCTCTGCTTCACCTTGCTTCGCTGGCGGATGTTGACGCCGCTGAATGGGACGCGCTGCTGCCCGACGATCAGCCCTTTTTACGCCACGCCTTTCTGCTGGCGCTGGAGGAGAGCGGCAGCGTTCGCGCCGAAAGCGGCTGGCAGTCGGATCATCTGCTGTGGCGGGAAGCGGGCGCGCTGCGCGCTGCGCTGCCCGGCTACCGCAAGCGCAACTCATGGGGCGAATATGTCTTCGATCACGCCTGGGCGGACGCCTGCCAGCGCGCGGGCATTCGCTACTATCCGAAATGGCTGGGGGCCATTCCCTTTAGCCCGGTGACCGGCGCGCGCCTGCTGGGCGACGCGCAGGCCGCCACGCAGCTGCTCGCCGCGCTGCCGGAGACGCTGCACCAGCACGGACTGAGCAGTGCGCATATCAATTTCACCGACGCGCGTGGCGATGCGCTGCTTGAGCCGCAGCCAGACTGGCTGATGCGCCTCGGCTGTCAGTATCACTGGCACAATCGCGGCTACCGCGACTTTCAGGACTTCCTCGACACGCTGATGTCGCGCAAGCGCAAACAGCTGCGCAAAGAGCGCGAGCGGGTGGCGCAGAGCGGCTTTGAATTTAACTGGTATCGCGGCGACCAGCTGCGCGAGGATCAGTGGGACTTTGTTTATACCTGCTACGCCAACACCTATGCGGTGCGCGGCCAGCGGCCCTATCTGACGCGCGACTTTTTCAGCCTGCTGGCGGCGCGCATGCCGCACAGCATTCGCGTGGCGATCGCGCATCTGCACCAGCAGCCGGCGGCGATGGCGTTCTGTCTGGTGGATGGCGAGACGCTATATGGCCGCTACTGGGGCTGCCTGGCGGAGTTCGATCGCCTGCACTTCGAAACCTGTTTCTATCAGGGCATGGACTACGCCATCGCCGCCGGCCTGAAGCGGTTCGACGCCGGCGCGCAGGGGGAGCATAAGCTGGTGCGCGGCTTTGAGCCGCAGCTCACCACCTCATGGCACTATCTGGCGCATCCCGGCCTGCGCGATGCGGTGGCAGATTTTCTTCAGGAAGAGCGACAAGGCGTGCGCGCGTGGGCTGATGAGGCGCGCGACGCCTTGCCGTATCGACGTGGCGATCAGTGATCGCCGACGAAGCCGCTGGTCTGGTGACGCCACAGCCGCGCATAGAGGCCGTTGTGCGCCAGCAGCTCGCTGTGGTTGCCCATCTCAACAATATGGCCCTTATCCAGCACGATCAGGCGATCCATTTTGGCGATGGTCGACAGGCGGTGCGCGATGGCGATCACCGTTTTCCCCTCCATCAGCGTGCCCAGGCTCTCCTGAATCGCCGCTTCGACCTCGGAGTCGAGCGCCGAGGTCGCCTCATCCATAATAAGAATTGGCGCGTCTTTCAGCAGCACGCGGGCGATGGCGATGCGCTGACGCTGGCCGCCGGAGAGCTTCACGCCGCGTTCGCCGACGTGCGCGTCCAGCCCGGTGCGCCCTTCGGCGTCGGAAAGGCGCGGAATAAACTCGTCGGCGCGCGCGCGACGAATCGCCGTCTGCAGCTCCGCCTCGGTGGCGTCCGGGCGGCCATAGAGCAGGTTTTCGCGGATTGAGCGGTGCAGCAGCGACGTATCCTGGGTGATCATGCCAATCTGGCCGCGCAGGCTCGCCTGTGTCACCTCGGCGATATTTTGATCGTCGATGGTGATACGGCCGCCGTTCAGGTCGTAGAGGCGCAGCAGCAGATTGACCAGCGTTGACTTGCCCGCGCCGGAAGGGCCGATAAGCGCGATTTTCTCGCCGGGTTTGATGTTGAGGTTAAGGCGGTTAATCACCTGATGGCCGCCGCCGTAGTCAAAGCGGATATCCTCATAGCGGATCTGGCCGCGCGTCACCTGCAGCACTTTTGCCTGCGGCGCGTCCTGCACGCTGAGCGGCTGGGCGATGGTGTTGATGCCGTCCTGCACCGTACCAATATTCTCAAAAATGCCGTTCACCACCCACATAATCCAGCCGGACATATTGACCAGACGCACCACCAGACCGGTCGCCAGCGCGATGGCGCCGACGCTGATCAGCGACTGGCTCCACAGCCAGAGCGCCAGGCCGGAGGTAGAGACGATCAGCAGGCCGTTAAGCGAAGAGAGCGTCACGTCCATGCTGGTGACCATGCGGCTCAGACGATAGTTTTTATCGGTCTGCTCCTGCAGCGCTTCGCGCGCGTAGCGCTTTTCCAGATCGTGGTGCGCAAAGAGTTTCAGCGTGGCGATATTGGTGTAGCCGTCGACGATGGTGCCCATCAGCTTTGAGCGCGCCTGCGACGCCACAACGGAGCGCGCCTTTACGCGCGGCACAAAATAGCGCAGCGAGGCGATATAGGCGACGATCCAGATCGTCAGCGGGATCATCAGCCGCCAGTCAGCTTCCGCAAACAGCACCAGCGACGTAATCGCATAGATCAGCACATGCCAGATGGCGTCCACCAGCTGCACCGCAGAGTCGCGCAGCGCGTTGCCGGTCTGGGTGATGCGCTGGGCGATACGTCCGGCAAAGTCGTTGTGGAAGAAGTTCAGGCTCTGGCGCAGCACATAGTTATGCTGCTGCCACTGGATCATGCTGGTCATGCCGGGGTTAATGCTTTGATGCACCAGCATATCGTGCAGCGCGATAAACACCGGGCGCAGGATCAGCGCCACAAACGCCATCCACAGCAGAACAGGCCAGTGCTCGGCGAACAGCGTGGCGGGCGTCGAGGCGTTGACCAGGTCGATAATACGGCTGAGATAGCTAAACAGGGCCACCTCAATCAGCGCCGATCCCAGCCCGACCACCAGCAGCGCCGCGAAACTTGGCCACACTTGGCGCAGGTAGTAAAAATAGAAGGCACCGATGCGGCCCGGGGGCGAATCAGATGGAGCATCCTGGAAAATATTGATAAAACGTTCGAAACGGCGATACAACATAACGACTCTCTTTACGCCTGGGGAGAGTAAACAGCTTAGTGCAACTTATAAGGGATTACCGATATGGAATTAATCATTCGCGGCCGTGAACCCAGCGATGCCGCTGGGTTTCAGCGTCTTTACAGCCACCCAGAGGTCTATCGCTGGACCACCCAGCTGCCCTTTCCCAGCGTGGCGATATGGCAGAAAAAATTCGAACGTATGGATAGCGAGGGCTATATCGGTTTTGTTGCGGAGCTGGATGGACAGATGGTCGGCGAAATGACGCTGTTCATTGAAAACCGGCCGCGTACCCGTCACGGACTGAGCTTCGGCATCGGCGTCGATCCCGCTTTCAGCGGACGCGGCATCGGCGAACGTTTAATCCGAAATGGCCTGGACTACGCCTTTAACTGGCTGGGCGCGACGCGCGTAGAGCTGGAGGTGTTTCACGATAATGCGCGCGCGCGGCGGCTCTATCAGCGCATCGGCTTTGAGCAGGAGGGCGTGCGCCGCAAGGCCTGCCTGCGCGACGGCGACTATCACGATATTGTTCTGATGGCGATGCTGCGCGAAAACTATTCACAGTAGCGGCGCGCTGCTGGCGACGGGGAAGAAGCATGTCAGTTTCCCGTCCTCTGTGCTGAGCGGAGTAAACCGCATCGCCTCGCTTTTTGGGGGGGCACTCATTCGCTGACCAGCCCTTTACCGAAGGTTTAGCCGACCAGCATGCGAGTGAGTTTACGCACAGCCTCGAGCTCATCAGCGGTGGCTTTGCCCTTTGGCGCCGCGTTGCGCGCTTTCCAGTCCAGGTTACGGACCTGGTCTGCCAGCGCCACGTTTGCGGGTGCGCCGGCGATCGGCACTTCAAAAGGGTTACCTTTGATTTTGGTGGTAAGCGGGACGCATATCATCATGCCGATGCGGTTGTACATTGCCGGGCTCATGACCAGCGCCGGCCTGCGGCCAGCTTGCTTATGCCCGGCGTGCGGAGTGAAATCGAGCCAGAGTATATCTCCAGCATCGGGAACAAAGGGCATTACCAGATCTCCTGTCCTTGTGCGTCTCCGAAGTCCATTTCGCCATGCATATTCTCAGGGGTTACCTGGCTCATGATCGTCTCGAGAGTAACCTGGCGCACCGGCTCAATGACCAGACGCTGCATGTTATTAGCGTCTGTCTGAACGCTGATCTCGACTTCTGCGTCGATGTCCATGTTCATCAGGGTCATCATATGTGCGGGAATTCGCACCGCGGGGCTGTTGCCCCAGCGCTTAATTGTCTGTCGCATTTTAGATAATCCAGTTAACACGTTGCCGCTTCTTTTCGTCTGCTACTGCAGCCACTTCTGTTGTTGAGGTCAGTCTACTCTTTAACCAGTATTGTATCAACATTGTATCTACATCCGCTCTACCCACTCTGTGTCGGCCAGCTCGGGCACCGCTTTCGCGTTGTCGTTGCCCTGGTAGCTGACGTGGTAGCCTGGGCGGTTGGTACGGCTGCGCTTCATAGCGCAGCGCACCATGATTTCCTGGAGCTGGCGCACATTCCCCGTGCGGCAGCCGCCGTTTTTGCCGCTTATGTGCGGCGCCGCAAGCTGCGTTGTGAAGGCTGCCAAAATCAGGGCCAGATAGCGCCCATGATTTCACCACTCGCCCAATGACCAACCCTTCGCCTGCTACCTATATTTCCTCCACAGGGCGTTTAACGCGGTATGCCTGATCGTTTTTTCCGGGGCGGAATGCCTCCTTTTTAAGGAATTCACCTGATGAGAAAAGAGCACGCTGCCGCGCGGCCCACCCGCGTACGTATCTGGATCCTTTGCCTGATCCTGTTTCTGTCAGTGGTGGCCTACGCCGACCGCTCGATCCTGTCGATCTCAGGATCGGCGATCAAAGATGAATTTGGACTCTCGGCGATCCAGCTTGGGCTGATCCTCTCCGCGTTTAGCTGGGCCTATGTGATCGGCCAGATCCCCGGCGGCCTGCTGCTCGATCGCTTTGGCGCGAAAAAAGTGTACGGCATCACGCTGGCGCTCTGGTCGCTTTCCACCATTGCGATGGGCTTTGTCGGCGAACTGGCGGGCGGCATCACCGCCGCGCTGGTGCTGATGTTTACGCTGCGCTTTGCGCTGGGGCTGATAGAAGCGCCCGCCTTTCCCGCCAACGCGCGCGTGGTGATTATGTGGTTTCCCGGCGCAGAGCGCGGGCGCGCCTCTGCGCTGTTTAGCACGGCACAATACTTCGCCGTGGCCATTTTCTCGCCGCTTTCCGGCTGGCTGGTGTCGCGCTTTGGCTGGGAGTGGCCTTTCTTCGTGCTGGGCGGCATCGGGGTGCTGGCGGTGTTTGTCTGGGCGGCCTATATGCGCGAGCCGCGCAACCATCCCGGCGTTTCCGCCAGCGAGCTTAACTATATCGTCGAGGGCGGGGCGCTGGTGGATATCGACGCGGCCCATACTCTGAAGGCGCGGCCCGCGCTGAACAAAAAAATGTTCAAAACCCTGCTCTCCAGCCGCATGCTCTGGTGCGCCTATCTCGGTCAGTACTGCACCATCGCGCTCAGCTACTTCTTTATTACCTGGTTTCCCATCTATCTGGTACAGGCGCGCGGCATGAATATTATGGACGCCGGTTTCGCCACCATCGCGCCCGCGCTGTTCGGCTTTCTCGGCGGCATCAGCGGCGGCTATATCTCCGATATGCTGATCAAACGCGGCTGGAGCCTCTCCTGGGCGCGCAAAACGCCGTTTATTATCGGCATGCTAATGGCGGCGTCGCTGGTGATGGCCGCGGTTATCCCGAGCAACCTCGGCATTATCGCCATTATGTCTTTCGCCTTCTTTGGCAAGGGGGTGGCGGCGGGTGCCGGCACCTGGACGGTGATTAGCGACACCGCGCCGAAAGAGGCGGTCGGCCTTGCAGGCGGCATATTCAACGGCATCAGTAATATCGCCGGCTTCGTTACGCCGCTGCTGTTCGGCGTGATTGTCGGGCTGACCGGCAGCTACAGCATCGGGCTGGGGTTCGTCGGCGCGCACTGCGTGGTCGCCGCGCTGCTGTTCCTGTTTGTGATGGGGCCGATCGCGCGCGTCGGCGAAACGCCGACGCCTGAAGCGGCGCGCGAGGCGAAAAAGACGGCGCAGGGCGTGAAGGCGATATAAAGCGCTGCGCCGACCACTTCATTCCCCACTGAAGAAAATTTGCTCATCTGCCGATATCTCTCTACCGGGAGCGATCCTTAGGAGAGATATCGTGATAAAACAAATCACCGTCGACGAGCTGCGGCCAGGGATGTTTATCCATAAGCTCGAGGTCTGGTGGATTAAAGACAAACGTATTCGTAATCAGATGCTGGTGACCGATCCGCGCCAGATCGCAATGCTGCGCAGTGAAGGGATCCAGCGGCTCTGGATCGATCTGAATCGATCGGTGCCAGCGCCCGCCGCGCCGTCGGCGGCCAGTCAGCCCGTCGCGCGCACCCCCTTTTTCCTGGAGCTGGACCAGGCGCAGCAGATTTTCCAGCAGGGCAAGACGCAGGTCATGGCGATGTTCAACGAGGCGCGCCTTGGGCACCGCCTCAACCTGGCGGGCACGCTCGACCTGGTAGACGAAATCGCCGGTTCAATCCGGCGCGAGCCGACCGCGCTGCTGAGCGTCGCGCGCCTTAAAAATCATGACGATTATACCTATCTGCACTCTATGGCGGTTTGCGGGTTAATGATTACGCTGGCGCAGCAGCTGGGGCTGGACGACCAGCAGGTGCGGCGCGTCGGCATGGGCGGGCTGCTGCATGACGTCGGCAAAGCAGCGGTGCCGCTGGAGATCCTCAATAAGCCCGGCAAGCTCAGCGACGAAGAGTTTGAGGTTATGCGCCAGCACCCGGTGACCGGCGTGCAGATGCTGATGGAGGCGGGTGCCGACGAGGATCTGCTGGATATCGCGCTGCATCATCATGAAAAGTATGACGGCAGCGGCTACCCGCACCGGCTAAAGGGCGAGGAGATCTCCCTCTACTCGCGCATGGCCGCGGTGTGCGACGTCTATGACGCGCTCACCTCGACGCGCAGCTACCGTAAAGGCTGGACGCCCGCCGAAGCGATGCACAATATGCTGAACTGGCGCGGCCACTTCGACCAGCAGATCCTGCATATTTTCGTGCGCGCCATTGGCATCTATCCGGTCGGCTCGCTGGTCAGGCTCGCCTCGGGACGCGTCGCGCTGGTGGTGAAAGCGGGGGAGCGCTCGCTGCTGAAGCCGGTGGTACACGCCTTCTGGTCGCTGCATGCGCAGCGCGAAGTCAGGCCGGAACGTATCGATCTCAGCGACAGCTTCTGCACCGACAGCATTATCGGCGCAGAAGAGAGTCCGCTATGGGTAAACGCCGATCTTAATCGCGTCTGGGCGCTGGCGAGTTAAAAATCGACGCTGGCGCGCAGCACGATCTCGCGCGGCTCGCCAACGGCGACGCGCAGGTTATTGCCGCTGGACGGATAAAATGTCTTATCAAACAGATTGTTAACGTTGACCTGCCACTTGACGCGGTAGCGGTTAAGCGGCATCTGCCAGGCAACGAAGGCGTCCGCCACCGTGTAATCATCGAGATAAAAGCTGTTGGCCGCATCGCCCGGTCGGCGACCGACGTAGCGCGCGCCGACGCCGGCGCGCAGATCGTCCGCCGCCAGCAGGCCGGTGGTGCCAAAATCGTTGGTGAGAAACAGCGCGGCGGTATGGCGCGCGGTATTGCTCATGGCGTTGCCGTTATTCGCCGGATCGGCGGTGACGCGCGCATCGGTCCAGGCGTAGCTGCCTACCAGGCTGAGGGAGTCGGTCAGCTTGCCCGCCAGATCCAGCTCGACGCCCTGCGAACGCACCTTTCCGGCGGTGCGCGTCAGGGTCTCGCCATTCACCAGTTCATCAACCATAACGTTGCGTTTCTGAATATCAAACAGCGCCAGCGTGCCGGTCACGCCGTTGGGCAGATCGATCTTACCGCCCACTTCCCAGGCTTTGCCCAGCTCCGGCGGCAGCGCGCCGATCTCGGTGGCGATAGAGACGTTCGGCTTAAAGGATTCGGTGTAGCTGGCGTAGAGGCTCGACCAGTCGTTGAGGTTGTAAACCACGCCCGCGCGCGGTACCAGCCGGCTGTCGGTGCTGCGGGTGCGGGCGACGAACGGACGGCCTTTGCCCGCCATTACGTCGAAGCTGTCGTAGCGCAGGCCGCCGAGCAGCAGCCAGTTCGGCGTCAGGCGAATGGCGTCCTGCACAAAGAGGCCGCGGCTGTCGATATTTTCGCGCTGATCGCTGTCGGCAGCGCTCACGGTTGAGGTCGATGACATCTCGTCATACACCGGATGCCAGATATTGAAGCGGCTATTCTTTTTGCCGCGCAGCATATCGCCGCGGAAGGTGCGGTCAGCTTCGTAGTCGAATCCGGCCAGCAGCTGGTGACTGACGCGGCCCCAGTCGACGTCGCCGTTCAGCGTCAGCTGCACCATCTGTGAGCGGCTCTGGGCGTCGGCGGTGGCGTCGGCCTGACGCGTCAGCACGCCGGTATCGGCGTTAAAGGCGGTGGCGCGCGCCTGATGGTCGCTGTAGGCGTTGCGGGTAAAGCTGTAGTTAAGATGTGCCGTCCAGCTGTCGTTCAGGATCCGATCGGCGGCCAGCGTCAGGGTATCCTGATCGCCGCGCGTGGCGTTAAAACGCTCGTCGAAGCGCTCTTCGCGCGGCGTGTTCACCGGCTTGCCGGTTTTCGGGTCGATTACCGTGCCGCGATCGAACGGCACCAGATACTCCATATGTTCCCAGGCGACGCGCAGGGTGGTGCTCTCGCCAAACCACATCAGCGACGGCGCAATCACCGTCTGGCGCGTGCGGCCGAAATTGCGCCAGTAGTCAGTTTCGTCGTGATCGACAATAAGCCGTCCCGCAAAGCCGCTGGTGCCGAGCGGGCCGGTCACGTCAAGCTGCCCGCCACCGCCGCCAAAGCTGCTGTTGCGGCCCTCCAGATGCACCTGCGGCGTCAGCAGCGGCTTCTTGCTAATGACGTTAACCAGGCCGCCCGGCTCGTTCATGCCGTAGAGCATAGAGGAGGGGCCTTTCAGCACCTCAACGCGTTCGCTGGTGGGGGTAAAGTTGCGCGCCTGAATCGAACGCACGCCGTCGCGCAGAATCGAGCCGTCGCGGTTATCGCCGAAGCCGCGCTTGATCAGCGCATCCTGCGTGCCGCCCAGCGTATTAGCCTGGGTAATGCCGCTGACGAACTTCACCGCCTCGTCGAGGTTCTGCGCGGCGCTGTCCTGCAGCACCTGCTGCTGCACCACCGTAACGTTCTGCGGCGTGTCGATAAGCTTTGCCGGCGCGCGCGTGGCGGTCACGCTGCTGTGCGGCTGGTAGCCATTCTCCTGCGGCTCGGCGTCCTGCGTCACCAGCAGCGTAGATTCCTGCGCCTGCAGGCTGCCGGAGAGCAGCGCGCCGCCCAGCAGAAGAGAAGAAAGCGGTTTCATTGCGGTAACTGGCTCCAGAAAGTCCCTGATAAATTCAGCGGCAGAAAGCGCTGATAAAGTTGCTCAAGCGTGCGTTGCGGATCGAGGTCGGCGAACAGCTGCGGGTAGAGCGCCCTGGCGAAAAACTCTACCGCCACGACATGCCAGGGGCTGAGGTAGAAGTTGTGCCACAGCCCGAAGGCGCGATGGTTTTTTACCGCCTCAAGCTGGCTAAGAACCGGCTGCGCGGCCAGCAGCTTTTGCAGGCTGGCGGCCGCCTCGCCGGCGCCGATCGCCGGGCCGAGCTGAAGAGTTTTGTCGTTGTCCGCGTCCGCCATGCCGGTCGCGATATAGACCTGCGGCGGCTGCGCCAGCGCCTGCTCAGGGTTGATCTCGCCGAACACCCCTTTTACCGCGCCCGCCGCGATATTGTCGCCGCCCGCAAAGGCGAGCAGCTGCCCGAGATTGCCGTTGACCGCGGTGGTGCAGCAGGTGTCGCGTCGGCCCAGGTGCAGATGCAGCATTACGCGGGTTTTTGCGCCGTGATAGCTCGCCAGCCGGTCGCGCACCTTATCCATATGCTGCTGATAGAAATCGATAAAGGCCTGCGCGCGCTGCGGCTGGTCGAACACGTCGCCCAGAATCTTCAGGCTCGGCACCGTGTTGTTGAGCAGATCGACCCGCAGGTCGACATAAATCACCGGAATATTGACCTGCTGCATCAGCTGGCGGAAATGCGCCTCTTCCGCGCCGCTTTTCGCCAGGCGCGGCAGGATAATCAGATCGGGCCTGAGCTTCAGCACCTGCTCGGGGTTGAGATCACGCAGCGCGCCGCTACCCAGCTGTGGCACCGCTTTGATCGCCGGAAACGCGGCGGTGAACTGGCGCCAGCTTTGCGCGTCGTACTTCGCCATATCCGCAGGCCAGCCTGCGATACGCGCCGCCGGATTGCCGGGCACGATCAGCGCCAGGGTATAGAGCATGCGGCTTTCGCCCAGAATGATGCGCTGAGGACGATCGGGCAGCATCACGCGCTGGCCGGTGATATCGACAATGGATTTCGCGAAGCAGGCGCCGCTGCACAGCAGCAACAGCAGCAGAGAAAAAAGAGAACGCATCACAATTATTTCGCAAGGAAATCGAAATGATAATGAATATCAATCTTCTTCACAATGTCAGCAGAGCCGTTACGCTGCGCCAGCGGGTTTTATAATTAAAAAAGGCAGCACCCCCCGCTCATCCACCTGTTTATTCGCCATTTTTATAACTTTTTTACGCCCGCTACAGGCAATTTAACCGCTTCTTTATACCGATGCGCGCAGGCTATTGGGAAACCCTGATCCCTCTGGAGGTCGCTGTGAGCGTGGGCGTAATAACCGGCATCGTGCTGGTGTTTTTGTTACTGGGCTACCTGATCTATGCCCTGTTAAATGCGGAGGCGTTTTAATGGCCGCCAACGCGTTTTTACTGATTGCTGTTTATTTGCTGGTGCTGATGGTGCTGGCGCAGCCGCTGGGCCGCGGGCTGGCGGTGCTGATCGCTGACAAGCCGGTGCTGGCGGGCGTTGAGCGTCCGCTCTGGCGGCTGCTCGGCGCGCAGGCGCCTGCCATGCGCTGGACGCAATATCTGCTGGCGATCCTGCTGTTTAACCTGCTCGGTTTTGTCGTGCTGATGGCGATCCTGCTGCTGCAGGACCGGCTGCCGCTTAACCCGCAGCAGCTGCCTGCGCTGAGCTGGCATCTGGCGCTCAATACCGCGGTGAGCTTCGTCACTAATACCAACTGGCAGTCCTACAGCGGCGAGAGCACCCTGAGCTACTTTAGCCAGATGGTCGGCCTGACGGTGCAGAACTTCGTGTCGGCGGCGACCGGCATCGCGGTGGCGTTCGCCCTGATCCGCGGCTTCGCCAGCCGCGCCACCGATACGCTCGGCAACGCATGGCGCGATCTGACGCGCATCACGCTCTATCTGCTGCTGCCGATCAGCCTGCTGATGGCGCTACTGTTCGTCAGCCAGGGCAGCGTTCAGAACTTCCTGCCGTACCACGACATCACCACGCTGGAAGGGGCGAAGCAGACGCTGGCGATGGGGCCGGTGGCGTCGCAGGAGGCGATCAAGATGCTCGGCACCAACGGCGGCGGCTTCTTTAACGCCAACTCGGCCCATCCGTTTGAAAACCCCAACGCGCTGACCAACTTTGTGCAGATGCTGGCGATTTTCCTGATCCCGGCGGCACTCTGCTTCGCCTTTGGCTATGCGGTGCGCGACCGTCGTCAGGGCCATATGCTGCTCTGGGCGATGTCGCTGATGTTTGTAGTGGCCGTGGTGGCGGTGATGTGGGCGGAAACCCGCGGCAACCCGCACCTGCTGGCGCTCGGCGCGGACAGCGCGCTGAATATGGAAGGTAAAGAGACGCGCTTTGGCATCCTCAACTCCAGCCTGTTCGCGGTCATCACCACCGCCGCCTCCTGCGGCGCGGTGAATGCGATGCACGACTCCTTTACCGCGCTGGGCGGCATGGTGCCAATGTGGCTGATGCAGCTGGGTGAAGTGGTGTTTGGCGGCGTCGGCGCGGGCCTTTACGGCATGCTGCTCTTCGTGGTGCTGGCGGTGTTTATCGCGGGCCTGATGATCGGCCGCACGCCGGAGTATCTGGGCAAAAAGGTCGACGTGCGCGAAATGAAGATGACCGCGCTGGCGATTCTGGTGACGCCGACGCTGGTGCTGCTCGGCACCGCGCTGGCGATGATGACCGACGCAGGCCGCGCAGGGATGGCGAACCCGGGCATACACGGCTTTAGCGAAGTGCTCTACGCGGTCTCTTCCGCCGCCAATAACAACGGCAGCGCCTTTGCGGGCCTGAGCGCCAACACGCCGTTCTGGAACCTGCTGCTGGCGTTCTGCATGCTGGTCGGCCGCTTCGGCATCATTATTCCGGTGATGGCGCTGGCGGGCAGCATGGCGGTGAAAAAAGCGCAGCCGGTAGGCAACGGCACGCTGCCGACGCACGGCCCGCTGTTTATCGCGCTGCTGATCGGCGCGGTGCTGCTGGTGGGCGCGCTGACCTTTATTCCCGCTCTGGCGCTGGGCCCAGTCGCTGAGCATCTGCAACTTCTTCAGGGTACGCACTCATGAGTCGTCAACAACAGGCGCTGAACGGCGCACTGATGCGCGTCGCGCTGGTCGACGCGCTGAAAAAGCTGGATCCGCGCGTGCAGTTTCGCAATCCGGTGATGTTTGTGGTCTGGCTCGGCAGCCTGCTGACCACGCTGCTGGCGCTGGGCATGGCGGGGGGCTGGCTCGACGGCCGCGCCAGCTTTACCGGCGCTATTGCGCTCTGGCTCTGGTTCACCGTGCTGTTTGCCAACTTCGCCGAAGCGCTGGCGGAAGGGCGCAGCAAGGCGCAGGCGAGTAGCCTGAAAGGGGTCAAGAAAACCAGCTTTGCGAAAAAGCTGTCTGAGCCGCGCCACGGCGGCCAGTGGCAGCAGGTCTCGGCCGATAGCCTGCGCAAGGGGGACATTGTGCTGGCGGAGGCGGGCGATATTATTCCCTGCGACGGCGAAGTGCTGGAGGGGGGCGCCTCGGTCGACGAGAGCGCCATCACCGGCGAATCCGCGCCGGTGATCCGCGAGTCGGGCGGCGACTTCGCCTCGGTGACCGGCGGCACGCGCATCCTTTCCGACTGGCTGGTGATCCAGTGCAGCGTCAACCCAGGCGAGACCTTTCTCGACCGCATGATCGCTATGGTAGAGGGCGCGAAGCGGCGGAAAACGCCTAACGAGATCGCGCTGACCATTCTGCTGGTGTCGCTGACCATCGTGTTTCTGCTGGCGACCGTTACCCTCTGGCCCTTCTCCGCATGGGGCGGCGCGCCGGTCAGCGTCACGGTGCTGGTGGCGCTGCTGGTCTGTTTGATCCCCACCACTATCGGCGGCCTGCTGTCCGCCATCGGCGTGGCGGGCATGAGCCGTATGCTGGGCGCCAACGTCATCGCCACCAGCGGACGCGCGGTTGAGGCGGCGGGCGACGTCGACGTGCTGATGCTGGACAAGACCGGCACCATTACGCTCGGCAACCGCCAGGCGACGCAGTTTCTGCCCGCGCCGGGCGTCAGCGAAGAGCAGCTGGCCGATGCAGCGCAGCTCGCCTCGCTGGCGGATGAAACGCCCGAGGGGCGCAGTATCGTGGTGCTGGCGAAACAGCGCTTCAACCTGCGCGAGCGCGACCTGAACAGCCTGGGGGCGAGCTTTATCCCCTTCTCGGCGCAGACGCGCATGAGCGGCGTCAATGTGCAGGACCGGCTGATCCGCAAAGGGGCGGTGGACGCGGTCAAGCGCCATATCGAAGCCAACAGCGGCCGCTTCCCGGCGGAGGTCAACGCGCTGGTGGAAGAGGTGGCGCGCGCGGGCGGCACGCCGCTGGTGGTGTCGGAAGGGGCGAAGGTGCTGGGCGTGGTGGCGCTGAAAGATATCGTTAAAGGCGGCATTAAAGAGCGTTTCGCCGAGCTGCGCAAAATGGGGATCAAAACCGTGATGATCACCGGCGATAATCCGCTGACCGCGGCGGCGATCGCGGCGGAAGCGGGGGTCGACGACTTTCTCTCGGAAGCGACGCCGGAAGCGAAGCTGGCGCTGATCCGCCAGTATCAGGCGGAAGGGCGGCTGGTGGCGATGACCGGTGACGGCACCAACGACGCCCCGGCGCTGGCGCAGGCCGACGTGGCGGTGGCGATGAACTCTGGCACCCAGGCGGCGAAAGAGGCGGGCAATATGGTGGATCTCGACTCGAACCCCACCAAGCTGCTGGAAGTGGTGCATATCGGCAAGCAGATGCTGATGACGCGCGGCTCGCTCACCACCTTCAGTATCGCCAACGACGTCGCCAAATATTTCGCCATTATTCCGGCGGCGTTTGCGGCGACCTATCCGCAGCTCAATCTGCTCAACGTGATGCATCTGCATTCGCCGTCGTCAGCCATTCTCTCGGCGGTGATTTTTAACGCGCTGGTGATCGTCTTTCTGATCCCGCTGGCGCTGAAGGGCGTGAGCTACCGGCCGCTGAGCGCGGCGTCGCTGCTGCGCCGCAACCTGCTGATCTACGGCGTGGGCGGGCTGCTGGTGCCCTTTATCGGCATTAAGGCCATCGACCTGCTGTTAGTGCTGCTCGGTCTGGCGTAAGGAGAAAAAAATGAGTCAGTTACGTCCGGCAATGTTAGTTTTACTGCTGCTTACCCTGATAACCGGCGTCGGTTATCCGCTGCTTACTACCGGCCTGGCCCAGTGGCTGTTTCCGGCCCAGGCCAACGGATCGCTGATTGAAGCGCAGGGTTCTGAGCTAATCGGCCAGAACTTTACCCGACCCGGCTATTTCTGGGGGCGGCCGTCGGCCACCGGCGACGCGCCCTATAATCCGCTGGCGTCGAGCGGCAGCAATCTGGCGGCAAGCAATCCGGCGCTCGACAAGGCGGTGGCGGATCGCGTCGCCGCGCTGCGCGCCGCTAATCCGCTCTCGCCGCAGGCGGTGCCGGTAGATTTAGTGACCGCGTCGGCCAGCGGGCTGGATCCGGCGATTTCGCCCGCCGCCGCGCGCTGGCAGGCGCCGCGCGTCGCCACCGCCCGTCAGCTGCCGCTGAAAACGGTGGAGGATCTGATCGACGCCAATACGCAGCGGCCGCTGCTCGCCTTTAGCGGCGATCCCACCGTTAATGTGCTGCGGCTTAACCTGGCGCTGGACGCGCTGACTCAACCCTGAAGGATGTAATGAACGACGAACGCGAACGCCCCGATCCCGACGCGCTGCTGTTGCAGCAGACCGACAGCCATCGCGGCAAGCTGAAAATCTACTTCGGCGCCTGCGCGGGCGTGGGCAAAACCTACGCCATGCTGCAGGAGGCGCAGCGGCTGCGCGCGCAGGGGCTCGACGTGCTGATCGGCGTGGTGGAGACGCACGGCCGGGAAGAGACCGCCAGCCTGCTGCATGGGCTGGCGGTGCTGCCGCGGCGCGCTACCGGCCGCTCGCGTCATGCCGAGTTCGACCTTGATGCCGCGCTGGCGCGCCATCCGGCGGTGATCCTGATGGATGAGCTGGCGCACACCAACGTGCAGGGATCGCGCCATCCCAAGCGCTGGCAGGATATCGACGAGCTGCTGGACGCGGGCATCGACGTCATCACCACCGTCAACGTGCAGCACCTGGAAAGCCTGAACGACGTGGTGGGCGGCGTGACCGGCATTCGCGTGCGCGAAACTCTGCCCGACCCCTTTTTCGACAGCGCTGATGAGGTGGTGCTGGTGGATCTGCCGCCGGACGATCTGCGCCAGCGCCTGAAAGAGGGCAAGGTCTACGTGGGCGATCGCGCGGAGCGCGCCATCGAAAATTTTTTCCGCAAGGGCAATCTGTTCGCCCTGCGCGAGCTGGCGCTGCGCCGCACCGCCGACCGCGTCGACGATCAGATGCGCGCCTGGCGCGACCAGCAGGGCCGCGACTGCGTCTGGCACACGCGCGATGCCATTCTGCTCTGCATCGGTGAGGACTCCGGCAGCGAAAAGCTGGTGCGCATCGCCGCGCGGCTGGCGGCGCGGCTCGGCAGTGAGTGGCACGCGGTCTACGTTGAGACGCCGCGCCTTAACCGGCTGCCGGAAGCGCGCCGGCGCGCCGTCCTGAAAACGCTGCAGCTGGCGCAGGAGCTGGGCGCGGAGACCGCCACGCTCTCCGATCCCGACGAGGCGCAGGCGGTGCTGCGCTACGCCCGCGAGCATAATCTCGGCAAGATTGTCACCGGCCGCCGCCCGCTGCGGCGCTGGCACCGCGACAGCTTCGCCACGCGCCTCGGCAAGCTGGGGCCGGATCTCGATCTGCTGGTGGTGGCGCTCGATGAGCCTGCGGCTGAAGCGCCAGCGTTAGCGGATGCGCGCGTCGGCGGCGACCGCTGGCGTCTGCCGCTGCGCGGCGTGCTGATGGCGCTGCTGCTCTGTATTCTGGTCACCGCCGCCGGACGCTGGCTGCTGGCGGGATTCGATACCGCCAACGGCGTGATGATCTATCTGCTGGCGGTGGTGATTATCGCGCTGCGCTACGGGCGCTGGCCGTCGGTGATCGCCACGGTGATGAATATTCTCGCCTTCGATCTCTTTTTTGTTGCCCCGACCGGCACGGTGGCGGTCTCCGACCTGCAGTATCTGGTGACCTTCGCGGTGATGCTGGCGGTGGGGGTGATTGTCGGCAATCTCACCGCGGGCGTGCGCTATCAGGCGCGCGTCGCGCGCTACCGCGAGCAGCGCGCGCGTCACCTTTATGAGATGGCTAAATCGCTGGGCAGCGCGCTGACGCCTGAAGATATTGCCGCCACCACGCAGCGGGTTATCGACGTCACGCTGCAGGCGCGCAGCCTGCTGCTGCTGCCGGACGAGCAGGGCGAGCTGGTGGCGACGGGCGCGGCGACGCCGGGCAGCGAGCCCGATCGCGCCATCGCCAAATGGAGCTACAGCAAAGGCCAGCCCGCAGGTGCAGGCACCGACACGCTGCCAGCCGTGCCCTACCAGATCCTGCCGCTGAAGAGCGGCGCGCACTGCCGCGGGCTGCTGGTGGTGGAGCCGCAGAACCTGCGTCAGCTGATGATCCCGGAGCAGCAGCGGCTGGTGGAGACCTTTACCGTGCTGATCGCCAACGCGCTGGAGCGGATGGCGCTGTCGCAGAGCGAGGCGGCGTCGCGGCTGGCGGCGGAGCGCGAACAGCTGCGCAACGCGCTGCTCTCCGCGCTGTCGCACGATCTGCGCACGCCGCTGACCGTGCTGTTCGGCCAGGCGGAGATGCTGATGCTGGACCTGGCCAGCGAAGAGTCGAAGTATGTCACCCAGGCCAACCAGATCCGTGAGCAGACGCTGAGCACCATCCGGCTGGTAAGCAATATGCTCGATATGGCGCGCATCCAGTCGGGCGGACTGAACCTGCGCGAAGAGTGGCTGGCGCTGGACGAGGTGATCGGCGGCGCGCTCAGCAGCATGGCACCGTCGCTAAAAGGACACGGCGTCACGCTCGACCTGCCGTCGGAGCTGGTGCTGATCAAAGGCGACAGCACGCTGCTGGAGCGAGTGCTGACCAACCTGATTGAAAACAGTCTGAAATATGCGGGCAACAGCGCGCAGCGCGGCATTCGCGCCTGGCGCGACGGCGAACGGCTCGAGATAGCGGTCTGGGATAACGGGCCGGGCATCGCCGACAAAGACCTGACGCGCATCTTCGACAAGTTCGCGCGCGGCGATAAAGAGTCGTCGGTGCCGGGCGTCGGGCTGGGGCTGGCCATCTGCAAAACCATCGTCGAGAGCCACGGCGGGCGCATCTGGGCTGAAAATCGCCCTGAAGGCGGCGTCGCTTTTCGCCTCTCCTTGCCGCTGCCGCCCGCGCCTGAAATTTCTGAAGAGGCGCTGAAATAACTTCACAGAGGATCGGTTATACTGCCTTACCTGTCTGATTATCTGTGGGAAATTATGGAACGTTTTACCGAAAACCTGATGTATGCGTCGCGCTGGCTGCTGGCTCCGGTTTACATTGGACTTTCGCTGGGTTTGCTGGCGCTGACGATTAAATTTTTCCAGGAAATTTTTCACCTGCTGCCCAATATTCTCAGCATTGCGGAAAACGATCTGATTTTACTGCTGCTGGCGCTGGTCGACATGACGCTGGTGGGCGGCCTGCTGGTGATGGTGATGCTCTCGGGCTATGAGAACTTCGTCTCTAAGCTTGATATCGACGACCACAAAGAGAAGCTGAGCTGGCTCGGCAAGATGGACTCCGGCTCACTGAAAAACAAGGTCGCCGCGTCGATCGTCGCAATCTCCTCTATCCATCTGCTGCGCGTGTTTATGGAAGCGCGCAACGTGCCCAACGACAAGCTGATGTGGTATGTGATTATCCATCTGACCTTTGTGCTGTCGGCCTTTGTGATGGGCTGGCTGGACAATATGTCGAAAAACGATAAAAAGCATTCGTAACCCCCGCCGGGCTGCGGGCTAAAATTTCCCGGCTGGCCGCGTGCCGGTCAGCTGGGGCATTACTTCCCGCACCATTTCAAAGAATTTTTGCAATCGCGCCGGGTAGTAGCTCGCCCAGGGGTAGGTCAGCCAGACTGGCAGCGGCGGCGCCTGCCATTCAGGCGTAAGCTGCACCAGCTCGCCGCGCGCTAAATCCTCCTGCACCACCCAGGACGACATAATCGCCGCGCCCATTCCCATTAATGCCGCTTTACGCACCGCGTAGAGGCTGTCGCTGCTCAGGCGCGGCGCAATCGCCATATTGACCGGCTGGCCGTCGTCAATGCGCTGTAACGCAATTTCGTTACGGTAAAAGCTGGTCAGCGCCAGCCAGGGCAGCGTCGCCAGCTGCTCTACGGCGTCGATCGGCGCGTGCCGCGCCAGCAGATCCGGCGAGGCGACCACGATGCGCGGCACCTCTGCCAGCAAAATCGCCACGATAGCGGGATCGCTCAGCGCGCCAACCTGAATCGCGCAGTCGACATTCTCGGCGATAAAGTCGGGCGTGCGGTCGTTAAGCATCCACTCCACGTTCAGGCGCGGGTAGCGCATCAGATAGTCCACCAGCGGCGCGACCAGCTGATCCTGGCCGAAGGCGTGCGGCGCCCGCACCCGCAGCGTGCCGACCGGTTCATCGTTGGCGTGGGTCAGCGCATCCTCCAGCGCGTGCCAGGTGGCCAGCAGCTGGCGCGCATGGGCGTAGCAGCGCTCGCCGTCGTCGGTCAGCTTGAGCGCGTGGGTGGTGCGCAGGATCAGCTTCAGCCCAAGACGCTGCTCCAGCGCCTGCAGCCGACGGCTGATGGTGGGCTGGGTGGTATTAAGCTGCGCCGCCGCTGCCGACAGGCTGCCGCTCTCGACGATGCGGATAAAGGTCTGCATCAGTTCAATACGATCGGGACTGGATAAGTTGTTCATACTCACCACGTATAACAGTTCTGCTTTTTATCAGTCTACCGCGTATGGCGGCAATGCGCTTTACTAAGCGCCATACCCCTGTGGAGAATATCATTATGTCAGCAATTAACAGCGTTGCGGCCAGCCCGGCCGAAGCCTTGCCCGGCCCGCTGGTCTTTACCCTTGCCGCAGGCGCAGGGTTGAGCGTGGCCTCGATTTACTACAGCCAGCCGATGCTGGATATCATCGGCAAACAGTTTAGCGTCGGGGTCGGCGCGGTTGGCATGGTGCCGATGCTGACGCAGATGGGCTATGCGCTGGGTATTCTGCTGTTGGCGCCGCTGGGCGACCGTCACGATCGCCGCGCCATTATCCTGATTAAGGGCCTGCTGCTGGTGGCGGCACTGTTGCTGTGCGGCTTCTCCGGTGGCCTGAACGCGCTGCTGGTTGCCAGCTTTGTCACCGGCCTGACGGCGACGGTGGCGCAGGATATCGTACCGGCCTCCGCCGCGCTGGCTCCCGAGCGCAGCCGCGGCAAAACGGTCGGCACGGTGATGACCGGCCTGCTGGTAGGCATCCTGCTGTCGCGCGTGGTGAGCGGCGTGGTGGCGGAGTATTTCGGCTGGCGCGCCATGTACTGGCTGGCGGCGGCAATGGTGCTTTGCATCAGCCTGGCGCTGTGGCGCGTGCTGCCGCGCTTTACCCCCGGCACCTCGGTAAGCTATCCGCGACTGCTGCTGTCGCTGGCGCATCTCTGGCGCCACCATCAGACGCTGCGGCGCGCGGCGCTGGCCCAGGGTCTGCTGTCGGTCGGCTTCAGCGCCTTCTGGTCGACGCTGGCGCTGATGCTCAGCGATCGCTTCCACCTCGACAGTGCAGTTGCGGGCGCCTTTGGCCTGGCGGGCGCGGCGGGTGCCATGGCCGCGCCGCTGGCGGGCAGCGTTGCCGACCGTATCGGCCCGGCGCGCGTCACCATCGTCGGCGCCGGGCTGGTTACCCTCTCCTTCGCGCTGATGTTTCTGCTGCCCGCGCTGCCGTTACCTGCCCAGCTGGCGCTGATCGTGCTCAGCACCATCGGCTTCGATCTCGGGGTGCAGGCCACGCTGGTGGCGCACCAGACGCTGGTTTACAGCCTGGCGCCAGAGGCGCGCAGCCGCCTTAACGCGCTGCTGTTTACCGTGGTGTTTATCGGCATGGCGACCGGCGCTGCGCTGGGCAGTCTGGCGCTGGCGCGCTGGGGCTGGAATGGCGTTGTGACGCTCGCTACCCTGGCCGGGGCCGCCAGCCTCGCGCTTCGCCTGGCGAGCCGCCACCTGAAGAACTGATCCCGTTTTCGCGCTCTTGTGCCAGGATTAAACATAATCTTTAGGGAAAACGGAGCGTTATGAGCTTTCTTGCCTGGATGGCAGCCACCGGCTGCCTTCTGTTATTAATGTCGCTGGCGTCGGGATGGATACATCGCGGACCGGTGACGTCGTTTGGGCTTTACCTGTTAGCCGGGATCCTCTGCGGACCCTGGGTGTTCGACGTCGTGCAGATCGACATTCTGAAACATTCGGAAGCCGCCGCGCATATCACTGAAATCACCATGGCGGCCTCGCTGTTTATCACCGGACTGAAGCTGCGCCTGCCGCTGCGCGCGCACAGCTGGCGGCTCGGAATGCTGCTCGCCTTCCCGGCGATGCTGCTGACGGTAGGCGGCATGACGCTGCTGGCGCACTGGCTGGCGGGTTTCGACTGGCCGCTGGCGCTGGCGTTCGGCGCCATCGTCGCGCCGACCGATCCGGTGCTGGCGAGCCTGATCTCCGTTAACGATGCGCGCGACGACGACGCGCTGCGCGTGGCGCTCTCCAGCGAAGCGGGCATGAACGACGGATCGGCGCTGCCGCTGCTTGTTTTGGCGCTGCTGCTGTTTAACGGCGAAAGCCTGACCTGGGGCAGCTTTGGTCACTGGACGGCGGTTGAGGTGATCTGGGGCATCGGCGGTGGTCTGGGGCTAGGCTTTCTGTTTGGCCGCCTTGTCGGGCTGCTGGCGACGCGGCTGCGCAACGCGCACGGCGATGTGGCACCCAACGATTTTCTCGCGCTGGCGCTGATTGCGCTCAGCTACGCGGCGGCGGAAGCGCTGGGCGCGTCTGGCTTTCTGGCGACCTTCGCCGCTGGCGTCGGGCTGCGCCGCGCCGAGCTGCGCGTCTTTAAAAGTTTTCCACCGGAAGAGCTGAGCGAAGAGGAGCGGGTGCTGCCCGCTGAAGCGCTGGTCAATCCCAACAACCGTCTGGAACACGCCGGGGAAAGCGGCAATATGGTGAAGTCGGTCGGGCTGGTGGTCAGCGACGCGCTCTCATTTGGTGATACGATTGAGCGGTTGCTGGCGGCGGCGATGATGGTGGTGCTGGGGGTGACGCTTGCCCATCACTGGAACCTCGACGGCATCCTGTTGGGACTGGCATTATTTATCGTGGTGCGGCCGCTGGCGGTATGGCTGACAACGCTGCGCTGCGGCATTCCGCCGGTGCGCCGTCTGCTGATCGGCTGGCTCGGCATTCGCGGTATCGGCAGTATTAACTATATCGCCTTCGCCTGGGTACACGGCATGGCGGGACAACAGGCCGAAACAATGGTTGATATGGCGCTGACACTGGTGGTGTGCAGCATTGTCATTCATGGCGTGACGGTCACGCCGCTGCTGAACTGGCGCTCGGCGCGCCTTTCCGCCCGGCATCACGACGAGTAAACCGTCACCCGATTAAAACAGGAGTGGATATGAAAAAGTCGTTGTTGATTGTACTGGGGATGCTGGCCTCATCCGCCGCGCTGGCCGCTGACGATGAGACCAATATTCCGCAGGAAAACGTTTATGCCAGCAAGCTCTGCCATATCGTCAGCGGGGAGACCCAGGTGGGCACGGCGGATTCCTACGTGCAGAAAATGAAAAGCTATACGGCGATGAGCAAATCGTCGAGCGCGATGAACCAGCCTTCGTTTGACGAGGATATCGCCAGCGAGGTGGCGAACGCCTGGCTGCAGCTGGGCGAAGACGAACGAGGCAAGCTGCGCGCCGACGAGCCGCTGTGCGAGCAGACGGTAATGACGCAGTTTCAGCAGGAAGATTAACGCTGGCCGCGTCGCTAACGCTTCTGGCCCGCACCCCTGCGGGCCTTTTTAACAGCAGGGGGTTATGCCTTATTCCGCTTCCAGACGCCGCGCCGTTTCAGGCGTGATGGCGGCTTTGCCTGCCAACCTCTTTTGCCTGTCCTCGACTCAATCAGGCTTCTGTAATTCCTGCTAATCACGCTGTTTTCGCACAGGAAACAGACCGGCAAACCGTTTCGCCTGACGATCTCCCCCCTGAAAAACTCTCTGCGCGGTCTCTTTTATGCGCGCGGCTGCGGAAGATTTAAACAGAGTAAATGCTCTCCGCGCCGCGGGCGAATTAACGCCTTCAGCCCACCTTTTTTTGTGGCATTTTGTGCCGGATTGCGTACATAATCGCCAGCAATTGATATGCGTCACATAATAACAGCGCCGCCGCTGACAGGCGCGTCTGGATCAGCTACTGGCATTGACTCAACGGGCATCATGATCACGCGTCGACACTTTCTTTTGGGGTCTGGAGCCCTTCTCCTTTCGATGACCGCAGGCAAGCTCTTTGCCCGCGATGAGGTCATTCCGCTGTGGCCGGACGAACCGCCGGGCGGCGGCGGGCCGTCGGGGCCGCTGCGCGTTAACAAGCACGGCTCCTGGTCCAATATTGTCAGCCCGGCTATTCAGCGGTTTAAACCAGAAAACCCCAACGGCGAAGCGGTGCTGATCGCGGCGGGCGGCGGCTATAAGTTTATCGGCATGGGTCGCGAGGCCTGGCCGGTGGCGCGCTGGCTCAACAGCAACGGCTACACCGCCTATGTGCTGAGCTATCGTCTGCCGGAAGAGAAGTGGCAGGCGGGCCATCTTGCGCCGCTGCAGGACGCGCAGCGCGCTATTCGGCTGGTGCGTTCGCTGGAGCGCAAAGTGCACGTGCTGGGCTTCTCCGCCGGCGGGCACCTGCTCGGCATGGCGGCGGCGCGTCCAGATTTCCGCTCCTATGAATTCCAGGATGAGCTGGATCACGTGGTGCCGAAAGTCGACAGCGTTGGTTTGATCTATCCGGTTATTACCCTGGAAGCGCCTTATACCCACACCACCACGCACCGTATTCTGGTGGGCAACGGCGCGACGTCGGCGGAAGAGGCGAACTGGTCGGTGCAGAATTACGTAACCCGCAGCTATCCGCCCACCTTTCTGGCGCAGGCGGAAGATGACCCTGTCTCCAACCCCTATAACACCGAGCTGATGCGCGATACCTGTCGGCGCAACCGCGTGCCGGTGGAGCTGATAGAGATCAGCCGCGGCGGTCACGGCTTTGGCCTTGGCAAAGCGGGCACCCCTGCCGCGCTGTGGGATCAGGCTTATGCGCGCTGGCTCGATCGCCTTAGCTAATCCGTTCACTTCCCGGCGGCTAGCAGGCTGCCGCGGTAATCGTCGTCTCTCTGCGCTCGATAGCGAGACAGAGGGCGTGCAGCGGCAGGTTGTTAGCGCCGACGCTGAAGAGAGCCTTCAGCTCTTCCGACACCTATTCCTGCGCCAGAAAGGGGCAGGAGATAATCCTCGAAACCAGCGGCGTTATGCCGTGCAGGCAAAGGAATCGGTGTGGGCGGCGATTAAGGCGAGTTTGCCGCCCTGAGATAAAGGTTGCGGCCTTGGGTGCGCGGCCAGTGCCAGCGGCGACGTTGATTAATAAAAAAGCCCGCCGAAGCGAGCTTTGATAGAGGGAGAAACGTTACTCCCTTTTACCCTTTATAAAATAAAGGGTTAAGTCTTTGAGGATGGCTATGCCGCCATAAGAACAAAATAAAATCACAAAAAACTTTGCGGCTTCATACGGTAGAAAACCCATCCATCCATCATCCGGGAAAATATCTACTGAGGTTAACAGAGCAGTGGCTGATAATATCCCAGGAATAATACAGGCATTTTTTACCCTGTTTTCCCTACCAGGTGCACTGTCCACCATAGTTATTCCCTGTCCCTCCACCATTTCCATTACCGGTGGCAGCACATGATATTGCCCCTGCGGCAATGCCTCTGGCCACGCCACCCCAAGAGGTTGAACCTGATATAACACCCGTAACGATACTTGATATACATGGGTTATCACGAATAATTGAACCTAAATCCATCCCACACGAATGAGTTCCAACAAAGCCGGCACCCTGGCCCCCATAGCTGGTATGGCCAGAATAATTCCTGGAACTATTAAAAGATTCATAGCCACTATTGGCATTCGCGCCAGATATAATCTTCAACTGCTCTCTATCCAAAATTTCCATATTTGAATCTCCACTATTTAACTCAATGCATAGTAAGCAGCGCTGCGTATTTGTTATACCAGCAGGCCGCGAAACAAGCAAAAAATAATACAGAGATTAAAATAGCTAATTACATCGTTGATTAAAATGTAATTTTAAAATTGAATTTTTTCAGGCTCAGCAAATGATTGGCAATAACGCCAGCTGCGACCAGTTATTTACCAATTAGCGAGACATATATCACATTATTTCTTGTTAATGCTAAAGATATGTTAAATATATCTTTTTTTTTACATCTCTTTTTAAGAGGGCATTGTTGAAATGGTGCCGGTTGCAGGCATCGAACCCGCGACATTCTGATTACAGGTCAGGCGCTCTACCAATTGAGCTAAACCGGCAAATCAGTCATCAGGATTAGCTCTACGGCTAACGCTCGCTCACTACCCATCTGCCTGCTGGACCCAGTGTCTTTCAGGTAGAGCATAAATGCAAAAAACCGCCAGATGGCGAGGTTGTAAATGTTATAAGTCAGTACGTTATGACAACTCGTAGCAGAGTTTCTTATGTTTTGCGTACGTATTATTGTATGAACTTTGGGATCCGAGTAAGACAAAAATCGATAATATTAAGGCGTTGTTTGTGGAAATGCCAAATGCTGGCACTCAGAAGAAATTGCTATCCGAATCTTTATTAAAAAGCAAATTTTAGAGGTTTCTGAAGCAAGAAGAAAGACATTAAAGAACCCCTGGACTTTTTGGAAGAAGAGATATTTCTTTCTGGCATAAGTGGCAGGAGATATAAGGCTGGCTCAAAAAGACCCATTTAGCAATACTCTCATATCAGGCTTCTCCTGGCTTATTTTTTACCGGTCTCGCTAATGACTGGTTTTTCCTTCTGTGTCAGGCTCTGCTCATGTTTTTTTCAGAGTCAGGAAAGATGAAGAAGAAAAACAGCACCCCGACTCCGCACGATGCGGCCTTCCGGCAGTTTCTCAGCCAGCCCGGCGTCGCTCGTGACTTTATGGAGCTTCACCTGCCTGCCAGACTGCGCGCCCTGTGTGACCTCAGCACGCTGAAGCTGGAGTCTGGCTCTTTCGTTGAGGACGACCTGCGTCAGTACTTTAGCGACGTGCTGTTCAGCCTGAAAACCCGCCGCGGCGGTGATGGCTACGTGCATGTGCTGATTGAACATCAGTCTACCCCCGACAGTCATATGGCGTTTCGGCTGATGCGCTATGCGGTGGCCGCCATGAAGCGCCATCTCGACGCGGGGCACAAAAAGCTGCCGCTGGTCGTGCCGCTGCTGTTTTACGCCGGCAAGCGCACGCCTTATCCGTTTTCTACCCGCTGGCTGGACGAATTTAGCGATCCGGCGCTGGCGGAGAGCGTCTACGGCAGCGCGTTTCCGCTGGTGGACGTTACCGTGATCCCGGACGAAGAGATCGCTGAGCATCGCAGCATGGCGGCGCTCACGCTGCTGCAAAAGCATATCCATCAGCGAGATCTGGCGGAGGTGATGGAGAGGCTGACGTCGGTTTTACTGGCAGGCTGGCTCTCTTCTTCCCAGATATTGTCGCTGGTACACTATATTGTTCAGGCAGGAGAGAGCGCCGATGGCAGCGCCTTTATCCACGCGCTGGCACAGCGAATGCCGCAACAGAAGGATGCACTGATGACCATTGCAGAACAGCTTAAGCAGAAAGGCAGGCTTGAAGGAAGACGTGAAGGAGAGCGTGAAGGCACCCTTAAAGTCGCACGCAGCCTGCTGAAAATGAATATGCCGCGCGAGGCGATTATGCAGGCTACCGGCCTGTCAGAGGAAGAGCTGAACCGCCTTCAGACAGCCTGAGGCGAGGTCGGATGCCAGTGTCTTTCTTCACGCGCTGGCACAGCGAATGCCGCAACAGAAGGATGCACTGATGACCATTGCAGAACAGCTTAAGCAGAAAGGCAGGCTTGAAGGAAAGCTTGAGGGAATACTTGAAGGAAGGCGTGAAGGCACCCTTAAAGTCGCACGCAGCCTGCTGAAAATGAATATGCCGCGCGAGGCGATTATGCAGGCTACCGGCCTGTCAGAGGAAGAGCTGAACCGCCTTCAGGCCGCTCAACGCAATGCCTGACGTCACGCCGGTTAAAGATTGAGAGGGCCAGCATCGGCTGGCCCAATAATCATTAACGCATCGTCACGAACTCTTCTGCCGCGGTCGGATGGATCGCCACGGTATTGTCGAAGTCTTTTTTGGTCGCGCCCATCTTCAGCGCTACCGCAAAGCCTTGCAGCATCTCGTCCATGCCTGAACCGATACCGTGAATACCGACAATCTTCTCGTCCTCGCCGACGCAGACCAGCTTCATGCGGCAGGGCTGGCGATGCTGCGTAACCGCGGTGTACATCGCGGTAAAGGATGATTTATAGACTTTCACCCGCTCGTCGCCGTACTGCTCGCGCGCCTGCGGCTCGGTAAGGCCTACGGTGCCGATGGGCGGATGGCTGAACACCACGGTGGGGACGTTATTGTAGTCGAGATGCTCGTCAGGCTTGTTGTTGAACAGGCGCTCTGAGAGACGACGACCCGCCGCCACCGCCACCGGCGTCAGCTCGACCGCGCCGGTGTTGTCGCCGACCGCATAGATGCCGTCGACGCTGGTGTTCTGATACTTGTCGACCTTGATATAGCCTTTTTCATTCAGCGCCACGCCGGTTACCGCCAGGTTCAGGTTATCGGTCGCCGGTTCGCGGCCGATCGCCCATACCAGACAGTCGACGGTCTGCTCGCGCCCGTCTTCCAGCTGCAGCGTCAGGCTGCCGTCGGCGTTCTTCACTACCGCCTTTGGCACGGCGTGAGTATGCAGCGCCGGGCCCTCGGCGTTCATCACCTCTACCAGCGTATCGGTGATCAGCGGATCGAAGCTGCGCAGCGGCGCGTGCTTGCGCACAAACAGGTGCGTTTCGGAACCCAGCGCGTTAACCACGCCCGCCAGCTCAACGGCGATATAGCCAGCGCCGATCACTGCCGTACGTTTCGGCAGGGCGTCCAGCTCAAAGAAGCCGTCAGAATCGATACCATATTCCGCGCCCGGCACGTCGGGATGGCTCGGACGGCCGCCGGTGGCGATCAGAATATGGTCGGCGGTAATACGCTCGCCGTTCACTTCCACGGTATGGGCGTCAACGAAACGAGCAAAGCCCTTAATCACGTCGACGTTGTTTTTGCCCAGCACGTTGTCGTACGAGGTGTGGATGCGATCGATATAGGCGCTACGGTTTTTCACCAGCGTTTCCCAGCTGAAATGGTTCACCGTCGTATCGAAGCCATAATCCGGACCGTAGAGATGGATAGCCTCGGCGATCTGCGCCGCGTGCCACATCACTTTCTTCGGAACACAACCCACGTTCACGCAGGTGCCGCCCAGCTCTTTGGCTTCAATCAGGGCGCATTTCTGGCCATACATAGCGGCGCGGTTAACTGAAGCGATGCCGCCGCTGCCGCCGCCAATGGCGAGATAGTCATAATGTCGTGTCATGGTGTGTCCATCCGGTTGCAAGAGTTTGGTCAGGATTGTAACGCTGAGAGGCGAGACGGCGCAAAGATTGCGCCTATGATTGTAATAGGGTTGAATTCTCTCCTCACTGACAGGGAAGCATAGCATGCAGCTCACATTTCTCGGCACCGGCGGCGGCGCGCCCAGCCTGCAACGTAACGTCACCTCCATTGCCTTTACCTGGTCGCCACGCGGCGACACCTGGCTTTTCGACTGCGGCGAAGGGACGCAGCTTCAGTACATGCGTTCGCCACTTAAGCCGGGACGCATGAACAAAATTTTTATCACTCATCTGCACGGCGACCATATTTTCGGCCTGCCCGGTCTGCTGACCAGCCGCTCTATGGGCGGCATCACCGAGCCGCTGACCATTTACGGGCCCGAAGGCATCCGGCGCTTTGTCGAAACCGCGCTGTCGCTGAGCGGATCCTATACCGACTATCCGCTGGAAATCGTCGAGATCGAGGCGGGGCCGGTGCTTGACGACGGCGAGTTCCGCGTCAGCGCCTGGCCGCTGGTGCATCCGCTAAACTGCTTCGGCTACCGCATTGAGCAGCACGACAAGCCGGGCTTTCTCGACGCCGCGCGTCTGAAAGAAGAGGGGGTGCCGCGCGGGCCCTGGTATCAGCAGCTAAAAGCAGGAGAGCGTGTGACGCTGGAGGATGGACGGGTCATTAACGGCGCGGACTATCTCGGCCCGGCGACTAAAGGCAAAAGCCTGGCGATTTTCGGCGATACCGCGCCAACGCCGATGGCGCTGCAGCTGGCAGCCGGTGTCGATCTGATGGTGCATGAAACCACGCTGGAGGCGGCGTTGCAGGAGAAGGCCAACGGACGCGGCCACTCTACGACGCTGCAGGCGGCGCAGGTGGCGAAAGAGGCGGGCGCAAAGCGCCTGATCGCCACCCATTTCAGCTCGCGCTATATGCCGCGCGACATGCCGCGCTTGCTGGAGGAGTGCCGCTCAATATTTCCCAATACCGAGCTGGCACAGGACCTGGCGGTGTTTACGCTGTAAGGCTCAGCGGCTTATTCCGGCACCAGCTGCGTCACGGTGGCGTGGCCGGTTCCGGCAGGCACCAGCTTCTGGTGCAGCCAGGGCAGCAGTTCGTTCATCTGCTGCGCCAGCTTCCACGGCGGGTTGATGACGATCATACCTGATGCGGTCATGCCGCGCTGATCGCTGTCCGGGCGCACCGCCAGCTCGATCTGCAGAATATTGCGGATGCCGGTCGCCTCAAGATCGCGCAGCATATGCTTGATCTGCTGACGCAGCACGACCGGATACCAGAGCGCGTAGACGCCGGTAGCGAAGCGCTTGTGACCCTCATGAATCGCCTTCACCACGGCCTGATAGTCGCTTTTCAGCTCGTAAGGCGGATCGATCAGGATAAGACCGCGACGGGTCGGCGGCGGCAGCTTCGCCTTCAGCTGCTGATAGCCGTCGGCGCGCTCGACGCGGGCGCGGCTGTCTTTCAGAAATTCACCGCGCAGCAACGGGAAGTCGCTGGAGTGCAGTTCAGTGAGCTGCAGCTTATCTTCTGCGCGCAGCAGGTAGCGCGCGATCAGCGGCGAGCCAGGATAGTAGCGCAGCGTGCCGCCTGGGTTAAGGTCGCGAATGGCGTTGAAGTAGGGCTTCAGCAGTTCCGGCGCGTCCGGCTGCTGCCAGATGCGGGCGATGCCTTCCAGATACTCGCCGGTCCGCTCGGCATGTTCGCCGCTCAGCAGATAGCGACCTGCGCCGGCATGGCTGTCGAGGTAGAGGAACGGCTTTTCTTTCTCTTTCAGCGCGCTGATGATCAGGCTCTGTACGGTGTGTTTCAGCACGTCGGCGTGGTTGCCGGCGTGAAAACTGTGGCGATAGCTCAGCATAACAGTGGGGATTCCGCGGTTGGCGTAAAAAGGCGTACTGCAAGTAAGCGGGATTATACCTGCTGAAGGGGAAAAATGCTGGCCGATTCTCCGCCGCCAGCCTGTCTGACGCGTTTCTTCGCCGCGCATCCTGGCTGGCATTGATTTTCGCTACACTTAACCGCATGTTAGTAAGATTGCGTTGCGCGCCCCGCGCGCCCCATACATTGAACAAGGACTGCGCTATGACCAATCCATTACTCCAGCCTTTTACGCTGCCGCCTTTCTCCGCCATTAAGCCTGAACATGTGGTGCCTGCCGTGACCGAGGCGCTGAACGAGTGCCGCGCGGCGGTGGAAAAAGTCGTTGCGCAGGGCGCGCCCTACACCTGGGACAACCTGGTGCAGCCGCTGGCGGAAGTCGACGATCGTCTTGGCCGCATCTTCTCACCGGTAAGCCATCTTAACTCGGTGAAAAACAGCCCGGAGCTGCGTGAAGCCTATGAGCAGACCCTGCCGCTGCTCTCGGAATACAGCACCTGGGTCGGCCAGCACGAAGGGCTTTACCAGGCGTACCGCGACCTGAAAGAGGGTGAAAGCTTCGCCGCGCTGGACGTGGCGCAGCAGAAAGCGGTCGATAATGCGCTGCGCGATTTCGAACTCTCCGGCATCGGCCTTGATAAAGAGAAGCAGCAGCGCTACGGCGAGATTGCCGCGCGCCTCTCTGAGCTGGGCTCCGCCTACAGCAACAACGTGCTGGATGCGACCATGGGCTGGAGCAAGCTGATTACTGACGAAAGCGAACTTTCGGGTATGCCGGAAAGCGCGCTGGCGGCGGCGAAGGCGCAAGCCGAAGCCAAAGGGCAGGAGGGCTGGCTGCTGACGCTGGATATTCCAAGCTATCTGCCGGTGATGACCTACTGCGACAACGCCGCGCTGCGCGAAGAGATGTACCGCGCCTATTCGACGCGCGCCTCCGATCAGGGGCCGAACGCCGGAAAATGGGACAACGGCCCGATCATGGCGGAAGAGCTGGCGCTGCGTCACGAGCTGGCGCAGCTGCTGGGCTTTGACTCCTACGCTGACAAATCGCTGGCCACCAAAATGGCGGAGAATCCGGCGCAGGTGCTCGACTTCCTGAACGACCTGGCGAAACGCGCCCGTCCGCAGGCGGAAAAAGAGCTGGCGCAGCTGCGCGCCTTTACCGAAAAAGAGTATGGCGTCAGCGAGCTGAATCCGTGGGATCTCACCTACTACGGCGAAAAACAGAAGCAGCATCTCTACACCATCAGTGACGAACAGCTGCGCCCTTACTTCCCGGAATCGCGCGCCGTTAACGGCCTGTTTGAGGTAGTGAAACGCATCTATGGCATCACCGCCAAAGAGCGTACCGACGTGGACGTTTATCATCCTGACGTGCGCTTCTTCGACCTGTTCGATGAGAGCGGCGAGCTGCGCGGCAGCTTCTATCTCGACCTCTACGCGCGCGAGCACAAGCGCGGCGGCGCCTGGATGGATGACTGCGTTGGCCAGATGCGTAAAGCCGATGGCTCGCTGCAGAAGCCGGTCGCCTATCTGACCTGCAACTTCAACCGTCCGGTGAACGGCAAGCCCGCGCTGTTTACCCACGACGAAGTGACTACGCTGTTTCACGAGTTCGGCCACGGCCTGCACCATATGCTGACGCGCATCGAAACCCCGGGGGTTTCCGGCATCAGCGGCGTGCCGTGGGATGCGGTGGAGCTGCCGAGTCAGTTTATGGAGAACTGGTGCTGGGAGCCGGATGCGCTGGCCTTTATCTCCGGTCACTATGAAACCGGCGAACCGCTGCCGAAAGAGCTGCTCGACAAGATGCTGGCGGCCAAGAACTATCAGGCAGCGCTGTTTATCCTGCGTCAGCTGGAGTTCGGCCTGTTCGACTTCCGCCTGCACGCCGAGTTCGATCCGGCGAAAGGCGCGCAGATCCTTGAAACCCTGCGCGAAGTGAAAAAGCTGGTGGCGGTGGTGCCGAGCCCGGAATGGGGTCGTTTCCCGCACGCCTTTAGCCATATCTTCGCCGGCGGCTACGCGGCGGGCTACTACAGCTACCTGTGGGCGGACGTGCTGGCGGCGGATGCCTGGTCGCGCTTTGAAGAAGAGGGCATCTTTAACCGTCAGACCGGCCAGTCGTTCCTGGATAACATCCTGACGCGCGGCGGTTCAGAAGAGCCGATGGAGCTGTTTAAACGCTTCCGCGGCCGTGAGCCGCAGCTGGACGCAATGCTGGATCATTACGGCATCAAGGGATAACGCCTGCAGTGAAGATCTGTTTGATTGATGAATCGGGCGCCGGTGACGGCGCCTTGTCGCATCTGGCGCTGCGCTGGCAGCTGGAGCATGACGAAAGCAGCGTGCTGGCGCTGGTACAGACGCCGACGCACCTTGAACTGCGCAAGCGCGACGAGCCGAAGCTGGGCGGCATCTTCGTCGACTTCGTCTCAGGCGCGATGGCGCACCGTCGTCGCTTCGGCGGTGGACGCGGCGAGGCGGTGGCGAAAGCGGTTGGCGTAAAGAGTGGTTATCTGCCGGACGTGGTGGACGCGACCGCCGGACTCGGGCGCGACGCCTTTGTGCTGGCGGCGATCGGCTGCCGCGTGCGCATGCTGGAGCGTCATCCGGTCGTGGCGGCGCTGCTGGACGATGGGCTGCAGCGCGGCTATCAGGATGCGGAGATCGGCGGCTGGCTGCGCGAGCGGCTGACGCTGATCCACGCCCCCAGCGCCGAGGCGCTCGGCGACATCATGCCTGCGCCGGACGTGGTTTATCTCGATCCGATGTATCCCCACCGGCAGAAAAGCGCGATGGTGAAAAAAGAGATGCGGGTGTTTCAGTCGCTGGTGGGTGCCGATGAGGACGCCGACGCGCTGCTGGAGCCGGCGCGCCGTCTGGCGAAGAAACGCATTGTGGTGAAGCGTCCCGACTATGCGCCGCCGCTGGCGGGCGTGGCAACGCAGTCGGCGGTGGTGACCAAAAGCCATCGCTTCGATATTTATCCGCCGCTCGGCCGGGAAATATAATTCTCCCACTGCAATAGATAAAAAGTGTGCCTGTCGTCGCGTCAGGCACGCGCTAACCTGCCAGGCTTAACGTCTTATTTAATTTCCGGTGTGTGCTGAAAAGTAAAATTAATTCAGCCTGCGCGCGTAGTCCTGACGCTCAGGAGAGGCCAGAAAGCCCTGCACGATACGCAGACCGCCAAATTTTTAAATCAACCGTTTGATTCTGGCGATCGGGGAAATAAGCGGGTGAGAGTACAGGCGAATTCTTTATTTGGCGCGGGCAGACAGGGTGCAGGAAATAGCGAGGGCTAACGGCTATACAGCAGCGCTATTTTAGTGAATCAGCAACAGCCGGTGTTTCAGAAGCGGTGAGCGCACTACTGCGCCATAACTAAAGAAATAAACAATCAATAAAGCATCTGGCTATAACGCGGGCTGCCGGCGCGGCGAAAAAAAGCCGGCACGCGCCGGCTTTTCTCGGCGGTTATTCGTCATCCGCGTCGCGCAGCGGGACGATCAGCATATCGATATGCACGGTGTTAATCAGCTGGCGCGCTGATGACATCAGCTTGCTCCAGAAATCCTGATGGTGGCCGCACACCACTAAATCCACGTCATATTTTTTGATCGCATCGACCAGCACCTGGCCAAGATCGCCGCTGCCGCTCAGGGTCTCGCTGATGGGATAGCCTGCCGCATCCGACAGTCCGCGCAGCGCAGTATGGGTCTCTTCCGAGATACGCTTCTGCATATCGCCCAGGTTGACGTCTATCAGGCCGGTGTAGAGATCGGAATAGTTCACATCGACGTGAATCAGCGAAATTTTGGCGTCATAGGGGCGCGCCAGCGAGACGGCTTTATCCACCAGCAGCTGGCTTTCGGGAGAAAGGTCTACCGCAATCAGGATATGTTTATAAGCCATGATATAACTCCTTTCACAAGATTCAGGATGGCGACCTGTCTTCCTCTCGCGTCATTGCCTGCGCAATCCTTTACGCGAACGGGCGATATTTGTCACCAGGTGTTCTGTCGGTGTTCCCGACAGATAGTTGTTATGCCTTTAGTATAGCGGCGACGGGTAACAAATGCTGCTGCATACGCTTCGGTTGTGAATAAGATCAAGGCTTAGCGCCTTTTCGCTCGCGGCGAACGAAAATCCTCGCTGGAAAAGAGTTAAAAACTTCTCCTACACTACAAATTAACGGTGGTACTTCTCGGGTGCCGACCGCGTAATCTTGTCAAAAAAAACAGATCTGTTCGGGTCATTCAGTGGTCGGCTTTTTCCCGTGGAGCATGAAGCGCAGCCGCGCTCCAGCCTGTCTCCGCGGCTCCAGCCGGGAGGGAAATATGATCAGCACTATCGCGCTTTTCTGGGCTCTTTGTGTGGTGTGTATTGTGAATATGGCGCGCTACTTTTCTTCTTTGCGCGCGCTGCTGGCGGTGCTGCGAGGCTGCGATCCCTTACTCTATCAGTATGTTGACGGGGCAGGCTTCTTTACCTCGCACGGTCAGCCGAGCAAACAGGTGCGGCTGGTGCGTTATATCTGGGCGAAACGCTATCTCGACCATCATGATGACGAATTTATTCGTCGCTGCGAGCGGGTGCGCGGTCAGTTTATCCTGACCAGCGCGCTATGCGGGTTGGTGATCCTCAGTCTGATTTGTCTGGCGATCTGGCACTAGAAATAAAAAGGGCGACCTGCGTCGCCCTTGATATTTGCGTGTTTTACACCAGCTTCAGCGCCAGCCAGTAGAGGCTGCCCGACAGCAGAATACAGACCGGCAGCGTAAAGACCCACGCCATGGCGATATTCTTGATGGTGCGGCTCTGCAGCCCGCCGCCGTCCACCAGCATGGTGCCTGCGACCGACGACGACAGAATATGCGTGGTCGAAACCGGCATGCCCGTGTAGCTGGCGATGCCGATTGAAACCGCCGCAGTCACCTGCGCCGACATGCCCTGCGCGTAGGTCATGCCTTTTTTACCAATCTTCTCGCCGATGGTGGTCGCGACGCGACGCCAGCCGATCATGGTGCCGATGCCGAGCGCCAGCGCGACCGCCATAATGATCCACACCGGCGCATACTCGATGGTGCCCAGCAGATCGGTTTTCAGCTTGCCGAGGAAGCGTTTATCGTCGGCGCTGGTTTCCGGCAGCTTGGCCGCCTTATCGGCGGTATCGGCGATGCACAGCAGCAGACGACGCATCTGGCTGCGTTGCTCCACGCTAAGCTGCTCGTAGCTTTGCAGGTTGTTGTTCAGCAGGCTCTGCGCGCGCTGAACCGCCTGCAGCGCACGGGCGCTGTCGCAGTGGAACTCTTTCGGGCCAGACGGCGTCTCTTCCGGTGTCGGCAGCGCAGGCGGTGCCATCTGAATGATGTGCGTCAGCGCCTCGCTATGCTGCTGATAATACTGCTCGAGGTGATTGACCGCGTCGCGCGTACGCGTGATGTCGTAGCCGCTGGCGTTCATATTAACCACGAAGCCTGCCGGCGCGACGCCGATCAGCACCAGCATAATCAGGCCAATGCCTTTCTGACCATCGTTAGCGCCGTGTGAATAGCTGACGCCGATAGCGGAGACAATCAGCGCGATACGCGTCCAGAACGGCGGCTTTTTCTTGCCGTCGATCTTCTCGCGGTCAGCCGGCGTCATATGGATACGCGCGCGCTTTTTCGTGCCGCTCCAGTAGCGACGCAGCAGGAAAATCAGGCCGCCCGCGATAATCAGACCGACAATCGGTGACAGGATCAGCGACAGGAAGATGTTTATCACTTTAGGGATATTAAGCGCGTCGATCACCGAGGTGCCGGTCATCAGCGCGTTGGTCAGGCCGATGCCGATAATCGCGCCAATCAGCGTATGCGAACTGGAGGCCGGCAGACCGAGATACCAGGTGCCGAGGTTCCAGATAATCGCCGCCAGCAGCATGGAGAAGACCATTGCCAGGCCGTGCGTGGAGCCAACGTTTAATAACAGATCGGTAGGAAGCATATGCACAATGGCGTAAGCAACGCTTAAACCACCGAGCAGCACGCCGAGGAAGTTGAACACGCCTGCCATTACTACAGCTAACTGCGCGCGCATGGCACGAGTATAGATAACCGTCGCAACTGCGTTGGCCGTGTCGTGAAAGCCGTTGATTGCTTCGTAAAACAATACAAACAGCAGGGCAAGAACCAATAACAGGCCGGTACTGAGGTCAAGACCAGCGAACAAATGTAGCATACACATTACGCCATTTTGAGGACATGAGCGCGGCGCATTATCTGCGACAACGCAGGGTATGGGAAAGCAAAATATAGCCTTGTTTTGACTTAAGAATGTCAAAAGTTGACTGAGTGCACCTAAAACTGCCTTAAAATTAGTCGTTTACATTATGACATAATTACGACAAATTTTTGGCGCTGGCGTCATGCAGAGCAGACCTCTACAATCAGCGCCTCTTAAAAAAGCGGGGCGAAGGCAGTGGAAAAGTTTGACGTTATTATTATCGGCGCCGGCGCGGCGGGACTGTTTTGCGCGGCGCAGGCCGGTCAGCGAGGCCGCCGCGTGCTGTTGCTGGATAACGGCAAAAAGCCCGGGCGTAAGATCCTGATGTCAGGCGGCGGGCGCTGCAACTTTACCAATATGTACACCGAACCCGCCGCCTACCTGTCGCACAACCCGCACTTCTGCAAATCAGCGCTGGCGCGCTACACCCAGTGGGATTTTATCGAGCTGGTTAATCGCCACAAGATTGCGTACCACGAAAAGACGCTGGGCCAGCTTTTCTGCGACGACTCGGCGGCGCAGATTGTCGATATGCTGATGGCGGAGTGCGAGAAGGGCGAGGTGACGCTGCGCCTGCGCAGCGAGGTGCTGAGCGTGGCGCGCGACGCCTCGGGCTACCGGCTGCAGCTCAACGGCGCGACGGTGCAGGCGGAAAAGCTGGTGATCGCCAGCGGCGGGCTCTCTATGCCCGGCCTTGGCGCCACGCCGTTCGGTTATAAGATCGCCGAGCAGTTCGGCCTGAAGGTCTATCCGACCCGCGCCGCGCTGGTGCCCTTTACCCTGCATAAGCCGCTGCTGGAGCGGCTACAGACGCTCTCCGGCGTCGCCATCGATACCACCATTGAAGCGCAGGACGGCACGCTGTTTAAAGAGGCGATGCTCTTCACCCACCGCGGCCTGTCCGGTCCGGCGGTGCTGCAAATCTCCAGCTACTGGCTGCCGGGCGAGCATATTACCGTCAACCTCTCGCCCGCTACCTCGATAGAAGCGTTCATCAGCGTACAGCGCGAGGCACATCCAAATCTGAGCCTGAAAAACAGCCTGGCGAAGCTGCTGCCGAAACGCCTGGTAGAGGTATTGCAGGAGATGGGGCAGGTGCCCGATGTGACGCTGAAGCAGCTCAACGGCAAGCAGCAGGCTGAACTGGCGCAGACGCTGCATCAGTGGCGCGTGCAGCCCAACGGCACGGAAGGCTACCGCACCGCCGAGGTGACGCTGGGCGGCGTCGACACCACGCAGCTCTCCTCAAAGACGATGGAGGCGCGCGACGTGCCGGGATTATATTTTATCGGCGAAGTGGTGGACGTCACCGGCTGGCTGGGCGGCTACAACTTCCAGTGGGCGTGGAGTTCAGCCTGGGCGTGCGCGCAGGCGCTGTAACGCGCGCGCTGGGCGTCGGTTCCGGGCCTGGCCGACGCCTTTCTTAATCCGATTTCTGCTCCGCATCAACCCCACTTTTGCTGCGTTTTCTCCGCCTGCCGCTTCGCTAATTCCCTGACTCGCAACACTTTTAGACGAATCCGCCTGGCGCGTTTGCCGTCCCGATTTCATACTTCTGATTTATCACAGAGGAGATCCGCCACCAATGCTTACCTTTATGCGTTCCCTGTTTTCCAGCCCGGAAAGCTTTATCAGAGGCATGTCACGTCAGGATTTGAATGATTCCATCGCCGACGGCGAGCGCATCATTATCGATGAGGACGGCAACGCTTCGGTAAACGTGCTGAGTGAGGAAGTGCATGAGGATTTCGCCCGCCACGTCGAAACGCTAAAAGGAGTTTAAGATGGGTACGGCGATATTCATGGTGCTGATGGTCTGCGGCTACTGGTACACCAGCCGCGATCTCTCCAGCCGGTTTAAAATCCGTCGCAGCTTCGGCTGGGATGTCTATTTTCTGGTGGCGCTCTACGGCTGTATCTTCGTACTGCAGGGGATGCTGGCGACCGCTATCATCTGGCTGCTGCTGCTGATTGTCTCCAGCCTCGCTAACGCGCTGCAGCTGGTGCCCGGCGAACATCTGCGCTGGCAGATGGAGTTTATGAACTGGAGCTTCCTCGGCATCCAGGCGCCGGTGGTGGTGATGCTCGCCTTCGCGGTGCTGTTCTGTATGTACCGCTCGAACTGGTCGGCGAGCGCGCGCCTGAACAGCAGCGGACGCCAGGATCTCTATCAGCAGCTTTCCAAATCCAACGGCGTCGAGCAGCTGCTCTATCAGTGCATGCGGGAGGGCGAGCTGGCGTGGATTACCCTCAAGTCGCGCCGTATCTATATTGGCATGGTGCATGCCGCCACCTTTGAGTATGAAAACACCGCCAATATCGTGATCATCCCGATGCTCAGCGGCTACCGCGACAGCAAAACGCTCAGCATGTCGATTGAACATAACTACAGCCGCTGGTACGCCGAGCACGACATCACGCTTACATCCGAGCCGAAAAACGCCATGGCGTTCCGTAAAGTGCTAATGGTGGATCAGATTGAAAGCCTGTCGCTGTTCGATCCGGCCAGCGCCAGCTCGCTGGCGATGACGCATCACGACGGCGTGCCGCTCGAAACAGAGGGGAGTTTTACGCCCCACTCTCCGCCGTAAACCGCTTGTGCGCGCGCCGCGCTTAATGACGCATTCGACTATAAGCTGTTTAAGACACTTCATCAGAGAGGAACGGATATGGCAGGCAAAGCATTAGTTATCGGCGCATCGCGCGGCATCGGCCTGGCGGTGGTCAGGGCGCTGGCGGCCAAAGGGTGGCAGGTCACGGCGACCTACCGCAGCAGCGCGCCGGAGGCGGAGGCGCAGTGGCACGCGCTGGATATGACCCATCAGGAGGAGGTGCGTCAGCTGGCGGCGCGGCTTAAAGAGGAAACCTTCGATGCGATCCTGATCAACGCCGGTATTTCCGGCCCGTCGCATCAGAACCTGCTGCAGAGCAGTGACGACGAGCTGGCGCAGCTGTTCCTGACCAACGCCATCGCGCCGGTGCGCTGCGCGGAGGCGCTGCTGCCGCTGCTGGCGAAGCAGAACGGCGTTATCGGCTTCACCACCTCCATTCTCGGCAGTCTGAACGAGAACGACACGGCGGCGATGCCGATCTACTCCGCCAGCAAGTCGGCGCTTAATATGCTGAGCCGCGCGCTGCTGCCGCAGATTAACCAGCATAACGCGACGCTGCTGTCGCTGCATCCGGGCTGGGTGAAAACCGATATGGGCGGTGAGTCCGCGCCGGTAACGGTCGAGCAGAGCGGCGAAGGGCTGGTGCAGCAGCTGGAGGCCTGGCGCGGACGCGGCGGCCATCACTACGTGGACTACGCCGGACAGCTTTTGCAGTGGTAAAACAGGGCGCGCCAGCGCCTTTTTTGCATCTGCATCCCTGAAACACTACACTCGCGGCATAGTCTGACAAGGAGTTAGTATGTCTCAGTCCCTTCAGCGCAAGCCGCTGCCGCTGCCTGGCGGCCACAATAAAGTCCTGTTGCACTCCTGCTGCGCGCCCTGCTCGGGCGAGGTCATGGAGGCGATGCTGGCGTCCGGCATCGATTACACCATCTTTTTCTATAACCCCAATATCCATCCGTTGAAAGAGTATGAGCTGCGCAAAGAGGAGAATATCCGCTTCGCTGAGCAGTTCGGCGTGCCCTTTGTCGACGCGGACTACGATCGCGATAACTGGTTTGAGCGCGCAAAAGGCATGGAGTGGGAGCCGGAGCGCGGCGAACGCTGCACCATGTGTTTCGATATGCGCTTTGAGCGCACCGCGCTCTATGCGCATGAACATGGCTTTCCGGTGATCACCAGCTCGCTCGGCATTTCGCGCTGGAAAAATATGCAGCAGATCAACGACTGCGGCGTGCGCGCCGCCAGCCGCTATCCCGAGATGATCTACTGGGATTACAACTGGCGTAAAGGCGGCGGATCGGCGCGCATGATCGAAATCAGCAAGCGCGAGCGATTTTATCAGCAGGAGTATTGCGGCTGCGTCTATTCGCTGCGCGACAGCAATCGGCATCGCGTAGCCAGCGGGCGTGAACGCATTAAAATCGGCGTGCAATATTACTCGCCGGACGAAGAGTAGAAAAATAAAGGGCGCTGTGGTCGCCCTTTATTTTTCACTGTTATAAACGCCATCAGCGCAGGCCATTGCAGGCCTCTGCAGTGTCGATATTGCGAATATCCAGACGCGCAGAGGTAAAACGTTTGTGGTTGTTGACAACGGGCTTTGCCTGTAGACAGAGCTCGCAGGGATTAATATTGCCTTCCAGCTGCGCCTGGATTTCTGGATCGAGCTGACGCTTGCGACAGACGTAGGGCGTACAGCCCATGACCTGCTTAAACGAGCGCGTAAATGACTGCTGACTTTCGAAATGGTATTTCATCGCCAGGGTAATAATCGGCGTGTTACTGCTTTTCAGGATGTAGACGCAGGCGGCCAGTTTACGCTTGCGAATATAGCGCGCCAGCGTCTCGTTGCGGCAGCGGGCGAAAAGCTTCTGTAGATACCATTTGGAATAGCCGGACTTTTCGGCAATATCATTAATGCTGAGTCGCTGATCGAGATGGGTGTTAATCCACTCGGTCACGCTATCAATCACCTCTTCATTATATTTCTTCTCTTGCATAATCCACCTCATAAAAAATTGCGCATAGTGTATGGTTTTTAATCTTTCGCTAAGTGTGGCTTAAGTAAAGAAGTATCAGAATATTCATTTTTATTTTTTTACAAGAGGAGCGATATATGAGTTTTTTATCAAAAAGGAGGCCGTGTTGTATTTTGGTTGTGAAAATTAAGCCAAAAAAATAAATAAACGTAACTTAATCTTCTCGCGCCGTCGGGAATATTTAGATTTTCTGCAATATTTATGACGGTAATTGACGGAGGCGGGCATTTTATTCGCTTTTGACCATCAGGAAAAATGACAGAGAGCAGACTAAGCTTTTTTGTAGAAAAATCATTTATATGACACAGCGCAACAATACGACTGGCCTTAGCGCGTGTCACACTGCCGCTCTTTTGCTCATAATGGAGATCACCGCATGCGTCCGACCTCTGGCCCGAAAAAATCGCTTGCTGCGCTACTTGCCTCAGTAACCCTGTTTAGCGCTGCGCCCGCTTTTGCCGCCACCACCTATGGCGAACAGCTGGAAGGCTTCCAGTATCCTTTCCCGCTCCAGCGCTTCAGCTTCTCTTCTCAGCAGCAGATGCTCAGCATGGGCTATATGGATGTCAGGCCAACCGGTCGCGCCAACGGGCAGACCGTGGTGCTGCTGCACGGTAAAAATTTCTGCGGCGCAACCTGGGAGGTGAGCATACGCGCGCTAAGCCAGGCGGGCTATCGCGTCGTCGCGCCGGATCAGATCGGCTTTTGCAGCGCCAGCAAGCCCGATAACTATCAATACAGCTTCCAGCAGCTGGCGGATAACACTCATCAGCTGCTGGCGCATCTCGGCATAAAGAGAGCAACGATCGTCGGCCACTCCACCGGCGGCATGCTCGCCACGCGCTATGCGCTGATGTATCCCGCCGAGACGCAGCAGCTGGTGCTGGTGAACCCCATCGGGCTGGAGGACTGGAAAGCCAAAGGTGCCCCCTGGCGCAGCGTGGATCAGTGGTATCAGCGCGAGCTGAAGCTGGATGCGGCGGGCATCAAAAAGTATGAGCAGCACACCTACTACAGCGGCCAGTGGAAGCCGGAGTATGACAAATGGGTCGATATGCTGGCGGGCCTGAATGCCGGCCCGGGGCATAAGAAGGTGGCCTGGAACTCGGCGCTGATCTACGACATGATTTTTACCCAGCCGGTATTTTACGAGTTTGGCGATCTGAACGTGCCGACCACGCTGATGATCGGCACCGCCGATACCACCGCTATCGGCAGCGATATCGCCTCGCCGGAGGTGAAAGCGACGCTGGGTCACTATGAGGTGCTGGGCAAAGAGGCGGCGAAGCGCATTCCCGGCGCGCGCCTGATTGAGTTTCCCGGCATGGGCCATGCGCCACAGATGGAGTCGCCCGATCGCTTTAATCAGACGTTAATTGAGGCGTTAGCGCAGCGCTAACGTTGCAGGGGCGAAAAGCGATCCTGCCGTCGTTGCGACGGCAGGATGTGGAAGCGATCAGAGGATTTTCTGTTCTGCGAGGTCGAGGGCGAAGTAGCTGAAAATCAGGTCGGCGCCGGCGCGTTTAATCGCACCCAGGCTCTCCAGCACGACGTTACGCTCGTCGATAGCACCCGCCTGGGCGGCGAATTTGATCATCGCGTATTCGCCGCTCACCTGGTACGCCGCCAGCGGCAGCTCAGTGCGTTCGCGGATGTCGCGCAGCACGTCGAGGTAGGCGCCAGCCGGTTTCACCATCAGCGAATCCGCGCCTTCGGCCGCGTCGATCAGCGACTCGCGAATCGCTTCGCGGCGGTTCATCGGATTCATTTGATAAGTTTTGCGATCGCCTTTCAGCGCGGTGCCGGCCGCTTCGCGGAACGGGCCGTAGAACGACGAGGCGAACTTGGTGGAGTAGGACATAATAGCGGTCTGGGTAAAGCCCGCCGCGTCCAGCGCCTGGCGGATCGCCTTAACCTGGCCATCCATCGCCGCCGACGGCGCGATAAAGTCCGCGCCCGCCGCTGCCGCCACCACCGCCTGCTTGCCGAGGTTGATCAGGGTTGCGTCGTTATCCACGCCGTGATCGCACAGCACGCCGCAGTGGCCGTGGCTGGTGTATTCGCAGAAGCAGGTGTCGGACATAACGATCATTTCCGGCACCGTCTCTTTGCAGATGCGCGACATGCGCGCCACCAGGCCGTTTTCATTCCAGGCATCGCTGCCGGTGGCGTCGGTGTGGTGCGAGATGCCGAAGGTCATCACCGAGCGGATGCCCGCTTTGGCGATGCGCTCGATTTCCCAGGCGAGGCGCTTTTCCGGAATGCGCATCACGCCCGGCATCGCTTCAATGGCCTTGTAGTCGTCAACGCCTTCCTCAACGAAAATCGGCAGCGCCAGATCGTTCAGGCTGAGGGAGGTTTCCTGGAAGAGTTCACGCATCGCGGGGCTGGAGCGCAGCCTTCTTGGACGCTGGAGCAGAGTAAAGTCAGACATATTCATTCTTACGCAGGTGAAAAAAGTAGCGATAGTCTACTCCTTTTAACGCGCGAGAATGAAGATTGTGTGCGGCGCAAAAAAAAGCCCGCCGAGTGGCGGGCCTTAAACGGATTACTCGTTAATATCGGGGTGCTGCTGCACCAGATTCTTACGCTTCGCCTCAAGGCGGGCGATCTCAGCGTCGATATCTTCGATTTTATGTTCGATATTGTCGTGATGCTCCTGCAGGATTTCACGCGCCTCTTCGAGGTCGGACGCGGCAGGCGCCGCGCCGCGCAGCGGTTTGTTCGCCGTCTCTTTCATATAGATGCCGGTAATCAGGCCGATCACCGCCACCACCATCAGGTAGTAGGCCGGCATATAGAGGTTATTGGTGGTCTCCACCAGCCAGGCGGCAAGCGTCGGCGTCAGACCGGCAATCAGCACGGAGATGTTAAAGGCGCTCGCCAGCGCGCTGTAGCGGATATGCGTCGGGAACATGGCCGGCAGCGACGACGCCATCACGCCGGTAAAGGCGTTAAGGATCACCGCCATCAGCAGCAGACCGGCGAAAATCAGACCCAGCACGCCGCTGTTAATCAGCATAAAGGACGGTACAGAGAAGATCAGCAGGGCGATACTGCCGATGATCACAAACGGACGACGGCCGAAGCGGTCGCTGAGCATGCCCATTACCGGCTGCACAAACAGCATGCCGATCATAATGGCGATAATAATCAGTACGCCGTGATCTTCCGAGTAGTGCAGGTTATGCGACAGATAGCTCGGCATATAGGTCAGCAGCATGTAGTAGGTGACGTTGGTGGCGATCACCAGACCGATACAGGCAAGCAGGCTTTTCCAGTGCTTGCTGGCGATCTCTTTAAACGACACTTTCGGGCCGTCGCGCAGGCCTTCGCGGTCGCCTTGCTCCAGCTTTTCAACGTGCTGCTGGAAGGCTGGCGTCTCTTCCAGCGCGTGACGCAGGTAGAGGCCGATAATGCCGAGCGGCAGCGCGAGGAAGAACGGCAGGCGCCAGCCCCATTCCATAAACTTCGCTTCGCCGATAATCGCTGAGATCAGCACCACGATGCCGGCGCCGAGCACAAAGCCAGCGATCGAGCCGAAGTCGAGCCAGCTTCCCATAAAGCCGCGCTTGCGGTCAGGGGAATATTCAGCAACGAAGATGGAAGCGCCGGTATATTCGCCGCCCACCGAGAAGCCCTGCGCCATCTTGGCGATCAGCAGCAGAATCGGTGCCCAGATACCAATCGAGGCGTAAGAGGGGATCAGGCCGATACAGAAGGTACTGATCGACATAATCACAATGGTGATTGAGAGAATCTTCTGGCGACCGTATTTATCGCCCAGCATACCGAAGAAGAGGCCGCCCAGCGGGCGAATCAGGAAGGGAACGGAAAAGGTACCGAGCGCGGCGATCATCTGCACGCCTGGTGACGCATCGGGGAAAAAGACCTTACCCAGCGCGTAGGCGACGAAGCCGTACACGCCAAAATCGAACCATTCCATCGCGTTACCCAGCGACGCGGCAGTAATGGCTTTGCGCAAACGGGCGTCATCGATAATAGTGACGTCATCCAGCCCAATAGGTTTGACACGCTTCCTACGTAGTTTCATAGAGTTACCCTGTAATAGCACATGAAAGTCCTCAAGGTCGCGAACCGATTGAACGAAACAGTCCGCGGCATTGAGAAAATTTAAGCATAGCCGTTCGGCAGAATTTTCCACTGGCTACTAGGCGCAATAATTAGTATTGAAATTATTGCAACCAGTGGCAGAGTATACCGTTTTTCGTTGATATTTGTCATGTTTGGCCTGATAGCGGCCTTTTTTGCCGACGATAGCGGAATAGCAGGCGGTTGGATAAGGCGCTTAACGCCGCTGATTTTTGCAAGGTTTTGCGACGCTTAGCGGAAAGAGAGGAAAATCTGACCGCCGCGCTTCGGTTAAAATTGCGGCGTCTGCGTCAGAAGGCGGCGCTAAAGCAGCGATCGCAGCGGCTGATGTTGCAGCCAGGCGGCGATATCCTCGACCGCCTGGGTGAAGTAGCGCCGGTAGTTGCTGTCGGCGACATAGCCGAGATGCGGCGTCGCCAGCACGTTGGGCAGCTGCCGCAGCGGATGATCGACGGGCAGCGGTTCGACGTCGAATACGTCCAGCGCTGCGCCTGCCAGCTGGCCGGAACGCAGCGCGGCGATCATCGCCTGCTGATCCACCAGGCCCGCGCGCGCCGTGTTCACCAGCAGCGCGCCGGGCTTCATCTGCGCCAGCGCGGCGGCGTCGAGCAGATGGCGCGTGCGTTCGCTTAACACCAGATGAAGCGACACGATATCGCTCGCCGCCAGCAGCGCCTGAAGTGACGGCATCCGCGTTGCGCCGCACGCTGCCGCGCGCTCGGCGGTAAGATTCTGGCTCCAGGCACAAACCTGCATGCCGAACGCCTGCGCCACTTTCGCCATACCGCCGCCGATCTTGCCCAGTCCGATCAGCCCCAGGCTTTTACCTTCCAGCCCCATGCCGAGGTGCTGCTGCCACGGGCCGCCGCTGCGCAGCGCCTGATTCTCCGGTACGATGTGGCGCGCCAGCGCCAGCAGCAAACCCCAGGTAAGCTCCAGCGGCGGCGCGCTGCTGCTCTCGGTGCCGCATACCGCGATGCCGCGCGCGCGGCAGGCGTCCAGATCGATGGCGGCATTGCGCATGCCTGAGGTGACGATCAGCTTCAGCCGCGGCAGACGCGCCAGCCGGGCGGCAGTGAGCGGGGTGCGCTCGCGCATGACGACGATAATATCGCTGTCGGCCAGCGCGGCGATCAGTGCGTCGTCGTCGGCAACAGGCTGCTGCAGCGAGCGGGTCTGCACGGCGGGGCGCAGCGAATCCCAGTCGGCCAGCGACAGGGCAACGTTCTGGTAGTCATCAAGAAGGGTGCAGTGGAGCATCGTCAGATTCCTCTGTGCGTATCGGCTGATACGTATGCTCTGCGAGCCAGGCGATAAGCGTGCTGTTATCCATAGGCAAAGCATAATAGTAGCCCTGAATAAAGGTCACGCCGCGCTGGCGCAGGTAGAGGTACTGCAACGCCGTCTCCACGCCTTCGCCCAGCACCTCCAGCTGCAGCTTATGGCTGAGGGTGATAATGGCGTCCAGCACCGGCGTTTCGCCCGACAGCGACTCAATCGCGTTGATAAAACCACGATCGATTTTCAGATAGTCGAGCGAGAAGGTCTGCAGATAGCTGAGCGAGCAGTGTCCGGTGCCGAAATCATCGATGGCTACCTTCATGCCGTCGGCGCGCAGACGATCGAGTTTTCGCGCCACATCTTCGCCATCTTTAATCAGGCTGCGCTCGGTCAGCTCCAGGGTAATCTGCAGCGGCGTCTGCTTAATTTTATCGGCGAAGTTAAGCATATCCTTCACGAAGGCGGGATGCTGCAGATGTTCGGCAGCGACGTTGATACCGAGATGAAAGCCTGGTTCGACCTGCCACTGCTGCACATCTTCGGCGACCAGGTCGAGAAGATGACGCGTCAGCGGCACGATCATGCCTTCCGCTTCGGCTGCGCTGATAAAAATATCGGGTCGAACCACGTCGCCGTTTGGCAGCGTCCAGCGCAGCAGCGCTTCGGCACCGTTACAGGTCTCGGTGTGGTTGTTATAAACCGGCTGGTAGTGAACCGAAAACTGGCGCGCATTGATGGCGCGGCGGATCTCATCGCGCCAGGAGATACGGCGCTGCAGCCAGTTGGCGGTCAGAATCATCAGCAGAATAGAGAGAATGGCCGTCATCGGCAGGAAAATCAACGTCACCTGACGCCAGGCGCGCATGATCTCCGCGCCTGGCGTCTCGATGGTCACGCTAATGGGATAGCGCTTCGACTGCGCCTGATAAATGCTGGCGCTAAACAGGCTGGCGTGAGGCGGCGTCCCCTGGCCGGTGGAGACAGGCGCGCCGTCGTTAAAGCGTATGCTGAGCCGATAGCCGCGCGCCTCGCCGATGGCGTTCATAAAATCCATCAGATACTGGCCGTCGATAAGCGCCCAGAAACCCTCATCATCCGGCAGCTGCCGGACAAAAATCACCGCCGGACGCTGCGGCACGCCAGCCGTGCCGGCAAGAGAGAGGCTCCACCAGGCTTTGCCGGTCACCGGCGGCGCACGCAGTATCATGTCGCTTAACGAGCCGGGATTAACGCCGTAGGCCGACGAGCAGGTGATTTTAACCCCTTCCAGCTTGCCGATGGCGCGGAAATAGGCGTTAAGGTTGCCGGCGCGCTGCAGTTCGTCTTCGAATTTTTCGCAGGGCTGACGGTGAAAACGGCGTAGCCAGGTGATCATATCCCAGGCGCTGTCGCTCATTTTTTCCGCCTGCGAGAGCAGGGTATTGGCGGCGTTGATCTGCTGCTGCTGGACGGTATGCCGCGCGTCGATCGCCGTGAACAGGATGCCGAGCAGCAAGGGCAGCACCCCGGACAGGATAATAATTATTCTTGCGTAGTCGCGTTTTCGTTTTAACGGCGGCACCGCCAGTTCCTCTGAATGTTGATGCGTCTGTGAGGAGGTGCAGATTTAATCAGCGCAGCATAGCACGCTCTCAGGCCGTGCAGGGTAGCGTTTTGCTCAGGCGAGCGGGTGACGCAGATCAAGTATCGACCGGGCTTTGCAATTATTGAGATTGTTTTGCCGCTTTTGGCATTTCCCTGCGGCGAAAACGCTGTGTAACCATGACGTCATACTGAATAGCATAATAAAGAGGCGTCTATGAGTACGGCAACCCTGGCATCTTCTTCTCTTCAGCAGCGTATTCCCGACGCGGAATGGCAGGCGCGCGTCAGGCTGGCGCAGGCCTATCATCTGGCGGCAAAGCTGCGCTGGACCGACCATATCTATACCCACTTTTCGCTGCGCGTGCCGGGCGATCGTCCGCACTTCCTGATTAATGCTTTCGGCCAGACGTTTGACGAGATCCTGCCGGAAACCCTGGTGAAGATCGATATCGACGGCAATATTATCGACGATCCCACCGGACTGGGCATCAACCCGGCCGGCTTCGTTATCCACAGCGCCATCCATCGCGCCCGGCCGGACGCGCATGCGGTGATGCATACCCACACGGCGGCGGGCATCGGCGTCTCGGCACAGCAGGGCGGCCTGCTGATGATCTCGCAGCACAGCACGCGTTTTCACCAGCGCGTTGGCTACCACGACTATGAAGGTATTGCGCTCGATCTCGACGAGCAGCAGCGCATCGTCAACGATCTCGGCAGCCTCAACGCGCTGATCCTGCGCAACCACGGCCTGCTGACCGCAGGCGGCAGCATCGAAGAAGCCTTTTATAACCTCTACTACCTTGAGCGCGCCTGCCAGGCGCAGCTGGCGGCGCAGTCGGGCGGCGCGCCGCTGATAATTCTACCGGATGCGGTGGCGGAAAAAGCGGCGCAGGCATTCGATAACAGCATCCGCAACAAAAAGTATCAGCTGCACTGGGACGCCTATATTCGCCAGCTCAACCGCAACGCCCTGTAAGGAGCCGCTATGAACAGACTTAAAGCGTTTGCGGCCGCGCTGCTGCTGAGCGCCAGCGCAATGGCACAGGCGGCGCCCGATCTCAGCGAGGTCACGCTGGTGCTGGGTGACCAGGCGCGCAATTTGCGGTCGCTGGTAGAGGCCTCCGGCGTGCTGAAGGATGCGCCCTGGCGCTATCGCTGGGCTAATTTTCAGGGCGCCGCGCCGCTGTTTGAAGCGCAGCGCGCCGGCGCGGTCGACACCTCCTACGCGGGGGATCTGCCGGTGCTGATGGCGGCGTCCGGCGGCGTGCCGCTGAAGATCATCGCCACCAATGTCGGCGACGCCGGGTCGAATGGGCTGATCGTGCCTGCCGACTCGCCGGTGCGCAGCGTAAAGGATTTGGCAGGCAAAGAGGTTGTGGTCTCCTCGGCGCGCGGCAGCATCTCACAGCATCTGCTCTATGAGGCGCTGGGCGAAGCGCAGGTGCCGCGCGACAGCGTGCCGGTGCGCTTTGTGCTGCCGACCGACGCCAGCGCCGCTTTCAACGCCGGGCAGATTGGTGCCTGGGCAACGTTCGATCCCTATCTTGGCATCGCCGAACAGCACGGCGCGCGGCTGCTGCGCGACGGCAAAGGGCTTACCACCGCGTTGTCGTTTGTGACCGCCACCCAGCAGTCGCTGGACGATCCCGGCAAGCGCGCGGCCATCGCCGATTTCGCCCAGCGGCTGGCGAAAGCGCGCGCGTGGGCGCTGACCCATAAAGAGGAGTACAACCAGGTTTATGCGCAGCTGACGCGCCTGCCGCCGGCCGATGCGGCGAAGATTACCGCGCGCATTTCCCACGGTATTCGCGGCGTAACGGCTGAGGATATTGAAAAGGTGCAGAAGGTGTCGGATCTCTTCAGCGCGCTGAAAATTCTGCCGAACCGGGTGGATGTGGCGGCGATTACCGACCGCAGCCTGTTTCCGCAGTAGCAGGGCAAAGGGCGCGGTACTTCGCCCATGCCCTGTTTTTTTACCGCATTACTCGTTGAACAGCGTCTGACGCAGCGCCAGCTCGACGCCGCGCAGCTCCGCCAGCCCTTTCAGACGGCCAATCGCCGAATAGCCAGGGTTGGTGCGCTTGTGCAGGTCGTCGAGCATCTGATGACCGTGGTCGGGACGCATCGGAATCGCATGCTTCTCGCCCGCGCGCCGACGGCGCTGCTCCTCCGCCAGGATTACCCTGATTACGCCGACCATATCGACGTCGCCCGCCAGATGCGCCGCCTCATGGAAGCTGTTGGGGTTGGCTTCGCGCCGCGTGGCGCGCAGGTGGATAAAGTTGATGCGGTCCGCGAAGCGCTCCGCCATCTGCGTCAGGTTATTGTCGGCGCGTACGCCGTAAGAGCCGGTGCAGAAGCAGAAACCGTTGTGCAGGCTGTCTACCGTCTCTTTCAGCCACTGCATATCCTCTTCGGTAGAGATAATGCGCGGCAGGCCGAGAATAGGGCGCGGCGGATCGTCCGGATGGACCGCCAGCTTGATACCGACCTCTTCGGCCACCGGCACGATGGCGCGCAGAAAGAACGCCATATGTTCGCGCAGCTTTGCCTTGTCGATGCCGTCATACTGCGCCAGCTGCGCGCGAAACTGATCGAGCGTGTAGCCCTCTTCCGCGCCCGGCAGACCGGCGATAATATTGCGCGTCAGCAGCGCCTTCTCCTCGTCGCTCATGGCGGCGAAGCAGCGCGCCGCCGCCTCTTGCTCCGCCGCTGAATAATCCTGCTGCGCGCCGGGGCGCTGCAAAATATGCAGCTCGAAGGCGGCGAAGGCGTCAGCGTCAAAGCGCAGCGCTTTGGCGCCGTCCGGCAGCGTCCAGGCGAGATCGGTGCGCGTCCAGTCGAGCACCGGCATAAAGTTGTAGCACACCGTGTCGATGCCACAGGCCGCCAGATTGCGTATCGACTGCTGATAGTTGGCGATATAGCGCTGATAGTCGCCGCGCTGCGTTTTGATCGCCTCATGTACCGGAATGCTCTCTACCACCGACCAGACCAGATTCTTTTCCGCCAGCAGCGCCTGACGCGCTTTAATCTCTTCCACCGGCCAGACGTCGCCGTTGGGAATATGGTGTAAAGCGGTTACGATGCCGGTCGCGCCCGCCTGGCGCGCATCGTCTAACGAAACCGGATCGTTGGGGCCATACCAGCGCCATGTATGTTCCATTTTCACTCCTTAAGCCGCATATTCGGCCCAGTGGTCAGGCCGCTGGACCAAGAGTATGCTAGCCTGATGGGAAAGGCCGTGATCGCGATCGCAGCGCAGTGAATTGCGCCTGGCGGAAAGGGCGTACGGCCTGTGCTACGCTGCACCGCTGCTGACAGGAGAAAAAATATGGCGCTGCCTGTGCTGAAAACGGAACGTCTCTATCGCCAGATCGCCAACGCGATTATGGAAAGTATTCAACGCGGCGAGTTCGCACCAGGCGCGGCTCTGCCGCCGGAGCGCGAGCTGGCGAAGCAGCTGGGGGTCAGCCGATCCTCCGTGCGCGAGGCGCTGATTGCGCTGGAGATGACCGGCTGGGTGGATATTCGCACCGGCAACGGCGTCTTTGCGATGCAGCCGCAGCCGCCCACTAGCGCGCCTGCGACGGAAGCGGATCACAGCCTGGAGGATCTGCTGCAGGCGCGTCTTGCGTTCGAGGGGATGCTGGCGGAGATGGCGGCGCGCAACGGCAGCCCGGCGCAGCGCGAACAGCTGCGCGCGCTGGCCGACAGGCTGCTGCACTACCGCGCCAACGACGCGGAATTTCTTGAGCAGGACAAAGGCTTTCATCTGCTGATTGGCGAAATGAGCGGCAACGAGGTGCTGCGCGAGATGATGGAGTCCCTCTGGAACAAGCGCGACAGCGCGCGCTTCCGGCGGCTGGAGCGCCATTTTACCGACAACGACTTTACCCATGAGATGAACCGCGATCATCAGCAGATTGCCGCGGCTATTTGCGCAGGCGACGCCGCCGCCGCGCGCGCCGCGATGGAAAACCATCTGACGCAGGTGCGGCGGCGGCTGCTGGGCTAAATTTTATGCCGTTTAGGCCGGCCGGCGCCGAGCATAATCGCCAGTCGGCTGCCGCCCGGCGTGGTTTCCATCAGGATTTTAGTGATGCTGGTCAGCGGCACTGAAAGCAGCATGCCGACCGGCCCCAGCAGCCAGCCCCAGAAAATCAGCGACAGAAACACCACCAGCGTCGACAGCCCTAAGCCGCGCCCCATTACGCGCGGCTCCAGCATATTGCCGAACACCATATGAATGGCGGTAAAGAGCGCCGCCACCAGCATCGCGTCGTAAGGGCTGTTGAGCAGCAGCGCCTGCAGCACCGGCGGAATGCCGGCGATAATCGGGCCGATATTGGGAATATAGTTAAGGATAAAGGCCACCACGCCCCACAGCAGCGCGAACTTGATATCGAGCAGAAACAGGCAGCCCCATACCGATACGCCGGTAATCAGGCTGATCAGCGTTTTCAGCGCCAGGTAGTGCGTCACCCCTTTCAGCGCCCGGTGCAGCCCGGCGATGCGGATCTGCGGATTGGTCAGCGCGTTGCGCATTTTATAGGGCAGATGGTGCACTTCGAACAGCATAAAGACCACCGTCAGGATCAGCAGCACGAAATTGCTCATCATGCCGGAGAACTGCGTCAACGCGACGGTGGCGAACGACATCAGCATATTGGGATCGAAGCGCTGCACCAGCGTACTGGTGGAGACGTGAATGCCGATGCCTGACGCCAGGTGCTGCACCACGCTCATCTTCTGCTCCAGGGTGGCGCGCAGCTGCGGGTAGATATCGGAGAACTCGCTGACTGAACTGGCGAGCACCGCCACCAGCAGTAAAATCACGATAAATATCACCGAGATCACCACCGTGATCGCCAGCCCGCGCCGCCAGCCACGCCGCATCAGGAAGGTCACGATGGGATTGAGCACAATGGCGAAAAAGGCGGCCAGTAAGAAGGGCACCATAATATCGGAGGCGGCGCGGATGCCAGCGAGAATAATCACCAGCATCGCCAGCTTAGTCAGAATATTTTGCCCAATTTTTTCCTGCTGTATTTCGTTCATCCCCTCTCCTGAAAAGCCAGACCGCAGAGAGTAGTGTAGCTGAAAGGTAATTAACCGTCTGATTCGGCTGTAAAAGCGGAGCGCAAATCAGAGAATTCAACCCTGAATATCCTCGCGGATGCGTGTACGGCGAAAAAGCGTATAGTGAGATCTCCTGCCTGTAAAAATTTAATCAACCAGGAGCGCACTTTTTCATGCCAGATCAACCTGCAGCGGAACCTGCTTACAGGGGTATTGGATTGACCCTGCTGATTATTTCCATCGTTATCTATAACTTCGCCAGCTACCTCACCATCGGCCTGCAGCTGGCGGTGCTGCCGGGCCTGGTGCATGACCAGCTCGGCTACAGCGCCTTCTGGGCGGGCGTCGTGATCAGCCTGCAGTATGTGGCGACGCTGCTGAGCCGCCCTCACGCCGGGCGCTACGCCGATATCTGGGGGCCGAAGCGCATTGTGGTGCTGGGGTTGTTCGGCGTGCTGCTCAGCGGCCTCTGCTATCTGCTGGCGACCTGGCTTGCGGCGTCGTCTGTCGTCAGCCTGGCGCTGCTCTGCCTCGGACGCGTGATTCTTGGCGTCGGCCAGAGCTTCACCGGCACCGGCGCCTCGCTGTGGGGCGTGGCGCGCGTCGGTTCGCTGCATATCGGCCGCGTTATCTCCTGGAACGGCATCTGCACCTATGGCGCGATGGCGCTGGGGGCGCCGCTGGGGGTCATTATCTACCGTCAGGGTGGGCTGCTGCTGCTTTCGCTGGTGATTATCGCTATTTGCGTGCTGGCGATTGCGCTGGCGCTGCCGCGTCCGGCGGTGAAGGGCAGCCGCGCCCGCCCGCTGCCGTTTCGCGACGTGCTCGGCAAGATTTACGGCTTCGGTCTGATTCTGGCAATGGGATCGGCGGGGTTCGGCGTTATCGCCACCTTTATTACCCTGTTCTATCAGGCAAAAGGCTGGGACGGCGCGGCCTTCGCGCTGACGCTGTTCAGCGCAGCCTTTGTCGGTACCCGGCTGCTGTTTCCGAATGCGATTAACCGTTTTGGCGGACTGCGGGTCGCCAGCGCCTGCCTGGCGGTCGAGGCGCTTGGGCTGTTTCTGGTGGCGGGCGCGTTCGATCCCTGGATGGCGAAAAGCGGCGCGCTGCTGACCGGCGCCGGCTTTTCGCTGGTCTTTCCGGCGCTTGGCGTGGTGGCGGTAAAAGCGGTGCCGCAGGCGAATCAGGGCAGCGCGCTGGCGACCTACACCGCCTTTATGGATTTAGCGCTGGGCATCACCGGCCCGGTCGCGGGCTTTATTATGAGTTTTGCAGGCGTCCCGCTGGTTTATCTGCTGACGGCGCTGCTGGTCTGTCTGGGGCTGTTCTGCACCCTGCGGCTGGCGCGGCGGCTGCCGGCCACGTCGCAAGAGGCGAAGGAAGGGTAAAAAAGCGGCCTCCGACCGAGGCCAAAACGTGTCGCAAGACACAGATAAGGGTAGGGCGACGCGGCGGGCAACCGGCCCGCCGCGCAAGAGTCAGGCCTGCAGCAGCGCGATGCTGTGGCGAATCTGGCGCTCAATCTCCGTGGGGGTCCAGCTGTTAAGCTCGGAGGAGAAGGGCTCAAAGGCGTAGACGCCTTTATAGCCAAGCATCTCCAGCCGCTTCACCTGCGCCACGCTGTTCAGCACATCCTGGTCGCTCAGCATAATGCGCTCTTCATCGGTGAGTTCTGCGGTGGCGCGCCTGTCCTCCACGCCGGAAAGATGCACCAGACCAATCATATCGACGTCGATCTCCGCCGGGAACTCCTGCTCGGCATGCTCATACAGATGATGGTGGAAGGTGTCGATCACCAGCTTAAACGGCACCTGCGCGTCGCGGATCAGCTGCTGCGCCTGCACCGCCGAGCGCAGCGAGCTGACCGGGAAGCCCAGCGGCTCAACCAGCCCCTGGATGCCATGCTGCGCAAAGCGCGGTGCCAGCGTGCGCAGCGCCGCCAGCGTCTCTTCCGGCGCAATCTCGACGCCTTCGTTCAGCGGACACATCACCAGCGCACGGGCGCCGATGGCCTGCGCGTCACGCAGCAGCGCGTCGGCTTTCGCCAGCAGCGCCTCATCCACGCGGTTAAAGGGATAGAGCGCGTTGATGGTCACCACCTCAATATTGTATTTCGCTATCAGCTCGCGCGTCTGCTCAGCGGTCAGGTCGTCGCACACCTTGCCGCTCGGCATATCGTTACGCAACTCTACCTTGTTCAGTCCCAGACGCTGAACCAGCTGAAAAAACGCCTCTAATGAAAGATTTGGCGCGATTTTACGGTTAATACAGAAACGGGTTGGATCGATGGCCATGCTGCGGCTCCTGTAGTGAGGCAAGAGAGAGGAAATAAACTGAGGGCAAAGAAAACATTTATTTCATAAATAGTGAATTATGGAATGTAAAGGTTGAGATCTGCCTCGCATTAATTTCATTTTTCGCCGTTGCCGCGCCGCTTCTGTTCGCTTTTTCAGGGCGGAAATCTGCTGTAAACCTCAGGGGAACTCAGGCGCTGGGGCCCGCCAGCGCGCGCTTTTTTGCAGCAGCGGCAAAAATGCGATCCATGCCGCTAAAAGGGAATTTTCCAAAAAGTTTTATTTGAAAAATTTATTTCACTGTAATAGCTTCATAGCATGCTTTCGGTTTTGCCTGGTCAGACAGCGTCGTTACGCAGAGGCGCTGCAGGGAACTTACATATCTCAAGAGGCTATGAAATGAACATCACAGGAAACTTCATTGGCGGTCAGATCACCTACAGCGCCAGCAACGAAACCATCCCTGTTTACGATCCGGCGACCGGCAAAGTGGTGCGCGAGCTGACTCAGAGCACCGGGGCGGAAGTCGCCGAGGCGATTAAAATTGCCCATGAGGCTTTTCCCGCCTGGTCGAAAACCTCACCGCTGCGCCGCGCCCGCGTGCTGTTTAACTTTAAGGCGCTGATGGAGCAGCATCGCGACGAGCTGGCCGAACTGATCGTCTCTGAGCACGGTAAAGTGTGGTCGGACGCGCAGGGCGAGCTGACGCGCGGGCTGGAAGTGGTGGAGTTCGCCTGCGGCATTCCGCATCTGATTAAAGGTGAATATTCCGCTAACGTCGGCTCCGGCGTTGACAGCTATTCGCTGATGCAGCCGGTTGGCGTGGTGGCGGGCATTACGCCGTTTAACTTTCCGGCGATGGTGCCGCTCTGGATGTTCCCCATCGCACTGGCGTGCGGCAATACTTTTGTGCTCAAGCCACCCGCGCTCGATCCTTCGGCGGCGGTGCGCATGGCGGAGCTGCTGAAAGAGGCGGGCCTGCCGGACGGCGTATTTAACGTGGTGCACTCCTCGAACGAAGATGCCGAGCAGCTCTATAAAGATCCGCGCATTGCGGCGGTGAGCTTCGTCGGCTCCTCCGGCGTCGCCGAGCATATCTATAAAACCGCCAGCGCCCACGGCAAGCGCGTACAGGCGTTTGGCGCGGCGAAAAACCACGCCATCGTGATGCCGGACGCCGATCTCGACGCCACGGTAAACGCCATTATGGGCGGTGCGTTCGGCTCGGCCGGCGAGCGCTGCATGGCGCTGCCGGTGGTGGTTGCAGTTGGCGACGATACCGCCGATAAGCTGATTGCGCGCCTGACGCCGCTGATCAACGCGCTGCGCGTCGGGCCCGGCATTAACCAGGGCGCCGAAGAGAATGAGATGGGGCCGGTCGTCTCCGCCGCGCATCAGAAAAAGGTGCTGGGCTATATCGACAAGGGCGAGCAGGAGGGCGCGAAGCTGGTGGTCGACGGCCGCAACTTCCAGGTGCCGGGCTACGGGGAAGGCTACTACGTCGGCGGCACGCTGTTCGATAACGTTACCCCGGAGATGACCATCTGGCGTGAAGAGATTTTCGGGCCGGTGCTGAGCATTATGCGCGCGCCGGACTACGCCAGCGCGCTGCAGCTGGTCAACAGCCATGAGTTCGGCAACGGCAGCGCCATCTTCACCAGCAACGGCAATACCGCGCGCGAGTTTGTGCAGGATGTGGAAGCGGGCATGGTCGGCGTCAACGTGCCGGTGCCAGTGCCGATGGCGTTTCACAGCTTCGGCGGCTGGAAGCGTTCGGTGTTCGGCGCGCTCAACGTACACGGCCCGGACGGCGTGCGCTTCTATACCCGCATGAAAACCGCCACCGCGCGCTGGCCGAGCGGCCAGCAGACGGTCTCGGAGTTCAGCATGCCAACCCTGAGCTAAGCGCACCAGACAGCAATTTCAGCTACAGCTCTGCGGCAACGCAGCTGTAGCTGCCTGTTTTCAGACTAAAAATGAGGAGTGGGGATGTCTTTTCTTGCAAAAGCGCAGCAGCCGGACGCCAGCGGCCGCATCCAGCACGTTACGCCGGAAAGCGCGGGATGGCGCTATGTCGGCTTTGACGCTTATCTGCTGAAAAAAGGGGAGAGGCTGCAGCTGAGCAGCGGCGATAAAGAGCTTTGCCTGGTGCTGGTAGCGGGGCTCGCCTCGGTGAAAACGCGCCACGCTGAATTTCCCGGCATCGGCAAGCGCATGTCGCCGTTTGAGCGCGTGCCGCCCTATTCAGTCTATGTGCCGCACCACGACGAGGTGGAAATCGTCGCCGACAGCGATCTGGAGCTGGCGGTCTGCAGCGCGCCAGGCCAGGGCAATCTGCCGGCGCGCCTGATCGCGCCAGCGGACGTCGGCGTTGAGCAGCGCGGCAAGGGACGCAATCAGCGTCTGGTACACAATATTCTGCCGGATAACAAACCGGCCGACAGCCTGCTGGTGGTGGAGGTCTATACCAACGAAGGCGATACCAGCTCTTATCCAAGTCATAAGCACGACGAGGAAAACAGCGAAAACGAAACCTGTCTGGAAGAGACCTACTATCACCGTTTCGATCCAGAGCAGGGCTTCGCCATGCAGCGCGTCTACACCGAGGACCGCTCGCTGGACGAGTGTATGGCGCCCTATAACCGCGACGTGGTGATGGTGCCGCGCGGCTATCACCCGGTAGCCACCATTGCGGGCTACAACAACTACTACCTCAACGTTATGGCTGGCCCGGTGCGGCTGTGGAAGTTTACCTGGGAGAAGGATCACGCCTGGGTTAACAGTGATAACTATCCTCGCGAATAGCCAGGGCGACGCGCAGAGAGCAAAAAGGGCAATCACAGTATTGCCCTTTTTGCTGCCGGAGAAGGGCGATCAGCTGTTAGCGTTATTCAGCGCCAGCGATACCGCCAGCGTCTGCGCCAGACAGAGAGAGGCGACCTGCGAACGGAATCCGTCTACCTGCGCTTCCCGCACCACAAAGCAGACGTCGCTAAAGGCTGCCAGCGGGCTGACCTGGCTGTCGGTAATGGCGATCTGATGCGCGCCGCGCTTCGCGCCCATCTCAACCAGCTCTACCGCTTCGCGCGCGTAGGGTGAGTAGCTGATGGCGATAACCACATCTTTCGGGTTTACCAGGCTCAGCTGCTCGGTGAACATCCCGCCCAGGCCGTCGATCAGGAAAGCGCGACGTTCAAGATGACGCAGCGCATAGACCAGATAGGAGGCGACGCTAAACGAGCGTCGCAGGCCGATCACATAGATGTTTTCAGCGTCGTTCAGCAGCTGCACCGCTTTGTTGAGCTGGTCGGGATTGACCTGCATCGCCAGCTGCTGCAGCGCCTGGCTGTTGACCATGGTAAAGACATTCAGGATCTCCACCGGGCTTTCCGGCGAGGTCGCGGCGTCGTCGGTGGCGGTCTGGCGGAACAGGCGCGCGCGCTCGGTATAGTTGACCGTCTCTTCCATCAGATGCTGACGGAAAACCTGTTTCATTTCGTTGAAGCCGCTAAAGCCGAACGCGTTGGCGAAGCGAATCAGCGTCGACGGCGGCACGTCAGCCTGCGCGGCAATCGACGCTACGGTATCAAAGGCGATGCTGTTGCTGTTATCAAGAATATAACGAGCCACCTGCTTCAGGCGCTTGCTCAGCGTTTCGTAGCGGCGACGAATATCATCCTGTAACAGGGAGAGTTGGGTAGGGTTATTGGTCATTACTTCGGCCCGTTAAAAAAAGAAAAATGGCTGGATAATGAGCGCTATAGTACCAGATGGATGGAAAATTTCATTTGTTTGCGCCCACAGCGGGGTTTATTTCATCGCTTTATGAATTACCTCACATAATGCAGGGATTGTGGCGGAAATAGCGGTGAAAAGCGGAGGAAAAAGCGAAACAGGTCCTGCTACACGCCTTTGCGCCGCGCAGCAGGGCCTGGCAAATGCCGTTACAGTCCGGCGTTTTCGCGAATGTATTTGCGCGCCTTCACCGCATATTCGAACGGGTTGGCCAGCGCGGGATCCTGCTCCGCTTCAACCACCATCCAGCCCTTATAGCCATACTCATCCAGGATCTTAAACACAGGCTTAAAGTCGATAACGCCGTCGCCCGGCACGGTAAAGGTGCCTTTCTTAACGCCGTCGAGGAAGCAGAGGTGGTTAGCGCGCACCTCGGCGACAATCTCGTCGCGCACATCTTTCAGGTGAACGTGGAAAATACGCGGCAGATACTTTTGCAGCACGTCGAGCATCGCCTGCTGCGAGCCTTCGGAGTAGTAAATATGGCCGGTATCATACAGCAGCCCGACCCGATCGCTGGTTAGCGCCATAAAGCGGTCGATCTCGTCCAGGGTCTGAATGCCGGTGCCCATATGGTGATGCAGCGCCACGCGCATGCCTTTCGCCGCGGCAATCTCCGCCAGCTCGTTGTAGCCTTCGGCCGTCAGGCGCCACTCTTCGTCAGTAAAGAGCGGCTTCTGCTCCAGCACCGGCAGCGTGGTGCCCTGAATGCTTTTACTCTGCTCGGAACAGCCGATGACGCGCGCGCCCATGGCGTGCAGAAAATTCATATGATTAACGAATTCATCAATGGTCTTCGCTTTTTCGCCGCTGGCGAAGAAGGTGCTGAACCAGGCGTTGCAAATCTCAAGGCCGCGAATATCGAGCATCGGCTTCAGGATCGCCGGATCGCGCGGATATTTGCTGCCGACTTCGCTGCCGGTAAAGCCCGCCAGCGCCATTTCGCTGACCGTCTGCTGAAAGGTGTTCTCTTTGCCCAGCTCCGGCATATCGTCGTTGGTCCAGCCGATCGGCGCAATGGCCAGTTTTACGTTCTCTTTGTTCATCTGTTTCGTCCCGACGGGTCAGGGCGGCCGCAGCCGCCCGCAAGGAAAGGGAAAGGCTTATTTTTTGTCGTAGAAGGCGGGGCGCGGCGGCATTTCAACCGGCTCGATGGCACCGCTCTGCTGCGCTTTCAGGCAGGCGTCGGCCGCCACCGAGGCGGCGAAACCGTCCCAGGCGGACGGGCCGGTCAGTTCGCCCGCCTTCACGTCGTTGATAAAGGCCTGCAGTTCGACGTCGTACGCCTCGATAAAACGATCTTTCCAGTCGGTCAGAATGGTGGTGGAGAGTTTCGCTTCGCTGCGCAACTGCACCGAGGCGGGCTCCGGCAGCTTCGCGATACCGGTTTCGCCGACTACCTCGCACTGGATGTCGTAGCCGTAGGCGCAGTTAACGAAGATCTCGACGTCGATGCGCACCCCTTTTTGCGTTTCAAACAGCACGATTTGCGGATCTTTCAGGCGCGCGTGCGACTTCGACGTCACGCGCGGAAAAACCACCTGCACGCTTTTATAGTCGTCGTTGGTCAGCCAGCGCAGCACGTCCAGCTCGTGGATCAGCGTGTTGGTGATCGCCATATCGGTGGTGTAGCTCTCCGGCACCGCCGGGTTGCGGTGCGCGCAGTGCAGCATCAGCGGCTCGCCGATGCCGCCGTCGGTAATGACCTTTTTCAGGGCGCGATAGCCCGCATCGTAAGGGCGCATAAAGCCGACCTGTACCAGACGCTTGCCGTGCTGGATCTCCGCGTCCACCACGCGGCGGCAGCCTTCCGCACTCATCGCCAGCGGCTTTTCGCAGAACACCGGCTTACCGGCGGCGATGGCGGCCAGCGTAAACTCTTCATGCGTCGGATCCCAGGAGGTCACCAGAATCGCATCGACTTCCGGCGACTGGATCACCTGATAGCCATCGGCGTAAACCTCGGCCTGAATATTCAGACGCTGCAGCGCGGCGCGCGCGCCGTCGACGTTAATATCTGATACCGCCACCACTTTTGCCCCCTGCAGGACATTGTTGCAGCGACGAATATGTTCCTGACCGATCGCGCCGGCACCGATAACGCCAAGTTTCAAAGTCATAATTACACCTGTAGGGTTCATAGCGAGGAATAAAAGGCCGGCTAATCCCGGCCGGAATTTAGTATTTGCGCGCCTGGTCGAGATGGGCGTTCAGCTTCTGCGCCACCGCCTGGGTGCGTTCGGAGGTCGAGGCCTGCGCCACGCCAACGTGCCACCAGCTGAAATATTTGTGCACCATGGTTTTTGGCAGCACCTTGATGTCGATAAGGGTCGACACCGGCGACTGGCGCGCCTCTTCCAGCGCGGTTGCCAGCTGCTCCAGCGTAGTGACGCGCCAGGTTTTGCAGCCGTAACCGGCGGCGATGGCGGCGAAGTCTACCGGCACAAAGCCGCCGTCCAGCTTGCCGCCTTCCGGGTTGCGGAAGCGGAACTCGGTGCTGAAGCTGTCCATGCCGTGTTCCATTTGCAGGTTGTTGATGCAGCCGTTAGTCATATTGTCGAACAGCACGATGTTAATTTTGGCGCGTTCCTGAATGGAGGTGACCAGCTCGGAGTGCAGCATCATAAAAGAGCCGTCCCCCAGCAGCGCGTAGACTTCGCGATGCGGCTGCGCCAGCTTCGCGCCCAGCGCGGCGTTTACCTCATATCCCATGCAGGAGTAGCCGTACTCAACGTGGTACGAGTTGTAGTCGCGGGTGCGCCAGACGCGCTGCAGATCGCCCGGCAGACTGCCCGCTGCCGCCACAATCACCGCATCCTTTGGGAGCTGCTCGTTTAGCGTGCCGAGCACGCGGCTCTGGGTGAGCACCGACTGGGTCAGGCGATTGAATTCGGCGAACACCGCGTCGCGATCGAGATGGTCGGCAATTTCGGGAATAAAGCCGTCGCCGCTGTATTCCACCTGGTAGACGCGCTGCGTCTCTTTCAGCAGTTTGCTCTGCGCTTGGGCGATCTGATCGCCCCAGTCGTTGCTGTAATTTTTATCCGCCAGCCCCGCCTCCAGCGCCACCAGCGCTTCGCGCGCGTCGGCCAGCAGCTGCACGCCGTCGAGCTTGTAGCTGTCGAAGTTGCTGACGTTGACGTTCAGGAAGCTGACCTCGGGATGCTGGAAAATCCATTTTGAGGCGGTGGTAAAGTCGGTGTAGCGCGTGCCGACGCCAATCACCAGATCCGCCTCTTTCGCCAGCAGGTTGGCGGCCAGACAGCCGGTTTCCCCGACGCCGCCGACGTTAAGCGGATGATCGGAGACGATGGTGCCTTTGCCCGCCTGCGTTTCGGCGAACGGGATCTGGTAGCGCTCGGCAAACTGGCGCAGCGCCTCGCCCGCTTCGGAATATTTCACGCCGCCGCCCAGCACGATCATCGGCTTGCGCTTGCGGCCGATCAGCGCCAGCGCGTCATCAAGCTGCGCGGCGGTCGGCAGGCGGCGATCGAGACGGTGTACGCGCTTCTGGAAGAAGTAGTCCGGGAAATCCCAGGCTTCGCTCTGCACGTCCTGCGGCAGGGCGATGGTTACCGCGCCGGTTTCGGCGGGATCGGTGAGCACGCGCAGCGCGTTAATGCAGGCGGTCATCAGCTGTTCAGGACGGCTGACGCGATCCCAGTATTTGCTGACGGCGCGAAAGGCGTCGTTGGTGCTGATGCTGAGATCGTGGCTCTGCTCGATCTGTTGCAGCACCGGATCGGGCTGACGCGTGGCGAAGACGTCGCCCGGCAGCAGCAGTAAAGGAATGCGGTTAGCGGTGGCGGTGGCCGCGGCGGTGATCATATTGGCGGCGCCCGGCCCGACCGACGAGCTGCAGGCGATAATCTGGCGGCGCAGAGACTGTTTGGCAAAACCCATCGCGGCGTGCGCCATGCCCTGTTCATTGCGCCCCTGATAGACAATCAGATCGCCGCTATCCTGCTCCAGCGCCTGTCCCAGCCCCAGCACGTTGCCGTGACCGAAGATGGCGAAGAGGCCTTTTACGAACCTGGTTTCCACGCCGTCGACATTAATGTATTGATTATCAAGGAACTTAACCAGCGCCTGCGCGGTGGTCATTCTGATGGTGGCCATATGCTTTTCCTTTACATGCTGCAACCTGGTGGCAGGTTAGCGACGTGGCGTGCCGCGAAAGCGACCGCAGGTAACTGAAACGTGAAGCGATTATAAACAAATATATTTTTCATAAAATACGATTACAGAAGAAACATTTCATTTTGCGATTGAGATCAAATTTAACCGCGAAACGTGCCGCTCACCGTTCGCGACAGCAGGCCAACTGAAACAAGAAGCGAGAAAAGCGACACACATGAATAATTTCATTCTATTTCAGCGGCTTTCATGCAGGGCAGCGTCGCGAGGGTCGCCCGCTGTGCAGCCCTGAAACGGCGCGAAACAGGGGAAACATGGCGCACAGAATGCGCAGGCGGCGCAGAGTTTTACCTGGTTCACAAAATCGCGACGGACGTTTCATTTCATATTGTGTTTGGAATTTTTATTCCTCATACTCGCCTTATCGTCAGTCTGGCAAGGGCAAAAACCCAGACGCACGCCGGGAGGTCGGCTCTCTTGCCCGCGTGTCTGCTAATCACAGAAGGAAAACACAGGTATGAGTACACAACAGAAGCGGCTTGATGTGATTTGTATTGGACGCATCGCCGTCGACCTTTACGGTCAGCAAATTGGGGCGCGGCTGGAGGATATGAGCACCTTTGCCAAATATCTCGGCGGCTCCTCCGGCAACGTCGCCTACGGCACCGCGATCCAGGGACTAAAGTCGGCGATGCTGGCGCGCGTAGGCGACGAGCACAACGGCCGCTTTCTGCGCGAAGAGCTGAATCGCGTAGGCTGCAATACCGAGGGACTGATTACCGATAAGCAGCGCCTCACCGGGCTGGTGATCCTTGGGATTAAAGATGAAGAGAGCTTTCCGCTTATTTTCTACCGCGACAACTGCGCCGATATGGGGCTGGTGCCGGAAGATATCGACGAGGAGTTTATTAACGCCTCACGCGCGGTGGCGGTGACCGGCACCCATCTGTCGCATCCGCAGACGCGCGCCGCGGTGCTGAAAGCGCTCGATATCGCAAAGCGCAACGGCCTGCGCACCGCGCTCGATATTGATTATCGCCCGGTTCTGTGGGGGCTGACCTCGCTCGGCGACGGTGAAACGCGGTTTATCGCGTCGCAGCAGGTGACGCGCCAGCTGCAGGAAGTGCTGCACTATTTCGACCTGATTGTCGGGACGGAAGAGGAGTTCCATATTGCGGGCGGCAGCACCGATACGCTGGCGGCGCTAAGAAGCGTGCGCCAGGCGACGCAGGCGACGCTGGTGTGCAAGCGCGGTCCGCTGGGCTGCGTGGTGTTCGAGGGCGAGATCCCCGATAGCTGGGAGCAGACGCGCCTGCACAGCGGCGTGCGGGTCGACGTCCTTAACGTGCTGGGCGCCGGCGATGCCTTTATGTCCGGCCTGCTGCGCGGCTGGCTCAACGACGAGGGCTGGGAGCAGGCGTGCCGTTACGCCAATGCCTGCGGCGCGCTGGTGGTGTCGCGTCACGGCTGCGCGCCGGCGATGCCGACCAAAGCGGAGCTGGATGATTTTCTCAGCCGCGACCAGCAGGTAAAACGCCCCGATCTCGATCAGCGTCTTAACCATTTGCATCGCGTCACCACCCGCAAACAGCGCTGGCCGGAGCTGAACGTCTTTGCGTTCGACCATCGCAAACAGCTGGCCGATATGGCGCGTGAAGCGGGCGTCGATGAGAGCAGGATCCCGGCGCTGAAAGTGCTGCTGCTAAAGGCTGCGGAAGAGGCGGCGCGCGATGCCGGACTGGAGAGCAAGAGCGGCATTCTGGCCGATACCACTTACGGCCAGAAAGCGCTGAACGCTATTACTGGCCGGGGCTGGTGGATTGGTCGTCCCATTGAGATGCCCGGCTCGCGGCCGCTGCGGCTGGAGCACGGCAATATCGGCTCGCAGCTGACTGACTGGCCCGCCGAGCACGTCGTGAAATGCCTGGTGTTCTATCATCCGGACGACAGCGCCGAGATGCGCAAAGCGCAGGATGAGCTGGTGCTCGACGTCTGGAAAGGCTGCAACAAGAGCGGGCATGAGCTGCTGCTTGAGGTGATTTTGCCCGAAAGCAATCCCGATCGTAACGAAGCCCACTATCTCACTATCCTCAGCCACTTCTATCAGCTGGGTATTCAGCCCGACTGGTGGAAGCTGCCGCCGCTGTCGGCGGAGAGCTGGCAGGCGATCGGCGGCCTGATTGAGCAGCAGGACCCTCACTGTCGTGGCATTTTGCTGCTGGGTCTCGACGCGCCGGAAGAGACGTTAAAGGCGGGTTTCGCCGCGGCGGCGCAGGCCCCGTGGGTAAAAGGCTTTGCGGTGGGGCGCACTATTTTCGGCCAGCCGTCGCGCCAGTGGCTGCAGGGCGAGCTGGATGATGCGGCGCTGGTAGAGAAGGTGAAGGGCAACTATCTGCGGCTGATCGGCTACTGGCGTGCTGCGCGCGGTTAGTCGCGGACTGGTTATAGAGGCGGCACAAAAGCTTAAGAGCGGGAGGCATAAACCGAAGAAGCGTCCTGCGCCAGGGGCAAAAACGCATAGCCTTGGCCCGGTAACGGACGCACCCCGGGGATGAGGTGCGGATCCGCGCGGGGCGAGCGAGCATGGATGCATAAGCGACTTTGCGATCGGGTTATGCCTCACGCGTCAGCACAATGCCGCTCACCTCAACGACGGGAAGAATCCCGTCGTTTTTCTTTCAATAGCTTATTTCAGCGTGATGCTCTGAATGATGCTGTCCGCATCGCTCTGCGCCTGCTGCTGGTTGTCGCCCGGCAGGGTAATCTGCAGCGTCAGCAGTTTGCCGTCGACCTTCGCCAGAATCACCGAGGACCAGGAGGTCTGGTTATTGGCGGAGACCACGCTGTCCAGACGCTGCGCAGGCTGATCTTTCAGGGTAATCGCTTTATCAGAGACCACCTGCAGCTGCGGGTCGCGGTTGCGCTGCTGCTGTTCCAGACGCTGCGCCAGCACATCCAGCCCTTCGTTAGTGGCTTCGCCGGCGATAACGATCACGGCACGCGCGCCGGTTTCATCGGCGTAAACATGCATATTCGTCGTCTGGTTGCCCAGCTTGCCGCTCTTGTCCGACATGCCTGCCGGCAGCGAGAAGCTCAGCTTGCCGTCCAGCAGCGTTACGTTCTGCGCCGACTGGCTGGCGCTGGTGCCGTTGCTGCCGGTGGCGTCATCTTTCTTCTGATCGCAGGCCGCCAGGCCCAGCACCAGTAAGCCAATTCCCGCATATTTCACTAAGTTTCGCATCTGAATCCCTTTATTTGATTCCAGTAAGGCGTTCATACAACTCGAATCAGGCGGCAAAAGCAACCGCCCGATTGTCAGCAGATCTTAGCGGGTGATGGCGAAAGGCTCTATCGCCGCTTAGCCGAAATTTATCTGCGGGCGCTGCGAGCGCTCCGCCAGACGTTTCAGCATCGCATTGAGCAGCACACCGTAGGCGGGCAGGAAGAAGACCAGGCAGATCAGCACTTTAAAGCTGTAGTCCACCAGCGCGATCTCAACCCAGTGCGCGGCCATAAAGGGGTCTGTGCTCTTATAGAAGGCGATAAAGAAGAAGGCGAGCGTATCGCTGATATTGCCGAGGAACATTGCGCAGCCCGGCGCAATCCACCACTGCGGCAGCTGGCGCAGGCGGTTAAAGACGTGAACGTCGAGGATCTGCCCCAGCGCGTAGGCCATAAAGCTGGCGCAGGCGATGCGCGCGACGAACAGGTTAACGTTTTGCAGCGTCGCCAGGCCCTGCCACTCTCCCTGATAGAAGAGGCTGGAGACCAGATAGGAGACAAACAGCGCCGGAACCATCACCGCGAGGATAATGCGGCGTGCCAGCGGCGCGCCGAAAATACGCACGGTCAGATCGGTGGCCAGAAAGATAAACGGGAAGCTAAAGGCGCCCCAGGTGGTATGGAAGCCGAAAATAGAAACCGGCAGCTGCACCAGATAGTTGCTGGAGATAATCACCAGCAGGTGAAACAGGGAGAGCCAGATCAGCGCATGCTGACGCTGACGCGAAGAAAATGCGATCATCGTTGGACCTTTTTCATATTGGGGTGAGGGAACCCATTGCCGCGCAAAACTGAGCCAGCGCGACGGTATCAATGTTAAAAACCGCGGCATCTTACCGCGTTGTGCTATTTACGCAATGGTTAATTTTAACGCAATCGTTCTCGTCTTGCGTCTGCGGGGCGGCGCGTTAAAATGAGCGCCCCCTGTTTAGAACCGAGTGATTTATGAGCGACAACTTCTCCCATGCCGACCATCAGCTGGATGCCCTGGGCCTGCGCTGCCCGGAGCCGGTAATGATGGTGCGTAAAACGGTCCGCACCATGCAGGATGGGGAAACGCTGCTGATTATCGCCGACGATCCGGCTACCACGCGCGATATTCCCGGCTTCTGCCGCTTTATGGAGCATCGCCTGCTGGCGCAGCAGACCGAGACCCTGCCTTATCACTACCTGATCCAGAAGGGCCTCGGCGCCTGATCGTCGGGCGCGCTACCTGTGACGCGCGCGCAGCAGCCGCAGCGCGTTAGCGGTCACCAGCGCCGTTGCGCCGGAGTCGGCGACCACCGCCAGCCACAGGCCGGTCAGCCCCAGCAGCGTCGTCACCAGAAACAGCGCCTTCAGCCCCAGCGCAATGGCGATATTTTGCCGCAGCGTGGCGCGCGTGCGTCGCGCCAGCGCGACCAGCGACGGCAGCAGCGGCAACGCATCGCGCGTCAGCGCGGCGTCGGCGGTCTCCAGCGCGATATCGCTGCCGCTGCCCATGGCGATGCCGATGGTGGCCGCCTTCATCGCGGGCGCGTCGTTGATACCGTCGCCGACCATCGCCAGCGGGTGCTGCTGGCCCAGCGCGCGAATGGCATCAACCTTGTCGCCAGGCAGCAGGCCGGCGCGAAAGTCGATCTCGAGTTCGCGGGCGATCGCCGCCGCCGCGCGCGGGTTGTCTCCGGTGAGCATCAGGCTCTCAATGCCCATCTTCTTCAGCGTCGCCAGCGCGGCGCGCGCGTGGGCGCGCAGGTTATCGCGCAGCGCAATCGCCCCCAGCGGTTCGCCGTCGCGCAGGATCGCCACCAGCGTTTGCCCCTGTTCTTCCTGTTGCAGGATCTGTGCGCGCTGCGCGGCGCTTAATGTCTCGACGCGGCCAGGGGAGAGCAGTTCCACCTGCGCGCCCTCTATTTGCGCAGCGATGCCGCTGCCCGCCAGCGTCATCTGATGGCTGGCGCAGGGCAGTGCCAGCTGCCGCTCGGCGGCGGCCGTGACGATCGCGGCCGCCAGCGGATGCGTTGAGCCCTGTTCCACCGCCGCCGCCAGCGCCAGCAGCTCATCTTGCGAGGCGGAGGCGAAGCAGAGTACGGCGGTGACCTGCGGTTTGCCCTGGGTCAGGGTACCGGTTTTGTCGAAGGCAAAGGCGCGAACCTGGCTAAGGCGCTCCAGCGCCGCGCCGCCTTTGATCAGCGCGCCCTGGCGCGCGGCGGCGGCGAGGCCGGAAGTAATGGCGGCAGGCGTTGCGATCACCAGCGCGCAGGGGCAGCCGATCAGCAGCAGCGTCAGCCCTTTATAGATCCACGGCAGCCAGTCGCCGAAACCGAGCAGCGGCGGTGCCACCATCACCAGCGCGGCCAGCAGCATAATCAACGGCGTATAGAGACGGCTGAAGCGATCGATAAAGCGCTCCACCGGCGCGCGATGGCTGTCCGCCTCTTCAATCAGGGTCAGAATACGGTCGATAGCGCTGGCACCGGGTTCAGAGGTTACTTCGAGCTGAATCAGGCGATCCACGCTGGTCGCGCCCGCCAGCAGCGCATCCCCTTTTTCACGCGTTACCGGCAGCGATTCGCCGGTCAGCGCGCTTTCGTCCAGGCTCGCCTCGTCGCTCAGCAGGCGACCATCTACCGGCAGGCGCCCGCCCGCGGCCACTTCGATAACGTCGCCGGGACGCAGCGCCGACAGCGCCACGGTTTCCCGCCCGCCGCCGCTGAGCCGCGTGGCGTTTTCCGGGCGCAGCGCCATCAGCTGCGTCACGCCGCTGCGCGCGCGGGCGGCGGCAAAGGCTTCCAGCCGTTCACCCAGCAGGAACAGCAGCAGCACCATCGCCGCCTCGGCGTGGGCGCCGATCAGCAGCGCGCCGGCGGCAGCGACGCTCATCAGCGTTTCGATAGTAAAAGGGGAACCGCTGCGCGCGCGTCGCCATGCGCTGCGCGCCACCGGCCACAGGCCGATCAGCGTCGTGAGAATAAACAGCCCGTCGCCCCAGCGCGGCATAAACTGGCTCAGCGTTACGCTGGCGAGCATCAGTGCGGCAAGCAGCAGCAGGGCGCGGTTTTCGCGCCAGCGGGAGGCGGGGCGGGGCGTCGGGGCGTCGCCGACCAGCGAGAAGCCAGCGCGCGCCACCGCCTGTTCAACGGCGGCGGCAACATCGGCGCTGGCCTCCACCAGCAGCTTTTCGCTGGCGAAGATGACGCGGGTGCGTAACACCTCGGGCAGCTGGCTGACGGCGGTTTCAACGGTGCGGGCGCAGCTGGGACAGTCCATGCCGCTGACGCGCCAGCTATAGCGCCAGGCGCCTTGCCTGTCGCTCTCTCTGTCGCCGTCGCCGCAATCGCTGTCGCCGCCGGGACTCTCGTCCGCCGCCTCGCAGCAACCGCCGCCGCAGGCTGGCTGAACGGGGGAGGCGGCGCTGATATTAAGCCGTGCGGACGAGGCAGCAGGCAGGGCGCACAGCGGTTTGGTGGCGGAATGGGTATGGCGAGAGCGGCCGCAGCCGCAGGCATGAGAATGATGATGCTGCATAAAACCTCCAGTAACGGACGGGCGATCCCGCCCGCTACTGCATCCTACACTCTGGAGTCGACTCCAGAGTCAAGACCGGTTTTACATCATAAGAGCCACAGCGAGCGGACAATCATAAAGTGTCCGGCAAAGTAGCAGGCGGCGACGATGGCGCTGTCGGCGCGGAAGCGGCGGCGATAGTGGCTGACGAACCAGACGATATTTGCCAGCAGCAGCAGGCTCGCGCCTACCACCAGGGTGAAGCTGTCGTCGTCAGGACGGAAGAAATACTGCTCGGCTGCCATCCAGGTCATCACCAGCGTCATGCCGATCAGCGTGCAAACCGGCCAGCGCAGCGTCTCAAGACGACTCCAGATGGTGGCGATGGTGACAGCGCCGATAATCAGCAGCGTCAGCGGAATCGGCCAGTAAAAGGTCATCGTCATACCGGCGGCGAAGCAGATGGTGTAAAGCAGGTGAGAAAGAAAGAAGGCACCCAGCGCATAGAGCATCTGCTGGCGCGGCAGTAGCAGCAGCGCATCGCCGACCAGCGTGGCGATCAGTCCGGCAATAATCAGGTAATCGGTAGGTTTCAGCACGGGCGCCTGCCAGGCCCAGCCCACCATCAGCAGCAGCGTGATGGGTTTGAACAGCCACCGCTGCCACTGCGGGCCGCGATAGGATGCGTCAACATAGAGCCAACCGGAGAAAAGTACCGCAAGAAATGACCAAAGCATTGCCGCTCCCTTAAGGACAACCTGTCCATCAGATGGTGAAAATTCCCAGTAAGTCGATCCTAGTTTAGGTTACGGCCTCGCGATGTGACAATCAGGCAACTCTGGTTGTATGCTTCAGGCGCATTGCTTTTCAAAGCTTAACGAGACGAGAAAAAACCATGAGCAAACCACCGCTACTCTTTTTTATCGTACTGGCCGTTATCGCCGTGCTGGCGACCCGTCAGTTTATCAAGCAGCGGCGCGAGTCGGCGGTGAACGACGCTTCGCCGGTGCGCTCGCTGATGGTGAAGGTGAAGACCAAGCGGGAGTATCCGTCGCCCAACCGGCGTTCGCGCCAGCGCGAGGTGATCGCGGGCGAAGATATGCGTTACGAAGCCTGGTTTCATCCCCTGAACGGCGCCAGCGACATCAAAGCGATTGTAAGCGAGCGTGATTACAACCAGATGGATACCGGCACGAAGGGCGAGCTGAAGATGCAGGGATCGCGCTTCGTCAGCTTTACGCCAGCGCGCTAAACAGCGCGCTTTTGCTCGTTGGTCTGTCTCACCTGCTTGCCGGCTTTGTCAGCGGGCTGCAAGCGGCGCTTACTTCTTCTTCGGGAAATTCGCTTTCTGCCACGCCAGCAGTTCAAATACGCCGAACAGAAAGATTTTGGTCTGCGTCCAGCGATCGATCGGCGGCGCGTCTTTCGGCTGGGTGGCGCGCAGCAGCGTCAGCTGCAGCCCGTGCATCAGGATCATAAAGAACAGCGCAACGTGGATAAAATAGCGCAGCGGTTTGGGGTAGGGATCGACCAGGTTAAAGAGTAAAAAAGCCCAGACGCACAGCATTAACAGGCGGCCTAAATTAAGCAACATCGGATGTCTCTTGTTGTCGGTGATATAAACGATACGCCACTTGTCCGGCGATCTTCTCGCGATGCAGCGCCCAGCTTGCGGGTACCGGCGGTGCGCCGTGCTCTACTTCGCTCTCTACATAAATCATCGCCTCGTCCGCCAGCCAGCCATTCTGCTCCAGCAGCTGCAGCGTCTGCTCCAGCAGCCCTTTGCGGAAGGGCGGATCGACGAACACCACGTCATAAGGCTCGCCGGCAGCGGCCAGCCAGGTAAGGGTATTGGCGTTGATCACCTGCGCGTCGCTGGCGCGCAGGGTATGTAAATTCTTCTCCAGCTGCTGCGCTACCGGACGTTCCAGCTCCAGCAGCGTCACCGAACCGGCAAAGCGCGACAGCGCCTCCAGGCCCAGCGCGCCGCTGCCGGCGAAACAGTCGAGGCAGCGCGCCTGCTGCAGAACCGGCGCCAGCCAGTTAAACAGCGTTTCACGAACGCGATCGGTGGTGGGACGCAGCCCGGCGCTGTCGGGCACCGGCAGTTTACGTCCGCGCCACTGGCCGCCAATGATGCGGATTTGTCCGGCACCGCCTGTGCCACGCGGGGTTTTACTCATCTTACTCACAACTCGTCATAATTTGTTGCGTAGTTTAACGGGCGAACGGATGAGAAGAAACGGTAAAAAAGGGTGCTGTGGTGCGCTGGCTGGAAAGTGTTAGACTAGTGAGTTGCTGAAGTCATACATAATTCTGCCGTTTTTCGCCCTTTCGGCGGTGAAAACCAGAGCTAATTTTTATCCCCTGGGAACAGCGAGCGACCGGGATTAAGCCATCGAGGAGTGTCGTCACACAATGGCAAAAGAGAAAAAACGTGGCTTTTTTTCCTGGCTGGGATTTGGCAAAGAAGAAGAGACGCAACAGCCTGCGGAAACGCCTAAACACGCGCCGCAGGATTCGGCATTAACGCAGGCGGAAACTGACGCGGCGCATACTGTTGAGGTGACCGAGCAGGTTGCCGAGGCGCAGCGCGAAGCGCCTGCGAAAGCGCAGGTCGCCGAGGAGCCGGAAGCGATTGTCCAGAAAGCGCAGGAGGCGGAGATTATCGCGCCGCTGGAGGAGATCGTACCGGAAGAGGAGCCGACGCTGGCGCCGCCGCCCGTCGTAGACGAGATAGTGCCGGAAACGCTGCCCGAAGAGGAGCAGCCGCTGGATGATGAAGAGCTGGCCGCGCTGGCGCTGGCGGAAGCGCCGCAGGACGAGGCGGCCGAAGAGGTTATCGCCGAAGAAGCCGCCCATGAGATCCACCCCGGTGAAGAGGCGCACGATACCGTCAGCGATCTGCCGCTCGCCGCCGCGCCGATCGTTTCCCAGGAGCAGGAACGTCCGACCAAAGAGGGGTTCTTTGCGCGCCTGAAGCGCAGCCTGGTGAAAACGCGCCAGAACCTCGGCTCTGGCTTTATCAGCCTGTTCCGCGGCAAAAAAATCGACGATGAGCTGTTTGAAGAGCTGGAAGAGCAGCTGCTGATCGCCGACGTCGGCGTAGAGACCACGCGCCGCATCATCACTAATCTGACGCAGCAGGCGAACCGCAAGCAGCTGCGCGACGCGGAAGCGCTTTACGGCCTGCTGAAAGCTGAAATGTCCAGTATCCTGGCGAAGGTGGATGCGCCACTCGAAGTCAGCGGCAAAACGCCGTTTGTGATCCTGATGGTCGGCGTCAACGGCGTCGGCAAAACCACCACTATCGGCAAGCTGGCGCGCCAGTATCAGGCGCAGGGCAAATCGGTGATGCTGGCGGCGGGCGATACCTTCCGCGCCGCGGCGGTGGAACAACTGCAGGTATGGGGAGAGCGTAACAATATCCCTGTGGTGGCGCAGCATACCGGTGCCGATTCCGCTTCGGTGATCTTCGACGCTATCCAGGCGGCGAAGGCGCGCGGCGTTGACGTGCTGATCGCTGATACGGCGGGCCGTCTGCAAAACAAATCGCACCTGATGGAAGAGCTGAAGAAAATCACCCGCGTGATGAAAAAGCTGGACGAGGAGGCACCGCACGAAGTGATGCTGACCCTTGACGCCAGCACCGGCCAGAACGCTATCAGCCAGGCGAAGCTGTTCCATGAAGCGGTCGGCCTGACCGGTATTACCCTGACCAAGCTGGACGGCACGGCGAAAGGCGGCGTGATCTTCTCGGTCGCCGATCAGTTCGGCATCCCGATTCGCTACATTGGCGTCGGAGAAGGCATAGAAGATTTACGGCCCTTTAAGGCCGAGGATTTTATTGAGGCACTGTTTGCCCGAGAGGACTAATTGGGATGATTCGCTTTGAAGAGGTCAGTAAGGCATATCTCGGCGGGCGTCAGGCGCTGCAGGGCGTAGATTTTCATCTGCGGCCGGGCGAAATGGCGTTCCTGACCGGCCATTCCGGCGCCGGTAAGAGTACCCTGCTGAAGCTGATTTGTGGCATTGAGCGGCCGAGCGCGGGCCATATCTGGTTTAGCGGTCACGATATTTCGCGGCTGCGCCACAGCGAGGTGCCGTTCCTGCGTCGCCAGATTGGCATGATCTTTCAGGATCACCATCTGCTGATGGATCGTTCGGTTTACGACAATGTGGCGATCCCGCTGATTATTTCCGGCGCCAGCGGCGAAGATATTCGCCGTCGCGTCTCGGCGGCGCTGGATAAGGTCGGTCTGCTCGACAAGGCGAAAAGCTTTCCGATTCAGCTCTCCGGCGGTGAACAGCAGCGCGTCGGCATTGCGCGCGCCGTGGTGAACAAGCCCGCGGTGCTGCTGGCGGACGAACCGACCGGCAACCTCGACGACGCGCTGTCGGAAGATATCCTGCGTCTGTTTGAAGAGTTCAACCGCGTGGGCGTCACCGTACTGATGGCGACGCACGACAGCGGGCTGATCGCGCGTCGTCGCTATCGCGTCATGACGCTCAATCAGGGACGTCTGCATGGAGGCCACGATGGTCAATAAACGCAATAAGCGCCCCGCTGCGCCAAAAGCGAAAGCGCCCTCTAAAAGCAAAGCGCTGAAGGGCGGCTGGCAGGAACAGTGGCGCTACGCGTGGCGCGGCACCCTGTCCGATATGTATCGCCAGCCGCTGGCGACGCTGCTGACCGTGATGGTGATCGCTATCTCGCTGACGCTGCCCAGCGTCTGCTACATGGTGTGGAAAAACGTCAGCCAGGCCGCGACGCAGTGGTATCCCGCGCCGCAGCTGACGGTTTATCTGTCGAAAACGCTGGACGACACCGCCGCGGAAAACGTGGTGGCGCAGCTGAAGCAGGTCGACGGCGTCGATAACGTTAACTATCTGACGCGGGAAGAGGCGCTGAACGAGTTCCGCAACTGGTCGGGCTTTGGCGGCGCGATGGATATGCTGGAGCAGAATCCACTGCCCGCGGTGGCGATCATTACGCCGAAGCTTAACTTCCAGAATTCGAATACCATGCAGAACCTGCGCGACAGCGTTGCGAAAGTGCAGGGCGTCGACGAGGTGCGCATGGACGACAGCTGGTTCGCTCGCCTTGCGGCGCTGACCGGGCTGGTGGGCCAGGTCGCCTCGATGATCGGCATTCTGATGATTATCGCGGTGTTCCTGGTAATCGGTAACAGCGTGCGGCTCAGCATCTTTGCCCGGCGCGACACCATCAACGTGCAGAAGCTGATCGGCGCCACCGACGGCTTTATTCTGCGGCCGTTCCTCTACGGCGGGGCGCTGCTCGGCCTAAGCGGCGCGGTGCTGTCGCTGATCCTCTCCGAAGTGCTGGTGCTGCGCCTGCAGTCGGTGGTAGCGCAGGTGGCGCAGGTTTTCGGCACCACCTTCTCGCTGGAAGGCTTCTCGTGGGACGAAGGTTTGCTGCTGCTGCTGATCGCTGCCATTATCGGCTGGATCGCCGCCTGGCTGGCGACGGTGCAACATTTACGTCGTTTTACGCCCCAGTAACCGCCTGCAACGTTTTTTTGGTATAATGTTCCTCTGCTGCCGACGATCCGGGCGCAGAGGAACCGATCTCTTCTCCCCGCCTCGTCATCTGTGTGTAAAATATTCACCGCTATAATTGAACTTGTGGATAACTTAGCTACTCTAAGTAGCACAGATTGCTTTCGGATTTCCCGCGGCGTTGACTTAAGGTAACGTCTGCTCATTAGGGAAGACGCAGCAACTTAATAATCACTGTGAGGGTTTGAATGACCAAAGAAATGCAAACTTTAGCTATTGCTCCTCTTGGCAACCTGGAATCTTACGTTCGGGCCGCCAACGTCTGGCCGATGCTGTCGGCAGAAGAGGAAAAAGCGCTGGCTGAACGGCTGCATTACCAGGGCGATCTGGATGCGGCTAAGACGCTGATCCTGTCTCACCTGCGCTTTGTAGTTCATATCGCTCGTAATTACTCCGGTTACGGCCTGCCTCAGGCGGACCTGATTCAGGAAGGTAACATCGGCCTGATGAAGGCGGTGCGTCGCTTTAACCCTGAAGTGGGCGTGCGTCTGGTCTCTTTTGCCGTGCACTGGATTAAAGCCGAGATTCACGAATACGTGCTGCGTAACTGGCGTATCGTGAAGGTTGCTACCACGAAAGCGCAGCGCAAGCTGTTCTTTAACCTGCGTAAAACCAAGCAGCGTCTGGGCTGGTTCAATCAGGACGAAGTCGAGATGGTGGCGCGTGAACTGGGCGTAAGCAGCAAAGACGTGCGTGAAATGGAATCGCGTATGGCCGCGCAGGATATGACCTTCGATATGTCCGCCGACGATGAGAGCGGCGAAGGCAAAGCGATGGCGCCGGTGCTCTATCTGCAGGATAAAACCTCAGACTTCGCCGACGGCATCGAAGAGGATAACTGGGAATCGCACGCGGCGGATAAGCTGAGCGATGCGATGCAGGGCCTCGACGAGCGCAGCCAGCACATTATCCGCGCCCGCTGGCTGGACGAAGATAACAAAACCACGCTGCAGGAGCTGGCGGACCGCTACGGCGTTTCGGCCGAGCGCGTGCGGCAGCTGGAAAAGAACGCCATGAAAAAACTACGCATGGCGATAGAAGCATAACGAAAAGGGGCGACGCGCAGTCGCCCTTTTTTTTGCCCGCTATTTAACCCAGCCATCCGCCTGCGCGCGAAAACCGCAGGCCTGCATAAAGGCGGCGCGTTCGCGCTGATCCGCACTGCCATCATCGGCGACCCACCAGTGAGAAATCGACCCGTTCTGTTCCATCGTCTCCTCCAGCAGATACTGACCGACACCGCGACGTCGCGTGACCTCGCGCACCTCCAGCTGCGAAACCTTTCCCTGCGTGCCGACAAGCGTCAGTTTTAGCGCCCCCAGCAGCCGCGCATTAAAGCGCGCAGCATAAAGACGGTGGTTTTCGTTCAGGCTGCTTTCCAGCGCGGCAATATCCTCATCCGGCCAGATTTTCGCGAGATCGATGCGGTCCTGCGCGCTCAGGGTGGTCAGGCGCAGAATAGTGAGTTTCATAACAAACACCTGTACTAGTCGAAAGGGCATAGTGTAGCGAATTTATACAGTCAGAGCGCCGTCACTTTTTTAACTTGAAAACAGGTCAAAAGATGGCCTTGATGCCAGGATAGAGGAGATAAAGAACAATAAGCGGCGCAAAAGCCAGCATAACGCGCTGGATAAATGGCCGTAAGGTCTGCATAACAACCAGATGATTATGCTGTTTCGGCTGGCCATTTCCCAATGTGTCAGTTGATTTACAGAAGAAACTTCCTGTTTAATAACCTGAAAAATAAAGCCTTATTACCAAAAAATACCGGAAAAGCACGCTAAATCATTCATAAACATCATTTTTCGGCTTTATCCGGTAGGCGCTAGCAAACCACAAATCACAGACACAACAAGATGGGGAAGTCCGCATGAAAATGAGTAAAGGCCGCGCATTACTGGCGGGTTGCGTTGCGCTGGCGATGAGCCACGCCGCCCTGGCTGCCGACATCAAAATTGCTATTGTCGGCGCCGTCACCGGCCCGGTCGCGCAGTATGGTGATATGCAGTTCACCGGCGCCGCGCAGGCGATTAAGGATATCAACGCCAAAGGTGGCGTAAACGGCAACAAACTGGTGGGCGTAGAGTATGACGACGCCTGCGACCCGAAACAGGCCGTGGCGGTGGCGAACAAAGTCGTCAACGACGGCATTAAATATGTTATCGGCCACCTTTGCTCCTCTTCTACTCAGCCTGCGTCTGACATCTATAACGACGAAGGCGTGCTGATGATTACCCCGGCTGCCACCGCGCCTGAGCTGACCGCGCGCGGTTACGAAACCATTATGCGCACCACCGGCCTGGACTCCGACCAGGGGCCGACCGCCGCAAACTACATCCTCGATCAGATCAAGCCTAAGCGTATCGCTGTGGTGCATGACAAGCAGCAGTATGGTCAGGGACTGGCGGAGTCGGTGCAGAAAACCCTGAAGGCCAAAGGCGGCAACGTGGTGCTGTTTGAAGGCATCACCGCAGGCGATAAAGACTTCTCCACGCTGATTGCGCGCCTGAAGAAAGAGAACGTCGACTTCGTTTACTACGGCGGCTACTACCCGGAAATGGGCCAGATCCTGCGCCAGGCGAAAGCGGCTGGCCTGAACGCTGGCTTTATGGGGCCGGAAGGGGTGGGCAACGCCTCGCTCTCTAATATCGCGGGCGACGCCTCGGAAGGCATCTACGTAACGCTGCCGAAGCGCTACGACCAGCTGCCGGAGAACAAGGCGATCGTCGACGCCATCAAAACCAACAGCGCGCAGAACCGCAAAGATCCGACCGGCCCGTTCGTCTGGACCACCTATGCGGCGATCCAGTCGCTGGCGGCCGGCATCGAACGCAGCAAGAGCGACGAGCCGGAAGAGATTGCGAAAAACCTGAAGGCGGGCGCACCAGTCCCGACGGTGATGGGCAACCTGAGCTGGGATCAGAAAGGCGATCTGAAAGGCTTCGAGTTCGGCGTATTTAAATGGCACAAAGACGGTTCTTCAACCGCGGTTAAGTAATCGTCCCACCGGCAGACCAATCCCTTGCCGCGTCGGCAGGGGATTTTCCCGTTCTTATGCAGGTCTTCACTATGTCCGAGCAGTTTCTTTATTTTATTCAGCAGATGCTTAACGGGGTTACCCTCGGCAGCACCTACGCGCTGATCGCCATTGGTTACACCATGGTTTACGGCATTATCGGCATGATCAACTTCGCCCACGGCGAGGTCTATATGATCGGCAGCTATGTCTCCTTTATCGTGATCGCCGCCCTGATGATGATGGGCATCGACACCGGCTGGCTGATGATCGCTGCCGGCTTTGTCATGGCGATCCTGATCTCCAGCGCCTACGGCTGGAGCATTGAGCGCGTTGCTTACAAGCCAGTGCGATCCTCAAAGCGTCTGATCGCGCTGATCTCCGCTATCGGCATGTCGATCTTCCTGCAAAACTACGTCAGCCTGACGCAGGGCTCGCGCGACCTCGCGCTGCCGAGCCTGATTACCGGCCAGTGGACGCTGGGGCAGAGCAACGGCTTCGCCGCCACCATCTCCACCATGCAGATCGTTATCTGGCTGGTGACCTTCCTGGCGATGCTGGCGCTGACGCTGTTTATTCGCTATTCGCGCATGGGACGCGCCTGCCGCGCCTGCGCCGAAGACCTGAAGATGGCGAGCCTGCTCGGCATCAATACCGACCGCGTCATTTCGCTGACCTTTGTGATCGGCGCAGCGATGGCGGCGGTGGCGGGCGTGCTGCTCGGCCAGTTCTACGGCTCAATTAACCCCTTTATCGGCTTTATGGCCGGGATGAAAGCCTTTACCGCCGCGGTGCTGGGCGGCATCGGCAGCATTCCGGGCGCGATGATTGGCGGCCTGGTGCTCGGCATCGCCGAAGCGCTGACCTCCGCCTATCTCAGCACCGAATATAAAGACGTGGTGTCGTTCGCGCTGCTGATTGTGGTGCTGCTGGTCATGCCGACCGGCATCCTGGGTCGCCCGGAGGTTGAAAAAGTATGAAATCCTCCTTTATCAATGCGCTGCTCTCTTCGGTGATGCTGCTGGTGCTGGCCAGCTTCTTTATGGGGATGCGGCTTGGCCTCGACGGCACGCAGCTGGTAGTGCAGAGCGCCGGCGACGTGCGCTGGAACTGGATTTTCGTCGGCTGCGGCGTGGTGTTCCTGTTCCAGCTGCTGCGCCCGTTCTGGCAGTCCGGCCTGAAAAAGCTGTCCGGCCCGGCGCTGGTGCTGCCCGGCATCGACGGCTCTACGCCAAAGCAGAAGCTGTTTATGCTGGCGCTGATCGTCGTGGCGGTGGCCTGGCCCTTTTTCGTCTCGCGCGGCGCGGTGGATATCGCCACCCTGACGCTGATCTACGTCATGCTGGGCCTGGGGCTGAACGTGGTGGTTGGCCTCTCGGGTCTGCTGGTGCTCGGCTACGGCGGCTTCTACGCCATCGGCGCCTACACCTTCGCGCTGCTGAATCACTACTTTGGCCTCGGCTTCTGGGAGTGTCTGCCGCTGGCAGGCATCGTCTCGGCGCTCTTCGGGCTGCTGCTCGGCTTTCCGGTGCTGCGCCTGCGCGGCGACTATCTGGCGATCGTTACGCTCGGCTTCGGCGAGATCGTGCGCATTCTGCTGCTGAACAACACCGCCATTACCGGCGGTCCTAACGGCATCGCGCAGATCCCCAAGCCTTCGCTGTTTGGCCTGGAGTTTGGCCGCAAAGTCTCTGAAGGGGGCTGGAGCACCTTCCACGACTTCTTCGGTCTGAAATATGACCCCAGCGACCGGGTGATTTTTCTCTATCTGGTGGCGCTGCTGCTGGTGGCGCTGACGCTGTTTGTGATTAACCGCCTGCTGCGTATGCCGCTGGGCCGCGCGTGGGAAGCGCTGCGCGAAGATGAGATCGCCTGTCGCTCGCTGGGCCTCAGCCCGACGCGCATCAAGCTGACCGCCTTTACCATCAGCGCCGCCTTTGCCGGCTTCGCGGGAACGCTGTTCGCCGCGCGCCAGGGCTTTGTCAGCCCGGAATCCTTTACCTTCGTCGAATCCGCCTTTGTGCTGGCGATTGTGGTGCTGGGCGGCATGGGCTCGCAGTTTGCCGTGATCCTCGCCGCTATCCTGCTGGTGGTGTCGCGCGAGCTGATGCGCGACCTGAATGAATACAGCATGCTGGTGCTGGGCGGTCTGATGGTGCTGATGATGATCTGGCGCCCGCAGGGGCTGCTGCCGATGAAGCGCCCGCACCTGAAACTGAAGCAGAAACAAGGAGAGCAGGCATGAGTCAGCCTTTATTAGCCGTTGAAGGCCTGATGATGCGCTTCGGCGGCCTGCTGGCGGTCAATAACGTGGCGCTGGAGCTGCGCCCGCAGGAGATCGTCTCGCTGATCGGTCCGAACGGCGCCGGGAAGACCACCGTTTTTAACTGCCTGACCGGCTTCTACAAGCCGACCGGCGGCACCATTAAGCTGCGCGAACAGCACCTGGAAGGCCTGCCTGGCCAGAAGATCGCCCGCATGGGCATGGTGCGCACCTTCCAGCACGTTCGCCTGTTTCGTGAGATGACGGTAATTGAGAACCTGCTGGTGGCGCAGCATCAGCATCTGAAAAGCGGCCTCTTTTCTGGCCTGCTCAAGACCCCGGCGTTTCGTCGCGGTGAGAGCGAAGCGCTGGATCGCGCCGCTACCTGGCTGGAGCGCATCGGGCTGCTCGACCTTGCCAACCGCCAGGCGGGCAATCTGGCCTACGGCCAGCAGCGCCGTCTGGAGATCGCCCGCTGTATGGTGACGCGCCCGGAGATCCTGATGCTGGACGAACCGGCAGCCGGGCTTAACCCGAAAGAGACGCGCGAGCTGGATGAGCTGATCGCCGAACTGCGCGGTGAGCACAAGGTTTCCGTTTTGCTGATAGAACACGATATGAAGCTGGTGATGGGCATTTCCGACCGTATCTATGTGGTAAACCAGGGTACGCCGCTGGCCAACGGCACGCCGGAAGAGGTGCGTAACAATCCGGATGTGATCCGAGCCTATTTAGGAGAGGCGTAACATGGCAAACCCGATGTTATCCGTGAACAACGTCAGCGCGCACTACGGCAAAATCCAGGCGCTGCACAACGTCAGCCTGCATATCAGCCAGGGTGAAATCGTTACGCTGATTGGCGCCAACGGCGCGGGTAAAACCACGCTGCTCGGCACCCTGTGCGGCGAGCCGCGCGCCACCCAGGGCAGCATTACCTTTGACGGCAAAGCGATTACCGACTGGCAAACCGCGCGCATCATGCGCGAGGCGATCGCCATCGTGCCGGAAGGCCGCCGCGTCTTTTCGCGCATGACCGTAGAGGAGAATCTGGCGATGGGCGGCTTTTTCGCCAGCCGCCAGGCGTATCAGTCGCGCATCGCGCGCGTCTATGAGCTTTTCCCGCGGCTGGCGGAGCGTAAAATTCAGCATGCGGGCACCATGTCCGGCGGGGAGCAGCAGATGCTGGCGATTGGCCGCGCGCTGATGAGCCAGCCGCGTCTGCTGCTGCTGGATGAGCCGTCGCTGGGGCTGGCGCCGATTATTATCCAGCAGATTTTCGACACCATTGAGCAGCTGCGCAGAGAGGGAATGACGATATTCCTGGTAGAGCAGAACGCCAACCAGGCGCTGAAGCTGGCGGATCGCGGCTATGTGCTGGAGAACGGGCACGTGGTGCTGGAAGATACGGGTGATGCTTTGCTTTCCAACGAAGCCGTCCGCAGCGCTTATTTGGGGGCTTAGGCCTGGCTTGCTTGCCATTTCGGCAGCGGGCAGTGCTCGCATTCCTCACGTACTTTAGTACGCTCCGGATGCTGCGCGCTGGCCGTTGTCGAACTGGCTGCGCCGCCGACGGCCTTCAGCGTTGAATAAGGCCTGGCTTACTTGCCAGATTGCGGTTGGGCAGTGCTCGTCATCCTCACGTACAATGTATACGCTCCGGTGACTGCGCGCTGGCCGCCCGTAATCTGGCTGCGACACTGACGCCCTTTGGCGTTGAATAAGGCCTGGCTGCGCCGCTTCTGCTAAAACCCCCTTCATCTTGCCGTCATCCGGCTGTCATGTTGCTGTTATTAATCCGTCATTTTCCCGTGTCATGTTACTTCGCGAACAAAAAATGCGTGATATCGCGCGTACCTACCTGCACAGGAAAATTCTATGTCCGTGTTTAAGACACAAATCAGACTGATGAGTGTGGTTCTGGGCCTGGCCATCAGCGGCAACGCGCTGGCCGCCACGGAAATTCCTTTCTGGCACTCGATGGAGGGCGAGTTAGGCAAAGAGGTCGACTCTCTGGCGCAGCGCTTCAATCAGGCGCACCCCGACTATAAAATCGTGCCGACCTACAAAGGCAACTACGAGCAGAGCCTGGCGGCAGGCATCGCAGCGGTGCGTACCGGCAAAGCGCCAGCCATTTTGCAGGTTTACGAAGTTGGCACCGCCACCATGATGGCTTCGAAGGCGATCGTGCCGGTGCATCAGGTCTTCAGGGACGCGGGCATTCCCTTTGATGAAAAACAGTTCGTGCCGACCGTGGCGGGCTACTACAGCGACAGCAGCGGCCACCTCATCTCTCAGCCATTCAACAGCTCCACGCCGGTGCTTTACTACAACAAAGACGCCTTTAAAAAAGCGGGCCTGAACCCGGATCAGCCGCCGAAAACCTGGCAGGAGCTGGCAAAAGATGCCGACGCCCTGCGTAAAGCGGGCATGAGCTGCGGCTACGCCAGCGGCTGGCAGGGCTGGATCCAGATTGAAAACTTCAGCGCCTGGCACGCGCTGCCGGTCGCCAGCAAAAACAACGGCTTTGACGGCACCGATGCGCAGCTGGAATTTAACGGTCCGGTGCAGGTGCGCCATATCCAGATGCTGGAGGAGATGAACAAGAAGGGCGACTTCACCTATTTTGGCCGCAAAGATGAACCGACCGCCAAGTTCTATAACGGCGACTGCGGCATCACCACCGCCTCCTCCGGTTCGCTGGCCGATATCAAACACTACGCCAAATTCAACTTCGGCGTCGGCATGATGCCGTATGACGAGAGCGTGCCCAACGCGCCGCAGAACGCCCTTATCGGCGGCGCCAGCCTGTGGGTGATGAAAGGCAAAGATGCCAACACCTACAAGGGTGCTGCGGAATTTATGCAGTTCCTCGCACAGCCGGAAATCGCCGCCGAGTGGCATCAGAAAACTGGCTACCTGCCCATTACCACCGCTGCCTACGAGCTGACCAAACAGCAGGGCTTCTACGACAAGAACCCGGGCGCGGATATCGCAACGCGTCAGATGCTGAACAAAGATCCGCTGCCGTTCACCAAAGGCATTCGTCTTGGCAATATGCAGCAGATCCGCGCCGTGGTTGACGAAGAGCTGGAAGGGGTCTGGACCGGCAAGCAGTCGCCGCAGGCCGCGCTGGATAACGCGGTGAAGCGCGGCAACGAACTGCTGCGCCGCTTTGAACAGCAGGTGAAATAACCTGTGACGTGCAAAGGGCCGGTGCGTGCCGGCCCTCTCTCTTTCTCAGACAGAGTACGCTATGTCTTCATCTCGCCCGGTGTTTCGCACCAGCCTGTTGCCCTATCTGCTGGTGCTGCCGCAGCTGCTGATTACCGCCATCTTTTTCCTCTGGCCCGCGGGCGAAGCCCTGTGGTATTCGCTCCAGAACCTCGATCCGTTCGGCATCTCCAGCACCTTTGTCGGCCTGGAAAATTTCACGCGCCTGTTTCAGGACAGCTACTACCTCGACGCCTTCTGGACCACGATAGTCTTCAGCGCGCTGGTCACCCTGTGCGGCATGGTGCTGTCGCTGCTGCTGGCGGCGCTGGTGGATTATGTCATACGCCTGCGCAAGCTCTACCAGACGCTGCTGCTGCTGCCCTATGCGGTGGCGCCGGTTGTCGCAGCGGTGCTGTGGATGTTTCTGTTCAATCCCGGCCTCGGCCTGATTAGCCACTTCCTGAACCAGATTGGCTACAGCTGGAACTATGCGCAGAACAGCGGGCAGGCGATGTTTCTGATTGTCGTCGCCTCGATCTGGCAGCAGATGAGCTACAACTTTCTCTTCTTTTTCGCCGCGCTGCAGTCGATCCCGAAATCGCTGGTAGAGGCGGCGGCGATCGACGGCGCAGGCCCGGTGCGTCGCTTCTTCAACCTGTCGCTGCCGCTGATTACGCCGGTGAGCTTTTTCCTGCTGGTGGTGAACCTGATCTACGCCTTCTTCGACACCTTTCCGGTTATCGACGCCGCGACCGGCGGCGGGCCAGTGCAGGCCACCACCACGCTGATCTACAAGATCTATCGCGAAGGCTTTACCGGGCTGGATCTCTCTTCTTCGGCGGCGCAGTCGGTGGTGCTGATGCTGCTGGTGATCGGCCTGACCGTTATTCAGTTCCGCTTCGTTGAGCGTAAGGTGCAGTACCAATGATTGAAAACCGTCGCGGGCTGGATATCTTCAGCCACACGCTGCTGGTGCTGGGCGTGCTTACTATTCTGTTTCCCCTCTATGTCGCCTTCGTCGCCGCTACCCTGGATAACGAGGCGGTCTATCAGGTGCCGATGACGCTGATCCCCGGCACTCACCTGTGGGAGAACATCTCGCGCATCTGGACCCATGGCGTTAACGGCAGCGGCCCGGCGTTTAGCCTGATGCTGCTTAACAGTCTGCTTATGGCGTTCAGCATTACCGTCGGCAAAATCACGGTGTCGATGCTCTCCGCCTTTGCGCTGGTCTGGTTTCGCTTTCCGCTGCGCACGCTCTTTTTCTGGATGATCTTTATTACGCTGATGCTGCCGGTTGAGGTGCGTATTTTCCCGACGGTGCAGGTGATCGCCGATCTCAATATGCTCGACAGCTACAGCGGCCTGACGCTGCCGCTAATGGCGTCGGCCACGGCGACCTTCCTGTTCCGTCAGTTCTTTATGTCGCTGCCGGATGAGCTGATCGAGGCGGCGCGCATCGACGGGGCCAGCGCGCTGCGCTTTTTCTGGGATATCGTGCTGCCGCTGTCGAAAACCAACCTGGCGGCGCTGTTCGTCATCACCTTTATCTACGGCTGGAATCAGTATCTCTGGCCGCTGCTGATCGTCAACGACGCCTCGCTCAGCACCGCGGTGGCGGGGATCAAAAGCATGATCTCCACCAGCGGTTCGCCGACGCAGTGGAACGAAGTGATGGCGGCAATGTTATTAACCCTGATCCCACCGATGGTGGTGGTGCTGGTCATGCAGCGCGCGTTCGTGCGTGGCCTGGTCGAGAGCGAGAAATAGGCATGGCAGGCGTAACCCTTCAGGCGGTAACCAAGTCTTACGATGGCAAGAATCAAATTATTCAGCCGCTTAACGTCACCGTTAACGACGGCGAATTTATGGTGATGGTTGGCCCCTCCGGCTGCGGCAAATCGACGCTGCTGCGCATGGTGGCAGGGCTGGAGCGCGTGACCTCCGGCGATATCTATATCGACAACAGGCGCGTCACCCAGCTGGAGCCGAAAGATCGCGGCATCGCTATGGTGTTCCAGAACTACGCGCTTTACCCGCATATGACGGTCGAAGAGAACATGGCCTACGGGCTGAAGATCCGCGGCATGAGCAAAGAGCATATCCGCCTGCGCGTGCTGGAGGCGGCGCGCAGCCTGGAGCTGGATCAGCTGCTGACCCGGCGTCCGCGCGAGCTTTCCGGCGGCCAGCGCCAGCGCGTGGCGATGGGGCGCGCCATCGTGCGTGAGCCAGCGGTGTTTCTGTTTGACGAGCCGCTCTCCAACCTGGACGCGCGGCTGCGCGTACAGATGCGGCTGGAGCTGCAGCAGCTCCACCGTCGCCTGCAAACCACCAGCCTCTACGTGACGCACGATCAGGTAGAGGCGATGACGCTGGCGCAGCGCGTCATGGTATTGAACAAGGGATTTGTCGAGCAGATCGGCACGCCGGTAGAGATCTACGAGCGTCCCGCCAGCCGCTTCGTCGCCTCGTTTATTGGCGCGCCGGCGATGAACCTGATTGAAGGCCATATCGGCAGCGACGGCACGCGTTTTACTATCGACAACTCTTACTCTCTGCCGCTCGGCGATATCAAGGCGAAGTGGGCGAATCGCGCCGTCACGCTCGGCATCCGTCCTGAACATGTGCAGGTCAGTCCGCGCGAGCGCGAGGGCATTCCGCTGCGCGTAGAGACGCTGGAGCTGCTCGGCGCGGATAACCTGGCACACGGGCGCATCGGCGAAACGCCGCTGGTGGTGCGTCTGCCGCACAGCGACCGCCCGCAGGCGGGCAGCACGCTATGGCTGCATCTCTCATCGGATGCGTTACACTATTTCGATTCAACTACCGGAAAGCGTCTGGAATGAGCACACACAGCTGGCCCTATCCTCATATCGTCGCCCATCGCGGCGGCGGCAAACTGGCCCCGGAAAATACCCTGGCAGCGATCGACGTCGGCGCGGAGTGGGGGCATACCATGATCGAATTCGACGCCAAGCTGTCGCAGGACAGGCAGATTTTCCTGCTGCACGACGACACGCTGGATCGCACCAGCAACGGCTGGGGCGTGGCGGGCGAACAGCCGTGGAGCAAGCTGGTGCAGCTCGATGCGGGCAGCTGGTTCAGTAAAGCTTTTGACGGCGAGCCGCTGGCGCTGCTCTCTGACGTGGCGGCGCGCTGTCGCCAGCACCGCATGATGGCCAATATCGAAATCAAACCCACCACCGGCAGCGAAGCGGAAACCGGCCGCGCTATCGCCGATGCGGCGAAAACGCTGTGGCAAGGCATGACCGCGCCGCTGCTGTCGTCGTTCTCTTATGAGGCGCTGGAGGCGGCGAGGCAGGCGCAGCCGGATCTGCCGCGTGGATTGCTGCTGGATGAATGGGATGAGGCCTGGCAGGCAAAAACCGCCGCGCTGGACTGCGTCTCGATTCACCTTAACCATAAGTTGCTCGATGCCGGGCGCGTCGCGGTGCTGAAGGTCGCCGGCCTGCATATTTTGGTCTACACCGTGAACGATGCGGATCGGGCGCGTACCCTGCTGAAATGGGGCGTTGACGCCATCTGCACCGATCGCATCGACATCATCGGCCCCGACTTCCGTTAGTTAGCGTTCTGCTGCTGTCCCGGCTGCGTGTTGATTACGCGCTGCTGGGCGCTGCTGCGCTGCTCCTGCAGTTTGCGCTGTATCTGCTGCGTCTGCTGCTGCTGATCCTGCTGCAGTTTGCTCTGCTGCTGCTGCTGCCGGATTTGCATCTGCGTCTGCATACGCTGCTGGCTTGGGTTATAGCCCGGCTGATTAGGCTGATTTGTGTTGTTCAGCATATTGGCCATGCTGCTGAGCGGCAGCAGCGCGGCAAAGACGATTAACCATTTTTTCATGTGACTTCCTCCGTCAAGGCGGCCGCATCGGCGTGTGATGCGCCGTGGCCGCAGCTATAAGTTTAGCAATCTCACAAACTTCTCCCCCAGGAACGTACTGAATTTGACTTAGATGTTATTTTTTTGCTGTATTTGTAAACACTTGCCTGCGTGATAACAAATGTAAACAACTGAAAAGGGTAGAGGGATGATGATGCGAGGAAATATACGCCAGCTTGGCTGGGCTGTGATGATGAGTTTAACGGTGGTCAGCGCCGCTGATGCGGCCGCGCCCGCCAGCGCGTCGCCCGTCTCTTATGGCGTTGAGGATGATACCTTTCATCCGGTCAGGGCGCAGAACGGCATGGTCGCCTCGGTTGATGCGCTGGCAACGCAGGTTGGCGTGGATATTTTGCGCCAGGGCGGTAACGCGGTTGACGCCGCTGTCGCCGTCGGCTTCGCGCTGGCGGTGACGCATCCGCAGGCGGGTAATCTCGGCGGCGGCGGCTTTATGCTGCTGCGCACCGCATCCGGCCGCGCCACCGCTATCGACTTCCGCGAAATGGCGCCGGGCCGCGCCTCGCGCGATATGTTCCTCGACAAACAGGGCAACGCCGACAGCAAGCTGTCGCTGACCTCGCATCTCGCCTCCGGCACGCCGGGCAGCGTGGCGGGCTTTGCGCTGGCCGCGCAAAAATATGGCACGCTGCCGCTCAGCACGCTGCTGGCGCCGGCGATCAAACTGGCGCGCGAAGGCTACGTCGTTAACGACGCGCTGGCGGACGATCTGAAAACCTACGGCAAGGAGGTACTGCTCTCTCACCCCAACAGCAAGGCGATTTTCTTTAAGCCTGACGGCACGCCGTGGCAGAAGGGCGATCGTCTGGTGCAGAAAAATCTCGCCCATAGCCTGCAGCTGATTGCGCAGCAGGGCCCGGACGCCTTCTATAAGGGCGCAATCGCCGATGAGATCGCCAGCGAGATGGCGCAGCACGGCGGTTTGATCGGCAAAGCGGATCTGGCGGCCTACCGTGCCGTCGAGCGTAAACCGGTCAGCGGCACCTATCGCGGCTACGAGGTCTTCTCGATGCCGCCCCCCTCATCGGGCGGCATTCATATTGTGCAGATCCTGAATATCCTGGAAAACTTCGATCTGGCGAAGATGGGCTTTGGCAGCGCCGACGCGATGCAGGTCATTGCCGAAGCGGAGAAGTATGCCTACGCCGACCGCTCCGAGTACCTCGGCGATCCCGATTTTGTGAAGGTGCCGTGGCAGGCGCTGACCAGCAAAGCCTATGCGAAGTCGATTGCGCAGCAGATCAATATCGAGAAAGCGCGCCCGTCTAGCGAGATTAAACCTGGCAAGCTGGAGCCCTATGAGAGCAACCAGACCACGCACTTCTCGGTGGTGGACAAGCAGGGCACGGCGGTCGCAGTGACCTATACCCTCAACACCAATTTCGGCAGCGGCATCGTGGCGGGCAACAGCGGTATCCTGCTGAACAATGAGATGGATGACTTCTCGGCCAAGCCGGGCACGCCAAACGTCTACGGCCTGGTAGGCGGCGAGGCCAATGCGGTGCAGCCCGCCAAGCGCCCGCTCTCGTCGATGTCGCCAACGATTGTGGCGAAAGGGGGCAAAACCTGGCTGGTGACCGGCAGTCCGGGCGGCAGCCGTATTATTACGACCGTGCTGCAAATGGTGGTAAACAGCATCGATTTCGGAATGAACGTTGCGGAAGCGACCAATGCGCCGCGCTTCCACCATCAGTGGCTGCCGGATCAGCTGCGCGTTGAGAAGGGGTTCAGCCCGGATACGCTGCGTTTGCTGGAGAATAAAGGGCAGCATGTGAAGGTGCTGCCGGCGATGGGCAGTACGCAGAGCATTATGATTGGGCCGGACGGCACGCTCTACGGCGCTTCGGACCCGCGTACCCCAGGGGATTTAAGCGCGGGGTACTAACGAACAGCACAGGGGCCAGTCTGGCCCCTGTGTTACTTCAGACGCGCCATATAGTGCGCGTCGACCATCTCGCCTTGCCGCATGGCGAAGCCTCTCCCCGTGCCTTCGATCTCAAAGCCAAAATGGCGATAGAGCGCGATAGCGGCGGGATTGTCGGTGAATACCGTTAGCTCCATGCGCGTAACCTGCAGCCAGTTATCGCACAGATCGACCGCCGCGCCGAGCAGCGCCTTGCCGACGCCGCGATTGCGATATGCGTAATCCACGCCCATGCCCAGGGTGGCGCAGTGACGGCGGCGCGCCGTCGCGATCACCTCCAGCGTCAACTGCCCGACCACCTTCTCTTCGATGCAGGCCACCAGCGAATGTCCCGTGGGAGAGAGGTTGCTTAGCCGCTGCTGCCATTTTTGCAGCGAAGGTAGCGGTAGCTGTAGCGTATTCGCCATGGTGTCCGGCTGGCTGTAGATATGCATTAAGGCGGCGGCATCTTCAGGCGTCACGTGTCGCACCACAATCTCGCTCATTATCCTTCTCCTTGCGTTGGCGGGAAAACCCTTTAAAACATCAAGGAAATCTTATTAATAATCAACCGAAAAGATCGGAAAAGGCTTTACAGACGCGAATGATAATGATTATTATTGCGATGCGTTCTCGGGGCGTCCTCAGGCAAACCGGAAAGCACGACATTGCTCACATTGCTTCCAGTATTATTTAGCCAGCTTAACGCTGGCTTTTTTTTGCCCGCCGTATCATTCAGCTCCGCTCACCTTCCTGCTTGCGCTTGTTCACCTTTTTTGAACAGAGGCGTGAAGTTTTTCAGCTATCAATAGGGTCGCCTCCGGTTCAGACTGGTTTAAAACATTGAGGAGAACCGAACATGATTTACTTACGCAAAGCAGAAGAACGCGGCCACGCGACTCACGGCTGGCTGGAAAGCTGGCACACTTTCTCTTTCGCTGGCTATCACGACCCCAACTTTATGGGCTTTTCAGCGCTGCGCGTGATTAACGAAGATATCGTCGCCGCCGGACAGGGCTTCGGCACCCATCCGCATAAAGATATGGAGATCCTGACCTATGTGCTCTCCGGCACCGTAGAGCATCAGGACAGCATGGGAAACAAAGAGCAGATCCCGGCGGGCGAATTTCAGATCATGAGCGCGGGCACCGGCGTGCGTCACTCAGAGTACAACGCCAGCAGCAGCGACCCGCTGCACCTTTATCAGATCTGGATTATTCCAGAGCGTACCGGCATCGAACCGCGTTACGCCCAGCGCCGCTTCCCGGATGTAAAAGGCCGCCAGCTGGTGCTGACGCCGGACGCGCGGGAAGGCTCGCTCAAGGTCTATCAGGATATGACGCTGTCGCGCTGGGTATTTAGCGCGGGTGAAAAAGATGAGGTCGCCCTTGAAACGGGCCGCCGCGTCTGGATTCAGGTGGTCAAAGGGGAGATCCGCGTTAACGGTGAAACCGCGCGCGCCAGCGACGCTTTCGCGGTCTGGGATGAGGCGAGCCTGACGATTGAAGCGAGCAGCGACGCCGAAGTGCTGTTGTTCGATCTGCCGCCGGTCTAAGCGGTGACGGGGCGCGCACTGTCGCGCCCGGTTTACAATTCTCCTGCTGAATAGTGGTAGACTCGTCGTAATTGTGACCCTGGGCGCTTACGATGAAGAAAAAAAGACCGGTATTACAGGACGTTGCCGATCGTGTCGGCGTAACGAAAATGACCGTCAGCCGCTACCTGCGCAACCCTGAGCAGGTTTCCGCGCCGCTGCGCGACAAGATTGCCGTCGCGCTTGATGAGCTGGGCTACATACCCAACCGCGCGCCGGATATGCTCTCCAACGCCACCAGCCGCGCCATCGGCGTGCTGCTCCCCTCGCTGACTAACCAGGTATTCGCCGACGTTCTGCGCGGCATCGAAGCGGTAACCGATGAGGCGGGCTATCAGACGCTGGTGGCCCACTTCGGCTATAGCCCGCAAAAAGAGGAGCTGCAGCTGCGTTCGCTGCTGGGCTGGAATATCGACGGCGTGATTCTGACCGAGCGCACCCATACGCCCGCCACGCTGCGCATGCTGGAAGTGGCGGGGATCCCGGTAATTGAGATGATGGACAGCGTCTCCCCCTGCCTCGATATGGCGGTGGGGTTCGATAACGTCGAGGCGGCGCGGCAGATGACCCACGCCATTCTGCGCAAAGGGCATCGCCATACGGTTTACCTGGGCGCGCGCCTCGATGAGCGCACCCTGCAGAAACAGCAGGGCTACGAGAAAGCGATGCGCGAAGCGGGGCTGGAGCCGCACAGCGTGATGATGGAAGAGGCCTCCTCTTTTAGCGCCGGCGGCATGCTGCTGTGCGAGGCGCAGCGCCGCTATCCGCAAACCGACAGCCTGTTCTGCACCAACGACGACCTGGCGGTCGGCGCAATGTTCGAATGTCAGCGTCAGGGGCTGAAAGTGCCGTCGCAAATGGCGATTGCCGGATTTCACGGCCATGATATTAGTCAGGTGGTAACGCCAAAACTGGCGACCGTCCTGACGCCGCGAGAACGCATGGGACGTGAAGCGGCCGCCATGCTGCTGGCGCGAATCGGCGGCGACGTCAGCGTTTCCGCGCCGCTGGATATCGGTTTTGACATCAGCGAAGGCGGTAGCATCTGAATGTGACGTTTTTATGAGTCAGTTCACACTTTCGTGCTTTTCCGGTTAAACAGGGTTGCCAGCCTGTAACGGGCTTCACACAATGGCAGCCAGCATTGTTATCGGTAACATTGGCAAACTGACCTGCCGGAGCAGAAAAATGACTACTCAATCTTCGTCGCATCATGTGTTTATTTTGATGGGCGTCTCAGGCAGCGGTAAGTCCGTTGTCGCCAACCAGGTTTCTCATCAGCTCAACACCGCCTTTCTCGACGGTGATTTTCTCCATCCGCGCACCAATATCATGAAAATGGCGGAAGGCCATCCGCTGGACGATAACGATCGTCAGCCGTGGCTGCAGGCGCTTAACGACGCCGCGTTCGCCATGCAGCGTACCCAGGCGATCTCCATTATCGTCTGCTCAGCGCTGAAAAAGCGTTACCGCGACATTCTGCGCCAGGGCAACGACAACCTGCGCTTTATCTACCTCAAGGGCGATTTCGACACTATCGAGTCACGCCTGAAGGCGCGTAAGGGCCACTTCTTTAAACCGCAGATGCTGGTGACGCAGTTCGCGACGCTGGAAGAGCCGGGCGCAGACGAGCCGGACGTGCTGACGGTCGATATCAATCATTCAGTTGACGACGTTGTTGCGGCTACGGTTGCGGCTATCGGGAAAGCCATCAACAAGGGTTAGTCATGAGTACCGCAACGCTGGTGTTAACCGCAGCAGGCTCCGTCCTGCTGCTGCTTTTTTTGGTGATGAAAGCGCGTATGCACGCCTTTGTTGCCCTGATGCTGGTCTCAATTGGTGCTGGTCTCTTCTCCGGCATGCCGCTGGACAAGATTGCGGATACCATGCAGAAAGGCATGGGCGGCACTCTGGGGTTCCTCGCTATCGTCGTCGCGCTGGGCGCGATGTTCGGCAAAATTCTGCATGAGACAGGTGCGGTGGATCAGATTGCGATCCGCATGCTGAAAACCTTCGGCGAAAGCCGCGCGCACTACGCCATGGGCATCGCCGGCCTGATCTGCGCGCTGCCGCTCTTCTTTGAGGTAGCGGTGGTGCTGCTGATCAGCATCGCGTTTGCCGTGGCGCGCCGCACCCAGGATAACCTGGTGAAGCTGGTGATCCCGCTGTTTGCTGGCGTGGCGGCCTCAGCCGCCTTCCTGCTGCCCGGCCCGGCGCCGATGCTGCTCGCCTCGCAGATGCACGCCGACTTCGGCTGGATGATCCTGCTTGGCCTGTGCGCCGCTATTCCCGGCATGCTGATCGCCGGTCCGCTGTTCGGCTCGCTGATTGCGCGCCGCGTGACCTTTAGCGCGCCGCCGGAAGATCATCAGCCGGACGTCGACCCGGCGAAGCTGCCGTCGTTCAGCTTCAGCCTGGCGCTGATCCTGTTTCCGCTGATGCTGGTGGGGCTAAAGACCATCGGCGCGCGTTTTACCGAGCAGGGCTCTTCTCTCTATGAGTGGCTGGAGTTTATCGGCCATCCCTTTACGGCGATCCTGATCGCCTGTCTGGTGGCGATTTATGGCCTGGCTTACCGTCAGGGTATGGATAAAGAGAAGGTGATGCAGGTTTGCGGCAGTGCGCTGCAGCCCGCGGGCATTATTCTGCTGGTGATTGGCGCGGGCGGGGTGTTTAAGCAGGTGCTGGTGGATTCCGGCGTCGGCCCGGTACTCGGCCATGCGCTGACCGGCGCGGGGCTGCCTGTTGCGCTCGCCTGCTTTATCCTTTCCGGCGCGGTGCGCGTGATTCAGGGGTCTGCTACGGTCGCCTGCCTCACCACGGTCGGGCTGGTCATGCCGGTAATTGAACCGCTGCACTACAGCGGCGCGCAGCTGGCGGCGCTTTCTGTCTGTATCGGCGGTGGCTCTATTATTATCAGCCACGTTAACGATGCGGGCTTCTGGCTGTTTGGCCGCTTTACCGGCGCCACCGAAGGGGAAACCCTGAAGACCTGGACGCTGATGGAAACTATCCTCGGCACCGTCGGCGCCATTGTCGGCATGATCGCCTTTCAGCTGCTGTCGTAACGCCTGAACCGCCGCGCCTCAGCGCGCGGCGGCTTGCTCGTTATCCCTCGAAAAATTCAACCCTGCCGCCGGAGAGGTGGTACATGCTGCCGACAATCTTGATTTTCTTCTGCTCTTCCAGCTGCTTCAGCACCGGGCTGTTGTTGCGGATGTTTTCAATGGTCAGCTCGACATTTTTCCGCGCCACTGCATCGACGAACGCATAGTTGCTGCCGCTACGCTCGCCGCCGTAGACGGTTTTCTCGATGGCTGGCTTAATCTCATCCAGCAGGCCGGTCAGATTGCCCAGCTCGGCGTTATCGATGGCGCCGCGCACCGCGCCGCAGCGCGTGTGTCCCATCACCAGCACCACTTTCGCACCGGAAATGGCGCAGGCGAACTCCATGCTGCCCAGTATGTCGCGGTTGCTGATGTTGCCCGCGACGCGCGCGTTAAAGGTTTCCCCGATCCCGGCGTCCAGCACAATCTCCGCCGGCGCGCGCGAGTCGATGCAGCTCAGGATCACCGCCGCCGGATACTGACCGGTCAGGCTGTTGCGCTTCTGCGCCAGGTAGTCATGCTTTGCCGGACGGTTTTCACGAAAGCGCAGGTTGCCCTGCTTAAAGTGCTCAATAACCGCATCTGGCGTCATCGCATCGCGCGCTTCTTTGCTGAGAGAGGCCGCGAAAGCGATGGTGGGCAGCGCCAGCGCGCCGACGCCGGTGACCGACAGAGCGGAGACTGCCAGCGTCTTTTTCAGAACGGCGCGGCGAGAAGGTTGAGCGGGTTGGTTATTTTTCATTGTCAGGTCCTGATGTGTAGTCTTTTATCGCCGCGCGATAATACGCAGGAACCACAATCAAGACAAAAAGCCTTTAAAAACAAAGCGATTAATCAGACCTAACTTTGCGCTACATCATAATTTCAGGTAGACGCGAATGCCGTCGAGGAACATTTGCGTCGCCAGCATAATCAAAATCAGCCCCATCAGACGCTCCAGCGCGTTGACCCCTTTATCGCCCAGCAGCCGTAAAAATAGCCCTGAAAGCAGCAGGATCGTCACCGTGGCGCCCCAGGCGAGCAGCAGCGCCCCGACCAGGTGCCCCATCTGGTTAGGATACTGATGCGACAGCAGCATCAGCGTCGCCAGCAGCGACGGGCCGGCGACCAGCGGGATCGCCAGCGGCACCAGGAAGGGCTCTTCGCCAGCCGGTAAGCCGCTGGTACTGCTCTCCTCGGACGGGAAAATCATGCGGATGGCGATAAGAAACAGGATCACGCCGCCGGAAATCGACACCGTTTCGGTGCGCAGGTTTAGGAAAGTCAGAATGCGCTCCCCCGCGAAGAGAAACAGCAGCATCAGCACCAGCGCAATCAGCAGCTCGCGGATCAGTACCACGCGCCGACGCTTTGGCTCCAGATGTTTTAACACCGACATAAAAATCGGCAGGTTGCCCAGCGGATCCATAATAAGAAGCAGTAAAATGGTCGCAGAAATCATTTCAGTCATTTTTTTTGGTTATTCCTTACATCCCGACGCGAGGTTATTAGCTGCGCTGCTGAAAAAATTGGCGCAATCGAATTAATTCACTTGCCAGAAAAGCTGCATTTTGTAGAGTTGTTGGGCACAGGTAAATCCATTTATGACGCAGAGCGGAGTGAAAACCCATTCCGTTCTTCCCTTCGGTAAGCAGGTCAGCCGTTATCGCTGACTGAGACGGACAGAAAATGAAGAATGTAGGTTTTATTGGTTGGCGCGGTATGGTCGGCTCCGTGCTGATGTCGCGCATGAGCGAAGAGCGTGATTTTGACGTTATCAATCCGGTCTTCTTCTCCACTTCGCAGCTGGGACAGGCTGCGCCGACGTTTGGCGGCAAGTCCACCGGTGCGCTGCAGGATGCTTTTGATATCGACGCGCTTAAGGCGCTGGATATTATTATCACCTGTCAGGGCGGCGATTATACCAGTGAAGTCTATCCGAAGCTGCGCGCAAGCGGCTGGCAGGGCTACTGGATTGACGCGGCCTCAACGCTGCGCATGAAAGATGACGCCATCATTATTCTCGACCCGGTGAACCATCAGGTGATTCGTCAGGGCCTTGATAAGGGCATTAATACCTTTGTCGGCGGCAACTGCACCGTTAGCCTGATGCTGATGTCGCTGGGCGGCCTGTTTGCTCAGGATCTGGTGGAGTGGGCCTCGGTTGCCACCTACCAGGCAGCATCCGGCGGCGGGGCGCGCCATATGCGTGAACTGCTGACCCAGATGGGCATGCTGCATAACCATGTCGCCACCTCGCTGCAGGATCCAGCGTCGGCCATTCTCGACATCGAGCGCAGCGTCACCGAGCTGACCCGCTCCGGCACGCTGCCGACCGATAACTTCGGCGTGCCGCTGGCCGGCAGCCTGATCCCCTGGATTGACAAGCAGCTCGACAACGGCCAGAGCCGCGAAGAGTGGAAAGGCCAGGCGGAAACCAACAAGATCCTCGGCACCCAGAAAACCATTCCGGTTGACGGCCTGTGCGTGCGCGTCGGCGCGCTGCGCTGCCACAGCCAGGCGTTTACCCTGAAGCTGAAAAAAGATGTGCCGCTGGCAGAAATTGAACAGCTGCTGGCATCGCACAATGAATGGGTGAAAGTGGTGCCCAACGACCGCGAGCTGACCATGCGTGAGCTGACGCCCGCAGCGGTCACCGGCACGCTGACCACGCCGGTCGGCCGTCTGCGCAAGCTCAATATGGGGCCGGAATATCTCTCCGCCTTTACCGTTGGCGATCAGCTGCTGTGGGGCGCCGCCGAGCCGCTGCGCCGCATGCTGCGACTGCTGGTCGACTAACAGAAAAAACTAAGCGAAGCCGGGAGTCCCCCGGCTTTTTGCCTGATTATTCTGAAATAAGTCAAACAACTTACCTTCTGTAAGTGATCGGCTTCCCTTTTTTACGTCCCCGCTAACAATTTTTTGTTTTCTGCCCTGGCAACTTGCAAGCCCAAGCTATGATTTAACCATGATGTGCCGGTTGTTGACTGTTTTGCATTTCGCACTGAATAGTTGTTGTACACGGCAAAGTTCTTTTCCCACGGAGTGGTTTCCTTTCTCTGCCGTTGTACGCATGGCTCAATGAAGAGCAGCGCACCTGATGCATGGCTTAGGCCGCGCTCATTTCGCCTGCCACATAATCACAGGAAGAAAGTCATGTCAGAGCTTCCCGATCGCCTGGCGATCAATGCCCTGTTTGCGGGTAACTATTCCGATCCCTTCGCGTTGCTGGGGATGCACCAGACAGCCAACGGGCTGGAAGTCAGGGCGCTGCTGCCCGACGCTTCGGAAGTATGGGTAATTGAAACCAATACCGGGCGCAAAGTCGCCCAGCTGAAATGCCTCGACTCGCGCGGCTTTTTCAGCGCGGTGGTGCCGCGCCGCAAGAATATGTTTCGCTACCAGCTGGCGGTGAACTGGCACGGTCAGCAGAACCTGATCGACGACGCCTATCGCTTCGGGCCACTGCTGCAGGAGATGGACGCCTGGCTGCTGGCGGAAGGCACCCATCTGCGCCCCTACGAAACCCTGGGTGCGCACGGCGCGGTGATTGACGACGTGCACGGCACGCGCTTCAGCGTCTGGGCGCCCAACGCGCAGCGCGTTTCGGTGGTGGGCGATTTCAACTTCTGGGACGGCCGTCGCCATCCGATGCGCTTCCGCCGCGAAATGGGCATCTGGGAGCTGTTTGTGCCCGGCGCGTATAACGGCCAGCTCTATAAATTCGAAATCGTCGATAACAGCGGCCAGCTGCGTATCAAGGCGGATCCTTACGCTTTCGAGGCGCAGATGCGTCCGCAAACCGCGTCGACCATCTGCGGCCTGCCGCCAAAGGTCGAAATGGCCGAAGAGCGCAAGGCGCGCAACGAATTTGACGCGCCGATTTCCATCTATGAAGTTCACCTTGGCTCATGGCGTCGCCATACCGACAACAACTTCTGGCTCAGCTACAAAGAGCTGGCGGAGCAGCTGGTGCCCTATGTCAAAGAGATGGGCTTTACCCATATCGAGCTGATGCCGATCAATGAGCATCCCTTTGATGGCAGCTGGGGCTATCAGCCGCTCGGCATGTATGCGCCGACGCGTCGCTTCGGTACGCGTGACGAGTTCCTCTATTTCATCAACGCCGCGCACGAGGCGGGCCTCAACGTGCTGCTCGACTGGGTGCCGGGCCACTTCCCCAGCGACGATTTCGGCCTGGCGAAGTTCGACGGCACCGAGCTGTATGAGCACAGCGATCCGCGCGAAGGCTATCATCAGGACTGGAACACCCTGATCTACAATTTTGGCCGCCGCGAGGTAAGTAACTATCTGGCGGGCAACGCGCTCTACTGGCTGGAGCGTTACGGCATCGACGGTTTGCGCGTCGATGCGGTGGCCTCGATGATCTACCGCGACTACAGCCGCGCTGAAGGCGAATGGGTGCCGAACCACTACGGCGGGCGGGAGAATCTCGAAGCTATCGCCTTCCTGCGCTACACCAACCGCACGCTGGGACGCGCCGCGCCGGGCACCGTCACCATCGCCGAAGAGTCCACCGACTTCAACGGCGTATCGCGTCCGCCGGAATCGGGCGGCCTCGGCTTCTGGTACAAGTGGAACCTGGGCTGGATGCACGACACTCTCGACTATATGAAGCTCGATCCGGTCTACCGCAGTCATCATCACGACCTGATGAGCTTCGGCATCATGTACAACTACACCGAAAACTTCGTGCTGCCGCTCTCGCACGACGAAGTGGTACACGGCAAGAAGTCGCTACTGGACCGTATGCCGGGCGATCCCTGGCAGAAGTTCGCTAACCTGCGCGCCTATTACGGCTGGATGTGGGCCTTCCCCGGCAAGAAACTGATGTTTATGGGCGGCGAGTTTGCCCAGGGCAAAGAGTGGAACCACGACGTCAGCCTGGACTGGCATCTGCTGGAGGGGGCGGATAACTGGCACCACGGCGTGCAGCGACTGGTGCGCGACCTTAACCATACCTATCGCCACTTCGCGCCGATGTACCAGCTCGATTTCGACCCGGCTGGCTTTGAGTGGCTGGTGGTGGACGATCGCGAAAACTCCGTCTTCGTCTTTGTGCGCCGCGACCGCGATGGCAACGAAATCATTGTTGCCAGTAACTTTACGCCGGTGCCGCGCCACAACTATCGCTTCGGCGTTAATCAGGCGGGGAGCTGGCGCGAAGTGATCAACACCGATCAGCACAGCTATCACGGCAGCGATACGCGCAATCCGGTGGTGCATACCGATGAGATCGCCAGCCACAACCGGCCGCAGTCGCTGTCGCTGACGCTGCCGCCGCTCGCGACAATCTGGCTGGTGAAGGAGGCGGAATGACGCTGCTTCCGGGACGTGCTGAGCCGCCAGGCGCCAGTTACGACGGTAAGGGCGTTAACTTTACGCTCTTCACCCGGCATGCCGCGCGCGTCGAGCTTTGCCTGTTTGATGATGGCAAAGAGCGGCGCTTCGATCTGCCTGCGCGAACCGGCGATATCTGGCACGGCTACGCGGCCGCGCTTAAACCGGGCCAGCGCTACGGCTTTCGCGTTCACGGCCCCTGGGCGCCGGAGTGCGGACACCGCTTTAATCCCGCCAAGCTGCTGGTCGATCCCTGCGCCCGCGCAGTTGAGGGCGAGGTAGCGGACGACCCGCGTCTCTACGGCGGTATCGAGCAGCCTGACGAGCAGGACAGCGCCGCCGTGGCCCCTAAGTCGCTGGTGGTGGCGGAGGACTTCGACTGGGAAGGGGATGTCGCCCCGCGCACCCCCTGGGGCAACACGGTGATTTACGAGGCGCACGTCCGCGGCCTGACGCAGCGACATCCGGAAATTCCGGAATCGCTGCGCGGGACTTACGCTGCGCTTGGCCATCCTGTTATGGTGAATTACCTGCGCCATCTCGGCGTAACCGCGCTGGAGCTGCTGCCGGTAGCCCATTTCGCCAGCGAGCCGCGCCTGCAGCGTCTCGGGCTAAGCAACTACTGGGGCTATAACCCCTTTGCGCTGTGGGCCGTCAATCCGCGCTACGCCTCGCAGCAGAGCGCGTCGCCGCTGGAGGAGTTTCAGCAGGCGGTAAAGAATCTGCATGCGGCAGGGATTGAGGTGCTGCTGGACGTGGTGTTCAACCACACCGCTGAACTGGAGGAGATCGGCCCGACGCTGTCGCAGCGCGGCGTCGATAACGCCAGCTACTACTGGCTGGGGCCGCAGGGCGAATATCAAAACTGGACCGGATGCGGCAATACCCTCAACCTCAGCGACCCCGAGGTGATGAACTGGGCGCTGGAGGCGCTGCGCTACTGGGTGCGCGTCTGCCATGTTGACGGCTTTCGCTTCGATCTGGCACCGGTGCTGGGGCGCACCCCCGATTTTTCGGCGCACGCGCCGCTGTTTGAGGCGATCAAAGCCTGCCCGCTGCTTTCTCAGGTCAAGCTGATCGCTGAACCCTGGGATATCGGGCCGGGTGGCTATCAGGTCGGCAATTTTCCACCGCTGTTCGCCGAATGGAACGACCATTTCCGCGACGATATGCGGCGCTTCTGGCTGCATCGCGACGTCAGCAACGGCGCGTTCGCCCGCCGCTTTGCCGCCTCCAGCGACCTGTTTCAGCGTGACGGCCGCCTGCCGCACGCCGCCGTCAACCTGATAACCGCGCATGACGGCTTTACGCTGCGCGATGTGGTGAGCTTTAACCACAAGCATAACCAGGCCAACGGCGAGGATAACCGCGACGGCAGCAACGGCAATTTCAGCCATAACCACGGCGTGGAAGGGCTGCGCGCCAGCTTCGACGTGATCGAGCGCCGCCGCCTGAGCACGCATGCGCTGCTGACGTCGCTGCTGCTGGCGCAGGGCACGCCGATGCTGCTCGCCGGCGACGAGCGCGGCCACAGCCAGCACGGCAACAACAACGCCTACTGTCAGGATAACCTCCTGACCTGGCTCGACTGGCAGGAAGAAGAGAGCAGTCTGGTAGAATTTACCGCCGCCCTGATCCGTTTGCGTCAGCAGATCCCGGCGTTAACCGCCGATCGCTGGTGGCAAGAGGGCGACGGCAATGTGCAGTGGTTCAATGCCAGCGGCAAACCACTGCAGCGAGAGGAGTGGGAGCAGAAGGCGCACAGAATGCAGATCCTGCTCTCCGGCCGCTGGTTAATAACAATAAACGCCACGGATTCGGTGAGTGACATCGCCTTACCAGACGGAGAATGGCGTGCCGTTCCTCCTTTCGCCGGGGATGACAACCCCATTTTGTCGACTGTCTGGCATGGTCCCGCACACGGTGTGTGCGTGTTCCAAAAGCAATCATAAGGAGTCAGACATGGTTAAGTTAGACAGAACCGATCACCTGATGCTGGCCCGCCAGCTCCCTACACAGACGGTTGCGCTGATCCTCGCCGGGGGAAGAGGCACGCGCCTGAAAGACCTGACCGCCAAACGCGCCAAGCCCGCGGTGCACTTTGGCGGCAAGTTTCGCATCATCGACTTTGCTCTTTCGAACTGCATTAACTCGGGCATCCGCCGCATCGGCGTGATAACGCAGTACCAGTCGCATACGCTAACGCAGCACGTTCAGCGCGGCTGGTCTATCTTCAACGAAGAGATGAATGAATTTGTGGATTTGCTGCCGGCGCAGCAGCGAACGCAGACTGAACACTGGTATCGCGGCACCGCTGACGCCGTGACCCAGAACCTCGACATTATTCGCCGCTATCAGGCGCAGTACATCGTGATTCTGGCCGGGGATCATATTTATAAAATGGACTATTCGCGCATGCTGCTCGACCACGTCGACGCCAACGCGAAGTGCACCATCGCCTGTCTGCCCGTGCCGCTGCACGAAGCGACCGCCTTTGGCGTAATGGCGGTGGATGAACACAATAAAGTGATCGACTTTGTAGAGAAACCGCCGCAGCCGCCCGCCATGCCCGGCGACGATACGCAGGCGCTGGCCAGCATGGGGATCTACGTGTTTAACGCCGATTATCTCTATCAGCTGCTGGAGGAAGATCTCCAGGAGCCGGAGTCCAACCACGACTTTGGTAAAGATATTCTGCCGAAAGTGGTGGCGAGCGGCGAAGGGTACGCCCATTCGTTTACGCTCTCCTGTGTACAGCAGGATGAAAATTCGCCGCCTTACTGGCGCGATGTCGGGACGCTGGAAGCCTACTGGCGCGCTAACCTCGATCTCGCATCTGTGACGCCGGAACTGGATATGTACGACATTACCTGGCCGATCCGCACGCATATGGAGCCGTTGCCGCCCGCTAAGTTCGTGCAGGATCGCTCGGGCAGCCACGGCATGACGATGAATTCGCTGATCTCTGGCGGCACCATCATCTCCGGCTCGGTCGTGGTGAATTCCGTCTTGTTTCCGCGCGTGCGCGTTAACTCGTTTTGCAATATCGATTCCGCCGTACTGCTGCCGGACGTGGTGGTAGGACGCTCCTGCCGTCTGCGTCGCTGCGTGATCGACCGCGCCTGCGTACTGCCGGAAGGTATGGTGATAGGAGAGAATCCTGACGAGGATAGTCGTCGGTTTTACCGTTCAGAAGAGGGGATCGTTCTGGTCACACGCGCCATGCTTGCCAGGCTGGCCAGCGCGTAGCCGACAACGATAACAAGCACCATATAATCGACGCGAGGATCGCGCCCGATCACTTATTAAGAGGCCGAGGATGCAGGTTTTACATGTCTGTTCAGAACTTTTTCCGCTGCTAAAAACCGGCGGGTTGGCTGATGTTGTTGGGGCATTGCCACAGGCGCAGATTGCGGATGGAACGGATACGCGGGTGCTGTTGCCCGCTTTTCCCGATTTGCGCAAAGGGATCCCTGAAACGGAGGTAGTGGCCGAGCTGCAGACTTTTGCCGGTCCGACACGGCTGCTGTTTGGTCATTTCAACGGCGTCGGCATCTATCTGATCGACGTGCCGGAGCTTTATGACCGGCCCGGCAGCCCGTATCACGATACGTCGCAGTTTGCCTATGTGGATAACTATCTGCGCTTCGCGCTGCTGGGCTGGATGGGATGCGAAATCGCCAGCGGGCTCGACACCTACTGGCGGCCCGATATCGTGCATGCGCACGACTGGCATGCGGGCCTGACCTGCGCCTATCTGGAGGCGCGTGGACGTCCGGCGAAATCGGTGTTTACCGTCCACAACCTGGCCTATCAGGGGCTGTTCAACGCGCGCCATCTGGACGAAATTGAGCTGCCGCGATCCTTTTTCGACATGCACGGGCTGGAGTTCTACGGACAGATCTCCTATCTGAAGGCGGGCCTCTTTTACGCCGACCATATCACCGCCGTTAGCCCGACCTATGCGCATGAAATTACGCGCCCGGAATTTGGCTACGGTATGGAGTCGCTGCTGGAGCAGCGGCTGCGTGAAGGGCGCCTGAGCGGCATTCTTAACGGCGTCGATCCCGGTATCTGGGATCCGGCGCACGATCTGCTGCTCAGCGCGCGCTACAACCGCGACACGCTGGAGGCGAAGGCGGAGAACAAACGGCAGCTGCAGATCGCCATGGGGCTGAAGGTGGACGACAGCGTGCCGGTGTTTGGGGTGATCAGCCGTCTGACGCGGCAAAAAGGGCTGGACCTGGTGCTGGAGGCGCTGCCAGGCCTGCTGGCGCAGGGCGGCCAGCTGGTGCTGCTGGGACAGGGCGACGCGGAGCTGCAGCAGGGCTTCCTTGCGGCGGCGGCGGAGCACCCCGGCAGCGTTGGCGTGCAGATCGGCTATCACGAAGCCTTCTCGCACCGCATCGTCGGCGGCGCGGACGTCATTATGGTGCCGAGCCGGTTTGAACCCTGCGGGCTGACGCAGCTCTACGGTCTCAAATATGGCACGCTGCCGCTGGTGCGGCGCACGGGCGGCCTGGCCGATACGGTTAACGACAGCTCGCTGGAGAACCTGGCCGACGGCATCGCCAGCGGATTCAGCTTTGAAGACAGTAACGCCTGGTCGCTGCTGCGGGCGATTCGACGTGCTTTTGTATTGTGGTCGCGGCCTTCTCTCTGGCGTTACGTTCAGCGACAGGCGATGGGGATGGATTTCAGTTGGCAAGTGGCCGCGCAGGCCTACCGCGATCTTTACCAACGTTTGCTGTAACCAGAGACTGGGATAACTGATATGAATGCTCCTTTCACCTATACGTCGCCGACACTGACGGTCGAAGCGCTGAAACACTCGATTGCCTATAAGCTGATGTTTACCATCGGTAAAGATCCTTCCGTGGCGAACCAGCATGACTGGCTCAACGCCTCGCTGCTGGCGGTGCGCGACCGCATGGTGGAGCGCTGGCTGCGTTCCAGCCGCGCGCAGCTGTCGCAGGATGTCCGCCAGGTTTACTGCCTGTCGATGGAGTTTCTGCTGGGCCGGACGTTGGGCAACGCTTTAATGGCAATGGGCATTTATGACGATCTCAATCAGGCGCTGGACGAGATGGGACTAAACCTTGCCGATCTGATGGAAGAAGAGAACGACCCCGGCCTCGGTAACGGCGGGCTGGGGCGGCTGGCCGCCTGTTTTCTCGACTCGCTCGCCACGCTGGGCCTGCCGGGACGCGGCTACGGCATTCGCTATGATTACGGCATGTTCCGGCAGAATATTATCGACGGCGAGCAGAAAGAGTCGCCCGATTACTGGCTGGAGTATGGCAACCCCTGGGAGTTCCAGCGCTACAACACGCGCTACAAGGTGCGCTTCGGCGGCCGCATTCAGCATGAGGGAGCGAAGGTCCGCTGGCTGGAAACCGAAGAGATCGTCGCGATGGCGTACGATCAAATCATTCCCGGCTTCGACACCGACGCCACCAATACGCTGCGCCTGTGGGGCGCGCAGGCGAGTAACGAAATCAACCTGGGCAAATTCAACCAGGGCGATTACTTTGCTGCGGTAGAAGATAAAAACCACTCGGAAAACGTCTCGCGCGTGCTCTATCCCGACGATTCAACCTACTCGGGACGCGAGCTGCGTCTGCGTCAGGAGTATTTCCTGGTGTCCGCCACGGTGCAGGATATCCTTAACCGTCACTGGCAGATGCACAAAACCTGGTCCAACCTTGCGGACAAGATCGCCATCCACCTTAACGATACCCATCCGGTGCTGGCGATCCCGGAGCTGATGCGCCTGTTGATCGACGAGCACAAGTTCACCTGGGACGATGCGTTTGAAGTAACCTGTCAGGTCTTCTCCTACACCAACCACACGCTGATGAGCGAGGCGCTGGAAACCTGGCCGGTAGAGATGATCGGCAAGATCCTGCCGCGCCATCTCGGCATTATTTTCGAGATCAACGACTACTTCCTGAAGACCATTCAGGAGTACTACCCCGATGACTGGGATCTGCTGTCGCGCATTTCGATCATTGATGAGAACAACGGCCGCCGTATTCGTATGGCGTGGCTGGCGGTGGTGGTGAGCCACAAGGTTAACGGCGTCTCTGAGCTGCACTCCAATCTGATGGTGCAGTCGCTGTTCGCCGACTTTGCGCGTCTGTTCCCGGGCCGTTTCTGCAACAAGACCAACGGCGTGACGCCGCGTCGCTGGCTGGCGCTGGCTAACCCGGCGCTGTCGGAACTGCTGGATGAGGAGATTGGCCGCACCTGGCGTACCGATCTTAGCCAGCTCGCCGAGCTGAACCAGCAGATCGACTATCCGGCGTTTATCGAGAAAGTCGCCGACGCCAAGTTTGATAACAAGCGCCGCCTGGCGGACTGGGTGGCGAAGAATATGGATGTGGTGCTGGATCCCCACGCGCTGTTCGACGTGCAGATCAAGCGCATCCATGAATATAAACGTCAGCTGCTGAACGTGCTGCACGTTATCACCCGCTATAACCGTATCAAGGCCGATCCCAGCGCTGACTGGGTGCCGCGCGTGAATATCTTTGCCGGCAAGGCGGCTTCGGCCTACTACACCGCCAAGCATATTATTCACCTGATCAACGATGTGGCGAGCGTGATCAATAACGATCCGCAGGTGAAGAACAAGCTGAAGGTGGTGTTTATTCCAAACTACAGCGTCAGCCTGGCGCAGATCATTATTCCGGCGGCGGATCTCTCCGAACAGATTTCGACGGCGGGCACCGAGGCGTCGGGCACCAGCAATATGAAGTTCGCGCTTAACGGCGCGCTGACCATCGGCACGCTGGACGGTGCCAACGTAGAGATGCTGGAGCATGTGGGTGAGGAGAATATCTTTATTTTCGGCAACACCACGCCGCAGGTCGAAGCGTTGCGCAGCGGCGGTTACAACCCGCGTAAATATTACGAAGAGGATGCCGAGCTGCATCAGGTGCTGACGCAAATCGCCTCGGGCGTTTTCAGCCCGCAGGAGCCAGGCCGCTACCGCAATCTGTTCGATTCGCTGGTGAACTTTGGCGACCACTATCAGCTGCTGGCGGATTACCGCAGCTATGTGGATACCCAGGATAAGGTGGATGAGCTCTATCGTAAGCCGGAGGAGTGGCAGCGTCGCGCTGCGCTGAATATTGCCAATATGGGGTATTTCTCTTCTGACCGTACGATTCAGGAGTATGCGGATGAGATTTGGCATATTAAGCCAGTGAGGCTGTGAGGGGTTTGCCTGCTGCGCAGGCGGCTCTGAGCAGGTTTCGTTCGGCTGGCGGTTTGCCTGCTGCGCAGGCGGCTCTGAGTGGGGCTTGTTCGGCTGGCGGGTTGCCTGCTGCGCAGGTGGCTCTGAGTGGGGCTTGTTCGCTGGGCGGGATGCCTGCTGCGCAGGCGGCTCTGAGCAGGTTTCGTTCGCCCGGCAGCCGGGCAGTTTCATTTCGCCCTCTGCGGGCGACCGAGCAGGGCCGGTAGGCGCCGGCCCTGCACCCGCGCCCCGGGCCAGCTCACCCGCCCGCTGCGCGGGTCCCTTCGCTCTGTCAGGATTTCTGACGGACCGGCTGGATTCGCCATCCCTGGCTCATGCCAGCCTCTTCGCGGCATCCCTGCCGCTCGTCCTGAAATCCCTCCTCCGCTCAGCGGCTGCGATGGCCCCCACAACCCCCGCTGCACGTCCTGATTTCTGAAGGCGCAACCTTATCGCTGCAGGTATGAATCATGTATTCAGACGACACAGCCGTTAATAACAACCGCAACCTTGTCGCTGTAAGCGTGAATCATGTATTCAGACGACACCGTCGTTAATAAAAACCGCAACCTTATCTCTGTAAGGGCGAACCCTGCATACAGACAACGCAGCCGTTAATAAAAAACAGGGAAATTACAGGCGGGGGGTGGGAGAGGCATCCGACACGCTGAGGCGCGCACGGCGGCCAGGACGAGCCGACAGGACGTCGGCGAGAGGGAGGGCCAGGCCAGGACGGCCTGTCCCGACCGGTCCGTGGGGCCGACGTAAGCAACGAAGGGACCGCGCGGAGCGCGGCGTGGAGGCTGCCGGAAGCCGGGATTGTTAAGGGGCTGGCGAGCCCCTTAACACGCACGCCGGCAGCGGAGCTGCTGAAACTCCCTGCCGCCTGGCGGGCGGAACCCGCTCAGAGCCCGTTCGCGCAGCGAACATAAGCCACCTGTCGCGCAGTCAAACCCCCAGCGGGCGGCCCCCGCTCAGCGCCCGTTCGTGCAGCGAACACAAGCCACCTGCTGCACAGGCAACCCCCAGCGGGCGGCCCCCGCTCAGCGCCCGTTCGCGCAGCGAACACAAGCCACCTGCTGCACAGTCAACCCCCATCGGGCGGCCCCCGCTCAGCGCCCGTTCGCGCAGCGAACACAAGCCACCTGCTGCACAGTCAACCGCCAGCGAGCGGCCCCCGCTCAGCCCCCATTCGCGCAGCGAACCTGATCCGCCTGTCCAACAGGCAAAAAAAACGGGGCTATCGCCCCGTTAATCTTACTCTTCTTTAGCTCGCCAGCGACAAACTCGGCTTCTGGCTATGCATCGCCAGCCACTCCGCCACGCGCGCCTGCTGCGCCTCGTTCAGCCACATCCCTTGCTTGGTGCGGCGCCAGATAGCGTCATCCAGCTCGCGCACCCACTCGTTCTGCACCAGATAGCGCAGCTCGGCTTCATAAAAATCGTGACCAAAGTTCTCGCCCAGGTCCTCAAGGCGAGTCGCGCCGTCGAGCAGCGTTTCAGTGCTGCTGCCGTAGGTGCGGGCGAAATGACGCGCCATACCTTCGGTAATAAACGGATAACGACGACGCAGGCTGGCAGCGTAATCTTCACGGGTACCGGCAATATCGCCGCCCGGCAGCACGCAGTTTTTCGTCCATGCCGGACCAGCATCAGGGAAATACTTCGTCAGCTTCTCCAGCGCGTGCTCAGCCAGCTTACGATAGGTGGTCAGCTTGCCGCCGAACACCGACAGCAGCGGCGCCTGACCGTTATCGTCGCGCACGTCCAGCGTATAGTCGCGGGTAATCGCCTGCGGTGAATCAGACTCATCGTCACACAGCGGACGCACGCCGGAGTAGCTCCAGACCACGTCGTTGCGCGCCAGCGGCTTCTTGAAGTGGCTGTTGTAAATCTTGAGCAGATAGTCGATCTCGCTCTCGTCGATTTTGACGTTCTTCGGATCGCCTTTATATTCCACATCGGTGGTGCCGATAATGGAGAAATCGTCCATCCACGGAATAACAAACACGATGCGGTTATCTTCGTTCTGCAGAATGTAAGACTGCTTCTCGTTATGCACGCGCGGCACCACGATATGGCTGCCTTTAATCAGGCGAATGCCGTAAGGCGATTTCAGCTTCAGGCCGTCGTCGAACAGCTGCTTAACCCAGGGGCCAGCCGCATTCACCAGCGCTTTTGCGCGCCAGGTATAGGTTTTACCGCTGTCGACATCTTCCGCTTCCACCATCCACAGGCCGTTTTCACGCCAGGCGCGCGTTACGCGAGTGCGGGTACGCACCTCGCCGCCGCGCTTCACCACTTCCTGCGCGTTCAATACCACCAGGCGCGCATCGTCTACCCAGCAGTCTGAATATTCGAAACCGCGCGTGATTTCCGGCTTCAGGGCCGAATCCGCGCCAAAACGCAGGCTCTTACTGCCCGGCAGGCTGGTGCGTTTGCCGAGGTGATCGTATAAAAACAGGCCAGCGCGAATCATCCACGCCGGACGCAGATGGGGACGGTGCGGCAGACGGAAGCGCATCGGGAAAGCGATATGCGGTGCCATCTTCAGCAGCACTTCACGCTCGGCCAGCGCCTCGCTGACCAGACGGAATTCATAGTGTTCGAGGTAGCGCAGGCCGCCGTGAATCAGCTTTGAACTGGCGGAAGAGGTCGCGCAAGCCAGGTCCCGCGCCTCCAGCATCAGCACTGACAGGCCGCGTCCTGCAGCGTCTGCTGCAATGCCGGCACCGTTGATGCCGCCGCCGATCACGATCAGGTCTTTGGTTTCCACGTCATCTCCTCCGATGTTCGGAATAGTTCATTAATGTTCGTTTTCGAGCATAATCATAATCGCAAACCAACATTGATGCCAGTGTTTAACGTGGTAAAAACATTTTAGCGTGATATAGCTAACATTCTTGTTGATAAATAAATACAAAGCCGGACCCTTTGTCAGGTTATTGGGACTGCTTATCGGGTTACACTAGAGGGTAATTGTGACGTCTTAACGAGAGAATCATGGAAACCTTCGAATGCATTAACGTTCAGCAGGCCAGCGAACATCTGGCACAGGGCGCGCAGCTGGTCGATATTCGCGATCCGCAAAGCTTCGCCCTCGGCCATGCGGAAAAGGCACTGCACCTGAGCAACGGCAACCTTAACGACTTCTTGTCCAGCGCCAGCCGCGAGCTGCCGGTGCTGGTGATGTGCTATCACGGCAACAGCAGCAAAGGCGCCGCGCAATATCTGCTGAGTCAGGGCTTCAGCGCCGCCTACAGCATCGATGGCGGTTTTGACGCCTGGCGCGCCGCGTTTCCGGCGCAGGTTGTCACCGGCGACGCGTGAGCCGCGCCTGATGAACAAGGAGAGTGAGTAATGGTGCGTATTACGCAGTTTAATAACCCGCGCATGGCGCAGGCGTTTGTCGACTATATGGCGACGCGCGGCGTCGCGCTGCGCATTGAGCAGGATGGTCATTACCTCATCCTGCTCGATGACGAGAGCCAGCTTGAAATGGTCGAAAACGAACTTCAGCAGTTCGTGCGCCAGCCGGACCATCCTCGCTATCAGGCCGCCAGCTGGCATACCGGCAACACCAAAAGCGGCCTGCGCTACGAGCGCAGCAACCTGTGGGGCAATATTCGCGATCGCGCCGGTCCGCTCACCATGACCGTGCTTTTTGCCTGTATCGCGGTATTTATCCTGATGCAGATCTTTGGCGATCAGACGGTGCTGCTGTGGCTGAGCTGGCCGGACGGGCCGGGCCAGTATCTTCAGGTGTGGCGCTGGTTCAGCCATGCGCTGCTGCACTTTTCGCTGCTGCATATCCTGTTCAACCTGATGTGGTGGTGGTATCTCGGCGGCGCGGTGGAGAAGCGGCTCGGCAGCGGCAAGCTGTTTGTCATTATGCTGATCTCGGCGCTGCTCAGCGGTTTCGTACAGGCGAAATTTAGCGGCATCTGGTTCGGCGGTTTGTCGGGCGTGGTCTATGCGCTGATGGGCTACTGCTGGCTGCGCGGCGAGCGCGACCCTGAAAGCGGCGTCTATCTGGAACGTGGACTGATTGGTTTCGCTATTGTGTGGCTGGTGATCGGCTGGTATGGCGCGTTCGGGCTCGCCATCGCCAACGGCGCCCACGTCGCCGGTCTGCTGGTCGGGCTGGCGATGGCCTTTGTCGACACCCGTGCAGTGCGGCGCCGTTAGCGCCGGATAAGAAGAGAAAACAGGAGAGTAATGTGAAGCAGACGCAACGTCATGACGCCATTATCGATCTGGTCCGGCGTCAGGGATATGTCAGTACCGAAGAGCTGGTAGAACATTTTGAGGTAAGCCCGCAAACCATCCGTCGCGATCTCAACGACCTCGCCGATCAGAATAAAATTCAGCGCCATCACGGCGGTGCGGCGCTGCCGTCCAGCTCTGAAAATACCGCCTGGCAGGAACGTAAGATGATGTGGTCGGCGGAAAAAGCGCGCATCGCCGAACGCGTCGCCAGCGAAATTCCAGACGGCGCGACCTTGTTTATCGATATCGGCACGACGCCGGAGGCTGTGGCCTATGCGCTGCTGAACCATAAGAATCTGCGCGTGGTAACCAACAATATCAATGTGGCGACGCTGCTGATGTGTAAGCCCGATTTTCGCCTGATTATCGCAGGCGGCGAAGTGCGCACGCGCGACGGCGGCATTATGGGAGAAGCGACCCTCGACTTCATCTCTCAGTTCCGCCTCGACTACGGCATCCTCGGCATCAGCGGCATCGATATGGACGGGTCGCTGCTGGAGTTTGACTACCACGAGGTGCGCACCAAGCGCGCCATTATCGAAAACTCACGCTGCGTGATGCTGGTGGTTGACCATTCGAAATTCGGCCGCAACGCAATGGTGAATCTCGGCAATATGGGGCTGATTGACCAGCTCTATACCGACAAGCAGCCGCCCGCCAGCATTATGAAGGTGATCGAGCAGCATGAGGTGCAGCTCGAACTCTGCTGATTGCGCAAAAGGTGCCTCTGAGCTGGTGCCATCGCACCGGCGTAACAGCAGCATCTTTGCCGGCTCGACCCGCACAAATACGCACCTCATCGTTGAGGTGCGCCTCAAACAGCCAACGCGTTGCGTTGCTTAAACGCGCTCCCGCCATTGTCCCTGTTGCGCTTCAGACCCTTCCGCTTGTTGCTTGCATTTCTGACCAGCCCGCCTTTTTCTTTGTTTCCTGTCGATTTTTTCCCCAGCGCCGTCTTTACTTAATGCTCTGTTTGCCTGCGCGCAAACATCTATCACACCGCAACTCAATGGCATTGGATTAAGACGCTAAGGGGACAGCATGAAAGAGAGCGCACTGGATCGCGCGGCAGTAGCCGCCGGAATCTCCCTGACCTATACCAACGCCAAAGGCGAACCGGAAGCCATCAGCGACGAAACCAAGCGCGCGCTGCTTGCGGTCATGGGCGATGCCACAAAAGAGAAGGGTGCGCCGCTGCCGCCGGTGCAGGTATTGAGCGGCGGCGCAGCGCGCCAGCTTAACCCGGAAGGGCGCGGCCGTTATCAGTGGCGGCTGCGCAGCGAAAAGGGCCGCGAGTTTAGCGGTGAACTTGAGGCCGGCGAGCCTTTTAAGCTGCCGTCGCCGCTCGGGCATGGCTATCACCAGCTGACCCTGACTAAAGGCCGGAAGCAGTGGCAGACGCGCCTGATCCTGACGCCGCGCCGCTGCTGGCTGCCCGCGCCGCTGCGCAACGGCGAGAAGCGCTGGGGCGCGCTGGTGCAGCTCTATACCGTGCGCTCCGCCGATAACTGGGGCATCGGCGATTTTGGCGATCTGCAGCAGCTGCTGGAGCAGGTGGCGCGTCAGGGCGGTGACTTCGTCGGGCTTAATCCGCTGCATGCGCTCTATCCCGCAACACCCGATTTCGCCAGTCCTTACAGCCCCTCGTCGCGCCGCTGGCTGAACATTATCTATATCAGCGTGGCGCAGCTGGAAGATTTTCAGCAGAGCGCCGCGGCGCAAAAGTGGTGGAAAGCGGCGAAAACCCAGCGCGCGCTGGCAAAAGCGCGCGATAGCGAATTTGTTGATTACGAAACGGTGATGGCGCTGAAGCTTGCCGCGCTGCGTCACGCCTGGGCGCAGTTCAGCCTGCGCGCGGAAGATGACGCGCAGCGGCAGGCATTCGCCGCCTTCGTTGATGACGGCGGCGACAGCCTGCGCTATCAGGCGGCCTACGACGGCCTGCAGGCGGAGCGCCGCGCCGGAGATGCGGACGCCTGGGGCTGGCCCGCCTGGCCGGAAAGCTGGCGCAACAGCCAGTCGCCTGAGGTACAGCGCTGGTGCGAAACCCATGAAGAGGAGATCGCCTTCTGGCAGTGGCTGCAGTGGCTGGCGCAAACCCAGTTCGCTCAGTGCTGGGCGCGCAGCCAGGCGCTGAAGATGACGGTAGGGCTCTATCGCGATCTGGCGGTGGGCGTGGCGGAAGGCAGCGCAGAGACCTGGCACGATCCTGAGCTCTATCGCCTGGAAGCCTCGGTCGGCGCGCCGCCGGATCGCCTCGGACCGCTGGGACAAAACTGGGGCCTGCCGCCGATGGATCCGCACGTGATGCGGGCGCGTGGCTATCAGCCTTTTATCGACATGCTGCGCGCCAATATGCGCGACTGCGGCGCGCTACGCATCGATCACGTTATGGCGCTGCTGCGGCTGTGGTGGGTGCCAAAAGGAGAAACCGCTGATAAAGGCGCCTACGTCAGCTATCCGGTACAGGATCTGCTGGGCATTCTGGCACTGGAGAGCCAGCGGCATCGCTGCATGGTTATTGGCGAAGATCTCGGGACGGTACCGCCGGAAATTGTCGGCCTGCTGCGGGCCAGCGGCGTGTTTTCATGGAAAGTGATGTGGTTTGAGCAGCAGCGCGACGGCAGCTATCGCCTGCCCGGTGACTATCCGCGTCAGTCGATCGCCAGCGCCAGCACGCACGATCTGCCGACGCTGAGCGGCTTCTGGAACGCGGGCGACTTCGCGCTGGGGGAGAAGCTTAAGCTCTATCCCGGCAAAGAGGTGCTGCAGTCGCTGCATGAACAGCGCGCGAAACAGAAACAGGCGCTGCTGGACGCGCTGCATCAGGCGGGCGCGATGCCGGCGCGCAGCGCGCGTCAGGCGGATAAGCTGGCGATGACGCCCGCCCTCAATCTGGCGATGCATAAATTTCTCGCGGCGACCGGCAGCGCGCTGCTCGGCCTGCAGCCTGAAGACTGGATAGGGATGACCACCCCGGTGAACGTGCCGGGCACCGTGGATCAATACCCCAACTGGCGACGCAAGCTGGCGCAGCCGCTGGAGGCGATCTTTACGGATAAAGCGGTGACGAAGCTGTTAAAGGCGGTGAGTCAGACGCGCAGAGGGGAATAGCGGATGGCGCGCGACGGTCGGGGACTGTCGCGCGTCGAGGCGATTAGTAGTAGGAGTGCTCGCCGCGCTGGTGCTCGGTGATATCGCGCACGCCTTTCAGTTCCGGGAAAGCAGCCTGCAGCTCTTTCTCGATACCATCTTTCAGAGTGACGTCAATCATCGAACAGCCGTTGCAGCCGCCGCCGAACTGCAGGATGGCGAAACCGTCGTCGGTGATCTCCATCAGCGAGACGCGACCGCCGTGACCGGCGAGCTGCGGGTTAATCTGCGCCTGCAGCAGGTACTCAACGCGCTCCGCCAGCGGCGCGTCGTCAGGGACTTTGCGCATTTTGGCGTTCGGCGCTTTCAGCGTCAGCTGAGAGCCGAGATTGTCGGTCACGAAGTCGATTTCGGCGTCTTCAAGGTAAGGCGCGCTCAGCTCATCAACGTAGGCCGAAAGCTTCTCGAACTTCAGCTCGGTGTCGGTCGCTTCTACCGCGTCCGGCGGGCAGTAAGAGACGCCGCACTCGGCGGTCGGCGTACCCGGGTTAATAACGAATACGCGAATCTGGGTGCCATCTTCCTGTTTTGACAGCAGTTTAGCGAAGTGCTCCTGGGCAGAGTCTGTAATTCGGATCATGGCAATTGCTCAATAGTTGACTAATTTAGTTGGTTATAATACGCCCATCACCGACGCTCTACAAGGTACGGCACAGGCACCATATTTGTACGCTGGCCGCCCCCTGCGCCAGCAAAATGCGGCCGATCTCTCCTACGGTATGCCCCGTTGTCACCACATCGTCTATTAGCGCGATATGGCGTCCGCGCACGTCGATTTCAAGGCGAAAGGCGCCGCGCACGTTGCGGCGGCGCTGCGAGGCGGGTAGCTGGTGCTGCAGCGCGCCGCGTCGCCTGCGGCGCACGCCGTCGCAAAATTCGCAGCCCAGCCAGCGCGCCAGCGGCTGGGCCAGCAGCGCCGCCTGGTTATAGCCGCGTCGGCAGGCGCGGCTTTTATGCAGCGGCACGCAGAGCAGCAAATCTGGCCGCGTCAGCCCGCGCGTGCGGTGAGCGTCCAGCCAGCTTAGCAAAAGCAGTCGCGCCAGCATCACCCTGAGTGCGGTTACGCCGGAAAACTTCAGCTGATGCACCCAGCGGCGCAGCGGCGGCTGATAGTCGCTGACGCAGACCAGCGACTGCCAGGGGGGCGGCGATCGCAGGCAGCGGCCGCAGGCGACGCGAGAGGATGCGGCGGGCAGGCCGCAGCGCGGACAGAGGATCGGCAGCGGCGGCAGGGCGCGCAGGCAAGGGCTGCACAATCCATGTACCGCGACGCGCAGCGGCAGTCGACATAGCCAACAGAGGGTGGGCATTGGTAGCATAGCGGCCTCCTTAACCTTTTACGGGATAGTAACTGATGACCTCGCTTTACTGGCGCACCTGCGGAGAAGGAAATGTGGATCTTGTGCTGCTGCACGGCTGGGGGCTGAACGCGGAGGTGTGGCAAAGCATCGTGCCGCGACTCAGCCCCCATTTCCGCCTGCACCTGGTCGATCTGCCGGGCTATGGCCGCAGCCAGGGGTTCGGCGCGCTTTCGCTGGCGGAGATGGCGCAGCTGCTGCTGCCCCATTTGCCGCCGCGCGCGCTGCTGTTGGGCTGGTCGCTGGGCGGGCTGGTGGCGACCGAGCTGGCGCTGCGCGCGCCGCAGCAGATCGCGGGAACGATCAGCGTCGCCTCTTCGCCCTGTTTTACCGCCGGTGAGGCGTGGCCGGGCATTAAGCCGGAGACGTTAGCGACTTTCCGCACGCAGCTTAACAGCGACTTCCAGCGCACCGTCGAGCGTTTCCTGGCGTTGCAGACGCTGGGCACCGACAGCGCCCGGCAGGATGCGCGCCGCTTAAAAGAGGTGGTGCTGGCGCAGCCGATGCCGCCGGTGGCGGTACTCGACGGCGGGCTGGCGATCCTGCGCGAGGTCGATTTGCGCGATCGGCTGCCGCAGCTCGCCATGCCGTTTTTACGTCTGTATGGCGCGCTGGACGGCCTGGTGCCGCGTCGCATCGCGTCGCTGCTCGACGCTGCGCTTCCCGCTTCGCCTTCCGTCGTGATGGAAAAAGCCGCGCACGCGCCCTTTATTTCGCACCCGGACGCCTTCTGCCAGCATATTCTTGATTTCAGAAAGGAGTTTTATCGTTAAACCGGGCGCGACGCTGGCAATTTTCTCATCAGCGACAATACTTTCCGGGTAGGCATGGCCGCTTAATGATGTGAATTATCCAGGGAGAGGATAATGCCGTTCCATCTCGCCTGACGCATCCGGCGTCTGCTTACATCTCACATAACGGAAATGAATGAGGGGTACTGTAATGAAGGTGATGAAATGGGTTGTAGCTTCAATGGTAATGGGCGCAGTGTCGTTTTCGGCGGTTGCGGCCAAGGAAGTGACCAAAGAAGAAGTGAAAAAAATGAATCTTGAGAAGATCGGTACGGTGAACACCACGGCGGAAACCACCTCGCCGATGGACGCCAAACGCGAACTCTCTAAAAAGGCTGATGAAAAAGGAGGCAAATACTACCTGGTGATCGCCGGTCGTGAACACGGCAAATTCAGCGCCACCGCGGAAGTCTACAAGTAATCAGCTACGCAGCCAGACAAACTGCCAGGCATCCAGCGTAAGTGGCTGGGTGCCATCAATTTTCCTCTCTGTGATCGCATCCTGAAACAGGCGCGCCTCCGGCAGCGTCATCTCCACCGTTTTAGCGCTCAGATTAAACACGCACAGCAGGCCGCTATCCTCTTGCTGCGGCGGATGACGCCTTAGCACCAGCAGCGCGTTATCGCTGTCGTAGAGCCTCATGGGATTATCGGGATGAAAGGCGGGCTGGCGCGTGCGCAGCTGGATGAGCTGACTGAGGCGGGTATAGATGGCGTGGCGCAGGCTGTCGCCGTCCGCCAGCGCCGCTTCGATCGTCTTTAAATCAAACTTCTGCCGGTTGATGGCGCGGTTGTGGCCCGCCGCTTTAACGCCCTCGTAGTCGTTGCGCGAGCCGAGGATGCTCTGGATATAGATAGCGGGCACGCCGGGAAAGGCCAGCAGAATCGCGTGCGCCAGCAGAAAGCGGCGCAGGCGCGTGTCGTCGTCGTCGTTCTGATGGTTGAGCGCGTCAAGATAGGAGACGTTGATCTCATAGGGGCTGGTGGTGCCGTCGGGATTGTTTTTATAGGAGACCAGCGCCCCCTCCAGCGCCAGATCGCGCACCAGCGCCACAATTTCTACCTCAGAGAGGATGCCGCGCGCCGGGTTAAGGCCGATGCCGTCGTGCGAGGCGAGAAAGTTAAAAAAGGTGGTGCCGCCCTGGCCAGGCTCCAGCGCCCCCGCCCACTGGCGCAGCGCGCGTCCTGACCCGGAGTGGATAGCGTGCAGCACCAGCGGCGGCAGCGAAAACTGATAAACCATCTGCGCTTCGTCGTGGCCGTTGCCGAAGTAGCTGACGTTGTCTTTATGCGGCACGTTGGTTTCCGTGATGATCACCGTGCCGGGCGCGACGATATCAGCAATGGCGCGAAACAGCTTCACCAGCAGATGGGTTTTCTCCAGATGAATGCAGCGCGTGCCGGGCGTTTTCCACATATAGCCAACGGCGTCGAGGCGCACATAGTCCGCCCCTTTTTGCAGGTAGTCGAGCAGCACGTCCACCATGCGGATCAGCACCTCGGGGTTGCCGAAGTTAAGATCGATCTGATCGGCGCTGAAGGTAGTCCAGATAAAGCGCATTTCGCCGTTCGCCATCTCGAACGGCGTCAGCAGCGGCGAGGTGCGCGGCCGCGTCACGGCGCTGAGATCGGTGGCGGGCGGCATGCTGATAAAGAAGTCGTCCCAGCCGGGATCGAGCGCCAGATAGTGTTTAAACCAGGCGCTGTGGGCAGACATGTGGTTGCAGACAAAGTCGAACATCAGACGCGTTTCCTGATGCAGGCTGGCGACATCTGGCCAGTCGCCGCACAGCGGGTTGACCTGATGGTAATCAATAACGGAAAAGCCGTCGTCGGAGGAGTAGGGGAAAAAGGGCAGCAGATGCACCAGCGGAAAGGTGGACTGCAGATGCTGCTGATAGAAGCGGGAAAAGCTCTGCAGCGTCGGCACCTCCGCTTCGCGAAACTGATCGGCGTAGGTGATCAGCACGATATCCTGCTCGTCCCAGTGCGCCTTGCGCGGCAGCTTAACGGCGTCGCGTGCAGCAATAATGTGACTCAGTAAGCGCTCGCGCGCCGCCTGAGGAAAGGTATCAGCATAGATTTTGTCGAGCAGCGCTGTGATCGTTTCCATCGCGAATTGGGTGCCACGTCCCGGGTTGTTTTTTATGCAGGCGTGTTTTCAGCGTAGCGCTCAGGGAGGGATTTTCAACTTTACAGAGGTGGTTACGCGCGCCCGATCCAGAATCAGTCGGGCGCGCGTGGGGTTTAGCGTTTTTTGCCGAACGCCGCCGCCAGCGCATCGCCCATTGCGCTGTTGCCCGCAGGCTGGCTGTTCTGACGGCCGCGCGGTTTGGCGCCGCCGGCTGGACGTGCGCTGTCGCGCGGTGCGCTGCGGGCGCTGCTGCGCGCGTTGCTGTCGCCCGGCTGCTCATCCAGACGCATGGTAAGCGCGATGCGTTTGCGCGGCAGATCGACCTCCAGCACTTTTACCTTCACGATGTCGCCCGCTTTCACCACCTGATGCGGATCTTCAACGAACTTGTCCGACAGGGAGGAGATATGCACCAGACCATCCTGATGCACGCCGATATCGACAAAGGCGCCGAAGTTGGTGACGTTGGTCACCGCGCCTTCCAGCACCATGCCCGGCAGCAGATCGTTAAGGGTTTCGACCCCTTCGGCGAACTGCGCGGTTTTAAATTCAGGACGGGGATCGCGGCCCGGCTTTTCCAGCTCTTTGATAATGTCGGTGACGGTCGGCAGACCGAAGCGCTCGTCGGTAAAGTCGACCGCCTTAACGTTACGCAGGCTGGCGGGGTTACCCATCAGATCGCTTAGCGCCTGCTCGGTCGCCGCCAGAATGCGCTCCACCACCGGATAGGCTTCCGGGTGAACCGTTGAGGCGTCAAGCGGGTTGTCGCCGTGGTTGATGCGCAGGAAGCCGGCGCACTGTTCAAAGGCTTTCGGGCCGAGACGGCTCACTTTGAGCAGCTGCTGACGGTTCTGGAAACGGCCGTTTTCGTCGCGCCAGCTGACAATATTTTGCGCCATCATGCGCGTCAGACCGGCAACGCGCGTCAGCAGCGGCACGGAGGCGGTATTGAGATCGACTCCGACGGCGTTTACGCAGTCTTCCACCACCGCATCCAGCTTCTTCGCCAGCTGGCTCTGGCTGACGTCGTGCTGATACTGGCCAACGCCGATCGATTTCGGATCGATTTTCACCAGCTCCGCCAGCGGGTCCTGCAAGCGTCGGGCGATTGAGACCGCGCCGCGCAGCGAGACGTCGAGGTTCGGGAACTCCAGCGCCGCCAGCTCCGAGGCGGAATAGACCGAGGCGCCCGCTTCGCTGACGATCACCTTCTGCGCGGTAATGTGCGGATACTGTTTCTGCACCTCAAGGAAGAAGCGCTCCGTCTCGCGCGAGGCGGTGCCGTTGCCGATCGCCACCAGTTCTACCTGATGTCTGGCGCAGAGCGCGGCAACCACGGTGGCGGCTTTGGCCGCCTGGCCGGTGTGCGGATAGATGGTATCGGTCGCCACCAGCTTGCCGGTGGCGTCCACCACCGCAACCTTGACGCCGGTGCGCAGGCCGGGATCGAGGCCCATGGTGGCGCGCATGCCCGCCGGCGCCGCCATCAGCAGATCGTGCAGGTTACGGGCGAATACGTTGATCGCTTCGTCTTCGGCGCGCTCGCGCACCGTGCCCATCAGCTCGGTTTCCAGATGCAGCATCACCTTGATGCGCCAGGTCCAGCTCACCACCGCCTTGCGCCAGGCGTCGGCCGGGGCGCCGTTGAGGCGCAGGTTAAGATGCTCGGCGATCAGCGTTTCGCCGTAGCTTTCGCGCGGCGGCTCGTCGAACTGCGGATCGGCGTTCAGCGACAGCTGCAGCACGCCCTCGTTACGCCCGCGCAGCATCGCCAGCGCGCGGTGCGACGGCACGCTGTTCAGCGCTTCGTGATGATCGAAGTAGTCGCGGAATTTTGCCCCTTCCTGCTCTTTGCCCTCCACCACGCGCGATACCAGATGCGCGTTTTTCCACAGGTAGTCGCGCACCTTCGCCAGCAGCGTGGCGTCTTCGGCGAAGCGCTCCATCAGGATATAGCGGGCGCCGTCGAGCGCGGCGCGGACGTCGGCGACCCCTTTGTCCGCATCGACATACTGTGCGGCGAGCTGTTCGGGATCCTGCGACGCGTCCTGCCACAGGCTCTCGGCCAGCGGTTGCAGACCGGCTTCAATAGCGATCTGGCCACGGGTGCGACGTTTGGGCTTATAGGGCAGGTAGAGGTCTTCAAGTTCGGTTTTGCTGAGGGTGCCGTTAATGGCGCTGGCGAGTTCGCCGGTGAGTTTGCCCTGCTCGTCAATGGACTTCAGAATCGACTGGCGGCGCTCTTCCAGCTCGCGCAGATAGCCGAGGCGCGTCTCCAGCTGACGCAGTTGGGTGTCATCCAGACCGCCGGTCACCTCTTTACGATAGCGTGCGATAAACGGCACGGTGTTCCCTTCGTCCAGCAGACGTACGGCGGCTTCAACTTGCTCCGCACGCGCCTGCAGCTCACTGGCAATAATGTGGCTGAGATCTTTCATCATCGATTCTGTCTTGCTTACAGGGTTAAAAAACAGGGGACAGTTATACGGACTGAAAAGTGAAATTGCCAGCGATGGGGGCGGCTTTCAGCGATATTCTGAATCAGGCGTCCGGATAGGAAATCTCGTTGACGTACCAGAGCGCGGGACCCAGCGGCGTCTCTACCGTCACGGCGTCGCCCGGCTCTTTTTTCAGCAGCGCGCGCGCCATCGGCGAGTCGATAGAGATATAGTCTTTGCGGCCAAAAATCTCATCGTAGCCGACGATGCGAAAGCGTTTTACCTCGCCCTCGTCATTCTCCACCTCTACCCAGGCGCCGAAAAAGACTTTGCCGTCCTGCTGCGGTGAATAGTCGACAATGCGCAGCGATTCGAGGCTTTTTGTCAGGTAACGTACGCGGCGATCGATTTCGCGCAGGCGTTTTTTGTTGTACTGATAGTCAGCGTTTTCGCTACGATCGCCGAGGCTGGCGGCCCAGGTCACTTTTTTTGTGACTTCGGGACGCTCTTCGCGCCAGAGATAGTCGAGCTCGGCTTTCAGCTTATTAAAGCCTTCACGGGTGATCAGTCGGGTTTTCATACGTATCGACTCAGAAGCGGAAAAGCAGGCAGTGTAAAGCAAAGCAGGCGCGGCAAAAAAGAGTCGGGGAACAGGTTTTCAACGGTGAAAACCCTTTGTGTCGTTCCCCGGTGGCGAAAGGGGCAGGTACAAAAAGAGAAAAGGGCTTAAATCGTTATTTTCCCGCCACGGTGGCGGTGGTGGTAGAAGAAGAGGTGCCTTTGTCGCCGCCGCCAGCGGTCGCCAGCGCCACGCCGAGCAGCGCAGCAACGGCGCCGACGCCGATAGCGTTAGAGTTGCCCTGTGCGGTGGTGGAAGCCTGCGCGCCGGCAGCTTCGCCGGTTGCGGTCGCCGCCAGGGCCGGATTCAGAACGAGGGTGGCCAGCGCACCCAGCACTAACAACGTTTTTTTCATTATTGCTTTCCCTGTAGTGAAGCGAGTGAAAGCAGTGTGGTGCAATTCCCCCAGGGCGGAAAGAGAGCTTTACTGATTGATTTAGCGGGCTTTATTTTTAAATGGTCTGAATTGCAATAAAAATAGCGCAAATCCGAGAGAAGCATGCGGCACCGCGCGCAAAGGCTGGTATTTTATGCTGTTGGCGGGCCGGGCTGGCTAAAATTGCCACAGCCGGGCAAGGCGACGAATGGCGCTAAAGTCAAATCGCGCGTTAACTGGTTGATCTGCAAGTTTGATTAATAACGGGGGCGATTTTGCGACCGCCGATGGCGAGAAAAATCGCCTGACTTTCAGATTTGCCGCAAGCCTGAGCCGCAGCGCTTAACCGCGTGATTTTGCTCTCAACGCAGCGCTAAAATTAAAGATAAGCTCCTGTTTAATATGCTTTGTAACAATTTCGGCTAGAATATAAACCATTAATGACTGTCCCAGACAGACAACTTTTTTTAACAATATCGGCTCAGGCAATGGCGCCTTTGGGAGTAGAAAATGCAAGAGAACTACAAAATTCTGGTCGTTGATGACGATATGCGTTTACGTGCGCTGCTGGAACGCTATCTCACCGAGCAGGGCTTTCAGGTGCGCAGCGTCGCCAACGCCGAGCAGATGGATCGTCTGCTGACCCGCGAATCCTTTCACCTGATGGTGCTGGATCTGATGCTGCCGGGCGAAGACGGCCTGTCGATTTGCCGTCGTCTGCGCAGTCAGAGCAACCCGATGCCGATTATTATGGTGACGGCGAAAGGCGAAGAGGTCGATCGTATCGTTGGACTGGAGATCGGTGCCGACGACTATATTCCTAAGCCGTTTAACCCGCGCGAGCTGCTGGCGCGCATCCGCGCCGTGCTGCGCCGTCAGGCCAATGAGCTGCCGGGTGCCCCTTCGCAGGAAGAGGCGGTGATCGCGTTCGGCAAATTTAAGCTGAACCTCGGCACGCGCGAAATGTTCCGCGAAGATGAGCCGATGCCGCTTACCAGCGGTGAGTTCGCGGTGCTGAAGGCGCTGGTGAGCCACCCGCGCGAACCGCTGTCGCGCGACAAGCTGATGAACCTGGCGCGCGGACGCGAATACAGCGCGATGGAGCGCTCTATCGACGTGCAGATTTCCCGCCTGCGCCGCATGGTAGAAGAAGATCCGGCGCATCCGCGCTATATCCAGACGGTCTGGGGCCTGGGCTACGTATTCGTTCCGGACGGTTCTAAAGCATGAGGCGACTGCGCTTCTCGCCTCGCAGCTCGTTTGCCCGCACCCTGCTGTTGATCGTTACCCTGCTGTTCGTCAGCCTGGTAACGACCTATCTGGTGGTGCTCAACTTCGCCATTCTTCCCAGCCTGCAGCAGTTCAACAAGGTGCTGGCGTATGAAGTGCGCATGTTGATGACCGACCGGCTGCAGCTGGAAGATGGTACGCAGCTGGAAGTGCCGCCCGCGTTTCGCCGCGAGATCTATCGCGAGCTGGGTATTTCGCTCTATACCAACGCGGCAGCCGAAGAGAGCGGGTTGCGCTGGGCGCAGCACTATGAATTTCTGAGTGAGCAGATGGGCCAGCAGCTTGGCGGGCCCACCGACGTGCGCGTCGAGGTCAATAAAAACTCGCCGGTGGTCTGGTTGAAAACCTGGCTCTCGCCCGATATCTGGGTGCGCGTGCCGCTGACGGAAATCCATCAGGGCGACTTCTCGCCGCTGTTCCGCTACACCCTGGCGATTATGCTGCTGGCGATTGGCGGCGCCTGGCTGTTTATCCGCATCCAGAACCGACCGCTGGTGGACCTGGAGCACGCGGCGCTGCAGGTCGGCAAAGGCATTATTCCACCGCCGCTGCGCGAGTACGGTGCCTCGGAGGTGCGTTCGGTTACGCGCGCCTTTAACCAGATGGCCTCTGGCGTGAAGCAGCTGGCGGACGATCGCACCCTGCTGATGGCGGGCGTCAGCCACGACCTGCGCACGCCGCTGACGCGCATTCGCCTCGCAACCGAGATGATGAGTGCGGAGGATGGCTATCTCGCCGAATCGATCAATAAAGATATCGAAGAGTGCAACGCCATTATTGAGCAGTTTATCGACTATCTGCGCACTGGCCAGGAGATCCAGACCGAGCGCGCCGATCTCAACAGCGTGCTGGGTGAGGTGGTGGCGGCGGAAAGCGGCTACGAGCGCGAGATTGAGAACGCCGTGATGCCGGAAGAGCTGATGCTCGATATCAACCCGCTGTCGATCAAGCGTGCGGTGGCGAACCTGGTGGTGAACGCGGCGCGCTACGGCAATGGCTGGATCAAGGTGAGCAGCGGTCGCGAACTGCATCGCGCCTGGTTCCAGGTCGAGGATGACGGCCCGGGTATCAAGCCGGAGCAGCTGACCCATCTGCTGCAGCCCTTTGTACGCGGCGACAGCGCGCGCAGCACCAGCGGCACTGGCCTTGGGCTGGCGATTGTGCAGCGCATTATCGATGCGCATCAGGGATCGCTGGAGATTGGTGAGAGCGAGCGCGGCGGACTGCGCATTCGCGCCTGGCTGCCGCTGTCGGAGCAGGCTGCGCCGGGCAGCAGCGGTACGACGCAGAGCTGAGAGTAAGCGGGCGCGGCGATCGCCGCGCCCGAAGGTTTACAGCACCGGACCTGCTTTAACCAGCGCGGCGCCTGCCGCGTTATCGGTATACTTCTCGAAGTTGGTGATAAAGCGCTGCGCCAGATCGCGCGCCGCTTCATGCCACTTCTCTTCGCTTTCCCAGCTGCTGCGCGGATCGAGCGTGGCGGCGTTGAGCTGGCCCAGCGCTTTCGGCACCTGAAGGTTAAATACCGGCAGGGTCTCGGTTTCGGCATCGTCCAGCTCGCCAGCCAGAATCGCGTTGATAATCGCGCGGGTATCCTTCAGCGAAATGCGTTTGCCGCTGCCGTTCCAGCCGGTGTTGACCAGGTACGCCTGTGCGCCTGCCGCCTGCATACGCTTCACCAGCACCTCTGCGTACTGCGTCGGGTGCAGCGTCAGGAACGCCGCGCCGAAGCACGCAGAGAAGGTCGGCGTCGGCGCGGTGACGCCGCGCTCGGTGCCCGCCAGCTTGGCGGTAAAGCCGGAAAGGAAGTGATACTGCGTCTGTTCCGGCGTCAGGCGCGACACCGGCGGCAGCACGCCGAAGGCGTCGGCGGTCAGAAAGATCACTTTCTTCGCGTGGCCCGCTTTCGAGACCGGACGCACGATATTGTCGATATGGTCGATCGGGTAGGAGACGCGGGTGTTCTCGGTTTTGCTGTCGTCGTCATAATCGACGCTGCCGTCTTCGCGCACCACCACATTCTCCAGCAGCGCATTGCGGCGGATAGCGCGATAGATTTCCGGCTCAGCCTGCTCAGAGAGCCTGATGGTCTTGGCGTAGCAGCCGCCTTCGAAGTTAAACACGCCGTCGTCGTCCCAGCCGTGCTCGTCATCGCCAATCAGCTGGCGTTCCGGGTCGGTGGAAAGGGTGGTTTTACCGGTGCCGGAAAGACCGAAGAAGACCGCGACGTCGCCCGCTTTGCCGACGTTGGCCGAGCAGTGCATCGAGGCGATGCCGCGCAGCGGCAGCAGGTAGTTCATTACCGCGAACAGCCCTTTTTTCATCTCGCCGCCGTACCAGGTGCCGCCGATCAGCTGCATCCCTTCGGTCAGGTTGAAGGCCACGAAGTTTTCCGAGTGCAGCCCCTGCGCCTGCCAGTTGGGGTTGGTGCATTTCGCCCCGTTCAGCACCACGAAGTCAGGTTTAAAGGCGGCCAGTTCGCTTTCGCTCGGCTGAATAAACATATTTTTGACGAAATGCGCCTGCCAGGCCACTTCGGTGACGAAGCGCACGCTGAGGCGTGAGTCAGCATTAGCGCCGCAGAACGCGTCGACCACAAACAGACGCTTGCCGGAGAGCTGTTGGGTAACGCAGGCTTTCAGCTGCTGCCAGGTCTCCTGCGACAGCGGCTGGTTGTCATTTTTGCCTGTTCCTTGATCGTTCCACCACAGCGTGTCGCGGGTGGTATCGTCGCGGACGATATATTTATCCTTTGGCGAGCGACCGGTAAAAATGCCGGTATCCACCGCCACTGCGCCGCTTTGCGTCAGGGTGCCGCGCGCATAACCTTCCAGCTCGGGACGGAGTTCTTCGGTAAACAGCGTATCGAAATCGGGGTTGTGGACCACTTCGGTGGTGCCCTCGATGCCCAAAGCGGCAAGATCTTGCGAGGTCAGGCCGGTAACGCGCATGTGACTGCTCCTTAAATCGTTTTGGTACTGCACAGGCGAATAGTTAGAGGTGCCGCGCACGCCGTCGCCATGCTGCTGGGCGGATGCACGATCGCGCGCAGTGTACTCTTCTGAGCCTGTGGGAAAAGCGTTGTCCGTCAGAAATGCGAACCAGGGCGCGTTAAGCAGCAAAAAGAGCCGCTTTTGAAACTAAAGTTCGCGCGGGCGGGTTATTTTACTTTGTAAATTAAGGGGATATGGCGGGGAGGGAAAAGGGCGGCAAAGCCGCCCGAAGATAAATCAGTGGATGCTGTCGCTGTTTTCGCCTTCCGCGCCGCCTTTGCGGATCGCCGCAATGTCGACCGCGTCGTAGACGTAGTGCGTGCCGCAATAGTCGCAGTGCATATCGACCTGGCCATCCTCTTCGATGATCTCGTCCACCTCATGCTGAGGCAGGGTTTTCAGCACTTCGCCGCAGCGTTCGCGCGAGCAGGTGCATTTAAAGCTCACCGGCTGCGGATCGAACACCGTCGCCTCTTCCTGATGGTAGAGGCGCCACAGCACGTCGGTCACCGGCAGATCGATCAACTCTTCGCTCTTCACGGTTTCGGTCAACGTCGCCAGGTGGTTAAAGTCTTCGGTCTGCGTATCCTGCGCCGGCAGCACCTGCAGCAGAATGCCCGCGGCGCCTTTTTCATTGGTGCGAATAAACAGGCGGGTCGGCAGCTGTTCGGAACGCATAAAGTAGTCTTCCAGGCAGGCGGCCAGCGTCTCGCCTTCCAGACCGACGACGCCCTGATAGCGTTCGCCTTTCTCCGGCGAAATGGTGATCGCCAGATAGCCGGTGCCGACCATGCTTTTCAGGGTGGCGTCCGCAGGAATATCGCCCTTCACGCGCGCGACGCCGCGCAGCTCCTGGCGGTTATTGCCGTTGATGACCGCCAGCGAGAGCGGGCCGTCGCCCTGCAGCTGCACCGTGATGTCGCCGTCAAATTTCAGCGTGGCGGTCAGCAGGCTGGTCGCGACCAGCAGCTCGCCCAGCAGCGTCTGCACCGGGGCCGGATAGTCATGGTTTTTGATGATTTCCTGCCAGGTGTGGCTGACATTCACCAGCTCGCCGCGCACGGCCACATTCTCAAACAGGTAACGATGCAGTTGATCTTGTACAGACATAAATTTTCTCTCGTTGGGGCTAGGCCTGGTCGTCGCCCGTTAATTTAAATTTCATCAAATCGCGGCGCTCTTTTTTATCGGGGCGGCGATCGGGATGCGGCATGGTGAGCGCGTTCATCTTACGCGCCAGCGCCACCTTTTCCCGCTTCTCAATGCTGGCGGCGGTTTCGCTGTAGAGCTGCTGTGCCACCTCGGCCGGGCCGCGCTTGTCGCTCAGCGCGGTAACGATCACGGTGCGCTCGTCGTTGCCCTGGCGCAGCGTCAGCTCTGCGTCCAGCTCGACCAGCTTGCTCGGCTTGCTGCGCTGGCCGTTGTAGTGCACTTTGCCGCCTTCGATCATATCGCGCGCCAGCGAGCGCGTTTTGTAGAAGCGCGCCGCCCAGAGCCATTTGTCGAGGCGCACGCCTTCGCTGCTTTTCTCTTTCATTGCTGCTCCCGTTTACGCCAGCGCGCTGCACAGGGTGCGATAGTCGCGGACCGCCGCGTGACGCTGGAAGACCTGATCGGGACGCCCGGAGTCGGGGTTGCTGACGCCTAAACACCAGCCGATGCCCCAGCTTTTCGCCGCGTCGAGAATGGTCTCGTTGTCATCAATAAACAGCGTTCGCGGACGATCAAATCCGGTATGCTGCTCCACCGCCTGCCACAAGCGCGGGTCCTCTTTCGGATACCCAAAGGTATGGGTGGAAAGTAATAAATCAAGGTGCGGCGCAAGACCCGTCTGCGCCAGTTTGATATCCAGGTTATAGGGATGGGCGTTGGTGAGCAGAATGGTGCGTTTTCCCGCCCGACGCAGCGCCTGCAAAAACGGCACCGTATCTTCCCGCATCGCCGCCAGGCTTCGCTTTGCATAGGTCATAGCGCGAATATCCAGCGCCAGCTCCGCCGCCCAGTAGTCCAGACAATACCAGTTTAGCGTATGCGCCACTGCCTGGTACTTTGCGGCGATCAGCGACTCTGCTTCCGCCAGTGTAATGCCGCGGGTTTCGCTCAGCGTTAGCGGCACATGCTCCAGCCAAAAATGGCGGTCGAACGCCAGGTCCAGCAGGGTGCCGTCCATGTCCAGCAGCACGGTATCGATTTGCGCCCAGTTCAGCGTCATCAGGCAGGTTCTCCGATAAAAAGCGGGCGACAGGGTAGCACAGAAAGGGGCGGGAGAGAGCAGGGCGCCGAGTGGCGCCGCTGCGTCAGAACATCGAGCGTACGCTCTGCATGGTGCTGAGATTATGGTTGAAGCACTTGTCGTAGTACTGCTGAATATTTGCCATGCGCTGGCGGTTGCGGTGGATGCGGCGCAGCGCCAGCAGCGCGTTGACCAGCGCGCAGGCCAGCAGAACCACCAGCAGCAGGGTGGTGCCGAGATAGCGCCACATCGCCATCGCGTCCGGTTCGTTGTGTAGCGCGATATGGCGCGTGCCGTTGGCGTCAACCGACAGGCTGGTGATAATGCCGCTGGCGCTGAACGGCGTATGCAGCAGCATGCCGGAGAGGCGCTGCAGTTCGCGCCACTGCGACGGCGCATCGAGATCGAACAGCGACACCGTAGGCTGCGGCTGATTCACCAGCTGGCGTCCCTCATCGCTAACGATGAGGAATCCGCCCGGCGGCGGGCTGTTGAGGTTTTCTGCGGCGCGGCGCGTCTCGCGAAAGAAAAAGCTGGAGGTAGCGGTATTAACCAGGTTTTCCAGCGCTTCGGCGCTGACCGGACGCAGCAGCACATTCATGCCGTTCAGCTGCCCGGAGTCGGCGCGGCGCACCAGCGTATCCCAGTCTTTGGCGTTGCCGAGATTCACCAGCGCATTCTTCAGCCGCACACAGTCCTGCTGCTGGCTGCAGAGATCCTGGGTTTTCAGCACCAGGTCAGCAAAGTCGTCCAGCAAGATCATGCCCGATTTCTCAATCGCCGAGGCGAGCTGCGGGTTGAGCTTGGGATCGGTATTGGTTTCCGGGTGCAGCTGGCGCGTGGTCGCCTCCAGCAGCGCCGAGGCCTTATCGATAATATCTGACTGCGGCTCTGGCAGCGGCGAGGCGTTGTTCCAGTAGACGGCCGAGCAGTCGAACGGCATATAGGCGTAGCTGCGGTTGCTCTGGTAGTTATCGGGGACGGAGCACATGCCGGTGCCGTTAACTTTTAAAATATCGCCAACGTGCAGCGACTGCGCCGCCAGCTTATTCACGTCGTTCACTTCCAGGCTCTCGGTGCCCTTGATCCAGGCCATGCTGAGCTTGATTGGCATACTGAGCGGGATCCAGCTAATCAGCAGCGCCATCACCAGCAGCGAGCCGCAGGCCAGCACCACGTTTTTGCGCCAGCGCTGGATAGGGAAGTTGCGCACTTCGTCCTGCAGCGACAAAAAGCGCCCCTGACGCACCACCTGACGATTCAGGTAGATCTCAATATCGGTCGTCTGGCCGAGATCGTGAGCCACATAGGGTAGCCAGTGCGGTGGGTAGGCGAGATCGATAATGCCCAGCGTTATATTGCTCTGTTCCTGATTCGACTCGCCGAACAGGCCCCAGCGCTTGGGCGCGCCGCGCAGACAGTGAATGTCGCGCATGCGCTTTTGTGCCGGAATATGGAACAGCGACCAGACGCTGGCGCCGATCATGGCGCAGCCCAGAAGCGCCAGCCAGCCCATCAGCGAGGCGGGCACCAGCAGGCTGATAAAAAAGAGCAGAAAGGCGAAGGTGATGGTCACCGCCTCGCGCGTCCCGTCCGGCCGCGTCAGCTGATACTCTTCCAGCGTCTCTTTACGCACCTGCACCAGCTCGACGTTTTCGCTCTCTTCTTTACGTATCGAGGCGTTGGTTGAGCCAGGACGCACCAGCGCCGGCAGCGACGGCTGATCGGTGCCGTAGTTAACCAGCGAGTGGCCGTTAAGCGAGATCACCAGCGGAATGGTCTGGGTGCGGATCAGCTCAACGTAGTTCTCGTCGGTTATATACTGTTCCCAGTGCGGCGGCAGATGCACTTCTACTTCATCAAGATAGTAGCGCCACCTGTGGGGATCGTCGGTCGACAGGCCATAGCGGGTAATGGCGCGCGTCACGGGATAGACGTTGTTGCTCTGCGCGGTAAGCGTCAGATTGTCGAAGAGGGGATGCTTTTCACCGGGTACGGCGGGACGCGACTGCTTCGCAAGCGAGGCGACGTATTTTTCTACCGCATGACGTTCGTCGTCGGTGAGTTTGCGGCAGGGCGGACTGATAAATGGCAGCGGTTTCGCCAACGGCGGCCGATGCCGCATAGCGTACCAAAAGCCGATACCTGCCAAACCTGAGCAGACCAGCACTATGACCAATACAATAAGGATTGTGCTCATGCGTTGTTCAATGCAGCCAAAATCCTGCCTTCACTTTGGACTAATGCTCCCAGATAGAACTGTTATTTAAGACAATTTTGGCGGGAATAAACTATTCTGACAAGCTAAATGCCAGAGGAAATAACGCGCAAAATCATTAAATTAGAAGTTAATGCAGCATGCCTTGTCCGAATGTTAACCGGCAGAAACTGAATTAAACATCGGTCTTTTCTGAATTTTAACGCGCTATGTTGACTTATTGCAAAAGCGTTAACTGGCGCAGCCGTGTCCGTCAGAGCCTGATGCGGCGCGGCGTAGCGCGCTGAGGCTAAACTCGCTGTCGCACAATCGCCTGTGGTCAGGTAAGCTAATTTTTTTCCCGCACCGCGCGGCGTCGAATGTCTGAGGCTGATATGAAGAACCCGTTAAATAAACCCGACATCCTCAAAGTGGAAACCGTGGCGCGCTCGCGGCTGTTCACCGTTGAGTCAGTCGATCTCGCTTTTAGCAACGGCGCGCGGCGCGTTTATGAGCGCATGAAGCCTTCCGAGCGCGAGGCGGTGATGATTGTTCCGATTATCGACGGCGAGGTGGTGCTAATTCAGGAGTACGCAGTTGGGCTGGAAACCTATGAGCTGGGGTTCCCCAAAGGATTGATCGATCCAGGGGAGAGCGTCTTCGAGGCGGCAAACCGCGAGCTGAAAGAGGAAGTTGGCTTTGGCGCGGAGAAGCTGGAGTTTCTCAGCAAGCTGACCATGGCGCCTTCCTACTTCTCCAGCAAGATGAATATCGTGGTGGCGGAGGGGTTATACCCTGAACGGCTGGAGGGTGACGAGCCAGAGCCGCTTATTGAGCATCGCTGGCCGCTGGACAACCTGCTGGCGCTGCTGCAGGAGCCCGATTTCCGCGAGGCGCGCAACGTCAGCGCGCTCTTCCTGGTACGCGAGTGGCTGGTGCAACAGGGGCGACTGAGTTACTGACGGGAATGACACAGCCTGAAAGAGGTATGGGTTATCCTCTTACAGGCAGCTGAAAGGCTTGCAAGCGGGCCATCTCACCCGCACTAGCACATGACAAATAAAAAAGGCCGACATCGCTGTCGGCCTTTTTTGCTACTGGCTGCCGGGCTTAGAAAAGCTCGTGGCTCTCGCCGTTATCCATAATGGTGGTGCCGACGTCATGCACTGAGTATTCCGTCGGCTGGGTGCCGTTAATGAAATACTCCTGGCGCGTATTGCCGCCGCCGTTGGCCAGCTTGCCGGTGCTGCGATCGATGGTCACCGTGACGATGCCGTCCGGCGGCGTCAGCGGCTGCTCCGGCACGCCCTCCAGCGCGCTCTTCATATAGTCATCCCACGCCGGCTGCGCGCTTTTCGCGCCGCCTTCATAGCCGGAAATCTGGTCCGGGATGGCGCCTGACAGCGTGCTGCGGCCTAAATCGCGGCGCGCGTCGTCAAAGCCGATCCACACCGACGTCACCACGCCAGGGCCGTAGCCAGAGAACCAGGCATCCTTCGAGCTGTTGGTGGTGCCGGTTTTGCCGCCGATATCGTTGCGTTTCAGATCGCGCGATGCGCGCCAGCCGGTGCCCATCCAGCCTGGTTCGCCAAAGATATTGGAGTTAAGCGCACTCTTGATCAGGAACGACAGCGGGGTGTTGATCACATGCGGCGCATACTGCTGACCGTCCGGCTGCGGCTGAGCGGGAACCTGCTCCAGCGCCGGCTGCGGCGCAGGCTGGTTCTGGTTCTGATCGGAGGTGGCGACGTTTTCCACGCTCTCCTCGTTCAGCGCCAGCGCCTTGCGGGTTTCGCCGTAGATTACCGGCAGATTGCACTGCGGGCAGGCGATGCGCGGTTTCGCTTCAAAAATAACGCCGCCTTGCTCGTTCTCAATCTTGCTGATGAAGTAAGGGTCGATCAGGAAGCCGCCGTTGGCCATCACCGAGTAGCCGCGCGCCACCTGCATTGGCGTAAAGGAGGCCGCGCCGAGCGCCAGCGATTCGGTATGCACGATGTTCTGCGGCGGGAAGCCGAAACGCTGCAGATATTCCGCCGCGTAATCGACGCCCATCGCGCGCATGGCGCGCACCATCACCACGTTTTTCGACTGGCCTAAACCCTGACGCAGACGAATCGGGCCGTCATAGGTAGGCGGCGAGTTCTTCGGTCGCCAGTCCGCGCCCGCGCCCGCATCCCAGCGCGAAATCGGCACATCGTTTAGAATAGAGGCCAGCGTCAGGCCGCGATCCATTGCGGCGGTATAGAGGAACGGCTTGATGTTGGAGCCGACCTGACGCAGCGCCTGGGTGGCGCGGTTAAACATGCTCTGATTAAAGTCGAAGCCGCCAACCAGCGCGCGCACCGCACCGGTTTGCGGATCGAGCGACACCAGCGCGGAGTTGACGTCTGGCACCTGCGCCAGCCACCAGCTGTTATCAACTTTACGCACCCAAATCTGCTGACCCGTCTGCACCACCTGGGTGACGCTTTTCGGCGTTGGGCCCTGCACGGTATCCGATTTAAACGCGCGCGCCCAGCGGACGCCAGCGAGGCCCAGCGAGACGCTGGTGCCATCTTTCAGCATCGCGGTCGCTTCGTCGCTGCTGGCCTGCGTCACCACGGCTGGCAGCAGCGGACCGTAAGCCGGCAGCGGCTTCAGCGCTTTCAGGATCTGCTCCTGGCTCCAGGCGGGTTCGCCCACTTTCCACAGCACGCTGGTCGGCCCACGGTAGCCGTGACGCATATCGTAGGCCAGCACATTGTTGCGCACCGCCTCCTGCGCCGCCTGCTGCAGACGACGCGTTACGGTGGTATAGACCTTGTAACCGTCGTTATAGGCGCCGTCGCCGTAGCGCTTCACCATCTCCTGACGCACCATTTCGCTCAGATAGGGCGACGAGAAGGCGATTTCCGGGCCGTGATAGCTGGCATCCAGCGGCGCGCTGCGCGCTTCATCGTACTGCTGCTGGGTGATGTAATTCTGATCCAGCATGCGCGACAGCACCACATTGCGACGCGCCAGCGCGCGACTGTGGGAGTAGAGCGGGTTGAAGGTAGAGGGCGCCTTCGGCAGGCCGGCGATCATTGCCATTTCGCTCAGCGAAAGCTGATCTACCGGTTTGCCGAAGTAGACCTGCGCGGCGGCGCCGACGCCATAGGCGCGGTAGCCGAGATAGATCTTGTTCAGATAGAGCTCAAGGATCTCATCTTTATTCAGCAGCTGCTCAATACGGATGGCGAGAAACGCTTCCTTGATTTTGCGCATCAGCGTGCGCTCAGGGCTCAGGAAGAAGTTACGCGCCAGCTGCTGGGTAATGGTGCTGGCGCCCTGCGAGGCATGGCCGGACATCAGCGCGATGCTGGCCGCACGGAAAATGCCCACCGGATCCACGCCGTGATGCTCATAGAAGCGGCTGTCTTCCGTGGCGATAAAGGCTTTGATCAGCTCTGGCGGCATCTGCTGCAGAGTCAGCGGTATACGGCGTTTCTCGCCGTACTGGGCGATCAGTTCGCCGTCCGCGCTGTACACCTGCATGGGCGTCTGCAGGCGCACATCTTTCAGCGTGTTAACGTCGGGCAGCTGCGGCTCTATATATTTGTACAAGCCATAAATCGAGCCAGCTCCCAGCAAGATGCAACACACTGCAAGGATTAATAAATACTTTACGAACTTCACCTGGAGTTTCCCATCTGTTGTCGTTTGAGCAGTTTATAAACAACCGCGCGGTAGTATAAAGGCAAGCCAGACGCTTTGATATGTCCTTTTACCCCTGTAGATAAGGAGATCGCGCGCATGGCTTTACAGACATGGCAAGTCGGACTGGATATTCAGAATACGCAGCTCTGCGCTCTCGCTATACAGCGCCGGCGCGGCGGCTGGCAGCTGTGCCGCTGGTGGCAGCAAGGGCTGCCGCAAGATACGTTAAGAAACGGCGTGCTGCAATCTTCGCCTGAATTACAGGCGGCCCTGCGCCTGCTGCAACAGCAGCTGCCACAGCGCTATTCGCTGCGCGTTGGGCTGCCGGCACAGCTGGTGCTGCAGCGGCCGCTGGCGCTGCCAACCCAGCGTCTGCAGGAGCCTGCGCTGGGACGTTACGTGACGGCGGCGGCGCAGCGCCTCTTTCCGCTCGAGCCGGAAGCGCTGGCGCTCGACTACCGCGCCAGCGAAGCGGACCACCAGCTCTACGTGACCGCCGCCCGACAGGAGGCGATCGCCCGCTGGCTGACGCCGCTGCGGCAGAGCGCGCTGCGTCCGGCGGTGTTTGAGCTAACGACCCATGCGCTGGCGCTGACGGCACGCGCCGCAGGGCTGGACGCCGCCGCCGCGCTGCTGGTCTGTCATGACGCGCAGTGGCTCTGGTACAGCCGCGCCAGCGAGAGCGTCGTCGGCAGCGCCAGCCTGGAGAGCGCACCCGAGGCCGTAAGGCAGCGCTGTTTTCCTCAGGCCCGCACGCTGTACGGCTGCGCCCCGTCACCTGCTCAGCTGCCCGACGCCTACTCCGCTTTCTCGCCGTTCAGCCTCTTCGCTTATCGCCAGCCGCCGCTGCCGCAGCAGGAGGGGGCGTTCTGCATCGCCGCCGGGCTGGCGCTGCGCCCGGAGGACAGCTGATGATCGCGGTGAATATGCTGCCGTGGCGCCAGGCGCGCCTGCGCCGCCAGCGGCGCACCCTTCTTGGGCTGGCGGCGGCGCTGCTGCTGTTGCTGGCTGTGAGTGCGGCCTCAGCGCTCTGGCGTCTTGACCGCATCGGACAGCAGCTGCGAAGCGCGCAGAACGAGGCGCACGACGCGCTGACGGCGATCGCTCTGCGGATTAGCCAGCGGCGCGACCTGCAGCAGCAGCTGGTGGTGCAGCAGGCAAGGTGGCAGCGCGCGCGGCGTCATGCCGATGACCTGATGCGCTGGCATCGCTTCTGGCAGATGCTGCCGGCGCTGTTGCCCGAGCGCATCTGGCTGGAACGGGTGGAGAAGATGCCGACGCAGCTGCGCATTGAGGGGCGGGCGCAGGAGATGCAGGCGATAGGCGAACTGCGGCGGCGTCTCGACGAGGTGACGCTCTTCGCGGCGGTGCGGCAGGGCAACGTCGAGCGTCAGCCAGATGGCGTTTACCGCTTTGCGCTGCGCGCGCGTCTTGCGGAGCCCGCCGATGAATAGTGTGCTGGAGCGCTGGTTCCATCTGCCGCTGCGCCAGCAGACAGTCACGATGGCGGCGTGCTGCGCGGTGCTGGCGCTGGCGGTATGGCTGCTGCTTTTGCGGCCGCAGCGTTTAGCGCAGCAGGCGCTGCGCGCCGATATCGCCCGGCTTGAACAGCAATATCAGCAGCGGCTGGCGCAGCTCCGTACGCTGCCAGACGAGGCGCAGCTGCGTGCGCAGCTCGCCGAAAGCGCGCTTCCACCTGAGGCGTCGTCTCACGCCGCGCCGCTCGACGCCGTTCTGGCGGCGCGCGGCAGCCAGCTGGAGGCCTGGCAGCCCGAATCGGAGCCGCGCGCCCTGACGCTGCTGCTGGGGTGGGAGCAGTTTCTGCCGCTGTTTGCCGAGCTGGCGCGCACCACAACACCCTCTCCCGCGCGCTTCCTGCTGGAGGCGCGGCAGGGAAAGGTGCAGGCGAAACTCTGGCTGGAGAGCGACGATGCGCGCTAAATGGCTGCTTCTCTGGCTGGCGGCATCCCTGCTCCACGCCGCGCCGCGCGATCCGTTTCAGCCGCCGGATAACCGGTGCCAGCCGCCAGCAGCGCTTACCGGGTGGCGGCTGCAGGGCGTGCTGGGACGTGCGCCGCGCCTGCGCGCCTGGCTGACGTCGCCGCAGGACGCAGTGATTAAGATCGCGGCGGCGGATCCCCTGCCGCTGCCGGGCTGGCGACTGAGCGCCATCGCGCCGCGCAGCCTGACGTTCACTACAGGCAGCGACTGCGCGTTGCACAGCGTCACACTCTCTCTCAAAGGAAGCGCTTATGCTCAGGATGGCTCTCTTACTGCTGGTGTGCCTCTGGCTGATGCCCGCGCAGGCCAGTGATAACGCCAGCGACGGCGAACATGATCCGCGGCTCAGCCTTAATTTCGACGACGCGCCGGTCGAGCGCATTCTGCAGGCGCTGGCGGATTACCAGCGCGTTAATCTGCTTATCGCCCCTGGGGTGGAGGGCAGGCTGTCGCTGCGGCTTGAGGATGTGCCCTGGCGACAGGCGCTGTCGCTGGTGACGCGGCTGGCGGAGCTTACCGTTGTGGAAGAGGAGAAGGTGCTGCTGATCTATCCCGACAGCTGGCGGCAGCGAAAAGAGCAGCAGGCGCAGGCGGTCAGCGCGCAGCAGGCACCGCTGGCGCTGCGCGCCGTCACGCTACGCTACGCCAGCGCGGCGGAGGTCTACCGCAGCTTTCAGGGGGCGCGGCCATCGCTGATGACGCCGCGCGGCAGCGTGACCCTCGACGCGCGCGCCAACGCGCTGCTGCTGCGCGATACATCGGAGGCGCTCAGGGATGCCGAACGCTGGCTGCAGGCGCTTGATGTGCCGCTTGAGCAGGTAGAGCTGGCGGCGCATATCGTTACCATTAGCGAGGAGAGGCTGCGGGAGCTTGGGGTGAACTGGAACCTGCCAGCCAGTTCGGATGCGATGACCGCTGCGCTGCGCAACCCCCGGCTAACGATTCCGCTGGCGGCAAATGCGCCGGGCATAACCGCAGGCGTAACGCTGGCGCGGGTCGACGGACGGCTGCTCGATCTGGAGGTGAGCGCGCTGGAGCAGGAAAACCAGGTTGAGATTATCGCCAGCCCGCGCCTCTTCACTTCACATCAGCAGAAGGCGACGATCAAGCAGGGCAGCGAGATCCCCTATGAGGTCTCGGCGGGCAACAGCGGCGCGACCACCATCGAATTCAAAGAGGCGGTGCTCGGCATGGAGGTCACGCCCAACGTGCTGGGCAACGGACGCATTCAGCTGAAAATCCGCATCAGCCAGAACGTGCCGGGCCGCGTGGTTGAAAACGGCGACGGCAGCATCCTCTCCATTGATAAGCAGGAGATTGAAACCCAGGTCACGCTAAAAGATGGTGAAACCCTGGCGCTGGGCGGTATTTTTCAGCAGCAGCGCAGCCAGGGCGAAAGCCGCGTGCCGGTGCTGGGCCATATTCCGCTGCTGGGATCGCTGTTTCGCCATCAGACGGCGGAAAATAAAAAGCGTGAGCTGGTTATCTTCATTACGCCGCGATTGGTCAGGGAAGCAGCGCTTACCGCCGGATAAACCGGAAAATGCGCTCCCCAGTGCCAACTGCGTTGACGCAGGACAGGAATTAGCTTACAAGGTTTAGCGATTTTTAGAACGCTGTAACCGTCCCGACGGCGCGTATCCGTCAGGGTCAGATATCTCTTCTGAAGGCGGCGCGTAAAAAGCGCAGCGCTAATGCGCATCGTTTCGCATATCGCACACCGGCCCCGCAAGGGGAATGCCGGAGGGCGATTTATTCGGTTGCCAAACGCCCTTGAGTGTTGAGATAATTTTTCGTCTGACTCTTGCTAACGCTCATGAGGTCTCAGTTCCTGTCCCGCCAGCTATTTAGCTGCACGCGGGGTATCATCAACGAATTCTTAGTAATACCGACAAAATGGCAGAGAAACGCAATATCTTTCTGGTTGGGCCGATGGGTGCCGGCAAAAGCACTATTGGTCGTCAGTTAGCTCAGCAACTCAATATGGAATTTTTCGATTCCGATCAGGAAATTGAGCGACGTACCGGAGCGGATGTGGGCTGGGTATTTGACGTCGAGGGCGAAGCTGGATTTCGTGACCGCGAAGAAAAAATCATTAACGAGCTGACCGAAAAGCAGGGCATTGTCCTGGCGACCGGCGGCGGTTCCGTCAAATCTCGGGAAACACGCAATCGTCTCTCCGCCCGTGGTGTCGTGGTCTATCTTGAAACCACCATCGAGAAACAGCTGGCACGCACGCAACGCGATAAAAAGCGTCCGCTGCTGCAGGTTGATTCGCCGCCGCGTGAAGTACTGGAAGCGCTGGCGGGCGAGCGTAACCCGCTCTATGAAGAGATCGCGGATGTCACCATTCGTACTGACGATCAAAGTGCGAAAGTGGTGGCCAACCAGATTATCCACATGTTGGAAAAAAACTGATCTAACGCCGAAAGGCTCAGTAACAGGTATCGAGCATCATGGAGAAGATCACCGTCTCACTGGGAGAGCGTAGCTATCCCATCACCATTGCCGCCGGACTGTTCAAGGATCCGGCTTCTTTTTGGCCGCTAAAGGCGGGCGACAATGCAATGCTGGTTACCAACCAGACGCTGGAGCCGCTCTATCTTGATAAGCTCTCGGCGCTGCTGACGGCCGCAGGCGTCAAAGTGGACCAGGTGATTCTACCCGATGGCGAGCAGTACAAAACGCTGGCCGTGATGGATGAAGTCTTTACCGCGTTACTACAAAAGCCGCACGGCCGCGACACCACGCTTATTGCGCTGGGCGGCGGCGTGATCGGCGATCTTACCGGCTTTGCGGCCGCCAGCTATCAGCGCGGCGTGCGCTTTATTCAGGTGCCCACCACGCTGCTGTCGCAGGTCGATTCGTCGGTCGGCGGCAAAACGGCCGTTAACCATCCGTTAGGCAAAAACATGATCGGCGCCTTCTACCAGCCTGCATCGGTGGTGATCGATACCGACTGTCTGCGCACGCTGCCGCCGCGCGAGCTTGCTTCAGGCCTGGCCGAAGTGATCAAGTACGGCATCATTCTGGACGGCGAGTTCTTTAGCTGGCTGGAGCAAAATCTGGATGCGCTGCTGGCGCTGGATGAACAGGCGACAGCCTGGTGCATTCGCCGCTGCTGCGAGCTTAAGGCGGAGGTGGTGGCGGCCGACGAGCATGAACACGGCCAGCGCGCGCTGCTCAATCTGGGCCACACCTTCGGCCACGCTATCGAAGCGCATATGGGCTACGGCAACTGGCTGCACGGCGAAGCCGTCGCGGCGGGGATGGTTATGGCGGCGCGCACGGCGCAGCGTCTGGGCCAGTTCAGCGAAGCCGACACCCAGCGGATTATCGCGCTGCTGCAGCGCGCAGGTCTGCCTGTGCACGGCCCGGAAAGCATGAAGGCGGAGGATTATCTGCCGCATATGCTGCGCGACAAAAAGGTGCTGGCGGGCGAGCTGCGGCTGGTGCTGCCGCTGGCGTTAGGCCGCTCTGAAGTGCGCGGCGGCGTGGCGCATGATATGGTGCTGGCTGCGATTAACGACTGTCAGAAACCCTGAACATAAGCAGTTAAGTGGTGACGCGGCGCGCGGGGTGCGCATGGCCGAATGCCGCTTTACGGAGGAGGCAAAATGGATGAGTTTAAACCCGAAGACGAGTTAAAACCTGACGCCAGCGACCGCCGTCCCTCGCGCCCGCGTAAGACGTCTTCTACCCCTAAAGTGCCGGTTTCACGCCAGCATATGATGATGGGCATCGGCATCCTGGTGCTGCTGCTGCTGGTGCTCGGCATCGGATCGGCGCTGAAAGGCCCGGATGAGAGCAAGCCGACCGCCGGAAACGGCGCCGGTAGCGCCCCCTCTTCTGCGGGTGGAAACGGCGGTGAGAAAAGCATCGATCTCTCAGGCTCAACCACAATGAGCGGCGGTCAGACCGCGCCTGCGGAAAACGCCGCGACAGGCAGCGCGCCGGCCGACGGCAGTACGCCGCGCGACGTCTCTATGCCGCCCGTCTCCTCTACGCCGACGCAGGCGGCGCCGGTTGAAGCGCCTGCCAGTCAGCAGCGCGTAACCCTGCCAGGCGATCTCAACAGCGCGCTAACTAATCAGCAGCAGCAGGTTGATAGCGCCGCACAGGGCGGCAGCTCGCTGCCGACCGCGCCTGCGACCATTAGCGGCAGCGCCGGCAACAGCAGCAACAGCACCATTAGCGCGCCTGCGGCGACGCGTCCGGCCACGCAGCGTCCCGCCGCGCAGCCGCATACGTCACGCGAACCTGCGCATAAATCCTCAACCGCCAGCCGACCCGCAGCCAGCGACAGCCGCACCCATACCACGCCGGCGCGTCCAGCGCTTAACGGCGCGACAGGCAGCAGCACAGCAGCCAGCAGCGCGTCCGGCAGCGGCGGCGCAGCCAAATCTGTGCCGGGTGGCAATTACACCCTGCAGCTGAGCGGCGCCTCGCGCGCAGAGAGCCTGAACGCCTGGGCGAAGAAGCAGAACCTCAGCGGCTATCATGTCTATAAAACCACCCGCAACGGCCAGCCGTGGTACGTGCTGGTGAGCGGCTCTTACGCCACCTCGGCGGACGCCCGACGCGCCGTCGCCTCGCTGCCTGCGGAAGTTCGCGCGCAGAATCCCTGGGTGAAGCCCGTAAGTCAGGTTAAGAAAGAAGCCAGCCAGTAAACCATGTGGGGCCGGCGAAGCCGGCCCCGTTGTTAAGCGCCGTTCTGCTGTCGGTCCGCCACAGCTCCACAATAAGATGTATAACCACGACAGCATGAAGAAAAATCGCGCTTTCCTGAAATGGGCAGGAGGCAAATATCCCCTGATGGAGGATATCCGTCGCCATCTGCCGCAAGGCGACTGCCTGATTGAGCCTTTTGTCGGCGCGGGTTCGGTGTTTCTCAACACCGACTATGAGCGCTACCATCTGGCGGATATCAACAGCGACCTGATCAATCTCTATAACATCGTTAAGCACCGCAGCGCGGCATTTATCGAGGATGCGCGTCGGCTGTTTTCGCCGGAGGGCAATACGTCGGAGTGCTACTACCTGCGCCGTACCGCCTTTAATGCCAGCCGCGATCCCTATGAGCGCGCGCTGCTGTTTCTCTATCTGAACCGTCACGGCTACAACGGCTTGTGCCGCTATAACCTGCGCGGCGAGTTCAACGTGCCCTTCGGCCGCTACCGCAAGCCTTACTTCCCGGAAGCGGAGCTGCTGTGGTTTGCCGAGCGCGCGCAAAAGGCGACCTTTGTCTGCGAATCGTACGATGTTACCCTGACCAGTGCGCAGGCGGGTTCGGTGGTCTATTGCGATCCACCCTACGCGCCGCTGTCGGCGACGGCCAATTTCACGGCCTACCACACCAACAGCTTTAGCCTGCGCGAGCAGCAGCATCTGGCGGAGCTGGCGTCGCGGCTGGCGATAGAGAGCCGCATACCGGTTTTGATCTCGAATCACGATACCGCTCTGACGCGTCTCTGGTATCAGGATGCAGTATTACATGTGGTGAAAGCGCGGCGTTCGATCAGCCGAAGCATAACGGGTCGCACACAGGTCGACGAACTGCTGGCACTTTACTGCTAGTCTGTTTCGTCCGCGACCAGGCATTACGCCAGTCAGCAAGGCTGGCGCACAACATTGGGAGAATCGGATGAAACAATATTTGCTGGCCCCTTCAATCCTTTCGGCGGACTTTGCCCGCCTGGGTGAAGATACCGCAAAAGCGTTAGCCGCCGGCGGCGACGTGGTGCATTTCGACGTGATGGACAATCACTACGTTCCCAATCTGACGATGGGGCCGATGGTGCTGAAAGCGCTGCGCGACTACGGCATTACCGCGCCGATTGACGTGCATCTGATGGTTAAGCCGGTCGATGCGCTGATCCCGGATTTCGCCAAAGCAGGCGCCAGCTATATCACTTTTCATCCCGAAGCGAGCCAGCACGTTGATCGCACGCTGCAGCTGATCAAAGAGCACGGCTGCAAAGCGGGCCTGGTATTCAACCCCGCGACGCCGCTGAGCTATCTCGATTATGTGATGGATAAGCTCGACGTGATCCTGATCATGTCAGTGAATCCGGGCTTCGGCGGCCAGTCCTTTATTCCCGGCACGCTGGATAAGCTGCGCGAAGCGCGCAGGCGCATCGATCAGGGCGGCTATAACATTCGACTGGAAGTGGATGGCGGCGTAAAAATCGACAACATTGCGCAGATCGCTGCCGCCGGTGCAGATATGTTCGTCGCCGGTTCGGCGATTTTCGGCCATCCCGACTACAAGAAAGTGATTGATGAAATGCGTCACGAACTGGAGAAGGTTAATGGCTCATTTCACTGATATTCGCGCGCTGGCGTTCGACCTCGACGGCACCCTGGTACACAGCGCGCCCGGTCTGGCGCAGGCGATCGACCTGGCGCTGGCTGATTTGCAGCTGCCGCCAGCGGGCGTGGAACGCGTCTCAACCTGGATCGGCAACGGCGCGGACGTCATGATGTCGCGCGCGCTGAACTGGGCGCTGGGCCGCGAGCCGCAGCCCGATGAACAGCGCGACGCGCGCGCGTTGTTCGACAAACACTACGCCGCGACGGTGGAAGCGGGCAGCACGCTGTTCCCGCAGGTGAAAGAGACGCTGCTGGCGCTGCATGCCAAAGGGCTGCCGCTGGCGATCGTCACCAATAAGCCGACGCCGTTCGTCGCCCCGCTGCTGGAATCGCTCGGCATCGCCGAGGCGTTTACGCTGATTATCGGCGGCGATGACGTCATCGTGAAGAAGCCGCATCCTGCCGCGATTTTTCTGGTGCTGGGCCGTTTCGGCGTGCTGCCGAGCCAGCTGCTGTTTGTCGGCGATTCACGCAACGATATTCAGGCGGCGCAGGCCGCTGGCGTGCCGAACGTCGCCATGACCTATGGCTATAACTACGGCGAGCCGATTGCCGACAGCAAACCTGACTTGACCCTCGACTCTTTTGATGAACTTTTGCCCCTTCTCGGGCTGCACTAATCAGGACACAAGTATGAGCAAACCCATTGTTTTCAGCGGCGCACAGCCGTCCGGCGAACTTACCATTGGCAACTATATGGGTGCGCTGCGTCAGTGGGTGCAGATGCAGGACGATTTCCACTGCATTTACTGCATCGTCGATCTGCACGCGATCACCGTTCGTCAGGATCCGGCGGCGCTGCGCAAGGCGACGCTCGATACGCTGGCGCTCTATCTCGCCTGCGGCATCGATCCCAGCAAGAGCACCATTTTCGTGCAGTCGCACGTGCCGGAACATGCGCAGCTGAGCTGGGTGCTGAACTGTTACGCCTACTTCGGCGAGCTGAGCCGCATGACGCAGTTCAAGGACAAGTCGGCGCGCTACGAAGAGAACATCAACGCGGGGCTGTTTGATTATCCGGTGCTGATGGCGGCGGATATTCTGCTGTACCAGACCAATCAGGTGCCGGTAGGGGAAGATCAGAAGCAGCATCTTGAGCTGAGCCGCGATATCGCGCAGCGCTTCAACGCCCTCTACGGTGATATTTTCCGCGTGCCTGAGCCGTTTATTCCAAAATCGGGTGCGCGCGTGATGTCGCTGCTGGAGCCGACGCGCAAGATGTCGAAATCGGACGATAACCGCAATAACGTCATCGGGCTGCTGGAAGATCCGAAGTCGGTGGTGAAGAAAATTAAACGCGCCGTAACCGACTCCGAAGAGCCGCCGGTCGTGCGTTACGACGTAAAAGAGAAAGCGGGCGTGTCGAACCTGCTCGATATCCTGTCTGGCGTCACCGGCAAAACTATCGCCGAGCTGGAAGCGGAGTTCGAAGGCAAGATGTATGGCCACCTGAAAGGCGCGGTAGCGGACGCGGTATCTGGCATGCTCACCGAGCTGCAGGAGCGCTACCATCGCTATCGCAACGACGAAGCTTTCCTGGAGCAGGTTATGCGCGACGGCGCGCAGAAAGCGCGTGAGCGCGCGCAGGAGACGCTGAAGAAGGTGTATGAAGCGATCGGCTTTGTTGCCGCGCCCTGATTAGATCAAAAAGTCAAAGCGGGAGGCTATCCCGCTTTTTCATTCTGCAGTAAAGCCACCTCATCCGCGCTGGCGCCCTGTTTCAGCCAGCTCACAGGTTTTAAATTCGTTTCCGCGTCCTGCCTAAAACCAGCGCAGCCGATCGCGCAGCGCTACCACGCTGCCGATAATAATCAGCGACGGGCTCTCTACCTGCTGCGCCAGCTCGCTGAGCCGATCCAGCGTGCCGGTCACCACGCGCTGCCGCGTGCTGGTGCCGTTCTCAATCAGCGCCACCGGCATATCCGCGCGCATGCCGTGACGCATCAGCTGCTGCTGAATATGCGGCGCCTGCGACAGCCCCATATAGAACACCAGCGTCTGCTGCTCGGCGGCCAGCTTCTCCCACTCCAGCGCGTTCTTCTGCTGCAGATGGCCGGTCACCAGCCGCACGCTCTGGGCATGATCGCGATGCGTCAGCGGAATGCCGCTGTAGGCTGAGCAGCCTGACGCCGCCGTGACGCCCGGCACCACGCTAAAGGGAATATGGTGCTGCGCCAGCGCCTCCAGCTCCTCGCCGCCGCGGCCAAAGATAAAGGGATCGCCGCCTTTCAGTCGCACCACGCGTTTGCCGCGCTGCGCTTGCTCCAGCAGCAGCTGGTTAATCTGCTCCTGCGGCACACAGTGGTGTCCGGCGCGCTTGCCGACGAAAATGCGCTCTGCGTCGCGGCGCACCAGATTCAGGATCTCCCCGGAGACCAGTCGGTCATAGACAATGACGTCCGCCTGCTGGATCTGCTGCAGCCCTTTCAGCGTCAGCAGCCCCGCGTCGCCCGGCCCGGCACCCACCAGCGTCACTTCGCCCTGAGCGGGCAGCGCCTCGCTGAACAGCGCGTCGACCAGCTCTCCGGCGCGCGCGCCGTCGCCGTTGGCCAGCGTCTGCGCCAGCCGATCGCTGGTGAAAAAGCGCTCCCAGAAAAAGCGCCGCTGCGCCATCGACGCGAAACGCTGCTTAACGCGCGCGCGCAGGGTGCCCGCCAGCGACGCCAGCTGGCCAAGATGCTGCGGCAGCATCGCCTCGATTTTTTCGCGCAGCAGACGCGCCAGCACCGGCGCGCGGCCGCCGGAAGAGACCGCCACCATCAGCGGCGATCGGTCGATAATCGACGGCATAATCGCGCTGGCCTGCTCTGGCGCATCCACCAGATTACAGAAAATGCGGCGCGCTTCGGCGGCCTGCGCCACCTGCTGATTCACCGCATCGTCATCGGTGGCGGCGACCACCAGCCAGCATGCATCCAGCCAGGCGTCGTTGAACGCGCCTGAGATCAGCGTCAGCTCGCCGCTATCGGCCCACTGCTGAAACGCAGGGGAAAAGTGCAGTGCGCCGACATGCAGATCGGCGCCGGCCGCCAGCAGCAGGCGCGCTTTGCGTTCGGCGACATCGCCGCCGCCCACCAGCAAGCAGCGCTTGCCCTGCAGGCGACAAAAAAGAGGAAAGTAGTCCATAGCGCATCCTGAAAGCGAGAGGAGAGGGCTGGCCGCCGACGCGCGGGCGTCGGCGGCGTAGCATAGCATCAGGGCGAGAAGGGGGTCAGGCGCAAACCTCGACCTTGCCCGCGTTGACCCGCACCGGATAGGCGGCGACTGAGCGCGACGCGTCCTCCATGCAGTAGCCGTCGCTGAGGCGAAAACGCTGCTTCTTCAACGGGCTGGCGACCCAGAGGCAGTTTTCATGCTCGGCGATAATGCCGCGCGACAGCACGCTCGCCTGGGCAAAGGGATCGATATTGCTGATGGCGAACAGCTCGCTATTATCGTACGGCCGAAAAATGGCGATCTGCTGGTTATTCACCAGCGCGCATACGCCGGTAGCGGGCAGGATCTGCTGCAGATCGCAGACGGGCGTCCACTGGCTCATACTTCGTTCTCCTCAATCAGGGTAACGGCGATGCGCTCCTCCGGCCGCGCCGGACGATGCTGGCTGCGCTCGGCGACCATCTGCACGTTGGGATCGCGCTGCGGCGCGTTGATAAAGTGGGCGAAGCGCGTCTGCACGGTGGGATCCTCCACCGCCTCTTTCCACTCGCAGCGCACGCGGGCGCGGATCTCGCTCAGTTCCGCCTCCAGTCTGGCGTTGATACCCAGCTTGTCGTCAACGATTACGCTGCGCAGGTAGTCGATGCCGCCCTCCAGGCTCTCCAGCCACAGCGAGGTGCGCTGCAGCCGATCGCCGGTGCGGATATAGAACATCATAAAGCGGTCAAGGTAGGCGATGAGCGTATCGCTATCGAGGTCGGCCGCCAGCAGGTCGGCATGGCGCGGCTTCATGCCGCCGTTGCCGCAGACGTAGAGGTTCCAGCCTTTTTCCGTGGCGATAATGCCGACATCTTTGCCCTGCGCCTCGGCGCATTCGCGCGTGCAGCCGGAGACGCCGAACTTCATTTTATGCGGCGTGCGGATGCCTTTATAGCGATTCTCCAGCGCAATGCCGAAGCCGAGGCTGTCGCCGACGCCGTAGCGGCACCATGTGCTGCCGACGCAGGTTTTCGCCATGCGCAGCGCTTTGGCGTAGGCCTGGCCGGTTTCAAAGCCCGCAGCGATCAGCTGCGACCAGATAGCGGGCAGATCGTCTTTCTGCGCGCCGAACAGGCCGATGCGCTGAGAGCCGGTGATTTTGGTGTAGAGGCTGTAGCGTTCGGCGACCTCGCCAATGACCTTCAGACCCTGCGGGGTGATCTCACCGCCGGGCGAGCGCGGGATCACCGAGTAGGTACCGTCTTTCTGAATATTGCCCAGGAAGAGGTCGTTGCTGTCCTGCAGCGGCGTATGCTGCGGCGCCAGCACAAAGTCGTTCCAGCACGACGCCAGCAGCGACGCTACTGTAGGTTTGCAGACTTCGCAGCCGTAGCCTGTGCCATATTTCGCCAGCAGCGCGTCGAAGGTTTTAATCTCCTCGACGCGGATCAGGTGATAGAGCTCCTGACGCGAGTAGGGGAAGTGGGCGCAGAGATGGTTGTTGACCTCAATGCCCTGACGGCTCAGCTCGGCGTTCAGCACCTGGGTGACCAGCGGAATGCAGCCGCCGCAGCCGGTGCCGGCGCGCGTTTCGCTCTTGAGCGCAGCGACGGTGTGACAGCCGGCCTGAACCGCCTTGATGATATCCCCTTTGCTGACGTCGAAGCAGGAGCAGATCTGCGCGCTGTCCGGCAGCGACTCGACGCCCATTACCGGTTTTTCACCGCTGCCGGCGGGCAGGATCAGACCCTCTGGGTTTTCCGGCAGCGGGATAGCGTTGAGCGCCAGCTGCAGCAGATTGCCGTAGTCGCTGGTATCGCCCACCAGCACCGCGCCGAGCAGGGTTTTGCCATCGGCGCTGACGACCAGGCGTTTGTAGATGGAGCGGCTTTCATCCAGCCAGACGTAGCTGCGCGCGCCCGGCGTACGGCCGCGCGCGTCGCCAATGCCGCCGACGTCCACGCCCAGCAGCTTGAGTTTGGCGCTCATATCGGCGCCCTGGAAGAGGCTGTCGCGGCCGGTTAAGGCGTCACTTGCGACCTGCGCCATTTTATAGCCCGGCGCCACCAGGCCGAACACGCGATCCTGCCAGGCGGCGCACTCGCCGATGGCGTAGATCGCCGGATCGCTGGTGCGGCAGCGGTCGTCTACGGCGATACCGCCGCGCTGGCCGAGCGCCAGGCCGCACTGCTTCGCCAGCTTGTCCTGCGGACGAATGCCGGTGGAGAAGACGATAAAGTCCACGTCCAGCGTGCTGCCATCGGCGAACTCCAGCGTTTTGCCGCCTGCGGCGTGATGCACGATCTGGCGGGTATTTTTGCTGGTGTGCACCTGCACGCCCATCTCTTCGATTTTTCGCCGCAGCAGCTCGCCGCCCTGAACGTCGAGCTGCTCCGCCATCAGCACCGGCGCGAACTCAATCACGTGGGTTTCAACACCCAGGTTTTTTAGCGCGCCGGCGGCTTCGAGGCCGAGCAGGCCGCCGCCGATTACCGCGCCGCGTTTGCTGCGGCGCGCGCAGGCCTCAATGGCGTTAAGATCTTCGATGGTGCGATAGACGAAGCAGTCTGCGCCTTCCGCGCCGGCTATCGGCGGGACCCAGGGATAGGAGCCGGTGGCGAAAATCAGCGTGTCGTAACTTACCGCGCGGCCGGTATTGGAGTGGATCAGCTTCTCGTCGCGGTTGATGGTGATGGCGCGCTCGCCCAGCAGCAGGTTGACCTGATGTTTTTCGTAATAGCCTTCGCGGACCAGAGAGAGCTCTTCGGCGGTATGGTGAGAGAAGTAAGCGGAAAGGTGAACGCGGTCATAGGCGACGCGGGGCTCTTCACAGAAGACGGTTAACGCAAACCGATCGGGTTCGGCTTTGTCGATCAGTTCCTCAATAAAGCGATGCCCAACCATGCCGTTACCGATAACGACGACATTGTGCTTGCTCATGCTTGCCTCAAGATTGCGGGAATTGAGGCTACAATAGCGCGCCGTTTTTAGCTGATATTGATATACATCAAGCGCCTTCCTGTATACCTATTTTGAGTTATATTGCTGTTTCTGAAGCACTTTTTGTAAGTTGTTTGATTTACTGAGAAAAAGCGCTGGATCACATTTTCCGCAGGCGGAAAAGAAGAGGGCGGCCTGAGCCGCCCTGTTGCATTAGTGCATAACGTGGCCATGCTGGCGATGTCGGGTGACAAAGCCCAGCAGCACGCACATCACGAACACCACGGCGTAGAGACCGTTCGCCGTCAGCAGTGCAGCGTGAACGCCGCTCTGCTTCACGATCGGGCTGGTCACCACGAAGGTCAGCATGGTGCCGACGGTGCCGCAGGTGAGAATAAAGTTCACCAGCTTGGGCGAGGCGACTTTGGTCTGCAGCGAGCCGAGGGTAATAATGGTGGTGTAGATGGCGCTGGAGCTAAAGCCCAGAATCATAATCACCCAGCGCAGCATGCTGGCGTCCGTGGCGCTGACGAACCAGTACATCAGCAGCGTCGCCAGACCCGCCAGCACCATCAGGATGCGTTGCAGATCGAAGAAGCGCAGCAGGAAGCTGAAGACCCACATGCCGATCATATAGGCGGTCCAGAAGTTGCCGACCAGCTGGCCTGCGCTGGCGATATCCATGCCCATGGTCTTGGTCGCATACTCCGGCACCCAGGAGATAAAGCCGAGCTGGCCGAGGATATAGCAGAGCGCGGCCACCGAGAGAAACAGCACGCCAACGCCCCATTTCTCTTTCTCCGCCGTCGGGCTGTTTTCCGGCTTGCGCAGCACCGGGAACTCGACGCACAGCGTCAGGATGAAAATGGCAACGTAGATAATCCCGATGCAGACATAGACCCAGTACCACGGCAGCGCGCGCGCCAGCAGGATACCGGCCAGCACCGGAAAGAGCGTGCCGGCCATGCTGAAGAAGGAGTCGGTAAACAGCAGGCGCGAGCCGCGCTGGCGGCCTTCATACAGATGGGTGATCAGGAAGGTGCCGATCGACATGGTGATGCCGCTGACCACGCCCAGCACGAACATGCAGAGCGAGAAGACAGAGAGATCGCGGCTGGTCATCAGGCCCAGCACCGCCAGCACCATCAGAATAAAGCCGAAAATCAGCTGGCGCTTCAGCGGCACGATGACCATCAGCCAGGCGTTCAGAAATACCGAAACCAGAATACCGGCGTTCAGGAAGGTAAAGGTATTTCCCATGCTTTCAATCGGCAGCTGGAAATCCTTCGCGATGTCGCCCATGACCATGCCGGTAACGATCACCAGCGCGCCGGTCAGCGCGTACGAGAAAAAGCTTATCCAGGTAAGCCCGATACGATTACGATTTGTCATGTTGTGAACCTGTGGAAACCAGAGAGGGCGGCGTAAAACTGTCAGAAAGTGTAAACGGAACTGTGATCTTAATAAATAAAGACTGAAAATCCGATTTCATATTTCATTCATAATGTGATTTGCATCACGAAAACGTTTGCGCGAGCCATTCTTGCGGCCTGAGCAACCCGTGCGTAAATAACGGTAAAACGCTGGCTCTTGTATTTTATGCTCTTTACAATCAGTCTCGTTAAAAGCTGCTCTCCAAGGTAAGGACTCATTCATGCTTAAACGTACTCTTACAGCGGCGATCGCCCTGTTTGCGCTCTCCTCCGTTTCCGCTTCGGCACTGGCCGCCAAAGGCGATACGCACGTCCTGTTAACCACGTCTGCCGGTAATATCGAACTCGAACTGAATAACCAAAAAGCGCCGGTATCGGTGAAGAACTTCGTCGACTACGTTAACAGCGGTTTTTACAACAACACGATTTTCCATCGCGTGATCCCGGGCTTTATGGTGCAGGGCGGCGGTTTCACCACCGATATGCAGCAGAAGCAGACCAATGCGCCGATCAAGAATGAAGCGGACAACGGTCTGCGTAACCTGCGCGGCACCATCTCTATGGCGCGCACCGCCGATAAAGACAGCGCCACCAGCCAGTTCTTTCTTAATGTCGCCGATAACGCCTTCCTCGACCACGGCCAGCGCGACTTCGGCTACGCGGTATTTGGTAAAATTGTGAAAGGCATGGACGTAGCCGAGAAAATTTCTCAGGTGCCGACCAAAGATGTCGGCCCCTATCAAAATGTGCCGGTAAAACCGGTAGTTATCCTTTCTGCCAAAGTCCTGCCCTGACCTGTAGCGCCGCCATCCTCTGGCGGCCTCGCCTTGTCCGTCTCCGGCAAAGGAAAAATTTGCTCCTATACTCAGCTTTCGAGAGTGTGGACAACCCTGAGCAGGAGGCGGCATGGCAAACAAACTCACCGAGAAACAGAAAAATACGCTCTGGCAGCAGCGACGCGTCGCCAGCTATCAGGCGAGCTGTCGGCTGGACGGCTTAACCCTGGCGGAGCCCGCCAGCGCTTATGAACAGGCTGACGCGGCCGAAGCGCGGCTCGATTCGCTGAGGAGGCAGTATGGCGCCGAATAGCAGCGTTGCCCGCGATCCCTATCTGTGGCAGAACGACGACGTGCTGAAAAACCGTCTGGATATCCACGACGCTGCCCAGCTGCGCAAGGCGGAGCTGGCGTTCAGCGCCGCGCGCCTTGCCACGCTGGAGCTGGGCCCGGCCACCATTGGTCTGCCTTTCCTGCGCCATATTCACCGCACGCTGTTCCAGGATGTCTACGCCTGGGCGGGCGAGCTGCGCACCATCGATATCTGGCGCGACGACACGCCGTTTTGCCACTTCGAGTACATCGAAAAAGAGGGCAATACGCTGATGGACGCGCTGGAAGAGGAAGAGGGGCTGCGCAACCTGGAGCAGACGGATTTCGTGGCGCGCATCGCGCACTACTACTGCGAAATTGCGATGCTGCATCCGTTCCGTGAAGGTAACGGGCGCGCCCAGCGCATCTTCTTCGAGCAGCTGGCGCTGCACGCCGGCTATTTCCTGGCGTGGCAGAACGTCGAGCCGGCGCAGTGGCACGAGGCTAACCAGGCGGGGGCGGATGGCGATCTGGCGCCGCTGGAGGCGGTATTCGCCAGCATCGTGAGTCGCGCCAGCCTGTAAAACGCGTAGAATAGCGGCGGTTTTCTCAGTCAGGACGGACTATGCTGCTGCTAATCGACAACTATGACTCCTTTACCTGGAATCTTTATCAGTACTTCTGCGAGCTTGGCGCGCAGGTACGCGTAGTTCGCAACGACGCCATCACGCTGGAAGAGATGGCGGCGCTGCCGCTGTCGCATCTGGTGATTTCGCCGGGGCCCTGCACCCCTGACGAGTCAGGCATTTCGATGGCGGCGATTCGCCACTTCGCCGGGCGCATTCCCGTGCTCGGCGTCTGCCTGGGTCACCAGGCGATCGCCCAGGCCTACGGCGCGAAGATAGTGCGCGCCCGTCAGGCGATGCACGGCAAAACCTCCGCTATCGCCCACAATCAGCGCGGCGTGTTCCGCAACCTCAACCATCCGCTGACCGTTACGCGCTACCACTCTCTGATCGTGGCGTGGGACTCATTGCCTGACGAGTTCGAAGTGACCGCCTGGAGCCTGAAAGCGGGCGAGCCGGATGAGATTATGGGTTTTCGCCACCGCGAGATGGCGCTGGAGGGCGTGCAGTTTCATCCGGAAAGCATTCTGAGCGAGCAGGGGCACCAGCTGCTGCGTAATTTTCTTGAATCCTGAAGTTATGTTTGCCTTTGACTGATTTATTATGCATATTTTATGACTATTATTTCACTGTGGCTTAATAAATAATCAAAGGTGGTCGTCGATGGCAGCGGAGAAAATTGCGGTAACGCGGGAAACGTTCGATAACGTCATTTTGCCTGTTTATGCACCCGCGCAGTTCGTGCCGGTCAAAGGCAAGGGCAGCCGCGTCTGGGATCAGCAGGGCAGAGAGTATATCGACTTCTCCGGCGGCATCGCCGTTACGGCGCTGGGCCACTGTCATCCGGCGCTGGTGGAGGCGCTGAAAACCCAGGGCGAAACCCTGTGGCATCTGAGCAACGTCTTTACCAACGAGCCTGCGCTCCGCCTCGCCAGCAAGCTTATCGACGCCACCTTCGCCGATCGCGTCTTCTTCGCCAACTCCGGCGCGGAAGCGAACGAGGCCGCTTTCAAGCTGGCGCGCTACTACGCCTGCCAGCGCCACAGCCCGTTTAAAAGCAAAATCATCGCCTTCCACAACGCCTTTCACGGCCGCACGCTGTTTACCGTTTCCGTCGGCGGCCAGCCGAAATACTCCGACGGCTTCGGGCCGAAACCGGCGGATATTGTGCACGTTCCCTTTAACGATCTCGACGCGGTAAAAGCGGTTATCGACGACCATACCTGCGCCATCGTGGTCGAGCCGATTCAGGGCGAGGGCGGCGTGATGCCCGCTACGCCAGAGTTTATGCAGGGGCTGCGCGCGCTGTGCGATAAGCATAATGCGCTGCTGGTGCTGGATGAGGTGCAGAGCGGCATGGGGCGCAGCGGCAAGCTGTTCGCCTATGAGCACTACGGCGTGACGCCAGATATTCTTACCACCGCCAAAGCCCTGGGCGGCGGCTTTCCGGTCAGCGCCATGCTGACGACCCATGATATCGCCTCTACCATGTCGCCGGGGGTACACGGCACCACCTACGGCGGTAACCCGCTCGCCTGCGCGGTCGCGGAAGCGGCGCTGGATGTGATCAATACGCCAGAGGTGCTGGAAGGCGTTCAGGCGCGGCGCGAGCAGTTTGTCGCGGCGCTGAAGGCGCTCGACGCGAAGCGGGATCTCTTCTCAGATATTCGCGGCAAAGGGCTGCTGATTGGCGCGGCGCTGAAGCCGCAGCACGCCGGTAAAGCGCGCGACATTCTTAACGCGGCGGCGGCGGAAGGGCTGATGGTGCTGGTGGCGGGCACCGACGTGATCCGGTTTGCGCCGTCGCTGGTAATTGAGCCCACCGATATCGAAGAGGGCATGGCGCGCTTCGCCCGGGCGGTAGAGCGCGCGCTGTCGGCCTGATTACCCTTTCCGTAAATGTCTTATCAGCCAGCGACCGTGGTGCGGCCGCTGGCTCCAGGCCAGTGACGAGATGGTATGCATAACGTTGAGGTGCTCCAGAATGCGCTTCACATGCTGTTCCAGAATCGTCGTCGGCCCCTCATCCAGGTTCTCCACGCCCGCCATCACGTTGGTCTGCGATCCCGGCCCGTCATATTCCAGCCGCTGCTGGCAGCGTTGCAGCGCGATTTCGCACGACTGCAGATAGCGCTGCGCCAGATCCGACGTCAGCATGGTGTGCTCACGGGCGAGGATCGTCATGGCGTTGATATGCTCGACGATAAACTGGCTGTGCGTGACCCACAGGCGCATATCTTTCAGGTACTGCGCGTTAAAGCCCGGCTCCTGCATCGCCTGATTGAGCGAGTTGAACAACGCATTGTGCGCCTGATTAACCTGCATACGCTGATACGCCAGCTGCTTCGCCTCCTGCTCCGGCCCCAGCAGCATCCGTAGCGCATCCTGATAGGCTTCCAGCGCGTCGTGGGCGTTTTGACGCAGCAGTCCGCTTTGCCACTGCGGCCACAGCCACAGCATGCCGCCGAAGGCGATCAGGCAGCCCATCAGCGTGTCCATCAGGCGCGGCAGTAAAAACTGCGCGCCGTTCAGCGACAGCAGCTGCAGCGAATAGACCGCCGTCACGGTAAAGCCGATCATCGACCAGCCGTAGTATTTGCGCGTTACCAGATAGCTAACCAGCGTTACCGCCAGCATAAACAGCAGCACCAGCGATTCCGGCACCGCGAAGCGCAGCGAGGCGGCGGCGATTACCAGGCCGGCGAAGGTGCCCAGCGCCCGGTGCTGGATGCGCACCCGCGTGGCGCTGTAGCCGTTCTGGCTGACAAACATAATGGTCATCAGGATCCAGTAGGGCTTGGGAATATCGAACAGCATCGCCAGCGCGCTGCCGAACATCAGCATCACGGCGAAGCGCGCGGCGGTGCGCAGCGCGGCGGACTTCAGCGACAGATAGCTGCGCAGCGCGGGCAGCAGCGGCAGGCGGCGCTGGCGGTCGGTCATCAGGTCGCGCTGATAGAGCGGCTTTTGCGTGCGCAGCACGCGCGCGATGCGGCTGAAGTGGTAGTAGCAGAAGTGGCCTACCGGATTATCGGGGTGCTGACGGGCGATCTTCTCCAGCGCGCCGAGCGGCTTCTCCATATCGAAACGGCTCGGCAGCTGGTGATAAAGGATGGCGTCGGCCAGGGCGCGCAGCCGCGCCGAGATAATTTTGGCGTTCCAGCGGATCACCGCTTCCGCATGGCTGCGCTCCACCAGCTTCTGCACCTCTTCCGGCTGGTGCAGGCTGACGGAGATATGCTCCTGCAGGTCGAGCGCCACCTGAAACGCGCGCGTCAGCCGCTTATGGCTGTTGTCGCGGCTGGCGGAGAGCATATGCATCTGCTGATAGCAGGTGTTGATCAGATCGACCGCTTTCTGCTGGCGCGCCAGCAGCGGGGGCAGCGCTTTTTCCGGATCGGTGAGCTGGGTCAGCAGGGTATATTTCGCGTCGCAGTAGTCCGCCAGTTCGCGGTAGATCAGGCTCAGGGTTTCGCGCATCGGCTGCTCTTTCCACAGCCAGAACCAGAACCAGTTAAAGAGCCCGTACCAGAGCGTGCCGCCGATATAGAGCAGCGGGGGCACGTAGATCGGCATGCGGCCAATCAGGCTCAGGGTAAAGATAGCCGCCACCAGCGTGCCGGAGAGCAGGCGGCCGTGAAGCGGGCTGATTTCGCCGGTGACGCCCAGCAGCAGCGGCAGCGCAAAGAGCACGACAGGCAGCGGCACGCCTTTCAGGGTTAACAGCTGGATCAGAAAGCTGCCGAGGGCGAACAGCGAGCCGCCAACGATCAGACGCTTAAAGAAGCGCTTATGGGGCGTATCCAGACCCGCAACGTTGCAGCAGGCGGGCACAAGAGAGAAGAGCAGGCCTTTTTGCAGATCGCCGAACAGCCAGCCGAGCGCCACCGGAATGCAGAGCACCAGCGTCTGCCGCAGGGCATAGTTAACTTCGGGGTGATAGATGATTCGACGCCACATCACTTCACTACAGGCAGTAACGGCGTGACGGTAACATCACGCCGTGAGTGAGAGGAAATCAGCGGGTGCCGTAAACGACAATGGTTTTGCCGTGTGCGGAAATCAGGTTCTGGTCTTCCAACATTTTCAAAATGCGGCCCACGGTTTCGCGTGAGCAACCAACGATTTGGCCAATTTCCTGACGAGTAATTTTGATTTGCATGCCGTCGGGATGCGTCATGGCGTCTGGCTGCTTCGCCAGGTTAAGCAGGGTTTGTGCAATACGTCCGGTCACGTCGAGGAAAGCTAAATTGCCCACTTTTTCCGAGGTAACCTGCAGACGGCGCGCCATCTGCGAAGAGAGACGCATTAAAATATCCGGGTTCACCTGAATAAGCTGACGGAATTTCTTGTAGGAAATTTCCGCTACTTCGCACGCGGTTTTCGCGCGTACCCAGGCGCTACGCTCCTGGCCTTCTTCAAACAGGCCAAGCTCGCCGATAAAATCACCCTGATTCAGGTAAGAGAGGATCATCTCTTTGCCCTCTTCATCTTTGATCAGCACCGCAAGGGAACCTTTCACGATGTAGTAGAGGGTTTCAGCCTTCTCACCCTGATGAATCAGCGTACTTTTGGATGGATATTTGTGAATATGGCAATGGGACAGGAACCATTCGAGTGTAGGGTCTGTTTGCGGTTTGCCGAGAACCATTCGCTATTATCCTCTGTTGTAATCGTGCCCAAAACGCGGGGGGAACTTGTCCCTGCAAGGCGATGAAAGCTTTAAGCGTTTCCCCTAAAGGAGATTATTCGGGCCTTATTTTGCGCCAGGCGCTTGATGTGTCCCGTCTTCGTCCTTAACAGAACGAACTATTTTCAGCACTGTTTGTAGCACAGCTTTTGCCGACTGTCTTCTGTTGTCTCGCTTCAGCAAAGGGGGGATTACTCTGGATTGCTGTTTGCCAGGTGAACGCGTACTCTGGCGGCAAAAGGGCTATTCTTGAGGTGGAAACATGCAGGCAAGAGTGAAGTGGATCGAAGGATTAACCTTTCTCGGCGAGTCGGCGTCAGGGCATCAGATCCTGATGGACGGTAACTCCGGCGATAAAGCGCCAAGTCCAATGGAAATGGTGCTGATGGCGACGGGCGGCTGTAGCGCCATCGATGTGGTTTCCATATTGCAGAAGGGCCGCAACGAGGTAGTGGACTGTGAGGTGAAACTGACCTCGGAGCGTCGTGAAGAGGCGCCGCGCCTGTTTACCCATATCAATCTGCATTTTGTGGTGACCGGCAAGGCGCTGAGCGATAAAGCCGTGGCGCGCGCGGTAGATCTCTCGGCGGAAAAATATTGTTCGGTGGCGTTGATGCTGGGCAAGGGCGTTGAGATTACCCATAGCTATGAAGTGGTCGCGCTGTAAAAAAGCGCACTGTACGTAAGGAGCGGGTGGCAAGGGCCGAAGAGCAAAGCGTCCCGCGCCATGGACAAAAACGCCGGGAGCGTTTTTGAACAACGCAACGCGTTGGCCCGTTTACGGGCGCCCCTCAAGGATGAGGGGCGTATACGCGCGGGCCGAGCTGGCAGGGAGGCCGTTTTTTGCGTCTTTGCGATCGGGCCTTGCTACCCGCGACCGCGCCAGACCTGGTCAGGCGATCTGCTTGCCTTCCATCAGCCGCTGCACCAGCGGCGCCATAATCAGCTCCATCGCCAGACCCATCTTGCCGCCCGGCACCACCAGCGTATTCATATGCGAAATAAACGAGCCCTGCAGCATCGCCAGCAGATAGGGGAAGTCGATATTCTCCAGCCCGCGAAAGTGAATAACCACGAAGCTCTCATCCAGCGACGGAATTTCGCGCGCGGCAAACGGGTTTGAAGTATCAACGGTCGGCACGCGCTGGAAGTTAATATGGGTGCGTGAAAACTGCGGCGTAATGAAGTTGATGTAATCCTCCATCGAGCGCACCACCGAGTCCATCACCGCCTCGCGTGAGTGGCCGCGCTCGCTGGTGTCGCGCACCAGCTTCTGGATCCACTCCAGGTTAACGATCGGCACCACGCCCACCAGCAGGTCGACCTTCTCCGCCACGTTATGCTGCTGCGTCACCACGCCGCCGTGCAGCCCTTCATAAAACAGCACGTCGGTATTTTCCGGCAGCGGCTGCCAGGGCGTAAAGGTGCCGGGCACCTGATTCCAGGGCACGGCTTCGTCGTAGGTGTGCAGATATTTGCGCGACTGCCCTTTGCCCGCGTTGCCGTAGTCGGTAAAGGTCTGCTCCAGCAGGCCGAAGTCGTTGGCCTCCGGGCCGAAATAGCTGATATGGCGTCCTAAATCGCGCGCCTTACGGATCGCCATATCCATTTCTGGCCGCGTATAGCGGTGGAAGCTGTCGCCCTCCAGCTCGGCGGCGTGCAGATTGAGCTGCTGAAAAATTTTACGAAACGCCAGGCTGGTGGTGGTGGTGCCGGCGCCGCTTGAGCCGGTTACCGCAATAATCGGGTGTCGTGCTGACATAAAAAAGCTCCCTGTGAAGTCGGGCGATGAGCATTGTTAACACGAAAAGTGCGTTGGCGCATCAGCCGCGAAATTCGCTGCGCGGCATAATATTGATGGTTTCATGCAGTTCCGACCAGACCAGCACCACGTCGCCGCGCTCCAGCTGGCGGCGCACGTCGGCCACCTTTTGCGCCAGGCTGCGCTCCTGCTCGCCGTAGTCGGTGCCTTCGCGCAGCACAAAGGCTTCAATCAGGTTGGTAAGGGTATCGGGATCGAGCTGTTGCCAGGGAATAATCATGATGAGAGCCACTGTGTAAGCCACTGCGGCACACGCTGCTCGAGCCACATCTGCGGTTGACGCAGCGTGCCACCGACAAAGCCAACGTGTCCGCCATGCGGCGTGAGTTGATAGGTCGTGCTGGCTGAGAGCTGATCCGCCTGCGGGATCACCTCGTCAGTCATAAAAGGATCGTCTTTCGCGTGAATGATCAGCAAGGGCTTGCGCACATTTTTCAGCAGCGGCATGGCGCTGGCGCGACGGTAATAGTCGGCCGCGTCAAGAAAGCCGTGGGCGCGAGCGGTAATGGCGTCGTCGAAGTCGCGCAGGCGACGCAGCGCCCTGAGCTGCGGCAGGTCTACCGGCAGCGTGCCCGGCCAGGCGCGCAGCTTGCGCTCGGCGTTCTTTTTCAGCTGGTCGAGCAGATAGCGCTGATAAAAGCGTGAGAAGCCCTGTTCCAGCTTCAGGCTGCACGGCTCCAGCAGCAGCGGCGCGGAAACGATCACCCCTGCGTCGAGCGGCGCGTCGTCTCCCAGCGCGCCGAGCAGGCAGCCCAGCATATTACCGCCGAGCGACACCCCTACCGCGGCGGTTGGCGCCTCGCCCCAGCGCGTTTTCAGCCAGCGCAGAAAAAAGGCGGCGTCTTCGGTTTCGCCGGAGTGATAGATGCGATGCAGGCGATTCGGCTCGCCGCTGCAGCCGCGAAAGTGCATCACCACGCCGAGCCAGCCGTGGCGCTGACAGGCGTGCATCAGCCCGTGGGCGTAAGGGCTGTGGAAGTTACCCTCCAGACCGTGAAACAACACCACGCGCGGCTTATGGCTCGCCTGCTGCGGATCTTCGCTCCAGGCGAGATCGACAAAGTCGCCGTCCGGCAGGTCGAGGCGCTGCCAGTGCGGACGCAGCAGCAGGCGGCGACGCACCAGCCGCGGCAGCACCGTCTGCAGATGGGGATTGCGCAGGGCGCGCGGCGGCATAAAGCTCGTCGATGCGTCAGGAGTAAAATTCATATCGCCAGCACTTGTCTGATCCATATCACACTGTTAGCTTCGTTAGGCTTGTTGCGAATCTGGGGGTAAGGAGCGCCCGTTCATGGAACTGAGCCTGTTTTTCTCAATGTTAGGTTTTCTCTGGGTGGCCGCCATCACGCCAGGACCTAATAATATGTTACTCACCGCGTCCGGCGCCAATTTCGGCTTCTGGCGCACGCTGCCGTTAATGATCGGCATTATGATCGGCATGCAGGTGATGCTGCTGATGGTGGCGTTCGGCGTTGGCGGCCTGATCCTGCTCTATCCCGCGCTGCACCTTATCCTGAAAATCGCCGGCAGTCTTTATCTGCTCTGGCTGGCGTGGAAAATCGCCACCGCCGCCTATGAAGAGCTGGAGAGCGGCGACGCGCCGCCGAAACCGATGCCGTTCTGGCAGGGCGGTCTGCTGCAGCTGATCAATCCAAAAGCCTGGCTGATGGCGCTGGGGGCGGTTGCGAGCTTCAGCCTCGCCGGCTCCGCCTACCTGCACTCGGTCACGGCCATCAGCTTCGGCATGTTTCTGGTTAACCTGGTGGCGGGGGTTATCTGGATCGGCTTTGGCGCGCTGATTGGCCGCATCCTGCGCAGCCGCCGCGCCTGGACCCTCTTTAACCTGGCGATGGGGCTGCTGACCGCCGCCTGCGTGCTGCTAATCTGGCGCTGAGCTAGCTGGAGGCGCGCTCGACGCGCTTCCACGGCAACACCTCATGGGTTACCGGCGACGCCGGACGGCGGATGCGCTGCAGCAAAAGCTGAACGCTGCGCGCGCCAAGCTGATACATCGGCTGTTCGACGGTGGTAAGCGGCGGATTCAGGCTGCTGGTGAAGGGAATGCCGTCAAAGCCCACCACCGCAAGATCCTCCGGTACGCGCAGACCCGCTTCCAGCGCGGCGTGTATAACGCCCACCGCCAGCACGTCCGAGACCGCCAGCACCGCGTCGGGCGGTTCGGGCTGCTGCAAAAGCTGACGCAGCGCCCGGCTGCCCGCTTCGCATGAAATCTCCTCGGCATAGGCGACGCCGTGCCACGGCAGCGCCAGCGCCTCCAGCCCTGCGCGATAGCCCGCCTCACGCTGATGCGAATAGAGGTAGCGCATATCGCTGTTTACCAGCCCGATACGGCGGCGGCCTTTGCCCGCCAGATAGCGCACCGTTTCCTGCGCCGCGTCGCGGTTATCGATAGCGACGGAAGAGGCGGGTATCGCGGGATCGTATTCCGCACACTGCACCCAGGGCGCGTCGCCGATAATGGCGGCGATATCCTTTAGCGCGGACGCCGCATCCATGGTGATCACCCCATCCACCACTTTACCGGTCAGCAGCCCAAGCCAGGCGGAATCACGCCGCAGCTGCGAGGCGGAGTTGCAAAGAAGAATATGGTAGCCCTGCGCCTCCGCTTCCGCCTCGATGCCCTGCACCACGCGCGAGCAGAAGGGGTTAGTGATATCGGATATCAGCACCAGCAGCATATTGCTCTGGGCGGTACGCAGCTGGCGCGCCAGTAAATTAGGCTGATATTCGCTGGCGGAGATCGCCGCCAGCACCCGATCGCGCGTATCCGCTTTAACCCCGGGATGTTGGTTAAGCACGCGGGAGACCGTTGCTTTTGATACGCCCGCCAGCAGCGCGACCTTCTCGATGGACATGTTGCCGCAACCCTTTTTACACCAGTTAATAATAGAGCTCTATCAATAGCACAGCGGCAATGTGAGCGCCTGCCATTTTGTCTGAATAATCGGGGATCTAATGCCAGATTTCGCATCAGCTTTGCCGATCATGATCTAAGAACATCTGTTTATTAAGAATAATTTTTAATTCCTTTATGAAATCATCGTCGCTGGCGACACTGCGCCCATCACAGGACCCCGGCGGAGTGCGACATCATGGCAGTAAAAACACCTTTAACCCTTCTGGCCGCAGCGCTTTCGCTGCTGGTTTTTCAGGCGCAGGCCGTCAACGTAACGGTGGCGTATCAGACCTCCGCCGAGCCGGCCAAGGTGGCGCAGGCGGATAACACCTTTGCCAAAGAGAGCGGCGCGACCGTTGACTGGCGCAAGTTTGACAGCGGGGCAGGCGTGCTGCGCGCGCTGGCGTCGGGGGATGTGCAGATCGGCAATATCGGCTCCAGCCCGCTGGCGGTAGCCGCCACGCAGCAGCTGCCCATCGAGGCGTTCCTGCTGGCCTCTCAGCTCGGCAACTCTGAGGCGCTGGTGGTGAAGAAAAGCATCAGCGGCCCGAAAGATCTTATTGGCAAGCGCATCGCCGTGCCCTTTATTTCCACCACCCACTACAGCCTGCTGGCAGCGCTGAAGCACTGGGGGATCAAGCCGACCGAGGTGCAGCTGGTGAACCTGCAGCCGCCCGCGATTATCGCCGCCTGGCAGCGCGGTGATATCGACGGCGCCTACGTCTGGGCGCCCGCCGTCAACCAGCTGGAGAAAGAGGGAAAAGTGCTGACGGACTCCTCTCAGGTCGGACAGTGGGGCTCGCCGACGCTTGACGTCTGGGTGGTGCGCAAAGATTTTGCCAAAGCGCATCCTGACGTGGTGACCGCCTTCGCCCGCAGCGCCCTTGAGGCGCAGAAATCCTATATCGATAACCCGGATGGCTGGCTGAAGCAGCCGGCTAACCTGAGCAAGCTGTCGCGCCTGAGCGGCGTGCCGGAAGCGCAGGTGCCGGAGCTGGTGAAAGGCAATACCTATCTCACTGCGCAGCAGCAGATTGAGCAGCTGGGCAAGCCGGTAAATAAAGCAATTGTCGATACGGCGCACTTCCTGAAAGAGCAGGGCAAAGTGCCGCAGGCGAATGCTGACTACAGCGACTTCGTAACCAGCCGCTTTGTCGAGCCGCTGGCGAAACAGTAAGGAGAAGCCTCATGCTGCGCATCGCTCACCTCAACGCCCGTTATGACGGACGCCCGGCGCTGCAGGATATTAATCTGCAGATCGATAAAGGCGAACTGCTGGTGGCGCTCGGTCCCTCGGGCTGCGGCAAAACCACGCTGCTTAACCTGATCGCCGGCTTTTTGCCGGTGGAGTCCGGCAGCATCACGCTGGAGGGGAAAACCATCAGCGGGCCAGGCGCGGAGCGCGGCGTGGTGTTTCAGCATGAGGGGCTGCTGCCGTGGCGTAACGTGCTGGACAACGTCGCTTTTGGTCTGCAGCTCGCCGGGATGGCGCGCGGCGAACGTAACGCCATCGCACGCCGGCTGATTAAAAAGGTCGGGCTGGAAGGGGCGGAAAACCGCCCCATCTGGCAGCTCTCCGGCGGCCAGCGGCAGCGCGTCGGCATCGCCCGCGCGCTGGCGGCGGATCCGCAGCTGCTGCTGCTCGACGAGCCTTTCGGCGCGCTGGACGCCTTTACCCGCGAGCAGATGCAGACGCTGCTGCTGACGCTGTGGCGCGACAGCGGCAAGCAAATTTTCCTTATCACGCACGATATCGAAGAGGCGGTGTTTCTCGCCAGCGAGCTGCTGCTGCTTTCGCCCGGGCCGGGCCGCATCCTGGAGCGCCTGAAGCTTAACTTCGGGCAGCGTTTTGCCGCCGGCGAACCCTGCCGCGCCATTAAATCCGATCCCGCTTTTATTGCGCAGCGCGAATATGTGCTGAGCCGGGTATTCGAGCAGCGGGAGGCCTTTGCATGAGCGCGGTGATCAACGACAAAACCACGGTGGCGCGTCGGCGCTTGCGCTGGCCTTTTTCCCGCTCGTTCAGCCTGAGCCTGCTGAGTCTGGCACTGCTGCTGCTGATCTGGTGGAGCATCACGGCGCTGGGTCTGATTAGCCCGCTGTTTCTGCCGGCGCCGCAGCAGGTGCTGAGCAAGCTGCTGCTGATCGCCAGTCCGCAGGGCTTTATGGACGCCACGCTGTGGCAGCATCTCGCCGCCAGCCTGACGCGCATGCTGGTTGCCCTGTTCGCCGCGGCGGCCATCGGCATTCCGGTCGGCATCGCGATGGGCCTGAGTCCGGCGGTGCGCGGCCTGCTCGACCCGCTGATTGAGCTCTACCGCCCCGTCCCGCCGCTCGCCTATTTGCCGCTGATGGTGATCTGGTTCGGCATCGGGGAGACCTCCAAAATCCTGCTGATCTATCTGGCGATTTTTGCGCCGGTAACGCTCTCGACCCTGGCGGGGGTGCGCAATACGCAGCAGGTGCGCATTCGCGCCGCTCAGTCGCTGGGCGCCAGCCGATGGCAGCTACTGCGCTGGGTGATCCTGCCTGGCGCGCTGCCGGAGATCCTGACCGGTCTGCGCATCGGTCTTGGCGTCGGCTGGTCGACGCTGGTGGCCGCCGAACTGATCGCCGCGACGCGCGGGCTTGGCTTTATGGTGCAGTCCGCCGGTGAGTTTCTGGCGACCGACGTGGTGCTGGCGGGTATCGCGGTGATTGCGCTGATTGCCTTTACCTTAGAACTGGGGCTGCGCGCCCTGCAGCGTCGGTTGACGCCCTGGAACGGAGAACAACAATGAACGAAAAGCTGAACATTACCGCGCTCGGCCCTTATATCGGCGCGCAGGTGACGAATGTTGATTTAACCCGGCCGCTCAGCGACGCCCAGTTTGAGCAGCTTTACCACGCGCTGCTGCGCCATCAGGTGCTGTTTCTGCGCGACCAGCAGTTGACCCCGCACCAGCAGCGCGCGCTGGCGGCGCGCTTCGGCGACCTGCATATCCATCCGGTTTACCCGCACGCCGACGGCGTAGAGGAGATCATCGTTCTGGATACCCATCAGGATAATCCGCCGGACAACGACAACTGGCACACCGACGTGACCTTTATCGACACGCCGCCAGCGGTGGCGATTCTGGCGTCGAAGCTGCTGCCTGAATCAGGCGGCGATACCCTCTGGGCGAGCGGCATCGCGGCCTATGAAACCCTCTCCGCCCCGATTAAGACGTTGCTGGATGGGCTACATGCCGAGCACGACTTCAGGAAGTCGTTCCAGGAGTATAAGTATCGCCGCAGCGAAGAGGAGCATCAGCGCTGGCAGGAGGCCGTGGCGAAGCATCCGCCGGTGCAGCATCCGGTGATCCGCACCCATCCGGTCAGCGGGCGCAAGGCGCTGTTTGTGAATGAAGGTTTTACCACGCGCATTGTCGAGCTGAGCGAAAAAGAGAGTCACGCGCTGCTGGAACTGCTCTATGCCCATGCGACCAAACCGGAGTTTCAGGTGCGCTGGCGCTGGCAGCCAGACGACGTGGCGATCTGGGATAACCGCGTGACGCAGCACTATGCGAATGCGGATTATTATCCGGCAAGGCGGGTGATGCACCGGGCGACGGTGCTGGGGGATCGGCCTTTTTAAAACGTCCGTACCGGGCTGCGACGGCGTTGCTGCGCCGCGCCATAATGCTCACATACATCAGTATGCTCCGCTTATGGCGCGGCTGGCGCCTTGTCTCGCGCCGGTACGATCGTTTTAAGTCCGCTGAAAACTGAAAACTGAAATTAACAGCTAACCGTCAGGAGGCGAGCATCGCCTCCAGCTGCTCCTGCGCATCCAGCCACGCCATCTCGACCTCTTCCAGCGCTGCTTTGCTCTCCGCCTGACGCTGCAACGCTGCGGTTAAGTCGGCTTTGCGCGCGGGATCGTAAATATCGCCGTCGGCCAGCTGGTTTTCCGCTTCGGAGAGCTGGCTCTGCCATTTCGCCATCTGCTTCTCCAGCTTCTCGATCTCTTTGCGCAGCGGCTGCGTCTGAGCACGCAGCTCAGCGTCGCGACGCTTCTGATCTTTGCGCGCCTGCGCGCTGTTGCCGTTCTCCTGCTTCGGCGCGGCGTCCGCCTGCGCCTGCTGCTTCTGCAGGTCGCTCAGCCACTGCTGGTAATCCTCCAGATCGCCCGGGAAGACATCAACCTTGCGGTCATGCACCAGATAGAGATCGTCGGTGGTGGCGCGCAGCAGATGGCGATCGTGCGATACCACCACCAGCGCGCCTTCGAAGTCGATGAGCGCTTCGGTCAGCGCCTGGCGCATATCGAGATCGAGGTGGTTAGTGGGTTCGTCGAGCAGCAGCAGGTTAGGGCGCTGCCAGACGATCAGCGCCAGCACCAGCCGCGCCTTTTCGCCGCCGGAGAAGCGCGCCGTAACTTCGCTGACTTTGTCTCCCTGGAAGCCGAAGCCGCCAAGATAGTCGCGCAGCTGCTGCTCCAGCACCTTCGGCGCAATGCGCGCCAGGTGCTGCAGCGGCGACTCGTCGCTGCGCAGATACTCCAGCTGATGCTGCGCGAAGTAGCCGAGCTTAATGCCTTTCGCCAGCCCGACCTCGCCGTCGAGCGGGGTCAGCTCGCCCGCCAGCAGCTTAATCAGCGTTGATTTGCCCGCGCCGTTACGCCCCAGCAGGCCGATGCGCGAGCCCGGCACCAGGTTGAGCTTGATGGCGTCGAGAATAATGCGCTCGCCGTAGCCGGCGGTGACCTTCTCCATCTTCAGCAGCGGGTTTGGCAGGCTTTCCGGCGCGCGGAAGCTAAAGCTGAACGGGTTATCGACGTGCGCCGGGGCGATCATCTCCATCCGCTCCAGCATTTTGATGCGGCTCTGCGCCTGCTTCGCTTTCGAAGCCTTGGCGCGGAAGCGATCGATATAGCTTTGCAGATGCGCCACTTTCTCCTGCTGGCTTTCAAACAGCGCCTGCTGCTGCGCCAGCTTCGCGACGCGCTGCCGTTCGAACGAGCTGTAGTTGCCGGTGTATTCGAACAGGCTCTCCTGCTCGATATGAATGATCTTATCTACCACCGGATCGAGGAAGTCGCGGTCATGCGAAATCAGGATCAGCGTGCCCTCATAGCTTTTCAGCCAGCGCTCCAGCCAGATCACCGCGTCGAGATCGAGGTGGTTGGTGGGTTCGTCGAGGAGCAGCAGATCCGAACGGCAGACCAGCGCCTGCGCAAGGTTAAGGCGCATGCGCCAGCCGCCGGAAAAGTCGCTCACCGGGCGGTTCAGCTGCTCCTGGCTAAAGCCCAGGCCGTGCAGCAGGCTTGAGGCGCGGGCATGAATGCTCCAGGCCTGAATCGCGTCCAGCTTGCCGTGCAGCAGGGCGATGGCGTTGCCGTCGTTGCGCTGGTTGGCGTCCGCCAGCTGCGCCTCCAGCTCGCGGTATTCGCGATCGCCGTCGATAACGTATTCCAGCGCCGGTTTGCTCAGCGCCGGGGTCTCCTGGTTAACCCAGGCCAGCGCCCAGTTGCCGGGAAAGGTCACGCCGCCCGCGTCGCTGGCGATCTCGCCTTTTAACAGCGACAGCAGGGTCGATTTACCGCAGCCGTTTTTACCCACCAGGCCGACTTTCTGACCGGGATTGATGGTGGCGGAAGCGTTATCGAGCAGCACGCGGACGCCGCGGCGGATTTGCAGAGAAGAAAAGACAATCATAAGCGCCGTATCGTCAGAATATGTTAATTTACCCACCACATAATTAGAGGGTGTCGCGTCGTGCATGGTAGCGGAAAAGCGCCGCTATGACGACGCTTTGGAAGAGGATAACTATGTCGCAGCCAGCAAAAGTTTTGCTGCTTTACGCTCATCCGGAAATGCAGGAGTCGATAGCGAATCGGGTTCTGCTGCAGTCGGCGCAGAAACAGGAAAACGTCACCGTACACGATCTGTACGCGCACTATCCTGATTTCTTTATTGATATTCACTATGAACAGCAGCTGCTGCGCGAGCATCAGGTCATCGTTTTCCAGCATCCGCTTTATACCTATAGCTGTCCTGCGCTGCTGAAAGAGTGGCTGGATCGCGTGCTGTCGCGCGGCTTCGCCAGCGGCGTCGACGGCAACGCGCTGGAGGGCAAATACTGGCGCAGCGTGATTACCACCGGCGAGCCGGAGAGTGCCTATCAGCAGAGCGGCCTCAACCGCTATTCCATGTCGGACATTATGCGCCCGTTCGAGCTGACCGCGCAGATGTGCCGCATGCACTGGATGACGCCGATGATCCTGTACTGGGCGCGACGACAGCCGAAAGAGGTGATGAGCCACTTCGCCCGCGCCTATGGCGAATGGCTGGCCGCGCCGCTGCCCAACGGAGGTCTCTGATGGAAGGACAAACGCTGCTGACCGCAGGCGTGATCTATCTGGTGGCGGCGGTGCTGATCGTGCCTGTCGCCGCGCGGCTTGGCATCGGCGCCGTGCTGGGCTATCTGGTGGCCGGCATCGCTATCGGTCCCTGGGGGCTGGGTTTTATCAGCGACGTGGAAGAGATCCTGCACTTCTCGGAGCTGGGCGTGGTGTTCCTGATGTTTATCATCGGGCTGGAGCTGAACCCTTCGAAGCTCTGGGCGCTGCGGCGTTCGATTTTCGGCGTCGGCGCGGCGCAGGTGCTGATCTCCGCCGGCATTCTCGGCGCGCTGCTGTGGCTCAGCGACTTTAGCTGGCAGGCGGCGGTGATTGGCGGCATCGGCCTCGCCATGTCCTCCACCGCGATGGCGCTGCAGCTGATGCGCGATAAAGGCATGAACCGCAGCGAGGCGGGGCAGCTCGGCTTCTCGGTGCTGCTGTTCCAGGACCTGGCGGTTATCCCGGCGCTGGCGCTGGTACCGCTGCTGGCGGGCAGCGACAGCGGCAATATCGACTGGATGAAGATTGGCATGAAGGTGCTGGCGTTCGCCGGCATGCTGGTGGGCGGGCGCTACCTGCTGCGGCCGATTTTCCGCTTTATCGCCGCCTCCGGCGTGCGCGAGGTCTTCACCGCCGCTGCGCTGCTGCTGGTGCTGGGTTCGGCGCTGTTTATGGACGCGCTCGGCCTGTCGATGGCGCTGGGTACTTTTATCGCCGGCATCCTGCTGGCGGAAAGCGAGTATCGCCACGAGCTGGAGGTCGCCATCGATCCCTTTAAGGGGCTGCTGCTCGGGCTGTTCTTTATCTCCGTTGGCATGGCGCTCAACCTTGGCGTGCTCTATACCCATATTCTGGAGATCCTGCTCGGCGTGCTGATTCTGGTCACGGTGAAAACGCTGGTGCTTTACGTGCTGGCGCGCGTCTACGGCCTGCGCAGCTCCGAGCGTCAGCAGTTCGCCGGCGTGCTGAGTCAAGGCGGCGAATTCGCCTTTGTGCTCTTTTCCGCTGCCTCTTCGGCGCATCTTTTCACCGGCGATCAGCTGCCGCTGCTGCTGGTGACGGTCACGCTGTCGATGATGACCACGCCGCTGCTGATGCAGGCGATCGATAAGCTGCTGGCGCGACGCTTTAATGAAGTCGATGAAGATGGCGAAAAGCCGTTTGTGGAAGATGACCAGCCGCAGGTGATTGTGGTGGGCTTCGGACGCATGGGGCAGGTGGTGGGTCGTCTGCTGATGGCCAATAATAAAAGGATTACGGTGCTGGAGCGCGACATCAGCGCGGTAAGCCTGATGCGCAAGTACGGCTACAAGGTTTACTATGGCGACGCCACCGAGCTTGAGCTGCTGCGCGCCGCCGGCGCGGCCAGCGCGCAGTCGATTGTGATTACCTGCAACGAGCCGGAAGATACCATGGCGATTGTGCACCTCTGCCAGCAGCATTTCCCGCAGCTGGAGATCGTGGCGCGGGCCCGCGGACGCGTGGAAGCGCACGAGCTGCTGCAGGCGGGCGTCACGCAGTTCTCGCGTGAAACCTTCTCCAGCGCGCTGGAGCTGGGACGCAAGGCGCTGATTTCGGTGGGTATGCATCCGCATCAGGCGCAGCGCGCGCAGCTGCACTTCCGCCGCCTCGATATGCGCATGCTGCGCGAGCTGATGCCGAACCACACCGACAACGCGCAGATCTCCCGCGTACGCGAGGCGCGGCGCGAGCTGGAGGATATTTTCCGGCGCGAGATGCAGCATGAGAGACGGCAGATTGACGACTGGGATGAAGATCAGTAACAGCACACAGGTTAACCATTATGCGTAAACGATTTATTGCCGGTGCGGTTTGCCCGCACTGTCAGGAAAAAGACACGCTGGCGATGTGGCGTGAAAACAATGTCGACGTCGTGGAGTGCGTGAAGTGTGGACATCAGATGCGCGAGGCGGATAAGCAGGTTCGCGATCAGGTTCGCAGCCAGGAGCAAGTGATAGGTATTTTCCATCCTGAGTAGCGAAATGGCGCAGCTTTTTTTACGCTTAAACTTACAGTGGGATTGAATTCCGATACAATCGGCGCCACTAACGCTGAGGTTAATCGCGTCGCACAAGAGGCGATCTCAGCCCCGAACCTTTCTGGTTGGTGTTATTGCACGTAAGAATAGACCAATGAGACGGGATCTCAGTTCTCAACGGTTAGGAGATATCATGAAAGTAGCAAAAGACCTGGTGGTGAGCCTGGCCTATCAGGTACGTACAGAAGATGGTGTGTTGGTTGACGAGTCGCCGGTAAGTGCGCCGTTAGACTATCTGCACGGTCATGGTTCCCTGATTTCTGGTCTGGAAAAAGCGCTGGAAAATCACGATGTCGGCGACAAGTTTGACGTGCATATTCCGGCTAACGATGCATACGGCCAGTATGACGACAACCTGGTGCAGCGCGTACCTAAAGACGTCTTTATGGGCGTTGACGAACTGCAGGTTGGCATGCGCTTCCTGGCGGAAACCGATCAGGGTCCGGTTCCGGTCGAAATCACCGAAGTGGAAGACGAGCACGTGGTGGTTGACGGCAACCATATGCTGGCGGGCCAGAACCTGAACTTCAACGTGGAAGTTGTCGCGATCCGCGAAGCGACCCCGGAAGAGCTGGCGCACGGTCACGTTCACGGCGAGCACGGTCACGACCATGACCACGATCATGACCATGGTCACGATCACGGCAACGGCGGCTGCGGCAGCCACGGCGGTTGCGGCTGCAGCCACTAAGCCACCCAGATTTCAAAGGCCACCTTCGAGGTGGCTTTTTTTTGCCTTTGCGATCGAAGAATGCGCAGCCGGTCTGAACAGATCAATAATGCGGAGGCGGCGTCTCCTCCGACTGCGACGCGACCATCGACGGCGCGGCCGCTTTCAGCTTATCCAGCAGCAGGCGCTGCTGCTCGCGCATTTTCGCCATCTCCAGCTCGTGCTGCACCACCGTCTGATTAAGCTGATCGATAGTCAGCTCCTGAAAGGCCAGCTTGCTTTCCAGCGCTTCAAGCCGTTGTTCCCACTCTGATTGTTGCATGACCTCTCCTCCTGGTTCGACGCTGCGAATCTCGCATCAGACGCTGATTCTACGGCTTCCCCGGTAAGAATCACCCGATTTCTTTGCCGTCTCGCCTGCAAAGGGTTGAATAACGGCTGTGGCAGCATCATCTCTGATGAAACTTCCTGATGCAAAAAAGGTCGGAGGAGAACCGGGTAATTACGCTGCGGGAGTGTTCGCCGCTGCCGCGTACAGTTATAGTGTGGGCCTTTAGTCCGCAATAATTCCCGAGGTGAGACGCTTCGGTTTTGGAGAAAGGATGAAATCACTGTTTAAAGTCACTATGTTAGCCACCACCATGGCCATCGCGCTGAACGCGCCGCTGGCGATGGCAGCCGAAGCGACCGCAGCGCCTGCTGCGACCGATGCGGCACCGCAGGCACCGAAAAATGCGGCCTTCAAAAATGAAGACCAGCAATCAGCCTATGCTCTGGGCGCCTCGCTGGGTCGCTACATGGACAACTCCCTGAAGGAACAGGAGAAACTGGGCATCAAGCTGGACAAAGAGCAGCTGATCGCGGGCGTTCAGGATGCGTTCGGCGGCAAGAGCAAACTCTCCGATCAAGAGATCGAGCAGACGCTGCAGGCCTTTGAAGGCCGTGTGAAAGGCGCTGCGCAGGCGAAGATGGAAAAAGACGCGAAAGAGAACGCCGATAAAGGCACCGCTTTTGCCGACAAATTCGCCAAAGAGAGCGGCGTGAAGAAAACCGAATCTGGCCTGCTGTATAAAGTAGAGAAAGAAGGCAGCGGCGACGCGCCGAAAGACAGCGATACCGTTGTCGTGAACTACAAAGGTACGCTGATTGACGGCACCGAGTTTGACAACTCCTATACCCGTGGCGAACCGCTCTCTTTCCGTCTTGACGGTGTGATTCCAGGCTGGACTGAAGGTCTGAAGCACGTGAAGAAAGGCGGTAAAATCAAGCTGGTAATCCCGCCGCAACTCGCCTACGGTAAAAACGGCGTGCCGGGCATCCCGGCTAACTCGACGCTGGTATTCGATGTTGAACTGCTCGACATCAAGCCGGCGCCTAAAGCAGATGAGAAAGCGCAGGCGCCTGCCGCCGACGCGAAGAAATCTCAATAATCTGTCTGCCGCCGCCTTCGGGCGGCGGTTTCATTTCCCCCCTGCGACAAAGCTCTGGCATAAGCGAGCGACATTTGCCAGACTATCCTCTGCATAACTTTCCCAATAAAAAGAGTCTGCCCGCTGCGCTGAGACAGGCTCCAGCCATTTAGGGTAATGTCTTCGATGTCAAATCCATTCAATCCCGGCGAACTGAGCGACTTCGATTTACTGGAGCAGCGTCCCTTCGAGCAAACGGACTACGACATCCTCCGCTCCTATGAGGCGGTGGTTGACGGCCTGGCGATGCTGATTGGTTCGCACTGCGAAATCGTGCTGCACTCGCTGGAAGATCTGAAATGTTCGGCGGTGCGCATCGCCAACGGCGAACACACCGGTCGTAAAGTGGGCTCACCGATTACCGATCTGGCGCTGCGCATGCTGCACGATATGCACGGCGCGGACAGCAACGTTTCACGCGCCTACTTCACCCGTGCCAAAAGCGGCGTGCTGATGAAGTCGGTCACTATCGCGATACGCAACCGGCAGCAGCGCGTTATCGGGCTGTTGTGCATTAACATGAACCTCGACGTGCCGTTCTCGCAGATTATGTCGACCTTTATGCCGCCGGAGATGCATCAGGTCGATTCCAACGTTAACTTCGCCAGCTCGGTGGAGGATCTGGTGACGCAAACGCTGGAGTTCACCATTGAAGAGGTGAGCGCCGATCGCAACGTTTCCAATAACGCCAAGAATCGTCAGATCGTGCTGAATCTTTATGAGAAGGGCATCTTTGATATCAAAGATGCCATTAACCAGGTTGCGGATCGCCTCAATATCTCTAAGCACACCGTCTATCTCTATATTCGCCAGTTCAAGAACGGCGACTTCCAGGGGCAGGAGCGCTAATGCGCTACACCCTGCTGGTGACCGGTCCAGCCTACGGCACGCAGCAGGCGAGCAGCGCCTTGCTGTTCGCCCGCGCGCTGCTGGCTGCTGGCCATCAGCTGCAGAGCGTCTTCTTCTACCGCGAGGGCGTGCTGAACGCCAATGAGCTGACCGCGCCGGCCAGCGACGAGGCGGATATCGTGCGCGCCTGGCAAGCGCTGCATCAGGAGCAGGGCGTGGCGCTCAATATCTGCGTGGCCGCCGCGCTGCGTCGCGGCGTTACCGACGCTCAGGAGGCAGAGCGGCTGCAGCTGGCAGGCAGCAATCTGCAGCCGGGGTTTGAGCTTAGCGGCCTGGGTGCGCTGGCGGAAGCCGCGCTCGGCTGCGATCGACTGGTGCAGTTTTAATGAATCGCGTCGCTTTTGTATTTACCCGCGCGCCGCACGGCAGCAGCGCAGGCCGGGAAGGGCTCGACGCCGCGCTGGCCACCGGCGCGCTGAGCGAGTCGATAGGCCTGTTTTTTATTGGCGACGGCGTTCTGCAGCTGATGCCCGGCCAGCAGCCGGACGTTATTCTCGCGCGCAATCACGCCGCCACCTTCGGCGTGCTGGCGCTGTATGATATTGAACAGTGCTATATCAGCCGTGAGGCGCTGCGCGAACGCGGCCTGGCGGAGGAGGGCGCGCGCGTAATGGACGTAGGGATTCTGGATGCGTCAGCGCTGCGGCAGCAGCTGGCGACCTACGATCGCATCATCACCTTTTAAGAGCGCCTATGTTGCACACCCTGATGCATTCACCCTATTACAGCGATCTCGACACGCTGCTGCTGTTGCTGACGGCAGAGGACGATCTGCTGCTGCTGCAGGATGGCGTGCTGGGCGCGCTGGAAGGCAGCAGCGCCCTGAGCCGTTTGCTGACTGCGCCCGCCACCCTGTGGGTACTGACGGAGGACGTGACCGCGCGCGGCCTTGCTGCTCAAATTTCAGCCAAAGTAAGGCCGGTGGACTATACTGGTTTCGTCGCGCTCACTGAAAAACATCAGCAGCAGATGACCTGGTAATGTCGTAAAGCCTGGTTATTTCTTGACACCCTATTGGCTCAGCCCTAAAATTCTGCGTCCTCGTAGTTATACGGGGCGATTTATTACGTGTTTACGAAGCAAAAGCAAATCCAGGAGCTATTTAATGGCAACAGTTAACCAGCTGGTTCGCAAACCACGCGTACGCAAAGTTGCAAAGAGCAACGTGCCTGCGCTGGAAGCTTGCCCGCAAAAACGTGGCGTTTGTACCCGTGTGTACACCACCACTCCGAAAAAACCGAACTCCGCACTGCGTAAAGTTTGCCGTGTTCGTCTGACTAACGGTTTTGAAGTTACCTCCTATATCGGCGGTGAAGGTCATAACCTGCAGGAACACTCCGTGATCCTGATCCGTGGCGGTCGTGTTAAAGACCTGCCAGGTGTGCGTTACCACACCGTTCGTGGCGCGCTGGACTGCTCAGGTGTTAAAGACCGTAAGCAGGCTCGCTCCAAGTACGGCGTGAAGAAGCCAAAGGCTTAATGGTTCTCCGTTAAGTAAGGCCAAACGTTTTAACTTAAATGTCAAACTAAACTCGTAGAGTTTTGGACAATCCTGAATTAACAACGGAGTATTTCCATGCCACGTCGTCGCGTCATTGGTCAGCGTAAAATTCTGCCGGATCCTAAGTTCGGATCAGAGCTGCTGGCCAAATTTGTAAATATCCTGATGGTAGATGGTAAAAAATCTACTGCTGAATCAATCGTTTATACCGCGCTTGAGACCCTGGCTCAGCGTTCTGGTAAAAACGAGCTGGAAGCCTTTGAAGTAGCCCTCGAAAACGTGCGTCCGACTGTCGAAGTTAAGTCACGTCGCGTTGGTGGTTCTACCTATCAGGTACCAGTAGAAGTCCGTCCGGTTCGTCGTAATGCCCTGGCAATGCGCTGGATCGTAGAAGCTGCTCGTAAACGCGGTGATAAATCTATGGCTCTCCGCCTGGCGAACGAACTTTCTGACGCTGCAGAAAACAAAGGTACTGCAGTTAAGAAACGTGAAGACGTTCACCGCATGGCAGAAGCCAACAAGGCGTTCGCTCACTACCGCTGGTAATCGCCACGTAGTTGTTGTTAAACCAGCGGGCGTGCAAAATGCTAACCCGCTGGGTTCGACTAATTTTGAACGTCCGAGAATCAGAGGAATCAAATGGCTCGTACAACACCCATTGCGCGCTACCGTAACATCGGTATCAGCGCACACATCGACGCCGGTAAAACCACGACGACCGAGCGCATCCTGTTCTACACCGGTGTTAACCACAAAATCGGTGAAGTACACGATGGCGCAGCGACCATGGACTGGATGGCGCAGGAGCAGGAGCGTGGTATCACCATCACGTCTGCAGCGACCACCGCATTCTGGTCCGGTATGGCTAAGCAGTTTGAGCCGCACCGTATCAACATCATCGACACCCCTGGACACGTTGACTTCACCATCGAAGTAGAACGTTCAATGCGTGTGCTCGATGGCGCAGTAATGGTTTACTGTGCTGTAGGTGGCGTGCAGCCGCAGTCTGAGACCGTATGGCGTCAGGCAAACAAATATAAAGTTCCGCGTATTGCGTTCGTTAACAAAATGGACCGCATGGGCGCGAACTTCCTGAAAGTTGTTGGTCAGATCGAATCCCGTCTGGGCGCGACTCCGGTTCCGCTGCAGCTGGCTATCGGCGCTGAAGAGAACTTCACCGGCGTTGTTGACCTGATCAAAATGAAAGCCATCAACTGGAACGATGCCGACCAGGGCGTTACCTTCGTTTACGAAGATATCCCGGCCGACATGCAGGAACTGGCTGAAGAATGGCGCGGCAAGCTGATCGAAGCAGCAGCAGAAGCTTCTGAAGAGCTGATGGAGAAATTCTTCAGCGGCGAAGAGCTGAGCGAAGAAGAGATCAAAACCGCTCTGCGTCAGCGCGTACTGCGTAACGAAATCATCCTGGTTACCTGTGGTTCTGCGTTCAAGAACAAAGGTGTTCAGGCAATGCTGGATGCCGTGGTTGAATACCTGCCGGCACCGACTGACGTTCCTGCGATCAACGGTATGCTGGACGACGGTAAAGACACGCCTGCTGAGCGTCACGCTGACGACAGCGAGCCGTTCTCTGCGCTGGCGTTCAAAATCGCCAACGACCCGTTCGTGGGCAACCTGACCTTCTTCCGCGTCTACTCTGGCGTGGTTAACTCAGGTGATACCGTACTGAACTCAGTGAAATCTGCTCGTGAGCGTTTCGGCCGTATCGTACAGATGCACGCTAACAAACGTGAAGAGATCAGCGAAGTTCGCGCAGGCGACATCGCAGCGGCAATCGGTCTGAAAGACGTGATCACCGGTGATACCCTGTGTGATCCGAACAGCCCGATCATCCTGGAACGTATGGAGTTCCCGGAGCCGGTAATCTCTATCGCCGTTGAGCCGAAAACCAAAGCTGACCAGGAAAAAATGGGTCTGGCTCTGGGCCGTCTGGCGAAAGAAGACCCGTCATTCCGCGTATGGACTGACGAAGAATCTAACCAGACCATCATCGCTGGTATGGGTGAGCTGCACCTCGACATCATCGTTGACCGCATGAAGCGTGAATTCAACGTTGAAGCGAACGTGGGCAAACCGCAGGTAGCTTACCGCGAAGCAATTCGCTCTAAAGTTACCGACATCGAAGGTAAGCACGCTAAGCAGTCTGGTGGTCGCGGTCAGTACGGTCATGTTGTTATCGACATGTACCCGCTGGAGCCGGGTTCAAACCCGAAAGGCTACGAATTTGTCAACGACATCAAAGGTGGTGTGATTCCTGGCGAATACATCCCTGCGGTTGACAAAGGCATCCAGGAACAGCTGAAATCTGGCCCGCTGGCAGGTTATCCGGTTGTTGATCTGGGCGTGCGTCTGCACTTCGGTTCTTACCATGACGTGGACTCCTCAGAGCTGGCGTTTAAACTGGCCGCTTCTATCGCCTTTAAAGATGGCTTTAAGAAAGCGCAGCCGGTACTGCTTGAGCCGATCATGAAGGTTGAAGTAGAGACTCCGGAAGAGAACACCGGTGACGTCATCGGTGACCTTAGCCGTCGTCGTGGTATGCTGAAAGGGCAGGAATCTAACGCTACCGGCGTTCAGATTCACGCTGAAGTTCCGCTGTCTGAAATGTTCGGATACGCGACGCAGTTGCGTTCTCTGACTAAAGGCCGTGCTTCTTACTCCATGGAGTTCCTGAAGTACGATGATGCGCCGAACAACGTCGCTCAGGCCGTTATTGAAGCTCGTAGCAAATAAGGCTACGGTTTAAAAATTGTGAACAGATGCCTTCATCAATGATGAAGGCATAACAGTAAGGATTATCGCCATGGCGAAAGAGCAATTTCAACGTAACAAACTGCACGTAAACGTGGGCACCATCGGTCACGTTGACCACGGTAAAACCACCCTGACTGCAGCAATCACCACCGTTCTGGCTAAAACCTACGGCGGCCAGGCTCGCGCATTCGACCAGATCGATAACGCGCCGGAAGAGAAGGCTCGTGGTATCACCATCAACACCTCTCACGTTGAGTACGAAACCCCGACTCGTCACTACGCGCACGTTGACTGCCCGGGCCACGCCGACTACGTGAAAAACATGATCACCGGTGCTGCTCAGATGGACGGCGCTATCCTGGTTGTTGCTGCGACTGACGGCCCGATGCCGCAGACCCGTGAGCACATCCTGCTGGGTCGTCAGGTTGGCGTTCCTTACATCATCGTGTTCCTGAACAAGTGCGACATGGTTGATGACGAAGAGCTGCTGGAGCTGGTTGAGATGGAAGTTCGTGACCTGCTGTCACAGTACGACTTCCCGGGCGACGACACGCCGATCGTTCGCGGTTCAGCGCTGAAAGCACTGGAAGGCGACGCAGAGTGGGAAGCGAAGATCGTTGAGCTGGCTGGCCACCTGGATACCTACATCCCGGATCCGGTTCGTGCTATCGACCTGCCGTTCCTGCTGCCGATCGAAGACGTATTCTCAATCTCTGGCCGTGGTACCGTTGTTACCGGTCGTGTTGAGCGCGGCATCGTGAAAGTGGGCGACGAAGTTGAAATCGTTGGTATCAAAGACACCGCGAAATCAACCTGTACCGGCGTTGAAATGTTCCGCAAACTGCTGGATCAGGGTCAGGCTGGTGAGAACGTGGGCGTTCTGCTGCGTGGTATCAAGCGTGAAGAGATCGAGCGTGGCCAGGTACTGGCTAAGCCGGGCTCAATCAAGCCGCACACCACTTTCGTGTCAGAAGTATACGTTCTGTCCAAAGAAGAAGGCGGTCGTCACACTCCGTTCTTCAAAGGCTACCGTCCGCAGTTCTACTTCCGTACGACTGACGTGACTGGCAACATCGAACTGCCGGAAGGCGTTGAGATGGTAATGCCGGGCGACAACATCAAGATGACCGTTACTCTGATCCACCCGATCGCGATGGACCAGGGTCTGCGCTTCGCAATCCGCGAAGGCGGCCGTACCGTTGGCGCGGGCGTTGTTGCTGAAGTTATCGCTTAATTGCGTTAGCAGGTGGCCTTCGGGCCACCAGAGCAGAAAAGAGCACTTCGGTGCTCTTTTTTTTTTGTCTGAGGCCTGCGCAACCCGCCTTATCCACACTAATTCTGGGTTTGAAATAAAAATTATTCTCATTTAAGCTTTGATCATAAATTGATCGAGGTGAGCAGTAAATGTACGTTTGTTTGTGTAACGCCGTCAGTGACAAAACCCTCCGCGAGGCGGTTCGCCGCTATCAGCCTAAATCTATCCAGCAGCTGCGCCAGCTTGTCCCGGTTGGAAAGCAGTGCGGTAAGTGCATTCGCGTAGCGCGAGAAATCATGGAAGACGAGCTGCAAAACGTGCCGCTCTATAAAGAGATCGCCTGATCGTTCGCGCGTGCCGACTGTAATACCCACAGATTTTGTCGCGTTTTTTTGACTTCTTTTTATCCGCATCTACGCTCTAATTTAACTGGAAGCGGAGGAAGCAAAATGAAGGGCGACATTAAAATCATAAGCCATCTCAATAAATTGCTGGGAAATGAACTGGTTGCAATCAATCAGTACTTTCTTCATGCGCGAATGTTCAAAAACTGGGGCCTGATGCGCCTCAACGACACCGAGTACCATGAATCCATCGACGAGATGAAGCACGCCGATAAATATATCGAGCGTATTCTGTTTCTGGAGGGGATTCCCAATTTGCAGGATTTAGGCCGGTTGCGGATTGGCGAAGATGTTGAGGAGATGCTGCGCGCCGATCTTCAGCTGGAGCTGGAAGGGGCGAAGGACCTGCGCGAAGCGATCGCCTATGCGGATAAGGTGCATGACTACGTTAGCCGCGACATGATGATCGAAATTCTCGCGGATGAAGAGCACCATATCGACTGGATTGAAACCGAGCTGGATCTCATCAATAAGCTGGGCATCCAGAACTATCTGCAGGCGCAAATCCGGGAAAGAGACGAAGAGTAGACCCGCTGTGACATATCCCCCTTATCGAGCCCGCTTGCGCTCTCTGATGGCGCAAGCGGGCTTAATCTCTTTTGCTTTCCCTACCAGACCTTGCCCGCCTTGCGCGCGCTTCGCTATTGCCGCCATAAAAATGCCACCAGAAAATAAGGTTAAAAACAGAACACGGGTTGCTTCCTGAGCAGATTTACGTATAATGCGCGGGCTTGCCAATATTAGCAGGCGCGATTCGAGCAGAATCGCAGGCGGCAGCATGTTAGGTCGCCTGACAATACTCCCAATTGTGGAGTTATATGCTGAACGATTACACTCTCCCATCAATCGTAATGGGTGCGAGTAGTAATTTTTTTCGTCTATAAAAAGTTTGGAGCTCTGGTCTCATGCAGAACCAAAGAATCCGTATCCGTCTTAAAGCGTTTGATCATCGTCTGATCGATCAATCAACCGCGGAAATCGTTGAGACCGCCAAGCGCACTGGTGCGCAGGTTCGTGGTCCGATCCCGCTGCCGACTCGCAAAGAGCGCTTCACCGTTCTGATCTCTCCGCACGTTAACAAAGATGCGCGCGATCAGTACGAAATCCGCACTCACAAGCGTCTGGTAGACATCGTTGAGCCAACTGAAAAAACCGTTGATGCTCTGATGCGTCTGGATCTGGCTGCCGGTGTAGACGTGCAGATCAGCCTGGGTTAATCAGGTCATCGAGCGATTGAGAGGTTGATACAATGATTGGTTTAGTCGGTAAAAAAGTGGGCATGACCCGCGTCTTCACTGAAGACGGCGTTTCAATCCCAGTAACCGTAATCGAAGTTGAAGCAAACCGCGTTACTCAGGTCAAAGGCCTGGAGAACGATGGTTACCAGGCAATCCAGGTTACCACCGGTGCGAAAAAAGCGAACCGTGTGACCAAACCTGAAGCTGGTCATTTTGCTAAAGCTGGCGTTGAAGCCGGCCGTGGTCTGTGGGAATTCCGCACCGCTGAAGGTGAAGAGTACTCAGTTGGCCAGAGCATCAGTGTTGAAATTTTCGCTGACGTTAAAAAAGTAGACGTAACCGGTACCTCTAAAGGTAAAGGTTTCGCAGGTACCGTTAAGCGCTGGAACTTCCGTACCCAGGACGCTACTCACGGTAACTCCCTTTCTCACCGCGTTCCGGGTTCTATCGGTCAGAACCAGACTCCGGGCAAAGTGTTCAAGGGCAAGAAAATGGCAGGTCAGCTGGGTAATGAGCGCGTAACCGTTCAGAGCCTGGATGTGGTACGTGTTGACGCTGAGCGCAACCTGCTGCTGGTGAAAGGTGCTGTCCCGGGTGCGACCGGTAGCGACCTGATCGTTAAACCAGCTGTGAAGGCGTAAGGGGATAGCAATGGAATTAGTACTGAAAGACGCGCAGAGCGCGCTGACTGTTTCCGAAACTACCTTCGGTCGTGATTTCAACGAAGCGCTGGTTCACCAGGTTGTTGTTGCTTACGCTGCAGGCGCCCGTCAGGGTACCCGCGCGCAGAAAACGCGTGCTGAAGTAACTGGTTCAGGCAAAAAGCCGTGGCGCCAGAAAGGCACCGGCCGTGCGCGTTCAGGTTCTGTAAAGAGCCCGATCTGGCGTTCAGGCGGCGTGACCTTCGCTGCACGTCCGCAGGACCACAGTCAAAAAGTTAACAAAAAGATGTACCGCGGCGCGCTGAAAAGCATCCTGTCCGAACTGGTACGTCAAGATCGTCTGATCGTTGTCGAGACGTTCTCTGTAGAAGCACCGAAAACCAAGCTGCTGGTACAGAAACTGAAAGACATGGCGCTGGAAGACGTGCTGATCATCACCGGTGAACTGGATGAGAATCTGTTCCTGGCTGCCCGCAACCTGTACAAGGTTGACGTGCGCGATGCAGCGGGTATCGACCCAGTTAGCCTGATCGCCTTCGACAAAGTCGTTATGACTGCTGATGCAGTTAAGCAAGTTGAGGAGATGCTGGCATGATCCGTGAAGAACGTCTGCTGAAAGTACTGCGCGCGCCGCACGTATCTGAAAAAGCGTCTGCTGCGATGGAAAAAACCAACACCATCGTTCTCAAAGTTGCTAAAGACGCGACCAAAGCAGAGATCGTTGCTGCTGTTGAAAAACTGTTCGAAGTAGAAGTTAAAGACGTGAACACCCTGGTTGTTAAAGGGAAAACTAAGCGTCACGGACAGCGTATCGGTCGTCGCAGCGACTGGAAAAAAGCTTACGTCACCCTGAAGGAAGGCCAGAATCTGGACTTCGTCGGCGGCGCTGAGTAAGTCGGAGGAGAAAGACAATGGCAGTTGTTAAATGTAAACCGACATCTCCGGGTCGTCGCCACGTCGTTAAAGTGGTAAACCCTGAGCTGCACAAGGGCAAACCTTTTGCCCCGCTGATCGAAAAGAACAGCAAATCCGGTGGTCGTAACAACAATGGTCGTATCACTACCCGTCATATCGGTGGTGGTCACAAGCAGGCTTACCGTATTGTTGACTTCAAACGCAACAAAGACGGTATCCCGGCAGTTGTTGAGCGTCTTGAGTACGATCCGAACCGTTCTGCGAACATCGCACTGGTTCTGTACAAAGACGGCGAGCGCCGTTATATCCTGGCCCCTAAAGGCCTGAAAGCCGGCGACCAGATTCAGTCTGGCGTTGATGCTGCGATCAAAGCAGGTAACACCCTGCCGATGCGTAACATCCCGGTGGGTTCTACTGTACACAACGTAGAAATGAAGCCGGGCAAAGGCGGTCAGATCGCTCGCTCTGCTGGCGCTTACGTGCAGATCGTTGCGCGTGAAGGCTCCTACGTTACCCTGCGTCTGCGTTCAGGCGAAATGCGTAAAATCGAAGCTGATTGCCGCGCAACCCTGGGCGAAGTCGGCAACGCTGAGCATATGCTGCGCGTGCTGGGTAAAGCTGGTGCAACTCGTTGGCGTGGTGTTCGTCCGACCGTTCGCGGTACCGCGATGAACCCAGTAGATCACCCGCACGGTGGTGGTGAAGGTCGTAACTTTGGTAAGCACCCGGTAACTCCGTGGGGCGTTCAGACCAAAGGTAAGAAGACCCGTAGCAACAAGCGTACTGATAAATTTATCGTACGTCGCCGTAGCAAATAATATTAGAGGATAAGCCATGCCACGTTCTCTCAAGAAAGGTCCTTTTATTGACCTGCACTTGCTGAAGAAGGTAGAGAAAGCGGTGGAAAGCGGAGACAAGAAGCCCCTGCGCACCTGGTCCCGTCGTTCAACGATCTTCCCTAACATGATCGGTTTGACCATCGCTGTCCATAATGGTCGTCAGCACGTTCCTGTCTTTGTTTCCGACGAAATGGTCGGCCACAAGCTGGGTGAATTTGCACCGACACGTACTTATCGCGGCCACGCTGCTGATAAGAAAGCCAAGAAGAAATAAGTAGGAGGAAGAGATGGAAACTATTGCTCAACATCGCCATGCTCGTTCTTCTGCTCAGAAGGTCCGCCTTGTTGCTGACCTGATTCGCGGTAAGAAAGTGTCGCAGGCTCTGGATATTCTGACCTACACCAACAAGAAAGCGGCTGTACTGGTTAAGAAGGTCCTGGAATCTGCCATTGCTAACGCCGAACACAACGATGGCGCTGATATCGACGATCTGAAAGTCGCGAAAATTTTCGTAGACGAAGGCCCGAGCATGAAGCGCATTATGCCGCGTGCTAAAGGTCGTGCAGATCGCATCCTGAAGCGCACCAGCCACATTACTGTGGTTGTGTCCGATCGCTGAGACTCTGGAGACTAGCAATGGGTCAGAAAGTACATCCTAATGGTATTCGCCTGGGTATTGTAAAACCATGGAACTCTACCTGGTTTGCGAACACCAAAGAATTCGCTGACAACCTGGACAGCGATTTTAAAGTTCGTCAGTTCCTGACTAAAGAACTGGCAAAAGCGTCTGTATCCCGCATCGTTATCGAGCGTCCGGCTAAGAGCATCCGTGTGACCATTCACACCGCTCGCCCGGGTATCGTTATCGGTAAAAAGGGTGAAGACGTAGAAAAACTGCGCACGGTCGTCGCGAACATCGCTGGCGTACCTGCACAGATCAATATCGCCGAAGTCCGTAAGCCGGAACTGGACGCGAAACTGGTTGCTGACAGCATCACTTCACAGCTGGAGCGTCGCGTGATGTTCCGTCGTGCGATGAAGCGTGCTGTTCAGAACGCCATGCGTCTGGGCGCTAAAGGTATCAAAGTTGAAGTTAGCGGCCGTCTGGGCGGAGCTGAGATCGCACGTACCGAATGGTACCGTGAAGGTCGCGTACCGCTGCACACTCTGCGTGCTGACATTGACTACAACACCTCTGAAGCGCACACCACTTATGGTGTAATCGGCGTTAAGGTATGGATCTTCAAAGGCGAGATCCTGGGTGGTATGGCTGCTGTTGAACAACCGGAACCGGCTGCTCAACCTAAAAAGCAGCAGCGTAAAGGCCGTAAGTAAGGAGAGTCGCTGATGTTACAACCAAAGCGTACAAAATTCCGTAAAGTGCACAAAGGCCGCAACCGCGGTCTGGCGCAGGGTACGGATGTTAGCTTCGGTACTTTCGGTCTGAAAGCTGTTGGCCGTGGTCGTCTGACTGCTCGTCAGATCGAAGCAGCACGTCGTGCTATGACCCGTGCAGTTAAGCGTCAAGGTAAGATCTGGATCCGTGTATTCCCGGACAAACCGATCACCGAGAAGCCGCTGGAAGTGCGTATGGGTAAAGGTAAGGGTAACGTGGAGTATTGGGTTGCCCTGATTCAGCCTGGTAAAGTCCTGTATGAAATGGACGGCGTACCAGAAGAGCTGGCCCGTGAAGCCTTCAAGCTGGCAGCAGCAAAACTGCCTATCAAAACCACCTTTGTTACTAAGACGGTGATGTAATGAAAGCAACAGAGCTGCGTGAAAAAAGCGTTGAAGAGCTGAACACTGAGCTGCTTAATCTGCTGCGTGAGCAGTTTAACCTGCGCATGCAGGCAGCATCCGGCCAACTGCAGCAGACCCATCTGCTGAAACAGGTTCGTCGTGATGTTGCACGCGTTAAGACTTTACTGACTGAGAAGGCGGGTGCGTAATGACCGATAAAATCCGTACTCTGCAAGGTCGTGTTGTTAGTGACAAAATGCAGAAATCTGCAGTTGTCGCTATCGAGCGTTTCGTGAAACACCCGATCTACGGTAAATTCATCAAGCGTACGACTAAGCTGCACATCCATGACGAGAACAACGAATGCGGTATTGGTGACGTGGTAGAAATCCGCGAAACCCGTCCGCTGTCCAAGACCAAATCCTGGACTCTGGTTCGCGTTATCGAGAAAGCCGTTCTGTAACAGGAACTGTTTTTTCTGAAGAAACCCTCTGCTTCGGCAGAGGGTTTTTTTTTGCGCCTAATCTCAATCCGGCGCGATCAGCTGCCAGCCACTTTATAATCGCCCCTGCCGTTAGCGCGGTGAAAAAAGAGACGATACTATCGTTCCTTCACTCACCGCAGCAAAAGGGCAGGGGATGCAACAGACACTGTTATTGAAGAATGCTGAAGTCGTGGTCTGTATGGATGATACGCGTCGGGAGATTCGCAACGGCAGCATCTATATCAAAGGCGATAAGATTGAGGCGGTAGGCGCAGCGGATGAGCTGCCGCAAAGCGCAGACAAGATTATCGATTTGCGCGGGCATATCGTGGTGCCGGGCCTGATCAATACCCACCATCATATGTATCAGAGCCTGACCCGCGTGGTGCCTTCGGTGCAAAACGGCGAGCTGTTTAACTGGCTAACGCACCTTTATCCCATCTGGCAGAAGCTGACGCCAGAGATGATACATGTCTCAACGCAAACGGCGATGGCCGAGCTGATGCTCTCCGGCTGCACCACAACCAGCGACCACCTTTACGTCTTTCCCAACGGCTGCCGACTCGACGACAGTATCGCCGCGGCGGCGGAGATGGGCATGCGCTTTCACGCCAGCCGCGGCAGCATGAGCGTCGGTCAAAAGCAGGGCGGCCTGCCGCCGGACAGCCTGGTAGAGAAAGAGTCAGCCATTCTGGAAGATACGCAGCGCGTGATTGAGCGCTATCACGATGACCGCCGCGGCGCCATGCTGCGTATCGTCGTTGCGCCCTGTTCGCCTTTCTCTGTCAGCCGCGAGCTGATGAAGGAGTCTGCCACGCTGGCACGCCGCTATAAGGTCTCGATGCATACCCACCTGGCGGAGAACGACAGCGACATTCGCTACAGCCGCGAGAAGTTCAATATGACGCCGGCGCAGTACGTTGAAGATCTCGGCTGGGTTGGGCATGACGTCTGGCACGCGCACTGCGTAAAGCTTGACGATCGCGGCATCGCGCTGTTTGCGCGCACCGGAACCGGCGTGGCGCACTGCCCCTGCTCCAACATGCGCCTCGCCTCCGGTATCGCCCCGATACGGCATATGTGCGATGCGGGCGTCACTGTTGGCCTGGGTGTCGACGGCTCCGCCTCTAACGACAGTGCCAATATGATTGGCGAAGCGCGGCAGGCCATGCTGCTGCAGCGGGTCGGCTTTGGACCCGACGCGATGAGCGCGCGCCAGGCGCTGGAACTGGCGACGCGAGGTGGCGCGAAGGTGCTGAACCGCGACGACATCGGCGCCATTGCGCCTGGCATGCAGGCGGATCTGGCGGTCTTCGATCTCAACCAGCTGGGGCTGGCCGGGGCAGGGCACGATCCGGTCGCCGCGCTGGTCTTCTGCAATCCGGGGCAGGTGGCCTACAGCGTTATCAATGGAAAAGTGGTAGTGCGCAACGGGGAATTAACGGTTATCGACCTGCCAAACCTGCTTTATCGTCATAACCGGCTGGCCGCGCAGCTGATGGCTTAAAGCTGTTAAACAAGGGGACAATAGCGAGTGTCGAAAAATAAGGCAGATTACATTTGCTACTGCTGAGACTATTCCCTAGAATACGCCCTCCCTGTTATCAGGGAAAATAAGCGGCTCCATTGCTGAGCCGTTCATTTTTTCTACCCATCTGTGAGAACCGGTGTTATAATGCCGCGCCCTCAAATATGGGGCTTTCTAACGACCTGAAGTCTGGGTCCCGAAGTAGTAGTTGACATTAGCGGAGCACTAAAATGATCCAAGAACAGACTATGCTGAACGTCGCCGACAACTCCGGTGCACGTCGCGTAATGTGTATCAAGGTTCTGGGTGGCTCGCACCGTCGCTACGCAGGCGTCGGCGACATCATCAAAGTTACCATCAAGGAAGCAATTCCGCGTGGTAAGGTGAAAAAAGGTGATGTCCTGAAGGCGGTAGTGGTGCGCACCAGGAAGGGTGTTCGTCGCCCGGACGGTTCTGTCATTCGCTTCGATGGTAACGCATGCGTTATTTTGAACAATAACAGCGAGCAGCCAATCGGAACACGTATTTTTGGGCCGGTAACTCGTGAACTTCGTACTGAAAAGTTCATGAAAATTATCTCTCTGGCACCAGAAGTACTCTAAGGAGCGAACAATGGCAGCGAAAATCCGTCGTAACGACGAAGTTATCGTGCTGACCGGCAAAGATAAAGGTAAGCGCGGTAAAGTTAAGAATGTCCTGTCTTCTGGCAAGGTCATCGTTGAAGGCATCAACCTGGTTAAGAAACACCAGAAGCCGGTTCCGGCTCTGAACCAACCGGGTGGCATCGTTGAAAAAGAAGCCGCTATTCAGGTTTCCAACGTTGCGCTTTTCAATGCGGCAACCGGCAAGGCTGACCGTGTAGGCTTTAGATTCGAAGACGGCAAAAAAGTCCGTTTCTTCAAGTCTAACAGCGAAACTATCAAGTAATTTGGAGTAGTACGATGGCGAAACTGCATGATTACTACAAAGACGAAGTAGTCCAGAAACTCATGACAGAGTTTGGCTACACTTCTGTCATGCAAGTCCCTCGGGTCGAGAAGATCACCCTGAACATGGGTGTTGGTGAAGCGATCGCTGACAAGAAACTGCTGGAAAACGCAGCAGCTGACCTGGCAGCAATCTCCGGTCAAAAACCGCTGGTCACCAAAGCACGCAAATCAGTTGCAGGCTTCAAAATCCGTCAGGGCTATCCGATCGGCTGTAAAGTAACTCTGCGCGGCGAGCGCATGTGGGAGTTCTTTGAGCGTCTGATCACCATTGCTGTACCGCGTATCCGCGACTTCCGTGGTCTGTCCGCGAAGTCTTTCGACGGTCGTGGCAACTACAGCATGGGCGTTCGTGAGCAGATCATCTTCCCAGAAATCGACTACGACAAAGTCGATCGCGTTCGTGGTTTGGATATCACCATTACCACTACTGCGAAATCTGATGATGAAGGCCGTGCTCTGCTGACTGCCTTTGACTTCCCGTTCCGCAAGTAAGGTAGGGTTACTTAATGGCTAAGCAATCAATGAAAGCACGCGAAGTTAAGCGTGTGAAATTAGCAGACAAATTCTTCGCAAAACGCGCTGAACTGAAAGCGATCATTTCTGATGTGAACGCAACCGACGAAGATCGTTGGAACGCTGTTCTCAAGCTGCAGACTCTGCCGCGTGATTCCAGCCCGTCTCGTCAGCGTAACCGCTGCCGTCAAACAGGTCGTCCGCACGGTTTCCTGCGGAAGTTCGGGTTGAGCCGTATCAAGGTCCGTGAAGCCGCTATGCGCGGTGAAATCCCGGGTCTGAAAAAGGCTAGCTGGTAATTGTCACCAATTGAATCACGGGAGTAAAGACAGATGAGCATGCAAGATCCGATCGCGGATATGCTGACCCGTATCCGTAACGGTCAGGCCGCGAACAAAGCTGCGGTCACCATGCCTTCCTCCAAGCTGAAAGTGGCAATTGCCAACGTGCTGAAGGAAGAAGGTTATATTGAAGATTTCAAAATCGAAGGCGACATCAAGCCGGAACTGGAACTGACTCTTAAGTATTTCCAGGGCAAAGCTGTTGTAGAAAGCATTCAGCGTGTCAGCCGCCCAGGTCTGCGCATCTATAAGAAAAAAGATGAGCTGCCGAAAGTTATGGCGGGATTAGGTATTGCTGTTATTTCTACCTCTAAAGGTGTCATGACTGATCGTGCAGCACGCCAGGCTGGTCTTGGCGGCGAAATTATCTGCTACGTAGCGTAATCGGAGGAAACTATGTCTCGTGTTGCTAAAGCACCTGTCGTTGTTCCTGCCGGCGTAGAGGTAAAACTCGACGGTCAGGTAATTTCGATTAAAGGTAAAAACGGCGAGCTGACTCGTACTATCAATAATGCCGTAGAAGTTAAACATGCTGACAATGCACTGACCTTCGCTCCGCGCGACGGTTTTGCAAACGGCTGGGCACAGGCGGGTACCGCTCGTGCGCTGCTGAACGGCATGGTTATCGGTGTTACCGAAGGCTTCACTAAGAAGCTGCAGCTGGTTGGTGTTGGTTATCGTGCGGCCGTTAAAGGCAACGTGGTTAACCTGTCACTGGGTTTTTCTCACCCGGTTGATCATCAGCTGCCCGCGGGTATCTCTGCAGAATGTCCGACTCAGACTGAAATCGTGCTGAAAGGCGCTGATAAACAACTGATCGGCCAGGTTGCAGCTGACTTGCGCGCCTACCGTCGTCCTGAGCCTTACAAAGGCAAGGGTGTCCGTTACGCCGACGAAGTCGTGCGTATCAAAGAGGCTAAGAAGAAGTAAGGTAACACTATGGATAAGAAATCTGCTCGTATCCGTCGTGCGACCCGTGCACGTCGCAAGCTCAAAGAGCTGGGTGCTACTCGCCTGGTGGTACATCGTACCCCGCGTCACATTTACGCACAGGTGATCGCCCCGAACGGTTCCGAAGTTCTGGTTGCTGCTTCTACTGTAGAAAAAGCTATCTCTGAACAACTGAAGTACACCGGCAACAAAGATGCAGCTGCCGCAGTAGGTAAAGCTATTGCAGAGCGCGCTATCGAAAAAGGCATCAAAGATGTTTCTTTCGACCGTTCCGGTTTCCAATATCATGGTCGTGTCCAGGCACTGGCAGATGCTGCTCGTGAAGCTGGCCTTCAGTTCTAAGGTAGAGGTCTAGGATGTCACACATCGAGAAACAAGCTGGCGAACTGCAGGAAAAACTGATCGCGGTAAACCGTGTTTCTAAAACTGTGAAAGGTGGTCGTATCTTCTCCTTCACCGCACTGACTGTAGTGGGTGATGGTAACGGCCGCGTTGGTTTTGGTTACGGTAAAGCGCGTGAAGTTCCGGCAGCGATCCAGAAAGCGATGGAGAAAGCCCGTCGCAACATGATTAATGTCGCGCTGAACAACGGCACCCTGCAGCACCCGGTTAAAGGTGCGCACACAGGTTCCCGTGTGTTCATGCAGCCGGCTTCAGAAGGTACCGGTATCATCGCCGGTGGTGCAATGCGCGCCGTTCTGGAAGTCGCTGGAGTTCATAACGTTCTGGCTAAAGCCTATGGTTCTACCAACCCGATCAACGTGGTTCGTGCAACTATCGACGGCCTGGAAAATATGAATTCTCCAGAAATGGTCGCTGCCAAGCGTGGTAAATCCGTTGAAGAAATTCTGGGGTAATCACGATGGCTAAGACTATTAAAATCACTCAAACCCGTAGCTCAATCGGCCGCCTGCCTAAGCACAAAGCCACTCTGGTTGGTCTGGGTCTGCGTCGTATTGGCCACACCGTTGAGCGTGAAGACACGCCGGCAGTACGCGGTATGGTCAACGCGATCTCTTACATGCTGAAAGTAGAGGAGTAACAGATGCGTTTAAATACTCTGTCTCCGGCCGAAGGCTCCAAGCACGCTTCTAAGCGTCTGGGTCGTGGTATCGGTTCTGGCCTCGGCAAAACCGGTGGTCGTGGTCACAAAGGTCAGAACTCTCGTTCTGGCGGTGGCGTACGTCGCGGTTTCGAGGGTGGTCAGATGCCTCTGTACCGTCGTCTGCCGAAATTCGGCTTCACCTCGCGTAAATCATTCGTGACTGCAGAAGTGCGTCTGTCTGACCTGGCGAAAGTGGAAGGCGGTATCGTTGACCTGAGCACGCTGAAAGCAGCCAACATTATCGGTGTTCAGATTGAATTCGCGAAAGTGATTCTGTCTGGTGAAGTTTCTGCACCGGTAACGGTTCGCGGTCTGCGTGTCACCAAAGGTGCTCGTGCTGCAATCGAAGCTGCTGGCGGTAAAATCGAGGAATAAGTAGCAGATGGCTAAACAACCGGAATTAGATTTTCAAAGTGCCAAAGGCGGATTTGGTGAACTGAAACGCAGACTGCTGTTTGTAATCGGTGCACTGATTGTCTTCCGAATTGGCTCTTTTATTCCAATCCCCGGTATTGATGCCGCTGTACTTGCCAAACTGCTTGAGCAACAGCGTGGCACCATCATTGAAATGTTCAACATGTTCTCTGGTGGTGCTCTCAGCCGTGCTTCAATCTTCGCGCTGGGTATTATGCCGTATATTTCGGCCTCTATTATTATCCAGCTGCTGACGGTGGTTCATCCAGCGTTAGCGGAGATTAAGAAAGAAGGGGAGGCTGGCCGTCGTAAGATTAGCCAGTACACCCGCTACGGTACGTTGGTATTGGCGATATTTCAGTCAATCGGTATTGCTACCGGTTTACCGAATATGCCTGGAATGCAGGGCCTGGTGTTGAATCCAGGCTTTGCCTTCTACTTTACCGCTGTTGTAAGTCTGGTTACCGGGACGATGTTCCTGATGTGGCTGGGCGAACAGATTACTGAACGAGGTATCGGTAACGGTATTTCGATCATTATCTTCGCGGGTATTGTTGCGGGTCTTCCGCCGGCCATTGGCCATACCATCGAGCAAGCGCGGCAAGGCGACCTGCACTTCCTCCTGTTGCTGTTGGTTGCAGTTCTCGTATTTGCAGTGACCTTCTTCGTTGTTTTCGTTGAGCGTGGCCAGCGCCGCATTGTGGTGAACTATGCGAAACGTCAGCAAGGTCGTCGTGTATACGCTGCACAGAGCACACATTTACCGTTGAAAGTGAATATGGCGGGTGTTATTCCGGCTATTTTTGCTTCCAGCATTATCCTGTTCCCCGCGACGATAGCATCCTGGTTCGGGGGCGGTACCGGTTGGAACTGGCTGACAACAATTTCGCTGTATTTGCAGCCAGGACAGCCGCTATATGTGCTACTCTATGCGACTGCAATCATCTTCTTCTGCTTTTTCTACACGGCGTTGGTTTTCAACCCGCGCGAAACGGCAGATAACCTGAAGAAGTCTGGTGCATTCGTACCGGGAATTCGTCCGGGAGAGCAAACGGCGAAGTATATCGATAAAGTAATGACGCGTCTGACCTTAATCGGCGCACTGTACATTACTTTTATTTGCCTGATCCCGGAGTTCATGCGTGATGCGATGAAAGTTCCCTTCTACTTTGGCGGTACATCACTGCTCATCGTAGTGGTCGTCATCATGGACTTTATGGCTCAAGTGCAAACTCTGATGATGTCTAGTCAGTACGAGTCTGCATTGAAGAAAGCAAACCTGAAAGGCTACGGCCGTTAATTCAGGCGCTTGAGAAGTTACGGAGAGTAAAAATGAAAGTTCGTGCTTCCGTCAAGAAATTATGTCGTAACTGCAAAATCATCCGCCGCGACGGTGTCGTACGTGTGATTTGCAGCGCCGAGCCTAAGCATAAACAGCGCCAGGGCTGATTTTTTCACATATTTTTCTTGCAAAGTCGGGTTGAGCTGGCTAGATTAGCCAGCCAATCTTTTGTATGTCAATGCGTTTCCATTTGAGTATCCTGAAAACGGGCTTTTCAGCATGGGGCGCATTTATTTAATTATAGGAGTGCATAGTGGCCCGTATAGCAGGCATTAACATTCCTGATCATAAACACACCGTTATCGCATTAACTTCGATTTTCGGTATCGGCAAGACCCGTTCTAAAGCCATCTGTGCTGCAACGGGTATCGCTGAAGATGTTAAGATCAGTGAGCTGTCTGAAGAACAAATTGATCAGCTGCGTGATGCAGTTGGTAAATTCGTTGTTGAAGGTGATCTGCGCCGTGAAATCACCCTGAGCATCAAGCGTCTTATGGACCTTGGTTGCTACCGTGGTTTGCGCCATCGTCGTGGTCTGCCAGTACGCGGTCAGCGTACTAAGACCAATGCACGTACCCGTAAGGGTCCGCGCAAACCGATCAAGAAATAATCGGGGTGAGTAAATAATGGCAAAGGCACCAGTTCGTGCACGTAAGCGTGTAAGAAAGCAAGTCTCAGATGGCGTGGCTCATGTCCATGCTTCTTTTAACAACACCATCGTTACCATTACCGATCGTCAGGGTAACGCACTGGGTTGGGCAACCGCCGGTGGTTCCGGTTTCCGCGGTTCACGTAAATCTACTCCGTTTGCTGCTCAGGTCGCTGCAGAGCGCTGTGCAGAAGCCGTGAAAGATTACGGTATTAAGAACCTGGAAGTTATGGTTAAGGGTCCGGGTCCGGGTCGCGAATCAACTATTCGTGCTCTGAACGCCGCAGGTTTCCGCATCACTAATATTACTGATGTGACTCCGATCCCTCACAACGGTTGTCGTCCGCCGAAAAAACGTCGCGTATAACGCCGCGTTTTTAGGATAGTTGGAGAAAGAAAATGGCAAGATATTTGGGTCCTAAGCTCAAGCTGAGCCGTCGTGAGGGCACAGACCTTTTCCTGAAGTCTGGCGTTCGCGCGATTGATACCAAGTGTAAAATTGAACAAGCCCCTGGTCAGCATGGTGCGCGTAAACCGCGTCTGTCTGATTACGGCGGCCAGTTGCGTGAAAAACAAAAAGTTCGTCGTATCTACGGCGTTCTGGAACGTCAGTTCCGCAACTACTATAAAGAAGCAGCACGTCTGAAAGGCAACACCGGTGCAAACCTGTTAGCTCTGCTGGAAGGTCGTCTGGATAACGTAGTTTACCGTATGGGCTTCGGCGCCACTCGTGCAGAAGCACGCCAGCTGGTCAGCCACAAGTCTGTAATGGTTAACGGCCGCGTTGTTAACATCGCTTCTTATCAGGTATCTCCGAATGATGTCGTAAGCATCCGTGAGAAAGCCAAAAAGCAATCTCGCGTGAAGGCCGCTCTGGAGCTGGCTGAGCAGCGTGAAAAGCCAACCTGGCTGGAAGTTGATGCGACTAAGATGGAAGGTGTGTTCAAGCGTATTCCTGAGCGTACCGATCTGTCTGCGGACATTAACGAACACCTGATCGTCGAGCTTTACTCCAAGTAAAGCTTAGTACCAAAGAGAGGACACAATGCAGGGTTCTGTGACAGAGTTTCTAAAACCGCGCCTGGTAGATATCGAGCAAGTGAGTTCGACGCACGCCAAGGTGACCCTTGAGCCTTTAGAGCGTGGCTTTGGCCATACTCTTGGTAACGCACTGCGCCGTATTCTGCTTTCTTCCATGCCGGGTTGCGCGGTGACCGAGGTTGAAATTGATGGTGTACTGCATGAGTACAGCACCAAAGAGGGCGTACAGGAAGATATCCTGGAAATCCTGCTCAACCTGAAAGGGCTGGCGGTAAGAGTTCAGGGTAAAGATGAAGTCATTCTGACCCTGAATAAATCTGGCATTGGCCCTGTGACTGCAGCCGACATTACCCATGACGGTGATGTCGAAATCGTCAAGCCGCAGCACGTGATCTGTCACCTGACCGATGAGAACGCCGCTATCAGCATGCGTATCAAAGTTCAGCGTGGTCGTGGTTATGTGCCGGCTTCTGCCCGAATTCATTCGGAAGAAGATGAGCGCCCAATCGGCCGCCTGTTGGTCGACGCTTGCTACAGCCCTGTAGACCGTATCGCCTACAATGTTGAAGCAGCGCGTGTAGAACAGCGCACCGACCTGGACAAGCTGGTCATCGAAATGGAAACCAACGGCACAATCGATCCTGAAGAGGCGATTCGTCGTGCGGCGACCATCCTGGCAGAACAACTGGAAGCTTTTGTTGACTTACGTGATGTACGTCAGCCAGAAGTGAAGGAAGAGAAACCAGAATTCGATCCGATCCTGCTGCGCCCTGTTGACGATCTGGAATTGACTGTCCGCTCTGCTAACTGCCTTAAGGCAGAAGCTATCCACTACATCGGTGATCTGGTACAGCGTACCGAGGTTGAGCTGCTCAAAACGCCTAACCTGGGTAAAAAATCTCTTACCGAGATTAAAGATGTGCTCGCCTCACGTGGTCTTTCTCTGGGCATGCGCCTCGAGAACTGGCCGCCGGCAAGCATTGCTGATGAATAACCGGATCACAGGTTAAGGTTTCACTGAGAAGGATAAGGTCATGCGCCATCGTAAGAGTGGTCGTCAACTGAACCGCAACAGCAGCCATCGTCAGGCTATGTTCCGCAACATGGCCGGTTCTCTGGTTCGTCATGAGATCATCAAAACGACTCTGCCGAAAGCCAAAGAGCTGCGCCGCGTAGTTGAGCCGCTGATTACTCTTGCCAAGACCGACAGCGTAGCTAATCGTCGTCTGGCATTCGCCCGTACTCGTGATAACGAGATCGTGGCAAAACTGTTTAACGAGCTGGGCCCGCGTTTCGCGAGCCGTGCCGGTGGTTACACTCGCATTCTGAAGTGTGGCTTCCGTGCTGGTGACAACGCTCCGATGGCATACATCGAGCTGGTTGATCGTCCAGAAGCTCAAGCAGAAGCTGCCGCAGAGTAATCTGTAGCATCGTAAAAAACCCGCTTCGGCGGGTTTTTTATTGCCTAAAATTTATGCCGTCCGTTAAGCTCACTGTTCTGGCTACATCAGGAGGCGTTAATGTGGTTAATTGATCAACTGGCTGAACAGCATATTCGCGCGGCGCAGGAAAAGGGTGAGCTCAGCAATCTGCCTGGAGAAGGCGCGCCCCTCGAGCTGGATGACGACAGTAACGTGCCGGCTGAATTACGCAGCGGCTACCGACTGCTGAAAAACGCCGGTTTTTTACCGCCAGAGCTGGAGATGCGGCGCGAAGCGCTGGAAATCAGCGACCTGCTGCGCAATCTCGACCCGGAAGACCAGCGCTATCGCGAGCAGAGCAAACGCCTGCTTGTGCTTGAGCTTCAGCTGCGCCAGGCGGGAATGAGCACCGCTTTTTTGCAGGGCGCCTACGGCGAAGCGATCCGTGGACGTCTGCTTAAGGAGGAGTAGTGTACCGTATCGGACAGCTGGCCAAACTGGCCAACGTTACCGTCGACACCATCCGTTTCTATGAGAAACAACAAATGATGGGGCACGAGATCCGAACTGAAGGCGGCTTTCGCCTCTACAGCGACAGCGATCTTCAGCGGCTTAAGTTCATTCGCGTCGGTCGGCAGATGGGTTTTGGGCTGGACGCTATACGCGATCTTCTCTCGATCCGCGTCGATCCCGCGCATCATACCTGCGAGGAGTCAAAGGCGATTGTTCAGGCGCGTCTGAATGAAGTGAATACCCTTATCAGCGAACTGCAACATGTGCAGCGCTCGCTGCAGCGCTTATCCGACGCCTGCTGCGGCGCTGCCCACAGCAGCGACTGCTGCTCAATTCTTGAAGCGCTTGAGAAAGGGACGGAACCCCGGCCTGAACATGCGCACCGGCGGGATTGAATTTTGCGCAAAAGGGCCTATATTTATGCGGTTGAAATCAGGAGACAGTGATGAGTAAATATCAGCATACAAAAGGCGAGATCCGCGATAACGCAATCCAGGCTTTATTACACGATCCGCTGTTTCGCCAGCGCGTCGAAGCGAAGCAAAAAGGCAAAGGCAGCTATCGGCGTAAAGACAAACATGCAAAACGTGGCGGTTGGGAGGCCAGTGATAAGAAAAGCGCTTATCACTGGCCTTCTGCTTTCTGGGCATAAAAAAGCCGCCTCATGGGCGGCCAGGTTTAGATTTTGCCGTTCTGCTGCTTCAGCAAATCTCGAATTTCACTCAGCAGCACCTCTTCGTTAGAGGGTTTCGCTACCGGTTTTTCAACTTCTTTCTTCTTGTGCAGCTTATTCATCAGCTTGATGGCGACAAAGATAGCGAAAGCCACAATGATGAAGTCGAATACTGACTGAATAAATACGCCATATTCCATAATGACCGGCGGGGTAGCGCCTTCAGCAGGTTTTAGCACCCACTTGAACTGTTTGAAATCAACGCCGCCGATAAGCAGTCCCAGCGGCGGCATGATAATATTCGCCACCAGTGAAGAGACGATTTTGCCAAAGGCGGCACCAATAATCACACCGACGGCGAGATCGACCACGTTACCGCGCATTGCAAAATCACGAAACTCTTTGAAAAAACTCATACTTATCTCCTTTCCCTTGCCAATCGCTAAAGTCTAACAAACCTTACGGCAATTGCCATCTAAGCGGCGGCAATTGTTGCTATTGCGCCGCGGCCGCGCTTACAGGAAGAATGGGCTCGGCTGGAATAAACGCTCAACGTCAGGCACAAATTTTTTGTCGGTCAGGAACATAATGACGTGATCGCCTTGTTCAATGCGCAGGTTGTCTTTGGCGATAAGCACATCCTCGCCGCGCACTATCGCGCCGATAAGCGTACCCGGCGGCAATTTAATGTCGTTGATCATGCGGCCGACCACGCGCGAGGTAGTTTCATCGCCGTGGGCGATCGCTTCGATCGCCTCAGCGATGCCGCGTCGTAAAGAGGAGACGCCTACAATATCCGCCTTGCGCACGTGGCCCAGCAGCGCAGAGATCGTTGCCTGCTGAGGCGAGATCGCAATATCGATCACGCTGCCCTGAACCAGATCGACATAGGCGCGACGCTGGATCAGCACCATCACTTTTTTTGCGCCCATCTTTTTCGCCAGCATTGCCGACATGATATTGGCTTCGTCGTCGTTGGTGACCGCAATAAAAAGATCGACCTGATCGACATGCTCTTCCGCCAGCAGCTCTTGATCCGACGCGTCGCCGTAAAAAACGATGGTGTCCTGCAGCTGCTCCGCCAGCTCGGCGGCGCGGCGCGGATTGCGCTCAATCAGCTTCACGCTGTAATTTTTCTCCAGCCGCTGCGCCAGGCCGAAACCGATATTGCCCCCGCCTACCAGCATAATGCGCTTATAGGGTCTTTCCAGCCGCTGCATTTCACTCATCACCGCGCGGATATTCTTGCTGGCGGCAATAAAGAAGACCTCATCGCCCGCTTCGACGATGGTTGAGCCCTGCGGACGAATAGGGCGGTCCTGACGGAAAATAGCGGCGACGCGGGTATCGATATGTGGCATGTGCTCGCGCAGAATAGAGAGCGGATTGCCTACCAGCGGACCGCCATAATAGGCTTTAACCACGGCGAGGCTAACCAGGCCCTCAGCAAAATTGACCACCTGCAGCGCGCCAGGGTACTGGATCAACCGGTAGATATTTTCGATCACTAACTGTTCGGGTGAAATTAGATGATCAATAGGTACCGCTTCGGGAATAAACAGCTTCTCAGCGTCGCGCAGATAATCCGCCGCGCGAATACGCGCGATGCGGTTAGGCGTGTTAAACAGCGAATAGGCTATCTGGCACGCCACCATATTGGTTTCGTCGGAGCTGGTAACCGCCACTAACATATCGGCATCTTCCGCGCCGGCTTCGCGCAAAATACGCGGATGTGACCCGTGCCCCTGAACGACGCGCAAATCAAACTTATCCTGCAGCTGACGTAAGCGGTCAGGATCGGTATCAACCACCGTTATGTCATTGTTCTCGCCGACCAGGTTCTCCGCCAGCGTGCCGCCAACCTGGCCGGCGCCCAGAATAATAATTTTCATTGCGTCTCGTGCTCTTCTGTTAGTGCGCTTTTATCAGCTTAGCGTAGAAAAAACCGTCTCCGCCGTCGATGGTCGGAAAGACCTGCAGCCCGCTTGTCTTGCCGCCCGGCAAGGCTTCGGCGCGCGCATCGGCGTGGCGCGATAAAAAGGCGGCGATCTGCGCGTCGTTCTCATCCGGCAGCACGGAACAGGTGGCATACAGCAGGACGCCGCCCGGTTTCAAATGCGGCCATACCGCATCGAGAATTTCGCGCTGCAGCGTAGCCAGCTCGGCAATGTCCCGGTCGCGACGCAGCCACTTGATATCGGGATGACGGCGAATAACGCCGGTGGCGGAGCAGGGGGCGTCCAGCAAAATACGATCGAACTGACGCTCGCCACACCATGCCGCTGGGGTACGTCCGTCGCCCTGTTTGACCTCTGCCTGCATATTAAGGCGCTGCAGGTTCTCTTTAACGCGCGTCAGACGTTGCGCGTCGACATCGACCGCCAATACCCGCGCCCTGGGCGCTATTTCAAGAATATGCGTGGTTTTGCCGCCTGGCGCGGCGCAGAGATCGAGGATATCTTCGTCATCTTCAGGCGCCAGCAGCAGGGCGCAGCGCTGGGCGGAAAGATCCTGAACCGTAACCCAGCCCTCTGCGAAGCCTGGCAGCTGGCCGACCGGCGCAGGTGCCTCAAGCCGCAGCGCGTCAGGAGCTGTCTCATCAGGCACGGCCACTTTTCCGCTGTCAGCCAGCAGTGCCAGCCAGCTATCGCGGCTGTGATGCTGGCGATTAACGCGTAGCCACATCGGCGGGCGCTGGTTATTGGCCTCGACGATCGGCTGCCAGTTTTCCGGCCACGCCTTTTGCAGTCTTTGCAGCAGCCAGCCTGGATGCAGATAGCGCTGCGGCGCCTGATCGACCTCTGCCATCAGCTCCGCCTGCTGACGCTGAAACTGACGCAGCACGCCGTTAATTAAACCCTTGAGGTTGGCGCGCTTCAGCACTTCAGCGCCGGCGACGGTTTCCGCCAGCGCAGCGTGAGCAGGTACGCGGGTATAGAGCAGCTGGTAGATGCCAACCATAATGAGATAGTGCAGTACGCGCTGTTTGCCGCCTAACGGGCGCGCCATCAGTTTGCCGATAACGGCTTCGAGCTGCGGCAGCGTGCGCAGCACGCCGAAGCAGAGCTCCTGCAGCAGCGCGCCATCTTTATCGGCCACTTTTTTCTGCGCGGCAGGCAGCACCGCGCTGAGCGATTCGCCCTTATCAATAACACGCTCAATAAGTTGGGCGGCAAGGCTTCGCAGATTCGTTGATTTAGTCATTCGCGTTACGTCATTAAACAAAAAGCCCGGACAGAGCCGGGCTGGAGTCAGGCTAAGACGCGGCCTGACGTGAACCACTCGCGACGCGAGTTCAGCAGATCCTGTGCCGACATCGCTTTTTTACCGGCGGGTTGCAGCAGCTGAAGATTCAATACGCCTTCAGCGGTAGCGACCTGAATGCCGTGCTTGTCGGCGGCAAGGATTTCGCCCGGCTGTTTCGCGACGTGGGGCAGCACGCTGGCCTGCCACACCTTCACCGGCTGATCTTCAATCAGGAAATAGCTGACCGGCCAGGGATTAAAGGCGCGAATAGCGCGCTCCAGCTGAGCGGCGGAGAGCTGCCAGTCAAGGCGGGCCTCCTCTTTGCTAAGCTTTTCGGCATAGTTAGCCTGCGCGTCATCCTGCTTCTCCGGCTGCGTGCGGCCGTCCGCCAGCTGAGACAGCGTTTCCAGCAGTCCCTGCGGGCCGAGCTGCGCCAGCTTGTCATACAGCGTGGCGCTGGTGTCCTGCGCGGTAATCGGGCAGCTCAGCTTATACAGCATATCGCCGGTATCCAGGCCAACATCCATCTGCATGATGGTCACGCCGGTTTCGCTGTCGCCAGCCCAGAGCGCGCGCTGGATAGGCGCCGCGCCGCGCCAGCGTGGCAGCAGCGAGCCATGTACGTTGATGCAGCCGAGACGCGGCATTGCCAGCACCGCCTGCGGCAGAATAAGCCCGTAGGCGACAACCACCATCACATCCGCTTCTAAGTCGGCGACCAGCTGCTGATTCTCGGCGGGACGCAGCGATTTTGGCTGAAAGACAGGAATGTCGCGAGATTGCGCCAGCGTTTTCACCGGGCTGGGCGTCAGCTTATTGCCGCGGCCAGCGGGGCGATCGGGTTGGGTAAAGACGCCAACGACCTGATGCTCAGAAGCGAGCAGCGCGTCGAGATGACGCGCTGCAAAATCAGGTGTGCCAGCGAAGATGATTTTCAGCGGAGCAGACACGGTTATCTCTTCTTTGAACGTCAGGAAGGACGCGCGTTCTGGCGCGCCAGTTTTTCCAGCTTTTGCTTAATGCGCTGACGCTTGAGTGGCGACAGGTAATCAATAAACAGTTTGCCGTCGAGGTGATCGATCTCATGCTGAATGCAGATAGCGAGCAGGCCGTCGGTTTCCAGTTCGAAACTGTTGCCTTCGCGATCCAGCGCGCGCACTTTCACGCGTTCGGCACGCGGAACGAAAGCGCGCTGCTCAGGAATAGAGAGGCAGCCCTCTTCAATACCGGTTTCGCCGCTTTTCTCCAGCAGCTCCGGGTTAATCAAAACCAGACGTTCGTCGCGATTTTCCGACACGTCGATGACGATGATGCGACGATGAATATCCACCTGCGTTGCCGCCAGGCCGATACCCTCTTCGGCGTACATAGTTTCAAACATATCGTCGACGATGCGCTGAACTTCAGCGTTAACTTCTTTCACCGGCGCCGCGATTTTGCGGAGACGATCGTCAGGGAAATGTAATACCTGCAAAACTGACATAAATATCCAGATCTGTATGCGATTAAAAAAGATTATTGCTTCATATTGTAGACTTTTTGAGGCCTGATTGACAGCATTCACCCGCAGGAAGCGGTGCCTAAAGCAGGGAGCGAACATGGGAAATATCGAGCGCTATTTGCGGCTTGCCGCCGTAACCGGACTGACCGGAAAACGCTGGCTAGACATAGCGGAGGCGCTCGATGCAGGTGACGATGCGCCGCAGCTATTGAGGTCGGCCGGCCTGAGTGAGCAGCAGATTCATCAGTTTTCTCATCTTCCTGCGCGTCAGATAGCCGCGACCGAGGCGTGGCTTGCGGCCAGCGACGCCCACCACCTGATCACGGCCCTGGATAGCGCCTATCCCGCCGCATTACGTGAGATCCACCGCTTCCCGCCGCTGCTCTATATAAAAGGCGAGCCCGCCTTGCTCTCTTCCATGCAGCTGGCGGTGGTGGGTAGCCGTAACTGTTCGCACTACGGGCGGCGGTGGGGCGAATGGTTTAGCCAGCAGCTGGCGCTGAGTGACCTGACCATTACCAGCGGACTGGCGCGCGGCATAGACGGCATCGCGCACCGCGCGGCGCTGGCGGTGCAGGGGAAAACCGTAGCGGTACTGGGCAGTGGCCTGCAGCATCTCTATCCAAAACATCATGGTGCGCTGGCGGAGGAGATCGTGGAAAAAGGCGGCGCCCTGGTTTCCGAGTTTTCACTGGCCACGCCGCCGCATGCGCTTAACTTTCCGCGACGTAACCGCATTATTAGCGGGCTAAGCCGCGGCGTGCTGGTGGTGGAGGCGACGCTTAAAAGCGGTTCGCTGGTAACCGCGCGCTATGCGCTGGAGCAGAATCGTAATGTCTACGCCTTGCCGGGCGCGCTGGGCAACCCCGGCAGCGAAGGCACCCACTGGCTTATTCAGCAGGGCGCGCTGCTGGTGGCCCAACCCGGCGACATCGTAGAAGATCTTCGCGCTGCGCTTAACTGGCTACCTTTTACACAGCCGGAAGTAATATATTCTGAGGACAGCGGTGATGTGGCATTGCCATTTGCTGAGGTGTTGGCTAACGTAGGTGATGAGGTTACACCTGTTGACGTCGTCGCTGAACGTGCCGGCCAACCTGTGCCAGTGATTGCAGCCCAACTGCTGGAGCTGGAGTTAGCAGGATGGATCGCAGCTGTACCCGGCGGCTATGTCCGATTGAGGAGGGCATGCCATGTTCGACGTACTAATGTACTTGTTTGAGACATATATCCACAACGAAGCAGAAATGCAGGTTGATCAGGATACATTAACTGATGACTTAACCGATGCCGGTTTTCATCGTGAAGATATCTACAATGCGTTGAACTGGTTAGAAAAGCTGGCAGATTATCAGGAAGGTTTAGTCGATCCGATTCTGTTAGCCAACGATCCGCTTTCAATGCGCATCTACACGGAAGAAGAAGGCCAGCGTTTAGATGCCGAATGTCGTGGTTTCCTGCTGTTCCTTGAGCAAATTCAGGTGCTCAATATGGAAACGCGTGAAATGGTCATCGAACGAGTCATGGCGCTCGATACGCTCGAGTTCGATCTGGAAGATCTCAAATGGGTGGTGCTGATGGTGTTGTTCAATCTTCCGGGATGCGAAAACGCCTATCAGCAAATGGAAGAACTGTTATTCGACGTCAATGAAGGCATGCTGCATTAATTATCGGTTATGCAGCCATCGTTATGAGCAAATCAGCACTCTTCACCGTGCGTAAACAGGATCCCTGCCCCGCCTGCGGGGCAGATCTCGTTATCCGCAGCGGTAAACACGGCGCCTTTTTAGGCTGCTCAAACTATCCAGCCTGCGACTATATCCGGCCGCTAAAAAATCAGGCTGACGGTCATATCGTCAAGGTGCTCGAAGGGCACGCCTGCCCGCAGTGCGGCGCAGATAAAGCGTTGCGTCAGGGACGCTACGGCATGTTCATCGGCTGTAGCCACTATCCCGAATGCGACTATAGCGAAGCGATAGATAAACCGGATGAAACCCTTATTGCCTGCCCGCAGTGTCTGGAAGGCAAACTGGTACAGCGTCGTTCGCGTTACGGCAAGACTTTCCACGCCTGTAACCGCTATCCGGCCTGCCAGTTCGCCGTCAATGCAACGCCAGTCGCAGGCATATGCCCGCACTGCGCTTTTCCGCTGCTGGTAGAGAAGAAAACCGCGCAGGGCGTTAAACGCTTTTGCGCCAGTAAAAGTTGCGGCAAGGCCGCCGCATCAGAGAATTAAGACAATATCATGCAAAACCACACTTTTTCCGGTTCGCTGGATGCCTGCGTCAAGCAGCTGCGCCAGCAGGCCGTTATTGCTTATCCAACCGAAGCCGTATTTGGTCTGGGCTGCGACCCAGACAGCGAAAGCGCCGTCATGGCGCTGCTGGCATTAAAACAGCGTCCCGTTGAGAAAGGATTGATCCTCATCGCCGCCGATTATGCTCAGCTTGAACCCTATATCTCCGACCGTGAGCTGTCCGTCGAGCAGCGCGAACGCATGTTCGCTCACTGGCCGGGCCCGGTAACCTTTGTTGTGCCTGCCACGCCGCAAACGCCGCGCTGGCTGACGGGGCGTTTCGATTCGCTGGCCATCCGCGTAAGCGATCATCCAGACGTACAGGCCCTGTGCCGCGCCTTCGGCAAGCCGCTGGTATCGACCAGCGCTAACCTGTCGGGCGAAGCGCCTTGTCGCACGGTCGAAGCGGTCAGGGCGCAATTTGGCTCTGCCTTTCCCGTACTGGTGGGCGAAACCGGCGGCCGACAGAATCCGTCGGAAATTCGCGATGTTTTAACCGGCAATCTTATTCGTCAGGGCTAATTCATGGATCAGTTTGCGGTATTCGGCAATCCCATCAGCCACAGTAAATCGCCTTTGATCCACCAGGCGTTTGCGGAGCAGACCGGGATTGCGCATCGTTATGGCCGGGTCTGCGCGCCGCTTGAAGCGTTTCCCGAGACTATCGCTGCCTTTTTCGCCCATGGCGGACGCGGCGCGAACGTCACGCTGCCTTTTAAGCAGCAGGCCTGCGAGTTTGCCGACGAGCTGAGTGAGCGAGCGGCGCTCTCCGGCGCTGTTAATACCCTGAAAAAGCGCAGCGACGGGCGGATCCTGGGCGACAATACCGACGGTATTGGTTTGCTGAGCGATCTGGAACGTCTTGCGTTGATCCGCCCGGGCGATCGCATTTTGCTGGTGGGGGCTGGCGGCGCGGCGCGCGGCGTCATTCTGCCGCTGCTTTCCGCCGGCTGCGCGGTGACGATTGTTAATCGTACCCAGGCTCGTGCGGAGGAGCTGGCGCAGCTTTTCCGCCAGAGCGGCGAGATCGACGCCTGCCGCTTTGATCAGATGACCGGACGGACCTTCAATCTTATCGTGAATGCGACCTCGAGCGGCGTAAGCGGCGAAGTGCCGCCGCTGCCAGCTTCGCTGATTGATGCGCAGGTACGCTGCTACGACATGTTTTATCAGGCGGGCGCGACGCCGTTTTTGCACTGGTGCGAGCAGCATGGCGCGCAGCAGCGCGCCGATGGTCTGGGCATGCTGGTGGGGCAGGCCGCGCACGCATTTCAGCTGTGGCACGGCGTCCTGCCGGAGATCGCCCCCGTTATCGCACAGCTTAAACAGGCGATGCAGCCATGAATCAGGCGATTCAGTTTCCCGATCGCGAAGAGTGGAACGCGGATAAAGCAGCCGTCTGCTTTCCGGCGCTGGTTAACGGCATGATGCTGACCTGCGCGATCTCTGCCGAAGCCCTTTCACAGCGCTTCGGTCAGGGAGAAGCAATGGCCTTATTTACCGCGCATCGCTGGGATTTGGAAGATGAGGCGGAAGCGGCCATTGCTAATCAGGCATTTGACGATCAGGAGTGGGTCTGGCTCGCCTCTGCCAGATAGTCATCCTTCCAGCGAACATAGTTGTTGGCGGAGTAAAGTAGGCCCGCAATCTCCTGCTCGCTTAGCGGGCGCACCTGCCTGACCGGGCTACCCAGATAAAGGTAGCCGCTCTCCAGGCGCTTGCCCGGCGGCACCAGGCTGCCAGCGCCAATCATCACATCATCTTCAATAATGGCGCCGTCCAGCACGATTGATCCCATCCCCACCAGTACGCGATCGCCGATAGTGCAGGCGTGCAGCATCGCTTTATGGCCGACGGTTACGTCCGCGCCAATGGTCAGAGGAAATCCCTGCGGGTTGCTGGCGGACTTATGGGTTACGTGCAGCACGCTGCCATCCTGTATGTTGGTGCGCGCGCCGATGCGTACCTGATTCACGTCGCCGCGTATCGCGACCAGCGGCCAGATGCTGGCATCGTCTCCTAGCGTAACGTCTCCAACCACTACGCTAGAGGCGTCAACCATGACGCGCTGCCCACACTGCGGATAACTCTCTTTATAACGTCGTAGAGCTGACATCTGCTTTCTCCTTATAGATTCGGCTACAGACTGGAGCGGATCGCGGGGCCAGACAAGCGTAAAAGGCCTGCGATCGTTGAAGATCTCTTCAATAAGTGTGTTTTATCGCCATACGGAAAAAAAGATCGAAAAAAGGGTTGTGCAATAAAATCGGATCCCTATAATGCGCCTCCACTGACACGGCACGACGGCTTACGGAATGCGGTGTTCAGGAGAGCCGGTTAACCGGGTCGCCGGATGAAATCACTGAAAAAAAGTGGTTGACTCCGAAGGAGAGTAGCGTAATATACGCCACCTCGCAGCAGCAGGCTCCGCCGCTGACTGCACCGCTCTTTAACAATTTATCAGACAATCTGTGTGGGCACTCGAGAGCAGATATCAAAAGCCTTCGGGCTTAAAAAATATCAAGCCTCACGAGTGGACACATAATGACATTCATTATGACGTTTTACAGATGAGCACCGCTTAACTTGTTTAAGCAAATCAAACTTAAATTGAAGAGTTTGATCATGGCTCAGATTGAACGCTGGCGGCAGGCCTAACACATGCAAGTCGAACGGTAGCACAGAGGAGCTTGCTCCTCGGGTGACGAGTGGCGGACGGGTGAGTAATGTCTGGGAAACTGCCCGATGGAGGGGGATAACTACTGGAAACGGTAGCTAATACCGCATAACGTCGCAAGACCAAAGTGGGGGACCTTCGGGCCTCACACCATCGGATGTGCCCAGATGGGATTAGCTAGTAGGTGGGGTAACGGCTCACCTAGGCGACGATCCCTAGCTGGTCTGAGAGGATGACCAGCCACACTGGAACTGAGACACGGTCCAGACTCCTACGGGAGGCAGCAGTGGGGAATATTGCACAATGGGCGCAAGCCTGATGCAGCCATGCCGCGTGTATGAAGAAGGCCTTCGGGTTGTAAAGTACTTTCAGCGGGGAGGAAGGCGATGTGGTTAATAACCGCGTCGATTGACGTTACCCGCAGAAGAAGCACCGGCTAACTCCGTGCCAGCAGCCGCGGTAATACGGAGGGTGCAAGCGTTAATCGGAATTACTGGGCGTAAAGCGCACGCAGGCGGTCTGTCAAGTCGGATGTGAAATCCCCGGGCTTAACCTGGGAACTGCATTCGAAACTGGCAGGCTAGAGTCTTGTAGAGGGGGGTAGAATTCCAGGTGTAGCGGTGAAATGCGTAGAGATCTGGAGGAATACCGGTGGCGAAGGCGGCCCCCTGGACAAAGACTGACGCTCAGGTGCGAAAGCGTGGGGAGCAAACAGGATTAGATACCCTGGTAGTCCACGCCGTAAACGATGTCGACTTGGAGGCTGTTTCCTTGAGAAGTGGCTTCCGGAGCTAACGCGTTAAGTCGACCGCCTGGGGAGTACGGCCGCAAGGTTAAAACTCAAATGAATTGACGGGGGCCCGCACAAGCGGTGGAGCATGTGGTTTAATTCGATGCAACGCGAAGAACCTTACCTACTCTTGACATCCACGGAATTCGGCAGAGATGCCTTAGTGCCTTCGGGAACCGTGAGACAGGTGCTGCATGGCTGTCGTCAGCTCGTGTTGTGAAATGTTGGGTTAAGTCCCGCAACGAGCGCAACCCTTATCCTTTGTTGCCAGCGATTCGGTCGGGAACTCAAAGGAGACTGCCGGTGATAAACCGGAGGAAGGTGGGGATGACGTCAAGTCATCATGGCCCTTACGAGTAGGGCTACACACGTGCTACAATGGCGCATACAAAGAGAAGCGACCTCGCGAGAGCAAGCGGACCTCATAAAGTGCGTCGTAGTCCGGATCGGAGTCTGCAACTCGACTCCGTGAAGTCGGAATCGCTAGTAATCGTGGATCAGAATGCCACGGTGAATACGTTCCCGGGCCTTGTACACACCGCCCGTCACACCATGGGAGTGGGTTGCAAAAGAAGTAGGTAGCTTAACCTTCGGGAGGGCGCTTACCACTTTGTGATTCATGACTGGGGTGAAGTCGTAACAAGGTAACCGTAGGGGAACCTGCGGTTGGATCACCTCCTTACCTGAAGATACTGCCTTCGAAGTGCTCACACAGATTGTCTGATAGAAAGTAATGAGCAAGACGGCTGCGAAGTCGTGACGCGTATTCGTGTCCCCTTCGTCTAGCGGTTAGGACTCCGCCCTTTCACGGCGGCAACAGGGGTTCGAATCCCCTAGGGGACGCCACTTGCTTGGTGACAGGTGAAAGGTGTCTCCACGAAATATCTCAAAACTGACGGCAACGTCGAGTTTGAGATATTGCTCTTTAACAATCCGGAACAAGCTGAAAATTGAAACGACGCCCTGCGTTCATTCCCCGTAAACAGGAATGAAAGGCAGCGCGTTCGAGTCTCTCAATAATCACATCCGCGACGTCGCAAGACGCCTGTGGGTTGTGAGGTTAAGCGACTAAGCGTACACGGTGGATGCCCTGGCAGTCAGAGGCGATGAAGGACGTGCTAATCTGCGAAAAGCGCCGGCAAGGTGATATGAACCGCTACAGCCGGCGATGTCCGAATGGGGAAACCCAGTGTGTTTCGACACACTATCGCAACATGAATACATAGTGTTGCGAGGCGAACCGGGGGAACTGAAACATCTAAGTACCCCGAGGAAAAGAAATCAACCGAGATTCCCCCAGTAGCGGCGAGCGAACGGGGAGCAGCCCAGAGTCTGAATCAGCTTGTGTGCTAGTGGAAGCGTCTGGAAAGTCGCAGGGTACAGGGTGACACTCCCGTACACGAAAGCACACATGCTGTGAACTCGAAGAGTAGGGCGGGACACGTGGTATCCTGTCTGAATATGGGGGGACCATCCTCCAAGGCTAAATACTCCTGACTGACCGATAGTGAACCAGTACCGTGAGGGAAAGGCGAAAAGAACCCCGGCGAGGGGAGTGAAACAGAACCTGAAACCGTGTACGTACAAGCAGTGGGAGCCTCTTTATGGGGTGACTGCGTACCTTTTGTATAATGGGTCAGCGACTTATATTCTGTAGCAAGGTTAACCGTATAGGGGAGCCGCAGGGAAACCGAGTCTTAACTGGGCGTTAAGTTGCAGGGTATAGACCCGAAACCCGGTGATCTAGCCATGGGCAGGTTGAAGGTTGGGTAACACTAACTGGAGGACCGAACCGACTAATGTTGAAAAATTAGCGGATGACCTGTGGCTGGGGGTGAAAGGCCAATCAAACCGGGAGATAGCTGGTTCTCCCCGAAAGCTATTTAGGTAGCGCCTCGTGAACTCATCTCCGGGGGTAGAGCACTGTTTCGGCTAGGGGGCCATCCCGGCTTACCAACCCGATGCAAACTGCGAATACCGGAGAATGTTATCACGGGAGACACACGGCGGGTGCTAACGTCCGTCGTGAAGAGGGAAACAACCCAGACCGCCAGCTAAGGTCCCAAAGTCATGGTTAAGTGGGAAACGATGTGGGAAGGCCCAGACAGCCAGGATGTTGGCTTAGAAGCAGCCATCATTTAAAGAAAGCGTAATAGCTCACTGGTCGAGTCGGCCTGCGCGGAAGATGTAACGGGGCTAAACCATGCACCGAAGCTGCGGCAGCGACGCGTATGCGTTGTTGGGTAGGGGAGCGTTCTGTAAGCCGTCGAAGGTGTGCTGTGAGGCATGCTGGAGGTATCAGAAGTGCGAATGCTGACATAAGTAACGATAAAGCGGGTGAAAAGCCCGCTCGCCGGAAGACCAAGGGTTCCTGTCCAACGTTAATCGGGGCAGGGTGAGTCGACCCCTAAGGCGAGGCTGAAAAGCGTAGTCGATGGGAAACAGGTTAATATTCCTGTACTTGGTGTTGCTGCGAAGGGGGGACGGAGAAGGCTATGTTGGCCGGGCGACGGTTGTCCCGGTTTAAGCGTGTAGGTGTGTGTTCCAGGCAAATCCGGTTCACTTTACACTGAGGCGTGACGACGAGGCACTACGGTGCTGAAGTAACAAATGCCCTGCTTCCAGGAAAAGCCTCTAAGCATCAGGCAACACGAAATCGTACCCCAAACCGACACAGGTGGTCAGGTAGAGAATACCAAGGCGCTTGAGAGAACTCGGGTGAAGGAACTAGGCAAAATGGTGCCGTAACTTCGGGAGAAGGCACGCTGGCGCGTAGGTGAAGGGACTTGCTCCCGGAGCTGAGGCCAGTCGAAGATACCAGCTGGCTGCAACTGTTTATTAAAAACACAGCACTGTGCAAACACGAAAGTGGACGTATACGGTGTGACGCCTGCCCGGTGCCGGAAGGTTAATTGATGGGGTTATCCGTAAGGAGAAGCTCTTGATCGAAGCCCCGGTAAACGGCGGCCGTAACTATAACGGTCCTAAGGTAGCGAAATTCCTTGTCGGGTAAGTTCCGACCTGCACGAATGGCGTAATGATGGCCAGGCTGTCTCCACCCGAGACTCAGTGAAATTGAAATCGCTGTGAAGATGCAGTGTACCCGCGGCAAGACGGAAAGACCCCGTGAACCTTTACTACAGCTTGACACTGAACACTGGTCCTTGATGTGTAGGATAGGTGGGAGGCTTTGAAGCGTGGACGCCAGTCTGCGTGGAGCCGTCCTTGAAATACCACCCTTTAATGGCTGGTGTTCTAACGTAGGCCCGTTACCCGGGCTGCGGACAGTGTCTGGTGGGTAGTTTGACTGGGGCGGTCTCCTCCCAAAGCGTAACGGAGGAGCACGAAGGTTGGCTAATCCTGGTCGGACATCAGGAGGTTAGTGCAATGGCATAAGCCAGCTTGACTGCGAGAGTGACGGCTCGAGCAGGTGCGAAAGCAGGTCATAGTGATCCGGTGGTTCTGAATGGAAGGGCCATCGCTCAACGGATAAAAGGTACTCCGGGGATAACAGGCTGATACCGCCCAAGAGTTCATATCGACGGCGGTGTTTGGCACCTCGATGTCGGCTCATCACATCCTGGGGCTGAAGTAGGTCCCAAGGGTACGGCTGTTCGCCGTTTAAAGTGGTACGCGAGCTGGGTTTAGAACGTCGTGAGACAGTTCGGTCCCTATCTGCCGTGGGCGCTGGAAAACTGAGGGGGGTTGCTCCTAGTACGAGAGGACCGGAGTGAACGCACCGCTGGTGTTCGGGTTGTCATGCCAATGGCACTGCCCGGTAGCTAAGTGCGGAAGAGATAAGTGCTGAAAGCATCTAAGCACGAAACTTGCCCCGAGATGAGTTTTCCCTGACCCCTTGAGGGTCCTGAAGGGACGTTGAAGACGACGACGTTGATAGGCCGGGTGTGTAAGCGCAGCGATGCGTTGAGCTAACCGGTACTAATGACCCGTGAGGCTTAACCTTACAACGCCAGAGGCGTTTTGTGAGACGCGAGATTTTCAGCTTGTACCGGATATATCTGCGCGGCCCTGCGGGCGGCGCGGAAACAGAATTTGCCTGGCGGCCTTAGCGCGGCGGTCCCACCTGACCCCATGCCGAACTCAGAAGTGAAACGCCGTAGCGCCGATGGTAGTGTGGGGTCTCCCCATGCGAGAGTAGGGAACTGCCAGGCATCCAAATACAGTGTGCTGATATGGCTCAGTTGGTAGAGCGCACCCTTGGTAAGGGTGAGGTCCCCAGTTCGACTCTGGGTATCAGCACCAGTTACACAATAGTTCGGCGTATAAAGAATTTGCCTGGCGGCTTTAGCGCGGCGGTCCCACCTGACCCCATGCCGAACTCAGAAGTGAAACGCCGTAGCGCCGATGGTAGTGTGGGGTCTCCCCATGCGAGAGTAGGGAACTGCCAGGCATCAAACAAGAAAAAGCCCTTTGCATAAGCAAAGGGCTTTTTTCTTTTCTGCGCTTTACCTTTTCCGCCGATAAAAAACCCCGGAACCTGTCCGGGGCGTTGTGCTCTGTTCAGCGTTAATGGATAACCTGCGACAAAAACGCGCGCGTACGTTCAGATGTCGGGTTCGAGAAGAAGGTTTCCGGTGGCGCCATCTCCACGATCTCGCCGCGATCCATGAAGATCACGCGATCGGCCACGGTACGTGCAAAGCCCATCTCATGGGTCACGCACAGCATCGTCATTCCATCTTCCGCCAGCCCAATCATAGTATCCAGCACCTCTTTAACCATCTCTGGATCCAGCGCTGAGGTCGGCTCGTCGAACAGCATAATTTTCGGTTTCATACAGAGCGAACGCGCAATCGCCACGCGCTGCTGCTGTCCGCCGGAGAGCTGGCCCGGAAACTTATGCGCATGCTCTGCGATGCGCACGCGTTCGAGATAGTGCATCGCCAGCTCCTCTGCCTCTTTTTTCGCCGTCTTGCGCACCCAGACAGGGGCCAGCGTGCAGTTCTGCAGCACCGTCAGATGTGGAAAAAGATTGAAGTGCTGAAACACCATACCTACTTCGGTGCGCACGCGCTCGATGTTACGCACATCATCATTAAGATGGATGCCGTCGACCACGATGCGTCCTTGCTGATGCTCTTCCAGATGGTTGATGCAGCGAATCGTTGTGGACTTACCAGAACCAGAAGGGCCGCACAGCACGATGCGTTCGCGCGGCTTCACCTGCAGGTTAATGTTCTTCAGGACATGAAACTGTCCGTACCATTTATTCACGTTCTCGAGCGAAATCATCAACGCTGAATCGTGGTGCAAATTTTGTGTCATGGAAAACCTCAGTGCGATTTACGCCCGGTGTGAAAGCGCTTCTCCAGATGCTGGCTATAGCGCGACATGCTAAAACAGAAAATCCAGTAGACCAGCGCGGCAAAGACATAGCCTTCGGTCGACATCCCCAGCCAGGCGGGATCGACAGTCGCCTGCTGCACGCTGCTGAACAGGTCGAAAAGCCCGATAATGATCACCAGGCTGGTATCTTTGAACAGCGCGATAATGGTGTTTACCAGGCCGGGGATGGTTAGCTTCAGCGCCTGGGGTAAAATCACCAGCAGCTGCGTTTTCCAGTAGCCGAGCGCCAGCGATTCTGCCGCTTCATACTGACCTTTTGGCAACGCCTGCAAACCGCCGCGCACCACTTCGGCCACATAGGCGGACTGGAACAAAATCACCCCAACCAGCGCGCGCACCAGCTTATCGATGCTGGTGCCTTCTGACATAAACAGCGGCAGCATCACCGACGACATAAACAGCACGGTAATCAGCGGCACGCCGCGCCAGAACTCAATAAAAATGATCGACAGCGTACGCACCACCGGCATACGCGAGCGGCGTCCCAGCGCCAGTAGAATACCCAGCGGCAGCGCACCGGCGATGCCGACCGCGGCGATAATCAGCGTCAGCGTCAGGCCACCCCACTGGCGCGTTTCGACGTGCTCCAGGCCAAACAGGCCGCCATACATCAGCAGCCAGACGGTGAGGGGATAGATCACTGCCCAGCAGGCGATATAGCGGCCGCGATGCGGCAGCGATTTCACAAACATCGGGATAATCGAGGCGACGCCCAGCACCAGCGCCAGGTTAATACGCCAGCGCAGCTCGTGCGGATAGAGTCCATACATAAACTGGCCGAAGCGCGCATGAATAAAGACCCAGCATGCACCCTCTTTGGTGCAGTCGGCGCGCGTCTCGCCAATCCAGTTCGCCTGGAACACCAGCCATTCCAGCGCGGGCGGGATCACCTGCCACATCAGCCAGAGGCAAAACAGCGTCAGCAGCGAGTTGAACCAGCTGGAGAAGAGATTTTTTCGCGCCCAGCTCCAGGCGCGGCTCAGCGGCGTAACGGCGGCCGGCGAGTTTTCGTGTGTGGTAACAGACATCGTCATCCCGTTCTCTTAGCGCTCAACCAGCGCGATTTTGCGGTTATAGATATTCATCAACAGTGAAATCACCAGGCTTATCACCAGATAGACGCCCATGGTGATCGCGATGGTTTCGATCGCCTGGCCGGTCTGGTTGAGCACTGTACCGGCAAACAGCGACACCATATCGGGGTAGCCGATAGCGGCGGCCAGCGAGGAGTTTTTCACGATGTTGAGATACTGGCTGGTAAGCGGCGGAATAATAACGCGCATCGCCTGCGGAATAATGACCTGACGCAGCGTCACCGGATTGGGCAATCCCAGCGAGCGAGCGGCTTCATGCTGGCCGTGCGGCACGGACTGAATGCCGGCGCGGATCACCTCGGCGATAAATGACGAGGTGTAGACCGAGAGCGCCAGGGTCAGAGCCGCCAGCTCCGGGATCATGACGAAGCCGCCGCGGAAGTTAAAGCCGCGCAGCGTTGGCACATCCCAGTGCGTGGCGGCACCGAAGCCCAGATGGGCCACGACGGGAAACAGCACGAACATGGCCAGCGCGGCGGGCCAGGTACGGCGCAGCTGGCCGGTCTTAAGCTGATATTTGCGATGATAGCGGAACAGCGCATAGCTGCCCGCGGCGGCCAGCGCCAGCGCCACAATAAAGGGGGCGGAACCCGGCGCATATTGCGGCCAGGGCACATAGAGGCCGCGGTTGCTGACGAAAGCGACATCAAACGCGCTTAACGCCTGGCGCGGGCCGGGAAGATTACGCAACACCGCGAAGTACCAGAAGAAGATCTGCAGCAGCGGCGGAATATTGCGGAACGTCTCGATATAGATAGTTGAGAGCTTGCGCAGCAGCCAGTTATCCGACAGGCGCGCCAGGCCGATAAAAAATCCCAGCAGCGACGCAAAAACGATGCAGAGCGCCGAGACCAGTAGCGTATTGGTCAGACCCACCAGAAATACGCGCGCGTAGGTATCGCCTTCGGTGTATTCGATCAGATGCTGGACGATGCCGAAACCGGCGCTGCGCTCAAGAAAGCCGAATCCGGACGTGATGCCGCGGCTGGCAAGGTTGATAATCGTATTGTGGATCAGATAACCCACCACGATAACGACCGTGACGATGGCGACAATCTGGTAAAGCCAGGCGCGAACCGCGGGATTACCGAATGAAATGTCCCTTTTCACGCTTGGGCGTTGTGACATGTTGAAACCTCGGAGACAAAGCGCAGTCAGGACGCCGCACGACGCGGCGTCCCATTAACACAGGTAATTAGCGGACCGGCGGGGCGTACTGGATGCCGCCCTGATTCCACAGCGCGTTCTGACCGCGCGCAATTTTCAGCGCGCTATCTTTGCCTACGTTGCGGTCAAACACTTCCTGGTAGTTGCCGACCTGTTTGATGATGTTATAAGCCCACTTGTTATCGAGCTTCAGGTCTTTGCCAAAGTCGCCTTCTGCACCCAGCAGGTGCGCCATATCCGGCGTAGTCGGTTTGGCGGTCATCTGATCGACATTTTTCGAGTTGATGCCCATCTCTTCCGCGTTCAGCATGGCGAAGAGCGACCATTTCACGATGGTGAACCAGTCATCGTCGCCGCGACGTACGACCGGGCCCAGCGGCTCTTTCGAAATCACTTCCGGCAGCACGATAAACTCGTCCGGCTTGCCCAGTTTGATACGCAGCGCGTAAAGCTGAGACTGATCGGACGCCAGCGTATCGCAGCGGCCGCTGTCGAGCGCCTTAGCGGATTCGTCAGAGCGATCGAACGTCACCGGGGTGTACTGCATTTTGTTGGCTTTGAAAAAGTCCGCTACGTTAAGCTCGGTATCGGTGCCCGCCTGAATACAGACGGTAGCGCCGTCCAGCTCTTTCGCGCTTTTCAGGCCTGCTTTCTGGTGAGTCAAAAAGCCGATGCCGTCATAGTAGTTCACGCCAGCGAACAGGAAGCCCATGCCGCCGTCGCGCGAAGAGGTCCAGGTTGTGTTGCGCGACAGGATATCGACTTCGCCTGACTGCAGCGCGGTGAAACGCTCTTTCGCGGTCAGCGGCGTATATTTCACTTTGCTGGCGTCGCCGAAAACAGCGGCCGCCGTTGCGCGGCAGACGTCAACGTCGATGCCGGAGAATTTGCCGCTGGCGTCAGCATAGGAGAAGCCCGGCAGACCATCGCTGATACCGCACTGCACAAAACCTTTCTTCTTAATCGCATCCAGCGTGGTGCCGGCGTGCGCCTGCTGCGTAACCGCGAGGAGCGCAGCGGCGGCGACCAGCGTAGAGAGCATCATCTTTTTCATAAAGCATCCTGTGTGGCGTAATTATTTTGTTATGTTTGATGCGCACCCTGCAGCGCGCTATTACCTGTCTGTGGCGGTCAGCCACGCATAGCTCTGCAAAGCCAGTGCCAGGTTTGCAGAATCGTGTGTGGGCTGGAAAGATCTCTTATTAATCTGAAGGAGCAGTAAAGCAGCGTTACTATCGCGCACCAAAAGGAAGCAAAGCGAGTCGCCGCGATCACAATTAGTGCAAATAGTTTCACTATATGGAAACAATGTGAGCCAAAGCTCAGGAAAGGATGTATGCAGAAAATGAGTTACGCTTTTCGCCAACAATGATCACTGACCGGGCGTCAGCGCTGGGGTTGCAGCGAGGCGAGTGAAGAAAAGGGGAGGTGAGGCGAAGGGATAAAACAAAATCAGCACCCAGGCAATCTTCACTTACGCGATTGCAACTAAGGTTACCATTTGCGAATGAGTTGTTTCATCGCTTTCAGCTTAGTGGCGAAATGCTGCGCAAATAAAAACGCCAGCACTCAGGCTGGCGTCATTTACCGCATCAACTAAAAATCAGTTCATGCCGTATTTTTTCAGTTTCTTACGCAGAGTACCACGGTTGATACCCATCATCAGCGCAGCACGGGTCTGGTTGCCACGGGTATACTGCATCACCATGTCCAACAGTGGCTGCTCGACTTCAGCCAGTACCAGCTCATAGAGGTCGTTAACATCCTGACCGTTCAGTTGAGCAAAATAGTTCTTCAGTGCCTGTTTAACCGAATCACGCAGAGGCTTTTGCGTCACCTGATCCTGTGAGTTAACGGTAGAAACGGTCAGTACGTCAGAATTTACGCGTTGTTCGAACATAGTTCTTTCAGCTCTTTATTTCGTTTACGCAAGATTTTCGAAGTATGCCTCCAACGCCTCCAGCTGTTCGCTGGCATCCTCTATGGCGTTGAATGTGCGCCGAAACTGGTCATTAGGGGCATGCTCCTGCAAATACCAGGAGACGTGCTTTCGCGATATACGGTATCCCTTGCCTGGACCATAAAAGTCGTGCAGCTCACGTATATGCGCAATGAGCATACGCTTCACCTCTGCCAGCGGCAGCGGCGCAAGCAGCTCCCCAGTGTCCAGATAATGCTGGATTTCCCGGAAGATCCACGGTCTTCCCTGAGCCGCGCGGCCTATCATCAGGGCATCGGCCCCCGTATAGTCAAGCACGGCTCTGGCTTTATGCGGGTCAGTTATGTCGCCATTCGCGATAACGGGAATGGTGACACTCTGCTTAACTGTCCGAATGCTGTCGTATTCAGCTTCCCCGTTGAACAGGCAGGCACGAGTGCGTCCATGTATCGTCAGGGCCTGAATGCCACAGCGTTCAGCCAATTGGGCAATCTCTACACAGTTACGGTTTTCCGTATCCCAGCCGGTGCGAATCTTCAGCGTAACGGGCACATCTACTGCGTTAACCACGGCGGTGAGGATAGATTTCACCAGCTCGGGATACTGCAGCAGCGCTGAGCCTGCCATCTTTCGATTCACTTTTTTGGCCGGGCAACCCATGTTGATATCGATGATCTGCGCGCCAGACGCCACGTTAATACGCGCGGCCGCCGCCATCTCATCAGGATCGCAACCTGCTATTTGCACGGCGCGAACGCCGGGCTCGTCACTGTGCACCATACGCAAACGGGATTTGTCACTGGCCCAGACTTCAGGGTTAGATGACAGCATCTCAGAGACCGCCATACCGGCGCCGTTCTCAAAACAGAGCGTGCGAAACGGCCTGTCGGTAATCCCGGCCATCGGCGCAGCAATGAGCCGATTACGTAGCTGGTGGTGTCCAATGCGCATGAAGAAGAAGTGACCGTAACTGTTCGCAAGGCGGCGTATATTACGCATTTTTTACCGAAGATGAAAGGCCAAACTTTGAACAATTCGCCGTAAACAGCGGGATAAAGACGGTTAAAGCGCAGTCAATTTTTTAATTATTGTTTATATTCAATCGCTTAAAAAATTATGCTGGAATTGTGAACAAAAATTTTTCTCAAAACACGACGTAAATCACAACATAAAAAGCGCTACATCAGGCAATTAGCCAGAGATATGACGCCTGGCAGACGCTTTTTTGCGCAGTTTCGTTGCGGCCGGAGCGTAATTAATACGTCCGGCCGCGTGCGTTTTTTGCTCAGGGCGAAAGCCAGCCAGTGACAGCGGCTGGCGAACGGCTTAGCGGCGCACGCCGGTAATGCGGCACCATTCCTCTTTTTCCGCCACCGGATCGAGCGCAAAGCGGTCAGCATAGGCCTCGCAAACGCCCTCCGCCTGACTGGCCAGCACGCCGGAAAGGCCCAGATGACCGCCCGCTTTCGGCAGCACGCTAATCAGCGGCGCCAGCTCGCGCAGCGGACCGGCAAGGATATTGGCGACCACCACGTCAGCCTGCAAATTCTCCGGCTGCTGATGCGGCAGATAGAGCGACAGGCGATCGGCGACGCCGTTGCGCTCGGCGTTGTCGCGGCTGGCCTGGATCGCCTGCGGATCGATATCAATGCCGATCGCCTGTGCCGCGCCCAGCTTCAGGGCGGCAATTGCCAGAATGCCGGATCCGCAGCCGAAATCGATCACCGTTTTGCCCGCCAGATCCAGGCCGTCCAGCCAGCTAAGGCAGAGGGAAGTGGTGGGATGGGTGCCGGTGCCGAACGCCAGTCCTGGATCGAGCATCACGTTGACGGCGTCTGGATCCGGCACGTCGCGCCAGCTTGGACAGATCCAGAGGCGCTCGCCAAAGCGCATCGGATGAAAGTTATCCATCCATTCACGCTCCCAGTCTTTATCTTCGATCTGCTCGATCTTATGGTGAAAGCCCGATCCCAGCAGCGGATGCTGACTCAGCTCGGCGACCACGTCGTTCATGTCCGTTTCCGCGTCGAACAGGCCGATCACGTCGGTATCACCCCACAGGCGCGTTTCGCCCGGCAGCGGCTCATAAACCGGATTATCGTGCGTATCCTGAAAGGTCACGGAGACCGCGCCGCTCTCCATCAGCGCATCGCTGAGAGATTCGGCGTGCTCGCCGGTGCTGTTAATTTTGATTTGAATCCATGGCATAGCGTTTCTCTTTATTCCAGCGCAGCATCAGGCGCGCGGCCAAACAGATTACCGACCAGAAAAGCCAGCAGGCTTATGGTCAATGACGGAACGATAGGGTGAAAGCCACCCCATTCAATATTCAGGCTGGCAAGCAGCGTGTAGCTCCCTGCGCCCGCCAGCATGCCGGAGAGGGCGCCGGCGGCGTTGGCGCGCGACCAGTAAAGGCCCAGCACCAGCGGCCAGAGGAAAACGGCTTCCAGACCGCCGAAGGCCAGCAGGTTTAGCCAGATGATCATATCTGGCGGATTCCAAGCCGCCAGCAGCAGCAGCAGGCCCAGCACGAAGGTGATAGTGCCGGAGAGCAGGCGCAGGCGCGATTCATTTTCGCTTTGCTGCGGCGCGATACGCAGATAGAGATCTTTGATCAGGGTAGCGGAGGATTGCAGCAGCTGCGCGTTAATGGTCGACATGATCGCCGCCATCGGCGCGGCGAGGAACACCCCCGCAGCCATCGGCGGCAGCACGGTAATCATCAGGGTCGGAATGACGCGATCGGGAATAGCCAGATCCGGCAGAATCGCCCGGCCGAGCGCGCCGGCCAGGTGCATGCCGAGCATCAGCACCACCACCACGATGGTGCCGAGAATAATGCCGCGATGCAGCGCTTTGCTGTCTTTATAAGAGATGCAGCGCACGGCGGTGTGCGGCAGACCGATAACGCCGAAGCAGACCAGCACCGCAAAGGAGCTCAGGAAGGTCGGGTTGATCACGTTACCGACCCCTTCTGGCGACACCAGCTGCGGATCGATAGCGCGCAGTTTAGTGACCGCCGTGCCGAGCCCGCCCGCCTGATGGATGACGGCGAACAGCAGCAGAAAGGTGCCGATCAGCATCACCAGCCCCTGCATGGCATCGTTAAGCACGCTGGCGCGAAAGCCGCCGAAGGCAGTATAGAGCGCGATGGTGCCGCCGAAAATCAGCAGGCCGGTATCGTAAGGAATGCCCGCAGCGGTCTCAAGCAGGCGCGCGCCGCCGATAAACTGCACCGTCATGGCGCCAATAAAGGCCACCAGCAGGCTGATGCTTGCCAGCCAGATCAGCAGCGTGCTGCGGTAGCGCGCATAGAGCATATCGTTCAGCGTCACCGCGTTATAGCGGCGCGCCAGAATAGCGAATTTTTTGCCCAGCACGCCGAGGGACAGCCAGACCGCCGGCACCTGGATCATCGCCAGCAGCACCCAGCCTAGCCCATATTTATAGGCAGCGCCGGGGCCGCCGATAAAAGAGCTGGCGCTGATATAGGTGGTGGTGATGGTCATCGCCAGCACGAAACCGCCCATGGAGCGGCTGCCAAGAAAATACTCGGTGAGAAAACTGCCCTGGCGCTGCTTGCGCATGGCAAACACCGACAGCCCGGCGATCAGCGCCAGGTAGGCCAGCAGCGGAAGAATGATTTCACTTTCCATCGTTATCCTCTAGCGGCATATCGCGGAATACCAGACGCACCATCAGCCAGCACAGCACGATAAACAGCAGTGGAGCAAACACGCAGGAGAGTTCAAACCAGCGCGGCAATCCCGTCACGCCCGTTTCATCGCCGCCCAGCCAGGCGGAGAGGCCCCAGACGGCCAGATAGGCCAGCGTCAGGTAGAGCGCCCAGCGCGCCTCTTTATTCGCTTGCAGAAAACGCCAGTCCATTATGCAACCTCTACGGCGACAAAAATGAAAAAGGCCGGTATCACCGGCCTGGTCTTGTTGACAAGGTGCCAGCGTGGGCGCCGTCAGCAGTCTGGATGACCCCTGACATCGCCCTCGCTGTTGCGCTTACTTATCGTACAGTCCGAGTTTCTTTTCCAGATAGTGGATGTTGGTGCCACCCTGCTGGAAGTATTCGTCGGACATGATGCGCATCTGCAGCTCAATGTTGGTCTTGATGCCGTCGATGATAAGCTCAGCCAGCGCGTTTTTCATGCGGGCAATCGCCACGTCACGGGTTTCGCCATAGCAGATCAGCTTGCCGATCATGGAATCATAGTACGGCGGCACGCTGTAGCCGGCGTAGATGTGCGATTCCCAGCGCACGCCAAAGCCGCCTGGCGCGTGGAAACGGGTGATTTTGCCCGGGCTCGGCAGGAAGGTGTTGGGATCTTCCGCGTTAATACGGCACTCGACCGCATGGCCGCGAATAATCACATCTTCCTGCTTGATAGAGAGCGGCTGACCAGCAGCGATACGCAGCTGCTCTTTGATCAGATCCACGCCGGTGATCATCTCGGTAACCGGATGCTCAACCTGAATACGGGTGTTCATCTCGATAAAGTAGAACTCACCGTTTTCATACAGGAACTCGAAGGTGCCTGCGCCACGGTAGCCGATTTCGATACAGGCGTTTGAGCAGCGTTCGCCGATGTAGCGACGCAGTTCCGGCGTAATGCCCGGCGCGGGGGCTTCTTCAACTACTTTCTGGTGACGACGCTGCATAGAGCAGTCGCGCTCGGCCAGATAGATAGCGTTGCCCTGGCCGTCGGCCAGCACCTGAATCTCGATATGGCGCGGGTTCTCGAGATACTTCTCCATGTAAACCATGTCGTTGTTGAAAGCCGCTTTGGCTTCCGCTTTCGTCATGTTGATGGACTGCTCAAGATCCTTATCGCTGCGCACGACGCGCATGCCGCGACCGCCGCCGCCGCCAGACGCCTTGATGATGACCGGATAACCGATACGCTTGGCGATAGCGCGGTTTTTCTCCATGTCGTCGCCCAGCGAGCCGTCGGAACCCGGTACGGTCGGCACGCCCGCTTTCTTCATCGCGGTAATCGCGGACACTTTGTCACCCATCAGGCGGATAGTGTCAGCTTTCGGGCCGATAAAGATAAAGCCGGAACGCTCAACCTGCTCGGCGAAATCAGCATTCTCAGAGAGAAAGCCGTAGCCGGGGTGGATAGCGACCGCGCCGGTGATTTCGGCGGCGGAGATCAGCGCCGGGATGTTGAGATAGCTTTTAACCGACTGAGCCGGGCCGATGCAGACGGTTTCGTCCGCCAGCAGCACATGTTTCAGATCGCGGTCAGCGGTGGAGTGCACCGCCACGGTCTTGATGCCCAGCTCTTTACAGGCGCGGAGAATACGCAGCGCGATTTCACCGCGGTTAGCAATGACAATTTTATCCAGCATGGTTCGCCTCGTTATTCGATGACGACCAGCGGCTCGTCAAATTCAACCGGCTGGCCGCTTTCGACCAGAATGGCTTTTACGACGCCAGATTTATCGGCTTCGATCTGGTTCATCATCTTCATCGCTTCAACGATGCAGAGCGTGTCGCCAGCGTTAACTTTCTGTCCGATTTCAATAAAGGCTTTCGCATCCGGGCTCGGCGTGCGGTAGAAGGTGCCGACCATCGGCGAACGCACGATATGGCCGCTGATTTCAGCAGGCTTAGCGGACTCTACGACCGGCGCTGCGATCGGCGCGACGGCGGTGGCTAACGCAGGCTGCGGAGCCGGCGCGGCGTAAGCCTGCTGCATAACGGGATAACCCACATTGGCAGGTGCACGGCTGATACGAACGGACTCTTCGCCCTCAGAAATTTCCAGCTCAGCGATGCCGGATTCTTCAACCAGTTCGATCAGTTTTTTAATTTTACGAATATCCATGAGTGTGGTTCCGTACTCTGTTTAATTGGAGTGAGACAGGCGTTTTACTGCCGTTTGTAAAGCCCATGAGTAACCGTCGGCGCCTAAACCGCAAATCACGCCGGCGGATACGTCAGAAAGATAGGAGTGATGGCGGAAAGGTTCACGCGCGTGCACATTAGAGAGGTGCACCTCGATAAAGGGAATGCTTACCGCCAGAAGGGCATCGCGCAATGCTACGCTGGTGTGCGTAAATGCAGCGGGATTAATAATGATGTAATCCACATTGCCTCTGGCCTCATGAATGCGATCGATCAGCTGATATTCCGCATTGGACTGCAAATGGCTCAGTTCCACGTCAAGCTGGTCCGCCTGCGCAGCTAAATCGCTGACGATTTGCTGCAGCGTGGTGCGACCATACTTTTCCGGCTCGCGCGTGCCCAGCAAATTAAGGTTGGGACCGTTCAAAAGCAGAATGTGAAATTTATGCGCCATCGTGCTGCCATCTCCCGCAATCATTGAGGCATCGCGTAAAATACCTTGCTATCTTCCGTTTGTCACCCGCCGCGCCAAAAAAGGCGACGCCGCGCGCAACAAAGCCGGGCATTATATCCGTTTCGGGGCAATTCGCAGCAAAATACTGGTCTTATCTGCGAAGTTGATCCCGAGTAGCCCGGAGGCCCCACCTTTTATCAGAAATAACGGGGAGAAGACAACTTAGCGCGGCAGCCACTGACGAAACTTTTTGTAACGCCACGCTAACAACACCAGCGCACCCAGCGCGTAAAGCAGCGGCTGGGGCGACAGCACCTTGACCGACCAGAGATAGTGAACGGGGGCGAGGATCGCCGCCAGATAGATAAAGTTATGCAGCGTTTGCCAGCGGCGGCCGAGCTTGCGCTGGGCGCGCTGGAACGACGTCGCCGCGAGCGCCAGCAAAATCAGCCAGGTTACGATGCCCAGCGTAAGGTAAGGACGCGATACCAGCTCGCGGCCCAGCAGCCCCAGGTTGTCGACGCCCAGCTCCAGCAGGTAGTAGCTCAGCAGATGAAGAGAGGCCCAGACAAAGGTCCAGACGCCAAGCAGGCGACGGGTACGGATTAGCAGCGGCTGCTTCGCGTAGCGCGTCAGCGGCGAAACCAGCAGCGTGCCCAGCAGCAGCTTCAGCGCCATCCTGCCGGTAAAGTGCTGAATATCCTTCGCCGGATCGGCGCTCAGCCAGCCCTGGCTCGCCGCCATAAAGAGATAGACCAGCGGCAAAAAAGCCGCCAGATGCAGGACCGCCTTCAGCCAGACGATCTGTTTCAGCGTCAGGCGCACTCAGTAGTTCTCCCGCAAATCGAGCCCACGATAGAGCGAGGCCACCTCGTCGGCGTAGCCGTTGAACAGCAGCGTTGGCTGACGCTTCACGCTGAGCGTGCCGCCGGGGCCGATAAAGCGCTCGGTCGCCTGCGACCAGCGCGGATGGTCGACATGGGGGTTCACGTTGGCATAGAAGCCATATTCATTGGCCGCGATCTGGTTCCAGGTCGTCGGGGGCTGATCGCGCGTCAGGGTGATTTTGACGATCGACTTGATGCCCTTAAAGCCATATTTCCACGGCACGGTCAGGCGAACTGGCGCGCCGTTCTGCGGCGGCAGCGCTTTGCCATAAACGCCGGTGCTGAGCAGGGTCAGTGGATGCATCGCCTCATCCAGGCGCAGCCCTTCTACGTAGGGATAGTTCAGCCCGCCGCCGATAAAGCGATCCTTCTGCCCCGGCATCTGGTCGGGGGCGTAGAGCGTCTGAAAGGCAACAAAGCGCGCATTGCTGTTGGGCTCCGCCAGCTTCAGCAGCTTATTGAGTTCAAACCCCACCCAGGGCACCACCATCGACCAGGCCTCGACGCAGCGCATGCGGTAGATACGCTGCTCCATCGCGAACTTTTTAAAAATATCGTCCATATCCAGCGTAATCGGCTTCGCCACTTCGCCGTCGATGGTCAGCTGCCAGGGATCGGTTTTCAGGGTGCCGGCATTGGCGGCCGGATCGGCCTTATCAAGGCCAAACTCATAGAAGTTGTTATAGCCCGAGACCTTATCTTCCGGCGTCAGCGTCAGGTTGGCCTGATACTTTTCCGGCTTGCTGAAGGTCAGCGCACGTCCAGCCGGCGCGGCGGGACGATCGTTGCCTTTAAACCAGCTCAGCACGTCCGCCTGCGCGACGCCGGGCATGCCGAGCGCCGCAGCGCTCAGGCCAAGGGTTTTCAGCACCTGGCGGCGCCGCATATTAAAGACGCTTTCCGGCGTAACGTCCGCTTCAGTCAGATATTTTGTGGGTTTCATCGCTCACCTCCCGGCTCGAATATGCCTTCCAGCATGATGACTATTGCCGATCGTCGCGACTTTCGCCGCTAAAATATGAAATTTCCTGGCATGAGGCGCCGATGAGAATGCGCTGAAAAGCTGAACGACCAGGGTTAACCGTTGTCTGGTACGGATATACTTGCTCATCGTATGCAGCAGCACTGCTGCATAGCGGAAATTATGTTATTTTGCTCGCGCTTGCGTCAGGCGCGGTGCTGGGCGGCGTAAACGGGTCATTACCGCAGCGAACGGGCACAGGGATGCGATTAACCACGAAACTATCTGCGTTTATTACATTTTTAAGCTTACTGGCAATGTTTTTGATGCTGGTGGGCTGCGCTTTTAGCGTTTACTGGCTAACCCATCAGCGTGTAGAAGGACGCGTGCAGACGCTGGCGACCGAAGTGGATCAGGCGCTGCTGAAGCAGCCGGCAGAGAATCTGCGCAACTGGCTGCCGCACACCATGACGGTAATGAATACCGAGCGGATCGAGCTGCGCAACGGCGACAGGATCCGGTTTCGTCTCAGCCGCCATGAAAACCCGATGCTGGAAGATGAAACCAACCGCTTTATTCAGTTCGACGTGCCGCTGCTCCATCAGCCAGGCCTGACGATGCGCGTCGTCGTGCTCGATCCCGCTAAAACCTGGTTCCAGTCTTTTACCGGCGTCTATACCCTGGCGGCGATCCTCTTTGTGGTGCTGGTGATGAGCCTGCTGCTTTTTATGATGCACTGCTGGCTTCACCGCCAGTGGCGCGGCATGGAGCGGCTGGAAAAGCGCGCCGAGGCGATCCTCGCGGGGGAGCGCAGCCCGCTGCGCAAAGGTGATATCGATGAGTGGCCGCCGCGCGCCAGCCGCGCAATCGACGTGCTGCTGAGCGATCTCCAGGAGGCGGGCGAGCAGCGCCTGCGCATCGATACGCTAATTCGCGCCTTCGCCGCGCAGGACAGCCGCACCGGACTCAACAACCGGCTCTTCTTTGACAATCAGCTGGCGACGCTGCTGGAAGATCAGGAGGATGTCGGCACGCACGGCGTGGTGATGATGGTGCGCCTGCCCGATCTCGATATGCTCAATGAGACGCTGGGGCCAGCGCTGGTGGATGAGTATCTCTACGATCTGGTCAATATGCTCTCTACCTTTGTGCTGCGCTATCCCGGCGCGCTGCTGGCCCGCTACTTTCGCAGCGACTTTGCGGTGCTGCTGCCGCACCGCAGCCTGAAAGAGGCTAACAGCATCGCGGATCAGCTGATTAACGCGGTCGACTCGCTGCCGCCGATGCGCATGGTGAACCGCGACGATCTGATTCATATCGGCATCAGCGCCTGGCATAGCGGGCAGAGCGTGGCGCAGGTTATGGACAACGTTGAGATGGCGACGCGGCGGGCGACGCTGCTGGGCGGCAACAACTGGTCTAACGGCGAAGGCAATCCGCTCGACGCCGGACGCGGCAGCGTGCGCTGGCGTACGCTGCTGGAAAACACCCTGAGCCGCGGCGGGCCGCGCCTCTACCAGAAACCGGCGGTGCTGCTGGACGGCAGCGTGCATCACCGCGAGCTGCTGATGCGTATCTTTGACGGCGATAAAGAGGTGCTGGCAGCGGAGTTTATGCCGCTGGTGCTGCAGTTCGGCATGGCGGACAGCTGGGATCGCCAGCTGATCACGCGTATTGCCGCCCTTTCTGACGTCTGGCCCGATGAAACCCTGGCGCTGCCGATCAATATCGACTCGCTGCTGCAGCGCCCCTTCGTCAACTGGCTGCAGAATATGCTGCTGCAGTGCACTAAGTCGCAAAGAAAACGATTTTTATTTGAACTTGCTGAGGCAGATGTTTGTCAACACATCAACCGCTTAGCGCCGGTGTTCCGCGCGCTGCAGGCGTTTGGCTGCCGTATCGCCGTCGATCAGGCAGGGTTAACCGTGGTGAGTAGCGCCTATATCCGGCAATTCCCCATCGATTTAATCAAGCTCGATCCCGGCCTGGTGCGCAATATCGACCGGCGTACCGAAAATCAGCTGTTTGTGCAGAGCCTGCTGGAGGTGTGCAAATCCGCCCAGACGCAGGTGTTTGCGACGGGGATACGCACGCATGCGGAATGGCAGACGTTGATCGGTCTGGGCGTGTCGGGCGGGCAGGGCGATCTCTTTGCGCCGTCGCTGCCGGTAAACAGTAATGTGAAAAAGTATTCACAACGCTATCATATTTAGCCATTTCCGGGGGCAGCCGCTCAAAGCCCAATCCGGGCGGCAGGAAGAGGCGGCGGCATAGCCAATATCCTGTGGCGGAAATGTTAGATTTTATGTCGAACGAGCGCGCCGTAACGGGCGCCTGGAGCCAGTAAAACGGGTGAATACCGCTGTTTTGCACCCGTCAGTTCTCGTTGACCATCGTATAAAGCCAAATTGGTCTATTTTTTCACCGAAGCAGAACGTTTTTGCGCCTTGTGGCGGCTTCGCGTGGTTGGTAAAGTAAGCGGATTTTATTTTCCGCCCCCAGCTTGCAGGATTATCCTTTAGATATGTTTAAAAAATTTCGTGGCATGTTTTCCAATGACTTGTCCATTGACCTGGGTACCGCGAATACCCTGATTTATGTAAAAGGACAAGGCATCGTGCTGAACGAGCCTTCCGTGGTTGCCATTCGCCAGGACCGTGCCGGTTCCCCAAAGAGCGTGGCGGCCGTTGGCCATGATGCAAAACAGATGCTCGGCCGTACGCCAGGTAATATTGCAGCGATTCGCCCGATGAAAGATGGCGTGATCGCGGACTTTTTCGTTACTGAAAAAATGCTGCAGCACTTTATCAAACAGGTGCATAGCAACAGCTTTATGCGTCCTAGCCCGCGCGTGCTGGTGTGCGTGCCGGTTGGCGCGACCCAGGTCGAGCGTCGCGCTATCCGTGAATCCGCGCAGGGTGCGGGCGCGCGTGAAGTCTTCCTGATCGAAGAGCCGATGGCGGCCGCGATCGGCGCAGGCCTGCCGGTTTCAGAAGCGACCGGCTCTATGGTGGTCGATATCGGCGGCGGCACCACCGAGGTGGCGGTTATCTCCCTGAACGGCGTGGTTTACTCCTCGTCGGTCCGTATCGGCGGCGATCGCTTCGACGAAGCGATTATCAACTATGTGCGCCGCAACTACGGCTCGCTGATCGGCGAAGCGACGGCAGAGCGTATCAAGCATGAGATCGGCTCCGCCTATCCGGGCGACGAAGTGCGCGAAATCGAAGTGCGCGGCCGTAATCTCGCGGAAGGGGTGCCGCGCGGCTTTACGCTGAACTCTAATGAAATTCTTGAAGCGCTGCAGGAGCCGTTGACCGGCATCGTGAGCGCGGTAATGGTCGCACTGGAGCAGTGTCCGCCGGAACTGGCGTCGGACATCTCCGAACGCGGCATGGTGCTGACCGGCGGCGGCGCGCTGCTGCGCAACCTGGATCGTCTGCTGATGGAAGAGACCGGCATTCCGGTGGTCGTCGCAGAAGATCCGCTGACCTGCGTGGCGCGCGGTGGCGGTAAAGCGCTGGAAATGATCGACATGCATGGCGGCGATTTGTTCAGCGAAGAATAATCGCCTCAATCGGCTGAGACCTGAATCGAAATGCGCAGGGAGTCGCGTGTAAGCTGACGCCGTGCGCGTCGGCGTCAGACGTCCAGCCCAGGGAAGTACGGCGATGGCCGTACTTCCTTACCTGTTGTCGAGGAACACGCAGAATATATGAAGCCGATTTTTAGCAGGGGGCCTTCCCTGCAGTTGCGCCTGTTTTTGGCGGTGATAGTAGCCATCGCGATTATCGTCGCTGACAGCCGCCTGGGTTCGTTTACCCAAATCCGCAACTATCTGGACACATCGGTCAGTCCGTTTTATTTCCTGGCCAACGGCCCGCGTCAGATTCTTGACGGCATTTCCGGTTCGCTGGCGTCGCGCCAGCAGCTTGAGCTGGAAAATAAAGCCCTGCGCCGCGAGCTTTTCCTGAAAAACAGCGACCTGCTGATGCTGGGGCAATATAAGCAGGAGAACGCACGCCTGCGCGAACTGCTGGGTTCGCCGCTGCGTCAGGATGAGCACAAAATGGTGACTCAGGTGATCTCGACCGGCACCGATCCCTACACCGATCAGGTGGTGATCGACAAAGGCAGCGTCAACGGCGTTTACGAAGGCCAGCCGGTCATCAGCGACAAAGGCGTTGTCGGACAGGTTATCGCCGTCGGCCAGGTGACCAGCCGCGTTCTGCTGATTTGCGACGCGTCGCACGCGCTGCCGATTCAGGTGCTGCGCAACGACATCCGCGTGATCGCAGCAGGCAACGGCTGCACTGAAGATCTGCAGCTGGAGCATCTGCCGGGCAACACCGATATTCGCGTCGGCGATATGCTGGTGACGTCTGGCCTGGGCGGACGATTCCCGGAAGGCTATCCGGTCGCGGTGGTCTCCTCCGTCAAGGTCGATACGCAGCGTGCCTATACCGTGATCCAGGCGCGTCCGACCGCCGGTCTGCAGCGCCTGCGCTATCTGCTGCTGCTGTGGGGCGCGGACAAGAACGGCGATATGCCGATGGCGCCGGATGAAGTACACCGCGTCGCCAACGAACGCCTGATGCAGATGATGCCTCAGGTGCTGCCGCCAGCGGGTGAGATGGGGCCGCCAGCGCCGTCCGCGCAGATGGGGCCGCCAGCGCCCGCCAGCAGCAGCGGCGGGACGCAAAGCGCGCCGGCTAGCGCGCGCGGAGGCCAGCCTTGAGTCGTTACCGCAGCCAGGGTCGTTGGGTTATCTGGCTCTCCTTTCTTGTCGCCCTCGTACTGCAGATCATGCCCTGGCCGGAACAGCTCTATATGTTCCGGCCTTCGTGGATCCTGCTTATCCTGGTTTACTGGGTGCTGGCGCTGCCGCACCGCGTTAACGTCGGCACCGGCTTCGTGCTGGGCGGCGTAATGGATCTGATCGCCGGATCCACCCTCGGCGTGCGCGCGCTGGCGCTCAGCATCATCGCCTATTTGGTCGCCTTTAAATTCCAGCTTTTCCGCAACTTAGCGTTGTGGCAGCAGGCGTTAATGGTTATGGTGCTGTCGCTGGCTGTGGATGTGATTGTTTTCTGGGCGGAGTTTTTAGTGATCAACGTATCATTCCGGCCAGAAATTTTCTGGAGCAGCGTTATCGACGGAATTCTCTGGCCCTGGCTATTCTTATTAATGAGAAAGATTCGTCGTCAGTTCGCTGTTCAGTAAGGAATTTTATGCTATCCCTCTATCTGGCTTCCGGCTCTCCGCGTCGACGTGAGCTGTTGACGCAGCTTGGCCTGTCGTTTGAACGTCTCCATACCGATGTTGAGGAGCGACGCCGCCCTGATGAAGCGGCGGAAAGCTATGTGCGCCGCCTGGCAAATGATAAAGCGCGCGCCGGCGTCGCCGTGGCGGAGCAGGACCTGCCAGTGCTGGGCGCGGATACCATTGTGGTGCTCAACGGCGACGTGCTGGAAAAACCGCGCGACGCCGCCGACGCCGCCAGCATGCTGGCACGGCTCTCCGGGCAGACGCATCAGGTGATGACCGCCGTTGCGCTGGCCGATCGCACGCGCGCCCTCGACTGTTTAGTGACGACAGACGTGACGTTTCGCCTGCTCAGCGCGGCGGAAATCGCCGACTATATTGCGACCGGCGAGCCGATGGACAAAGCTGGCGCATACGGAATTCAGGGCACAGGTGGAAACTTTGTCCGCAAAATTAATGGAAGCTATCACGCGGTTGTCGGATTGCCGTTGGTTGAGACAGGCGAGTTATTCAGCCATTTTCAGTCACTGCGTGCCGTAAGGGGATAACATGACGGCTGAATTACTGGTCAACGTCACGCCTTCCGAGACGCGCGTTGCCTATATCGACGGCGGCATTCTGCAGGAAATACATATCGAGCGCGAAGCGCGGCGCGGCATTGTCGGCAATATCTATAAAGGACGCGTCAGTCGCGTACTGCCGGGCATGCAGGCGGCCTTTGTCGACATCGGCCTGGATAAAGCCGCCTTTTTGCACGCCTCCGATATCATGCCGCACACCGAGTGCGTCGCCGGCGATGAGAAGAAAAACTTTATCGTGCGCGATATCGCCGAGCTGGTGCGGCAGGGGCAGGATCTGATGGTGCAGGTGGTGAAAGATCCCCTCGGCACCAAAGGCGCGCGCCTCACCACCGACATCACGCTGCCGTCGCGCTACCTGGTCTTTATGCCGGGCGCCTCGCACGTTGGCGTCTCTCAGCGTATCGAAAGCGAACGTGAACGCGAGCGGCTGAAGGCGGTGGTAGCGGATTACTGCGACGATCTCGGCGGCTTTATTATTCGCACCGCGGCGGAAGGCATCGGCGAAGAGGAGCTGGCGCAGGACGCCGCCTTCCTGAAGCGCCTCTGGACTAAAGTCACCGAGCGGAAAAAACGCAACCAGACCCGCTGCCTGCTCTATGGCGAGCTGGCGCTGGCGCAGCGCATTCTGCGTGATTTCGCCGGCGCGGCGCTCGATCGCATCCGGGTCGACTCCCGTCTCACCTGCGAGCTGCTGGTGGAATTTACGCGTGAATACATTCCAGAAATGGCCGACAAGCTGGAGCTTTACGCCGGTAAACAGCCGATTTTCGATCTTTTCGACGTCGAGAACGAAATTCAGCGCTCGCTGGATCGCAAGGTCGAGCTTAAGTCAGGCGGCTATCTGATCATCGATCAGACCGAGGCGATGACCACCATCGACATCAATACCGGCGCCTTTGTCGGCCATCGCAATCTCGACGAAACCATCTTTAACACTAACGTTGAGGCGACGCAGGCGATTGCGCGCCAGCTGCGGCTGCGCAATCTCGGCGGCATCATCATTATCGACTTTATCGATATGAACAACGAAGAGCATCGCCGCCGCGTGCTGCATTCGCTGGAGGCGGCGCTGAGCAAGGATCGGGTGAAAACCGGCATTCACGGCTTCTCGGCGCTGGGGCTGGTTGAAATGACGCGCAAGCGCACGCGCGAAAGCATTGAGCACGTGCTGTGCGAGGATTGCCCGGTCTGCAAAGGGCGCGGCACGCTGAAGACCGTGGAAACAGTCTGCTACGAGATCATGCGTGAAATCGTGCGCGTCCACCACGCGTACGACTCCGATCGTTTTCTGGTCTATGTCTCGCCGGCAGTGGGCGAAGCGCTGAAAAGCGATGAGTCACACGCGCTGGCAGAGGTAGAGATTTTCGTCGGCAAACAGGTCAAGGTGCATATTGAGCCACTCTATACCCAGGAGCAGTTCGACGTCGTCATGATGTAAGCCCTCGCTTCCGGCGACTCGCTCGTCGGCGGACTAAAAAAGCGGCCTTGCTTAGGTTAAAATGCGCATTCATACCGATGATTGTCTGGCGACGGTTGAGTATGAGAGATAACCATCCGTCAAATGCGGAAGACAAGGAGAGGTGTGTGAGGCAGCTGCCGAGGATTGTGTTACTGCTGGTTGCGACCGTGATTGTGATCGTGGCGCTGCTGGTCAGCGGGCTGCGTCTGGCGATGCCGCATCTCGACAGCTACCGCAGCGACATTCTGTCAACGCTGTCGCGCGCCAGCGGCATAAAGATTACCGCCGACGCCCTGAGCGGCCGCTGGGAAACCTTCGGCCCGACGCTGCAGATCCGCGATCTGCGCGTTGATATGCAGGAGAACGGCAGGCTCGATATCGCGCGCGTCACGCTGGCGCTGGATGTCTGGCAGTCACTGCTTCACTGGCGCTGGCAGTTCCGCGATCTCACCTTCTGGCAGCTGCGCCTCGACAGCAACCGTCCGCTCTTCTCCAGCGATAAAGAGAAAAACAGCTTCAGGCCTGGCCGCATCAACGAACTCTTCCTGCGTCAGTTCGACCACTTCGACCTGCGCGACAGCTCCATCTTTTTCCGCACCCCTTCCGGCCAGCGCGCGGAGCTGGCGATCCCGAAACTCACCTGGCTAAACGAAAAGAACCGCCACCGCGCAGAGGGCGAAGTAAGCCTCTCCAGCTTTACCGGCCAGCACGGCGTGGTGCAGGTGCGGCTCGACCTGAACGATAGCGAAGGCTTACTCAACGACGGCCGCATCTGGATGCAGGCGGACGACGTCGACGTGCGGCCGTGGCTGGGGCGCTGGATGCGCGACAATACGCGGCTCGACAGCGCGCGTTTTAGCCTGGCGGCCTGGGTCAGCCTGCGCGAAGGGGAACTCTACGCGGGCGATCTGCTGCTGCACAAGGGCGGCGCGAACTGGCAGAGCGAGGAGGGCGCGCATCACCTGCAGGTAGACGGCCTGACCGCGCATCTCTCGCGTTATCAAAACGGCTGGATGGTCAGCGTGCCGCAGACGCGTCTCAGCACCGACGGCGAGGCCTGGCCAGCCGGGCACTTCGCGCTGCTGTGGCGTCCGCAGGATAAGCAGCTGCTCGGCCCCGAACATCAGGGCGAAGTGCGGGTCAGGGCGACGCAGCTGGTATTGAACCGCATTGCGCCGCTGGTGCCGCTCTTCGCGCCGCTGTCGCCGTCGCTGTTTGAAAACTGGCGCGCGCTCCAGCCGCAGGGCACCATAGAGGGGCTGGCGCTGGATATTCCGCTGGAGCAGCCGGATCAGACGCGGATGCAGGTCAAATGGCGCGACTTCCGCTGGCAGCCCTGGCAGCTGCTGCCGGGCGTCAGCAACCTTAGCGGCGAGGCGCGCGGCAGCCTGAGCAACGGCCAGGTCAACGTCGAGATGGGCCGCACTGACGTGCCCTATAGCGCCATGTTCAACGCGCCGCTGGAGATCCACCAGCTGCACGGATCGCTGAGCTGGCTGCGCGACGCAAACGGATTAACGCTCGACGGCCGCGATCTCGATGTGCAGGCGCGCTCGCTCTGGGCGCGCGGCGATTTTCGCTATCAGCAGAATTCTGGACGCGAGCCGCGCCTCGACATTCTCGCCGGCATTCGCGTAACCGACGCGGGCGACGCCTGGCGCTACTTCCCGCAGCCGCTAATGGGCAAGGCGCTAACGCGCTATCTGAGCGGCGCCATCAAAGGTGGCCAGGTCGATAACGCCACGCTGCTGTTCGCCGGCAACCCAAAACTCTTCCCGTTCCGTCATAACGACGGCATGTTTCAGGTATGGGTGCCGCTGCATCAGGCGACCTACGCGTTTCAGCCCAACTGGCCTGACGTGACGAAGTTCGATATCGATCTCGACTTTATCAACGACGGACTCTGGATGCGGGCGCCGCGCTTCAGGCTGGGCGAGGTAGAGGTCAGCGACTTTAGCGCAGCCATCCCGGACTATCTGAAAGAGAAGCTGCTGATCGACGGCGATATCAGCGGCAACGGCGACCAGATCGCCCACTACTTCCAGGATACGCCGCTGAAGAAGTCGCTGGGCGCGGCGCTGGAGCAGCTGGAGATAAAGGGAAAAACTCAGGGGCACCTGAAGCTTGATATTCCCCTCGACGGCGAGCTGGTTCACGCCAGCGGCAACGTGGATCTCAACAATAACGCTTTGCATATCAAGCCGCTCGACACCACGCTGGAAAACCTCAGCGGCCGCTTCCGCTTCAACAACGGCAATCTGGACAGCGATACGCTGCGCGCCAGCTGGTTCGGCCAGCCGGTGAACGTCAGCTTTAGCACCAAAGAGAATCCACAGGACTTCGGCGTCAACATCAGGCTCGACGGCGACTGGCAACCGGCGAAGCTCTCGCAGGTGCCTGCCCAGATCGCCAGCCAGCTCAGCGGTCATCTGCCGTGGCAGGGCAACGTAAATATCCAGCTGCCGCATCAGGGCGGGGCGCACTATGACATTGAGCTGAAAGGCGATGCGAAAGAAGTAAGCAGTCGCTTACCTTCACCGCTCAATAAGGCAAGCGGCGAAGCGATGCCCATCGCGGTCAACGCCAGCGGCGATTTGCAACAGTTCGAACTCAGCGGCAGCGTGGCGAATCGCCATCGCTTCAACAGCCGCTGGCTGCTTGAGCCGCAGCTGCGCGTCGATCGCGGCATCTGGCTGAACGATGCCCACAGCAAGCCCGCCTTGCCGGATCGCGCGGGTATGGTATTGAATTTGCCTGCGCTGGACGGAGAAGCCTGGGCCGGGCTGATGATGGCGGGCGGCGCCTCTCAGGGCGGCGGCGCGAACGAGATGGGCGGCGTGGCCCTGCCGGGCGACGTGACCTTGCGCAGCCCGGCGGTCACGCTGGCGGGGCAGCAGTGGCATGATATTGACGCGACGCTTGCGCAAGGCGACAAGGGGAGCAGCAGCGTCACTATTAAAGGGCGCGAAATTCGCGGCACGCTGGCGATGGCGCAGAGTGCCCCATGGCGCGTGGCGCTCGACTATCTTTATTACAATCCCGAATGGCAAAGCGGCGGCGACAGCGGCGCGGCGCGCCAGCAGCAGGCGAGTAAAATCGACTTTAGCCGCTGGCCGGCGCTGCAGTTGAGCTGCGCCGAGTGCTGGCTGCGCGGCCAGAAATTCGGCCGTATACAGGCGCAGGTGGCGCCGAAAGGTGATACGTTAGCACTCACTAATGGTCTGGTGGATACCGGCAGCTCGCGTCTTAAGGTCTCCGGCGAATGGGTCAACAGCCCCGACGCGCCGCGCACCTCCCTGAAGGGGACGCTGAGCGGCAGCAATATCAACAACGCCACCAACTGGTTTGGCGTTAACACCCCGCTGCGCGACGCATCGTTCAGGGTTGATTACGATCTGCACTGGCGTTCGGCGCCGTGGCAGCCGTCGGAAGAGACGCTGAGCGGCACGCTGAAAACCCATTTTGGCAAAGGGCAGATCGCCGACGTCAATACCGGCGCCGCGGGCCAGCTGCTGCGCCTGATGAGCTTCGACGCCCTGCTGCGCAAGCTGCGTTTCGATTTTAGCGATACCTTTAACAATGACGGCTTCTACTTCGACTCAATCAATGGCACCGCATGGATTGAAAATGGCGTGATGCGCACCGATAACCTGCTGGTAGATGGCCTGGAGGCGGATATCGCCATGCAGGGCAAGGTGGATTTAGTGAAGCGCAATATCGATATGGAAGCCGTGGTTGCGCCAGAGATCTCCGCCTCCGTCGGCGTAGCGACCGCTTTTGTGATCAACCCGGTGGTGGGTGCGGCGGTCTTCGCGGCGAGCAAAGTGCTGGGGCCGCTGTGGAATAAAATCTCGCTGCTGCGTTATCACATCGACGGCCCGCTGGATAAGCCGCAAATCAACGAAGTGCTGCGCAAACCGCGCGAAGAAGAGAAGAAGTGAATTTGACGCCGTCGGGGAATTGCCGCAGGCTAGTAAAATCGACGTTATTAGCGCAGGGCCAATGGGCCCTGACGCAGAATGCGTGTCACACCCTCATTATCCGAGCATAAAACGAGCGAGATACGATGACTCTGAATCTGGTAAGTGAGCAGTTGCTAACTGCTAACAATATTAATCAGCAGGACCTGTTTTCCCTGTTAGGGCAGCTTTCAGAACGTCGTCTGGATTATGCCGATCTCTACTTTCAGTCCAGCTTCCATGAATCCTGGGTGCTGGAAGACAAGATTATCAAAGATGGCTCCTGGCATATCGACCAGGGCGTCGGCGTGCGCGCCGTCAGCGGTGAAAAAACCGGCTTCGCCTATGCGGACCAGATTACCCTGAACGCGCTGCGCCAGTCAGCAGAAGCGGCGCGCAGCATCGTACGCGAGCAGGGTAACGGCAAGGCGCATACGCTCTCTAACGTTATGCACCGCGCGCTGTATCAGCCGCTTAACCCGCTCGACAGCCTGACGCGCGAAGATAAAATCGCCCTGCTGCAGCGCGTAGACAAAGTGGCGCGCGCCGCAGACGCCCGCGTGCAGGAGGTTAATGCCAGCCTGAGCGGCGTCTACGAGCAGGTGCTGGTGGCGGCGACCGACGGCACGCTGGCAACGGACGTGCGTCCGCTGGTGCGTCTCTCCGTCAGCGTGCTGGTGGAGGATCAGGGCAAACGCGAGCGCGGCTCTAGCGGCGGCGGTGCGCGTGTCGGCTACGAATTCTTCCTTGCCGATGAAAACGGCGACGTGCGCGCCGACGCCTGGGCGAAAGAGGCGGTGCGTATGGCGCTGGTCAATCTCTCCGCCGTCGCCGCGCCGGCAGGCACCCTGCCGGTCGTGCTGGGTGCAGGCTGGCCGGGCGTGCTGCTGCATGAAGCGGTCGGTCACGGGCTGGAAGGCGACTTCAACCGCCGCGAAACCTCGGTATTCAGCGGCAAAATGGGCCAGCTGGTGGCGTCTGAACTCTGCACCGTGGTGGATGACGGCACCCTCGAAGGGCTGCGCGGATCGCTGGCGGTGGATGATGAAGGCGTGCCGGGCCAGTACAACGTGCTGATCGAAAACGGCGTGCTGAAAGGCTATATGCAGGACAAGCTCAACGCGCGTCTGATGGGCGTCGCGCCGACCGGCAACGGCCGCCGCGAGTCCTATGCGCATCTGCCGATGCCGCGTATGACCAACACCTATATGCTGGCAGGTAAATCGACGCCGCAGGAGATTATCGAAAGCGTCGAGTACGGCATCTACGCGCCTAACTTCGGCGGCGGGCAGGTCGATATCACCTCCGGCAAATTTGTCTTCTCTACCTCGGAAGCCTATCTGATTGAGAACGGCAAGGTGACGAAGCCGGTGAAAGGCGCCACGCTGATCGGCTCCGGCATTGAGGCGATGCAGCAAATCTCGATGGTCGGCAACGATCTGGCGCTGGATAAAGGCGTCGGCGTATGCGGCAAAGAGGGACAGAGCGTGCCGGTCGGCGTCGGTCAGCCGACGCTGAAGCTGGATAAACTCACCGTCGGCGGCACCGCCTGATCGCCAGCGATCGCTGAACGCAGGCGGCAGAGCGCACGCCGCGCAGAAGCCTTTGGCAGGGATGCCGGGCTGTGCGCCTCGCTCGCTCTCTGCCTGCTGCGGCACAGCCCCCTAGCTGGCGCGATGCTGCTGATACTGCTCCGCCACCTGCTGGAAATATTCCGTCAGATAGTCGATGCACACCTGCACCTTCAGCGGCAGCTTATCCTTTTCGGTATAGAGCGCATAAACCGGACGCGGATCGGACTGATACTGCGGAAAAAGGATATCGATCTCTCCTGCGTTAATCTCTTCAATCACCCACATCATCGGCACATAGGCGATGCCGTTCCCCGCCTTTAACCAGCGGATCAGCGTCAGCGAGTCGTTGGTGACAAAGCGGCCCTGCGGCGACAGGCGCGAAACCAGCCCTTCAGGGGCGATCAGCTCGAAATTGTTATCGGGGCGAACGCTGTACTCGAGCCAGGCGAAGTTATCGACGTCGGCTGGCTTTTCCGGCGCGCCGTGCTGCTGTAGATAGCTTTTCGCCGCGCACACCACCATCGGCATCGCGCCGAGACGGCGCGAAAACAGGCTGGAGTCCTTCAGCGCGCCGACGCGAATAACCAGATCGAGCCCGTCGGCGATCAGGTCCGGTGCCGGAATGCCCGCCACCAGATTCACGCTCAGGCCGGGATACTCGCGCAGCATATTGCTGGTCATCTCGGCGAGGACGTTTTGCGCCATGGTCGAGGAGCTGCCGATGCGCAGCGTGCCGATGGGCGTATTATTAAAGGCGTAGAGCTGCTCATGCACCTGCGTCGCCTCAGCCAGCATGCGGCGACAGCCCTGATAGTAGATTTTACCCGCCTCGGTCAGGCCGATGCTGCGCGTGCTGCGGTTAAGCAGCTTAACCTGTAGCTCATCTTCCAGTTTCGCCACAATTTGACTAATAGACGAAACGCTGAGGTGAAGCTGGCGCGCGGCGGCGGTAAATGAACCCAATTCAACCACTTTGGCGAATATGGACATGCCTTTCAGTCGTTCCATTGTTTACTCTGATTAAAAAGTGATTTAGCTCACATTCTGTAGAAAACGTATAGTCAGGCGCGTTACTATATGCGCGCCCGGGTATTTCCCGGTGATTCGCTTTTGCCCGGGAAGGGTTAAGCCGGCCTGCTGTAAAACGTCTGTTTCTGCCCGATGATACGCTATTATTTACTCAGCCGTGGTTCGGATGCTGTCATCCGCCACTCAGCCGTTGCGGCTTGCAGCCGGCAGGCTAAGGATCATCCCGGCAAGGTCGTACTAAGGATCCCTGATGAGTGTGCTTCCGGTTTTTGTCGTGTTTGGGCTCTCTTTCCCGCCCATCTTCATTGAATTAATCGTCTCGCTAATGCTGTTCTGGTTAGTGAAGCGACTGCTGACGCCAAGCGGTATCTACGATCTCGTCTGGCATCCGGCGCTTTTCAACACGGCGCTTTACTGCTGTGTGTTTTACCTGGTATCCCGTCTATTCGTCTGAGGTTTAAGTGAAATCGCTAATAAGAAAAATCGCGCGTTACGCGATTACTATCCTGCTGGTTATCATCGCTGTCGTTATCATCTATCGCGCCTGGGTGTTTTACACCGAGTCGCCGTGGACCCGCGACGCTAAGTTTGCGGCGGATGTCGTGGCTATCTCGCCGGACGTTACGGGCCTGATCACCGACGTGCCTGTGCATGACAACCAGCTGGTGAAAAAGGGCGATACGCTGTTTGTCGTCGATCGTCCGCGCTATCAGAAAGCGCTGGATCAGGCGCAGGCTGACGTCGAGTACTACCAGGCGCTGGTCAGTGAAAAACGTCGCGAAGCGGCGCGGCGCAACAAGCTGGGCACCTCGGCGATGTCGCGCGAAGCGATCGACCAGGCGAACAACGATCTGCAAACCACGGAACATCAGCTGGCGAAATCGATCGCCACGCGTGACCTGGCGAAAATCGATCTCGATCGTACCGCTATCACCGCGCCGTCTGACGGCTGGGTCACTAACCTTAACGTCTACGAAGGCGAATTTATCACCCGCGGTTCCGTCGCGGTGGCGCTGGTGCAGCAGCACTCCTTCTACGTGCTGGCCTATCTGGAAGAGACCAAGCTGCACGGCGTCGAGCCGGGCTATCGCGCGGAAGTCACGCCGCTCGGCAGCAATGTGGTGCTGCGCGGCACCGTCGACAGCGTCGCAGCGGGCGTAACCAACAGCAGCAGCTCGGTCGACAGCAAAGGCATGGCGACCGTGGACTCCAACCTCGAGTGGGTACGCCTGGCGCAGCGCGTGCCGGTGCGCATCCGTCTCGATCGGCAGCCTGGCAACCGCTTCCCGGCGGGCACCACCGCGACCGTTGTGATCACCGGACAGAGCGATCGCGCCGAGACGCAGGTGTCGCCGATGTCGCGTCTTTTCAATCGCCTGCGTGAGTTTGGTTAAGCGGGGACGATATGATCGAGTTCCTGCGTTTCCCGATCAAGCTGGCCTTCGCGCTGGTGGCCGCGCTGATGATCGGCTTTCATCTCAACCTTGAAACGCCTCGCTGGGCGGTGATGACCGCTGGCATCGTTGCCGGCGGCACCGCTTTCGTCGCCGGCGGCGATCCTTACTCCGGCGCGCTGCGCTATCGCGGCGTGCTGCGTATTATCGGCACCTTTATCGGCTGTATCGCTGCGCTGACCATTATGATCGCCACGGTGCGCGCGCCAGTGGTTATGCTGCTGCTGTGCTGCATCTGGGCAGGGGTCTGCGTCTGGCTCTCCTCGCTGATTAAAGTTGAGAACTCCTATGCGCTGGGGCTGGCGGGCTATACCGCACTGATCATCGTGGTGACTGCCGATGCCAACAATGGCCTGACGCTGGTGCCGCAGTTTGCGGTTGAGCGCTGTAGCGAAATTGTGCTGGGCATCCTCTGCGCCATTCTGGCGGATATGATCTTCTCGCCGCGCTCGATTAAAAAGGTGATCGACAGCGAGGTTGATTCGCTGCTGGTGGCGCATTATCGCCTGCTGCAGATCTGCGTGGCGCATGAGGATAAAGAGGAGGTCGACAAGGCGTGGAGCACGCTGGTGCGCCGCACCTCGGCGCTCGGCACCATGCGCGGTCAGCTGATGATGGAGTCGTCGCGCTGGCAAAACGCCAACCGGCGGCTGCAAATGCTTAACACGCTGTCGCTGACCATGATTACCCAGGCGGCGGAAACCTTCCTTATCCAGAATGCGCGCCCCGACTATATTCCCTCGCAGTATCGTCTGCTGCTCGAGAAGAAAGTAGAGAGCGTTGCCGACGTGCATCGGCGTATGAAGGTGATGCGCCGGGTGATTGGCGCCAGCAAAGAGGGCAAAGCGCCCGTGACGCTGGCGAGCTGGGTTGGTGCCGCCACAGAGTATTTGCTGCTGCTGAAAGGCATCAAAAGCAACAGCCGCATCACGACGCTGGAAGAGGGCATTCTCCAGCGCGAAATTGTAATCCAGGCGCGCTCCGCTGAAACCCATCACGCAATGATTAATGGCATCCGCACCTTTGTTGCCACCGCGCTCGGCTCGCTGTTCTGGCTCTATACCGGCTGGACATCGGGCAGCGGTTGTATGGTGATGCTGGCGGTGATCACCGCGCTGGCGATGCGCGTGCCGAATCCGCTGATGATGGCGAAGGATTTTTTCTACGGTATGATTTTTGCGGTGCCGCTCAGCTCGTTCTACTTTATGTACCTGCTGCCCAGCACTCAGCAGAGCGCGCTACTGCTCTGCATCGCCATCGGCCTGCTCGGCTTCATCAGCGGTATTCTGATCCAGCGTCGTCAGCTAGGCACGCTTGGCGCGTTAGCCGGCACGATCAACGTTCTGGTTCTGGATAATCCCATGACCTTCCACCTGAACGTTTTTCTCGACAACGTGCTGGGGCAGATGATCGGCGCTTTCCTGGCGCTGATGGTAATCCTGCTTATCCGCGATAAATCGAAAGCGCGCACCGGACGTAAATTGCTGAACCGCTTTATGTATGCCGCGGTGTCGGCGATGACCACCAACCAGGCGCGCCGCCGCGAAAACCATCTGCCCGCGCTCTATCAACAGCTGTTTATGCTGCTGAACCTGTTCCCCGGCGATATCGATAAATATCGTATCGCCCTGACGCTGATTATCGGCCATCAGCGGCTGCGCAATGCGGACGTGCCGGTTAACGCCGACCTGTCCGCGTTCCATCGGCAGCTGCGCTCGACGGCGGATCGGGTTATCTCGGCGCGCAGCGATGAGAAACGGCGCCACTACTTTGAACAGCTGCTGTCGGAGTTTGAGGTCTATCAGCAGAAGCTGGTGCAGTACGACGCGCCGCTTAGCGTGACCGAGCCGGTGAAGCGCCTTGCCGATATGCTGGGTAAATACCAGCACACCCTTCTTCAAATCTGAATCTGGCCGCTGCCCGGCGCAGCGGCCGCCTCTGTGCCACGCCTTCCCCAAAACGCCCGCTTTTGCCATCTATACTTTTCTCACAGGAAGAGAAACTGACAGGAGCGAACCTATGACGACCCCTCTGCACGACAGCGAACTTTTTCAGACCGGCTATCTGGCCGACGGCGAGTGGCACCGCGCCGCCGCCACCTTTGATGTGTTGAATCCTGCGACCGGCGAAGTGCTGGCCGCCGTAGCGAAGGCGGGCAAGGCTGAAACCGAACGGGCGATCGCCGCCGCCGAGCGCGCTTTCCCCGCCTGGCGCGCGCAGACCGCCAAAGCGCGCTCCGAAATCCTCTATCGCTGGTATCAGCTGATGATCGAGAACAAAGCCTGGCTGGCGCAGCTGATGACCGCCGAACAGGGCAAGCCGCTGAAAGAGGCGGAAGGCGAGGTGGAATACGCCGCCAGCTTTATTCAGTGGTTTGCCGAGCAGGCGAAGCGCGCAAACGGCGAAATCATTCCGCCTGCCAAACCCGGCTCGCGTATTCTCGCCACGCGCGAGCCAGTTGGCGTGGTTGCCGCCATAACGCCGTGGAATTTCCCTATGGCGATGCTGACGCGCAAGCTTGGCCCTGCGCTGGCGGCGGGCTGCACCGGCATTATCAAACCGGCCAATAACACGCCGCTGAGCGCGTTCGCGCTGCTGGCGCTGGCAAAAAAAGCGGGCGTGCCGGACGGCGTGCTTAACGCGGTGGCTGGCGATACCCACGCCATCAGCGACGCCATCATGGCCAGCAAGGCGGTGCGCAAAATTTCCTTTACCGGATCGACCCAGGTCGGCAAGACGCTGGTGCGCAACGCCGCCGAGACCATGAAAAAGGTGTCGATGGAGCTGGGCGGCAATGCGCCCTATATCGTCTTTGAAGATGCCGATATCGACGCGGCGGTAAAAGGCGCCATCGCCAATAAATTCCGCAATGCCGGCCAGGTCTGCGTCAGCGTTAACCGCTTCTATATCCACGACGCCGTTTACGAGCGTTTTGTGAACCAGCTGGCTGAGGAGGTGAAAAAGCTCAAGGTCGGCAACGGCGTAGAGGAGGGAGTAGTGGTGGGACCGCTGATCAACGCCGCCGCCGTGGATAAAGTAGAAGAGCACGTCAAAGACGCTAAGGCCAAAGGCGGGCGCATTGTTACCGGCGGCGAACGCCATACGCTGGGCGGCAACTTCTGGCAGCCGACGGTGATTGCCGACGCGCACGAAGAGATGAAGCTGGCGCGGGAAGAGACCTTTGGTCCGGTGGCGGCCTGCTTTCGCTTCAGCGAAGAGGAAGAGGTTATCCGTCGCGCCAACGACACGGAATTCGGCCTGGCGGCCTACTTCTACACCCAGAACCTGCAGCGCGTCTTCCGCATCTCGGCCGCGCTGGAAAGCGGCATGATCGGCATTAACGAATGCGCGGTATCGACCGAGCTGGCGCCGTTCGGCGGCGTAAAAGAGTCGGGGCTGGGGCGCGAAGGTTCCGTGCTCGGCCTGGAAGAGTATCTGGAGGTTAAGGCGCTGCATATCGGCGGCCTGAGCGAAAGCTAACGCGCGGGCGGCCTCGCGCCGCCCGGTGAGGAAGGACAGGAGCCTTCATTATGAAAACCGAGCGTTTCGACTTTAATGAGATCGTCGACCAGTCGCATTTCTTCCGTCAGTTCAGCGAGCGCTTCGCCCTGAACCTCTACCGTATTGGCGACCTGGATGCGTTATGGGATGTACTCACCGGCAAAGAGCTGCCGATGCCGCTGGAAATTGAATTTATTAATCTGGGAAAGGGGCAGAAACGGCGCTATGGCGCGCTGATCCTGTTATTTGACGAGGCAGAAGAGGAGCTGGAGGGCCAGCTCCGCTTTAATATCAAGTAACCCAGCAAAAAGGGCCCCGACAAGCGGGGCCAAGGGGTTCGTCAGCAGTTGACGAGGAATTACTTATAGAGTTCAGCAGTGAAGTGGTAGTTGTCGCCGGTGCGCGCTTCGATCACTTTATAGGCGCTGGCACCCTGCTCATCGGCTTTCTGAGAAAGCTGCGCGCGATAATCCATCGGCGCGCCCGCTGTACCACTGATCGTCACTGTCCCCGCAGGCTGCATATTCTGCGCCTGGTCGCCGGTAATCAGCTGCGCTGCCTGAGCGCCGAATGCGATTACGGAAAGCAGGCTAATGGTTGCGATGGTTGTTTTGATTTTCATTGTTCGTCTCCTCATTACAATCAACAACCTGCGGTTGACATCATGATGCGGGTCGTCGATATCGCAGGCGTCACGCGGACGCCCAGTCGGTTAATTATTTATAGAGCTCAGCCGTGACGTGATAGGTGTCGTCCTGGTTGTTCTCGATGATGCGATAGTGGCTTGCGCCCTGCGCGTCAGCCTTCTGGGATAGCGCCTGACGAATATTGGTCTGGTCGCCGTCATGACCGCTGATGCTGATGGTCTGGTTCAGCGGCTGCAGGGTTTCGGCCTGCTGATTTGATACCAGAGTGGCAGCGCTGGCGCCGAATGACAGGGCGGCAGTCAGCGTGGCTAAAGCGATAAGTGATTTGGTTTTCATGGTCTACTCTCCTGAATTCATCGATAAGGCCACCCGATGCGCAATGCGCGCTTCAATAAGGTCGCCCTTGCAATGACGTCTTATTTATACAGCTCAGCGGTAGCGTGATAGTTGCCGTTGTTATAAGCCTCGATGACGCGATAGGCGCTGGCGCCTTGCTGCTCAGCTTTTGCATTCAGCTCTTCTTTAATCTGCATCGGCGAACCTGCTACGCCGCTTACGCTTACTGAGCCGATAGGCTGCAGATTTTTCGCCTGCTGCGCGTTGATAGATTCTGCTGCAAAAGAGCCGAATGACAGGGCGGATAGAATGCTCAGGGTTGCGATAGTAGCTTTAACGTTCATGATTATTTCCTCGTCGTCTGTTTTTGTCTTTTTGTTTGGTGTGATTTGCATCACGAAAAGAAGTATAGAACTAATAACAGTTGAAATTAATACCTGCCTAATAATGTTTTCTTGTGATACTTTATCCTTATGACGCATTTTTATTCTTTATAGTTATAAAAAACGGTCAAAAAGCAGGCAGTAGCTGGTAAATGCCTTAAAAAACAGCAGGGTGAGTCACTTTATCTTTTTGTGCGAAAGGATATGGTGAATATGGCTGGTTATTGATTTGGATCTGGGTGTTGTCGCTAATAGCCTTGTGTAAAGCAGCGTAAAATAGCGCAAAAGGTTAAGCAGGCAAACAGGTATGACCAAAGAGATTCAGTAAAACCCGTTGGGAAAAGAATAAGCTAACAGGCTGAATCAGCAGAGGAGAAGACGCGGGCAGGGCAAACGGAACCACCGGCAGCGCGGCTGCCGGTAGAAGAGAGCGGTTTAAAGCTCCTGTTCAAACACCGTCAGCAGCGCGCTGTGCAGTTTCCTGACGGTAAACGCGCGCGCGGGAGTAATGAAGATCGTATCGTCACCGGCAATAGTGCCGAGAATGCCTTCCGCCTTGCCCAGCGAGTCAAGCAGGCGGGCAATCAGCTGCGCCGCGCCAGGACTGGTGCGGATCACTATCAGCGCATCGTTATAGTCGATATCCAGGACCAGATTTTTTAATGGGCTGGTGGTGGTCGGCACGCCCAGTTCCGCCGGCAGACAGTAAACCATCTCCATTTTGGCGTTACGCGTGCGTACTGCGCCAAATTTAGTCAGCATACGAGACACCTTCGACTGATTGATATTGTCGAAGCCTTCCTCCTGCAGCGCCTGTACTATCTCGCCTTGAGAGCTGAATTTCTCTTGTTTTAACAAGGCTTTAAACGCTTTAATCAGTTCGTCTTGTTTAGATGGGTTTCGCATAAGCTACCAGTAAAGAAAAATGCCGAACGCCCGCCGACGGCAGATACATTATTATGCATATGAATGAATTTTTATGCAATTAGTCGATAAAAAAGGCAGGCGCCGCGGGTTGCGGGCGGCAATCATAACAAAATTTTTTGCGCAGACCAAAACGGCGCGAGGATGTGAAAAGCGAAGGTTGCAGAATTGTTATACAATTGAGGTGTTATATGGATAGCTATCACGGCCATGCTCTATCTGCTATCGGCATTGTTGTCGGTCATTCAGGCGTGTTGTGCTGACAAAGTAGCAACCCAAAAGATTAAGTGCTGCTGCACGCATAATGAACAGTGGGTTTGTCATCGTCTGAGAAGTTGATTCAGGTCTGGACACAGATGGAAATTCGGCTCTACTCTGCCCCACCTTAATAAGGAGTACAGAATGAAAGTTGCCGTTCTTGGCGCTGCTGGCGGAATTGGTCAGGCGCTCGCCCTTCTGTTAAAAACCCAGCTTCCTGCGGGTTCTGAACTCACGCTCTATGATATCGCGCCGGTGACGCCCGGCGTCGCGGTGGATCTCAGTCATATTCCCACCGCGGTCAAAGTCCAGGGCTTTAGCGGCGAAGATGCGACGCCGGCGCTGCACGGCGCCGATGTGATCCTGATTTCGGCGGGCGTGGCGCGCAAGCCGGGTATGGATCGCGCCGATCTGTTTAACGTTAACGCAGGTATCGTACGCAATTTGATTGAGCAGGTGGCGCAAACCGCGCCAAAAGCGCTGACTGGTATTATTACCAACCCGGTCAATACCACGGTGGCGATCGCTGCTGACGTGCTGAAAAAGCACGGCGTCTATGACAAAAATCGACTGTTCGGCGTTACCACGCTGGATATTATCCGCGCCAATACCTTTGTTGCCGAGCTAAAAGGCAAGCAGCCGAACGAGGTTGAAGTGCCGGTGATTGGTGGTCACTCCGGCGTGACTATTTTGCCTCTGCTGTCGCAGGTGCAAGGGGTGAGCTTCAGTGATGACGAGGTCGCCAGCCTGACAAAACGCATCCAGAATGCGGGTACCGAAGTGGTCGAAGCCAAAGCGGGCGGCGGATCTGCCACGCTGTCGATGGGCCAGGCGGCGGCGCGCTTCGGCTTGTCGCTGGTGCGCGCGCTTCAGGGCGAGGCGAACGTGGTGGAGTGCGCTTACGTTGAGGGCGACGGCGAGTACGCCCGCTTCTTCTCGCAGCCGCTGCTGCTGGGCAAACAGGGGATCGCGGAGCGACGCGCTATCGGCACGCTGAGCGATTTTGAACAACAGGCATTAAGCGGCATGCTGGAGACGCTGAAGAAAGATATCGCACAGGGTGAGGAGTTTGTGAAGCAGTAAGCGCGCCTGCACCCAGGCGATTTCCACTGCTGACGAGGCCCGGCTTAACGGGCCTCTGTCGCAAGTCAGAAAAGCGGCGGGGCGGCGATCGGCGCCCCCTCTCTGGCGCTCAGGTAGCGTGCCGCAACCCTTCCCACATCCTTTCACTGCGGTCCTTTGCAAGGCCGCACCGCTCGCCGCCTTAAAGACCACCAGACTTAAAGGTGCGCGCCGCCGGCGTGCCGTTGCTGGCTGGCGTCTTCTTGCCCAGCGTTTCCATACGCACCTGGAAAGGCGGGAAGGGCATTTCGATGCCGTGCTCGGCAAAGCCTTTCAGGATCAGCTGATGCAGCTCGTGGCGCAGCGGCATGCGGTGGCCCATCTCCGCTGCGTGAATGCGCAGCTCAAACAGCTGAATGCCCTGCTGCAGATCGACCAGGAAGACGTCCGGTGCCGGCACGTCGAGCACGTAGCTGCAGCGCTCGCACGCCTGCCGCAGCACCGTCGTGACCTCTTCGCTGTCCACATGCGCGGGCGCTGGAATGGTCAGCACCACGCGCGTCACCGAGTCGGAAAGCGACCAGTTGACGAACTGTTCGGTAATAAAGGCCTTGTTCGGCACGATAATCTCTTTGCGGTCCCAGTCGATAATCGTGGTGGCGCGCGTATTGATGCGCGTAATGCTGCCGGTCAGATCGCGGATCGTCACGGTGTCGCCAATACGAATCGGCTTCTCGAACAGAATAATCAGGCCGGAAATAAAGTTGGCGAAAATCTCCTGCAAACCAAAACCAAGTCCCACACCGAGCGCGGCGACCAGCCACTGCAGCTTCGACCACTCGATACCGATCATTGAGAAGCCAATCAGCCCGCCAACCAGCATCAGCACATACTTGGTCAGGGTGGTAATCGCGTAGCCGGTGCCGGGCGTCAGATTGAGGTGCTGCAGCAGCGCCAGCTCCAGCAGGGCGGGCATATTGCGCACCAGCTGGGTGGTAATAATCAGCACCAGAATCGCAATCAGCACCGAGCCCAGCGTAATCGGCTGGATGCTCTCCACGCCCTGCACCGTGGTGCTGACGTCCCACAGTCGAATATTCTCAAGAAAGCCGAAGGCGGAATGGATCTCTGACCAGAGCACGATCACCGACACCAGCGCGATCAGGGTAAGGATAGAGCGCACCAGCCGCAGCGACTGCGCGCTGATGGCGTCGAGGTCGATAATCGGCTCATCCACGTCGACCTCGCCGTTTTGCGCCGCCGACTCTTTCTCCTCTTCGTGACGCGCGCGGTTGGCCAGCATATCGGCACGGCGCTGGCGCGCGCGGTCAAAGGCGATGCGACGCCGCTGGATCAGCATCCAGCGGCGGATAATGTGGTAAATCACCAGCAGCAGAAACCAGATGGCGACAGAGGTTTCCAGCCGCGCCAGCAAGGCCTGTGCGGTCGCCAGATAGCCAATCATCGAGGCGAGGGCGGCAGCGAGCGGAATGGCGATCATCAGGTTCCACAGCACGCGGTTCACCAGGTTATCGCCGTTGCCCTCTTTATCCAGATAGAGCGGAATGCCGGCGCGCTTAAGGCTAACGGTCACGATCGACAGGGCGCCGCAGATCAGGATAAAGCAGAGCCGGCCAAGCGAGGCGGAAAACTGGCGATCTTCCATATTGGCGAAGGCGATCAGCAGCATAATCAGCGGCACGATCAGGCCGATGGTCAGCGAGTAATAGCGGGTCGCGCGCGCGACGCGGGTCTGCGGCCAGCGAAAATGCACCACAAACAAACCGTTAGGACGGGCGAACGCGGCGCTGATCATAAAGGCCCACAGCAGCGGCAGCGTCGCCGTAATGCCGTCGCCGAACGCCACCGCGATAGGGTAGGGCCAGGCGTGCTGCAGCCCGTAGCCGAGCGCGGCCCAGAGCACCGGCAGCGGCAGCGCAACCAGGATCGACCAGAACACGGTGCGCACCGTCAGACGGAAGCGATCCTGAGTCACTTTGCCCACTTTGCTCGCCGAGCGCGCCAGGAAGGCGTTGAAATGGCGACGCGTTCTGAGGCTGAAGCCCACCAGCAGCACCGCGCCGATCAGGGGCAGCACTGTCTCACGGCTGGTGACCATCATCGCCAGCGCTTTGCCCAGCTGGCCCAGCGTGTCGAGCGACAGCAGGCGCGACAGATCCCGCGCCACTTCTACCGGATAGTTCAGGCCGATGGGGCTGATGTCTGCGGTCCAGAACAGGTAGCGGTGGGTAGCATCTTTGACGTCGGTCAGCGCATCCTGCAGCTGGGTATTGGCGACCTTGAGCTTGGTAATCTCCAGAATCAGCGTATCGCAGCCGGAGATCAGCGAATTAAGCAGCTCGCGCTGGGTTTTCAACTGCGCATCCAGAATGCGGCGCTGTTCGGCGCTGAACGGCTGCCCGTCAGCCTGATGCGCTTTGCGCAGCGCCTCCTGCTGCTGCAGCAAATCTTCATAGCGCAGGCGCTGCACGCGCAGCTGCGCCATTTCGTTGTCAATCTGCTGCGACTTAGGCATATCAGGCAGCCGCGCCACCTGCGCGCGCAGCGCCTCGCCTAACAGATTGGAAGCGCCGAGCCACTGCGACTGTTCGCGCAGCGTGCCCAGCGCCTGACGCACCTGGATAATCTGGTTGGTCGCCAGTCGCTGCTGGGACGCCACCAGATCCATGCGCTGCGCCTGCTGGTTCAGCGCGCCGGAGAGGTCGCGGTTAACGCGAAACTGATCGCTGATCACAGGCGGCAGGTCGCCGCTGTTTTCCGCCAGCTGTTCGGTGCGCGCCAGCGCCAGTTCCGCTTCGCGCTGACGCTGTTCGTTAAGCTGATTGCGCAGCGCCTGCAGATAGTTGTCGAGCTGCGCCGCTTTAAGCTGATGCAGGTCGGCGCGCATACGCGCCAGCTCCTGACGATTATTGGCAGAGAGCTGCGCCAGTTCCAGCTCATCCACGCGCGCTTTATTGACCGCGTTTTCCGCCTGGCGCGCCCACAGCTGCGCCTGAGACTGCGGCGAGGCGGCGGCAGAGCCGCTCTGCAGGCGGCGGTCGCTCTCGGTCATCGCGCGACGCGCGTCGGTTTGCTGCTGGGGAAGCTGCGACAGCGAGTCGCTGATCTCGCGGGCGCGATCCTGCTCCTGCTGCGCCTGGCGCCCCTCTTCCAGCAGCTGGCTGCTGACCTGCAGGATCTCCTGATCGAGCTGGGCGCTGCTCATGGTGCCGCGCACGCTTTTGCTGCCGTCGTCTAGCGAAGTGATTTGCTGGCGCAGTTCGCGCGCCAGGCGAGGGAAGTCGTCGATGACCTGCTGATACTGCTTTGCGCGCTCCAGCGACGCATCGCGTTCGGAAAGGTAGTTGAGGGCAGCCTCCAGGGACTGCACCTGCTCCGCCTGCGCGGGAGAGCTTTTTGCCGCTTTCGCCTCGTCCAGCGCCTGTTTAAGTTGGCTGGCGTCCGGCACGGTGGCCGCCAGCGCTGAGGTGCTGAGCCAGAGGCTCAGCAGCAGGATGAGAAACGATCGCACAGCAAAAACACTCTCAGCGGTTAGTCGGCGATAACGTCGACGGGGTCGGTCTGCGGCAGCACAAGAGCCAGCGGCTGGCCGAGGCGAGTCTTGCTTTCAGCTTCCAGGCTCTCCGCCAGCTTAACGCGTCCCGGCGCAAACAGATTAATCACGGTGGAGCCCAGCTTAAAGCGGCCCATCTCCTGGCCTTTCAGCAGCACAACGGCGCCTTCGCTATCCGCAGCGGGATAGTGCCAGCGTTTGATCACCCCTTCGCGCGGCGGGGTAATGGTGCCCGCCCAGCTGGTTTCGATGCTGCCGACAATAGTGGCACCCACAAGGATCTGCACCATGGGGCCGATATCGGTATCGAAATAGCAGATAACGCGTTCGTTGCGCGCGAACAGATTGGGGATATTGCGCGCCGTCAGCGGGTTCACCGAGTAGAGATCGCCCGGCACGTAGATCATCTCGCGCAGGATGCCGTTGCACGGCATATGCACGCGATGGTAGTCGCGCGGCGCAAGGTAAGTGGTGACGAAATGGCCGTCGCGGAACTGCGCCGCCATCTCTTCCTGACCGGCCAGCAGCGCGTCCAGCGTATAGTGATGGCCTTTCGCCTGGAAAATCTGGTCGCCTTCGATGCGGCCCAGCTGGCTGATAGCGCCGTCGGCAGGCAGCACGATCAGGTTCGCGTCGGGATCGACCGGACGCGCGTCATCTTTCAGCGGACGGACAAAAAAGTCGTTAAAGGTGCGATAGCTGGCGGTATCGGACTTACGCGCTTCCGACATATCCACCTTGTAGAACCAGACGAAGATATCAATCACCAGTTTGGTCAGCCAGCCACCACGACGGCTGGCACCCCAACCCGCAAGTTCCGTTAACCATTTTTTCGGCAGTACATGATTCAGGCCGAGTTTTACACGATCAAACACCTTAGCCTCCTGGCTTTGTTTCGCGTCAATCAAAAGGGGGCGAATCATATCAGCGCCCCGGTCAGATGGCGAATTTCCCCATGATCCCTTCCGTAACAGAGGCGATGCAGGGTCAATGCCGCGGTAAGCAGCGAGCGTCACTCGCTGGAAGAGAAATTCTTGCGCGTTTTTACCTGCGCCATGCTCTCCAGAATACGGTGATAGTTGTCAAAGCGCGAAATGTCTATCTGACCCGCCTCGACGGCGGCGCGGATAGCGCAGCCGGGATCGCTGCCGTGCTTACAGTCGCGGAACTTACAACCGCCGAGAAATTCACGGAATTCGACAAATCCGCGGGTAATTTGTTCCGGCTCAAGATGCCATAAACCGAACTCGCGCACGCCCGGGGAATCGATCACGTCGCCGCCGTGGGGAAAGTGGTACAGGCGCGACGCGGTGGTGGTGTGCTGACCCAGCCCGGAGACGTCAGAGACGTCGTTGGTGACGATGGCGGTTTCCAGCGCCGCGTCAAGGCCGAGCAGGGCGTTCAGCAGGCTCGACTTACCGACGCCGGACTGTCCGGCGAAGATGCTGATGCGATCGGTCAGGGCCGCTTCGAGATCCGCCAGGCCCGCTTTTGCATGGCTGGAAACCATCAGCACGCGATAGCCAATGCGGCGGTAGATATCCATCTGCTCATCGACGAAGGCGCGCGCCTTGTCATCCAGCAGGTCGGTCTTGTTCAGCACCAGCAGCGGTTCGATACCCAGCGTTTCGCTCGCCACCAGATAGCGGTCGATAATATTCAGCGACAGCTCGGGCAAAATCGCCGAAACGATAATGATCTGGTCGATATTGGCGGCGATAGGCTTCAGCCCGTCGTAGTAGTCGGGGCGGGTCAGCACGCTGCTGCGCTCATGCACCGCTTCGACGATGCCTTTGCCGCCGCCCAGCGCCGGACGCCAGACGACGCGATCGCCGGTCACCAGCGAACGAATAGTGCGGCGCAGGTTGCAGCGATGCACCTCGCCCGCGCGGTCTTCGACATCTGCGTGCATGCCGAAACGGCTGATCACCACGCCTTCCGCTGCTTCACCAAACAGATTATCGTCCGCTTCCGGCGCATCGCGCTGGTTCAGACGACGCTGATGGTTAGCGCTGACGCGACGTTGTTGACCTTTCGACAGTTTATTTTTGCTCACGCATCCTCTCAGACTTTCGTCAGACTTCGCCCGGCTGGGCAAAACGTCTATGATACACCTTATTCACTATTGATGACGATAACGGCTACGGCGGGAAACAGCATGGCAACAGGAAATGAAAATAATCTGATTTGGATCGACCTTGAGATGACCGGTCTGGATCCGGAGCGCGACCGCATTATCGAGATTGCTACGCTGGTGACCGACGCGAACCTCAATATTCTGGCGGAAGGGCCGGTAATGGCGGTGCATCAGTCCGACGCCCAGCTGGCGCTGATGGATGAGTGGAACGTACGCACCCATACCGCGAGCGGGCTGGTAGAGCGCGTGAAAGCCAGCGAGTTTGACGATCGCCGCGCTGAACTGGCGACGATTGAATTTTTAAAACAGTGGGTGCCCGCCAACAGCTCGCCGATTTGCGGCAACAGCATTGGTCAGGATCGCCGCTTTCTTTTCAAATACATGCCGGAACTGGAAGCCTACTTCCACTATCGCTATCTCGACGTAAGCACCTTAAAAGAGCTGGCGCGTCGCTGGAAGCCGGAGATTCTGCCAGGCTTTAAAAAAGCGGGCACGCATCAGGCGCTGGATGATATTCGCGAATCGGTCGCCGAGCTGGCATACTATCGCGAGCACTTTTTGCAGCTCTAGTCCTGAAAGGTGCGCAGGAAAACAGCAGGTTGCTGCTTTAATCGGCAAACGAATCGAAAGCGCAAAATTTTGCTTTTAGACTCTTGCAGCAGCAGTAATTTCTCGTATAATGCGCACCCCGTACCGATGAAGAATTTATACAACGGTACAAGGCGCGGGAATAGCTCAGTTGGTAGAGCACGACCTTGCCAAGGTCGGGGTCGCGAGTTCGAGTCTCGTTTCCCGCTCCAAAATTTGATTAGCAGTACCTTTCCTAAGCGGGAATAGCTCAGTTGGTAGAGCACGACCTTGCCAAGGTCGGGGTCGCGAGTTCGAGTCTCGTTTCCCGCTCCAAAATTTGTTTAGCAGTACCTTTCCTGTGCGGGAATAGCTCAGTTGGTAGAGCACGACCTTGCCAAGGTCGGGGTCGCGAGTTCGAGTCTCGTTTCCCGCTCCAAATTTTACATCACCAAATATCAGACGCTTAGTTAAGCCGTTGACGATCGCCGCGTGACGCTGCGCTTATCAGGTTATCCACAGCGCGTCAGCCGTGTTTTACCGCTGCTTAAGGCGATCTGTAAAACTATTTTGAACAGAGTTATCCACAACTTTGTCTCTCTCCTCGCACGCTATCCACATTCGTATTTGTACACATTTTCTATTTAACTCATTGAATTATCGATAAATGAAGGTATTTCATTTTGTTAAAATCTTCTCTGACGCGCTCTGTGTCAGTTGAATGACAACGCCTTTTTATTTTTATGCACAGCTTGTGGAAAAGTCGCTGACCAACATCGCTGATTACTTATCATGCGTCACGCGGCAAACCCTTCTCAATCGCGCGCACCAGCCGTTTTTGCTGCGCGGGCTGCACGTCAATCACCAGCGCCTGCCGTTTTTCCTGCTGCTGAAGCAGGGCCCACTCGATATGTTCATCAAGCAGCGGATTTTCGCCCAGCCGCTGCTGCAGCACGTCCGCAATTTCGGCGCGCCAGGGGGCGTTGCCCAGCGCCACGGCAATATTACGCAGCCAGCGCAGATGGCCGATGCGGCGTATCGCTGAGCCTTCCGTCACGCGTAAAAAGGTTTTCTCGTCCCACTGGAACAGCGTCATTAGCTCCGGCGCATGCAGCGCGGCGCGCGGCGAGAAGTCCGTTTCGTCGCTGAGCTGGCCGTAGCGATTCCACGGGCAGATCAGCTGGCAGTCGTCGCAGCCGTAAATGCGGTTGCCCATCAGCGGGCGCAGCGCTTCCGGAATGGCACCCTCAAGCTCGATAGTGAGGTAGGAGATGCAGCGGCGCGCATCCACCACGTAGGGTTCCACGATGGCGTTGGTCGGGCATATGGTCATACAGGCGACGCAGCGGCCGCACTGCTCCTCCTGCGGGGCGTCAATCGGCAGCGGCAGATCGATCAGCAGCTCGCCGAGGAAAAACCAGGAGCCCGCCTCGCGGTTAAGGATCAGCGAATGTTTGCCGGTCCAGCCGAGGCCCGCCTTAGCCGCCAGCGGTCGCTCCAGCAGCGGCGCGGAGTCGACAAACGGGCGAAAATTAAGCTCGCCGCACTTTTCCTGGATCATTTCTCCGAGCTTTTTCAGGCGATTGCGCAATACTTTGTGGTAATCACGCCCCAGAGCGTAGCGGCTGACATAGCCAAGTTGCGGGTTTTTCAGCGTGCTGGCGAAGGCGGCTTTGGCCGGAAGATAGTTCATGCGTACGCTGATTACGCGCAGCGTGCCGGGCAGCAGTTCATGCGGACGCGCACGCATCATGCCGTGGCGCGCCATCCACTCCATTTCGCCGTGATACTGCTTGTCCAGCCACGCCTGCAGACGCGGCTCTTCCGCGCTGAGATCGGTGTCGGTGATGCCGACCTGCTGAAAGCCGAGATCCTTGCCCCACTGTTTAATCTGTTGAGCAAGCTGATGAAGATCGAGAGGGTATGACATGAGTAACCAGGAATCGAAGGCGAACAGCCGCAGTTTACCATATTCCGTCTGGCCTGCGCAGGCTCTGCGCCAGCTGGAGCGCGACGGTGCCGACGCGCTGGGCATTACGCTTTACGAGCTGATGCAGCGCGCCGGGCAGGCGGCGTTCGAGCTGGCGCGTGCGCAGTGGCCGCAGGCGCGCAGCTGGGTGATCCTCTGCGGGCAGGGCAATAACGGCGGCGATGGCTATGTCACAGCGCGGCTGGCGCAGGCGGCGGGCTACAGGGTCACGCTGCTGGCGTGCGACAGCGATAAACCTCTGCCTGAAGAGGCACAGCGCGCGCGCGAGGCCTGGCTGGAAGCGGGCGGCGAGATCCATGCCGCTGACGCCGCCTGGCCGGAGCAGGTCGATCTTATCATCGACGCGCTGCTGGGCACCGGCATCAATCGCGCGCCCGCCGGGCCCTGTCTCAGGCTGATCAAACAGGCGAACGCGCATGCCGCGCCGGTGCTGGCGCTCGATATGCCGTCAGGGCTGTCGGCGGCGACCGGCTGCGCACCGGGTGAGGCGATCGCCGCGACGCAGACGCTGAGCTTTATTGCGCTGAAGCCCGGCCAGATCACCGGCAAAGCGCGCGATCTTATCGGCGAGCTGCGCTACGCCGACCTTGGCCTGAGCCCCTTTCTCGCCGGTGAAAACGCCCCGATGGCGCGCTTCGACGCCAGCTTCCTTTCACACTGGCTGAAGCCGCGCAGGCCGACCTCGCACAAAGGTAATCACGGTCGCCTGCTGGTGGTCGGCGGCGACACCGGCACCGCAGGCGCAATTCGCATGACGGCGGAAGCGGCGCTGCGTGCCGGGTCGGGGATGGTGCGCGTCCTGACGCATCGCGATAATATTGCGCCAGTACTGACGGCGCGCCCGGAAATCATGGTGGACGAGCTGACGGAGGCGAGTCTGCAAAGCGGGCTGGCGTGGGCGGACGTTATCGCCATTGGTCCGGGTCTGGGCCAGCGCGAATGGGGACAGAATGCGCTGAAAGCGGTTACTACCAGTGAAAAGCCGATGCTTTGGGACGCTGATGCGCTTAACCTGCTGGCAATCAATGCGGAGAAACGTCAGAATCGCATCATTACGCCGCACCCGGGCGAAGCGGCGCGGCTGCTGGGGATTAAGACCAGCGAAGTCGAGAGCGATCGCCTGCTCGCCGCGCAGCAACTCGCGGCGCGCTACGGCGGGGTGGTGGTGTTGAAAGGTGCCGGTACCCTTATCGCCAGCGAGCAGGGCGAAATGGCGTTCGCCGACGTCGGCAACGCTGGCATGGCCTCCGGCGGTATGGGTGACGTATTAAGTGGTATTATCGCCTCAATGATGGGGCAGCAGCTGGCGCTGTTCGACGCGGCCTGCGCAGGCTGCGTGGCGCACGGGGCGGCAGCGGACGCAGTAGCGGCGCGGCGCGGTACGCGCGGCATGTTGGCAACAGATTTATTCGAGCTGCTTTGGCAGTTTGTTAATCCAGAGATGACCCAATAATAAAGCATGAAGACCTGTGTTATTTCCTTGCCCGATGAGGCGGCGACCCTCGATCTGGGCGCTAAGCTGGCCCGCGCCTGTACCGGCGCGGCGGTAATCTATCTCTATGGCGATCTGGGCGCGGGTAAGACGACCTTCAGCCGTGGATTTTTACAGGCGCTTGGCCATCAGGGCAACGTTAAAAGCCCGACCTATACGCTGGTGGAGCCTTACCAGCTCGGCGCGCGCGCGCTCTATCACTTCGATCTCTATCGCCTGGCCGATCCGGAAGAGCTGGAGTTTATGGGGATCCGCGACTATTTCACCGGCGAAGCTATCTGTCTGGTGGAGTGGCCGCAGCAGGGCGCGGGCGTGTTGCCGCCGCCCGATCTGGCGCTGACGCTGAGCTACGTCGGGGCCGCACGCGAGGCGCGCCTTGAGGCGCACTCCGCGCTGGGCGACACGCTGACAGAGCAGGTGGCGCAGGGATGATCGCACGGATAAAAAGCGCGCTGCTGCTGGTACTCTGCCTGGCGACGGCGCCCGCGCTGGCGGCCAGCCTCTCCGATATCAAAGTCGAAAACGGCGACAGCAGGGCGACGGTGACGTTGAGCTTCGCCGGGCAGCCGGTGTACGGCTTCTTTCCGCTGCACAACCCGGAGCGCGTGGTGCTCGATATTCGTCAGAGCGGCGTGATTCAGGGGCTGCCGCTGAACTTCAGCGGTGAAAATATCGTCAGGCGCATTCGCACCAGCACGCCAAAGGATAAGCAGAGCATTCGGCTGGTGTTCGAGCTGACGCAGGCGGGCAAAACCCGCGCGGTGACGCAGCGCAACGGCAGCAGCTACAACGTAGTGTTCACTATTCAGGGCAAACAGCCGGTGAGCCGCGCCGCGCCGGTTTCAACGGCGTCCACATCGACGCCGGCACGGACAGCCCCGAGCCGGAGCGCCGTGAATCCGTTCAACGCGAATCAGGTGACGGCGGTCAGCAATACCAACACCACAACGCGCCCAGGCAATGCGGTGCCCACCAGCAATGACACGGTGATTGTGGCCATCGACGCCGGACACGGCGGCCAGGATCCCGGCGCTACCGGCCAGCGTGGACTGCATGAAAAGAACGTCACTATCGCCATCGCGCGCAAGCTGAAGGTGCTGCTGAACAACGATCCGATGTTTAAAGGCGTGCTGACGCGCGACGGCGACTACTTTATCTCGGTGATGGGCCGTTCCGAAGTGGCGCGTAAAGAGAACGCCAACCTGCTGGTTTCCATTCATGCCGACTCGGCACCGAGCCACAGCGCCACCGGCGCCTCGGTATGGGTGCTGTCGAACCGCCGCGCCAACAGCGAAATGGCGAACTGGCTGGAGCAGCGCGAGAAACAGTCTGAACTGCTGGGCGGCGCAGGGGATCTGCTGGCGAACAGCCAGGCCGATCCCTATCTGAGCCAGGCGGTGCTGGATCTGCAGTTCGGTCACTCGCAGCGCGTCGGCTACGACGTGGCGTTGAAAGTGCTGCAGCAGCTGCGCGGCGTTTCGCCGCTGCATAAGCGTTTGCCGGAGCACGCCAGCCTCGGCGTGCTGCGTTCGCCGGATATTCCCTCGCTGTTGGTGGAGACCGGCTTCATCAGTAATGCCTCGGAGGAGCGACTGCTCGGCAGTAGCGCTTACCAGGATAAAATTGCGATGGCTATCTACAAAGGCCTGCGCAATTATTTCCTGGCGCACCCGCTACAATCGCTCCCAAAGGAGGAAAACCGGCCGATCGGCTCATCGCCGACGGTGAGCGTCGCCAGTAATCCGGCGACCGGCACCACGCAGTATACCGGCGCAGTGCAGCGTCATACGGTAACCCGCGGTGAAACGCTCTCCGGCATCGCCGCGAAATATGGTGTCAGCATGGCAACGCTGCGCGAGATGAACCGACTGAAGCGCGATGTGATCTGGGTCGGACAGCGCCTGAAGGTGCCGGCCAGCAATACGGTGGCCGCGCGCGGCCCGACGCGGCATAAAGTGGTGCGGGGCGACTCGCTGACGGCTATCGCCGCCCATTACGGCGTCAGCCCGCAGGCGATCATCCAGGCGAACAATATGAAGTCCTCAAATGTGATGTTGGGGCAAACCCTGAAAATCCCCGCCTCCTGACGGTCAGCCCGGCCAGGCGCCGGGCCAGGCTCTACAAGGATAATCACCATGCCCATTCAAATTTTACCGCCGCAGCTGGCTAACCAGATTGCGGCGGGCGAAGTCGTCGAGCGTCCAGCGTCGGTGGTAAAAGAGCTGGTGGAAAACAGCCTCGACGCCGGTGCGACGCGCATCGACATCGATATTGAAAACGGCGGCGCGAAGCTGATCCGCATCCGCGATAACGGCTGCGGCATCAGCAAAGAGGAGCTGGCAATGGCGCTGGCGCGCCACGCCACCAGTAAAATTGCCTCGCTCGACGATCTGGAAGCGATTATGAGCCTGGGCTTTCGCGGTGAAGCGCTGGCCAGTATCAGCTCGGTGTCGCGCCTGACCTTAACCTCGCGCACCCAGACGCAGAACGAAGCCTGGCAGGCGTATGCCGAAGGCCGCGATATGGCGGTCACGGTGAAGCCTGCGGCGCATCCGTGTGGCACCACGCTGGAGGTGCTCGACCTCTTCTACAACACGCCCGCCCGCCGCAAATTTATGCGCACCGAGAAAACCGAGTTTGGCCATATCGACGAGGTGATCCGCCGCATTGCGCTGGCGCGTTTTGACGTCTCTATTTCGCTCAGCCACAACGGCAAGCTGATGCGCCAGTATCGCGCGGTCAATGATGAGGCGCAGCGCGAACGGCGGCTGGGCGCGATTTGCGGCACGACCTTTATGCAGCATGCGCTGCGCATCGACTGGCGACATGACGATCTGCTGCTGCGCGGCTGGGTCGCCGATCCGGCCGGATCGCGCCAGCTGACCGATATTCAGTATTGCTACGTCAACGGCCGCATGATGCGCGACAAACTGATCAACCATGCGATACGCCAGGCGTTTCAGGCCCAGCTGCAGGCCGACCAGCAGCCCGCCTATGTGCTCTACCTGGAGATCGATCCGCATCAGGTAGACGTCAACGTGCATCCCGCCAAGCATGAGGTGCGTTTCCATCAGTCACGGCTGGTGCACGACTTTATCTTTCAGGGCGTGATGAGCGTGCTGCAGGAGAGCAGCGCGCCGGCCCTGCCGTCGATCGCGGCGGAAGAGCCGGCGCCGCGCTGGCAGCCGGAGAATCGCCAGGCGGCGGGCGGCAACCACTTTTCCCAGCCCGCCGCGCCGCGCCGCAGCGAAGGCGGGGGCGCGAGTCCGGCAACGGCCGCGCAGCCGGGCTGGCAGAACAAAGAGAACCTTTACAGCAAGCGCGAAGGCGCGGTCTATCAGCAGCTGCTGAAAACGCCGGCGGCTGGTCCGCGCGCGCCGGCTGAACCGGTCGCGCCACCGGCCGCGCCGCGCGCGCAGCCGACCGAGGCGCCGCTCTCCTCCCATGCGCAAAGCTTTGGCCGCGTGTTAACGGTGGTGCGGGAGCGCTATGCGCTGCTGGAGCAGGAGCAGAGGCTGCTGCTGCTGTCGCTGCCTGTGGCGGCGCGCTGGGTGCGCCATGCGCAGCTGCAGCCAGGGGAAACGGGGCTGAAGTCGCAGCCGCTGCTTATCCCGGTGCGCATGAAAGTTGCCCGGCCGGAGCGCCAGATCGCCGCAGAGCGGCAGAGCCTGCTGAATGCAATGGGCATCGATCTGCAGCCGGAAGGGGACCACGTTACGCTGCGCGCGGTGCCTTTACCCTTGCGCACGCAAAATTTACAAATCTTGATTCCAGAGCTGTTAGGCTATCTCGCCCAGCAGCCGGAGAGCGACGCCCCACAGCTGGCTCAATGGCTGGCGCGACGTTGCGATACCGACGCGCTCCACTGGAATCACTCGCAGGCGATTACGCTGCTGGCGGAGCTGGAACGACTCTGCCCGCAGCTGCTGAAATCGCCGCCTTCTGGCCTGCTTCAGGCCCTTGATATTGAGAGCGCGCTTGCCGCATTAACGCATGAGTGAACAAAACCCGGCTGGCCGACCAAAGGCTATTTTTTTGATGGGGCCGACCGCCTCGGGCAAAACCGCGCTGGCAATAGCGCTAAGAAAGCAGCTGCCGGTGGAACTTATCAGCGTCGACTCTGCCTTAATCTATCGCGGGATGGATATCGGCACGGCCAAGCCCTCGGCGGAGGAGCTGGCGCAGGCGCCGCATCGGCTGCTGGATATCCGCGATCCGTCGGAGGCCTATTCCGCCGCCGACTTCCGCCGCGACGCGCTGGCGGCCATGGCGGAGATCGTTCAGAACGGCCGGATTCCGCTGCTGGTCGGTGGAACCATGCTCTATTTCAAAGCGTTACTGGAAGGATTGTCGCCGCTCCCCTCGGCCGATCCCGAGGTGCGTCAGCGCATTGAACAAATGGCGCGTGAAAAAGGGTGGGAGGCGCTGCATCGTCAGCTGTGCGACATCGACCCGGTGGCCGGAAGTCGTATTCATCCGAATGATCCGCAGAGACTTTCGCGAGCACTGGAAGTTTTTTTTATTTCGGGTAAAACTTTAACGGAACTGACTAAAACATCCGGCGAAGCGTTACCCTACGATGTGTATCAGTTCGCCATCGCCCCCGCGACCCGTGAACTGCTGCATCAGCGCATCGAACTGCGCTTTCAGCAGATGCTGGTGTCAGGATTTGAAGCGGAGGCCCGCGCCCTGTTTGCACGAGGTGATTTGCATACGGATATGCCTTCCATTCGCTGTGTCGGTTATCGTCAGATGTGGTCGTACCTGGCTGGCGAGATCGATTACGACGAGATGGTTTATCGGGGAATTTGCGCAACCCGGCAGCTTGCTAAACGCCAGATGACCTGGTTACGCGGCTGGGAAAATGTACGCTGGCTTGACAGCGACAGCCCAGAATCGGCGCGTGACGAGGTGCTTCAGGTTCTTAGTGCGAAGCATGGGTGATTGTGTACAATTGGCTGGTTATCGTGCGCAAATTTTTACGCAGTATTTTCAGAACTTCGGTTCTACAAGTAATAAACAACAAGCATATAAGGAAAAGATAGAATGGCTAAGGGGCAATCTTTACAAGACCCGTTTTTGAACGCACTGCGTCGTGAACGTGTTCCGGTTTCGATTTATTTGGTCAACGGTATCAAGCTGCAGGGACAAATTGAGTCTTTCGATCAATTCGTGATTTTGTTGAAGAACACGGTAAGCCAGATGGTTTACAAGCATGCCATTTCTACCGTGGTTCCATCGCGCCCGGTTTCACATCACAGCAACAACACGGGTGGCGGCAGCAATAACTACCACCACGGCGGGAGCAACGCTTCTGCGCCATCGCAGCCACAACAAGACGGCGATAACGCGGAATAACGCGCTCCCCGTACAAGCCAGGGCGGGAGAACACAGACTGTTTTCCCTCCTGGTCTTCTATTTTCTAAGCGAGGTTATAGCTTGTTTGACCGTTATGAAGCCGGTGAGCAGGCCGTACTGGTACACATCTGGTTCTCCCAAGACAAAGAGATGGAAGATCTCCAGGAATTCGAAACCCTGGTCTCTTCTGCGGGCGTCGACGCGCTGCAGGTCATTACTGGCAGTCGTAAAGCGCCACATCCCAAATATTTTGTCGGTGAAGGAAAGGCAGCTGAAATTGCCGATGCGGTAAAATCAAGTGGAGCATCGGTCGTATTATTCGATCATGCCTTAACCCCTGCGCAGGAACGTAATCTGGAGCGCCTGTGCGAATGCCGGGTCATTGACCGTACCGGTCTGATCCTGGATATCTTTGCCCAACGCGCCCGAACCCATGAAGGTAAGCTGCAGGTTGAACTGGCCCAGCTGCGCCATCTTGCTACCCGACTGGTACGCGGCTGGACGCACCTTGAGCGTCAGAAAGGCGGTATCGGCTTACGCGGCCCGGGTGAAACCCAGCTGGAAACCGACCGTCGTTTGCTGCGTAACCGAATCAGCCAAATTTTATCCCGCCTTGAACGCGTAGAAAAACAGCGCGATCAGGGACGTCAGGCGCGCGCCAAAGCGGACGTGCCGACCGTGTCGCTGGTTGGCTATACCAACGCCGGTAAATCTACCCTCTTTAACGCCGTCACCTCCGCTAACGTCTATGCGGCGGACCAGCTGTTTGCAACGCTCGATCCCACGCTGCGCCGTCTGAACGTCGCGGACGTCGGCGAGGTGGTGCTGGCGGATACCGTTGGCTTTATTCGCCATCTGCCTCACGATCTGGTGGCCGCGTTTAAAGCGACGCTGCAGGAAACGCGTCAGGCGACGCTGCTGCTGCACGTCATCGACGCCGCCGACGTGCGCGTCAGTGAGAATATCGAAGCGGTTGATGCGGTACTGGAGGAGATCGAAGCAGACGAGATCCCTACGCTGCTGGTCATGAATAAAATCGATATGCTGGACGGCTTCGTGCCGCGCATCGATCGCAACGAAGAAAATCTGCCCGTTCGCGTCTGGCTTTCAGCCCAGAGCGGCGAAGGTCTGCCGCTGCTATGGCAGGCGCTCTCTGAGCGTCTGGCCGGCGAAATCGCGCAGTTCGAACTGCGCCTGCCGCCGGAAGCGGGCCGCCTGCGCAGCCGCTTCTATCAGCTGCAGGCCATTGAAGATGAATGGAATGAAGAAGACGGCGGCATCGGGCTACGCGTGCGTCTGCCGATGGTTGACTGGCGACGCCTGTGCAAACAGGAACCGGCGCTGCTCGATTACATAGTTTGACACGTTGCCCAAACGTCCTTACGCAATAGCGTGTATGGTGTAGCAGGCGGCCGCCGTTTTTCTGGGATTAAGGCGAACGAAGGCGGCCAACGCAGCTACAGCCGCGAAAAGCAGGGTTTACCCAACATTTCCCGCTGTAGCAAGGCGGCAACTGAGTGAATGCCCGGGAGCTTACATCGGTAAGTGACCGGGTTGAGCGAAGGCGGCCAACAGAGCTACAGCCGAGAAAAGCAGGGTTTACCCAAAGATTTCCGGCTGTAGCAAGGCGGCAACTGAGTGAATGCCGGGAGCTTACATCGGTAAGTGACCGGGTTGAGCGAAGGCGGCCAACACAGCTACAGCCGGAAAGCTGCAGGGTAAACAGCGCACTTACAATAAATGGAGTAGAACATGGCGTGGAATCAGCCCGGTAATAACGGACAGGACCGCGACCCGTGGGGAAGCAGCAATAATAAAGGCGGCAACTCTGGGGGAAACAAAGGCGGTCGCGAACAGGGACCGCCGGATCTGGATGATATCTTCCGTAAGTTGAGCAAAAAGCTCGGCGGACTGGGCGGTGGCAAACAGAGTGAAAATGGCCAGCGCAGCGGCGGCAGCGGTGGCAAACTGGTCGGGATCGTCGCTGTTGCGGCGGTCGTAATCTGGGCCGCCAGTGGATTCTACACCATTAAAGAAGCGGAGCGCGGCGTCGTTACGCGCTTCGGCAAGTTCAGTCATCTGGTTGAGCCAGGCCTGAACTGGAAACCTACCTTTATCGATCAGGTGCGCGCGGTAAACGTTGAAGCGGTGCGCGAGCTTGCCGCTTCAGGCGTGATGCTGACCTCGGATGAGAACGTGGTGCGCGTTGAGATGAACGTGCAGTACCGCGTGACCGATCCTGAACGCTACCTGTTCGCCGTCACCAGCGCGGACGACAGCCTGCGCCAAGCGACCGACAGCGCGCTGCGCGGCGTGATCGGGCGCTCCACGATGGATCGCATCCTGACTGAAGGCCGTACCGTGGTGCGTAGCGATACGCAGCGCGAAATCGACGAAACCATTCGCCCTTACAATATGGGCATCACGCTGCTTGACGTTAACTTCCAGGCGGCGCGTCCGCCGGAAGAGGTGAAGGCGGCGTTTGACGACGCTATCGCCGCGCGTGAAAACCGCGAGCAGTACGTGCGCGAGGCGGAAGCCTACGCCAACGAAGTACAGCCGCGTGCCAATGGTCAGGCGCAGCGCATCCTCGAAGAGGCGCGCGCTTATAAAGAACGCACCGTGCTGGAAGCGCAGGGTGAAGTGGCACGCTTCGCCAAGCTGCTGCCTGAGTACAAAGCGGCACCGGATATCACCAAAGAGCGTCTCTATATCGAAACCATGGAACGTGTGCTGAGCCATACCCGCAAAGTGCTGGTTAACGACCGCGGCAATAACCTGATGGTGCTGCCGCTCGACCAGCTGATGCGCGGCGCAACTGGCGCGGCGCAGAGCGGGCAGAAAGGCGCGAGTCTGAGCACGCTGCCCGCTTCGCCCGGCAGCACCGCCAGCCGCAGCGACACGTCAGCCTACAATCCAGACAGCATCATGGATCAGCGTCGGGCCAATGCTCTGCGCAACGATACCCAGCGCGAAGGGAGAGAGTAATCGATGCGTAAGCCCATAATTGTAGTCATTATTATTGTACTGGTGGCGCTCTACGCTTCACTGTTCGTGGTGCAGGAAGGGGAGCGCGGCATCGTGCTGCGCTTCGGTAAAGTACTGCGCGACGACGAGAACAAACCCCAGGTGTTCGCGCCGGGTCTGCATATGAAAGTCCCCTTTATCGAGACGGTGAAAACGCTGGACGCGCGTATTCAGACCATGGACAACCAGGCGGATCGCTTCGTCACCAAAGAGAAGAAAGACCTGATCGTCGACTCTTATATCAAATGGCGTATCAGCGACTTCAGCCGCTACTACCTGGCGACGGGCGGCGGCGACGTTTCGCAGGCGGAAGTGCTGCTGAAACGTAAGTTCAGCGACCGTCTGCGTTCCGAGATGGGCCGTCTTGACGTGAAAGACATCGTGACGGACTCTCGCGGCCGTCTGACCACCGACGTGCGCGACGCGCTGAACGCCGGCAGCGCCGGCAGCGATGACGACGTGCAGACGCCGGCGGCGGATGACGCCATCGCCAGCGCGGCGGCGCGCGTCGAGCGCGAAACCAACAGTAAAGAGCCAGCGATTAACCCGAACAGCATGGCGGCGCTGGGCATTCAGGTGGTGGACGTGCGCATCAAGCAGATCAATCTGCCGACCGAGGTCTCTGACGCCATTTACAACCGCATGCGTGCCGAGCGTGAAGCGGTTGCGCGCAGCCAGCGTTCTCAGGGTCAGGAAGAGGCGGAAAAACTGCGTGCGCAGGCGGACTATCAGGTCACGCGCACCCTGGCGGAAGCGCAGCGTACCGCGCTGATTACGCGCGGCGACGGCGATGCAGAAGCAGCGAAGCTTTTTGCTGACGCCTTCAGCCAGGATCCGGACTTCTACGCCTTTATTCGCAGCCTGCGCGCCTATGAAAATAGCTTCAGCGACAGCCAGGATGTGATGGTGCTTAGCCCGGACAGCGATTTCTTCCGATATATGAAAGCGCCCTCTAACGCGACGCGATAAGAACTGCTATAACCTACGGGCCGACAATGATGTCGGCCTTTTTTTTGGGAATGGTAAATGAATACAACCATATGGATGGCGCTGGCGCTGGTACTGGTGCTCGAAGGCCTGGGGCCGATGTTTCTGCCGCGCATCTGGCGCCGTATGATCCTGAGCATGGCGCAGCTGCCAGATCGTCTGCTGCACCGTTTCGGCGGCGGCCTGGTGGTGGCGGGCGTGGTGATTTACTACATGGTCGGCGCGCACGGCGGCGCCTGATTGCGCGTGCAACAGGGCTAAATTGTGCCTTCCGCGCATCGTTTCCCCAGGATGTTGTAGTGCGCAAAACCCAGGCAAAAAATGCGCGCAAACGTATGCTAAAAGTGCTGAAAGCCGCAAGATCAGATGGTAGAATCCATTTTTAAGCAATCGGTGATTTTGAAAATGGGTAAGAACGTCGTCGTACTGGGCACCCAATGGGGTGACGAAGGCAAAGGTAAAATTGTAGACCTGCTGACTGAACGCGCTAATTACGTGGTGCGCTACCAGGGTGGCCACAATGCCGGCCATACGCTTGTCATCAACGGTGAAAAAACCGTCCTCCATTTAATTCCATCTGGCATCCTGCGCGAAAACGTCACCAGCATTATCGGTAACGGCGTGGTGCTGTCGCCTGAAGCTCTGATGAAAGAGATGAAAGGTCTGGAAGAGCGAGGCGTACCGGTACGCGAACGTCTGCTGATTTCTGAAGCCTGCCCGCTGATCCTGCAATACCATGTTGCGATGGATCTGGCGCGTGAAAAAGCGCGCGGCGCCAAAGCCATCGGCACCACCGGTCGCGGCATCGGCCCGGCCTATGAAGATAAAGTGGCGCGCCGCGGTCTGCGCGTCGGCGACCTCTTCAACAAAGAGACCTTCGCCGTTAAGCTGAAAGAGATTGTTGATTACTACAACTTCCAGCTGGTGAACTACTACAAAGAAGACGCGGTCGACTACGACAAAGTGCTGAGCGACGTACTGGCAGTAGCCGACGTGCTGACCAGCATGGTGGTTGACGTCTCCGATCTGCTGGACACGGCGCAGAAGCGCGGCGATCTGATCATGTTCGAAGGCGCGCAGGGCACGCTGCTCGATATTGACCACGGCACCTATCCCTATGTGACCTCCTCTAACACCACCGCTGGCGGCGTGGCAACTGGCTCAGGCATTGGCCCGCGCTGCGTTGACTACGTGCTGGGTATCGTGAAGGCCTACTCGACCCGCGTTGGCGCCGGTCCGTTCCCGACCGAACTGTTCGACGACATCGGCGAGTTCCTGTGCGCGAAAGGCAACGAGTTCGGCGCGACCACGGGTCGTCGTCGTCGCACCGGCTGGCTGGATGCGGTCGCCGTACGCCGCGCGGTACAGATCAACTCGCTGTCAGGTTTCTGCATGACCAAGCTGGACGTGCTGGACGGCCTGAAAGAGGTGAAAATCTGCGTGGGCTATCGCCTGCCGGACGGTCGCGAAGTGACCACCACGCCGCTGGCGGCAGAGAACTGGGAAGGCATTGAGCCGATCTATGAAACCCTGCCGGGCTGGAGCGAAACCACCTTTGGCGTGAAAACGCTGGAAGGTCTGCCGCAGGCCGCGCGCGACTATATCAAGCGCGTGGAAGAAGTAACGGGCGTACCGGTTGATATTATCTCTACCGGCCCGGACCGTAGCGAAACCATGATTCTGCGCGATCCGTTCGACGCTTAATCCTGCAAGAGGCCGGCGCTGCTCCGGCCTCTGTTTCCCCGCTTAGCAAGCCGCTCATTATCCCCTTCGCTTTGCTGCATCACCGTTCGGTTGAAAAAAACACACTCTGGATTCGACTCTGGTTTATCATCTACAGTAACCGCAAGCCGGTTTACTATTAAAATCAACCGCAACGCGAACGAAATAAATACGCCATGGGTGATCTACCGAGGTAATTGTGCAGCTGACAAGTTTTACCGATTATGGTCTGCGGGCCTTGATTTATATGGCCAGTTTGCCGGAAGGCAGAATGACGAATATTACTGAAGTCACCGAGACCTACGGCGTGTCACGCAACCATATGGTTAAGATTATCAATCAACTCAGCCGGGCAGGCTTTATCGCCGCAACGCGCGGCAAAAATGGCGGCATCCGTCTTGGTATGGATCCGCGTAATATTGTTATCGGCGATGTGGTACGCAAAATGGAGCCGCTACAGCTCGTAGACTGCGCCACCTGCGCTATCAAGCCAGCCTGCCGCTTAAAAAAAGCGCTAAACGATGCGGTACAGCTGTTCCTGCGGGAACTGGACAGCTATACGCTGGCAGACTTAGTCGCAGGAAACGAACCCTTATACCAAATTTTATTGTCCGAACCGCCGGTGGCAATGAATCTGAAATGACATCGGAGGAACCGCTATGTCAAACGATCCTTTTCAGCAAAGAGAAGCTGAAAAATATGAAAACCCTATTCCGAGCCGTGAATTTATTCTGGCTCACCTCGAAAAACGCGAAAAACCAGCCAGCCGCGACGAGCTGGCGCAGGAACTGAATCTCACCGACGAAGAGCACCTTGAAGCGCTGCGTCGTCGTCTGCGCGCCATGGAGCGCGACGGTCAGCTGGTCTTTACCCGCCGCCAGTGCTATGCGCTGCCGGAACGTCTCGATCTGCTGCGCGGCAAGGTTATCGGCCACCGCGACGGCTACGGCTTCCTGCGCGTAGAAGGCCAGAAAGATGACCTCTATCTCTCCGCTGAGCAGATGAAAATGTGCATGCACGGCGACGTTATCCTGGCGCAGCCGCTGGGGGCCGATCGTAAAGGCCGCCGTGAAGCGCGCGTAGTGCGCGTGCTGGAGCCGCGCAACAACCAAATCGTCGGCCGTTACTTTACCGATGCGGGCGCCGGTTTCGTGGTGCCCGACGACAGCCGTCTGAGCTTCGACATTCTGATCCCGCCGGAAGAGACCCAGCAGGCGCGAATGGGCTCGGTGGTGGTGGTAGAGCTGATGCAGCGCCCGACGCGCCGCACCAAAGCCATTGGTAAAGTCGCAGAGATCCTCGGCGACAACATGGGCACCGGCCTGGCGGTCGATATGGCCCTGCGCACCCACGAAATCCCGCACAGCTGGCCGCCTGAAGTTGAAAAACAGGTAAGCAAGCTCAGCGAAGAGGTGCCTGAAGCGGCGAAAAAAGGGCGCATCGATCTGCGTAAGCTGCCGCTGGTCACTATCGACGGCGAAGATGCGCGCGACTTCGACGATGCGGTTTACTGCGAGAAAAAACGCGGCGGCGGCTGGCGCCTGTGGGTCGCCATCGCCGACGTCAGCTACTACGTGCGTCCCGGCACGCCGCTGGACGACGAAGCGCTGCAGCGCGGCACCTCGGTCTATTTCCCGTCGCAGGTCGTACCGATGCTGCCGGAAGTGCTCTCCAACGGGCTCTGCTCGCTGAACCCGCAGGTCGATCGTCTCTGCATGGTGTGCGAGATGACCATCTCTGCCACCGGCAAGCTGACCGGCTTCAAACACTATGAAGCGGTGATGAACTCCCATGCGCGCCTGACCTACAACAAAGTGTGGAATATCCTGCAGGGCAACCCGGAGCTGCGCGAACAGTACGCGCCGCTGCTGAAGCCGCTGGAAGAGCTGCATAACATGTACAAGGTGCTGGAACAGGCGCGCGAAGCGCGGGGCGGCATCTCGTTTGAGACCGAAGAAGCGAAGTTTATCTTCAACGCGGAACGCCGTATTGAGCGGGTAGAGCGCACCGTGCGCAACGACGCGCACAAGCTGATCGAAGAGTGCATGATCCTCGCCAACATCGCGTCGGCGCGCTTCGTCGAGAAGCATCAGGAGCCGGCGCTGTTCCGCGATCACGATCGCCCCAGCGACGACAGCATCACCAGCTTCCGTACCGTGCTTAACGAGCTGGGCCTCTCGCTGCCGGGTGGCACTAAGCCGGAACCGATCGACTACGCCGAGCTGCTGACGCAGATCGCCGATCGTCCAGACGCGGAAATGCTGCAAACCATGCTGCTGCGCTCCATGAAGCAGGCGGTCTACGATCCGGAAAACCGCGGACACTTTGGCCTGGCGCTGCAGTCTTACGCGCACTTTACCTCGCCGATCCGCCGCTATCCCGATCTGCTGCTGCACCGCGCCATTAAATATCTGCTGGCGCAGGCGGAAGGTGAGGTGAAAGGCAACACCACGCCGACCGGCGGCTATCACTACGAGATGCAGCAGATGCTGCAGCTCGGCCAGCACTGCTCAATGACGGAGCGCCGCGCCGACGAGGCGACGCGCGACGTCGCCGACTGGCTGAAGTGCGACTTTATGCAGGATCAGGTCGGCAATACTTTTAGCGGCGTGATCTCCAGCGTAACCGGCTTCGGCTTCTTTGTGCGCCTGGACGACCTCTTTATTGACGGCCTGGTACACGTCTCCACGCTGGACAACGACTACTACCGTTTCGATGCGGTGGGACAGCGCCTGATCGGCGAGTCGGGCGGACGCACCTATCGTCTGGGCGATGCGGTCGAAGTGCGGGTCGAGGCGGTGCATCTGGATGAGCGCAAGATCGACTTCGCGCTGATCTCCAGTCAGCGCCAGCCGCGCGGCGAAGGCAAAACCGCGCGCGACAAAGCGAAGCGTGAAGGCAAAGCGCCGCCGAAGCGTCGCCGTCAGATGGGAAAAAAAGGCAACTTTGAGCCGAACGAAGCGTTCCGCGACGCGAAGCCCGCCTCTGGCAAGGCGAAGAAAGAGAAAAAAAGCAAAACCCCGTCGGAAAAAACCCGTAAAATCGCCGCCGCCACCAGGGCGAAGCGCGCCGCGAAAAAGCAGGCCTGATTCCGCCTGATGCGTTAACGGACGCTTTTTGCCATGCAAAAAGCGTCCGCTGAAGTCCATTCAATTCCTAACTGAGCAGATCGATGAGCGAAATAATTTTTGGTATCCATGCCGTGCAGGCGCTGCTGGAGCGCGATCCCCAGCGCTTCCAGGAAGTCTTTATCCTCAAGGGCCGCGACGATCGTCGCCTGCAGCCGTTGGTGGCGGCGCTGGAAGCTCAGGGTATCGTTATCCAGCTGGCGAACCGCCAGTGGCTGGACGGCCAGGTTGAGGGCGGCGTGCATCAGGGTATCGTGGCGCGCATCCGGCCCGGCCGCCAGTACCAGGAAGGCGATCTGCCGGATCTGCTGGCCAGCCTGGAGAAGCCGCTGCTGCTGGTGCTGGACGGCGTCACCGATCCGCATAACCTTGGCGCCTGCCTGCGCAGCGCCGACGCCGCAGGCGTACACGCGGTGATCGTGCCGAAAGACCGCTCCGCCTCCCTTAACGCTACGGCGAAAAAAGTCGCCAGCGGCGCGGCGGAAAACGTGCCGCTGATCCGCGTCACCAACCTGGCGCGCACGCTGCGTCTGCTGCAGGAGTACAACATTTGGGTGGTCGGCACCGCTGGCGAAGCGGATCATACCCTCTACCAGAGCAACATGACCGGGCCGATGGCGCTGGTGATGGGCGCGGAAGGTGAAGGCATGCGCCGCCTGACCCGCGAGCACTGCGACGAGCTGATCAGCATCCCGATGGCGGGCAGCGTTTCATCGCTTAACGTCTCTGTTGCCACCGGCGTCTGCCTGTTTGAAGCGGTACGCCAGCGCGGGGCGTGATCGCCGCCGCAAAACCTCTCAGTGCCAGGCATAACTGCGCGTTGCTCTCCCATACTTAACGGGAGACGCATCGCGAGGAGTGGTTATGACCTGGACAACCCACACCGTTTTCAATCAGCCGCAGCCCCTGAGCAACAGCAATCTCTTTCTCTCCGACACGCCGCTGCGCGAAGCGCTGGTGCGGGAAGGCGCCGAATGGGATCGCGAGTGGCTGGCGTCGGTGGGCGCCCAGCTTGGCGGTGCCGAGTCGCTGGAGCTGGGACGGCTGGCCAACGCCGCGCCGCCGGAGCTGCTGCGCTACGACGCGCGCGGCGTACGCATCGACGAGGTGCGTTTTCATCCCGCGTGGCACCTGCTGATGCAGGGCGTCTGCGCCAGCCGCCTGCATAATCTTAGCTGGCAGCCCGACGTGCTGGATCGCGCCATGGTGGCGCGCGCCGCGCGCTTTATTCTCCACGCTCAGGTCGAGGCCGGCACGCTCTGCCCGGCGACCATGACGCACGCCGCCATCCCGCTGCTGCAGCGCTGGCTGCCGGACGCCTTCAGCGGCTGGCGCGACCCGCTGCTCAGCGATCGCTACGATACCCACGCGCTGCCTGGCGAGCAGAAGCGCGGCCTGCTGATCGGCATGGGCATGACGGAAAAGCAGGGTGGCAGCGACGTCACCACCAACACCACGCGCGCGGAGCCGCTGGCGGACCGCGCGCCCGGCTCGCTCTGGCGCATCACCGGCCATAAGTGGTTCTTCTCCGTGCCGCAGAGCGATGCGCATCTGATCCTCGCCCAAAGCGGCAACGGCTTAAGCTGCTTTTTCCTGCCGCGCCTGCTGCCGGACGGCACGCGCAACGCTATTCGCCTTGAGCGACTCAAAGATAAGCTGGGCAACCGCGCCAACGCCAGCAGCGAAGCGGAGTTTCAGGACGCTACCGGCTGGCTGGTGGGGGAGGAGGGCGACGGCGTGCGGCTGATCCTTAAAATGGGCGGCATGACCCGCTTCGACTGCGCGCTCGGCAGCCACGGCCAGATGCGGCGTGCCTTCTCCGTCGCGCTCTACCATGCGCACCAGCGCCAGGTGATGGGCAAAGATCTGGTGGATCAGCCGCTGATGCGTCAGGTTCTGGCGACGCAGGCGCTGCAGCTTGAGGGGCAAACGGCGCTGCTGATGCGGCTGGCGCGCGCCTGGTCGCAGCCGGCGCAGCCGCTGGAGGGCGCATTTGCGCGGCTGTTCACCCCGGCGGCGAAGTACGCCGTCTGCAAGGCGGGCATGCCGTTTGTCGCCGAGGCGATGGAGGTGCTGGGGGGCATTGGCTACTGCGAAGAGAGCGAGCTGCCGCGTCTCTATCGCGATATGCCGGTTAACAGCATCTGGGAAGGCTCGGGCAATGTCATGGCTCTCGACGTGCTGCGCGTGCTGCGCAAACAGCCCGGCGTAGCTGAGATGCTGAATCAGGAGTTTGAGGCGGTCAGGGGCGTGAATCGCCTGTTTGACGCCGGCTGGCGGCAGCTAAAGCTGCGCCTGAACCGACTGCAGGAGAGTCAGGCGCGGGAAATGGCCCAGCGCCTGTTTTTGCTGGCGACCGGCGCGCAGCTGCTAAAGTATGCCGAGCCGCCGCTGGCGGACGCCTGGTGCCGGCAGTGGCTCGACGCGCGCGGCGTACGTCCGATCGAAAGCCAGGTGGCGGAGCGCTTACTGCTGCGCGCCAGCGGCGGGTGACGCGCCGTAAAGGATCGCCGTAGCGTACCAGTAACCCGGCGTCACCGTTTCATCCACCATGATGACCTGATAGTAAACCGCGCCGCGCTGATTGGCTTCCGCTGCCAGCGCGCGCTGGGCGTCATCCGGCGAGCCGCGAACCTGCGTGCTGACGCTGCCGAGCCTCGGCAAACCAGCGCTCTGCGCGCGCGTGATCTCCTGCGCCTGATGGGTAGGCGCAGGCGGCGGCTGCGGCGTGGTTTTCAGCGCCGAACAGCCGCTCACCAGCAGTGCCATTGTCAGTAAGTAAGCGTAACGCATAAGGTTTACTCCAGAGGGAAGGTGGATTAAGTGTAAGCCACCCGCCCAAAAGCGGGTCAGGATTTCAGATGAAATACGCTGACCAGCTGCGTGAGATGATGACCTTTGTGGCTCAGATTCTGCGCCGACGCATCCGCCTGCGCTATCAGCTCGCTGTTCTCATGGGTCGCCTGGCTAATCTGGTTCATCGCCTGATTTACCTGACCGATCCCCGCCGCCTGCTGCTGCGCCGCAACGTTGATTTCGCTCATCAGCGCCTGCACCTGCTCAATATGCGACACGATATGGCTCATGGCGTCATGCGTCTGCTGCGACAGCTGGTGGCCTTCCGAGACGTTGCGGATCGAGGTGGCGATCAGGCCGTCGATCTCTTTTGCTGCCTGCGCGCTGCGCTGCGCCAGCGCGCGCACTTCCGCCGCAACCACCGCGAAGCCGCGGCCGTGCTCACCGGCGCGCGCCGCTTCTACCGCCGCGTTAAGCGCCAGAATATTGGTCTGGAAAGCGATCGATTCGATTACGTGGGTGATATCGGCAATGCTCTGGGATGAGACCTGAATCGCCGACATGGTATTGACCGAACGGCTCACCGTCTGGCTGCCGTGCGTGACCAGGCCGCTCGCTTCCGCCACCAGCGTCATCGCCTGGCGCAGGTTGTCGGCGGTATGCTCGACCGTAGCGCCGAACTGCTCCATGCTCGCTGACGTCTCCTCGACGCTGCTCGCCTGGCGGCCAATCTGCTCGCTGATATTCAGGCTGCTGGCGGCGATGGTGTCAGTGCCGTCGCTGATCTCCTGCGCGGCGACGCGCACCTGACCAACAATCTTCTCCAGCCCGTCGCCGATGCCGTTAATAGCGGCAATCAGCTGGCCGACTTCGTCATGGCGGCGCGTATCCAGATGCACGCGCAGGTTGCCCGCCGCATACTCTTCAGCCAGATGGATCACCTGCTGCAGCGGACGGGTGATGGCGCGGCGGCTGTAAAACACAAAGCCCAGCGCAAAAATCAGCACCAGCGCCAGGCCGATCAGCATAAACAGATTACGGCTGTGATTAATCGGCGCCAGCAGCGTGTCGCGGCTCACTTCGCCCACCACAATCCAGTTCCAGCCCGGCAGCTGCTGCCACGCCAGCATCTTGCTTTCGCCGTCAAGCTCTGCTTCCTGCACGCCCTGCGGCTGACTCAGCAGCGCCTGCTGCACGCTGGCGTCCCAGCCCGGCAGTTTGCCTTCATGCTGCGCGGCAAACAGATATTGTCCCTGCGCGGCGCCCGGCGCGCCGTTCAGCACGTAGAAATGGCCGCTGTCCCCCAGCCTGCGCGCCAGCACCTTCTCGCGCATCAGCGCATACTGCTTATCGATCTGCACGCCAACAAACAGGATGCCGATCACCGCGCCGCTTTCATCTTTGACCGGCTGATACTGGGTGATATAGCGGTGGCCGAACAGCGTTGCCAGCCCGCGATAGATTTCGCCGCGGCTCACGCTTTTCCACGCTGCGCTGCTGCGGTCAAGGCGAGTCCCGATGGCGCGGCTGCCGTCCTCTTTTTTCAGCGAGGTTGAGATGCGGTAGTAGTCGTCCCCGTCGCGCACAAAGATGGTCGAGACAGCGGTGGTGCGCGCTAAAAAGTCGTCCACCGCGATCTGATCGAGGTTCAGGGTTTTCAGCCCGGCGCGCAGGGTTGGCGTGGAAAACTCCCCGACCTGAATGCGCGAACTCTCGTCGCGGCTAAAGCGCTGCGGCAAAAAGCTGGCGAACAGCTGGGTGTAGTTATTGACCTCTTCAGTGAGGGTGGCGTTGAACATGGCGGCCATTTCGCTGATGCCCTGCACCTGGTTGTGCATATCATCCGTAGCGAGGCTTTCCAGCTGACGGGCCGCAGTGTGGCTTTGGGTCAGTGTCAGAACAAACAGCAGCAGCGCGACGCTGAGAGACGTCAGTACAGACAGCTTGACTCCAAGACTCATGCGGCTGAGAGAGAGACGCTTCATAAATTACCTTTAGATCGGTTTAATGGAGATTCGATTAACGGCATCGGCGGCAAAAGGTTTACGCCTTAAATAAAACGGAAGATGTGTGAAGTGGTTCGCAGATCAGGCGTGGGAGACGTAAACTCAGCGGAATCGATATCCAGAGCGGAGCGAAGATGATTGAACTGAATACGGAACGGCTGGCGGGCATTCAGGTGCTGCACGCTGCGCCTGCGAGCCAGCGCGAGGCAGCGCTGCCGACGGTACTGCTCTACCACGATTTTACCTCTTCTAAAGAGGTGTACGCTTATCTGGCCGTGGCGCTGGCGCAGGCGGGATTTCGCGCCGTAATGCCTGACGCCGATCTGCACGGCGCGCGCGACAACGGCAACGATGCGGTGCGGCTTTCCCGTTTCTGGCAGATTCTGCAGCGCAATATCGACGAGCTGCCACAGCTGGAGAACGCGCTGCGCGCCGCCGGGCTGGTTGACGGCGAGCGCTTCGCCGTGGCGGGCGCATCGCTGGGCGGTATGACCGCGCTGGGGGCGATGGCACGCTATCCGCAGATCCGCAGCGTCGCCTGCCTGATGGGATCGGGCTATTTTATGCGGCTCAGCCGCTCGCTCTTTCCGCCGGTAAGCCTCAGCTCGCCTGAAGAGTGGGCGCAGTTCGATCGGCTTATGGCGCCGCTGGCGGCTTACGATCCCAGTGAAAAGCTGGAGACGCTGGCGAACCGGCCGCTGCTGCTGTGGCACGGCGAAGCGGACGAAGTGGTGCCTTTCGCGGAAACCGCGCGGCTGGTAGCAGCGCTGCGGGAGAGCGGCCAGGCCGATAAGATGACCTTTTTTTCAGAACCGGGCATCGGCCACAAAATCACCCCTTTCGCGCTGCGCGCGCTGGTCGATTTCTTTAAGCAGAATCTATGACGCAGCCGGGCTGGCGGCGATGCGTCAGCCCGTTGCCCTGCAGAGATCACAACTGATTCGATAATCGCTCCGCCGCGCTGGCGGTCGCGCTGGCGTGCGTATTGCCCGGCGCGTCCAGTCGGTTGACGTAGACATAGCCTGCGGCCGCTTTGCTGCTGTTACTTCTCATCTGCTGCGCACAGTCAGTCTGGCTGGCAAGGGCGGGTGGAGACAGGAAGAGACCCAGTAAAGTGGCGATGACGAACGTTTTCATGCTCGACTCCTCACTGATGGGAACACACTCTGCGACGCAGCTGATGAAAAAAGCGGCGTCATGGTTAATTTTAGCGCGCGCCGCCGCCAATGCCAGACGGCAGCGTTGAACGCCTTTATCAGGAAAATTGATAAAGGCCTGCGCAACCCGCTGAATCTTATGCCTTAGCACGCAAAGCCTGTTTAATTGCGATTTAATGAAATGTGCGCTTGAGTTTAGTGCCCTGCGTCAGTATGATTACGCGTCAATTTTTCAGCTGCATTCAGGGGCGCGTTACATTCAGCGAATGTTTCACGACCTATAACGTTCCTTGCTTCCGTGGGCCGCAGCTGACCCTGACAGGAGGCTGAATAATCCGTAAGGAGCAATTTCGATGCGTCATTACGAAATCGTATTTATGGTCCATCCTGACCAGAGCGAACAGGTTCCAGGTATGATCGAGCGTTACACTGGTGCTATCACTGGTGCAGAAGGCACGATCCACCGTCTGGAAGACTGGGGCCGCCGTCAGCTGGCTTACCCGATCAACAAACTGCACAAAGCTCACTATGTTCTGATGAACGTAGAAGCGCCGCAGGAAGTGATCGACGAGCTGGAAACGAACTTCCGCTTCAACGACGCCGTTATCCGCAGCATGGTTATGCGCGTTAAGCACGCGGTAACCGAAGCATCTCCGATGGTTAAAGCGAAAGACGAGCGTCGTGAGCGCCGCGAAGATTTCGCTAACGAAACCTCTGACGAGTCAGATGCTGGGGATTCTGAAGAGTAATCATTCGTGACGGCCAATCGACTGCGCCTGTCTGGCACCGTGTGCAAGACGCCGGTTCGAAAAGTGAGCCCGTCAGGAATTCCTCACTGTCAGTTTGTGCTTGAGCACCGCTCAGTGCAGGAAGAAGCCGGTTTCCACCGGCAAGCCTGGTGCAGAATGCCCGTTATTATCAGCGGCACGCTTCATCAGGAGATTACTCAACATATAACGGTCGGCACGCCGCTCATTCTCGAAGGCTTCATTAGCTGCCATCAGGCGCGAAATGGACAGAGTAAAATGGTGCTGCATGCCGAGCAGATTGAATTGATAGATTCTGGAGACTAGCCAAATGGCACGTTATTTCCGTCGTCGCAAGTTCTGCCGTTTCACCGCGGAAGGCGTTCAAGAGATCGACTACAAAGATATCGCTACGCTGAAAAACTACATCACTGAAAGCGGTAAGATCGTACCGAGCCGTATCACCGGTACTCGCGCAAAATACCAGCGTCAGCTGGCTCGTGCTATCAAGCGCGCGCGTTACCTGTCTCTGCTGCCGTACACTGATCGTCATCAGTAATCGGCAACTGTCCATTAACGACTTTAAGAGGATAAGGTAATGCAAGTTATTCTGCTTGATAAAGTAGCAAACCTGGGCAGCCTGGGTGACCAGGTTAACGTTAAAGCGGGCTACGCGCGCAACTTCCTGGTACCGCAGGGCAAAGCTGTTCCTGCTACCAAGAAAAACGTTGAATATTTCGAAGCTCGCCGCGCTGAACTGGAAGCCAAACTGGCTGACGTTCTGGCTGCTGCCAACGCACGCGCTGAGAAAATCAATGCACTGGGTTCAGTGACCATCGCCTCTAAATCAGGCGACGAAGGTAAACTGTTCGGTTCTATCGGTACCCGCGACATCGCTGACGCTGTAACTGCAGCTGGCGTTGAAGTGGCGAAGAGCGAAGTTCGCCTGCCGAACGGCGTTCTGCGCACCACCGGTGAGCATGAAGTTGACTTCCAGGTTCACAGCGAAGTTTTCGCTAAACTGGTTGTGAATGTAGTTGCTGAGTAATTTTACTCGGTAATGCGAAAAAGCCGGCCCTGTGCCGGCTTTTTTGTTTTTGTCCCTGATGCGTAATGAGCGCCTGAACAGCGCTGCCGCAGGGCTACTGCGCGCGGATAAAGCTGCCGTCTGGCTGACGCGTAAAAAGCACCGGCCCGCTGGCGCCGTCCACGGTCAGTCCCGTCACCACGCCCTGCGCATTCTGTCGAATCTTCACCTGCTGCCCGCTCTGCAACGCGCTCAGCGGCTGATCGCTGCCCTCTACGCGCGCCATGGCGAACACGTCGCCCACCGGCAGATTATTATCGCGAAACAGCTGCGCCAGCGTCTGACCTGAGGCAATGGTGTAGCTGCGCCATTCGCCCTGAGAGTCCGCTTTCGGCGGCTGGGCATTTTGCTGCGGCGCTTTCTGGTCGTAGATCTCCGCCTGCATCGGCACCTCTTTTTCGCCGCTCGCCGTTTGCGGACGCTCGACAGGATACTGTGGCGTGCTGGACGGCCACAAAAAGGCCAGCAGCATCACCAGCAGGGCGATAACAATGCCGCGCCGGTGTGCGGGCGGCAGCGGGGACATCCAGCCAATATTATCCGTATAGTGCCAGACTGTGCTGAGCCAGGCGGGCAAGCGGGAAGGCGCCTCTGAAGCCATTCGTGAATCCTCCTCATCGCCAGCGGCGCGCGACGGTTTAACAGGCCGCCAGGCGAAACGTTGGCGCAATGTGCGCAAAGTGCGTGGCGCGCGCGTCCTGCGGCGTTGTGGGGCGATTTGACCCATGTATCTTCTCTTCTTTCAGTACGCTGGCGAGGTTGTCCTCGTCCAGAGTTATAGTATGGGCAATACGGGCGCGACGTGCCTGTCAGCCTTAAGAAATATGACCTGCGTATTGTTTCTGTTTCACCACCAAAAGTCACCTGCGCGGCGTGGGATTTTACGCCAGCGGCCCGCGCTGCTATGCTGCCGGTTCAAATTAGCGAAAGAGACAGGTATCAAGATGACGACCCCTTCATTCGACAGCGTCGAATCACAAGCAAGTTACGGAATTGGTTTACAGGTTGGCCAGCAGCTGCTCGAGTCCGGTCTGCAGGGACTTCAGCCGGAAGCGCTGCTCGCGGGCCTGCGCGACGCGCTGGAAGGGAATTCGCCGGCCGTGCCGGTTGACGTCGTGCACCGCGCGCTGCGTGAAGTGCATGAGCGCGCTGAAGGCGTGCGCCGCCAGCGCGTAGAGGCGATGGCAGCCGAAGGCCAGACGTTCCTGGCGGAGAACGCACAGCGCGAAGGCGTCAACAGCACCGAGTCAGGCCTGCAGTTCAGCGTTATCAAGCAGGGCGACGGTCCGATCCCGTCACGTCAGGATCGCGTGCGTGTGCACTATACCGGCAAGCTGATCGACGGCACGGTGTTTGACAGCTCGGTTGCGCGCGGCGAACCGGCAGAATTCCCGGTAACCGGCGTCATCGCGGGCTGGATCGAAGCGCTGACCCTGATGCCGGTCGGTTCGAAGTGGGAACTGACCATTCCGCACAACCTCGCCTACGGCGAGCGCGGCGCAGGCGCATCGATTCCGCCGTTCAGCACCCTGATTTTTGAAGTTGAGCTGCTGGAAATCCTCTAAATCCACGCCCCCTTTCAGCACCTGAAAGCCAGCCCTCGGGCTGGCTTTTTTACGCCTCTACTTCTGCTGTAAATCGACTTTCCACAGCGCAAAGCCGATCTCATCGCTGCCCTGCGGCTGCATCGGATAGCGCGCATGGCTGCGAATAAAGGCGGTCGCCTTCTCGCCCGGCGCGGTCTCAAAGCGAATATCGAGCGGCACGCTGCTCTCTATCGGCGCCAGCTGCCAGTTGTTGTCCGCCTGCGGATGCACTTCGCCCCGTTTTTTCGTCTCGGCGCTGATATAGGCCGCGACCACCGCGCGGTTCTCATCGGGCGAGGCGAAGGCGATAAAACTGTCGCCGGTGCCGGCGAACTTACCGCCGTAGGCGCGGTAGTTATTGGTGGCCACCAGAAAAGTGGCATGCGGATCGACCGGCTTGCCCTGCCAGGTGAGGTTTTTAATGCGCGACGCCTCTGGGTGGAGCAGCTGGCATTCGCCGTCGTAGCGGGCCGGCTGGGTAACGTCGATCTGATAGTTAACGCCGTCGATCACGTCGAAATTGTAGGTGCGGAAATCCCAGTTGATCAGTGACTGGACGTCGCGGCGCTGCGGATCGATCTGATTAAACTGGCCCGCGGAGCACTCCAGCCACTCTTTCACCTGGGCGCCGCTGACCTTCATTACCACCAGCGTATTGGGGTAGAGATAGAGATCGGCGGCGTTGCGGAAGGTGAGGTCGCCTTTCTCTACCTCGGTATAGCTGGCGGGATCGTTTTTACGCCCGCCCGCTTTAAAGGGCGCGGCGGCGGAGAGCACCGGCAAATGACCCAGATCGGGATCGCCCTGAATAAAATGCTCTACGTAGGCGCGCTGGGCATTATTGACGATCTGCACCGTTGGATCGTCCTGCACCAGCGAAAGATAGCTGTACATTACGTCCGCCGACCTGCCGATCGGCTTCGCTACAAACTCGCGCGTGGCGCGGTGATCCTCCGCCAGCACCTTCACCAGCGCCGGATCTTCCGCCGCCAGCGACTTTTTCTGCGCTGCATCGTAGATCGGTCGCGCTTCTGCCTTGCGATCGCTGACCTGCCAGCGGCCAGCTTCATTGGTCAGCACCAGATCGACCACGCCGAGATGATCGCCCCACATGCCGGGCATCACCGCCGCGACGCCGTTCAGCGTTCCTTTGGCGATATCGGCCCCTTTGACTGCGGCGAACTCCTTGCTGGGGAAGACGGCGTGCGCGTGGCCAAAAAGAATGGCATCAATGCCCGCCACCTGGCTCAGGTAGTAAACCGAGTTTTCCGCCATCGCATGATAGGGCTCGCTGCTGAGGCCGGAGTGGGGGATGGCGACCACCAGATCTGCGCCCTGGGCGCGCATCTGCGGCACATAGCGTCGTGCGGTTTCGGTAATATCTTCGACGCGCACTTTGCCCTGCAGGTTGGCTTTATCCCACACCATAATTTGCGGCGGCGCGAAGCCGATAAAACCGATCTTCAGCCGCTGCGTTTTGCCGTCGCGATCCGTCACCTCAACCGGCTTGATCAGCCAGGGCGTAAACATCGGCCTGTTGGTCTGGAGATCGATAATATTGGCGTTTACGTAGGGGAAACGCGCGCCGGCCAGCGCTTTGCGCAGGTAGGGCAGCCCGTAGTTGAATTCATGGTTGCCGAGGTTGCCAACGCTGTAGTCCAGCGTATTCATCGCTTTGTAGACCGGATGGATCTCTCCCTGCTGCAGCCCCTTCGCCGCCATATAGTCGCCCAGCGGGCTGCCCTGGATAATATCGCCGTTATCCACCAGCACGCTGTTTTTTACCTCCTGACGCGCGGCATGGATCAGCGACGCGGTGCGCACCAGCCCGAACTTCTCGGTCGGCGTATCTTTGTAGTAGTCGAAATCCATCATGTTGCTGTGCAGATCGGTGGTTTCCAGCAGACGAAGATCGACGGTGGCGGCGTGAAGAGCCGTTGAGAGACTCAGCGCCAGAAGGGTCATAGTGGGTTTAAACATGCCTGTTCCTGCTGCAAAAAGTTAAGGCTCTCAAATTAATGTAAAAGAATGATGATGTGTCAGAGGATTACGTGATGGGTTTAACATTTTGCGCGATGAAAAGGGGGAAGACAGCGCGGCATAGCGGCGGCTCGCAATCTATGGTATTGATATTGTTAAACTATTGAGAGTTTAACGCCCGGAGGCCCGGGCGGAAGCGCAGTAGCTGCTAAAATTTAACCGATGTAGCGCACGATAACGTCGTGCGGCTGCCACCGAAAAGGAGGTAAAAAATGTTAGAGCAAATTTGCCAGCTGGCGCGCGCAGCGGGCAACGCGATCATGCTGATTTATGAAAAGGAGACGCCGGTAGACGTTTCCCGCAAATCCGACGACTCCCCGGTGACCGCTGCGGATATTGCCGCGCACGATATTATTCTGCAGGGGCTTAAGCAGCTGACGCCGGAGGTGCCGATACTGTCGGAAGAGGATCCGCCTTCCTGGAGCGAGCGCCAGCAGTGGCAGCGCTACTGGCTGGTCGATCCGCTCGACGGCACCAAAGAGTTTATCAAGCGCAACGGTGAGTTTACCGTCAATATCGCGCTCATCGATCAGGGCAAGCCGGTGCTGGGCGTAGTGTACGCGCCAGCGCTCGGGGTGCTTTACTCCGCCGCGGAGGGCAAAGCCTGGAAAGAAGAGGGCGGCAACAAGCGGGCAATCCACGTGCAGGAGGCGCGGCCGCCGCTGGTGGTGGTAAGCCGTTCGCACGCCGACGAGGAGCTGAAAGAGTACCTCAAGCAGCTGGGCGAACATCAGACCGTTGCTATCGGCTCTTCGCTGAAGTTCTGCCTGGTGGCGGAGGGCAAAGCGCAGCTCTATCCGCGCTTTGGGCCGACTAACATCTGGGATACCGGCGCAGGGCACGCCGTCGCCGTGGCGGCCGGCGCACACGTCCACGACTGGAAAGGCAAGACCCTGGACTACGCGCCGCGTGAGTCTTTCCTCAATCCTGGCTTTCGCGTCTCACTGTTCTGATCGCTGCGGGGGGCAGTCGCCTCCCGCTTTCCCTCAGGATTTAAGCAGCGTTCGCACCAGGCTAATCACCTGCATAACTTCCTCCTGCGTCAGCGCGCCATCTTTAACGAAGCGCACGCGGCCGCTCTTATCCAGCACCACAATCACCGACCCGGCGTCCGCCAGCTGCCAGGCGTGCTTTACGTTGCCTTTGCTGTCGACGATAAACTGCGACCAGGGATACTGCTTTTTATTGCTCTCGATACTGCTGCGCACAAACATCCCGGTGCCGGGAATGGCGTCGTCGGTGTTAACGATGGTGGTGGTCTGATAGCGATCCTGTGGGAAGGCGGCGGCTTTGATCGCCTCAATCACGGCGGCATTCATCTCTTTGGCAGATGAGCGCCCGGCGATGTGCTGGATCACGCGCACCTTGCCGGCGAGCTGCGCGCTGTTCCAGCGCTGATAGTGGAAATCATCCTGCTGATAGAGCAGTTCACCTTTGTCGTTAACGCCAACCGCAGGGACGCGCTGGTCTTGTTTCAGGCTATGGGCAAAAACCGCGCCGGGCAAAAGAATCAGCGCAAACAGGGCACAGGCGAGTCGCATTGTCAGTCTCCTTAGTGATCGGACCAGTTGGTCATTTTTCTGCAATAGTAAGCAGGGATGATGCGCCTGTCTTGTTAAGGTGTCAGGTTTGCTATTCATGCCACAATTTCTTAACAAGTTTGGATTTATACTGTGTTGGTAGAGCGACATAACAGACTATTCTGTAATGATGTGTCAATTCAGTAAAAAAGTTCAGTTTTCGGAACATTACCACGGTGGTGTGTTCTATAGTTTACCAGCACTTTGCGCTTCATGGGCTCGTACCGAACTTGGCAACGGCGAAGCGTATTTATAAATGTACAGGAGTTAAGCAGCATGAAGATCTTCCAGCGCTATAATCCACTGCAAATAGCGAAATACGTAAAAACGCTGTTCAAAGGAAGGATGTATATCAAGGACGTTGGCGCGTTCGAGTTCGACAAAGGAAAAGTGTTGATCCCGCGCGTTAAGGACATACAGCATCTGAGCGTGATGTCCGAAATTAACCGTCAGGTTCTGCGCCTTCAGGCGGAGTTCAACTGACAAAAAGGGCGCCGATGGCGCCCTCTGATTTTCTACTCTTCAGCTTCCGTGGCCTTCGCCACATTCAGCACCGGCGGACGATCGTCAATCCGCGTCACCAGCAGCTGATCGATACGATAACTGTCGATATCCACCACTTCGAACTTAAATCCGGCGAACTTAACGAAATCGGTACGCTTGGGGATCTTGCGCAGCATATACATCATAAAGCCGCCGATGGTTTCGTAGTTGCCCGACTGGGGAAACTCGTCGATATGCAGCACGCGCATCACATCGTCGATCGGCGTGCCGCCCTCGACCAGCCAGGAGTTCTCGTCGCGCGCCACGATCTGCTCTTCCAGCCCCTGGCCCACCAAATCGCCCATTAGCGTGGTCATAACGTCGTTAAGGGTGATAATGCCTACCACCAGCGCGTATTCGTTCATGATCACCGCGAAGTCTTCGCCTGCGGTTTTAAAGCTTTCCAGCGCTTCAGAGAGCGTCAGCGTATCCGGTACGATCAGCGCCGAGCGGATCTGCACGCCGCTGTTGAGCGCCATGCTTTGATTGCCCAGCACGCGCAGCAGTAGCTCTTTGGAATCGACATAGCCGACGATATGGTCGATATCGCCGTCGCACACCAGAAACTTGGAGTGCGGATGCTGGGCGATTTTGGTTTTCAGCGTGGTTTCGTCTTCGCGCAGATCGAACCAGACCACGTTTTCACGGGAGGTCATTGATGAGGGCACGGTGCGCGACTCCAGCTCAAAAACGTTTTCGATCAGCTCGTGCTCCTGCTTACGCAGTACGCCCGCCAGCGCGCCCGCCTCAACCACCGCGTAGATATCGTCGGAGGTGATATCGTCCTTACGCACCATCGGCAGCTTAAAGACGCGGAAAAAGACGTTCGCCAGGCCGTTGAACAGCCAGACCAGCGGGCTAAACACCAGCAGGCAGAAGCGCATGGGGTTGATAATGCGCAGCGCCACCACTTCCGGCGCGATCATGCCGACGCGCTTCGGCGTCAGATCGGCGAACAGAATAAAGAAGCTGGTGACGATGATAAAGGAGCAGATAAAGCTGAGCTGGTCGGCAAGCGCCGGCTCCATAAAGCGGCTGAAAAGGCTGCTGAAGGCGGGGGAGAAGGCGGCGTCGCCGACGATACCGCCGAGGATAGCGACCGCGTTCAGGCCGATCTGCACCACGGTAAAGAAGGTGCCGGGTGTCTCCTGCATCTTCAGCACGCGCTGCGCGTTGATATTGCCTTCATCGGCCAGCAGTTTGAGTTTGATCTTGCGGGCGGCCGCCAGCGAGATTTCCGAGAGAGAGAAAAAGGCGCTGATCACGATCAGCAACAATATGACAAGCAAGCTATCTAACATAGGGTTTCCAAAGGGTTATCCACTTGTCATTTTTGGCCTGGGCAGCGCACGTAAAGGGCGTACCGATTGTACTCACCTCGTAGTCTGGGCTGTCCGTGCCAAAAATGTCTGCGCCTTATCGACGCTGCGAAGCAGCGCCGGGGCAGAAATAGAGCAGGCGAGGCCTGCGCCGCTGATTATAGCAGCAGCGCCCTCAACGCCGCCAGAGTTCACCGCAACGCCGTTGCTTCAGATTTATCCGAGTGGCGTGCGCATTTGCTGCACAGCGGTTGTATCAATCCGGCCATTTGCTGACAATAGGGCGCTATTTGGCTTAGTTACCGTTTTTTTCGCCGCCGCAGGCCGCTTTATGCGGCTATGATGATGACTGCACCGCTGCGATTTTCTTATCCAGGGATATATCACGCCCCGCGGAATTGGGGTCGGCATGATTAACAGGAGTACGCGTGCCACGAATTCATGTCTGTTTTATGACCTGCCTGCTGGCCGCCGCGCCGGTCGCTGAGGCAGCGAAAGTGCGCCTTGAAGTACAAGGCTTAACCGGGGATCTCAACAAGAACGTGCGTGCTCGCCTCTCGACCATCAGCGCCGATGAGGTGTCGAACGATGGTCGCTTTCGCGCGCGCGTTTCAGAGGCTATCGAGCAGGGCCTTAAAGCGCTCGGCTACTACGAGCCCGATATCGATTTTGAAGCGCGTCCCGCGCCGCCCCAGGGCGGACGGCCGGTGCTTATCGCCCACGTTAAACCCGGCGAGCCGGTTAAAATCGCGGGCAGCACCATCGTGCTTGAAGGTGACGCGCTGCGCGATCCCGACTATCAGGCCTGGGTGAAAGAGGGCACGCCGAAAAAAGGGCGGCAGCTCAATCACGGCGAGTATGAAAAATTTAAAAGCGGCTTCTCGAACCTGGCGCTGCGCAACGGCTATTTTGACGGCGACTTTAAAAAGAGCCAGCTCGGCGTCTCCGTCGAGCGGCGCGAGGCCTTCTGGGATATCGACTACGACAGTGGCCAGCGCTACCGCTTCGGCGACGTCAGCTTTTCTGGATCGCAGATCCGCGAAGAGTATCTGGAAAACCTCGTTCCCTTTAAAAAAGGCGACTACTACAGCTCGCGCGAGCTTGCCGAGCTGAACCGGCGTCTTTCGGCCACCGGCTGGTTTAACTCCGTGGTGGTCGCGCCGGAATTCGCGCAGGGGCGGAAAACCAAAGTGCTGCCGCTTAACGCCGCCGTCACGCCGCGCACCGAAAACACCATCGAAACCGGGGTCGGCTACTCCACCGACGTTGGGCCGCGCCTGAAGGCGACGTGGAAAAAGCCCTGGGTTAACGACAGCGGCCACAGCATGGCGGCCAGCGCCTATCTCTCCGCGCCGGAGCAGCAGCTCGACCTGAGCTACAAAGTGCCGCTGCTGAAAAGCCCGCTGGAGCAGTATTACATCTTTTCCGGCGGCCTGAAGCGCACCGATCTGAACGACACCAAAGCCGACACCACCACGCTCGGCCTGTCGCGCTACTGGGAAAACAGCACCGGCTGGCAGAAAGCGGTCAACCTGAAGTGGAGCCTCGATCACTTTACCCAGGGCAGCGTGACCAACACCACCATGCTGCTCTATCCCGGCGTCAGCCTGAACCGCACCCGCTCGCGCGGCGGCCTGATGCCGACCTGGGGCGATTCGCAGCGCTACTCTGTGGACGTCTCCGACACCACCTGGGGTTCGGACGTCGACTTCCTGATTCTGCAGGCGCAGAACGTCTGGATCCGCACGCTGGCGGATAAGCACCGCTTTGTTGCGCGCGGCAACCTCGGCTGGATTGAAACCAACAATTTTGAAAAAGTGCCGCCGGATCTGCGCTTCTTCGCCGGCGGCGATCGCAGCATTCGCGGCTACAAATATAAAGATATTTCTCCGCGCGACGAAGACGGCAAGCTGACCGGCGCCTCAAAACTCGCCACCGGCTCGCTGGAATATCAGTACAACGTTACCGGGAAATGGTGGGGCGCGGCCTTTATCGACTCGGGCGAGGCGGTCAACGACATCAAACAGAGCAATTTCAAAACCGGCGCGGGCTTCGGCGTGCGCTGGGCGTCGCCGGTCGGGCCGATCAAACTGGATATCGCCCGGCCAATCGGCGACAGCGAGGAGCATGGTTTGCAATTCTATATTGGACTGGGGCCTGAACTATGAAGCTGTGGAAAAAGGTCCTGATCGGCATTGTTATTTTTCTGGTCGTGCTGCTGGGCGGCGTGGCGTTTTTAATCGGCACCACGCCGGGTTTACATCTGGTGCTGAACGGCGCGGCGCGCTGGGTGCCGGGCTTATCGATCAAGCAGGTGGAGGGCGGCTGGCGTAACCTGACCATCAGCGGGCTGCGCTATGAGATGCCCGGCGTCAACGTCGATGCCGGCAGCTTTCATCTGGCGGTGGATCTCAACTGCCTGCTGCACTCCTCGGTGTGCGTTAACGATATCGCGCTGAAAGATGTCAGCGTGGTAGTCGATAGCAAAAAGATGGCGCCAGCGCAGGAGGCGCCGCCGGAAGAGGAGAGCGGCGGCGGCGATCTCAGCACGCCTTATCCGATTACGCTGCGCCATCTCGGCCTGCATAATATCAACGTAAAAATTGACGACACCGCTATCTCCCTGCTCGACTTCACCACCGGCCTGCAGTGGCAGGATCGCGCGCTGACGCTCAATCCAACCCATATCCAGAGCCTGCTGGTGGCGCTGCCGAAAGCGGCGCAGGTCGCTAACGAAGAGGTGGTGCAGCCGAAAGTGCAGCAGCCGCAGCCGGATGAGAAGCCGCTGGGCGAAACCCTGCAGGCGATGTTCGCCAAACCGCTGCTGCCTGAGCTGCCCGACTTCCGCCTGCCGCTCGATATTGAGGTGCAGGAGATCCTCGGCGAACAGCTGCGCCTTACCGGCGATACCGATATTGCGGTGAACCGCCTGCTGCTGAAGGCAAAAACCGCCGACCGGCGGCTGCAGCTGCAGACGCTGGACGTTGATTCAAACCTCGGCCAGCTCAACGGCAGCGGCGAAGCGACGCTGGCGGACAACTGGCCGGTCAATGTTACCCTTAACGGCACGGCAAACGTCGATCCGCTGAAGGGCGAGAAGATCAAGCTGGATCTGAGTGGCGCCATGCGTGATGAGCTGAAGCTGGGGCTGAATCTCTCCGGCCCGGTACGCGCCCAGCTCGACGCCGCCACCCAGCTGGCGGTTGCGGGGCTGCCGCTGTCGCTGCGCCTGACCAGCCCGCAGCTGCGCTGGCCGCTGACCGGCGCGGTGCAGTACCAGGCGGACAATATTGACTACCAGCTCAAAGGCAAAGCCACCGACTACGCGATGTCGCTGCGCACGGCGGTGAAGGGCGACAGCGTGCCGCCCGCCACCGTGGCGCTGGACGGCAAAGGCAACGTCGAGCAGTTTAACCTCGACAAGCTGCGCATCGGCGCGCTGCAGGGCAATATCGATCTCACCGCGCTGGTGGACTGGAGCAAAGCGATCAGCTGGCGCAGCGAGCTGACGCTGGACGGCATCAACACGGCGCGCCAGTATCCCGACTGGCCGGCGAAGCTGGACGGTAAAATCGCCACGCGCGGCAGCCTCTACGGCGGCAGCTGGCAGATGAGCGTGCCGCAGCTGCAGCTGAAGGGCAACGTCAAACAGAACGCGGTCAGTGCCGAAGGGTCGCTGAAGGGCAACAGCTATAACCAGTGGGATATTCCCGGCGTAAAAATTGTGCTGGGCCGCAACAACCTGGATGTAAAAGGCTCGCTGGGCGACGCGCTCAATCTTGACGCCACCATCGACGCCCCCCATCTCGACAACGCCCTGCCGGGGCTGGGCGGCGTCGCTAAAGGCACCATCAAGGCGCGCGGCACGCTGCAGGCACCGCAGCTGCTGGCGGATCTCAACGCCACCGGCCTGCGCTGGCAGCAGCTGCAGATCAGGCGCGTGACGCTGGACGGCGACGTGCGCTCCAGCGATCAGGTGTCCGGCAAGCTGCAGCTGCGCGTCGAGCAGCTGAAGCAGGACGCGCTGAACATCAGCCTGCTGACGCTCAACGCCGACGGCAATGAAAAAGCGCATCAGCTGAAGCTGAACCTGCAGGGCGATCCGGTTTCCGGTCAGCTGGCGCTTAACGGCAGCTTCGATCGCCAGCAGCAGCGCTGGCAGGGCACGCTCAACAATACGCGCTTCGATACGCCGGTCGGTGAATGGCGGCTGACGCGCGCAATGGCGATCGACTACCTCAACGCGAAGCAGACCGCCACCATTGGCGCACACTGCTGGCAGAACCCCAACGCCCGGCTCTGCGTGCCTGAGCCGATTGAGGCTGGCCCGAGCGGCCACGCCCATGTGCAGCTTAACCGTTTCGATCTGGCGATGATCAAGCCGTTCCTGCCGGATGAAACCCAGCTGGCGGGCGTCTTTAGCGGCGACGCGCGCGTCAACTGGACGGCGGACGGCGCGCTGCCGACCGGCACGCTCTCCCTGAAGGGCAACGGCGTGAAGGTCCGGCAGGATGTGCAGGGCAATACGCTGCCTGTCGACTTCAGCGCGCTTAACCTCAACGCGGCGCTGCGTAACGGCCGCGCCGATCTCGACTGGCTGATCCGCATCGCCAACAATGGCCAGCTCGACGGCAACGTGCAGATCGGCGACCCGCAGAACCGCCGCACGCTGGGCGGCAACGTCAATATCCGCAATATCTCGCTGGCGATGCTCAATCCGGCGCTGATGCAGGGCGAGAAGATCAAGGGCAACCTTAACAGCGCGCTGCGCCTCGGCGGCAGCGTGAAGCAGCCGCAGATCTTCGGCCAGCTTGGTTTGCAGGGCGTCGACGTCGACGGCAACTTTATGCCGGTCGACCTTACCGCGGCGAACCTGAACATGGTGTTCAACGGCATGAGCTCGACGCTTAACGGCCTGGTACAGACCGCGCAAGGCAATATCAACCTCAACGGCAACGCAGACTGGAGCCAGCTCGACAACTGGCGCGCCCGCATTGCCGCGCAGGGCAGCCGCGTGCGCGTTACCGTGCCGCCGATGGTGCGCATGGACGTCTCGCCCGATTTAGTGTTCGAGGCGACGCCAGCGGCCTTCAACCTGGATGGCAGCGTGGATATTCCCTGGGCGCGCATCACCGTGCAGGAGGTGCCGGAGAGCGCTACCGGCGTCTCCTCGGACGAGGTGCTGCTGGATAAAAACCTGCAGCCGATTCAGCCGAAAACCGCCGCTATCCCGATTAACAGCAATCTGGTGATCCACGTCGGCAACGATGTGCGCCTCTCGGCCTTTGGTCTCAAGGCGAAGCTGAACGGCGACCTGAAAGTGGTGCAGGACAAAACGGGGCTGGGCCTTAACGGCCAGATCAATATCCCCTCCGGCCGCTTCCACGCTTACGGTCAGGATCTGATCGTGCGCAAGGGCGAATTGCAGTTCGCCGGCCCGCCGGACCAGCCCTATATTAACCTGGAGGCGATTCGTAACCCCGAAGCGACAGAAGATGACGTGACGGCTGGCCTGCGCGTTACCGGACTGGCGGATGAGCCGAAGGTTGAGGTCTTCTCCGATCCGGCGATGTCGCAGCAGGAAGCGCTCTCCTATCTGCTGCGCGGTCAGGGGCTAAACTCGGACGGCGACGGCAACGCATTAACTTCAGCCTTAATTGGTCTGGGGGTTGCACAAAGTGGGCAGGTTGTGGGTAAAATCGGCGAGACGTTCGGCGTCAGCAATCTTGCCCTTGACACCACCGGGGTTGGCGACAGCCAGCAGGTGCAGGTCAGCGGCTATGTGCTGCCGGGTCTACAAGTAAAATATGGCGTTGGCATTTTTGATTCACTGGCGACCTTAACCTTGCGTTATCGCCTGATGCCCAAACTCTATTTGGAAGCCGTATCCGGTGTGGATCAGGCTCTTGATTTGCTCTATCAGTTTGAGTTTTAGCAATGCGAATAATTGTCTACGGCAGTTTACGGCGCAAACAGGGAAACAGTCACTGGATGACGAATGCGCAATGGCTGGGGGATATGCAGATTGAGGGCTACGAGCTCTACAGTCTCGGCCATTATCCGGGCGTGATCCCGGGCGAAGGAACCGTCTATTGTGAAGTTTACCGCATCGATGCCACGACGCTGGGCGAGCTGGATGCATTGCGCACAAAGGCTGGCGAATACAAACGCCAGCTGATGCAAACGCCTTACGGCAGCGCATGGCTTTACGTCTATCAGCGCCCGGTTAAGGGACGTGAGCGCATCGCCAGCGGCGACTGGCTACGGCGCGACGACCCTCCGTCAGACGCATAAATGAAAACACCGTCCAGTGGACGGTGTTTTTTTTGCCTGTCTCGCCCGACGCACCACCCGGCGCATAAACAAAAACACCGTCCAGAGGACGGTGTTTTTTATCGGGCGGCGTCAGATTATTTCTTCTGGGCGCGCTCGAAAGAGGAGATGATTTCAGCTTTCGCCGCTTCAGCGTTGTCCCAGCCTTCTACCTTCACCCATTTGCCTTTTTCCAGCGCTTTGTACTGCTCGAAGAAGTGGGTGATCTGCGCGCGCAGCAGTTCCGGCAGGTCGTTCACATCTTTGATGTGATCGTACTCTTTGGTCAGCTTGGTGTGCGGCACGGCAACCAGTTTGGCATCTTCGCCAGACTCGTCGGTCATTTTCAGCACGCCAACCGGGCGGCAGCGGATCACGGAGCCCGGCTGCAGCGGATACGGGGTCGGAACCAGCACGTCAACCGGATCGCCGTCCAGTGACAGGGTGTGGTTGATATAACCATAGTTGCACGGATAGAACATCGCCGTAGACATGAAGCGGTCTACGAACAGGGTGCCGGACTCTTTGTCGACTTCATATTTGATCGGATCGGCGTTGGCCGGGATCTCAATGACAACGTAGATATCTTCTGGCAGTTCTTTACCGGCAGGCACCTGGTTCAAACTCATCGGGCATTCCTTCAATAGTCACATGTTGAGTGTCGGCTATTATAGCCAACTGCCTGGGAAAGTATGCCCCCAATTTTGACCTTTCGGAATGCTCCTCGTCCTATTTCGCGGAGACAAACAGCGAGACGATCCCCGCAGCAATCAGTGGTCCGACCGGCACGCCGCGAAAGAAGGCGACGCCCAGCACCGTGCCGATAAGTAAGCCGCCAATCACCGACGGCTGCGCGCTCATAAAGTTAACGCCGCGACCGCCCAGCCAGGCGACGAAAACGCCCACCAGAATCGCCACGATTGACTGCCAGTTAGCGAAAGATTTCAGCAGCGCCGAGGCGGGAAGCGAACCGCTGGCGAGCGGCGCCATCACCGCCACCGTCAGGATAATAATGCCGAGCTGGATGCCCTGCTTCTCTACGTAGGGAAAGAACTGCGCCAGCGGGGTGAGCTTGATCGCCAGCAGAATCAGAATCGAAATGGTCACCGCGCTGTTGTGAACAAAATAGCTGAGGACCGCGAGGCCGATAAGAATAAGGGTAGAGGCGTACGCAGCCATGGGTTCTCCCTGAAAAAGAGTGAAAACGCTGGAGAGCGCCAGCGCGGAAGCCCCTATTTATCAACATTCCGTATCGCTGGCGCAACTGCCTTTATTTAACGACTGCAACATTCGCGCCTGATTACGCACCAGATCGACGCCCTGCGCGGCAATTGAGATCTGCGCCAGGGTTCCCTGCGTGCGGCTGAAAAAAGCCACGCTCGCTGCCTGCCAGCTGTCGCGATAGGCCAGCCACTGACGCTGCGCGCTGCGCACCTTATTTTTAGGCTCGCCGCTAAGGGTCGTCATTAACTGGCTATATTGCCTGTTCATCTCGCTATCCCAGGCCTGGCTGGCGCGACCGTAGCACGACACCATCGCGACGGTGGTGGAGGCGCCGTCGAGACACTGTGCCAGCGCATGATCGATCGGGTTCTGCTGCGCCAGCGCGGAGGTGCTGAACAGCAGACCGGCGGCGACAATACCTTTTTTCATCCTGTAAATCCTGATTAAGAAAGATTAAGCGTGGGTGATCATCAGGGAAATGACCATCAACGTCGGTAAAGTTCCCCTGCGCAACTGCCGATAACTTGTACGTTTTAGGGCTGCCGGATTTTCTGCCTTTCTTTAAGCAAATGGAAAACAACATCATGAATAAGCTTTCTCTACGCACGGGATTATTAGCTTTACTCGCCTTTATGACGCTGCTGCTGCTGGCGGTCAGCGTGATGGGCATCATTGCCATTAATAAAGGTAATCGCTCGCTGGATGTTATCAACCGCATTCAGGGCATTGAACTTAATGCCCTTTATCAAAGCAATGGCGACCTGATGCGCGCACGCGCAACGGCGGCGCTGGCGGTACGCAAAATAGAGATTGGTCTGCTGGAAGAGGGGGCAGCGGCAGCCAAACAGGCGCAAGCGGACGTACAGGATTCGCAGCGCAATATGAAGGCGTTTATTGCTGCGGGCACCGTTACGGCGCACGGCAAAAAGCTGGCTGATGACATCGTGACGACCTGGAACGCCTATCTGGCGCAGGGGATCAAGCCCATGATGGATGCGCTGGAAAAACAGTACACCGATGAGTATTACGGCGTGCTGGAGGGCAATCTGGCAACCCTGGCCCTTAACTACAGCAATGCGGTAACGGCATTCAGCAGCTTCGCCGGTGAGGTTACCGAGCGGCAGCTGGCCGAGGCGGCCTGGAACGAAACGCTGATGAAGGCGCTGATTGGCGCGGCGGTGATGTTAACGCTGCTGCTGTTTGTGCTGGCCTGGGTGCTGATGCGTCGTCTGCTGCTGCTGCCGCTTAACCGCGCCATTACGCACCTGGAGCAGGTGGCATCGGGCGATCTGTCGCAGCATCTGCCGCCTGCGGGCAACAACGAGCTGGGCCGCCTGAACCGCGCGCTCGGGGAGATGCAGCAGGCGCTGCGCGCTCAGGTGAGTCAGGTGCTCGACGCCAGCCAGCAGATCGACGTCGGCAGCCGCGAGCTGGCGGCGGGCAATGTGCATCTTTCCCAGCGCACCGAAGAGTCGGCGGCGTCGCTGGAGCAGACCGCTGCCAGCATGGAGCAGCTGACCGCCACGGTGCGCCTCAACGCCGCCAACGCGCAGCAGGCGAATAAGCTGGCGAGCAGCGTCTCCGACACCGCCGATCGCGGCGCAGAGGTGGTCAGCTACGTGATGGAGAAAATGCAGGAGATTACCGCCAGCGCCAACCGCATCGGCGATATTCTCGGCGTGATCGACAGCATCGCGTTCCAGACCAATATTCTTGCGCTCAACGCCTCGGTAGAGGCGGCGCGTGCGGGCGAGCAGGGACGCGGCTTTGCCGTGGTGGCGAACGAGGTGCGCACGCTGGCGCAGCGCAGCGCCAACGCGGCGAAAGAGATCCGCGGGCTGATCTCGGAGTCGCAGACGCGCGTGAAAGAGGGCAGCGATATGGCGACGCGGGCGGGCGAGACCATGGATGAGATCTCCAGCGAGGTGATGCGCGTCACGACGCTGATGAAGGAGATTTCAATGGCCTCTGACGAGCAGAGCCGCGGCATTGAGCAGGTGAATCAGGCGGTCACGCAGATGGACGAGGCGGCGCAGCAGAACGCGGCGCTGGTCGAGCAGGCCATGGCGGCGACGCAGTCGCTGGAGGCGCAGTCGCAGCATCTGCAATCCACGGTGTCGCAGTTCCGGCTGGAAACGGCGTAAAAGAAAAGGGCGCGATAGTCGCGCCCTTGTCTACGTCACTCAGCGGCGTTCGCGTTTACTGCGCCGCGTCCGGGTATTCGCGCAGGAAGCGCTCGACGTCGTCAACCATTGCGTTATTGCCGCAGAAGAACGGGCAGCGTTGATGCAGGGTTTCCGGCTGGATATCGAGAATACGCTTCGCGCCGTCGCTCGCCTTGCCGCCCGCCTGTTCAGCGAGGAACGCCATCGGGTTGCACTCATAGAGCAGGCGCAGCTTGCCGTTGGGGTGGCTGGCGGTGCTCGGATAGAGGTAGATGCCGCCCTTCAGCAGATTGCGGTGGAAGTCCGCCACCAGCGAGCCGATATAGCGCGAGGTGTAAGGACGATGCGTGGCCTGATCCTCTTCCTGACAGAACTTCAGGTATTTCTTCACGCCCTGCGGGAAACGAATATAGTTGCCTTCGTTGATCGAGTAGGTGTAGCCCGTCGGCGGATAGGTCATACGCTCGTGGCTCAGGCAGAAGACGCCGAGCGACGGATCGTAGGTAAAGGCGTGGACGCCGCAGCCGGTGGTGTAGACCATCATGGTTGAGGAGCCATACACCACGTAGCCCGCCGCGACCTGCTTGTGGCCCGGCTGCATAAAGTCAGCTTCGGTGACCGGCGTGCCAGGGGCGCTAACGCGATGGTAGATAGAGAAGATGGTGCCGACAGAGACGTTAACGTCGATATTGGAAGAGCCGTCGAGCGGATCCATCAACACCACGTATTTTCCGTGCTCTACTCCTTCGAAGATTACAAACTCATCCTCTTCTTCCGAGGCGATCCCCGCCACGATGCCGCGCGCTTTCAGCGCTGCTTTCAGCTTCTCGTTGGCGAAGAGATCGAGCTTCATCTGCTGTTCGCCCTGAACGTTTTCAACGCCGCTTGCGCCGAGAATATCTACCAGGCCGGCTTTGTTGATGTCGCGATGGATGATTTTCGCGCCCAGCTTAATAGCGGAAATTAGCGCCGTCAGTTCACCTGTTGCGTGAGGAAAGTCGTGCTGTTTCTCGACGATAAATTCGCCTAACGTTTTCATAACACATTCCCTGAATCTTCGATGGAGTGGCAGCCTGCCTGGCAAACCGCCAACGTTTGCGTACGCAGTTTAGCCGAATGAACTTCAAAAACCATAGTCCTAATCCGTTTCTTAAGTCTGCTGGCGGGGTTACACTGTGCGCCGAACTTTTGAGTAATGGATCTCGTTATGCGTATTCATATCCTTGGGATTTGCGGCACGTTTATGGGCGGTCTGGCGATGCTGGCACGTTCCCTTGGCCATCAGGTGACCGGTTCGGACGCCAACGTTTACCCGCCGATGAGCACGCTGCTTGAGCAGCAAGGCATTGAATTAACAGAGGGTTACGACGCCTCGCAGCTCGATCCCGCGCCGGACCTCGTTATCATCGGCAACGCCATGACGCGCGGCAATCCCTGCGTGGAAGCGGTGCTGGAGCGCAATATTCCCTACCTTTCCGGGCCGCAGTGGCTGCATGACTTCGTGCTGCGCGACCGCTGGGTCGTGGCGGTTGCAGGAACCCACGGTAAAACAACCACTTCTGGTATGGTAGCCTGGATACTGGAGTCGTGCGGACTGGAGCCAGGCTTTATCATTGGCGGGGTGCCCGGCAACTTCGACGTCTCGGCAAAATTAGGAAAAAGCCCATTCTTCGTTATCGAGGCGGATGAGTACGACTGCGCCTTCTTCGACAAGCGTTCTAAATTCGTTCACTACTGCCCGCGCACGCTGATCCTCAATAACCTTGAGTTCGATCATGCGGACATCTTCGATGATTTGCGCGCCATCCAGAAGCAGTTCCACCATCTGGTACGCATCGTGCCGGGCCAGGGCAAAATTCTGCTGCCGGAGCACGATCACAACATCCGCCAGGTGATGACGATGGGCTGCTGGAGCGAGCAGGAGAGCGTCGGCGAAAACGGCCGCTGGCAGGCGAAGAAGCTGGTGCCGGACGCCTCGCGCTGGGAAGTGCTGCTCGACGGCGAAAGAGTAGGGGAAGTGAACTGGTCGCTGGTGGGCGAGCACAACATGCATAATGGCCTGATGGCGATCGCCGCCGCGCGGCACGTTGGCGTCAAACCCGAAGACGCAGCGCAGGCGCTGGACAGCTTTATCAACGCGCGCCGCCGTCTGGAACTGCGCGGCGACGTAAACGGCATCAAGGTCTATGACGATTTCGCCCATCACCCCACGGCGATTCTGGCCACCCTATCCGCGCTGCGCAGCAAGGTCGGCGGTCGGGCGCGTATTCTGGCGGTGCTGGAGCCGCGCTCCAATACCATGAAGATGGGCGTAAGCAAAAACGACCTGGCGCCGTCGCTGGCGCGCGCGGACGAGGTGTTCCTGTTCCAGCCGCACCATATTCCCTGGCAGGTCTCTGACGTGGCCGAAGCCTGCATGCCGCCGGCGCACTGGAGCGCTGATATCGATACGCTGGTAGAGATGGTGGCAAAAGCCGCGCAGCCGGGCGACTCGATTCTCGTTATGAGCAACGGCGGATTTGGCGGCATTCATCAGAAGCTGCTGGATCGACTGGCGTAGTCTGCTGAGCGCCCTTTGCGGGGCGCTGGCACTGCGGGCGGGCAGGGATGCCCGCCCCGGCGTGGCTTAGCTCTCCGCCAGCTCGCGCAGGTACTGGAAAATCTGACGTGAGGATTTAGGCGGCTTGTTGCCCGCTTTCTCTTTCTGCGCGTTGCGGATCATGCTGCGCAGCTGCTGGCGATCGGCGTGCGGATAGAGCGCGATAACTTCATTCATCGCGTCGTCACCCTGCTCGACCAGGCGATCGCGCAGCGCTTCCAGCTTGTGGAACAGCGCAACCTGCTGGTTGTGGCGGTTTTTCAGCTTGTCCAGCGCCTGACGGATCGGATCGACATCGCGCGAGCGCAGCATTTTACCGATCAGCTGCAGCTGGCGGCGGCGGCCCTCTTTCTTGATGCGCTGCGCCAGCTCAATAGCGGCCAGCAGCTCCTCATCCAGCGGGATCTTCTCCAGGGCGTTCTTGCCCAGATCGACCAGTTCGGCACCCAGGCGTTTCAGCTCTTCAGCGTCGCGTTTAATTTCGCTTTTACTGACCCAGATAATCTCTTCGTCTTCTTCTTCCTGATTATCCGGCACATCGTCGAGCCACTCATCGGGCTGTTTGGTCATTTTCTGGGCTCCCCTAAAAAAAGAGGCTAATCCTATCAGTTTATCGGGTGACTGCGAAATTGTTCTCTGACTCTGATAGACTCAAAACTTTCATACATAAGATTAGACGGCAGGCCGATGAACGTATCTACTCAGGTTGCAGAACAGCGAAAAGTGTTGGAACAGGCAGTGGCGCAGGCGCTCGATCTGGCGAAGGCCAGCACCGACGGCGCGGAAGTGGCAGTGACCAAAACCACCGGAATCGGCGTCAGCACCCGTTACGGCGAAGTGGAGAACGTCGAGTTCAACAGCGACGGCGCGCTCGGCATCACCGTTTATCATCAGAACCGCAAGGGCAGCGCCTCCTCTACCGACCTCAGCCCAGAGGCGATCGGGCGTACCGTGCAGGCGGCGATCGATATCGCGCGCTACACCTCGACGGATCCTTATGCTGGCCCGGCGGATGCCGATCTGCTGGCGTTCGACGCCCCGGATCTCGATCTCTACCATCCGTGGGAGATCGACGCCGATCGCGCCATTGAACTCGCCGCGCAGGCGGAGCAGGCGGCGCTAAAAGCGGATCCGCGCATTACCAATACCGAAGGCGGCAGCTTCAACAGCCACGTCGGCATTAAAGTTTTCGGCAACAGCCACGGCATGCTGCAGAGCTACTGCTCCAGCCGTCATTCCCTCTCCAGCTCCGTTATCGCCGAGCAGGACGGCAATATGGAGCGCGACTACGCCTATACCATCGGCCGCGCCTTTGAGGATCTGCAAAGCCCCGACTGGGTTGGCGGCGAGTGCGCCCGTCGCGTGCTGTCGCGTCTGGCACCGCGCAAGCTCTCTACGATGAAAGCGCCGGTGATTTTCGCGCCGGAAGTTGCCACCGGCCTGTTTGGCCATCTGGTCGGCGCCATCAGCGGCGGCAGCGTCTACCGTAAATCGACCTTCCTGCTTGACGCGCTCGGCCAGCCGATCCTGCCGGAATGGCTCACCATTCAGGAGCAGCCGCATCTGCTGAAGGGCCTGGCGTCAACGCCGTTCGACAGCGAAGGCGTCCGTACCCAGGCGCGCGATATCGTGAAGGATGGTGTGCTGCAAACCTGGCTGATGACCAGCTACTCGGCGCGCAAGCTGGGCCTGAAAAGCACCGGCCACGCCGGCGGCATCCATAACTGGCGCATCGCCGGACAGGGCAGCAGCTTTGAGGATCTGCTGAAGCAGATGGGACGCGGCCTGGTGGTTACCGAACTGATGGGACAAGGCGTCAGCGCCATTACCGGCGACTACTCGCGCGGTGCGGCCGGCTACTGGGTGGAGAACGGCGAAATTCAGTATCCTGTGAGCGAGATCACTATTGCAGGAAATCTCAAGGATATGTGGCGCAATATCGTCACGGTCGGTAACGACATTGAAACCCGCAGCAACATACAATGTGGTTCGGTGCTGCTGCCGGAGATGAAAATCGCCGGCCAATAATAAAACCCGCTTCCTGAAAGCAGCCGCTCTGGCTGCTTTTTTTTTACCCACAATAAAAAGGATATACCGATGCGTAAGCGTGTGATTGCAATGTTATCTCTCTCCTTGTTGTCTGGAAGCGCCAGCCTGTACGCGGCGGATTTAGAAAATGATATGGATACGCTAAAAGACGGGCTAAATACCGTGATGAAAACCGATGACGCGCAGGAGATGCATAAAGCGCTGGGCGACATGCGTCAGGCGGCGCAGGACGCGAAAAAATCGACGCCGGAGAAGCTTGAAGGTCAGCCGGCCGACAGCGCGCCGATCAAGGATTACCACGCCGGGCTGAACTCGCTGATTGCGCAGATCGACGTGGTCGACAAGCTGGCGCAGGCCAACAATCTGGACGGCGCCAGAGCCGAAGCGAAAAAGCTGGCGGATATCCGCAACGCCAATCATAAAAAATTCCGCTGATCCTCAAGCCGGTCCGCGCGACCGGCTCAGCCGCGTCATCAGCTTTTCTTATCTCCAGCCGCTTTCCCGCCGCGCCGCGCGCCTCGGTACGCACATTTCTCTTTTGCTACCGGCAATTTGCTTTTAAGTCCGTGCATAAAGCGGTCGCTGTCACACAATCTGTGCATCCTGCGATCTGGCGCACAGCCTGCCCTGCGATTTCCACTTCCATGCGGAAAAAGTGCGTCTGCACTTCCGGCGCGCGACGCCGTAATTTATTCGTAACGCGAATTTTCGTGAACAGGAGTAGCAAGGTGAGCAGTAACGGAGCTTCGGTTCGGCAGGCAACGCCGGAAGAGATTCAGGCCCTGACCGACAAGGTGATGGCGCAAATCGCGGCGATCTACGCCCAACACGATATCGCACCCAACGCGGTGCAGCAGCAGATGCTGGCGTCGCACGTACGCGCCATGGCGCTGCGCTCGTTAACCGGCGAACCCCTTCCCGAGGTGGAAGCGGAGCTGTTTGAAGATATTTCGCCGGAGACCATGCAGCTGGCGCAGCAGGTGGTCGATCTGTTCGGCAACCTGCCGCGCGAAGAGGCCTGGCTTCTCTCCGTCCATATCGAAGTGGCTCGATCTAACTGACTGTATAAAGAGGAAATCATCATGGTAACCGTAGTGATTGGCGATCGTTTAGGTAAGGGACAGAAAGTGGCGGCGGGCGTGGAAAAGGCGGGCGGTCGCGCCGTGGTGGTGCCGGGCGTCGCGGCGGATATGAAGCTGGGTGACGTCATGAAGGCGGAGAACGCCGACTTTGGCATCTCCTTTTGCGGCAGCGGCGGCGCTGGTGCCATCACTGCGCAGAACAAATATGGCTACAAGGCGCGCCACGGCATGCGATCCGTTGACGAAGGCGTCACCGCCATTAACGAAGGCGCCAGCGTGCTCGGCTTCGGCTTTATGGACAAAGAGGAGCTGGGCGAGCGGCTGGTGCAGGCCTGGAACAAGAAGCACGGCAGCGAATGATGAAAGAACAATACGTTACTCAGGTGACGGTGCAGGGCAAAGGCGACAGTAAAGAGAAAGCGTTTGCCGATGCCCTGAGTCGCGTGCAGAGCCAGGTTCTGCGCGCGACGCAAAAGATTCTGCTGCGCATCGAACCCCTGGATGTTCGGGTGCTGCGCGCGCAGGAGAGCGTCAAAACGGAGAAGTTCCTGTTCTTCTTTCTGGCGCGCCAGCGGCGGAACTACAGCGTCGAGCTGGAGATATCCGTCAGCGTCACCGTGATTGATACCGGGAAGGTGACCTTCACGGCGGCACCGTAAAAACAGACGACAACAAAGGTAAAAAAACATGTTTTTAATCATTTTGTTTAAGTCGTTGATCATTGGGGGGCTGGTAGGTGTGGGCGTTGGCGCCGGTGCGGCGCGCATGTTCCACGCGCCGACGTCGCAGGGGATGGGCGCGTTCCGTACGCTGGGCGAGCTTAACTCCTGCGAGGGCGATCCCGCCTCGCACTTCTCCTTTGGTCTCGGCTTTTTCTTCAATGCCTGGGCATCATCCGTCGCGGCAGGCTCCTTCACTCAGGATGTCGACCACCGCATCATTCCTAACTGGGGCGCGGCCGCGCTGATGGTGAAAAACCGTAATCTGGCCGAAACCCTGCACGACCCGAAAAAGATGGCCATCGCCTGCGGCATTATCGGCATGATCGTCGTCGCCTTTCTCAACTCCACCGCCTCGGCGGTACCGGCCGCGCTGCAGGTGACGGCGGTAAAAGTGCTGGTGCCGGCGGCCAACCTGCTGGTTAACACCGTGATGCCGGTGATTTTCTGGCTGGCGGCCATCGACGCCGGGAAAAAATCGGGCTTCTGGGCAACGATTTTCGGCGGTCTGGCGCAGCTGATTATGGGCAACGCCGTGCCAGGCCTGGTGCTCGGCATCCTGATCGGCAAAGGCGTCGAGGAGAGCGGCTGGAACAAGGTGACCAAAGTGATGATGGTGGCGATCGTGCTGCTGTTCGTGCTGAGCGGCTTCTTCCGCGGCTTCGATATGAAACTGCTGCAGTCCTTCCAGTTAGGCATTCCCGGTTGGCTCGACGCGATCCACAACTCTCTGAGCGGCAAGTAAGGGTAACGATATGACTGAAAATAAAGGCTTCTGGTACGCCGACTGGTCTTTCCCGATCTTTGTTGGCCTGCTCTCGTCGGGCGTATTCGCCGGTACGCATATGTATTACCTCTACGGCATCGGGGCGTTTAACGAAGTGGCGTTTGTATCGATGCTGCGCGCCGGCATGGAAACCGGCGTCTATGGCGCCGTGGCGGCCTTCGGCGCGAGCTTTCTTTTTGCGCGCATTATCGAAGGCTCGCTGGTGGGCATCCTCGACATCGGCGGCGCCATCCAGACCGGCGTCGGCCTCGGCGTGCCGGCGCTGCTGCTGGGCGCGGGCATCGTCTTTCCGGTGGCTAACTTCGCCGCCTCGCTGGTGACCGGTCTGGTGATTGGCCTGGCGATTGGCTACGTCATCATCCTGGCGCGTAAGTTCACCATTAACCAGAGCGACTCGACCTACGGTGCGGACGTAATGATGGGCGCGGGCAACGCCTCCGGCCGCTTTTTAGGGCCGCTGATCATTCTTTCCGCGATGGCGGCCTCGATCCCAATTGGCCTGGGATCGCTGCTCGGCGCGCTGCTGTTCTATCTCTGGAACAAGCCGATCACCGGCGGCGCTATCCTCGGCGCCATGATCCTCGGCGCGATTTTTCCGGTCGCTATCTGAAGCTGGCGGCGGCTCGCCAGCGGGCCGCCGCGTTAAGGAGTTGCTATGTTCGATCTGATTCTTCGCCGCGCGCGGCTGACGGATGAGCGGCAGGTGGATATTGCGCTGCAGGAGGGCAAAATCGCCGCCATCGGCGACAGCCTGCAGGGCGAAGCGAAAAGCGAACGCGATCTGGCCGGACGCTGCTACGTCAGCGCGGGCTGGATCGATTCTCACGTCCACTGCTACCCCAAATCGCCCATCTACCACGATGAGCCGGACGCGATCGGCGTCGCCTCCGGCGTGACTACGGTGATCGACGCGGGCAGCACCGGCGCTGACCATATCGATGATTTTTATGCCATTACCCGCGCTGCCAGCACCCAGGTTTACGCGCTGATTAACATCGCACGCACCGGCATTGTGACGCAGAACGAGCTGGCGGATATGCAGCAGATCGACGGCGACGCGGTGCAGCAGGCCGTTGAGCGGCTGCCCGACTTTATCGTCGGCCTGAAGGCGCGTATGAGCAGCAGCGTGGTCGGTGAAAACGGCATTCAGCCGCTGATCAAAGCCAAAGCGATCCAGAAACAGGCGGGGGATCTGCCGCTGATGGTGCATATCGGCAATAACCCGCCGGATCTGGCGGAGATCGCCGATCGCCTCAGCGCGGGCGATATCATCACCCACTGTTTTAACGGCAAGCCCAACCGCGTGCTGACGCCGCAGGGCCAACTCAAAGCCTCGGTACAGAACGCCATCGCGCGCGGCGTAAAGATGGATGTCGGCCACGGCAGCGCCAGCTTCAGCTTCGAGGTGGCGCGCGTCGCCATCGCGCAGGGCATTCTGCCCGACACCATCAGCTCGGATATCTACTGCCGCAACCGTCTCAATGGCCCAGTGCATAGCCTGGCGCACGTCATGTCGAAATTTTTTAGCGTTGGCATGACGCTGCAGCAGGTGATCGACTGCGTCACCTGGAAGGCGGCGGACGGGCTGCGCCTGGCGCGCAAGGGGCGTCTGGCGGTCGGTTTCGACGCCGATCTCACCCTTTTCAGCGTGACCGACGCGCCGCGCCTGTTCGTTGATTCGGAAGGCGAGCAGGTTGTCGGAGAGAAACATCTTACGCCGCTGGCCGCCGTGGTGGCGGGCGAGTGGTTCCTGACAGAAGAAGGGAAAGCCAATGTCTTCGATCTATGAAAAATATGGCCTGAAGCCGGTTATTAATGCCTCTGGCCGCATGACGATCCTCGGCGTCTCTACGCCATCGGCAGAGGTGGTCGACGCCGTGCAGAGCGGCCTCAGCCACTATTTTGAAATGAAAGATCTGGTCAACAAGACCGGCGCGTATATCGCGCAGCTGCTGAAGGTGGAAAACGCGGTGGTGGTCTCCTGCGCCTCGGCGGGCATCGCCCAGTGCGTGGCGGCGGTGATCGTTAAAGAGAATGACTGGCTGCTGGATAATCTGCACGCCGCGCCGCTTGAGGTGCCGCACCACATCGTGGTACCGAAAGGCCACAACGTTAACTACGGCGCGCCGGTGGGCAGCATGGTGGCGCTGGGGGGCGGGCGTCTGGTGGAGGCGGGCTACAGCAACGAGTGTTCGCCCGAGCAGCTGGCGGCGGCGATTACGCCGCAGACCGCCGCTATCCTCTACGTGAAATCCCATCACTGCGTGCAGAAAAGCCACCTCAGCGTCGAGCAGGCGGCGGTTGTGGCGCGCAAACACGGCGTGCCGCTGATCGTCGACGCGGCCGCCGAAGAGGATTTGCAGTGCTACTACCAGTACGGCGCCGATCTGGTGATCTACAGCGGCGCGAAGGCGATTGAGGGGCCGACCAGCGGGCTGGTGATCGGCAGAGCGCAGCCCGTGGAGTGGGTGAAGCGACAGAGCAACGGCATCGGCCGGGCGATGAAGGTAGGCAAAGAGGGCATTCTCGGCCTGACTCAGGCGATTGAAAACTATCTGCACCAGGAAAAAACCAGCGGCGCACAGATGGTGGAGAAGATGACCCCCTTTATCAACAACCTTAACCAGCTGCAGGGGGTAAGCGCCCGCGTGGTATGGGATGCGGCGGGGCGCGATATCGCCCGTGCTGAAATCAAGTTTGATGAGGCGGCCATCGGCCAGCGTACCGGCGATATCGTGCAGGCGCTGAAGAACGGCGAGACCGCTATCTATTTTCGCGGCTACAAAGCCAATGAAGGCATTATCGAGGCGGATGTGCGCAGCGTCAGCGCGGCGCAGCTGCACACTATCTTCACCTCGATTCAGACGCTGTTGAACAGAGGAACAACCGCATGAAGCTGACCCCCAATTTCTATCAGGATCGCCTGTGCCTTAACGTGCTGGCCGGATCGAAAGCCAACGCGCGCGCCATCTGGGAAGCGGCGGAAGGGCACGTGCTGGTGGGCGTGCTGTCAAAGAACTACAGCAGCAACGAAGCGGCTATCGCCGATATGCGCGACTATGCCGCGCTGATCGACAATGCGCTCTCGGTGGGACTCGGCGCGGGCGACCCGAATCAGTCAAAAATGGTGAGCGAGATTTCCGCCGTGCTGCAGCCGCAGCATGTAAACCAGGTCTTTACCGGCGTCGCCACCAGCCGCGCGCTGCTGGGCCAGTCGCAAACCGTGGTCAACGGTTTGATTTCGCCGTCCGGCATACCGGGCGTGGTAAAAATTTCCACCGGCCCGCTCAGCTCGCAGGGCAGAGACGCGCTGGTGCCGATTGAGAGCGCCATCGCGCTGCTCAAGGACATGGGCGGCAGCTCGGTGAAATATTTCCCGATGGGCGGGCTAAAGGCGGTGGACGAGTACCGCGCCGTCGCTCAGGCGTGCGCGGCGCATGACTTCTGGCTGGAGCCGACCGGCGGCATCGATCTCGATAACGTTGAAGCGATCCTGCGCATCGCGCTGGAGGCGGGCGTCAGTAAAATCATCCCGCACGTCTACAGCTCTATTATCGATCCCGCCAGCGGCGACACGCGCGTCGAAGATGTGCGCCAGCTGCTGGCCATTTGCAAAAAACTGCTGCCGTAACGGCAGGCAAGCCGGCGCGCTTCACCGGGCGTCGGCGCTTGCCTGGACGTCACGGGCCGTTCGCTTTAGGCTGCTATTTTTCGACATGATGCCGCTGAATGCATGCCAGCGCCGTAACAGGTAGACCGCCGTGAGATTTCCAAATCAACGCCTTGCGCAACTGTTTGACGCCCTGCAAAACGAAACGCTGCCTCAGGATGAGCTGGCGCGGCGCTTCGCCGTTTCAACGCGCACCGTGCGCGCCGATATCAGCGCGTTGAACGCGCTGCTGGCAGAGCACGGCGCGCAGTTCGTGCTCAACCGCGGCGCGGGCTATCAGCTTAAAATCGACGACGCGCAGCGCTTCCAGCGTCTGGAGCGGCAAAGCCGTTCGCCGCTGCGCGTGCCGCGCACCTCTGCCGAACGGGTGCGCTATATGCTGACGCGCTTTCTGACCGCCGCCTGGTCGCTCAAGCTGGAGGATCTGGCCGATGAGTGGTTCGTCAGCCGCGCCACGCTGCAAAACGATATGACCGAGGTGCGCGAGTGGCTGGCGCGCTATCACCTGACTATCGAGAGCAAGCCCCACTACGGCATGAAGCTGTTCGGCAGCGAAGTGGCGATCCGCACCTGCCTGACCGATCTGCTGTGGCAGATCGATCAGGAGCAGGCCGACAGCCCGCTGATCACCATTGAAGCGCTGCACAGCAATATTCTGGAGACGCTGCGTCCGCTGCTGCAGCAGTGCCTGACGCGCCATAACGTTCGCCTCAGCGACGAGGGGGAGCGCTATCTGCGCCTCTACTGCGCCGTGGCGGTGCGGCGCATCAGCGAAGGCTATCCGCTGAGCGATCCCGGCGCGGAGGATGTCGGGCTGGACGTACGCGAGGCGGCGCACGAGCTGATTAATCTGCTGCGGCCGCTGGTGGGCAAGCCGGTGTCGCCGGCGGAAGAGGGCTGGCTACGCGTCAATATTGCGGCGCGCCAGATGCAGGAGGTGGCGCCGAGCACCATCAACGCCGATGACGCCGACGCGCTGGTGGACTATCTGCTGAGCTATATCAACACCCACTACAACTACAACCTGCAGGGCGACGAACAGCTGCGCGCCGATCTGCTGACGCACATTAAAACCATGATCACCCGCGTGCGCTATCAGATCCATATCCCTAATCCGCTGCTGAGCAATATCAAACAGCACTACCCGATGGCCTATGACGTGACGCTGGCGGCGGTCTCCAGCTGGGGCAAATACACGCCTTACGTTATCAGCGAGAATGAGATCGGCTTTCTGGTGCTGCATATCGGCGTCGGGCTGGAGCGCCACTACGACGTCGGCTACCAGCGCCGTCCGCAGGTGCTGCTGGTGTGCGACAGCGGCAACTCCACGCTGCGGATGATTGAGGCGATGCTGCTGCGCAAATATCCGCAGCTGCAGGTCACCGGTCGGCTGTCGCAGCGCGACTATGAGGCGCGCACGCGCATCGACGAAGATTTCGTTATCTCTACCACGCGGCTAAGCGAGAAGGATAAGCCGGTGGTGGTGATATCGCCGTTTCCCACCGGCTTCCAGCTGGAGCAGATCGGCAAGCTGGTGCTGGTGGATCGCACCCGCCCCTATATGCTGGAGAAGTTTTTCGACGCGCAGCACTTCCTGATCGTCGATAAGCCGATGACGCAGTCGCAGCTGTTTCGTCAGCTGTGCGACCAGCTGGAGGCGGAGGGGTTTGTCGACGCGAGCTTTTATCCCTCGGTAGAGGAGCGCGAGGCGATCGTCAGCACCATGCTGGGCGAGGGCATCGCGCTGCCGCACTCGCTCGGCCTGCTGGCGAAAAAGACCGTGGTCTATACGGTGCTGGCACCGCAGGGCATCGCGTGGGGCGACGATACCGCGTCGGTGATCTTCCTGCTGGCGATCAGTAAAAGCGAGTATGAAGAGGCGATGGCGATCTACGATCTCTTCGTGACCTTTATGCGCGAAAGGGCGATGACCCGGCTGCGTGACAGCCAGGATTTTGCCGCCTTCAAGGCGGTGGCGATTGAGTGTCTGGGGCGGCTGTAATAGCCGGCTCCCGTCTCTGAGGTAATCTGGTGCCGTTGGGCGACTAGCTTTTTTTCGCCAGCAGACGCGGGATCTCGCGCAGGCACCAGGCTTTGGCTTCGCCCATGCTGTCGCGGCGCCACGCCATAATAATATCGACTTCGCGGGTATATTCCGGGCTGACGACGCGCAGCCGACCTTCCGCTATATCCTTCTCCACCAGCGAATAGGGCATGGTAGCGACGCCCAGCCCCGCCAGCAGCGCGCGGCGCTTGTCATCCATGCTGCTGACCGTCAGACGCTGCTGTTTATCCAGCAGCTGCACCGTCAGCACCGGGCGCTCGCGCGCCGTATCGGCCACCGCAATGCCGCGATACTTCACGCGCGTCACCTCCGACTGGGGTTCCGGCTCGTTGTGAATAGGGTGGTCAGCGCTGGCGACATAGACGCTCATCATGGTGTAGAGCTTGCGGGTATTGATTTCGGTGGAGGCGCGGAAGTGCATATCCGGGGCGATGACGATATCGGCGCGGCCCTGCTCCAGCCGCTCCCACGCGCCCGCCAGCACTTCGGTGATCAATGAAATCTGGGTGTTGGCTTTTTCCGACAGCTTCTCTACCAGCGGGAAGAGGGCGTCGGTCGGCACCAGCGCTTCGGTGACGATAGTCAGGTGGGTTTCCCAGCCGCGTGCCAGCGCTTCGGCGTCGGTGGTGAGCTTGTCTGCCGCCTCCAGCAGCACGCGCCCGCGCTCCAGCAGCATGCGCCCGACGTTGGTGAATTTCGTTCGGTGGCCAGAGCGGTCGAACAGCACCACATCCAGCTCCTCTTCCAGCTTTTGCATGGTGTAGCTGAGCGCCGACGGGACGCGCCCCAGCTCGTCCGCCGCCGCCGCAAAACTGCCGCGGCGATCGATTGCATCCATAACGCGCAGCGCTTCAAGGGTTAAGGCACGCTCTTTAGCCATCCGAACTCTCTTTCAGGAAATTTGAATATGCACGGCAGATTAACTGGCTAACAATACGGCGTCCAGCCTTTTACCATAATGGGTATCAAGTCTGCGGCCGCTCTCTGCCGCAGCGAGCTGGAGGTAAATTATGATAACGACGCGCAGTGCGTCCGCGTGCGGTCAGGCCGATTTTGGCTGGTTGCAGGCACGCTACAGTTTCTCTTTTGGTCACTATTTCGATCCCAAATTAATGGGCTACGCCTCGCTACGGGTGCTGAATCAGGAAGTGCTGGCGCCAGGGGCCGCCTTTCAGCCGCGCACCTATCCACAGGTCGACGTGCTGAATATCGTGCTGCAGGGCGAGGCGGAGTACCGCGACAGCGAAGGCAACCATATCGTCGCGCGCGAGGGCGAAGCGCTGCTGCTTGCCACGCAGCAGGGCGTCAGCTACAGCGAAATCAACCTGCGTAAGGATCAGCCGCTGACGCGCATGCAGATCTGGCTGGCCGCCTGTCCCGAGCGGGAAAACCCGACGCTGCAAAAGATCGCGCTGTCGGAGCATGGCCATCTGCAGCTGATCGCCTCGCCGGACGGCGCGGGCAACAGCCTGCAGCTGCGTCAGCAGGTGTGGGTGCATCAGCTGCTGCTGGCGCCGGGCGAAGAGCAGTCGCTGACGCTGCGCGGGCCGCGCGCCTATCTGCAGTCGATTCACGGCTCGCTGGAGGCGGTGACGCACGAGGATCGTCATGAGAAGCTGGGCTGTGGCGACGGGGCGTTTTTGCAGGAGGAGCAGCAGATCCGGCTGCGGGCAAAAACCGCGACGCGGGCGCTGGTGATCGATATACCGGTGTAAAAAAGGGCGGCCAGAGCCGCCCTTTTGCATCTGTTGCCGCGGGTTTTATCCGTGGCTCTGCGTCTCCTCTTCTCCGCCAGTGAACAGATGAGCGGAGAAGAGGCTCGCTTACTTCAGCATGGTGAACGCGGTGGTCACGTGCTTCACGCCGCTCACCCGGCTGGCGATATCCGCCGCCGCCTTCGCCTCTTCCTCGGTCACCAGACCTAACAGGAACACTTCGCCGTTCTCGGTGGTCACCTTCACGTTCGATGATTTCACCTGATCGCTGCCCAGCAGCTGCGAGCGAATTTTGGTGGTGATCCAGGTATCCGACGACGAGGTGCCAAGGCTGACCTTCTGACCAATGCGAATCTCGTTGTAGACCTCGGTTGCGCCGTCAACGCCCATGGCGATCTGCTTCGCGCGGCTGGCGATATCCTGCGACGGCGCCTGGCCGGTCAGCAGCACTTTGCCCTGATAGGCGGTGGCGATAACGCGCGCGTCGCTTTTAATCTGCTGATCTTTCGCCAGCGCGTTGCTGACGCGCAGCTCCAGCGTGCCGTCATCAACCTGGGTGCCGACGGTGCGCGGATCGGTGGCGGTTTTAGTGGCGACGGCCGCGCCGCCGGCGACGACGGCAACGCAGCCCTGCAACAGCATAGCGGTTAACAGGATAGCGACAGCGTTCAATGCTTTCATGTTTGCTCCTTCAGTCATTCCTGGTGGGGAAACAGGGTGTTATCAATCAGATCGCACAGACAGTTCAGCGTCAGCATATGCATCTCATGGATGCGGGCGCTGCGGTGCGACGGAATGCGAATTTCCACGTCGTGCGGGCCGAGCAGGCCCGCCAGCTCGCCGCCGTCATAGCCGGTAAGCGCAACGATGGTCATATCACGGGTAACCGCGGCTTCCACCGCTTTAACGATATCGCGCGTGTTGCCGCGGGTGGAGATTGCCAGCAGGACGTCGCCGGTCTGACCCAGCGCGCGTACCTGTTTGGCGTAGATTTCATCGTGTTGACGATCGTTGCCGATCGCCGTCAGCATCACGTTGTCCGCGCTGAGCGCCAGCGCAGGCAGGCTGGGGCGCTCGGTCTCGAAGCGGTTGATCATGCTGGCGGCGAAATGCTGCGCGTTGGCGGCCGATGCGCCGTTGCCGCAGCTGAGGATTTTATTGCCGTTAAGCAGGCACTGCACCAGCGTCATCGCGGCGCGGGAAATGGCATCCGGCAGCGCTTCTGCGGCGGCAATCTGGGTTTGAATACTTTCAGTAAAACACGCTTTAATTCTGTCCTGCACACGACCACCTGGTTCTATACGTCTGCATTAAAGGCATTGGGCAGCCACTCCAGCGCCGTACCGGTAATGGCGATGATGTCGAAACGGCAATCCACCGTATCAAAACTGCCGCCGCGCTGGGCCAGCCAGAGGGCGGCGGCGCGCAGCAGCTTTTGCCGTTTGAGGCGAGTCACGCTGGCCAGCGCGCCACCGTAGCGCGCATCGCGCCGGTAGCGCACCTCTACGAATACCCAGCATGCGCCGTCGCGCATGATGAGATCCAGCTCGCCGCCGCGATAAGTCACGTTGCTGGCGACCCAGCGCAGCCCGGCGCGCTCTAAATAGCGCCGGGCGCGCTGTTCCTGTTCAGCGCCGAGGCGCCGAGTGGTCAGGAGGCGGGAACGATCTCGCCCTGACGATACTGGCTCCATGACAACGTCCTGTTGATCACGCAATCCTGATTCGCGCTCAGCTTGCCGGTATTGCCGTCGATGGTGAAGCCCGGCGTCTGGCGCATCTGGTTGAAACTGTTCGCCAGCGTCCAGGCGTCGATGCCCATCGCATAGAGGCGAACCAGCGAGTAGTCGTTATTGAACGACTGCGCCGCGCGCTGCATCAGCGCCGGATTACGGCCCGAGAGCAGCGGAATATCGCTGAACTGCAGGCCTTCCATCTCCAGACGGAAGTCCGGGCCAGCGCCTGCCTGATAGCTGCGCGAGCTGGCGTAGAGCGAGGCTGCGCTGCGGCTGCCGGTGCGCATAGCGATCATCGGCTTGATCAGCTGCAGCTCATCCTGCGTCGAGACGATATAGACCGAATCGACGCCGCCGCCGCTCGCTGCCGCCGGCTCGCTCTGCTGCTGCGGCGCCGGAATATTCAGTCCGGCAATAGTCACGCCCTGGGAGTCAGCTGCGGCAGGCTGGACATTGACCGGCGTGCCGCTCAGCGTAATGCCCGCGCCGCTGTTGATCCCCTGTTTCAGCTCAGCGGTCGAGCCGAAGCGTTGCTGCAGCGGCGCCGAGCCGCCCAGCTTCTGCCACTCCTGCGCAAAGGCGTTGACCACGCGATCGCCGAAGCTGCTGCGCGGCACCAGCAGCAGCGGCTGGCGCTTGCCCTGGTTCCACATATGGTGCGCGGCATCGCGCGCTTCGTCTTCAGGAGAAAGCGCAAAATAGCAAATATTCGGATGGTTCTGGATCTGCTCCGGCGCGTTGAGCGCCAGCACGTTGAGCGGCGTCTGGCTGTTGGCGACCGTTTCGACATTATTTTTCAGCAGCGGGCCGACCACCAGGGTCGCGCCATCCTGCTGCGCCTGCTGCATAACCTGCTGAATCGACTGGCTGCTGGTGTCGTACACCTTGACCTGAGCGCTGCTGGAGGGCGCGCTGGCCGCTGGCTGAGGCTGTGCGGCAGCGGGCTGCTGGGCCGCCTCTGGCGTGATGGCGGCGGCAGCCGGGCTGACCACGGCGTTGGCTTCACCGGCTGGCGCGCTTTCCGCGGCAGCTGGCGGGTTCGCAGGCTGCGCGCTATCCGCGGCGGCCGACTGGGTCGCGGGCTGTGCGGCAGGCTGCGGCGCGGCGTTCAGCGCGCCATTTTTCGCATCGTTAAAGCCTTTTTGAATGGCGCTGGCGAAAACCTGCGCCTGACCGTTCAGCGGCAGCAGCAGCGCAATAGTGCTGGTTGAGGCTTTGGTGTAGTTCTGCGCCTGGCTCAGCGGCGTCGGCAGGGTTTTAGCCGCCGGGTTTTGCGGATAGCGCGTCTGCCAGTCTTTCAGGGCGGACTTCAGCATCTCGCCGTCCTGCGCGTTGGCGCGCCAGACGTTAAGCAGATCCAGCCAGCCCTGCAGGGTGTTTTCATCGGCGTTGATCACCAGGCTGCTCGCCTCCTGCGGCGTCATCTGCGTCAGCGTCTGCCAGGTGGCGTCGATGTTTTTCTGACGATCGTCGCCGCTCAGCAGCGGCTCCTGCGCAATATAGGCGCGCAGCAGCGTCAGCGAGGGTTTGCCCTGCGCGGCGGCGATCTGCAGGCCATAGTAGCGCGCCTGCTGCTCTTTCGACAGATCGTCCACCTTGACCTGATTCAGCAGCTGCGTCGCCCCTGGCACGTTCTGCTGGCTAAACAGGAACTGCGATTTAAGCAGCAGCAGCTCCTGCTGTTGCGTGTCGCTGAGCTGGCTCGGCAGCAGGTTCAGCTGCTGGCCGGCTTGAGGATACTTTCCTTCTTTCATCAGGGCACGGATGGCAAGTAATTGCCAGTCTGTCCTGCTATCATCGCTGCTTTGCTGCACTTGCTGCAGATAGTAATCAGACCCGCCGGTAATGGGCCCCTGAATATTTACGTTTGAGGTTTGCGGCCCCTGACCGCTACAGGCGGCTAAAATCAGCCCAGCAAGAAGGACAGGCACAAAGCGTCCTGCTTTATGACGAACGACTTTTGAAGGAAGCATACTGTATCCAGTGATGTTTTTTTCAAGATGCTCAATATTAAATCGGCAATTCGGATGAAACAATGAAACAACTCGATCGGGCAGAGATTTCTGCCAGCACGCTCTACATCGTTCCAACCCCGATTGGTAATTTGGGTGATATCACCCAGCGGGCGCTGACGGTGCTTTCGGGCGTCGATCTGGTCGCAGCGGAAGATACACGTCATACCGGACTGTTGCTACAACATTTCGCCATCGCTGCGCGGCTCTTCGCACTTCACGACCACAATGAACAGCAGAAGGCCGAACTGCTGCTGGCGAAGCTACAGCAAGGGCAGAGCATTGCGCTGGTTTCCGACGCCGGTACCCCGCTAATCAACGATCCGGGCTACCATCTGGTGCGCCGCTGCCGCGAGGCGGGCATTCGCGTCGTGCCGCTGCCCGGTGCCTGCGCCGCCGTCACAGCATTAAGCGCCGCCGGATTACCGTCCGATCGTTTCTGTTACGAAGGGTTTCTGCCCGCCAAAACCAAGGCGCGCTGCGACGCGCTGCGCGCGCTGGCACAGGAGCCGCGCACCCTGATTTTCTACGAGTCCACCCACCGTCTGCTCGACAGCCTGCAGGATATGGCGAACGAGCTGGGCGCCGATCGTTACGTGGTGCTGGCGCGCGAGCTGAGCAAAACCTGGGAGTCGATTCACGGCGCGCCGGTGGGCGAGCTGCTCGCCTGGATCAAAGAGGATGAGAATCGCCGCAAAGGTGAAATGGTGCTGATCGTCGAAGGGCATAAGGCGGATGAAGAGGCGCTGCCCGCCGATGCGCTGCGCACCCTGGCGCTGCTGCAGAAAGAGCTGCCGCTGAAAAAGGCCGCGGCGCTGACGGCGGAAATCCACGGCGTGAAGAAAAATGCGCTCTATCGCTTTGCCCTCGATCAGCAAGAGGCGTGACAAATGGGGCTGAATGCCCTAATATCCTGCGCCGAAGCTGACCAGACAGTCGCCGCTTTGTCGTCGTCCCTCTTGTAGGGAGACGGGCAGAGGGGAGGAAAGTCCGGGCTCCATAGGGCAGGGTGCCAGGTAACGCCTGGGGGGCGCAAGCCTACGACCAGTGCAACAGAGAGCAAACCGCCGATGGCCCATTTATGGGATCAGGTAAGGGTGAAAGGGTGCGGTAAGAGCGCACCGCGCGTCTGGTAACAGTTCGCGGCACGGTAAACTCCACCCGGAGCAAGGCCAAATAGGGGTTCGCATGGTACGGCCCGTACTGAACCCGGGTAGGCTGCTTGAGCCAGTGAGCGATTGCTGGCCTAGATGAATGACTGTCCACGACAGAACCCGGCTTATCGGTCAGTTTCGACTTTTCAGGTGAAGACCCCGCGCAAGCGGGGTTTTTGCTTTCTGCTGGCTGATGCCTTATCCCTTGTGGCTTTATCGCCCCATTGCACGCTTCTCAGGATCTGACGACGGCACACCGGCGCCTCGCCATGCTAAACTGCGCCCCGGCAACAGAAGGAGCAGCCCGTGGCGAAATACCAGCAACTGACGGATGAGATTCAGCAGCAGATCGAGGCGGGCATCTGGCCGCCGGGCACGAAGCTGCCGTCGCTGCGTCAGCAGGTGGCGCAGCACGGGCTGAGCCTGATGACGGTGATGCACGCCTACGAGGTGCTGGAGAGCCAGGGCTGGATCGTCTCGCGGCCGCAGTCCGGCTACTACGTCGCGCCGCGCGCGCTGCAAACCGCGCCGGCGCAGGTGGCGCTCAGCGAGCAGGTCGATATCAACAACTTCGTCTTCGACGTGCTGCAGGCGATCCGCGATCCGGCGATTGTCCCGTTTGGCTCCGCCTTTCCCGATCCCGAACTCTTCCCGCAGCGTCAGCTGATGCGCTCGCTGACCAACGTCTCCCATCAGCTGACGCCGCTCGACGCGCTCAATAACCTGCCGCCCGGCAATGCGGCGCTGCGACAGATGCTGGCGCAGCGCTACGCGCGGCAGGGCATCACGCTGTCGCCGGATGAAATCGTCATTACCAACGGCGCGCTGGAAGCGCTTAATCTCAGCCTGCAGGCGCTGACCGAGCCCGGCGACTACGTGGTTGTCGAGCAGCCGACCTTCTATGGCGCGCTGCAGGCGATCGAGCGGTTAAAGCTTAAAGCGCTCGCGGTGCCGAGCGACGCGCAGCAGGGCATCGATATGCAGCAGTTGGAGGAGACGCTGCAGCGCTGGCCGGTAAAGGCGTGCTGGCTGATGACCACGCTGCAAAATCCGCTCGGCGTGACGCTTTCGCCCACGCGCAAGGCGCAGCTGGTAGCGCTGCTGGCGCGCTATCAGGTGCCGCTGATTGAAGATGATGTCTACGCCGAACTCTGGGCGGGCGCTGACGCGCCGCATCCGGCGAAATACTGGGATCGCGGCGGGGACGTGCTGCACTGCGGCTCTTTTTCCAAATGCCTGGTGGCGGGGTTTCGCGTCGGCTGGGTCGCGGCGGGACAGCACGCCCAGCGCATCCAGCGTCTGCAGCTGATGAGCACGCTTTCTACCAGCGCGCCGATGCAGCTGGCGCTGGCGGACTTTCTCGCTACGCGCCGCTACGATACCCATCTGAAAAAGCTGCGGCAGACGCTGGCGCGGCGCAAAGAGTGGGTGCGTCAGGCGCTCTGCCGTGCGCTGCCGGAGGGTGCCAGCGTGAGCGATTCGCCGGGAGGCTTCTTTTTGTGGGTGACGCTGCCGCGCGGCTATGACACCACGCAGCTCTATCAACAGGCGTTGCAGCAGGGGATCAGCATTGCGCCGGGGCGGCTGTTTTCAGCGGGCGAAGAGTTTACCCACTGTTTTCGCATCAACGCCGCCTGGCCGTGGGATACGCGCGCCGAAGCGGCGATCGAAACGCTGGGTCGGCTGATTGCCGACCAGCAGAGAGATTAAACCTGCGCCGCCTGCCGGTGGCCCCAGGTCAGATAGTAGACGTCATAGAAATCCACTTCGCCTTTCTGCTGCAGCAGGCGATGAATGCCGCTCTTCACCTCTTCCGGCGCGTCCGGCAGATTCAGGATCTTTTTCACGCTGCCTTCAGAGACCGGCTGCACGTAGTACCACTCGCCGTTATAGCAGACGCGCAGATCCAGCGCGTCGATATCCTCGAAGCGATATTTCGGGTTGATATCCAGCAGCATCAGAAAGCTCATCACCAGCACGAACAGGGTGGCGAACCAGAAGGCGGGCCAGCCCAGCATCTCGGTAGAGAAGATCAGCGCCACGCAGAGAGCGTAGCAGAGATACATCAGCGCCCAGAGGCCGGGATGAGTTTTCAGAAAAGAGAAGCTAAACCGCGGCCGGTTGTCACGGCGCTCTTCACGATTAAGCGTCGCGATTTCGTCGATTAAGATTTGTTTAATGGCGTCCATTGTTCACCTCACCGTCATTTTTCTGCTCAGTAGAACAGATAACCGCTAGCCGGAGGAGAGACAGAAACGCGCAGAATTTTTATAACAGTTGTGCAGCGCGCCGTCCCGTAAGAACGGCGCGTGCGTTTAGCCGCGCCCGTGCGGCTCATCCCAGTCAAACGCCGGGCCCAGCGAAATCACGCCGTTCGGGTTGATGGTTTTATGGCTCACGTAATAGTGATGGCGGATATGAGGCAGGTTCACCGTCTCGGCGATGCCCGGCATCTGGTAGATATCACGCAGAAAGCCGCTCAGATTGAGATAGTCGCCGATGCGGTGGCGATCGCACTTAAAATGGGTGACGTAGACCGGATCGAAACGCACCAGCGTGGTCCAGAGGCGCAGATCCGCTTCGGTCAGCCGATCGCCGGTCAGATAGCGATGCTGCCCCAGAATCTGCTCCAGACGCGACAGCGAATGGAATAGCGCGGTCACCGACTCATCATAGGCCGCCTGCGAGGTCGCGAAGCCCGATTTGTAGACGCCGTTGTTAACCGTGTCGTAAATCCAGCCGTTCAGCTCGTCGATCTTCTCGCGCAGGGCAGGCGGGTAGTAATCCCCGGCGCGCGCGCCGACGGCGTCAAAGGCGCTGTTGAACATGCGAATAATATCCGCCGATTCGTTGCTGACGATGGTGCCCTGCTGCTTATCCCACAGCACAGGCACCGTCACGCGTCCGCTGTAGTGCGGATCGGCATGCAGGTAGAGCTGATAGAGAAATTCGTTCTGATAGAGCTTGTCGCCGGTGGCGTCGGGAAAATCGTCGTCGAAGGTCCAGCCGTTCTCCAGCATCAACGGATGCACCACGGAGACGTCAATCATCGACTCCAGCCCTTTGAGCTGACGCATCAGCAGCGTGCGGTGCGCCCAGGGGCAGGCGAGAGAAACGTACAAATGATAGCGATCGCGCTCGGCTTTAAAGCCCGCCTTGCCCGTCGGGCCGGCGCTGCCGTCCGCTGTCACCCAGTTGCGCCAGACCGCTTCAGTGCGCTTGAAGCGTCCGCCGGTTGATTTGGTGTCGTACCAGGTGTCGTGCCAGACACCCTCAATCAGTTGGCCCATATCGCCTCCAGTGCAAACAGGGCGAGGAGTATCCTCGCCCTGCTAAGTATATGTGGCATTACGCCAGATGTGTGCTTAACGCAGCGCCGCAGCCGGCGCAGCTTTCTTACGCAGCAGACGGTCGATGCTGTAGGCGCCCGGACCCACCAGGCCCAGTACCAGGAAACCACCTGCGATAGAGAGGTTTTTCATAAACATCAGCTGGTTCACGCCTTCCGCGAAGTTGCTGTGAAACAGGAACGCCGTCAGGATAGTGAAACCGGCGGTAAACAGCGCGGTAAAACGGGTCAGAAAACCAAACAGGATCGCCAGGCCGCCGCCAAATTCGAGCAGGATCACCAGCGGCAGCATAAAGCCCGGCACGCCCATCGCTTCCATATACTGCTGCGTGCCAGCATAGCCGGTAATTTTGCCCCAGCCGGCCGTGATAAACAGGATTGGCATTAAGATGCGCGCCAGCAGCAGACCAGTATCTTCGAATTTTTTCATCATTAACTCCAGGCTAGATTTTCGGCAGGGCAATCGCGCCTGCGTGGGATAATTCCCGGCAAAAGGCGCTGTTGCCGTTTGCTGAGCTGATAGCTGGAGATAATAGTCGCGCAGTGGAAAGGTTGTAAGCGAGATATTCTGTAGGTGTTATTCAGGAAATCTGATGAAGCGAAGCCGGTGGTTTCGCACCGGCTGAATGCAGAGAGGGGATCAGCGCTGCGGCAGTGCTGCTTTCAGCATGCGCCAGGTGCTCCAGACGCCGAACCCGCGCTTAATCAGACGCATAAATTTGTTCGGGCTGCGCACCGACCAGATAGCTAATGCGCTGCTGCCGATTGCCAGATAGCGCCGCATGCTGAGGAACGTCAGCCAGCCGCGATCGTACTGCGCCGTGCTGAGCAGGAAGTCGCGGCGGCTCGCGCTCAGGTCGAGCCGCTGCTGCTGAACTTCGCCGAGTAACTCATGAATGCGCGCTTCACGTTCCAGTTTGCTGCGGCTCATACGTGGTCATCCTCCAGCAGCTTGCGATCGGTCTCCAGCTCTTTGCGCGTATGGTGCAGCAGCGTGGACTGGCGCGATTTACGCAGGCTCCACAGGCCGAAGATAATCGCCAGAAGAAAGAGAACGCCGGTGGTGATGCCGATCGCCATCAGGCGATACTGTGCGTCAACGGCCCAGATAATCAACACCATCAGGCTCATCAGCCCGAATGCGGTAAACAGCATGGTCAGGCCAACCATCAGCAGCAGCTGAATCAGGTTGGCCTTTTCCGCTTCCAGCTCGACCACCGCCAGCCGTACGCGGGTCTCGACCATGCTGACCAGCGTAGTAACAATGCGCTGACCAATGTTGATGACCCCTTTGCCGGGGCCGTGGCTCTGCTGAGAATCCGCCATAATTAACGCCGTGAAATCAGGATGCCGATCGCTACGCCAATGGCCGCACCGATGCCAACGCCATGCCAGGGATTTTCACGCACGTAGCCGTCTGCTTTCTGCGCGGCTTCACGCGTGGTCTGCGCCAGATATTCGCCGGAGTCGCCCAGCTTCTCGCGCGAGCTGTCGAGGGCGACGCGCGCTTTCTGACGCAGCTTATCCAGTTCGCCTTTGGACTTATCCGTTGTGCTGCTCAGCACCTCTTCCAGAGTGTCCGCCAGATTTTTTAACTCAGCACGCAAATGTTCTGATGAAGTGTCTTTTGACATGTAATGTTCCTTTTAGCTTCAGTGGTTGAGTCCGGGTTAATAAGGCTCCGCCTGTAACTTTTTCAGCTCCTGGCGTGCTTCTTCCAGTTTACGTTCGCATTTGGCGATTTTGTCCCTGTCGTCGCCATCCTGACGCTCCTCTTTCAGTTCGCGCTCGCGCTCAGCAACTTTCTCTTGCTGCGCCTTGATGCGCGCCTGGTGAGAGGCTTTCAGTTTGTTGTCGCTACAGTTCGCGCGCACTTCGGTCAGGGCGCGCTCCAGTCCATTAACGCGACGCTGATTGTTATGCTGTTTTGCCATCGCAATTTCATGCTGAATATCCTGCTCTTTCTGCTGACAGAGCGATTCTGCCGCCATCAGCGAACCTGAGAGAGAAAACAGCGCGAGGCCAAGAAGTAATTGATGTTTCATCAGGCTTGTTACCTTCCTTTGTTGCTGACCTGCCGCGAGCGGACAGCGTCATCGTCCTGGCGTGTCAGATGCTGAGCCATCCACTAAGCATAGACAGCGCCTGTAAAAAGTTCAAAAAAGACGGGGGGATACAGATTATTCTGTTGCCGTTCTGTCAGCGCAGAACGGCAACGGCGGATCAGGAGATATTCAGCGTTGTCGAGGCGGCGGAAGCGGAGTCGGGATGCCTGGCCACGACAAAGCCGTCCGGCAGCAGTCGGCGCAGCACTTTTTGCGCGGCGAGGCTTTGCTCTTCGTTTTCGAAATGAATAATCAGCGCATCGCCCGAAGGGGTAATGCTTTTGATACGAATGCCCTGAGCCGTCAGCTGCTGATAGAGGTAGAAGCCGTCCGGCAGCGGGCCGCCGGCGTGGGATACGCGGATCTGCACCACGCTTTCGTGCTGCAGCAGCGTCGGCGTCAGGCAGATCGCCAGCAGCAGCAGCGTGCCGAGGGCCAGCCAGGGGATCATGCGGCGGCGAAAGAGGCCATAAATCTTCATGACTCGCCCTTGCCGTTCTGATTCGCCTGGCGCTTGCGCCACAGCACCACCAGCGATCCCACCAGGCCAACCACCAGCAGCACCAGCGGCAGCAGCATCAGGCAGAACATCAGCTCATCTTCATAGCGGCGGAAAATGGGCGTTTTGCCCAGCGCAAAGCCGAATACGGTGAGAATCAGCACCCAGAGCAGGGCGCTGACCCAGTTAAAAAACTGGAAGCGCGCGTTATCCAGCCCGGAAAGCCCGGCAATGGTCGGCAGCAGGGTGCGCACAAAAGCGATAAAGCGGCCAATCAGCAAGGCAGAGAGCCCGTGGCGATGAAACAGGCTGTGCGCGCGGGCGTGATACTGCGCGGGAAGATGGGAGAGCCATTTCTGCACCGTTGGCGTGTTGCCAAGCCAGCGGCCCTGAATATAGCTGACCCAGCAGCCGAGGCTGGCGCCGGTGGTCAGCACCAGCACGGTAAGCGGAAAGCTCATGGTGCCTTTGGCGATCAGCACCCCCACCAGAATCAGCAGGCTGTCGCCCGGCAGAAAGGCGGCGGGCAGCAGGCCATTCTCGAGAAACAGGATCAAGAAGAGCACGCCGTAAATGGCCCATACCAGCGTTGGATCGGAAAGGGTTTCATAATCCTGTTGCCACAACGCCTGCAGCAACGCATGCAAAATATCCATCAATCATTCCTGAACATCATTGTTTAACGCGTCTTAGAAGACATAAGCGCAGACCGGCGGTTGGTTATCTGTTTTTGGAGCGCAGTCTGTGCAGGGCTTTCCGGATCCTTCCAGAATAGATTGTTAAATCAGCGAATTTTTAAACCCTGTCGCAAAGGGTAAGAAAGGGTCGATAACTGTAACAAAAATCACAGGTCTGAGACAGGGGAATGTGCCCGCCGCACAGGAGTTTTACCCTTTGACGCGGCCCGTCAAAAGGAGCTTTACACGACCTGACACTATTGCAGATTAACTGACTTTACTGCCTGAAAAGGTAGCAGAATCAATGTGAATTGCTCGAGCCGTCCGGCAGGATGACGGGATTTTCGGCAAACATATAACGATCCACATTAAATTCAAAGTCATCGGCGGTCGCGTTAAACAGCATCTGCTTAGTATTTTCCAGATGTTGCCACATCGCCAGTTTGCAGGCGGCGGGATCTTTGCGCATAAGCGCCTTGAGGATTTGATCGTGGTCGTCGCACCAGCTGAGGATACTGCGCTGGTCGATATGCTCATGGAGTTTGAGCCAGTAGGGGTTATGCAGGCGATGCAGCCACATTTTTTCGACAATGGCCGCCAGCGCACTGTTTTGGGTGGATTGCGCAATGCGCACGTGAAACTGCATGTCCCACTGCGAATCGCGAAAATGATCTTCCTGACGCGCTTTTTCCTGAATCGCCATCAGCTCGATAATGTCCTGGCGCGTCACCTGGGTCGCGGCGAACTCAGCGACGTTGCTCTCAATCAGCTGGCGCGCCTGCAGCAGTTCGAACGGGCCAAAACTGGCGAACTCGAGCTGGCTGGAGGTCATCACCCGGTTTTGCTGCTGGCTGGCGATAACGTGAATGCCGGAGCCTTTGCGCACCTCGACGTAGCCTTCCACCTCCAGCATGATGATCGCTTCGCGCACTACGGTGCGGCTGACGTTCATCTCTTCCGCGATCAGGCGTTCGGCGGGCAGTTTGTCGCCCACAGGATAAACGCCTGTTTCAATACGGCTTTTCAGATCGCTGGCGAGCTGTTGATAAAGTCGACGAGGTTCGGTCAGTTCCATAGGGCATTCTCGTGTCGCAAATAAAGTTGTTATACCACTTTGCGGGCATGAAATAAAAGGTCCCGCGCACTCCGTGCGCGGGACGCATTACCTGCCGATTTATCAGCGCGATTAGCTGCGTAGCGGGGTGGCCTGCGGCGGCGTCACCTCTTTTTCCAGCTCAGAGACTGGCTTATTACGCAGCACCGTCCAGATCACCACGGCACCCAGCAGATCAAACACCGCCAGCGCGGCGAACAGCGGGCTGAAGCCCAGCGTGTCGGCCAGCGCGCCCACCACCAGCGCAAACAGGGTGCTGGCCGTCCAGGCTGCCATGCCGGTCAGCCCGTTAGCGGTCGCCACTTCATTACGGCCAAAAACGTCGGAGGAGAGGGTAATCAGCGCGCCGGAGAGCGCCTGATGAGCGAAGCCGCCGACGCAGAGCAGGGCGATAGCGACATAAGGGCTGGTGAAAAGGCCGATGGTGCCGGGGCCAATCATCAGCACCGCGCCCATGGTGACCACCAGCTTGCGCGACACGATCAGGTTCACGCCGAACCAGCGCTGAAACAGCGGCGGCAGATACCCGCCGAGGATGCAGCCGAGATCGGCGAACAGCATCGGCATCCAGGCGAACAGCGCAATCTCTTTCAGGTTGAAGCCATAGACCTTAAACATAAACAGCGGGATCCAGGCGTTAAAGGTGCCCCAGGCCGGTTCCGCCAGGAAGCGCGGCAGCGCGATGCCCCAGAACTGGCGGTTGCGCAGGATCTGACGCGCCGACATTTTTTTCGTGTTGCCGGTCTGATGCTGCGCTTCCTGACCGGAAATAATGTACTGACGCTCCTCCTCGCTGAGTTTGGTCTGCTGCTTCGGATGTTTATAGAAGATCAGCCAGCAGATCGCCCAGAGCAGGCTCAGCACGCCGGTAATGATAAACGCCATCTGCCAGCTGTGCGCCACGATCGCCCACACCACCAGCGGCGGCGCCAGCATCGCGCCGATAGAGGAGCCGACGTTGAAGTAGCCCACGGCGATCGAGCGCTCCTTAGCCGGGAACCATTCGCTGCTCGCCTTCAGCCCCGCCGGGATCATCGCCGCTTCCGCCGCGCCCACCGCGCCGCGCGCCAGCGCGAATCCGCCCCAGCTGCCGGCCATCGCCGTGGCAGCGCAGAAGATTGCCCACAGCACGGCGAACACGGCATAGCCGACTTTGGTGCCGAGCAGATCGAGCACGTAACCGGCGACCGGCTGCATAAGGGTATAGCAGGCGGAGTAGGCCGCCACGATGTAGGAGTATTGTTGGGTGGTGATATGTAAATCGGTCTGGAGCGTCGGTGCGGCGACGGCGATGGTATTGCGGGTGAGATAACCCAGCACGGTGCCCAGCGTCACCAGGCCGATCATATACCAGCGTAGCCCTTTAATCTTACGCATCTTTTACCTCTTCCAGTGTTCTCTTTGCGGTCTTGCCGCTGTTGTTATCTGGAGCGGGACAACCGTGATCCGACCTAATCTCACGCCCGCAGGCCGCACAAAAGCGACCCTGTGTTTACCTTGCCATTACGGAGCGAGAGCGTAACTTGTTATACAACTTTAAAAGTTGAGAGCCATCACAAAAGCCCCTTTTGCAATGTGGGATACTTTAAACAGGCGTCAGTACAGCCATTTAGCACGCTGTGGAGAGCAAAAACGTCCATGAGACCAGGGAATTACTGCTGTTTATGTGAGCGAGATCTCAAAAAATTCTGTGGTGGGCTAAAATTGGTATGATAACTTTGAGCGCATTAAGGCTCTATCCAAGAGGAAGCAAGCATGTCGCGTTTTATGACCGAGGATTTTTTACTGGATACCGAATTTGCCCGTCGTCTTTACCATGACTACGCAAAGGATCAGCCGATTTTCGACTATCACTGCCATCTTCCTCCGCAGCAGATTGCCGAAAATTACCGCTTTGCCAACCTCTATGATATCTGGCTGAAAGGCGATCACTACAAATGGCGCGCCATGCGCGCGAACGGCGTACCGGAGGCGTTCTGCACCGGCGACGCCAGCGACCGCGAAAAATTCAACGCCTGGGCGCGCACCGTGCCGCACACCATTGGCAACCCGCTCTATCACTGGACGCACCTCGAGCTGCGTCGCCCCTTCGGCATCACCGACACCTTGCTCTCTGAGAAAACCGCCGACGCCATCTGGGATCGCTGCAATGCGCTGCTGGCGCAGGATGACTTTACCGCGCGCGGCATCATGCAGCAGATGAACGTGAAGATGGTTGGCACCACCGACGATCCGCTGGATGATCTGCAGCATCACCGGGCGCTGGCGCAGGATGGCAGCTTTGACGTCAAGGTGCTGCCGAGCTGGCGTCCGGATAAAGCCTTTAATATCGAAGCGGACGGCTTCCTCGCCTGGATTGAGAAGCTCGAATCACTGACCGACATTAGCGTGCGCCGCTTCGACGATCTGCGCAGCGCGCTCAGCAAGCGTCTCGACTACTTCGCCGAGCACGGCTGCAAGGTGTCGGACCACGCGCTCGACGTGGTGCTCTACGCCGAAGCGGACGACGCGACGCTGGACGCCATTCTCGCCGCCCGCCGCGCCGGCAAGACGCCGGATGCAGAGGCGATCGCGCAGTTTAAAACCGCCGTGCTGGTGTGGCTGGGGGGGGGAAATATGCGCGTCGCGGCTGGGTGCAGCAGTACCATATCGGCGCGCTGCGCAACACCAACCGCCGCCAGTTCGAGCTGCTCGGCCCGGATGTGGGCTTTGACTCCATTAACGATCGGCCGCTGGCGGAACCGCTGGCGAAGCTGCTCGGCGCGCAGAATCTGCATAACGCGCTGCCGAAAACCATCCTCTACTGCCTGAACCCGCGCGACAACGAGGTGCTGGCGACCATGGCGGGCAATTTCCAGGGCGAAGGCGAGGCGGGCAAAATGCAGTTCGGCTCCGCCTGGTGGTTTAATGACCAGCTCGACGGCATGCAGCGCCAGATGACGCAGCTGGCGCAGATGGGCCTGCTCAGCCGCTTTGTCGGCATGCTGACCGACAGCCGCAGCTTCCTCTCCTATACGCGCCACGAATATTTCCGCCGCCTGCTGTGCCAGATGATTGGCCGCTGGGTTGAGAACGGCGAAGCGCCGGACGACGAGGCGCTGCTGGGCCAGATGGTGCAAAACATCTGCTTCAATAACGCGCGCGACTACTTCGGCATCGAGCTGGGAGCCTGAGCATGCAGCGGCTAAACCGTCACGACTTTCCCGGCGCGATCTACAGCGAGCGCGTTATCCAGTTTGGCGAAGGCAACTTTCTGCGCGCCTTTATCGACTGGCAGCTCGACTGGCTGAACCAGCATCAGGGCATCGACGCGGGCATCGTGGTGGTGCGGCCGCGCAACCGCGCCGTCAGCGACACGCTGAACCAGCAGGACGGGCTCTATACCACCCTAATCCGCGGGCTTAACGAGCAGGGCGAGCGCGTCAGTGAAACGCGTCTGATCCGCAGTCTGAACCGTGAGATCCAGCCCGCTACCCAGTACGACGATTTTCTGGCGCTGGCGCGCGCGCCGCAGATGCGGTTCCTCTTTTCTAACACCACCGAAGCGGGCATCACCTTTGCCGAAGGGGATCGCCTGACGGATGCGCCCGCATCCAGCTTTCCCGGCAAGCTGACGCAGCTGTTATGGACGCGCTTTGAACACTTCAGCGGCGCCAGCGACAAGGGCTGGCTGATTGTGCCCTGCGAGCTGATCGACCATAACGGCGACGCGCTGCGCGAGCTGGTGCTGCGCTATGCGCGCCACTGGCAGCTGCCGGAAAGCTTCGCCGCCTGGGTGTCGCAGCACTGCGTGTTTTACAACACGCTGGTGGACCGCATCGTGACTGGTTTCCCGCCGGAGAGCGAGGCGCTTGCCGCTCAGCTCGGCTACGAGGATCGTTTTCTGGTGGCGGGCGAGGTCTACTACCAGTTCATTCTGCAGGGGCCGCGCGCGCTGTTCGCTGAGCTGAAGCTCGATGCGCTGGCGCCGCAGGTGCGGCTGGTAGAGGACATTGCGCCGTGGAAGGCGCAGAAAGTGGCGATCCTCAACGGCGCGCATACCGCCATGGTGCCGGTGGCGTTTCAGGCGGGTCTGGAGAGCGTCGGCGACGCAATGGCCGATCCCGCCATTGCGGACTTTGTCGATCGCCTGCTGCGCGAGGAGATCATTCCTACGCTGGATCTGCCGCGCAGCGAGCTGCACGCCTTTGCCGACGCGGTCGAGCGGCGTTTCCGCAACCCTTTTATCCGCCATGCGCTGCTCTCTATCGCGCTTAACGGAATGACCAAGTTTCGCACCCGCCTGCTGACGCCGCTGCTGGCGGCGCATGCGCAGAGCGGGGTCTGGCCGCCGCGCCTGACCTTTGCGCTGGCGGCGCTGATCGCCTTCTATCGCGGCGCGTCGGGAGAAAAAAGCTGGCCGCTGCAGGATGACGCGCACTGGCTGGCGCGCTTTGAAAAAAACTGGCACGCCCTTAATAACGACCAGATCTCCCCGGAACAGCTGGTGCGCGAGGTGTTAAGCGACGCGCAGCACTGGGGAGAAGATTTGACCCGGCGGCCGCAGCTGGCGCACGAGGTCAGCCGACACCTGCAAAATATCATCGTCCACGGCATGCGTGAGGCGTTGAGCACACTGGGATAAAGCTATGCAAGACGCGATTAAGATTCACTCTCAGGATAACGTCGCCGTGGCGCTGCGCGACTTAGAGGCGGGGCAGACCATCGATCTGCAGCAGACGGCGGTGCAGCTGCTGCAGGCGGTGACGCGCGGCCATAAGTTTGCGCTGCGTCCCCTCGCCGAGGGCGAGCAGGTGATCAAGTATGGGCTGCCGATCGCGCACGCCACGCAGCCGATCGCCGCAGGCGAGGTGATCCACTCCAGCAACGCACGCACCAACCTGAGCGATCTGGACGAGTACGACTACCGACCGGAGTTTGTTGAGGTGCCGCCGCAGCCGGGCGATCGCGAGGTGCAGATCTATCGCCGCGCCAGTGGCGATGTCGGGATCCGCAACGAGCTGTGGATCCTGCCGACCGTCGGCTGCGTTAACGGCATAGCGCGTCAGATCCTGCAGCGTTTTCTGAAAGAGACCGATAACGCGGCGGGCACCGACGGTGCGTTTCTGTTCAGCCATACCTTTGGCTGTTCGCAGCTGGGTCAGGATCATGAGAATACCCGCACCATGCTGCAAAATATGGTGCGCCACCCTAACGCCGGCGCGGTGCTGGTAATTGGCCTCGGCTGCGAAAACAACCAGGTCGATGCCTTCCGCGAGACGCTGGGGCTGCCGGAAAGCGATCGCATTCAGTTTATGGTGTGCCAGCAGCACGACGACGAGGTAGAAGCGGGACTGGAGCATCTGCGCGCCCTGTATGAGGCGATGCGTCACGACCGACGCCAGCCGGGCAGGCTGAGCGAGCTGAAGTTCGGGCTGGAGTGCGGCGGCTCCGACGGCTTCTCCGGCATTACCGCTAACCCGCTGCTGGGGCGTTTCTCCGATCAGATGATCGCCAACGGCGGCACCACGGTGCTGACCGAGGTGCCGGAAATGTTCGGCGCGGAGCGTATTCTGATGAGCCGCTGCCGCGATGAGTCGACCTTTGAGAAGACCGTGGCGATGATCAACGACTTCAAGCGCTACTTTATCGATCATCAGCAGCCGATTTATGAGAATCCGTCGCCGGGCAATAAAGCGGGCGGCATTACCACGCTGGAAGAGAAGTCGCTGGGCTGCACCCAGAAAGCGGGCTCCAGCCAGGTGGTGGACGTGCTGAAGTATGGCGAGCGGCTGAAAACGCCGGGGCTGAATCTGCTGAGCGCGCCGGGCAACGACGCGGTCGCCACCAGCGCGCTGGCGGGCGCGGGCTGCCATATGGTGCTGTTCAGCACCGGGCGCGGCACCCCCTACGGCGGTTTTGTACCGACGGTGAAGCTGGCGACCAACACGCCGCTGGCGGAGAAGAAGCCGCACTGGATCGATTTTAACGCGGGCCGTCTGCTGGAAGGGATGAGCATGGATGCGCTGCTGGAAGATTTCGTCGACACCATCGTGGCGATAGCCAGCGGCGAGCTGACCAATAACGAGAAGAACGATTTCCGCGAGCTGGCGATTTTTAAAAGCGGCGTTACGTTATAAATCACTGCTTCAGACGGCGCTGCTTCAGGCAGCACAAAAGCTCAGAGAGCGGGCGGCATGGAACGGGGAGCAAAGCGTCCCGCGCCATGGATGGCGCGGGACGAGCGAGCAGGGATGCGAAAAGCGCCTTTGCGATCGGTCCATGCCACCCGCGAGGGCACGACGCTAACAGACAACAATAGCGAAAGGTAACGACGAGCCTGGGCGCGGATTAAACGGCGCAAAAGTTCAAAGCGCGGGCGGCATGGAACGGGGAGCAAAGCGTCCCGCGCCATGGACGGCGCGGGCCGAGCGAGCAGGGATGCGAAAAGCGCCTTTGCGATCGGTCCATGCCACCCGCGAGGGCACGACGCTAACAGACGGCAATAGCGAAGGGTAACCACGAGCCAGCGCGGATGAAACGGCTTTGGCTGCGGCTTTAACCGCAACCTCAGCCGCATAGCTAAAGATTAAGCCCGGCTGGTTTCCCGCTCGGCTTCCGCCTGACAGACCGCGGCGGTAAACAGAATATCGGTCGAGGAGTTCAGCGCCGTTTCGGCGGAATCCTGCAGCACGCTGATAATAAAACCGGTTGCCACCACCTGCATCGCCAGCTCGTTGGGAATACCGAACATATTACAGGCCACCGGGATCAGCAGCAGCGAACCACCCGCCACGCCCGAAGCGCCACAGGCGCACAGCGACGCCACCAGACTCAGCAGAATCGCGGTCGACACGTCCACCTGAATCCCCAGCGTATGCACCGCCGCCAGCGTCAGCACGGTAATGGTGATAGAGGCGCCCGCCATACTGATGGTCGCGCCCAGCGGAATCGACACCGAATAGGTATCCTCATCCAGCTTCAGGCGTTTCGCCAGCGCCATATTCACCGGAATATTGGCAGCAGAACTGCGGGTAAAAAAGGCGGTCACGCCGCTCTCGCGCAGGCAGGTAAACACCAGCGGATAGGGATTACGGCGGATCTTGCTGTAGACCAGCATCGGGTTCACCACCAGCGCCATCAGCGCCATACAGCCCAGCAGCAGCGCCAGCAGGTGCGCATACTGCCACAGCGCGCCAAAGCCGGTAGAGGCCAGAATCGAGGCCACCAGGCCGAAAATGCCGACTGGCGCGCAGCGGATCACGCAGCGAACCAGCCAGGTGACGGCGCTGGAGGCGTCGTTAAGCAGGGCGCGCGTGCCGGGCGTGCTGTGACGAAACGCCAGACCGAGACCGATCGCCCATACCAGAATGCCGATATAGTTTGCTTCCATCAGCGCGGTAATCGGGTTCGCCACCATATTCATCAGCAGACCGCGCAGCACCTCGGTAATGCCCGACGGCGGCGTAATCTCGGTTTTGCCCACCGCCAGCGTCAGCGTCTGCGGCATCAGGTGGCTGAACACTACCGCAATCACCGCGGCAAAAAAGGTGCTTAACAGATAGAGCGCGATAATCGGTTTGATATTGGTCTTCTGACCCTGCTGATGATTAGCGATCGAGGCGATCACCAGCACCAGCACCAGCAGCGGCGCAACCGCCTTCAGCGCGCTGACGAACAGCTCGCCCAGCAGGCCGACGGCCAGCGCGGCATCCTTCGAGACCCAGGCCAGCGCCACGCCGGCCACCAGCCCTACCATAATTTGTTTCACCAGGCTTCCTGCGAGTAGCGCGCCCAGACGACCGGAAAGTGAGTTCTGCATAATTGTTCTTTACGTTGTAGCGGGATGTGGCTTCAGAGGGCGTCGATTAACGCGCCTGAAGCGGTTTGCCCGGCGAAGTATAAGGAAAAGAGCGGGCGAGGAAAGAGATAATTCTGCCGCTGAGAGGAGGATCGGGTTTCTATTATGCTGTATGAAGAGAGTGTGACAGAGCGATGAAATGTCGCATCCGGGGCTGGCAAAATAAAACAGGGGCATTACCTGCCCCTGTAGCGGATTATTGCGAGAGTTTTTTCTGGTCCCTTTTGCGATTCACCCAGGTGTTGATCAACAGGGTCGAGCCGAGGATCACGCCGACGACGCTCAGCGAGACTGCCACCGGGATATGATAGAACTCGACGATCAGCATCTTAATGCCGATAAACACCAGCACGATCGCCAGGCCATATTTGAGCATCGAGAAGCGCTCGGCGACGTTGGCCAGCAGAAAGTACATCGCGCGCAGGCCGAGAATAGCGAACAGGTTAGAGGTCAGCACGATAAAGGGATCGGTGGTCACGGCGAAGATCGCCGGGATACTGTCGACCGCGAAAATCACGTCGCTCAGCTCAACCATAATCAATACCAGCAGCAGCGGCGTGGCAAACAGCACGCCGTTCCGGCGGGTGAAAAACTTCTCGCCCTCCAGCTCGTCGGTCATGCGCAGATGCTTGCGCAGCCAGCGCACCACCGGCTTGTCGCCCACCGCGTTTTCATCATCCTCTTTGGCGAAGGCCATCTTCAGGCCGGTCAGCAGCAGGAACGCGCCGAACAGATAGAGGATCCAGCTAAACTGCGTTACCAGCCAGCTGCCCGCGAAAATCATAATGGTGCGCAGCACAATCGCGCCCAGCACGCCGTAAATCAGCACGCGGCGCTGCAGCGCAGCGGGAATAGAGAAGTAGCTGAAGAGCATCAGCCAGACAAAGACGTTATCGACCGCCAGCGCTTTTTCCAGCACGTAACCGGTTAAAAACGCCAGGGTTTGTGAGGTGGCGACTTCGCGCCCGGCGCTCCCCTCCAGATACCACCAGAAGGCGGCACTAAACAGCAGCGACACCGACACCCAAATCAGCGACCAGATGGCCGCCTGTTTAAAACTCATGGTCTGCGAGCCACGACGTCCCTGTAAAAAGAGATCGATCGCCAGCATGATAAGCACCACTACCGCAAAGCTGCCCCAGAGAAGAGGCGTTCCTACAGTCTGCATAGCGTTTCCTGCCCTGAAATAAAAAACGGCTGAAGTCAGAAGACGTCAGCCGCTTTACAAAGATGTAAGCAAACCTCGCCTTCCGGCAAGGTCTCACTTACAACGCAGAATCAGATTCCGGGTTGCCTGCCGACCGGATGCTCAGGCATCGTAATGACGATCGTACAGCTTACAAGTTACTCCCCTTTGCTGGCAGTTAAGATAGGCGCTGGCCGGGAAAGAGGCAATAGCGGACCATTCATATTTAGACATATTTACACAAGCCGATGATCGGCAGGGAAAATGACGCCGGTCTGGCGGCGGATCTCGGTCAGCAGCGCGGCGGTGATGCGCGCGCGCTCCAGCCCCGGATGCTCGACGCAATGCTGCCGCACCAGCTGCGCAAAGGTGTGAGCCTCATAAAGCATGGTATTGATATGCTGAGGCTGGCTGAGATCCTGCACCTGTGGGGCGCTCTGGCGCAGCGCCAGGCTGACCGACTGCATCTCCGACAGCTTTTCGATCAGCAGCGAACCCGCTTCGCCCTGAATTTCGCTGGCGATGCGCGAGTCGCTGACCTTGGAGTGCAGCAGCGTGACGTCGAAGTCGCCATAGTCGAGCAGCACGCTGCCGTGGCCGTCAACGCCGCTCGCCAGCAGCGTCGCGCTGGCCTTCACCCCCTGCGGCGCGCCCCACAGCGCCACCGCCGTCGCCAGGCAGTAGTAGCCGATATCCATTATCGAGCCATTAGACCAGCGCGGATCAAAGGTGTTGGGATGCTCGCCGTCGAGGTAGCGCTGATAGCGCGACGAATACTGGCAGTAGCTGAACAGCGCTTTGCGCAGCGGCCCGATGGCGGGCAGCGCCTGCTGCAGCTGCGCGAAATTAGGCAGGCTGGCGGTTTTAAACGCCTCGAACAGGATCACCTGATGCTGCCGGGCGCAGGCGATCATCTGCTCCGCCTCATGCAGGTTGGAGGCGAGCGGCTTTTCGCAGATAACGTGCTTGCCGTGCGACATAAACAGCAGCGCCTGCTCGCAGTGCAGGGCGTTCGGACTCGCCAGGTAGACCGCGTCGATAAGATCGCTGGCGGCCAGCGCCTCCAGCGAGGTAAAAAGATGCGAACAGGGATAGTCAGCGGCGAAGGCCTCCGCCTGCTGCTGCGTGCGCGAATAGATGGCGTTCAGGCGCAGATGGCCGGTTTCATGCGCGGCATCGATAAACTGGCGCGTTATCCAGTTGGTTCCCACAATAGCAAAACGGATCACATCGGCTCTCCTGCGGCAAATAGCGGCAGAGTAGCATGCAGGCGAGCGGGCGCAAGCGTCGGAAAGAAGGGGTATTTGATCCTGCGATCCGCCTTCCAATATAGTGATGACGCAACGGCGACTGGCTGAAAAAGGTGGAGAAGGCGCTTGAAAGGAAGTAAACACGCACTGAACTGGACCACGCTGCTGGTCGCAATCCCGGTAGGCGTCGCGGCGTCGCTGGTGACGCTGGCGTTTCGCGGCGTTATCGAGCTGATCAACCGCGTGCTGTTCAGCAGCGACAGTGAGATTACCGTGGCGATGCACGTCTGGCCGTGGATCTTCTGGCCGCTGCTGGTGGGCGCGGGCGGCGTGCTGGCGGGATTTTTTCTGCGCTACGCGGTGAGTATCGAGCAGCAGCAGACGGTTAAGACCGACTATCTGGAGGTCATTAACGCGCGGCTCGATGCGGTGCCGACCCGTACCTCGCTGTTTCGCGCGCTCTCCTCTATCGCCAGCATCGGATCGGGCGCCTCTATCGGTAAAGAGGGGCCGATGGTGCAGCTCTCCGCGCTGTGCGGCAGCGTGCTGGGCCGCTGTATGCCCGCCGCACTCAACCTGAAAAACAGCGATGTGGTGGCGATGGCCGCCGCCGCAGGGCTCTCATCGGTCTACCACGCGCCGCTGGCGTCGGCGATCTTCGTCGCGGAAATCGCCTTCGGCATCTCGGCGCTGCAGCGTCTGATCCCGCTGGTCATCGCCTCTTCGGTCGCCGTGATGACCATGTGGTCGCTGGGCTTCCGCAACGCGCTCTATCCGCTGGCGGACGCCAGCTTTCAGATGGACCTCAGCAGCCTGCTGCTGACGGTGGTTATTGGCCTGGCGGCCGGGCTGGCGGGCTGGCTGCTGATTAAGCTTATCGCGCGCAGCAAAGCGCTGTTCAGTCATATCCGTTCGCTGCCGCTGCGGCTGGGTGTCGGCGGCCTGGCGGTGGGGCTGCTGGCGCTGATCTCTACCGATATTCTGGGCAACGGCTATGAAGTGATCGTTAAAATCATGGCGGGCGACTATCTGCTGCCCGGCCTGCTGCTGCTGCTGGTGCTGAAGACGCTGGCGACCACCCTGTCGGTCGGCTCCAACGCGGTAGGCGGCCTGTTTACGCCGTCGCTGCTGATCGGCGCGCTGCTGGGCGTGGCGCTGGCGACGCTGGGCGCGGCGCTGCATCTGCCGCTCGGCAACGTGCTGCTTTACGCGGCGATCGGTATGGCGGCGGTGCTGGCCGCGGTCAGCCAGGCGCCGCTGATGGCGATCCTGATGGTGCTGGAGATGACGCTCAACAGCTCGCTGCTCTTTCCGGTGATGATCGCCGCCGTGCTGGCGTCAATGGTGGTCTACCGCCTGCAGTCCGCCAGCACCTATCCGGTGGTCGGCAACCACTTTCACCGCTCGGAGGCGAAATATGACTTCGACAATATGCGCGTGGCGCAGCTGATTATTCCGGGAGCGGCGCTGCAGCCGCAGGAGTCGGTTGGGCAGGCGCTGGCGGTCAGCTCGCTGAAGCGCGAGCGCTACGTCTACGTTATCAACGCGGCGGGCGCCTTTCTCGGCGTGGTGTCGATCCACGATATCGCGCGCAAGGTGCTGGCGCAGGAGATCACGCTGGATTCGCCGGTCTCTACGGTAATGGACGATAACTTTCCCTTCGTCTACCAGAACCAGAGCATGCGCGAAGGCTGGGAGGCGTTCGCGCGCGTCACGCTGGAGCGCCTGCCGGTGCTGAATAATCCGCAGGAGAAGCGTTTCCTCGGCGCGCTGACCAAAACCAGCCTGATCCAGAAAGCGCAGGAGTTCCTTTAGGCGGCGTTGCCGCGCATCGCCTGATCCGTCATCCAGAGGCGGGCGTCGAACTCCAGCTGATGGTAGTCCGGCTCCATATGGCAGCAGAGCTGATAGAACGCCTTGTCGTGCTCTTTCTCTTTCAGGTGCGCCAGCTCGTGTACCACGATCATGCGCAGAAAGGGCTCGGGGGCGAGGCGGAAAAAGGTCGAGACGCGGATCTCCGCTTTGGCCTTAAGCTTGCCGCCCTGAACGCGCGATACCGCCGTATGCAGGCCGAGCGCGTGCTTCATCACCTTGATTTTATTGTCCCAGAGCACTTTATTGATGGGCGGAGCGTTGCGCATAAAGCGATTTTTTAGCGCCTGGGTATAGTCGTATAACGCTTTATCGCTAACGATATCGTGGGTGTCGGGATAGCGCTGCTGCAAAAAAGCGCCAAGTTTTTCATTGTCGATCAGCGTCTGCACCTGCTGAAGGATGTTCTCAGGATAACCCTGCAGATAGATAAGTGAGGACATTAGGGATTCCCGGCGAAAGACAGTATACTGCGCCCCCTTTTTAGGGCGTAAAACAGCCAGATTGTACCAGCCGGAGAATTCATGAGCCAACTTGAACTAGTGGATCGCACCCTGATCCTGCATCGTTTTCCGCAAATGCGTGAAGAGAGCCCGCTTCAGGCGTGGGACGCGGCGGATGAATATCTGCTGCAGCAGACGCTGCCGGAAGGGCCGATCCTGGTGTTCAACGACAGCTTCGGCGCGCTCACCTGCGCGCTTAACCCGCGTCCGGTCTGGCACGTCAGCGACTCCTGGCTCAGCCAGCAGGCGACGCGGCAAAACCTGCGCCTGAACGCGCTCGACGACGGCGAAGTGCATTTTCTCAGCAGCCTCGATCCGCTGCCCGCCGCGCCGGCGGCGGTGCTGATTAAGGTGCCGAAAACCCTGGCGCTGCTGGAGCAGCAGCTGCGCGCCCTGCGCGAAGTGGTGACCGCCGATACGGTGATCCTGGCGGCGGCGCGCGCCAAAGAGATCCACAACTCGACGCTGCAGCTGTTCGAGAAGATCCTCGGCGACACCCGTACCTCGCTGGCGTGGAAAAAAGCGCGTCTGATCTATACCCAGTTCAGCGCACCGACGCTGGCACCGCAGGCATCGACCACCGTCTGGCCGCTGGACGGGACGCCGTACCAGATCCACAACCACGCCAACGTCTTCTCGCGCACCTCGCTGGATATCGGCGCACGCCTCTTTATGCAGCACCTGCCGGAAAATATCGAAGGCGAGATTGTCGATCTCGGCTGCGGCAACGGGGTGATCGGCCTGATGGCGCTGGAGAGCAATCCGCAGGCGGAGGTGCATTTTCTCGATGAGTCTTATATGGCGGTGGCGTCGAGCCAGCTTAACGTCGAGGTGAACCGGCCGCAGGATCTGGCGCGCTGCCAGTTTCGCTTCAACAACGTGCTGAGCGGCTACCCTTCAGACCGCCTGCATGCCGTGCTCTGCAACCCGCCGTTCCATCAGCAGCACGCCGTCACCGACCACCTGGCGTGGCAGATGTTCCGCGACGCCAAACGCTGCCTGCAGTACGGCGGCGAGCTGCGCATCGTCGGCAACCGCCACCTCGACTATCACCACAAGCTGAAAAAACTGTTCGGCAACTGCACGCTGGTGGCTTCGAACCAGAAGTTCGTGGTGCTGCGCGCGGTAAAGATGCGCTGATCAGATAGCCAGCGCCAGCTGCACCGCCTGGGCGATCGCCCGGCGGGCATCCAGCTCCAGCGCCACGTCGGCGCCGCCTATAAGGTGAACGGCTTTGCCGCGCGCACGCAGCGCGGCCTCCAGCGCACGCTGCGGCTCCTGACCGGCGCAGATAATCACGTTATCCACCGCCACTCTCTCCACTGCGCCATCACGGCGCAGCAGCAGCCCCTTATCATCGATCGCCAGATACTCGACGCCGCCCCACATCTGCACGCCGCGCGCCTGCAGCGTGGCGCGATGGATCCAGCCGGTGGTTTTGCCCAGCCCCGCGCCCGGTTTACCCGGCTTGCGCTGCAGCAGCCAGATGGCGCGAGCGGCAGGCAGCGGCCTGGGGTACGTCAGGCCGCCGCGCTGCGCCAGCGTCAGATCGATGCCCCATTCGCGGCAGAAGCTTTCGCTGTTCTGCTCTTCTGCCGGCTGAGAGAGGTACATGGCGGTATCGAAGCCGATGCCGCCTGCGCCGATAATGGCGACGCGGCTGCCCACCGGTTTTTTGTCGCGCAGCACCTCAAGATAGCTCAGCACGCTGGGATGATCGATGCCGGGGATCGCTGGCGTGCGCGGCTGAATGCCGGTCGCCAGCACCACCTCATCGGCCTCGTCCAGATCTGCCGCCGTTACCCGGCGGCCGGTAGATATCCTGACGCCAGCGGCGGCAAGCTGGTGGGCAAAGTAGCGCAGGGTTTCGCTGAACTCCGCTTTGCCCGGGATCTGGCGCGCGATATTGAACTGGCCGCCGATGGCGTCGTCAGCTTCATAGAGTTGCACCCGATGGCCGCGCTGCGCCGCCTGCAGCGCGAAGGCCATGCCCGCCGGACCGGCGCCCACCACCGCGATAAACTTCGGCGCAGCGCAGGGCGTGACCGGCATCAGGGATTCGTGGCAGGCGCGCGGATTCACCAGACAGGAGGTGACCTTACCCACAAAGATCTGGTCGAGGCAGGCCTGGTTGCAGGCGATACAGGTATTAATGCTCTGCGCCGCGCCGCGCGCCGATTTGCTGACAAAGGCGGCGTCGGCGAGAAACGGACGTGCCAGCGACACCATATCCGCACAGCCGCTCTGCAGCAGCTGCTCGGCGACCTGCGGATGGTTGATGCGGTTGGTGGCGATCACCGGCACCGAAACATGCTGCCGCAGCCGTTGCGCCGCCGTGGCGAAGGCCGCGCGCGGTACCGAAGTGGCGATGGTTGGAACGCGCGCTTCATGCCAGCCGATGCCGGTATTGAACAGGGTGACGCCGCACTTTTCCAGTTCCGCCGCCAGCGCCAGTGTCTCTTCCAGCGAGCTGCCGTCCTCCACCAGATCGAGCATCGACAGACGAATGATCACGATAAAGTCGCAGCCCACGGCGTCGCGCACCGCGCGGGTAACGGCCAGCGCAAACGCCTGTCGGCGCGTAGCGTCGCCGCCCCAGCGGTCGCTGCGCTGGTTGGTGCGCGGCGCTAAAAACTGATTAATCAGGTAGCCTTCTGAGCCCATAATCTCCACGCCGTCATAGCCTGCCTGCCGCGCCAGCCGGGCGCAGCGCGCGAAATCGTCGATGGTTTGCAGGATCGTCTGCTCATTCATCTCCTGCGGCAGATAAGGGTTAATGGGTGCCTGAATCGCCGAGGGGGCCACCAGATCCTGCTGGTAGCTGTAGCGGCCGGTATGCAGGATCTGCAGGGCGATTTTGCCGCCTTCCGCATGTACCGCGTCGGTGATCGGGCGATGCCAGTCGCACTGCTCCGGCGAGACCAGCGTCGCGCCATGCTTTATGGCCACTCCCTGCGCGTTGGGGGCGACGCCGCCGGTGACGATCAGCGCGACGCCTTCGCGCACGCGCTCGCCATAAAACGCGGCAAGGCGCTGCGCGCCCTCGGGATGCTCTTCCAGTCCGGTATGCATCGAACCCATCAGGAAGCGGTTGCGCAGCTGCGTAAACCCCAGATCGAGCGGGGCGAACAGAGCAGGGTAGGCGGGACTCTTCACGGCGGCATCACTCAGTTAAGTGGTCGGATGAGTGTAATGTAGCTGCCGTGATGTTAAAAAAAAGTGAAAGTTTGCCGCGCTGTGAGGCGCATCAAAAAAGCAGGCCTTAGCTCTCCCGACGGCGTATCCATGAGAAGCGCGACTGGTAGCCGCTGTTGAAGTGGGTATTGCGGCGATAGCTGGAGTCGGTTTCCGCCATGCAGTAGGTGCAAAAGCGCACGTTCTCTATATTAGCCGCCGGTACGCCCGCCGCGATCAGTCGCTCTGTCGCCAGCTGCGGCAGATCGAACCAGACGCCATTGCGGGTCGCCTTCGCCTGCGGCCTGACGGCGAGCGGATTCTGTGGCTGCTCGCGGCACCAGCAGGGCGACGCGGGGTTGGAGCGCGCAGGCGCGATAACGCCCAGCATCTCTTCGCCCAGCTCATAGCAGCAGGGCGCGATAGCCGGGCCGATAGCGACACAGAGGCTGTCGGGCGAGCTGCCCGCTTCACACAGCCTTGCTATGGCGCGCTCCAGCACGCCCGCCAGCGTGCCTTTCAGCCCGGCATGTACCGCCGCCACGCGCCGCTGCTGGGTATCGGCGATCAGCACCGGCAGGCAGTCGGCGGTATAGACCGCGACCGGCCGGGTGCCCAGGCCAATAATCCCGTCCGACTCGCAGCTTTTTGGCGGCACGTTGGCCTCGTCATCCACCACCGTCGCGCTGTGGCGCTGATGGCCGTAGGCGACATTGTCGGGCGGCGCTTCCCCGGCGGGCTGAAAGGCATATTCCACCCACTCCAGCGCATCGAGCAGGGCAGAGCGTACGCGGATTCCCATATGAATCTCCTCTGAGGCGTTTAGCTGCATTCAGCTTAGGTTAACTGCTACATTTTTAAAGCGTTACCTCTTCCCACTTTCGGCTTAAGGATAACAGGATGAAAATAACCGCAACGCTGCTGACCAGCGGCCTGATGGCGCTGATGCTGTCGGGCTGCGCCCCGCAGTCGGCGCAACATGCGCAGCAGCAGCTCGGCCAGCAGTCGGTGCTGGCCCTTAACTGGTTCCAGCAGTCCGGCGAGTATCAGGCGCTGACGTGGCAGGCCTTTAACGGCGCGCGGCTGGCGTTTGACGCCGCGCCGTCGCTGACCGGCAAGCCCAAAGCGGTGATCGTCGATCTCGATGAAACCATGATCGACAACAGCGCCTACAGCGCCTGGCAGGCGAAAAACGGCCAGCCGTTCAGCGCGCAAACCTGGTCAACATGGACTCAGGCGAAGCAGGCGCTGGCGGTGCCCGGCGCGGTCGATTTCGCCCGCTACGTTACCTCGCACGGCGGCACGCTCTTCTACGTGTCGAACCGCGACCAGAAGGATTTCGATGCTACCGTCGCCAACCTGACGCAGCTTGGCTTCCCGCAGGTGACGCCGCAGACCGTGCGCCTCAGCACCGGCAGCTCAAACAAGCAGGCACGTTTCGACGCCATCAAAGCGGCGGGCTATAACGTGGTGCTCTACGTCGGCGATAACCTGAACGATTTTGGCGCGGCGACCTGGCATCAGGGCAACGCGCAGCGTCGCGCCTTTGTCAGCCAGAACCACGCGCTGTTCGGCACTCAGTTTATCGTGTTGCCTAATCCGCTCTATGGCGACTGGGAGAGCGGCATGGCGGAAAACTACAACAAGCTGACGCCGCAGCAGCAGCTCTCAACGCGCGATGCGCAGCTGAAGGCGTGGAACGGTAAATAATTCGTCAAGCGAAAGAGCCCACGTCGTCGGGCTCTGTTTTTCTGACCGCCGCTATTTACGTTATTGGTAACTATATTCATGCAAACTAATTTAATTATCTCTTACTTTCAAAAGCACTTTTATTAAGTTTATTACGCTGCCTTTTTCGCTCGCAGCCAGTGGTAAACGCTATTGATTAAAAATGTAATTCGGACTTATCTGTATTAAAGTGCCGCTGGTAACTGAGCCTGCTTAACAGCGGGACACGCTAAAATGTCATTATTTGTCAGCCAAAAAGCCATTTTAAATAAGTGGTTATTTTAATGTGTTGATAGTTAGCTATTTTATATGAGTTTTTCATCCCATCTGAATTAGCCCTGCTTAAATAGCTTTACCTGAAATTTACCTGAACTGAATTATTCCTTACAAAAATCGGGCTGTTCTGGTCTGAAAAGAAATTACGGGTGCGTAATTAAACATAAACGTCTATAAACAATTCCTGCCATCAACTGCATTATTCCTTTGACCCATATTGGTTAACTGTGAGCCGGTTCGCCACCTTGTTGGCCTGAATATGGGATCCCCGGTTGTTGAGAGAGATGATTGTGACGACACTGAAACCTTTATTAGCGAAAAATCGCAGCTGGGCGCTGCAGCGCCGCGAGCGTAACCCTGACTATTTTGAACAATACCTCCATCAACAAAAACCACACTCCCTCTGGATTGGCTGTTCAGACAGCCGCGTCCCGGCCGAGGTTCTGACCGGCTCGCACCCCGGCGAACTCTTCGTGCATCGCAATATCGCCAATATGGTGGTCGACGGCGATGACAACCTGATGAGCGTGCTGCAGTACGCCATCATCTATCTCGGCGTAAAGCGCATCGTGCTGTGCGGCCACTACGGCTGCGGCGGCGTCCAGGCGGCGCTTGATCTGCCGCGAAGCCCGCTGGCGCACGAAGATTCAGCGCTGGCGCGCCGTATCACCGCGCTGCGTCAGGCATTAGGAGAGGCGCTGCCGGACGAGCCGCAGCCAGCCGCGGAGACGCTGAACCGGCTGGTGGAGGTGAACGTGCTGGCGCAGTTCGCCCGCCTCGCCGCCGCCGCGCCGGTGCGCGACGCATGGCGCGCGGGCCAGACGTTAGATCTGTTCGGCTGCGTTTACGATCTGCAGTCGGGCCACCTTAAAGAGTTAATCCAGCAATCAGCAGAGGAATCTTCGCCATGAATGTGAATACGCTTCGTCAGGATATTCCTGCCGGCCTGGTGGTTTTTCTGGTTGCGCTGCCGCTCTGCCTGGGCATTGCGCAGGCGAGCGGTCTGCCGCCGTTCGTCGGCCTGCTGACCGGGGTGATCGGCGGGCTGCTGGTCACCGCCCTTAGCCCGTCGCGCTTTGCCGTCAGCGGCCCGGCGGCGGGTCTGGTGACGATTGTCGTCGCCTCGGTCGAGACGCTCGGCAGCTTCAGCGCTTTCCTTACCGCGCTGGTGCTGGCTGGCCTGATGCAGTGTGGCCTCGGCCTGCTGCGCGCCGGGCGGTTTATCTCGCTGGTGCCGGGCAGCGTGATTAAGGGCATGCTGGCCGCTATCGGTATTTTGCTGATTATCCAGCAGATCCCGGTGGCGTTCGGTATTGAGGGCGATGCCGGCCTGGCTGGATTCGCCAGCGGGGCTACGACCTTTTCCGCGCCCGCGATGCTGGTCGCTGGCGGCAGCCTGGCGATCCTCTGGCTGTGGACCACGCCGATGGTGAAGAAGGCGGGCGCACTGGGATGGATACCGGGGCCGCTGGTGGCGGTGCTGTTCGGCTGCGCCGCCACGGTTTTCGGCGGACGGCTGATGCCGGAGATGGCCGATCAGCTGTCGCGCATTGCGCTGCCGTCGTTCGACAGCTTCTCCGCGCTGACGGCGCAGATAGAGCGTCCGGCCTGGAACGCGTGGCAAAACCCGTCGGTCTGGGTGGTAGCGGTAACGCTGGCGCTGGTCGCCAGCCTGGAGACGCTGCTGAGCCAGGAGGCGCTGAAGAAGCTGCGCCCGCAAAACCCACCGCCGTCGCCCAATCGTGAGATGTTCGCGCAGGGGATCGGCAATCTCAGCGCCGGCCTGCTGGGCGCGATGCCGATTACGGCGGTGATCGTACGCAGTTCGGTGAACGTTAACACCGGCGCGCAGACCAAACTCTCTATTCTGATCCACGGCGTGCTGCTGCTGATCTGCGGGCTCTGGTTCAGCGATATGCTGAACGCCATTCCGCTGGCCAGCCTGGCGGCGGTGCTGATCTATACCGGCTATAAGCTGGCGACGCCGCAGCTGTTCGTGGAGCAGTTCCGCATGGGCGCGCAGCAGTACGTGCCGTTCCTCGCTACCATCGTCGGCATTATCGTCTTCGGCATGCTGATGGGCATCGGTATCGGTCTGGCGACGCAGATGCTCTACAGCCTGTATAAGAGCCACCGCAATGCGCTTCAGCTGACGCGCTACGACGATCACTATGTGCTGCGCTTTCAGCAGAATCTGACCTTTCTGCACAATCCGAAACTGCAGGGGCTGCTGGCGGAGATCCCGGAGAACAGCGTGGTGATCGTGGATCACGATAACGCTGAGTATCTGGATCCTGACGTGAAGGCGGTGCTGAAGGATTTCGGCGACAACGCGGATAAGCGCGGGATTCGCCTTAGCCAGTGGCCGGTCGCGGTGAAGTAACGCAGTTGCGCTTTTTCAGGCCGCACCGGCGTTCAACCAGGCGGGTGGCAGGGCACGAAGAGCAAAGCGTCCCGCAACAGGGATGTTGCGGGCCGAGCCGGCAAGGATGCCGCTTTTGCGTCTTTGCGATCGGGCCCTTCCACCCGCCGTCGCACCCAGGCTGACCGCGCTAAAAATCGGATATCTCGGATAGCCGATTTTTTTATTTAAGGCATAATCTCTGCGCTGTAAGCCAGGCGGCGCAGCCCACATCGCGAGTAGCGCCGATCCCTGCCGTTTATTCACTGAATTGCCCGGGCGGCTGATGCGGTTTAATGGCGTGCGGCGAACGTCCGGGATGGGCAGGGAGCAGGCAATTTACAGGCTACAGGGTTTAAACCTATGCGCGTTAAGCTGTTTGCAGAGCACAACACGATAACCAATCTCCTCTCGCTGTTTCTTATTACCCTGCTGTTTTGTTTTTTGGGCAGCCATCTGCGCGTGCCCGCAGAACTCTCGCTTTTCTGGCCGGTGAACGCCATCGTCGCCGCCGTTATTGTGCGCCACCCCTGGCTGCACCGCATGCGCTACTACGTTGCCAGCTTCGCCGCCATGGTGGTGAACGACACGCTCTTTTCCGGCTGGGCGTGGCCCGCCGTGACCCTGAACGTCGCCAACCTGCTGTTTATCATTATCTCCGTCTCGATGCTGGTGAAGCACTACCTGCGCGACTCCGACCGCAGACAGATAAACAACGCGCTGCGCATCTTTCCCGCCTGCCTGCTGGCCGCCTTCGCCTGCGCCACCTGGGGCGGGCTGGCGCAGGATATGAGCTTTGACACCCGCTTCGCCACCGCCTGGGGCGACTGGTTCAGCGAACAGTTCTCCACTGGCCTGATGCTGCTGCCGTTCCTGCTGGCGCGCAACTGGCGCAGCCTGTCGTTCGCCGCGCTGCTCTCGCCGGGCAAATGGCTGCCGCTGCTGAGCGTAGTGCTGTCGCTGGTAGTCGGCGCCATGATGGGCGGCGCCGGCAGTCTGACCTTTCCGGTTCCGGCGCTGATCTGGTGCGCCATCGTCTTGCCGATCCCGGTCACCAGCCTGGCGATCCTGCTGACCGGCATCAGCGAAATCGTGCTGGTATCGCACGGCGTAATGAACATTCAGGGCAACGATAACCTGCTGCACTTAAGCCATCTCACCTCGGCGCGTCTCGGCGTGGCCACCGTCGCCATCAGCCCCCTGATTGTCGCCGTCAGTATGGATGCGGTGCGCCAGCTTAATCAGCGGCTGGCGCTGCGCGCCAACTACGATTTTCTGACCCAGCTGCTGTCGCGATCCGGGCTGTATGAAAGCCTGAAAGAGGAGCCGTTCTCGGCGCAGCGCAGCGTCGGCGTTATCCTGCTGGATGTCGACTATTTCAAAGCGATCAACGATAACTTCGGCCATGACGCTGGCGACGGCGTGCTGGAGGAGATTGCGCTGCGGATGCAGCAGGTGGTGGGCGCGCAGGGGCGCATCTGCCGCTTCGGTGGGGAAGAGTTTGCTATTGTGCTGTTCGACGCGCGACCCGCCCGACTCTACCAGCTGGCGGAGGCGGTGCGGCAGGCGATCGGCAAAGAGAAGTTCTGGCTGCAGGGCAACACCGTCACCGTTACCGTTAGCCTGGGGCTGGCGCAGGGCAAGGCGGGCGAAGAGCGCGACTGGCACAGCCTGGTTAACCAGCTCATATCCGCCGCGGATAAAAATCTTTATCTCTCCAAGCGCAACGGGCGCAACCAGACCACGCCCGCCTTCAGAACCCTGACGCTGGCCAGCGACGTGGCGTAACCGCCGCGTCGCCTTATCTCTACACGCTGCTTTTAAGCTGGCTGAGTTGCTGATGGCGCTCCAGCGCCAGCTCGATCAGGCGGCTAATAAGATCGCGATAGCTCAGTCCCGCCGCCTGCCACAGTTTGGGATACATGCTGATATTGGTGAAGCCGGGCAGGGTATTCACCTCGTTGACAATAATCTCGCCCGCTTCCGTCAGGAAAACGTCCACGCGCGCCATTCCGCTGCACTCCAGCGCCTGAAACGCCTTGATCGCCACGGCGCGGATCGCTTCGCTGCGCCCGTCGTCGATGGCGGCGGGCACCTGCGTCTGCGCGCCGGTTTCGCTGATATATTTGGTTTCGTAGGAGTAGAAGGCGTCGTGCACCACCACTTCGCCGCACGGGCTCGCCTGCGGTTCGTCGTTGCCCAGCACCGCGCACTCGATTTCACGGCCTTTGATGCCGGTTTCTATAAGTACTTTACGGTCAAAGGTAAAGGCGAGGTCCAGCGCGCGGTCGAAGTCGTCAACGCTGTCGACTTTGCTGACGCCTACCGAAGAGCCCTGGTTGGCTGGCTTGATAAACAGCGGCAGGCCCAGCTGCGCGACGATCTCCGCCGCCTGAATATGTGGCCGCTGCGCCTGGGTAACGCTAATCCAGGGCGCGACCTGCAGCCCGGCGTCGCGCAGCAGACGTTTGGTGAAATCTTTATCCATGCTGACCGCCGAGCCAAGCACGCCGGAGCCGACAAAAGGCAGCGACGCCATGCGCAGCAGTCCCTGCAGCGACCCATCTTCGCCGAGCGTGCCGTGGACGATAGGGAAGATCACATCGATCTGCGACAGCGCATCGCCACTCTGGCGGGCGATCACCTGCTGCTGCGACTCGCCCGGCACCAGCGCCACGCTTTCGCCAGCGCGGTTAAGGGCGATCAGCGCCGGATCCTGCGCGTTTATCAGAAAGTCAGAGGTGTCGTTCAGATGCCACTGACCCTGCTTATCAATGCCTAACAGCACCGGCTCGAAACGCGTCTTATCAATCGCATCAAGGATATTTTTAGCCGACTGTAACGATACTTCGTGCTCGGCCGATTTGCCGCCGAACACAATGCCTACCCGCAGTTTTGTCATTAGAGCTTGCCTGAAAAGATGTTGCGAAACCCACAAGATAACACGCGGATTTCGCGCTGTAACGGCATGGCGCAGCCTGGGGGCAGCTTAATTCAGCGCGGCGGAGAGCAGGGCGCGGCACTGGGCGGCGTCGGCGCTGGCCTGCGCTTTTTGCCCGGCGCTCAGCTTCTGCCAGGCCTCCGCTATGTGCTCGCCGAGGCGCGGCTGGAAGTGGGTTTTCTGCAGCGCATAGTCGGAGTTACCGCCTTCGATAACCGTGCGCATATCCGCCACAAAGCGGCGGCTGTCGTCATGATGAATCGCGCAGAACACCGAGATGTAGTAGGCCTCATCCTCTTTGCTGTAGTGCGGCGTCAGCCAGTACCAGGCAGCGGCTACGCAGAGGAGGAGAAGCGGAAGGAGAAGGGTCAGTCTGGATCTCATCTGTCAGTTCGGTTCGCTGAGGCGAAACGCGGCTCCATTAAATTAAGGTCATCACAACGATGCCGGTGGCGGAAATCTCGTTCAGCGCGCATTCAAATTCAGCGTCGCCGCCGCTGATTCTGACCCGGCCGCCGGGCAGGCGCGAAAGGTTACGCAGGCTGGCCATGCCTTCAATATCCAGCAGCCATTTGCCGTCCACCACCGCCTTAAAGCTGCGGTTAACGATGTACTGCTGCTCCCCTTCAATCACCGCCAGCAGGTTGCTGTGAGGCGCGACCTTATCAAGGAACAGCTTGCTCTCCAGAGTCACAAAATCGACAGGCGCGAGTTCACCATTTGTTAACTTTACCCGTTCGATATCGGTAAGACTCTTCATCGGGTGACTTTCGCTGCCTTTTTCCGCCGTCAGCGCCTGTACCGCGCTGGGGGGATTACCCTGACCGTAGAGGATCCAGTTCAGCTCCGCATCGGTGTCGATAAGGCACTGCACCACCAGGTCCGCCGGGAAAGCGTCTCTTTTATAACGCATTGCCAGGTTGCTCGAAGAGAGACCGACATGCTCCGCATATTGCGATTTCTGTTTAAACCCATAGGCCTGAATCAGCCTGTCGAGGATAGCCCCGCCGCTCCCGTTAAAATTAGTGACTAACATTTTTGAGCTTCCTCTTGTGTTACTAACATATTTGAATTAGCATCACTGCGTTGTGAATGTTATCGCATATGACTGACATTTGGTTAACTGGAGATGATGCCCTATGAGGCCTGATATTACAAATGCCATAGCTGCGCTCCTTTTATTACGAATCAGCGTTAAATCTTCTGTTTCGCCCCTTTTTGCTCAGGCAAACCGCCTGTTAGCCTGGCTGCGCGCGACGCCCTGCGCACCAGCCGCAGCAGCAGAAGAGGGGCAAAAGGGGCCAGCGAGCGCGGCGAAAACGCTGTTTTCTTTTTCTGTTAATTTTCAGCCAGTCTGATTCACTTATGATGAATAGCCCGTCTGAACCTGCGGCGACCATGAGCTTCGATGAGTTTCGCAAAAGCTGGCGGCGAATGCGGAGCGACAGCCGTAATCCGGCGCTGGTCGCCTTTAACCGGCAGAGCGATGAATTTAAGTTCTGCGTGCTGACGCTGGCGAACCGGGAAAGCCCCGGCAGCTTCCGGCTTCAGGAGGTGGGCAACGCCTTTGAATCTTTCGATGAGGCGCGGCGCGCGCTGATTATTGCCGCCATGAACAAAATGGTGCGCTGGGGCAGGCTGATGCCGCGTCCCTTTTCCGACGCCGACCAGTATCTGTCTGAATAATCGATCTTAACCGCAAAACAATGACGTCAACCCGTCGGGCCTCCCTTTGCCCACATTCAGGAGAGATGAGATGAAATACCCGAATTTTAACGCCGACAGCGATGCGCTGAACGCTCTGCTCAGCGCGGCGCGCGACGACGAGCGTAAAGGCCGCGCGCAGGCGGTGGCAAACCGTCTGGCCGCGATGGCGACGCATATCGGCCGCCAGGGCCTGAGCGGTATCGAGGCCGCCGAACTGCTTCGCTATGAAGCGCAGCGCTACCGCAATGAAGCGCAGGAGCTGCGCTGATGGTCGATAGCATGGACATTGAACAGCAGCGCCAGGCGGAGCAGCTGGCGCTCGATATCGCTGCGGTGACGCAGCGGCCGAAAGGCGTCAGCGCCTTGTTCTGCGAGGCGTGCGACAGCGCGATCCCCGAGGCGCGCCGCCGTGCCCTGAGCGGCGTCTCCCGCTGCGTCGCCTGTCAGGAGATCGCCGAGCTGCGCGGCCGCCACTATCAGGGCGGCCGCTAGTGCAGCATTTTCTCTGGCCGTGGAGCGCGCCGCGTCAGGCTATCGCCTCGCCTTATCCTACGCACGCCGCTATGCAGCAGCGCAGCCGCCGGCTGGCCGCGATCTCACAGGCCTGGAAGGCGCTGGAGCAGCAACCGTCGCTGGTGCAGCGCGTGGTCAGGCTGCGTCACGGCCAGCTGGAACGCGAGCGCGGCCCGGCCAGCGCCGCGGACTGGCTGACAGGCGCCTTCGCCGAACGCCTGCTGCCGCGCCTGGAGCGGGTCAGCGCGCAGTATCGGCTCGGCGCCATGGGGCACGGCACCGCCGCGCGGCTGTGCGGCCACGCGGCGCAGGAAAAGGGTGCCGCAGCGGCGGCAGGCACGCTGTGGGAGCTGATGCGCCGCTTTAACCAGCTGCCCGATATGGCGCGCGCCGATGTCGATCGGCTGGCAGGGGATATCGCCAGCTTTATCTTCGCCGAGCTGGTGCAGCTGCACGGGCAGAACGGCGGCGAATCGGACTGGCGCTATAGCCACTCCCTCTATCTGACCGCCGCGACCCTTACCCGCGAATTCCGCCAGACGCCGCCGCTGTGGCAGAAGGTCACCACGCGCCTCTTTGCACCGGAAGAGGTGACGCCGGCGATCATGCGCATGCAGGGCGAAAGCTGGTGGAAAGGGCGGCTGCGCCGTCTCGCCGCCGAATGGCGCGAACATCTGCAGATTGCGCTGGCGCAGGTCAGTAAGACGCGTTCGCCCTATGCCAGCCGCGCCACCATTGCCGAATGGCGCGAGCAGAAGCGGCGCACCCGCGACTTTTTACAGGGCATGGAGCTGGAAGATGAAGAGGGCAACCGCATCAGCCTGATCGACAAGCATGACGGCAGCGTTGCCAATCCCGCCATCCGCCGCTGCGAGCTGATGACGCGCATTCGCGGCTTTGAGACGATCTGCAATGAGATGGGCTACATCGGCGAGTTTTGCACCCTGACCGCGCCGGCGCGCTATCACGCCACGCTCAGCAGCGGCCAGCACAACCCCAAATGGGGCGGTGCCAGCCCCGCTGAGACGCAGCGCTACCTCTGTCAGCTCTGGCAAAAGGTGCGCGCCAGGCTGCACCGCGAGCAGATCCGCCTGTTCGGCATCCGCGTTGCTGAACCCCACCATGACGGCACGCCGCACTGGCATCTGCTGCTGTTTATGCGTCCCCAGCAGGCTGCACAGGTGCGCCAGATCCTGACGGAATATGCCTGCCAGCAGGACAGCGAAGAGCTGATCGGCGAAAAAGCGCGCAAGGCCCGCTTCCACACCACCGCCATCGACCCGCAAAAGGGCAGCGCCACGGGCTATATCGCGAAATATATCGCCAAAAATATCGACGGCTACGCCCTCGACGGCGAGCGCGACAGCGAGAGCGGCGAGCCGCTGCGCGACTGCGCCGCCGCGGTTTCCGCCTGGGCGGGGCGCTGGCATATCCGCCAGTTTCAGTTTGTCGGCGGCGCGCCGGTGACCGTCTGGCGTGAGCTGCGCCGTCTGACTCAGGGCGAGGGGCTGAGCGCGGAGCTGGCCGAGGCGCGCGCGGCGGCCGACAGCGGCGACTGGGCCGCCTATGTGAACGTCCAGGGCGGCCCGTTCGTGCGTCGCGATGAGCTGGCGGTGCGCGTCTGGTATCAACAGGCGAAGGAGTGCAACAGCTGGGGCGAAGAGATTATGCGCATTAAAGGGGTCTACCTCAACGCGCTGGACGATAAGCAACCGCTACTGACCCGACTGGTCAGCTGGAAGCTGGTGCCGAAACGTAAAGCGGAGGCTGGCCCTGTTGAGCAGAACGCATCAGCCTGCAGTTCGAGTTCTGTCATTAACTGTACGCGGATAGCGCGTCGGCCAGGGCTATTAGCGCGGTTAAATCATTGGCCCGAACCGACAGTAAAAAACCGGGCAAAACCGGCTGGCGAGGGCGGTTTATACAGCCAGAACGCGCCGCCCTGACGCGCTTTTTCCGCCTTTTTTACTCATTTGGCTTAGCGCTAACGCCGCCAAAAAAGTCGCTATATCAATAGCCTAAGAGGAGGGTATTCGGGCCTTAATTTTCTTTATATCAGATTGCATGCTGTGCTACTGTATAGATATACAGTTATAAGATGGGGGAGGGAAAGTGGATACTGATTTACAAGAACAGGTAATGCTTGAGCGCGTCGAGCTCATTGCACGTCTGACCACTGAAGGAGTTTGCAGGGAACGCGACCGGGAAGTGGCCCTCGCTCTGATTGCCGAGATTGCCGGCGATATGATGATAAAGAACAAGGAATTTGCCGTTTCGTTCTCCGCGATACCCACCAACAAATAACAATGCAGGTATGGCGATGAGATACGACGGCTCAAGGCACAAACAGCGACTGATTCTCATCCTTTCCTTATAACGCGCTCGCCCTTCGGCGACGGCCAGCTGGAAGCGCTAACGGCACCCTCAGGGTGCCGTTTTTTTTGCGCCGCGATCTCGCTGTTTGCCCATATTCCAGCGGGCGGCCTGGCGTTGAGCCATTGCCCTGCAGCGGGGAGACTGAGCAGACCGGATGACGCGCAAGCGCCGCCGCACGCAACCGCAAAGCCGGCCCGAAGCCGGGCTGGCCGACATTACCTCCAACGGGGAACAACAACAGTGACGCACAATTTTAGCGTGCCCGTCCGCGGGCCTGATGGGGAGCTATCGCCATGAATATCTACGCGCTCCAGGGCGATACGGTCGATGAGATCTGCTATCGCTACTACGGCCGCACGCAGCAGGCGGTCGAGCAGGTTTACGCCGCCAATCCCGGCCTCGCCGAACGCGGCGCGGTGCTGCCGCACGGCTATGCCCTGACGCTGCCCGATCTGCCGGACGCGGCCACCGGCGAAACCGTCAATCTGTGGGACTGAAGATGGAGAAAACCAGCTCGCTGATTAACTACCTGGTCAGCCTGTTTCTGATGTGGCTGGGTCGTCACACCATTCAGGATATCGCTTTTCTGGTCGGCTCCGGCGTGGCGGTCATCACCCTGATGGTTAACGTGGCGACCTTTTTTATCAACTGGCACTACCGCCGCAAAACCTATGAGCTTCAGCGCCAGCGCGCAGGGAGGCGATCCTGAGCCAGAACGCAAAGCGCTGCGCCGTGGCCGCCGTACTGGGGATCGCCGCGCTGCTGCCGTCATTCTCTACGTTGAAAATCTCCTCCGGCGGCCTGCAGCTGCTGGCCGACGCAGAGGGCTGCCGCACCTCGCCCTATCAGTGCAGCGCTGGCGTCTGGACCAACGGCATCGGCCATACCGCAGGCGTGACGCCGCAGAGCGTCGTCAGCGAGCGCCAGGTGGCGGTGAATCTGGTGGACGATCTGATACGTGTCGAACGCCAGCTCTCTCTCTGCGTGCCGGTGGCGATGCCGCAGCCGGTCTGGGACGCGCTGGCGAGCTTTGCCTTTAACGTCGGCACCGACGCCGCCTGCCGCTCAACCATGGCGAGCTATCTCAACCAGCAGCGCTGGCGCGCGGCGTGCGACCAGCTGCCGCGCTGGATCTACGTGAACGGCGTGAAAAGCGCCGGGCTGGCGCAGCGGCGCGAGCGGGAGCGCGCCTGGTGCCTGCGAGGCGTGGTATGACGCGCCTCTGTCTCGCGCTGCTGGCGGCGCTGCTGCTGGCGCTCGCTCTCACCGGCTGGCGCGTTGTTCAGGTCGGGGCGCAGCTCCGCGAGGCGCAGCGCATCAGCCTCGCGCTCTCCGCCGATCTCGCCAGCCGTGACCAGACCATCGCCCGCCTGAGTGACGAGGCGCAGGCAAACAGCAAACGCGAGGCGGCGCTGCGTCAGCAGCAGAGCCGTGCCAGCCGCCTCGCCCTCAACCGTGAAGTGCATATAGCGAGGGAAACCGATGCAAATCAGGCGTTACGCGAGTGGTCTGCTGCCGCTCTGCCTGACGATCTTATCCGGCTGCACAGCCGTCCCTCCTTCGACAACGCCCGCGATTATCTGGGCTGGCTGTCCGCGCGTGAACAGCTGTCCAGTGCCGGGCAACAGCCTGCAAACCCAGGGCGATCTGGCGGCAGATAACCGTCAGCTAGAGGCTGCGCTCGTGTCGTGCGGGCTGCAGATTGAAACCATTAAAGCGTGTCAGGAGCAACAAGATGCAGAAACCTCAACAGCTACGCGCGGCGCTGAACCGCAGCGTGCCGCTGCTTCAGCAAAACCCGGAGCGGCTGACCATGACGATAGCCGCTGGAACGGTGGTGGCGACCAGCGCGCCGTCGCTCTCTTTTGAGTATCGCTACCGGCTGGAATTAACCCTCGCCGACGTTGAGCAGGATATCGAGGCGGTTATCGTGCCGCTGCTCGCCTGGCTGCGTGATAACCAGCCGGAGATGATGGGCAACGCCGAGAAACGACGCAGCGATTTTACCTTCGCGTCCGACGCCGCCGGCACGCTCAGCATCGGCCTGCAGCTGAGCGAGCGCGTGCTGGTCACGCAGGCGGACAGCGCGCTGCAGGTCACCTTTCCCGGCGAGCCGACGCCGCCCGCGAACGATGAGGCACCGCTGCAGCTCTGGGTGCACGGCGCGCTGGTCAGCGAGTGGCAGCGCTAAAGCTGTCCTGTCATCTCTCAGCGGTCGGCACTGCGTTGCTGGCCGCATGCACCCGAGGTAACACTAGCGACATGAACGAACATATCAGCGAAATCCTGCGCCTGCTGCGCAACCTTATCCGCATCGGCACCGTCTCGGCGGTGGATCCCCAGAGCGGGCGCTGCCGCGTACGCAGCGGCGACAATGAAACCGGCTGGCTGCCGTGGCTCAGCGCCCGCGCCGGACGCTCCCGCGCCTGGAGCGCGCCGTCGATCGGCGAACAGGTGCTGGTGCTGAGCCTGGGCGGCGAGCTGAATACCGGCTTTATCCTGCCGGGCATCTTTTCCGACAGCCATCCCGCGCCTTCCGCCTCGGCTGACGCGCTGCACTGGGCCTTTCCCGACGGCGCGGTTATCGAGTATGAGCCGCAGAGCGGGGCGCTGCAGGCGAGCGGCATTCAGACCGCCCGCATCCAGGCGGCAACCCGCATCCTGTTTGACGCGCCGCTGGTGGAGTGCAGCGCAAAGCTGAAAACCGCCACGCTGGAGGTAACCGGCGGCGGCACGCTGCAGGGCAACGTGACCCACAGCGGCGGCAGCCTGAGCTCTAACGGCATCGTGGTCGACGCCCATCAGCATGGCGGCGTGAAATCGGGCGGCGATCTGTCGGGAGGGCCGCAGTAATGGCTGAAAAATATCTCGGTATGAGCCGCGACAGCGGCACGGCGCTAACGGACCTGGAGCATATCCGGCAGTCGGTGCGCGATATTTTGACCACGCCGCTTGGCTCGCGCGTGATGCGCCGCCGGTACGGCTCGCTGCTGTCGGCGCTGATCGATCAGCCGCAAAACCCGGCGCTGCGCCTGCAAATTATGTCCGCCTGCTATATGGCGCTGTTGCAGTGGGAGCCGCGCATTCAGCTGAGCGCTATCAGCTATGAGGCGTCGTATGACGGCGGCATGACGGTAGAGCTTACCGGCAGCCGCAGCGATACGGCGCAAGAATTTTCCCTGACCATTCCCGTGAGCTGAACCTATGGCAACCATTGACCTGAGCCAGCTGCCTGCGCCCGATGTGGTGGAGGCGCTGGATTATGAAACCCTGCTGGCCGAGCGTAAGGCGACGCTGATTTCCCTCTATCCGCCCGAGCAGCAGGCGGCGATAACCCGCACGCTGGCGCTGGAGTCGGAGCCGCTGGTGAAGCTGCTGCAGGAGAACGCCTACCGCGAGCTGATTCTGCGTCAGCGCATCAACGAGGCGGCGAAAGCCAATATGGTCGCCTGGGCGACCGGCGCCGATCTCGACCAGCTGGGCGCCAATAACGGCGTAACCCGGCTGACGCTGAGGGCGGCTGACAACAGCACGCTGCCGCCGACCGCGGCGGTGATGGAGAGCGACGACAACTTTCGCATGCGCATTGCCGCCGCCTTAGAAGGGCTGAGCGTGGCGGGGCCGAGCGGTGCCTATGAGTATCACGCCAAAAGCGCTGATGGACGCGTGGCGGACGTTTCCGCCACCAGTCCGGCGCCGGCGGAGGTGGTGATCACCGTGCTGAGCCGCGAAGGCGACGGCTCCGCGCCTGCCGATCTGCTGGAAATCGTGGCGAGCGCGCTTAACGATGAGGATGTGCGTCCGGTCGCCGATCGCGTTCAGGTGCAGGCGGCGACTATCGTCAGCTACCGCGTTGACGCGACGTTGTTTCTCTATCCCGGCCCCGAAGCGGAGCCGATCCGCGCCGCCGCCGAGGCGAAGCTGCTCGCCTTTATCAACGCCCAGTCGCGGCTGGGGCGCGATATTCGCCAGTCGGCGCTTTACGCCGCGCTGCATGTGGAAGGCGTACAGCGCGTCGAGCTGGCGCAGCCGGCGGCAGATGTGGTGCTGGATAAAACTCAGGCCGCCTGGTGCAGCGGCTACAGCATCACGGTAGGAGGTTCCGATGAGTGATTGGCTGCTGCCGACTGGCTCCTCGCCGCTGGAGGTGGCGGCCGCCCGGGCCTGCGCCGCTATCGAGGCGATGCCGGTCCCGCTGCGCCAGCTGTGGAATGCGCAGACCTGTCCGGTGGAACTGCTGCCTTATCTCGCCTGGGCCTGGTCGGTGGACCGCTGGGACGCTGGCTGGAGCGAGGCAACCAAACGCAGCGTCGTGGCCGCCTCGGAGTACGTACATCGCCATAAAGGCACCATTGGCTCGCTGCGACGCGTTGTGGAGCCGCTCGGCTATCTCATCCGCATCACCGAGTGGTGGAAGTCTGGCGAGGCTCCGGGCACGTTTCGCCTCGATGTTGGCGTGCTCGAAACCGGGATTACCGAGGAGATGTACAACGAGCTGGAGCGGTTAATTGCTGACGCGAAGCCGTGCAGCCGTCATCTGATCGGCCTCTCTATCAATCTGGACTCCAGCGGAACGCTGCCGGTGGCTGCTGCCAGCTACAGCGGCGACGAGCTGACGGTTTACCCCTACACCCCTGAAATCATCACCGTGAACGGGCCGGGCTACACCGGCACAGCGGTACATTTAATTGACCTGACGGAAGTGCGCACATGACAACGAAATATTATGCCCTGCTGACCAATCAGGGCGCGGCTAAGCTGGCGAACGCCACGGCGCTCGGCACTAAGCTGCAAATCACAGAGATGGCGGTAGGTGACGGCGGCGGTTCGCTGCCGACGCCCAATGCCTCGCAGGCCGGGCTGGTGGGAGAAAAACGCCGTGCGGCGCTTAATTCCCTCAGCGTCGACGCCAACAACAGCAGCCAGATTATCGCCGAGCAGATTATCCCGGAGAACGAAGGTGGCTTCTGGATCCGCGAAATCGGCCTGTTTGACGCCGATGGCGTGATGATTGCCGTCGCCAACTGCGCGGAGACCTATAAGCCGCAGCTGCAGGAGGGCAGCGGCCGTACGCAGACGGTGCGCATGATTATCATCGTTAACAGCACGGATGCGGTCACGCTGAAGATTGACCCGTCGGTGGTGCTGGCGACGCGCCAGTATGTGGACAACGGGGTGATTGAGGCGAAGCAGTATGCGGATAAGGGGCTGGCCGACCATATTGCCGCGGCTAATCCGCATCAGCAGTATCTGCAGATCGCTAATGCGCTGGCGGAGGTGAAGAGTGCAGGGAAGGTGGCGGAGGTTCTACAAAACCTTGGTTTAGGAGAAGGCTCCGCGTTACCGGTGGGCGTGCCCGTTCCGTGGCCATCAGCGACGCCACCCGCAGGCTGGCTGAAGTGCAACGGTGCGGCATTTACGGCGGCTCAGTACCCTAAACTGGCGCAGGTTTATCCTTCTCTGAAACTTCCCGATTTGCGTGGTGAATTTATTCGTGGCTGGGACGACGGACGCGGAGTGGATTCCGGGCGTGCTCTTCTTACTGTTCAGGCCGATGAATTGCGTTCCCATAACCATCGCTTGATTAATGAATACGGCACGCCTTCAACAAATTTCATTGCCTTTACCGATCAAAACAGCGAGGGCGTTGACGGCGGTCTGCGTGAGGGCTCAAGAGCCTGGACTTATATCACGATGGAAAAAACGGGGGGCAGTGAAACCAGACCTCATAACATTGCATTTAACTACATCGTGAGGGCCGCATAATGGCTAAGGCTGTACTGGATAAAAATGGCCTGGCAAAATCAGCCGGCACATTGACGATATATAACTTCGACGCGCTGAGTGGTGAGTTTATCGGCTCCAGCGATGAGTTTCTGGCGCAAGGCGTTGGACTGCCTGCTAACGCCTGCGTCACTGTGCCGCCAGCTACCAAGACAGGGCACACAGCAGTTTATCGTGATGACGAATGGCAGGTTGTTGCCGACCATCGCGGCGAAACGGTTTACTCCATTGCTGATGGCTCGAAAATCGTAATTTCAGAGTTAGGAGATTATCCGGAAGAAACAACTGTCATTGCACCTGTAACCGACTGGGATCGTTGGGACGGGGAAAAGTGGGTAACGGATGCGGATGCGAAGCAGGCTGCCGTTGTGAATAGCGCAGCCCGGGAGAAATCTGTGCTTATCAGCGAGGCGAACGATATCACTCAGGCATGGCAGACGCAGCTGCTGCTCGGCATTATTACGGATGCAGACAAAGTCTCGCTTACCGCCTGGATGAAATATATTCAGGCGGTTCAGGCGGTTGATATTTCAGCCGCGCCAGACATTATCTGGCCGAAAAAACCCTAATAAATAAGGCCCGCAATAGCGGGCCGATAATTATAAAGCGCTTGTTTCCTCGGGTTCCGAGAATGTGCCGTCAGTATAAAGCCAGCCAACAAGCGGCGCAGGCTCAAGGCCGGTTATATCTACCCATTCAATAGACGGATGAAACAGCGTACTTATGTTCTTATCCGTGCTAAACAGCTCCATCGTTTTACCAGCATCAATTCGTGCATATTTTGACATCATGAATATTCCCAGATTGTAATAAAACCGTCCCCGCCTTTGCCTCCAGACATTGCGTCAGAACTCTGAATCGCGAACGCGCCGCCGCCTCCGGCTCCTTTACGCCCGTCGCTCCCGACGACTGTTCTTCCTGCAGCAATTGGATCACCCCCAGCACTATGAATGGATGAGCCGCCTTCGCCGGATTCATAGCCCCGATTAAGGATAATTGCGCGCCCACCTGCGCTGCCCTTAGCGTTGAGGAAATTACCTCCATACGCTTCGCCACCGCCGCCGTTCGATACCAGCATGAATTCGCCAAATGTAACTACACCTCCGTTACCGCCTCCTGCACCTGACAGCGCAGAAAGATAAGTGCCGAAGCTGGAGCTGCCGCCCGCCGCGCCTGCGCCCGTGGCATTACCATAAAGACCACCGGCCCCACCTTTTCCGACCGTTACGGGTACAGGGAAAGAGATATCCTTTACGTTGAGCCAGGACTGTGCCGTGCCGCCCGCGCCGCCGCCCGCGCCGGCGGATACTTGGGTGCTGCTTGTTGTCTGCGTGCCGCCACCGCCGCCACCACCCGCCGTGACGCTCACGAACAAAAGAGAAGCATCAGCCGGCTTTGTGTAGCTGCCGGATTCGCTGATAGTACGCACCCGCAAAAGCCTGCCTGAAAACTTTTCGCTAATACCAAGGTTTTTGATAAACCCGTTCCACATGGCAAAATCCGCCAAAAACCGTCCCAGATAAGCCGAAGAGAAAAACGTATGGCCATGATTGGTTATATTCGCGTATCAACAATTGACCAGAACTGCGACTTACAGCGCGATGCGCTGTTAAGCGCAAATTGTGACCGTATTTTTGAAGATCGTATCAGCGGCAAAACCGCAACCCGTCCGGGCCTCAAACAGGCGCTTAAATGCATCAGCAAAGGCGATACGCTGGTCGTCTGGAAACTGGACCGGCTCGGACGCAGCGTGAAAAACCTGATTGCGCTAATTTCCGAACTGCACGAACGCGGCGCGCATTTCCGCTCTTTAACCGACAGCATCGACACCAGCAGCGCGATGGGGCGCTTCTTTTTTCACGTTATGTCGGCGCTGGCAGAAATGGAGCGCGAGCTTATCGTTGAGCGCACCCTGGCCGGGCTGGCCGCTGCCAGAGCAAAAGGACGGCTAGGCGGGCGGCCCAAAGCATTAAGCCCGGAGGAGGTCGAGCAAATAAGTCGGCTGCTGGCTAAGGGACACAGCCGCCAGCAGCTGGCGATCATTTATAACGTCGCGCTATCAACCCTCTATAAATACTTTCCGGCCAGGGCGCCCGAAAGCAGGCAGGAAGCGGCATCCTGAGCGTAATAGCAACGGCTGAAAAACCGCAGTGGTTCTTCCCGCGCGAGGCCGCTGTCCGCTCATCCCCCAGCAAACCGCAACCGCATGATTTCTCTCAGCTGACCTGACAATCTGACTCCACCCTCAACACGGAGTACATCAGATGTCTGATTATCATCACGGTGTACGCGTTGTCGAAATCAATGACGGCACGCGCACCATCTCTACTGTATCCACCGCCGTAGTCGGCCTGGTCTGCACTGCAGCGGACGCAGACGCTAAGGCTTTCCCCCTCAACACCCCGGTGCTGCTGACCAACGTGCAGGCCGCTATCGCCAAAGCCGGTAGCAAAGGCACGCTGGCGGCATCGCTGCAGGCGATTGCCGATCAGTCAAAACCGGTCACCGTCGTGGTACGCGTTGCTGAAGGCGAGACCCCCGAAGCGACCACCTCCAATATCATCGGCACCACCGATGAGAATGGCCAGTACACCGGTATGAAGGCGCTGCTGACGGCGCAGACGCAGCTTGACGTTAAGCCGCGTATTCTCGCCGTACCGGGCCTCGACTCGCAGGAAGTGGCGACCGCGCTGGCAAGTATCGCGCAGCAGCTGCGCGCCTTCGCCTATGTGTCAGCCTGGAACTGCAAAACCATCAGCGACGCCATGAATTACCGCAAAAATTTCAGCCAGCGCGAGCTGATGGTGATCTGGCCGGACTTTGTTGCCTGGAACACCGCAACCAGCCAATCCGATACCGCTTACGCCACTGCGCGTGCGCTGGGCCTGCGCGCCAAAATCGACAACGACACCGGCTGGCATAAAACCCTGTCGAACGTCGGCGTCAACGGCGTCACCGGCATCTCTGCGCCGGTGTTCTGGGATCTGCAACAGACCGGCACAGACGCTGACCTGCTCAACGCGGCGGACGTCACCACGCTGATCCGCAAAGACGGCTTCCGCTTCTGGGGCAACCGCACCTGTAGCGACGACCCGCTGTTTCAGTTTGAGAACTACACCCGCACCGCGCAGGTTCTGGCTGACACCATGGCTGAAGCGCACATGTGGGCGGTAGACAAACCGCTGACGCCGGTTCTGGTGCGCGAGATCATCGCGGGCATCAACGCCAAATTCCGCGAGCTGGTCAGTGCTGGCTACCTGCTGGGTGCCTCCGCCTGGTACGACGAGAGCGCCAACGACGCCGACACCCTGAAGGCGGGCAAACTCTTTATCGACTACGACTACACGCCGGTGCCGCCGCTGGAAGATCTGACCCTGCGCCAGCGCATCACCGACACCTATCTGGCGAACTTCGCCGCATCCGTAAACAGCTAAGGAGCCGGATAAATGGCACTACCCCGCAAACTGAAAGGGCTGAACCTTTTCAATGATTCAAACAGCTATCAGGGCGTTGTCTCTTCCGTCACCCTGCCGAAACTCTCTCGCAAGCTGGACGCCTATCGCGGCGGCGGCATGAACGGCGCCGCCTTTATCGACAACGGCCTGGACGATGACGCGCTCGATATGGAGTGGACCATCGCCGGGATGGACGATCTGGTGCTGACGCAGTGGGGCGGTTCTGCCGTGCCGCTGCGTTTTACCGGCTCTTACCAGCGTGACGACACCGGCGAAGAGATTGCGGTGGAGATTGAGGTGCGCGGCCGTCATCAGGCGTTCGACTTTGGCGAAGCCAAACAGGGCGAAGAGACCGAAACCAAAATCACCACCAAAAACACCTACTTCAAACTCACCTGGAACGGTAAAGAGCTGATTGAGATCGATACCGTCAACATGGTCGAAAAGGTGAACGGCGACGATCGCCTTGCGCAGCGCCGTAAAAACCTCGGCCTGGCTTAACCCTGACGCCAGCGCCCGGCGCTGGCTTTTTTACCCTGTGGGAACCTGGAGAGAAGCATGGAACAGAATGAAAATAGCGTTGAGCTGGAAACCCCGCTGAAACGCGGCGATGCGACCATCGCGCAGGTTGAGCTGATTAAGCCGAGCGCCGGCTCGCTGCGCGGCGTGCGCCTTGCCGACCTGGCCTCCTCCGACGTCGATGCGCTGCTGACGGTGCTGCCGCGTATTACGCTGCCTGCGCTGACCAAAGCGGAGTGCAACAGCCTCGACCCGGTGGACCTGATTGCGCTCGGCGGCAAGGTGATTGGTTTTTTGCAGTCGAAGTCGGCAGCGTCGACTGGCCCGGCGGACTGACGGTCAACGATCTGATGGCTGATATCGCCGCCATTTTTCACTGGCCTCTTTCTGATATGAACGATCTGCCGCTGGCCGAGCTCCTCGACTGGCGGCATAAAGCCCTGATCCGCAGCGGAGCAAATACGGATGAGTGAAGACCTCAAACTGCAGGCGCTGCTGAAGGCGGTTAATCAGGCGCTGCGCCCGCTACAGAGCCTTCAGAACGAAACGCAAAAAGTCGCCGGCTCCATTGCTGATACGCAGCGGAGCCTGGCGGCGCTGCAGGCGCAGTCGGCGAAAATCGACGGCTTTCGCGCCACCAGCCGCCAGCTGAACGACACGCAGCAGCAGCTTAAACAGGCGAAGGCGGAAACGGCGGCGCTGGCGCTGGCGATGCGCAACAGCCATCAGCCTGCGGAGCAGCAGAGCCGCGCGCTGGAAAAGGCGCGTCAGCGTACCGCTGCGCTGCAGAGTCAGGCGCAGAGCCTGCGTCTGTCGATGCAGCAGCAGCGAGAAAGCCTGAACGGCGCGGGTATCTCTACGCGCAGCCTGAGCAGCGAACAGCTGCGGCTGAAAACCGCCGCGGCGCAGGCCAGCCAGCACCTTAACGGTCAGCAACAGCAGCTGCAGCGGCTGAACCAGCAGCAGGAGCGGCAAAACCAGACGGCGGAGCGCTACCGCAAAGGTCAGGCGCTGGCGGGCAAGATCCGCAGCGCCAGCGCGGCGGGCATCGGCCTGGCGAAAGCGGGCTTCACCGCTGGCGCCGCGCTGCTGCGTCCCGGCTACGAGCTGGCGCGCACCGATGCTGCCCTGCAGGCCAAAACCGGCCTGCAGAAAGGGTCGCCGCAGGCGGTCGCGCTGGATAAACAGGCGCGCAGCCTCAGCGTGCAGACCGGCATCCCGGCGCAGGCGGTGGCGCAGACCCAGCTCGATATCGCCCAGGCGGGCGGGACGATCGACGATATCACCTCCGCGACGCCGGTGGCGCTGAATATGGCGCAGGTCAACCAGCATTCGGCAGAGGATAACGCCGGTCTGCTGATGGAGACAAAAAGCGCCTTCGGCCTCAACAGCGGGGATATTGCCCATCTGGGCGATGTGCTTAGCGCCACACTCGACCAGGCCGGAATGAAGTTTGAGGATCTGAGCAGCGCGCTGAGCAGCGTTGCGCCGGTGGCAAAAAGCGCCGGCGTCGGCGTTGAGCAGACCTCCGCCATGCTGGGGCTGCTGGCGAAAAATCATATTACCGGCGCGGCGGCGGGCGACGAGGTCAGCACGATCCTGACTCAGCTACAGACGCGCGACGGCGAACGTACTATCGCTGCGCTTGGCGTGTCCACCCGCGACGAAAACGGCGACGCACGGCAGATCCTGCCGCTGCTGAAAGATATTCAGGCCGCCTTCGCCAGAAAGGGGATGAACGCGACGCAGCAGGCGGACGTGCTGAAGAGCATTGTTGGCGCGAAGGCGGCCTCGTCAGCCTCGCTGCTGACGCAGGGCGCCGCCAGCGGCGAGCTGGAGACGCTTACCGCCTCGGTACAGCAATCCGACGGCGGGACGGCGCGCAGGGCGCAGGCGCAGCAGGACAGCCTCGGCGGGGATCTGCAAAAGCTGGATGCCTCGAAGGCGGCTATTGGCGTCGACCTTTTCGCGCCGCTTGACGGCCCGCTGCGCACGCTGACGCAGGAGGCGACGCAGTTCCTGCAGACCATCGACCAGTGGCTGCAGGATAACCCGGCGCTGGCCAGCGGCATCGCAACGGCGGCGGCGGTCGCGATGACCTTTGTCGGCGCGCTGAGCGCTATCGGCATGGCGGTCTGGCCGGTGGTGAGCGGGGTCGGCGCCATTATGGCCGGCGTCGAGATCCTTGGCGGCCTGTTCACGGTAGTGGGCGGCGCTATCGTCAGCGCCATCGGCGCCATCACCTTGCCGGTGGTAGCTATCGTGGCGGCTATCGTCGGCGGCGCGCTGCTGATCCGTCAGTACTGGGAGCCCATCAGCGCCTTTATCAGCGGCGTCGCGCAGGGGTTTTCCGCAGCGATGGGCCCGATCGGCGACGCCTTTGCCCCGCTGCAGCCGGTGTTCGCCTGGGTGACGGACAAGGTTAAGTCGGTGTGGAACGGCTTTACCCAGCTGCTGGAGCCGGTGAAAGCGACGCAGGCGCAGCTGGCTGTCGCTGGCGATATGGGGAAAAGCTTCGGCAATATGCTCGCCGAGGCGCTGAAGATCCCTGGCCACGCACTGGATCAGCTCACCAGCGGCATCAACTGGGTGCTGAACAAGCTCGGCATCGTCAGCAGTAAAAGCAAAGATCTGAAGGCGGATCTGCCGCCAGACGCGGCAGCCGTTGAGAACGGCGCCGTGCCCGACGCCAGCGGGCTGCAAACCAAAGTGCTGACCGGCGGCGCGACCTACCGGCCGGTGGTGGCGCCCGCCGCGGGCAGCATGACGCAGCAGAACGCCTACACCAACAATATTACGGTGAATGCGCCAGCCGGAATGGACGCCCATGAGATTGGACGGGTTGTGCAGGAGCATTTAAATCAGCAGCAGTTTGAGCAGCAAAACCGGCAGCGCAGCGCCATGACAGGAGGATTCTATCCATGATGATGATCTACGGCATGCTGCCCTTTATGCGGCAGACGCTGCCCTACAGCCAGCTGATACACAGCAGCGACTGGAAGTGGGCCAGCAATACCCGCGTCGGCAGGCGCAACGCAGCGCAGTTTACCGGCAAAGGCAGCGACAAGATCTCCCTGAGCGGCGAGCTGCGCCCGGAGCTTACCGGCGGCCCGGTTAAGGCGCAGGCGTTTCAGCTACTGGCTGACGAAGGGCGCGCCTGGCCGCTGATCGGCGGCGACGGCACCATCTACGGCATGTATGTGATTGAGAGCTTTAAGACGACGCACAGCGATTTCTACGCCGACGGCAGCGCGCGCGTAATTGCCTTTACCCTCGACCTGATGCGCATTGACGAGTCGCTGGTCTCGATGTTCGGCGACCTGAAAGCGCAGGGCAGCGCGCTGTGGGCGAAGGCAGAAGCGGCGGCGGGCAAGCTCTCTTCAGGCATCACGACGGGAGGCTTCTCACTGTGAGTGAACTCGGCGCGATGGCGATTAAGGCGGGCAGCCGGCCGGCGCCCGATTTTATGCTGTGGCTCGGCAGCAAGGATGTGACGCCCAATCTGCGCGATCGGCTGATCTCGCTGGCGCTTACCGATAATCGCGGCTTCGAAGCGGATACGCTAAAACTGACGCTGGACGACAGCGACGGGCTGCTGCAGCTGCCGCAGCGCGGCACGGTGGTGTCGCTGTTCCTGGGCTGGGTTGGCCAGCTGCATAACAAGGGCGATTTTACGGTCGATCAGGTAAGCCACGGCGGCGCGCCCGATGTGCTGACTATCCTGGCGCGCAGCGTCGATTTTCGCGGGGAGCTGGGCAAGGCGCGCGACCTCTCATACCACGACACTACGCTGGGCAGCATTGTGACGCAGATAGCGCAGCGCTGCGGGCTGATTTTGCAGATGGCGGACGGGTTTGCCGGGATCAAGATCGATCATATCGATCAGACCCACGAAACCGATCCCAGCTTCGTTACCCGACTGGCACAACGCTATGGCGCGGTCGCGGTTATCAAAGCGGGGCGGCTGCTTTTTTTGCGCCCCGGCAGCGGCCAGTTAGCCAGCGGCAAGGCGATCCCAACGGTGACGCTGACGCGCCAGGATGGGGATAAACACAATTTTACTGTTGCCGACCGCACCAGTTATACCGGCGTGCAGGCGAGATGGCTCTCAACAAAGGAGGCGAAGACGCATGTGCTGCAGCTGCAGCGCAAGGCAAAGGCCACGAACGCCAGCGCGGTCGCCCATCCGGATGCACAGAGCGCGCCGCCGCTAACGGGTAATCAGGAAGGGGATTATCTCTCCGGCGCAAAAGAGAGCCTGCTGGTGCTGCCGGAGGTGTTCAACAGCGAAGAGGCGGCAATGGCGGCGGCGGAGGCGAAGTGGAACCAGATACAGCGCGGCGCGGCTCACTTTACCTTTCAGCTGGCGACAGGACGCGCGGATCTCTATCCTGAAACCCCGGTCAGGGTCAGCGGCTTTAAAGCGATGATTGACGCCAGCGCCTGGATAATCAGTAAGGTGACGCATAATCTGAGCGTAAGCGACGGGTTTACCACTACGCTGGAGCTGGAGAATGACATCACAGATGTGGAATACGAGAGAATTGACTAACTAATAGTTAATTAATTTGCTTTTTGTGAGTAATTGGCGCGATAATGGCTGCGTCAACTACGGAGGAACTCACAAATGATGCATTGTCCGCTGTGTCAGAGCGCTGCCCATACGCGCAGTAGCCGTTATATCTCTAACGAGACCAAAGAGCGCTATAACCAGTGCCAGAACATCAACTGCAGCTGCACCTTTAAGACGCACGAAAGCGTGACCGGGATGATCGTCACGCCGGGTAAAATCGAGAAGGTGGCGATAGCAAAGAAGCAGACTCAGGCTCGCGCCTGAGCCTTTAAAGAGCAAAGCCCGCGCAAGCGGGTTTTTTTATGGCGGCAGCGCCGCCTCTTGGAGTGCTGTCAATAAGTGTACGGAGCGGGCAACGGCTGCCTTGCCTGCGCTGGCCATAACTGTACGCCCTGATTAAAACCCTCAAAGCAGCCATCCAGCCCCTGCTGTTCACTATGCCAGGAGAAGCGCGGCGCTTTTTAACGTCCTCAGCGCGGCCGTTATTTATTTCAGAAGCAGTAAGCGATGAATATTTTTCAGAGAAGCCAGGCGGCAAATAAGGGCGCCCCAGGTGCAGCGCTGTTAATCAGCATCAGGTTATCCCCCGGACGCACATATTTCCCGCGGTGACTTTACAGAGAGCAGTCGCTGCTCCCGCTCGTCAGAACCCATAAAGCTTAACCGGATTGTCGCGCAGTATTCTTTCGCGATCGCGGCTATCTGGCGCCCAGATGTTCATAAGATCGAGCAATACCGCATCATCGGGCTTATTTTCATCTGGTTGAGTGGGGTGAGGCCAGTCGCTACCCCATAACAGACGTTCGGCATTAATCCTGACCAGACTCTGGGCAACGGGAGCGACATCGTTATAGCCAGGCGCACCCGTCCGGGAATCAATGTAAGCCCCGGAGAGTTTTACCCAGGTTTTCTGCCCGTCAAGCATACGGCGCAGCGTCGCAAAGACAGGCGACTTAAGGCCATCAGGCTGAGGAACATGCCCCATATGATCGATCACAACCGGCGTCGGTAATTTTTGCAGCTGGTTTTCCAGCGCGACTAACTGTTCACCTGACGACACTACCTGAATATGCCAGTTAAGCGGGTGTATGCGCGCAGCTAACGTCGCCATATCATTCGGGTCGAACTGACTGTAGACAAGGTTAAATCGAATCCCCCTGACGCCAGCCTGATGCAGCTTTTGCAACTCATCATCGGTTACCGTGCCATCTACAACGGCCACGCCGCGTGCACTGCCGTTGCTGGCTGCCAGACCATTCAGTAAGACGCTGTTATTGGTGCCATATCTCGACGGGGTCACAATCACCATTCGGCCGATCCCCAACCTCTGCTGTAGCCTGCGATAATCTTCCAGTGAGGCATTGGCGGGGTTAACAATTTTGGTGCCAGGCACAGAGGGACAACGGCTGTCGTAGAGGTGCATATGACAATCTACGCTTCCTGCTGGCGGAATTAATTTCGGGGGATGATCGCCTGCGCTATAAGGCACGTTTGCAAAGGCGGGAAAAGTGGCAGCAACAGCACATGCAGAGCTTAACTGTAAAAAGTGTCGACGGGTTACGGGCATCTGTCCTCCTGATAGTCGGGCATGAATTTAATGCCCGTTTTATTGAGCGCACGGGGAAACGAATTATCCATTTCCGAAAACAGAGGCGTAGCGAAAATAGAGCCCGCCGATTTATCCTCAACAGTAAGGCTTAATCGATTGATGCACCCCGCTGGGAAAAGTTACAGACAGGAATCCCGATATGATAATTGCCTGTGAAAAAGAGATCGGGAGAAAACATAATTATCCGCAACACAGTCTTTCTGTATTGCGGATTAACAGCAGAGTCAGCATAAATTAGCGGACGCGGCCCAGCTCAGCGGCGCGCATTGCATCGTGGATCTCTTTCTCAGCGCCGTTTTCGAGCGGCAGCAGCGGTGAGCGAACGGTCGCATGTTCAAGGATGCCACGCGCAACCAAAGCATGCTTAAGGGCAACGGTGCCCTCCATGTGTGAACCACGGTGGTAGACGCTTTTGGTGACTGGCAGCAGACGGTCGTGCAGCTGACGCGCTTTAACGTAGTCGCCCGCTTTGCCCGCCTTAATCATCTCAATTAGCGGCTCAGGGGCGATATTACCGTAGCCAACCAGGAAGCCATCAACGTCAAAAGCGGTATGCAGCAGATATTCATCGTGACAGCTTAAAATTTGCAGGTTGGGGCGCTCGCGACGAATCACCGGGATTTCAGTGTCCCAGCGGCGCATATTGCGCACGCCATTTTTCATGGCAAATACGCCTGGCTGAGCGGAGATCTCCAGCAGCGTTTTCAGATTGTAGGTGGCTTTAGTGACATCCGGGTACTGGAAAAGAATCAGCGGCAGGCCGCTTTCCTCATAAACCACGCGGTAGCGATCCTGGGGCGCGCCATCCTGATAGCCAAAACGCAGCCAGCCGTGAGAAGGATAGAGCAGGCCGGCTGATGCGCCAGCGTCAACGGCACGCTTCGCTTCCAGCGCAGCCACTTCTGTGCCTTCACCGGTAATACCGGCAATAATCGGCAGTTTGTTATCTACAGACTTAACGAATGCGCGGATAACATTCGCCTGCTCTTCCTGGGTAAGAAACGTTCCCTCTCCGGCATGTCCCAGCACCACCAGGCCTTTCACGCCGTCGATACTTCCCAGCCAGTTACCGAGGCGCTGAATGGCGTCATAGTCGACGCGACCATCGCGAGTGAAGGGAGTAACCGGAGCCGGCGTTAAGCCTTTCAGATCGATGTTAATCATAACTATCTCCTTGATGAGTAAGCCTGTCTGTCAGGGTTTAGCGATCGTTAAGAACAGAAATGAAATCGTTTCTGCAATCGTTTTCACGTAACTGACATTGAACCGCGAAAATTAAATCGTCAACGGCAGGCTGGTTAAAAATGCAACGACGATCACAAACAGAACAGCAATCAGCCTCCGGGATGAGATCCTGGATACAAAATGCAACCCTCAGCGGCTTAGTGTGTGAAAGCTGATGAGGATCCGGGCCGAATTATTTACGTGGAGAAGAGGTGGACTTACGGGGGATAAGAGAGGGCGTGGTAATCCGCATATTATTATTTAGCTCTGGATTCAATAACATATCAACCGCATCGCTGGCGATATGCTCCAGCGGGGTTCTGACCGAGGTCAGCGCCACGGGCAGTCTGCTTACCAGTGGAATATCGTTATATCCCACCAGGGAGAGATCTTCGCCAATGATCAGGCCCTGCTGATGCGCGGCAGCAAGAACGCCAATCGCCAGCTCGTCGTTAACGGCAAACAGCGCGCTTGGGCGATGGCGCTGGCTGAGAATTTTCATTCCCTGCTGCTCGCCTGAGGCGATATTGAAATCAGAATGACAGCACCATTCAGCTTCGATCTTCAGCCCGGCTTCCCGCATTGCCTGCTCGAAGCCCTTACGCCGGCTAAGGGCGTTAGAAGCAAAATCAGGGCCGCCAATCAGGCCGATATCACGATGCCCTAAATCTATCAGGTGCCGCGTGGCCAGATAGCCGCCAAGCTCATCGTCCCCGACCGATGAAGGGCTGGAACCGTCGGTGCGCAGCGCCAGAACATGGGGAATATCCCGTTCGCGCAGAGTTTGGGGCAAAGGATCGTCTAGCCGGCAGGTGGACATAATCAGCCCGTCTACCCGGCGATCCAGTAGTGACTCAACGGCCTTCTTCTCCTGCTCTTTGCTGTCGCCGCAGGTGGCAACGATCGCAAAATAGCCTCTCCGGGCTGCAGCTCTGGCTATCTCTTCAAAAAGCATGGCGGTGACGGCATCGGTCAGTCTCGGAACCAATACGCCAAGCGTGCCGGTATCGCCACGCCGCAGGCTGGAGGCAACATAGTCCCGGCGGTAGCCCAGCTCTCGGGCAACCTGGCGAATTTTTTCCGCCGAGGCGCTGCGCGAGGTGGGTAATCTTTCATCAAGTACGCGCGAAACGGTCGAGACGCTAACGCCCGCAGCACGCGCAACATCCCGCATTGTCGCCAGCTTCTTTTCCGGCAAATCGTTCAGTTCACTATCTTGATCCATCTGCTGCTCCAGCTCATCAATCGGGTAAAGATCCCTGTTGCCCGTTCAACGAATACCATCGTGCAAACCGAGGGGTTTAAGGATCTTACGTCAAACTTTGTCTGGACAAAAGAAATGGTGCTTCACTTTGCCAGGTCGGCGTTGAATGGCTATTAAATTGCTATTTTTAAATGTCTTTTTATAAATTCATCGACGGGGATATTTCCCCGTTAGTTTTTTTTAGTTTGTGAACCGCTCGACATTTATACAACTGGCGTAATTGACTTAGCGGTAAATCCAGCAAAGAATTCACCGCAAATGAAATCGATTGCAGTAACGTTATCACGCGCTGATTCAGACAGCACTTTATGCAACACGTTATGTGAATAAGGAATCGTTGTCCTGTTGTTATTCATAAGGTTACGTGTATGCGCACCGACAACGTCTAACAGGACACTATTATGTCAATTCAGGCCACTGCTTCAGATTACGTCGTTGACAGCGGAACTGCTTCAACACCAGCCGTGCTGCTGGCAAGGCTGGAACGTCTGCCTATTACCCGGCGGCTGAAGGCGATCCGTATTATTGTCGGCTTATCTACCTTCTTTGATGCCTACACCATTATTGCTATCGCCTTTGCGCTTCCCCAGCTCACCCAGGAATGGGGGCTGACGCCAACCTTTGTCGGTCTTATTATTGCGGCCAGTTATGTCGGGCAGCTGTGCGGCGCGCTTTTTTTTGGCTCGCTGGCGGAAAAAATAGGCCGAATTGGCGTGTTACGTATCACCATTATTATGTTCGTCGTGATGGATGCTGCCTGCCTTTTTGCCTGGAACGGCTGGTCAATTCTTATTATTCGCTTTTTGCAGGGGGTAGGGATCGGTGCCGAGGTGCCCGTTGCCAGCGCCTATATCAATGAATTTGTCGGGGCCAAAAAGCGCGGACGCTTCTTTTTACTGTATGAGGTGATTTTCCCTGTTGGAATGATGTTCGCCGGGCTGGTGGGATATTTTCTGGTGCCCATCTATGGCTGGAAAGTGATGTTTTTAATTGGCTTAGTTCCCTCCGCGCTGACTGTTCCCCTGCGCTGGTTAATGCCAGAGTCGCCACGCTGGCTGGCTTCAAAAGGTAAGCTGCAAGAGGCGGAAAACGTCGTATCCACCTTAGAAGCTGAGGTCATCAGGCGTGGGATGACGTTACCCGAACCTGAAGTTAAAGCGCCCGCCGCGCAGAAAGCGGCACCGGAAGGGGTCAAGGCTCTCTTTGGGGGCATCTATAAATCCCGAACCTTTATGCTTTGGGGATTGTGGCTGACGGTTTACAGCGTGAACAACGGCATGATTACCTGGTTCCCAACCCTCTATAAAACCTGGTTTAACCTATCTCTTGATACCAGCCTGGCTTACGGCTGGATCACCTCCTCATGCGGGGTGGTGGCTTCGGTAATTTGTGCCCTGCTGATCGACCGCATAGGTCGCAAGCGCTGGTACACATGGGCCTTTCTGCTGGCTATCGTTCCGCTGATTACGCTTTCTGTTCTGGGGGCAAAATCTGCCGTTGAGATTCTTATTCTGGGAAGTTTGACCTACGCCATTCTTCAGACCATCGCCTTTTCGCTTTATCTCTATGCGGCTGAGCTTTATCCCACCAGACTGCGCGCCATTGGCACCGCCTATTCCAGCGCCTGGCTACGCGCGGGGTCATCCATTGGCCCGCTGATGGTAGGTTTTATCGTCAGCGGCTTTGGCATGCGCTTTGTGTTTATTACTTTTGCGGTCATTGCGCTTATTGGCGGCTTAATTACCTGGTTTTACGCTATTGAAACCAAAGGGAAGTCGTTAGAGGAGCTGTCGCCATAGAGGGGCCTGCGCTGGCACTAGCTGTTACCGATAAACCCTACGAGCTCATTCATTCGGCAGGCGCCAAAAGAGGGTATTGCAAACGTGCTGGCAGGTTAAACTCTGCAAAAAAACCACCTGAGAAGGTGGTTTCTTTTTATTACCAGCTAAGTTCTTGCTTAGTGGCTTTGGCGTTCTGTTTGTACATCATCTCAAGCGTGGTGTAGCTGCACATATCCAGCGTTCCCTGGCAGTAATCTTTGATGACGCGATCTAACACCTGCCTGTCGGTCACTTTTGTGAGTTTTTTAAATGCGTTCAGGTTCTGCTTTTCCATCATGCGTAAGGTGGTCGGCTGGCACATATCGAGCTGGCCGTCACAGTAATCCGCTTTCACTCGCTTCTGGATATAGCTGATCACTTCTTTCTTCTGGGCTTCTGAGCCATCAAAGTCCAGTGGATGAACAAAGCCTGCGTTTGCAGCGGCAGAGGTGAGTAAAAGCGCAGCCCCAACAAGTAATTTCATTAAGAAGTCCTTCTCAAAAAAGTAAGCGCTAAGATTAATCTTAATCGAGGCGGAAGTGAACTGCTGAAGTGAGTCAGGCTGGGGTTGGTGCCGGACGAGAAATTTTATAAAGCGGCACGGCTGGTACTGCGTGCCGCCAAACGCAAGTATGGCTCGGCGTACTGGTATCACCCGCTGATCGGGAAGTTCCAGATGAGCGGAGGGATACCGAAATGAGCGACTCTGAGGGTTTTGACGCCCGTCAGGACTATCTGATGAAGCATATCCTGCCTGCGCAGGCTCTGTGCAGCATCTATGGTCCCAGCGGCTCGTTCAAAAGCTTTCTTGCCGTTTACTGGGCCTGCCATATTTCGGCGTGCATCCCACGGGCAGACCGCAAGGTAAACCGTGGTGCGGTGCTGTATATCGTGGGTGAGGGCGGCATTGGCGTACCGCGCCGCATCCGTGCCTGGGAGCAGGTTTAACAGCAGCGCGTAGAAAACCTCTGGCTGGTAAACCGGCCTGTCTTTCCGGTGCGTCAGTCAGAGGTGCAGGAGGTTATCCAGGCGGCAAAGCAGATTGAGTCAGATGGCGGTCTGCCGGTGCGTATGATTGTCATCGACACGCTGGCACGCTGCTTTGGCGGCAATGACGAAAACGACGCCCGTGATATGGGCGCGTTTGTTGAGGGTTGTTACGAAATCAAACGGAAGGCCGGCGCCACGGTGCTGGTGGTTCACCATTCAGGGAAAGACGAAGCTAAAGGTGCGCGGGGCTCCAGCTCATTTCGTATGGGTCTGGATGCTGAGCGAATCGCCTTTATCCTCACCTGTACCAAAATGATGGACGCTGAGGAGCCGAAGCGCCGGGCGTACGACCTGCAGCCGGTAAAGCTGTTCACCGACGAAGAGGGGGAGGAGATCCATTCGCTGGCCGTGCGGGATGTCGCCCGTGAGGCTGATGAGGACGAACCAGAACTGGCCGGCGTGCCGAATATTACAGGAAATCATATTGCGCTCTGACAGGCTATTCGTAGTCGTATTGCCAGCCAAGAGGTATGTACAAAAATGATTGTACGCGACGACCTTAAAGCTATGGGGATCAATACCAAGCACTTTACCCGCTGGCTGCAGAAGCTGACTAATGATGGTCTGGTTACCCAGAACGGTGATCACCTTACGCTCCATTCTCATCATAAATTGGGTAAAAAAGTGGGGAGGTTGTGGGGAATATGGGGAGCGCGACCCCACAATCCCCACTTTTCACCTGTATATACCCAGAAAGTGGGGAGAACCCCTGAAACCCGCATCAGTACTGGACGGAGCAGGGTTTAGAAAAAACAGGTGGGGGCAAGTGGGGATAGTAAGAGAGGTTTAAATGGCCCTATACTTATGCATCGCTGGCCCGACGTTATGGCTTACTTAGGAAAGCCCATGATGATGACCGCTTTGTGCCAGAAGCGGACTTTGACATGTTAGCTGAGGTGTCTGAGTTAAATGTCGCATAACAGAACTCTTATTGTGAATGTTCGCTTATTTAATTTTATCTGTTTTATATCCAATCATGAACCTTTAAGGTAAAGTTCCACACCCTATGTCACAGAAAAATATAAAGGTGCGAGGTGGAAGGTAATAGTATGGCTTTTATATTATATATTATTTCCATAAATAACTTTTTGGGTGATTACCATGACTGATAAGGATGATTTCATGAGAGAGAAAAAGATTCCTTTCCTATCGATAGGCATTTTCACTGCTGAGTTGTTACTTCTTAAGTACGAACATGTTTTTATTGGATTTTCTATTCTATTTGCTTATGGCTGCTATAAACTTTACCCAGAAAGGTATCTGCTGGCAAAAATAACAAAAAGCGCATATGCACTTAAGTTGTATAACGTGGTGATATGGTTTGTTTCTTATGTGTTGACACTCAAGATGCTTAGTGTTATTTATAATGTTAACGAAGAATATTTAAAATACTCTCCAGCCCTTGTTGCCATTCCAGTTTCTATTTGCGTTTTATATTTCTTCTTGATAGTTTTTACCGGCGTATCCAGTACTATAGGCATGATTACTAGTAACTTTGTCAATTTTGCCCCTAAGTCGATGAAAGGTAGTTATGAGCAATCAATCTTTGTCAAGGTTGTTAGCATGTTGCAATCTCTGATGATTGTTTTGGTAATGCCTTTTATTCTGGCTGCTCTATCTACGGTTTATGTTGCAAGAATAGCTATTTTGTCGGATGCGTCATTTTTATCGGATTGCGGAGCAAAACAATGGGGGGTGATGTATCTAAGAAAAAATACTGATGAATGCTACAAGTTTACTTTAAACACTAATGTATTTAGTGAACAACCATCGATTGTAAAATCAAAAAAATAGAAAAATGGGATGTAAAAAGCAAATTTTTACTGAGTGGCACCTACTTGACTCATACACAAATCCTTCAGCAGCGGCAAAACCGCTAAAAAGTCCGCTTTTCGCTCACAGCAGACTTTGCCTTGCGCGCATGGCTGCTTTGTGCCAGAAGCAGACGTTGCTAAAATCGAATTGTGTTGATTTGTGAGCAAAAGCTTAGTGAAGTGCCGGCATGTAACGTGAAGTCACGGCAAATAATTAACAGACTCAGCTGACTATTAAGGAGAGAAATTGAAGCTTTTTGATTATCTTAAGATGAAGTTTCCTGATCTAGCGCCTGAAGCCACCAAAGTCCATCTTGCGCAATTAAATGATTATAAAGAGGATCCGCTAGTTAAATTCCTTGAAGGGACTTTCGACGACTGGCAGTGCTGGCAGAAGCGACTGGAATTTAGCCGCATATATGTCGTTTCACTGATCAGGATCCCGGGGACTGAAACTTGGCTATTTGCAGGAGCATTTCAGCAGATAGGTAACGCGGGAAAGAAAGCCTACCCTGGTCGTGAGGAACTGTATTATCAGTACCAGCTTCAGAAAATCCCAGAGACTGAAGAATACGCTGGAAGGATGTATATCAGCTTTAAAAATACAGTTCGCAACTATATTCGCCTAGGTGAAAGTATTCAGAGCGAACTGGTAATCAGTGCCATCACCCCGGCACCTCTGGCCTTCGGCGAGTTTCCCGGCTACCGCAATGTCGTGCTGGACCGGAACAGCATCGGCTCGATCCTTAGACTTAATCTGCAATCCTGGCGTACCGCACTGTCCGTGGTTAAAGGCATCTATGTATTAACTGATCGGGACGGCGGAAAACTCTACGTTGGAAAAGCCGATGGAATAGAGGGGATATGGGGCCGATGGGAATATTATTTTGGTTCCGGGCATGGTGGTAATGTAGGGCTTAAGAAAGCTTTCGGCACAGGCGATGAAAACAGACTGCAGAATATCACTTTCGCGATCCTGGAAGTCATAGATCTTAATGCCGAAAAGGGTGAAATTGACCGTCGAGAAACTCACTGGAAACAAATACTGCTCTCGCGGGAATTTGGCCATAACCGGAACTAATAAGCCTGTAAAAACACACCGAACTGCTCCCCATAAATTAAGATCCGACATCAATGTTGGAACAATTGCGGTTTTCGCTTTATTGCCGCTTTTGGCCGTTGCCGTGGGCTGTTATATGCCAATAGCAGTTGTTGCGAACTTTGGCCCATATTCATCAATGGGCGCAGGTCAATCTATACACTGATTTTTTGTTTTTAAGTTCTGAACTATAGTGCCGATACTGAAATTAAATAATTTTGTCCTCAGGGAGCAATGTTGTGAAAGATTTTTCAAAATACTCGAAAGCTTTAGGGATGGCTAAGTTCTATGTTTATGCATTTTATGACACTGAAGATGCAACTAAAAGGCCGTTTTATATAGGCAAAGGCAAGTCAGAACGCTGTCTTGATCATATAAAGTATAATGATGACTCTCCGAAATCAGAACGAATTAATCATCTGTTGAAAACAGGTAATCTGGGTATCGACATACTACGTCATGGCATGGATGAGGCAACCGCGAAGCTTGTTGAAGCAACATGTATTGATCTCTTAGGTGTTGGAGAACTAACCAACAAAGTACGAGGAAGCAGCTCTCTTATGGGGCGAATCACGCTGGATGAGCTCAACCATCTTCTTCTTAAGCAAGAGACGGAAATCGCACCTGAACATGCAGGGCTCGCTTTTTTGCTAAACAGCACATACAAGTCTGGCATGAGTGCACTTGCACTATATGAAGCAACGCGTGGCGTCTGGGCAAAAGTACCAAAAGATGAAAACCTGCAATTTGCATACGCCACTTACGGCGGTTTGGTGATGGAAGTTTACGAGATACACGGCTGGATAAAGGCTGGCTCCCAGCAGTACTTTACCCGGGAACTGATCATCCCTCCCGAAACCAACCGTTCAGAGTTTGTTGGACGAATTGCATCACCAGAAGTCAGAGAATTATACGTGGGCAAGCTAATCAAAAAATCGCGCAGTCATGGTAGCCCTTTCGTAAAAGTAGGGCTGACACGATAAACTGACCTGTTCTCCGTTGATTAATACACCTCCATGCTAGTCATGTTGTTGAGACTGCCAATGTCTGTTCCTCGCTCTTAACGGATCTTGGCGTACTTATGAGCCCCTTTGTACAAGCATGAGCCAGTAGCGCATAAAAAGCTATCAGTTACGGTTGCCAAACGTCTGTGTCATCAGTGAGCAGAGTTGGTTTGGGTTACTAAAATTCTTTTTTTATTTTTTCATCTGATTTGGTATCGTCAAAAATCTTTGAGCACTCTTCAATAATTAATCTCAGTTCTTCGTCCATAACAGGGATAGATTGACTGTTAGTACTAACAATTTTTTCATTTAGTACAGAATTAACTTTATTAGATGCCTCAAGCTTTGCAGCTTTTTCTTTTTCTTCTGCTTCTTTTTGCATTCTGGAGGCCTTCTCATTTAACTCCCCAAGCGCAACAGAAATTGCACTTAAAAATCCTAATGGTGACAGGATTCTGGCTGGCGAATTCTCAGGCTCCTTTACTTTTGCAAAATCAATATTTGTATAAAAAGGCGTTTCGGTAAGTGTTGCCTTCACTCGCCGAACCGCTTCATTTGGGGTTCTGAAAACGACCTTTGCAGGGATCCGTAGTACCCTGTAACCTCGTTCTAATGAAATCTTATCTCTTATGCGATCACGCTCAACTTGTTCAGGCGATGAATGCCATGCTGCGCCATCAATCTCAACAACCTGTCTGCCGTTGACCAGAAAGTCAAAACGGTAAGGCGGAGATCTAACCTGCATTTCTAGCGTCAGTAATGAGCATACTAATTTTCCTGCGCTTGGCTTAAGATTTAACTCTCTGATCATCGCTGCTAGAAATTGTTCTTCAGCCGGTGACTCGCATTCAGCCATAAATAAATCGTACCAATCATCCTCTGGAGTAGCATTGAGCCAACTTAACTGTTGAATCTGTTTCTGGTTATTAATTTTTTTATCAAAACTGTCTTTTGTGAAGTGTTTACACAATCCCATAATGACCAAAATAACAGCAAATAACAGCAGCGGGAACATGAAACATAACGGCAATAACACCACAAGCCAACTAATGCGTACCCAAAAATCCCTATCGAACTTTTTGCTCACGATAAACTCATGCTTTTTGATATCTGGTTGATTATTATTAAAGGTATCAAAATTGGCATTTAACATCAGTACGGATATTCTGTTTTTTCCCTTACGCTTAGGGTAAAAATGCAACCTGTTACCGTGGCCAAGCGGATTATTAAGTTTCCTATTGGATAGATGGCCCTGGTGGTCGATGACTATGGCCGCGCGATTGAGTACTACACCGACAAGCTGGGTTTTACGCTGGTAAAGGATACGCCGCAGCCGGGTAAGCGCAGGGTCGTTTTAACACCAAATCCGGAAGGCGACTGAAATCTTCTTCTGGCCCATGCTTCAAACGAGCGGCAGGAAAACTTTATCGGCAACCAATGCGGCGGAGGGGTATTCCTGTTCCTATAGACTGACGATTTTTGGCGCGACTATAACGCTATGAAGGCGAAAGGCGTCCGCTTTTGCCAGGAGCCGCGAAAGGAGGATTACGGGATGGTCGTTGTATTTGAGGACATCTACGGCAACCGCTGGGATCTTTACCAGCACAAGCAAAATTAACTCTTCGAAGGTCAGGTCACTAAAGCCTGATCGGCTTCAATACCAGGTCCGCTTTTCGCTCATAGCGGACATTGCATTTGCTGAGCAGCTTTATGCGACAGGCGACCTAATTATTACGTAGCTCTAGGGCTGAAACAGCTTAGTGTGACGAGATTGGCTAAATGAGGGATGGGGGAATTGCTACTTCAATCTACTTCTGACCAGAATCCTATAAGTATCCTGGAAAACCAGCTCAACGGTAGCTTCTGAGGTAAGTCATTGATAATTTGGTGGCCCCTGCTGGGTTTGAACCAGCGACCAAGCGATTATGAGTCCGAAAATGATCGCAGATAAATCAGTAAGTTAATGATTTTTATATCTTTTTGTGTGGCATATAGTGACATATAGTGTCACATAGTGTCATCCTCTGCTGCCATTTTGCTGCCAATTTTTGCGGCTTAAAGTCTTTCCAGTGGATTGAGATTAAGGGCCTCAAAAAGATGATCGGGTGCAAAGTGAGCGTAGCGCATCGTAACCTTTATGTCAGTGTGACCTAATATGCGCTGAAGCACCAAAATATTGCCACCATTCATCATAAAGTGCGATGCGAAAGTGTGGCGCAACACATGTGTTAATTGCCCGGCTGGAGTCTCAATTCCTGCTCTTTTTAGGGCTGATCTAAATGCTGCATAGCATGAAGTAAAAAGCGGTTTTGCTTTCCTGCTTGATGGAAGTTCTGCAACAAGCGAGTCACTAATAGGGACTGCTCGATTTTTCTTCCCCTTTGTTTTGGTGAAGATAACTTTACCTGCTCTAATTTGATTTCCTTTTAAAGATTCAGCTTCTCCCCAGCGCGCACCAGTAGCCAAACATATTTTAACAACTGATAATAAGTCTTTAGAGCTGCTTGCTTCGCATTCTTTTAATAATTCTCTGATTTCTTCATTCGTTAGATAAGCCATTTCAGATTCGGCTATTTTATATTCTCTGACATTATCTAACGGGTTCGGGGCTTGCCATTCATCTAAACGGCGAAGTTCATTAAATACTGCACGAAAGTAAGCTAGTTCAAGATTGACAGTTCGCGGCGTTACAGTTTTCACGCGGGTCGAGCGAGTGATTTTGCCCGACAAACGCTGCTCGCGGTATGCGGAAAAAATGCGAGCATTGAATTCGGAAGCAAGTGGATTGCCCATAGCCTTACATGCAAACTCCATCGCATCTTTACGCTTCTGCCCATCAGTTAAAGTTATGCCGTGTGCGTTGTACCACGTTTCAACCAAATCAAAGACGGTGCGTTTGTCAGTCTTTTCTCCCAGCCAGGGCTTATCTTGCGCTTGATCCTTAATATGCTTTTCAAAAGACAGCGCCTCGCCTTTTGTAGCGAATTGACGACGGATCCGCTTGCCATCCCGCCCGTTCGGAAACACCTGAGCTTGCCACTTACCATTAGGCAGTTTGTTAACAGCCATTCGCTTTAAACGCTCTCCGTTTTAGATACGATCCTACCCAGCACATTAATGTCATCTGGTGCGCAGTCAAAAGAGGCCGGTCCGTTTTCAACGCGAAGTTTCTTTCCTGGCAGGCGATAGACTTCTTTTATGCTGATCAGCCCGTCGATGTCGATTAACCAGAGGCCATCTGTAACTTCAGCTTTAGCCCCTTCGATTAAATAAACTGCGTTATCAATCTCAACAAAAAACGGATCTGAGACATTAGCGGGTAGCAGCCGAGCGTCATAGCTGACTAGCTCGCTTGATTGTTCAACCCCATTCGAGATTTTTTTGTATCTCAATCGGGTTGAGGCTTCTTCCTTGTCTTCCTTCCTAGATTCACCTTGCCCTGTAGCAAGCCATAGTAGCGGTGTTCCGGTATCTAAATGACAGGCTATGAGCCAGTCGTGAGGGAACGTATCGCGCATCCACCTGTTAGCCATGGTGCTCTGTGAAATGCCTAAGTGATTGCACAAAGCTTGTCGGGTGTTGAATTGATAGGCGCTCATGATGCGGTTAATAGCTTCTTTACCGCCACCTTGTGATGGGTAAAGGTGCTCCGTGATACCTTTTGGAGACTCAATTGTGTTTGACATGTTTGTTATGAGATCCTATCATCGCATTTGTGATGTATGACATATAGTGACATTTACTGACATCTACTAACTCAAAAGGAATCTTGCATCATGAAAAGTGATTTTTCAATGCGACCTAATCTCAACTTTGTGATTTCAGAGCCTTACATCTCTCTGGATGAGTATTGCCGCCGTACAGGCATTTGTAAGAGAACTGCCCGTAAAATGTACCAAGAAAACCGCTTGCCAATCAGGAAGAAAGAAGGAGCTAACGGCCTGGTAGAGGTAAACATGCTGGCTCTCATTATCGAGGCTGCGTCTGATTACCACATCACAATGCAAGCTTGTTAAATCCATATTGGGATAACGAAAGGGAATAATCATGTTTGATTTTCGTGTTTCCACACATACCGATTACGACGATGCCTGCCGCAAGTTTGCGCTTACGCACAACATGACGGAGCTGGCGCAGCGGGCAGGTATGAAAGTGCAGACCCTGCGCAACAAGCTGAACCCGGATCAGGTTCATCAGCTGACCGTTCCTGAAGTGCTGTTGCTCACCGATCTGACCGAAGACGCCACGCTGATGGACGGCATGCTGGCGCAACTGCAATGTCTGCCGTGCGTGCCGGTTAACGAGCTGGCAAAAGAGAAGTTTCCGACGTACGTGCTGAAGGCGACCGCCGAAGTCGGGCATATGGCCGCTAACGCCGCGAACCTGGAGCGTATTACGGCAACCTGCCGCCGCGGCATTCTGGAAGCTGCCAATACCGGGATCCGCTGCATGATGCTGGCCGCGCTGGCCGTGCAGAATCGCGTTCACTCTAACCCGACTTTAGCCTCAACCGTTGACGCTATCAGCGGGCTGGGTGCTTCGATTGGCATCAGCTGAGGGCGCGCGATGATTTCATTTGCGGCACGGCTCAAACGTCAGAGTCCGTCAATGTCATACGGGCATGGCTGGATTATGGGCGAGAACGGCAAGCGCTGGCATCCGGTGCTGAGCCAGCAGGTACAGGCAAAAGAGCAAAGAGGTAAAACATGGCTATCGAAGGCGATTCAATGCTGGTTGAGCTTACTGCCGGCCAACGGGTTTCGGCGCTGAATCACGTTGCCTTAATCCGCGCGCAGCTGATGGGCGGCAACTGTGAAAAAGATATGACCCGATTTTTCTCTGAAATGCGCGATGTGACAGACAGTAATTACCAGGACAACAAGCGCGCACTGAGCGCGATTCTCTTCCTGGCAAACATCGGTAAAGACAGGCACGAGGCTGAATTTAGTGAACTGACTACTGATGAAAGAGCGGCGCTTATTCGTGCAATGAATCATCTGAAAGCAGTCGTGAGTTTATTTCCGAAGCGAATGGCTCTGCCTAATTAATTAACCCCAAGCAAATAAATGGCGTAAACCCGCCGGGCATTCTTTTGCCCAAATTCTGGAGAAAGTGAAATGCGAAATATCGAAATTAAAACCTTTAACGCTGACGTTGAGCAGCTGACAACGCTTCTCACTGCTGCGCGTTTGGAAGAGCGCGCAGAGCGTGGATTGCTCGTAGCGCGCCGCCTGGTTGCATTGGCCGATCAGATTGAGCGTAAATCTTCGAGTCGCTTTGAGGCAATTGAGTTAATCCGCGCTGAAGCAGAGCGCTATGAGAACGAAGCTCGTGAGGCGGTGCGCTAATGGCTGACTCAATGGACATGGCGCAGCAGCGCGCCGATGAGCTGCTGGCGCGCAACATCGCCAGCGTGGTTAATCGCCCGGTCAGCGTTGCGGCTTCATTCTGCGAAGACTGCGACGCGCCGATCCCGGAACAGCGCCGCCGCGCCGTGCGTGGCGTTACTCGTTGTGTCAGCTGTCAGGACATGGCTGAGCGGTACGCGAAAGTCTCAAAAGGCGGTGCGGCATGAGCACCATTCTGAAATGGGCGGGCAGCAAGTCCCGCGTAATGCCTGAGCTGCTGGCGCACCTGCCAGCAGGTAATCGCCTGGTCGAACCCTTCGCCGGTTCCTGCGCGGTGATGATGAGCACCGATTACCCTTCCTATCTGGTAGCGGATATTAACCCCGACCTGATCAACATGTACCGCCAGATAAAGGAGCACACCCGCCCCTTTATCGTTGTGGCGGCCAGCCTGTTCAATCAGAACACCACAGGCGAAAGTTATTATTCTGTCCGTGAGGCGTTCAACCATAACCCGGCGTTACCCCTGCTGGAGCGCGCCGCGCACTTCCTGTACCTGAACCGCAACGGCTATCGCGGCCTTTGTCGCTATAATCGTTGCGGCGAGTTCAATATCCCTTTTGGTAATTACTCTAAACCCTATTTCCCGCTGGAAGAAATTGAGGCATTCGCGGAAAAGGCGCAGCGCGCGAAGTTTATCTGCGCCGACTTTCGCGAAACGCTGCGCCTGACTAAAGCTGGCGACGTGGTGTACTGCGATCCGCCGTATGACGGGACGTTTTCGGACTATCACTCGGCGGGCTTTGACAAGGATGAGCATCACGATCTGGTCAGCATGTTGCTCGGCGTCTCGGAGCACTGTCCGGTTGTCGTTTCAAACAGCGATACCTTCTACACCCGCAGCATCCTGCGCGATTTCAACATTACAAAAATCAGCGTAGCCCGCTCTGTCGGCGTTGCCGCCGGTGAGGGCAAGCGAGCCTCGGAAATCATCGCCGTGCGCCGCCCACAGGAGGGCGCAGTATTTGTCGGCTTTGATCCGGCGGCAGGCGCTGGCTGGTCAGCAGAAGTGCAGGCGGTTCAATGATTCAGGAATACGCTTACCCGTGGAATGCTCCACGGGAAGCTATCGCCAGCCCGTATCCTACCTATGAGGAAATGCACAGCCGCAGTCAGATGATTGCGGCTTTAGCGCGTGCGCAGGAATTACTGGAAAAGCAGCCGACGCTGATCCAGCTCGACGTTAAGCGCCGCGTCAGCGAGCTTGAAAAGACCCAGGGCATTGCCCGTGCCAATGCGTACTTAGCAAAAACCTTTGTTGAGCGCACATTGCCACGCGTTGAATGCGTCAGTGAGCAGTACCGCCTCGGCGAAATGAGCAGCGGCACGTTTAACCTGCTTGCAGGCAATGCCGCGCAACAGACTGGCGCGGCCAGCGCGGCCGGCACGCTGTGGGAGCTGATGCGCCGCTTTAACCGCCTGCCCGACATGGCGCGCGCCGACGTCGATCTGCTGGCCGGGGATGTGGCTAATTTCATCCTCGCCGAGCTGGTACAGGCGCACGCGCAGGCCAGCGACGAGTCGGATTACAAATACACGCACCGCGTTTACATGACCGCCGCCACTATCACCCGCGAGCTGAGCCAGACGCCGCCGCTGTGGGAAAAAGTCTCGTCCCGTCTGTTCGACCCGGAGGAAGTGACCCCGGCGATCATGCGCATGCAGACCGAAAAGTGGTGGAAGGGCCGCCTGCGCCGCGTCGCCGCGTCATGGCGTGAACACCTGCAGATTGCCCTGGCTAACGTCAGCAAAAAACATACTCCCTACGCCAGCAGCATGACCGTCTCAGAGTGGCGCGAGCAGAAGCGCCGCACCCGTGAGTTTCTGAAAGGCATGGAGCTGGAAGACGAGGAAGGCAACCGCATCAGCCTGATCGAGAAGTACGACGGCAGCGTGGCCAACCCGGCAATCCGACGCTGCGAGCTGATGACCCGCATTCGCGGCTTCGAAAACATCTGCAACGAGATGGGCTTTATCGGCGAGTTCTACACGCTGACCGCCCCGGCGCGCTATCACGCCACAATCAAAACCGGTCATCGCAACCGCAAATGGAACGGCGCCAGCCCGGCCGACACCCAGCGCTATCTCTGCGGCGTCTGGCAAAAAATCCGCGCCAAGCTGCATCGTGATGAAATCCGAATCTTCGGGATCCGCGTTGCCGAGCCTCATCACGACGCGACCCCGCACTGGCACATGCTGATGTTTATGCGTCCCGAACAGGTTGAGCGCGTGCGCGAGATTATGCGTGACTACGCCTGGCAGGAAGACAGCGGCGAGCTGACGACGGACAAAGCCCGCAAGGCCCGCTTTCACGCGGAGGCTATCGACCCGGAAAAGGGCAGCGCAACGGGCTACGTCGCTAAGTACATTTCCAAAAATATTGACGGCTACGCGCTGGACGGCGAGACGGACGACGAAAGCGGCAAAGACCTGAAGGAAACCGCCTCGGCCGTTTCCGCCTGGGCGGCACGCTGGCACATCCGGCAATTCCAGTTTGTGGGCGGCGCGCCGGTGACGGTTTACCGCGAGCTGCGCCGCATGGCAGACAGCGAAACAGCCCACGGCCTCAGCGTTGAGTTTGCGGCCGCGCATGACGCCGCCGATGCGGGAGACTGGGCAGGATACGTTAACGCACAGGGCGGCCCGTTCGTGCGCCGCGACGAGCTGGCCGTGCGCACCTGGTATCAGGCCAGCGAAGACGTGAACGAGTATGGCGAGGAAACCGTGCGCATCAAGGGCGTTTATGCAACGGAAGTGGGTGAAGACACGCCGATCCTCACTCGTCTGGCGCAGTGGAAGATTGTGCCGAAACGTGCCGTTGATTTGGGTTTTGAATTTAAGGACGCGTCCGCGTCCTCTCGGAGTTCTGTCAATAACTGTACGGGAGGTTTGAGATTTGAGGATTCGAACCCGCCGGCAAGTTTCGACGATATCGACCTGGACGGCATGAGCAGAAGAGAACGGCGGCGGCTGCTGAGCCGGATCAGGGCACAGGAGCCAGAAAAGCGGCATCTGCAGCTGAGGCGGTCGGACAAAATCGAGGCCGCGTGCGACAACGTGATAGGCCAGGTGAAGGATTTATGCGGTGAAACCATCAGCCGCGGGCTGGCCGTGCGCCTGATTGGCGGCACGCAGACAAAAATTGCTGGCCGACTGTTTCGCAGCTCTGCATATGGTGAGCTAGTGAGGCCTCATGCTGGACCTAAAAGTTATAAAATTCTGGAGCGAATAGGGCGCTTAGCTCGTGCCTCTAAGGATGCGAAAGAAGCCAATTAACGTCTTAACTTCAGGAGCCTGCTTTCAGATAAGGACTTATTGACCGTAAAAAATCATTTCACATTTGAAAAATCGTAATATACTGTATGCATAACCAGTTGTTCATTGTGCGGAGGGATTATGCGAGACTATTTTTTGGAGTCAATGAAGCTCCAGCGTATTGATTTATTTATGAAACTTGTTGCGGCAAGTGATTGCAGTGAAGATGAGAAACAGCTCGCGATTCAGTGGGTTTCAGAGCTGACTGATGAGCTAATGCGTAAGGTCAGAAGCCACGAATATTCACGATCTATGCAAGTATCTGAATAACTCCGGGGAGACTATGCGTGTTGAAATTATGCTTGATAAAAATCAAAAACTAAGCCAGTCAGTGATTGAAGCTTTTCATAACGAGATAAACAGGCGCGTAGTGGCGCTTCACCCTGAAGCAGTAGTGCGGGTACGGCAGGGAAGCCACACAAGAATAGAAATGCCTGGCTTTAAACTCAACGAAGACAGGCGGCTGCTAAATGATCTGCTCCAGAACGTTTGGGAAGATGACAGCTGGCTGCACTGATAACCGTGCAGACGTCAAAAGCTTGATTTTGACGGAAGCAGGGTTAAACAACGAGGGTGCGAGGCGTTAGGTTATGGGGGGACGAGACTCTGAATTTCAGGTCGTTTACTGTGGTGAATCCCTCCCATATTTCCGTCCAGGTGGATGGGTTATGTTTCAAAGGTCACGCGAGTGTGGCGGCGGTTTCTGGCTGGGGCAGACTTTCGAAAATGCGTTTATCTTTAGCCGGCCGTTTCCCCTGACTTACCGGGAGGCTCTCCTGCTTGCCATGGACTTCACTAGGCGAAAAGTTAAAGCACCAGAGACAGAACCTGATGACCAGTTGCCACTGTTTTGATGTTACCTGGTACTGCATGACTATGCCGCATGAAATCGCATGATCCCAAAAGGATCGTTTATGCCCCGGCCCGCCAGTAATGGCGGGCTTTTGCTTATGTCATGCACATGCATGAAAACCACTACATAAAGCGGGCAGGCGTGGCGGGGGTACGAGCGCGCGCAATCAACTTTGTTGTATGACCCCTCAAAAGTGTGTAATTCATGTACGCGGCCTGAAAAAGTGTGTAATATTTAGCTCATATAGTGATGACATTGGAGCAAGGCAATGAGCGAGCATCTGATTTACATGCTTTCTAAAATTCAATACGGACGTATCTCTAACTCAAAATTTGATTCGGGCAAGGATCAAATCATTGAAAAACTGAGGAAATCGTTCCCACACGTTCAGCCAATTAGAAGGCAAAATTCTTTTCGTTTTGACTTCAGCACAGATGGTAAGGCAGAGTTGGTTAATGAGCCGGATCCAATGCTCAGCTTACTTTCAGCAAATAAAGCTTGGGCCATTAGGGTTACTCCAAATTTTTTGATCTTGCATACTAAAAGCTATGCAGGCTTCTCTGATTTTCTCGAAAGAATGATGACTATTTTAGAAGCTGTAAACGAGGCATTCGAAATATCCCATGTTTCTTTCATTGGTATGAGGTTTTTGAACAATTTTGAATATGATTCTGAAACTATGTTTAGAGATTCGTTTAAGCGCTTAGACTTTTTGCAGCCTGAGCTTAATGAATGGTCAAGAATGGGAAGTAATTTAAATGCAAGATACCCTATTGCGCCTGATTTAATCAACATTAACAGTGGTGTAAACATAAACGCACCTAAATATCTTCCTGATATTTTTGATTTGGCATCAGATTTAGATGATGTATCTAAAATAATTGAAAGCCCAGTTGCTTATTTAGATATTGATTCATTCTTCCCAACTGAGCATGATCTTCAAGAGTTTGATTATGCATTTATTAGAGAAAAGTTACACCAATTAAGAAACAATGCTAACCAAGCCTTTGAAGAAATCATAGTTGAAGAAAAACACGGGAGGTAATATGACTTATAAATCAAACACTTCCTCTCATCTGGAGGTCACTACCAGCCTAGACCCAGGAGTAGTTAATATCGCTAGGTCTAATGAACATACAGCTGGCCAAAGTGGGAACTCACGCTTTGTAAACGGCAGTATATTTTCGGGCCTAGCATTTGCTGCGGTACTGGCTTTTATGAATTTAGGTTCCCCAACCACTACCAATCAAAGTAGTGTCACTAACAATCATCAAGCAGTAAGCCCTATTATTAATAGAAACAAAAAGGGAGAGGTGGAAACAGAAAATAACCATGATGAAAACATCATCAAATTAAGCCAAAATTTACAGGAGCACTTTGGTTTTAAAACAGCACAATGGGCGAAAATATTAAAGGTGGAGCGAAAAACAATCTACAACTGGAAAACAAATAGTAACACAAAAGTTAGGCAGGAAACTGCAATTAGAATATCGGAATTATCAGAGTTTGCTAAGTTTTTCAAGCGCGAGCACTCATTATTATTCGCGAAATTCATTTTTGGAGCTAAAGCTGATAAAAAACTAAGTTCAATATTACACCAAAATACACTTAAAGTTGATGAATTGACCGATGCGTATTATAACATTTATACGCAAATTGATGGCGCAGTCAAAAGAAAAAAAATTTTAGGTTAGTAGCTTTTGGGGGAGTGAATGAGCCAATTACATGAAAAAAGAGATGAAAGAGTTGCTGCTGGTTGGAAGAGAGGAGCATTCATTAGCTTGGCTGACCATCCTGATATTCAAGATGAGTTGCCAAATAAATTGGTCACTTTCCTGGAAGGGAAAAAAAACCCACGTATTATACCTGTGTTATATGACTGCGCCCTGATTGATGACTCATTTGATAAAGAGCCATGGGCGCAGGTTGTTGTATGCTGGGAGGTTGATCAGCATAATGGTAATTTTGTTAACGCCAAAAACCCAAGATGCCTGCACACATCAGCTACTATAGGCAATTCTGTTTTACTTCTTGAAGTAACTGCGATGAGTTTTGCCCAAGTTGATAGAGAATCTCTTTTAGAATGCTCTCCTGATACCTCTATCATATGGAACAATGGACGTTTAGAGCAGCTGTTGGATTGGATTGCTGAGCGCTATAGGCAACCAACTTTTCCAGATGCTTTTAATAATCGACTAAGATCAGTTGGTAAGCGACTTGACGCGCAGTGGAAAAGCGAAATTTTTAGAAAGTATTGTGCGGGGATATACTTTAGACTTGATACCTTCGCAGAGCTTTCTGAGAATCAACACTACCAATTAGACATTATCGTGGCGGTTCCTTCCCATATCAAAGGCCGCGATTATGTTGAATTTGATGCTAAGCATTCTCAAAGCATAATTGATGGTTTAAAAACAAGAATATCTGTAGCAAATGGGATTCGGCTTAATTCTGTAGATATTTATCCTGAATCAGAGTTCACTAAAGATATTGAAAGAGGATATCAGCGTTTTTCTCTGGAATACTTTTCCTATGCATCTAAAGACGGTGATGTATTGTTACCAGCAGAATTCAATTCGGCTGGGTGGTAGACACCCAGTCATTAGGAATTAAAAATCAAATGAATAAGGCTTAAACCTTATGATTTCTTCATTTACCCAGTCGTTTAGTTCGCAAACTCTCATTTGCAGCGGTAGTAATTCATTACGCACAAACACACGGCTGGCCTTTTCAACGTCACCGAATCCACCGGTATTGTTCGGGATAATGCCCATCATTTGCGGCGGCACCCGGTGCGCGGCCAGCATGTCATCACGGCTCACGTTCTTGATGTTCAGAAACTCATCCTTTGCCGCGACCTCTGACAGTGGGATGATCTGAATCCCGTCCTTTTTCCCGCTCGGCGAGTACATGAACAGGTTGCGGAAGTTACCAGGGCCCTTCGCGCTCTTCATCGCCTTGCGCATTGCGTCCACATCTTCCTGATTCTGAGACGGGTCCGTAACATACATGATGTAACCCGCATGGCTGCCGTTGAGGTAATACTTACGGCGGAACAGCGTCGCTGACTCGTTCAGAAGCGTGGACGGGATGGCCGAAAGGTATTCCGGCAGGCCGTAAACCTCCTGATTCAGATCAGGTTCCATCAGGTGAAAGATGTTGCCCGTTGTGAACTGGTAAGGCTGCGTGCTCAGGCCGTACTGCACAAACCAGTATGTATCAAGATCGATTCCCCGCCGCGTGAATTTTGCCAGCGCAGGCTCCAGTGCCAGCACGCCGCCGAGGCGGTTTGTACGTTTCTCCAGATACGCATTACCAAACACCAGATAGTCCTGCACAAATCGGCTGAATGCCTGCTGACTCAGCAGCGGATGCGGGATAAAAGAGCTGGTCAGTATGTTGCGCTTCACATTAAGTGGCGAACTGTGATGCACGGCGGCGCGGAACGTGCGCGCCAGCCCGTCAAAGCTGACCGGCGGCTCATACCAGCGATCGTTAATGACGCACTCCACGTAGTCGAGCAGTTCGCGGCGGTCCAGTACCGGCACCGGGTCGCCGAAGGTAAAAGCTTCTGACGCCGCGCCGCCGGTCATCTGCTGCTGCACGGGCTGGGTGCGTGTGCGGTTCCTGCGTTTGCTCATCAGTAAATCTCCATAATGTTGCGGCTGTGGGCGGCTTCGCCCTGCAGCGGTTCGTTTGCCAGCGCGTGCATCGTCGCCCAGGCGAGATCGGCGTGGCTTGCCTCTTCGCTGCGGCTGGCTTCATAGGTCGGGCGGTTGCCGCTGGCTGTGGTGGCCCGGCGGATAGCCATGAATGACTGCGCGATGTCGAGGTGCCCGGCGTCGAACTCCAGACGGCCGCTGCTGATGATGTCGTACGCCTTCAGCACCAGAGCGTTTTTCACGTTCGGGTTGTAGACAAATTCTTTCACCGCCGGGAAAAACATCTTCACGTTTTCATAGACGCCGAGGCCAACGCCCGTGGAGTCGATGCCGATATAGGTGACGTTATACTGCTGCGTCAGCTTTTTGATGGACTCGGCCTGCGCGCGAAAGTCCATGCCCCGCCACTGATGCCGCTCCAGAATGCGGAACTTGCCGCCCGGCACGGCGGGCGGCGCGATAACCACGCATCCGGCGCTGTCGCCGTTCTGCGTGCCCTTCGCCGGGTCATAGCCGATCCAGACTTCGCGCCATCCGAACGGGCGCAGCGCCAGCGCCTCGAAGTCGTTCCAGACTTCCCAGCTGTCTACCATGCACTTCTGCAGCAGCTGCAGCGGGAACACGGAGGCCAGGTCGTCCACGAATTCACACATCAGCAGGTTCTGATATTCCGGCGGGCTGTATTCCAGGCGCAGCTGATCGAGGTCGAACAGGTTACAGCCGCCGCGCACGGCGTCCTCAACCGTGACAATCTGGCGAAACTGGCCGTCATCGCAGAAGCGGCCCGGCGACAGGTTGCCGTGGGTCAGGTCGATGTCCACGCGGTCCGCCTTAGCACGCCCACGGTTGAAGAGCGCGCCAGACCAGAACGGATAGGCGCTGTGCGTCAGGCTGGACGGGGTGGAAAAGTAGGTCTGCCGCCATTTCTTGTGCAGGGCCATGCCGGACGCCACCTTGCGGAGCTCCTGAAACTTCGGGATCCAGAAGTATTCATCCAGGTAGAGATTGCCGTGATAGCTCTGCGCGGTGCGGGCGTTGGTGCCGAGGAAGTACAGGCACGCGCCGTTGCTGAGCGTCATCGGGTCGCCTTTCAGCTCTACATCCACCTCTTTGGCAAACTCCATGATGTACTGCTTAAAGACGTGTGCCTGCGCCTTGCTGGCTGAGAGAAAAATCTGGTTGCGCCCGGTGGTCAGGGCATCAATCAGCGCCTCGCGGGCAAAATAAAACGTCGCGCCGATCTGACGGGATTTAAGCACGTTGCGGATGCGGTGCTTGTTGCCCGCATCCCACCACTGGCGCTGATAGCCGAACATCGAGCCGTGGAAAATCTCCTGCAGCTTCTCGATCTGTTCGTCGCTGAATACGTTCTTTTCCGGTGGCTTGCGGGTGCCGCTGTTTCGGTTTGCCACCTTCGGGTTAAGGTCCGCCTCGTTCCCGCCGTTGCTGAACTTGCCGATGCGGGCGTGGCGCTCGGACTGGCGCGCCAGCAGGTCAATTTCCTTGTAGTCCTTCCCTTCTTTCGTCTCCTTCATGACCAGCTGACAGTAGCGCGCGGCGGTGGTGAGCTGCATCTGGTCAAGCGGGCCGTAGTCGTTCCACTTATCGCGCTTCTTCCAGCTGTGAACGGTTGCGGGTTTCTCTCCCAGCATTTCAGCAATGCGGGCGATACGGTATCCCTGAAAGTACAGGAGCAAGGCCTGCCTGCGGGGATCGAGGTCTTCGGGGGCGAGTGTCGTTGTCATGGCCCCAAAATACGGCCCCGGCAGTCCCTTTTCCGCCGCCCCTCATTGTGTGGTTTTCCGCACAATGGCCCCGCGTTGTTTCGATACCCCTCCCGCCGCAAACATAGAGCCTCAAAGCGAATTTTTACAACGGAGCCTGGCTCATGACAGTAACTGCAAAGCGTTTTCGGATCGGGGTGGAAGGTGCCACCACGGACGGGCGCGAAATTTCCCGCGAGTGGCTCGTGCAGATGGCCGCCGCGTACAACCCGCAGGTCTACACCGCGCTGATTAATCTGGAGCACATCAAGTCTTACGCCCCGGACAGCACCTTTAACCGCTACGGCTCGGTGAGCGCGCTGGTTGCGGAGGAAATCCCCGACGGACCGCTGGCCGGGAAAATGGCGCTCTACGCCGACATCCTGCCAACAGATTCGCTCGTCGAGCTGGTCAAAAAGGGCCAGAAGCTTTTCACCTCCATGGAGGTCAGCACTAAATTTGCCGACACCGGCAAAGCCTACCTGGTCGGCCTGGCTGCCACGGACGATCCGGCGAGCCTCGGCACCGAAATGCTGGCGTTCAGCGCGTCGGCGGAAAAGAACCCGCTGGCAAACCGCAAGCAGCACCCGGACAACCTCTTTACCGCCGCCACCGAAACCGTGATCGAGCTGGAAGACGTGCCGGAGGAAAAGCCCGCCCTGTTTACCCGCATCAAGGCGATGTTTGCCAAACAAAAGCAGACCGATGACGACCGTTTCAGCGACGTGCATCAGGCGGTCGAGCTGATTGCCAGCGAGCAGCAGAACTATGGCACCCGCACCGACAGAACGCTGGGCGAGCAGGCCGAGCGCCTGAGCCAGCTGGAAAGCAGCCTGCAGTCGCAGCTGGATGATCTGTCGGCGCAGAAGGAAGCCTTTAACGCACTCAAAGAGCAGCTGGAGCGCGCAGACAGCCGCCCCGACTACCGCCAGCGCGCACCGGGCGGCGATGCGCCGGCCGCTCACCTGACCAACTGCTAAGGAGCAGTACACCCCATGAAAAAACAGACCCGTTTTGCCTTTAACGCCTACCTGAGCCAGCTGGCGCGCATCTATTCCGTGGAGATTGCGGAGCTTTCCAGCAAGTTCAGCGTGGAGCCGTCCGTGGCGCAGACGCTGGAGGACACCATCCAGCAGAGCACCGCGTTTCTGACGCTGGTTAACGTTATCGCCGTATCCGAACAGTCCGGCCAGCTGCTGGGCCTCGGCGTCGGCAGCACCATCGCGGGCACTACCGATACCAGCTCTAAGGACCGCGAGCCGACCGATCCAACGGCGATGACCGACACCGAGTACAAGTGCGAGCAGACCAACTTCGACACGGCCATTACCTACGCGAAGCTGGACATGTGGGCGAAGTTTCAGGACTTCCAGACCCGCATCCGCGACGCCATCGTGAAGCGCCAGGCGCTGGACCGCATCATGATCGGCTTCAACGGCATGAAGCGCGCCAAAACCTCTAACCGCGCAGAGAACCCGCTGCTGCAGGACGTCAACAAAGGCTGGCTGCAGAAGCTGCGCGAAGACGCCCCGGACAACGTGATGGGCAGCACGACTAAAGACGGCGAAACCACCGCCGGATCGGTGAAGGTCGGCAAAGGTGGCGCCTATCTCAACCTGGACGCGCTGGTCATGGATGCGGTTAACGAGCTTATCGATCCCATCTTCCAGGACGATGACGAAATGGTGGTTATCTGCGGGCGCGAGCTGCTGTCTGACAAGTATTTCCCGCTGGTCAACAACGAGCAGGCCAATACCGAAAAGCTTGCCGCCGATCTCATCATCAGCCAGAAACGTATGGGCGGCCTGCAGGCGGTGCGCGCGCCGTACTTCCCGGCTAATGCCCTGCTGATCACCCGTCTGGATAACCTGTCGATTTACTGGCAGGAGGACACCCGCCGCCGCTCGGTTATCGACAATCCGAAGCGCGACCGCATCGAGAACTACGAGTCGGTTAACGAGGCGTACGTGGTGGAGGATTACCGCTGCGCCGCGCTGATCGAAAACATCACCATTGGCGACTTTAGCGCGCCCGCTGATGCCGGTGCCAGAGCGTAAACCATGAGCCTGAGTCCCGCACGGCAGCACCGCCTGCGCGTTCAGGCTGAGCAGGCCGCCCGCACGGGCGGCTCTGCCCGGCACGCGAACGGATACGAGCTGATGCTGATGCAGCTGGGTGAAGACCGCCGCCGCCTTAAGGGCATTCAGTCCAACGTCAAAAAAGCCGAAATCAAGGTAGAAGTGCTGCCGAAATATGCCGCCTGGGTAGACGGCGTGCTGGCCGCCGACGGCGCGCAACAGGATGACGTGCTGATGTACGTGATGCTGTGGCGCATTGACGCCGGGGATTATGCCGGGGCGCTGGCCGTTGGCCGCCATGCCCTTAAGCACGGCTGGTCTATGCCGCAGGGGTTTAACCGAAACGTGCAGACCCTGCTGGTCGAAGAGATGGCCGACGCCGCTAAAAATGCCCTGATGGCAGAAAGCGACTTTGATCCTGACCTGCTGATGCAGACGCTGGAGGCAAGCGACGGGCTGGATATGCCGGACCAGTCGCGTGCCCGCCTGCACAAGTCCATCGGCTACGTGCTTACCGGCAGCCAGCCCATGATGGCCCTGAATCATCTTAAGCAGGCGCTGCAGCTCGACGAGCGCTGTGGCGTGAAAAAAGACATTGAGCAGCTGGAGCGGAAAATCCGCAACGCCAGCTGATAACCGGACGTGCCCACGCGCGGGGCGGCACGGGGTGGCGACAGGCTGAGCCTTATCAAAACCCCGTCCACCGCCCAACCTTTTCAGGAGTATCAAGGCTATGGAATTTGTAGCGCCGCAGAAGGCGACGGGAACGCCGGAAATTATCCCCAACAACTCGTTCTGGCCGGACGTCGATCTGGCGAGGTTCAGAGCCGCAATGCGCGTAGACGGCACCGTGACGCCGGAGCGCTTAAAGCAGGTAGTGCTCACCGCGATGGCGGAGGTCAATACCGAGCTTTATTCATGGCGCGAGCGGCAGGAGCTGCGCGGGTTTAACACCCTGGCCGACGTGCCGGCGGAGAAGCTGGCCGGTGAGAGCGTGCGCCTGCATCACTACTTTAACGCGGTGTGGTGCTGGACCCGTGCGGTGCTTAACGAGCGCTATCAGGACTTTGACGCGACCGCCGCAGCGGCGAAGCGCGGCGAGGAGCTGGCCGACACGACCGGCGACCTGTGGCGGGATGCGCGCTGGGCCATCAGCCGCGTGCAGAACCTGCCGCACAGCACCGTGGAGCTTATCTGATGAAAGTGCGTGCGCAGCAGTACGACACAGTAGACGCGATCTGCTGGCGTCATTACGGGCGCACGCAGGGCATGACCGAGCAGGTTATACGGGCGAATCCGGGGCTGTCTGAGCATGGCCCCATCCTGCCGCACGGGCTGGAAGTGGAATTGCCGGACGTGACGACGACGGCAACCGTGCAGGCCGTCCAGCTTTGGGACTGAACTATGTGGGAAAAAATCAGCACCTTTATCACCTGGTGCGTGGCGGTAGTGATGGCGTGGCTGGGTGGCATGGATCTAAAGGACGTTTCTACCGTGGCCGGTGTCTTCATCGGCCTGCTGATGGCGCTTATCAGCTGGTACTACAAGCACAAAACCTACCTGCTGCTGGCAAGCGGGCGCATCACGCGGGAGGACTATGAATCTGCAAACCGTTAAGCGCTGCGCCGTGGGCGTGGTGCTGGCGCTGGCCGCCACGCTGCCCGGCTTTCAGCAGCTGCACACCTCCGTGGAGGGGCTGAAGCTCATCGCGGACTATGAGGGCTGCCGCCTGCAGCCGTACCAGTGCAGCGCCGGCGTCTGGACCGATGGGATCGGCAACACGCGCGGCGTGGTGCCGGGGAAAACCATCACGGAACGGCAGGCGGCGGGCAACTTCATCACCAACGTGTTACGCGTCGAGGCGGCACTGGCGCGCTGCGTGGCGGTATCAATGCCGCAGCAGGTTTATGACGTGCTGGTGTCGCTGGCGTTCAACGTCGGCACCGGCAACGCCTGCGGATCAACCATGGTAGCGCTGCTGAAACAGGGGCGATGGCGTGAGGCCTGCGGACAGCTGCCGCGCTGGGTGTACGTAAAAGGCGTATTTAATCAGGGGCTGGATAACCGCCGCCATCGTGAAATGGAGTGGTGTCTCAGGGGGGCGGGCGCATGAGGCGGGTGCTGCTGGCAGCAGCGCTTGCCCTTCTCCTACTGGCCGCGCTCGGCGTGCAGTCATGGCGGCTCAGCAATGCGCACCACACCATCAGCACGCAGCAGGCGACGATTGCGGACCAGGGCAAAAAGCTGTCGCAAAAGAACGGCCAGCTGATCGCCCTGAACATTCTGACGCAGACGAACAGCCAGGCGCAAACGCAGCTTTATGCCGCCGCCGAGCAAAACGGCAGGCTGCTGCGCGACCGGCAACGCACCATTGAGGAGCTTAAACGTGAAAATGAAGACCTGCGCCGCTGGGCTGATTCCCCTCTGCCTGATCCTGTTGTCCGGCTGCGCCAGCGACCGGCCCTCGCCGGAGGTGAATCTTACCGTGAGTGGCTGTCCCAAAATCACCCGCTGCCAGCTGGACCCGGCCGCGCCGCGAAGTAACGGCGACCTGAACGCCCTGCTGGATGAAACCGAGGCCGCCTGGGCGGCGTGCGCGGACAAAGTCGATACCATTATCAGCTGTCAGGAAAAAGACGATGAACAAGCCGCAGTCCTTGCGAAACGCCCTGAATAAAGCCGTGCCCTACGTGGCGGACAATCCCGACCGGCTGCACCTGTTCGTGGATAACGGCGCGCTGGTTGCCACGTCCGCCGCGTCGATCTCATGGGAATACCGCTACACCCTGAACGTGGTGATTACCGACTTTACCGGCGACCAGAACCTGCTGATGGCCCCGGTAATGTTCTGGCTGCGGGAAAATCAGCCGGACGCCCTGCAGAACCCCGGCGAGCGGGAAAAGCTCTTCACCTTTGAGGCCGACATCCTCGGCAATGACCGCTGCGACATCAGCATGAACCTGAAGCTGACCGAGCGGGTGCTGGCGCGGGAGGTGGACGGGAAAATGACGGTCGAGGCCATACCGGAGCCGGACGCGCCGGAGGAGTTCTGGACGGCGCGCCATGGCTGAACTGCATGAGGTTGACGCCTGGCTGGATGCGCTGCTGGCGCAGCTTGAACCGTCGGCCAGGACAAGGATGCTGCGCGAGGTTGCGCGCGACGTGCGCCGCATTCAGCAGGCGAACATCACGGCGCAGCGTGCCCCGGACGGCACCGCATGGGAACCCCGCCGCGTCACGGCCCGCACGAAGCCGGGCCGCATCCGGCGCAAGATGTTTGCGAAGCTCAAAACCACAAAGTACCTGAAGGCGCAGGCCAGCGCCGATCAGGCCGAAATAGCCTTTGCGCCTGCCGTGCAGAAGCTGGCCCGCGTGCATCACTACGGCCTGCGCGACCGGGTAAACCGGCGCGGCACGATGGTCAAATATGCGGAGCGCCCGCTGCTGGGCATGAATAGCGAGATTGAAAGCTCAGTGCGCGATACCCTGCTACGCTGGCTTAGCTCCAATTAATAGCCTACAAAGTCTCAATATGGCGCCTGGCTTTTTCAAAATTGATTTCATCAAGAACCGCTTTGCCAGCGCCGTCAGCCGAAGGGTAAATATCTGCCGCGTTAAACCCTGCTTTATATAAAAGTCTATAAGCTTGAAAAACCTCACTAACTGGAAGGGTGTACTTAAAAAAAATAGGATGGGGACTATCTGCAGTCAGTTCCTCTAAACTTTTCGTGCTAATAACCTCTCCTCTTTTTCCTTTATTTGGATGGACGGTAAATAGTCCATACTGGGCGGCAAGATGCGGGCTTACTGAACCTGCAGAAACATGCAACTTAATATTGGGATGAAGTGCAAGCATTTCAGTGTTTAATGCCCAAATAGCCAGCTTGCTGTTTTTTTTCCAGTTCATACAATTAGCAATGCAAGAACTAGCTGCAAAATAAAGTGCTGTATATGCCAATCGCGTCCAGTCTAACAGGCGCGTTGGCACCCCATGATGTTGAGCCATAGCCATAACGTCCAACAACTCTGAATTAGGCCATAGTGAAGGATTAATAAAAAACTTATTTTGCTTACCTATATCCAAATGTTCATTGCGAAGATGCTGACTGTCGTAGGGCACTCTAATGCCAACTCTATCGCAGCTTTTTACGAAAGAGCTTATTAATAATATTTCATTGGCTACTAGCTCATCTGCTTTAGGCTCAGACCCCAAGGTTATATAAGCTGGACTCTCTCTTAAAGCTGAAGGAATTAACTTCCATTCTGAATCTGCTTGTCCACGATACACAATATTATCGACGCAATTGGGATCGATTTTTTGAGTTGGTGAGAGCGCATCCCATAGTTCGTTAGCGTTACTAAATTCGCGAAGTTCATATGTAGGGTATTGGCGAGCTTCCATTATTTCATCCTTTTTTGAAGTTACCTTGTATCAGCGGCCACACAATCCTACACGCTGCCGTTTCAAATTTTTAGATGCCAATCTCTAGTAATGAACGAAAAACTGACCGAAATCATGCGCCTTATCACTAACCTGATCCGCACCGGCACCGTGTCCGAGGTGGACCCGGTGAACTGGCTGTGCCGGGTGAAAACGGGCGACATCGAAACCAACTGGATTAACTGGCTCACCATGCGCGCCGGCAGCACCCGCACATGGTGGAAACCCACCGTCGGCGAGCAAGTTGTGCTGCTGAGCCTGGGCGGCAATCTCGAAACCGCGTTTGCGCTGCCCGCCATCTATTCCGACGCTTTTCCGCCGCCGGACTACTCAGAAAACGGCGCGACAACCGTGTTTCAGGACGGCGGCTGGTTTCAGTACGAGCCGGAAACCGGCCAGCTGCTGATAAAGAACATCAAAAGCGTGCGCATAGAGGCGGCCGACGGGATTCGGCTCATCACTGAGCAGTTTGGCGTGGACGCTGACCAGACCCGGATCAACAGCGAAACCGTGATGAACGGCGCGGTGACGCAGGGCGGCGGCGGCATGAGTTCAAACGGCGTCGTGGTGCATACCCATCAGCACGGCGGCGTGAAGTCCGGCAGCGATATGTCAGGAGGTCCGCAATGATGTATCTCGGCATGAACCGCGACACCGGCGAGGCGATCACCGACATCGATCACATCCGGCAGAGCATACGGGACATTCTGATGACGCCGGAAGGCAGCCGCCTGCAGCGCCGCGAATACGGCTCGCTGCTGTCGGTGCTGATTGATCAGCCACAAAATGACGTGATCCGCCTGCAGGTGATGGCGGCAGTGTATACCGCGCTCAGCCGCTGGGAGCCGCGCATCAGGCTGAACACCGTCAACATTACCAGCGCCTTCGATGGCTCAATGGTGGTTGAACTGACCGGCCAGCGGGATGACGGCTCGCCGGTTGCCATGTCTGTTTCAACGGGGGTGAACAGTGGCAGTAATTGACCTTTCCCAGCTGCCCGCGCCTGAAGTGATTGAGGTGCCGGACTTTGAAACCCTGCTGACCGAGCGCAAAGAGGCGCTGATCGCGCTCTACCCGAAAGAGGAGCAGGCGGCGGTGCGCCGCGTGCTGGCGCTGGAGTCCGATCCGATGGTGAAGACGCTGCAGGAAAACACCTACAGGGAAATCCTGCTGCGCCAGCGTATCAACGAGGCGGCGCAGGCGGTCATGGTGGCCTACGCGCTCGGCAGCGATCTGGACCAGCTGGCCGCAAACCATAACGTGCAGCGCCTGACCGTGACCCCGGCTGACCCTGACGCAGTGCCGCCTGTCGATGCCGTGATGGAAACCGACGATGCCCTGCGCGTGCGCGTGCCGGAGGCGTTTGAGGGGCTGAGCGTGGCCGGGCCGACGGCGGCCTATGAGTTTCACGCAAAGAGCGCGGACGGCCGCGTCCAGGACGTGTCGGCAACCAGCCCGTCACCGGCCAGCGTGCTGATCACCGTTCTGAGCCGCGAAGGGAACGGCGAAGCGGCGGCGGATTTGCTGGCTACAGTGAACACCGCGCTAAACGCGGAAACGGTGCGGCCCGTAGCGGACCGCGTCACCGTGCAGGGCGCGACCATTCATGACTACAGCGTGAAGGCAAAGCTGCACCTGTTTGATGGCGTGGCGGCCGGCCCCTGCCTGGAGGCGGCAAACGCGCAGCTGGCCGCTTACCTCACCGAGCAGAAAAAGCTGGGCCGCAGCGTGCGCCGCGAGTCCTACGGGGCGGTGCTGCGCGTGCCCGGCGTGGACTGGGTGGAAATGATCGAACCGGCTGCGGACATCATCCTGGACCGTGCGGCAGCGGGTAACTGCACCGGCACGGACATTTCGGTGGCGGCTGACGAGGTACTGATATGAGCAACAGCAGCCTGATGCCGTCCGGCTCGTCCGCGCTGGAGCGCCGCCTGGCGGAAGCCTGCAGCGGCATTACCGGCCTGAACGTACCCCTGCGCGACCTGTGGAACCCGGCAACCTGCCCGGTCAGCTTTCTGCCGTATCTCGCCTGGGCGTTTTCGGTGGACCGATGGGACGAAGGCTGGGCGGAAAGCGTCAAGCGGCAGGTGGTGCTCGATGCGTTTTATATCCATCAGCATAAGGGCACCATCAGCGCTATCCGGCGCGTGGTGGAGCCGTTCGGGTTCCTGATCCGCGTTATTGAGTGGTGGAAAACTGGTGAAACGCCCGGCACGTTTCGCCTGGACATCGGCGTGCAGGACCAGGGCATTACGGAAGAAACCTATCACGAGCTGGAGCGGCTCATAAGTGACGCCAAACCCTGCAGCCGTCACCTGCTGGGCATGTCCATCAACCTGCAGGTGAGCGGCGAAACGCGCATAGCCGCCGCGAGCTACGACGGTGACGATCTTTCTGTTTACCCGTACACCCCGGAAATTCTTTCCGTCAGCGGCCCGACGTATACGGGCGCGGCGGTTCACGTTATCGACCAGATGGAAGTCGGACAATGACACAAAAATTTTACGCAATCGTGACCAACCTGGGCGCGGCGAAAATTGCCAACGCCGCCGCGCTCGGCACAAAACTGAATATCACGCAGATGGCCGTAGGCGACGGCGGCGGCACGCTGCCCACGCCGAACGCCAGCCAGACAAAGCTGGTAAACGAGATGCGCCGGGCGGCCCTTAATACGTTGAGTATCGATGCCACCAACGCCAGCCAGGTGATTGCCGAGCAGGTTATTCCCGAAACTGAGGGCGGATTCTGGATCCGGGAAATGGGGCTGTTTGATGCGGAGGGGACGCTGATTGCGGTCTGTAACACGCCGGAAACCTACAAGCCCGCCCTGCAGGAAGGCAGCGGCCGCACGCAGACCGTGCGCATGCTCATCATCGTGAACAGTACGGACGCTATCACCCTGAAGATTGATCCAGCCGTGGTGCTGGCAACGCGGCAGTATGTTGACAGCAAGGTGAGCCAGGCCGTGATCGAGGTCAGGCAGTACGCGGACGATTTGATGGCAAAGCATATTGCAGCGGCGGACCCGCACAAGCAGTATGCGCCCAAAGACAGCCCGCTGCTTACCGGCACGCCCAAAGCCCCGACGCCAGCGACGGGCAACAATTCAACGCTGCTTGCCACGACCGCCTTTGTGCAGGCGGCCATTGCGCAGCTGGTCGCGTCCTCCCCGGAGGCGCTGGACACGTTGAACGAGCTGGCCGCCGCGCTGGGCAACGACCCGAACTTTGCTACCACAATGACGAATCAGCTTGCTGCGCGCGCATTGCTGACGGGCAACGTCAACCAGCAGTTCTTCGTCAAAGACGCCACGCTTGACGGACATGCTGTAAACCGTGGGCAGATGAATGTAGCACTGGCGCTAAAAGCACTGCTTAACGGCGACCCGGCACAGGCATTCCAGATGGCGAACAGCGGCACCGGATCTTATGGAGTTAACAATGACCGTCTGAATTTTGTATTGCAGAGTTATGCCGCACTGGCCGGAAACCAGTATACGCCTTTCAGTGTGGGCGGTGCGACACAGGCAGCGCATGCCGTGCGGCTTGACCAGTTTCAGTCCGGTAATAACGGGAATGGAGCATGGACCAAATTTCCCAATGGGCCAATGTGGGCGAGGTCAAATGTCAACTTAAATGCAAATGGCAGCACAACCTGGACTTTCCCTGTGACATTTCCGGGTAACCCTGGTGTTTATATTACTAACTTTAACTCAGGTAACAGGGTGTGGCTAAACGGCATAGGGCCTAGCTCGGTTGGTATATATAACGATGGCCCGGCAACGAACATTAATGTTTTTGCGGTATGGTGATTGAAATGGCTGAAGAAAACAAAGCTACTGAACAAAGTGAAGAAACGCAGCTTCATGAATTTAAAACCCGTTTCTTTTTGAAGATGGACGAAGAGCACTACGTTGTTGCCATGATGGTTGCTGTGAATCAGGCTGAAGTTGAAGCGTACGAAAGCCAGAATTTAACTGAGGTGTCAGCAGAAACCTACCAGCAGGTGGGGCCAGATTCCAGGCTGATTGACGGCGAAGTTAAGCAGGGAGAGCCGCGCGTGCCGATGCTAGATAATGAAGCAAAGCAAGCCATCATGACGGCCAGGCTACGGGATGCAACGGTGAAAATTGACACGCTGCAGGACGCGGTTGATCTGGAAATGGCGACAGATGATGAGAAGGTGCAGCTGACGGCGTGGAGAAAATACCGCGTCCTGCTGAGCCGCGCGGATGCGAAAGCGCAGTCGCCGGAAGAGTGGCCGCAGCCCCCGGTCTGACAGGATGAGCGCCCGCCGGGGCGCTTTTTTTCGCTGTTCCTTGTGTGATTTTCCACACAATGCCCGCAGGGTGCGCCCGCGCCCGCCACCTTTCACCATAGCGGAACCCCTTTACAGGAGAACCGCCACATGGCTCAGGATTATCACCACGGCGTGCGCGTTGAGGAAATCAACGAGGGCACCCGAACTATCACCACCGTCAGCACGGCAATTGTCGGTCTGGTCTGCACCGGCGACGACGCCGACGCGGCAACCTTTCCGCTCAACCGCCCGGTGCTGCTGACCGACGTGCTTACCGCCAGCGGCAAGGCTGGCGAGTCCGGCACGCTGGCCCGCTCGCTGGACGCCATAGCCGACCAGGCAAAACCCGTCACCGTCGTTGTGCGCGTACCGCAGGGCGAAACCGAGGCGGAAACCACCGCTAACATCATCGGCGGCGTGACCGATGGCCAGCGCACCGGCATGAAGGCGCTGCTGGCCGCGCAGGCCGTCTGTGGCGTCAAGCCGCGCATTCTCGGCGTGCCGGGACATGACACGCAGGCCGTTGCGACCGAGCTGCTGAGCGTGGCGCAGAGCCTGCGCGGCTTTGCCTACCTGTCGGCCTACGGCTGCAAAAGCGTAGAGGAAGCCATCGCCTACCGCGCCAACTTCAGCCAGCGCGAAGGGATGCTTATCTGGCCTGACTTCATCAACTTTGACACCGTGCTGAAAGCGGACGCGACGGCCTACGCCACCGCCCGCGCGCTCGGTCTGCGCGCCAAAATCGACGAGCAGACCGGCTGGCACAAGTCCCTCTCAAACGTCGGGGTGAACGGCGTCACCGGCATTTCCAAAGACGTGTTCTGGGACCTGCAGGATCCGGCGACGGACGCGGGCCTGCTGAACCAGAACGACGTCACCACGCTGATCCGCAAGGACGGTTTCCGCTTCTGGGGTTCCCGCTGCCTGAGCGACGACGCGCTTTTTCAGTTTGAGTGTTACACCCGCACCGCGCAGGTGCTGATGGACACCATGGCAGAGGCACAGATGTGGGCCGTTGACGGTCCGCTGAACCCGTCGCTGGCCCGCGACATCATCGAGAGCATCCGCGCGAAGCTGCGCAGCCTGGTGAATCAGGGCTACCTCATCGGGGCAGATTGCTGGCTGGATGAAAGCGTGAACGACAAGGACACGCTGAAGGCGGGCAAGCTGACCATCGACTACGACTACACGCCGGTGCCACCGCTTGAAAACCTGCTGCTGCGCCAGCGTATCACCGACCAGTACCTGGTCGATTTCAGCAGCCGCGTGAGCGCATAAGGAGACTGAAACATGGCATTACCCCGCAAGCTCAAGCACCTGAACGTGTTTAACGCAGGCAACAACTGGCAGGGGCTGGTTGAGTCCATCACCCTGCCAAAAGTCACCCGCAAGTTTGAGAAGTACCGCGGCGGCGGCATGGCCGGTGCGGTAGACATTGACATGGGCCTGGACGACGGCGCGCTGGATACGGAGTTCACTGTAGGCGGCACCGAGGCGCTGCTGTTCAAGCAGCTGGGCACCGCCACCGTGGACGGCGTGCAGCTGCGCTTTACCGGCTCTATCCAGCGCGACGACACCGGCGAAGTGCAGGCGGTCGAACTGGTCACGCGCGGCCGCTACAAAGAGCTGGATTCCGGCGAGTGGAAGACCGGCGATTCAAGCACCACCAAGGTGTCCGCGACCAACAGCTACGCCAAGCTGACCATTAACAACGAAGTGGTTTACGAGATTGACCTCGTGAACATGATCCACATCGTGGACGGCACCGACCTCATGGAAGCGCACCGTAACGCGCTCGGCCTCTGATAAACCCGGCAGGGGCAGCCCTGCCGCTCTGAAACGTATAAACGGAAAATAACCATGACCGACAAAACTACCGAAAAAGCTGTTGAGCTGGACACCCCCATTCTGCGCGGCAAAACCGAAGTTACCAGCGTGACCGTGCGCAAACCGCAGGCCGGGGCGCTGCGCGGCATCCGCCTGCAGGCGCTGATGGACATGGACGTGAACGCGATGATGGCCGTGCTGCCGCGCGTCACGAACCCGGCGCTGACCGTGCAGGAAATTAACGAAATGGACCCCGCCGATCTGCTGTCCCTGTCGGTCGAGGTGATCACTTTTTTGTTGCCGAAGTCGGCGCTGTCAGCTTTCCCGACAGCCTGACGGTAGAAGATTTGGTAGCGGACATCGCTACCGTTTTTCACTGGCCGCCGCCGGTGATGTACGCGGAGTCTCTGACGGACGTGCTGGAGTGGCGGCATAAAGCGATGCAGCGTAGCGGAGCCGGTGACGATGAGTGACACAAACCTGCGGCTGCAGGTGGTATTAAGCGCGGTTGATAAAATCACGCGCCCCTTTCGCAGCGCGCGCGACGGCTCTAAGGAGCTGTCGGCCGCGCTGAAGGCCAGCAAAGACGGCCTAAAATCCCTTAACGAGCAGGCGGGCCGCATTGACGGATTCCGCAAAACCCGCTCACAGCTTGCCGTTACCGCCAACAACCTGAAGGCCGCCCGCGAGGAAGCGGCGCGCCTTGCCGTGCAGTTTACCGAAACGAACAGGCCCACGGCGCAGCAGGCCAGACTGCTTGAGCAGGCAAAGAACCGCGCCAGCCAGCTGCAGGAGACCTACAACGGCCTGCGCCTGTCGGTGCAGCGCCAGCGTGAGGCGCTGAACGCGGCGGGCATTGATACAAAACAGCTGAGCGAGGCACAGCGCCGGCTAAAAACGGACGCGCAGGCGGCAACCGGGGCAATCGAACGCCAGCAGGCAGAGCTGCGCAAGCTCGGCGAGCGCCAGCAGAAGATACGCGACATCCAGGCACGGCATGAAAAGCTGACCGAGACGCGCAATAAGCTGGCCGGTAACGGCGCGGGCATGGTGGCAACCGGCGTAGCTACCGGCGCGACCCTGATGGCCCCGGTGCGCGCCTATGCGGATTCGGAGAACGCCGCGACGCAGCTGGCCGCCTCCATGATGGGGCCGGGCGCTAAGGTGCTGCCGGAGTATGAAAAAATCAACAGGCTGGCGGTGAGCCTGGGCGACAAGCTGCCCGGCACCACGGCGGACTTTCAGAACATGATGACCATGCTGCGCCGCCAGGGCATGAGCGCGCAGGCGATCCTGGGCGGGCTGGGTGAGGCGACGGCCTATCTCGGCGTACAGCTGCAGATGGCCCCGACCGATGCGGCGGAGTTTGCGGCGAAGCTGCAGGACGCCACGCAGACCAGCGAAAAGGACATGATGGCGCTCACCGACATCATTCAGAAGGGATTTTATGCGGGCGTGGATTCGGAAAACATGCTGCAGGGCTTTTCTAAAATCGGCAGCGCCATGGACATCATCAAAAAGAAAGGGATCGATGCGGCGAGAGAATTTGCGCCCCTGCTTGTGATGGCTGATCAGCAGGGCATGGACGGCGGCTCGGCAGGTAACGCTTACCGCAAGGTGCTGCAGGCCATGATGGACAACAAGAAAATCAAAGGGGTGAACGAAGACCTTAAGGGCACGGGGGTGAAATTTGATTTCACCAACGGCAAAGGAGAATTTGCCGGTATTAAGAAAATGTATGCGCAGCTGGATCAGCTCAAGGCGCTTAGTACCGAGAAGCGGCTGCGGACGCTCAAAGATATGTTTGGCGACGATGCGGAAACGCTGCAAGTGCTAAACAACATGATTACTAAAGGGCTTGACGGGTACAGGGAAACCGCAGCGAAGCTCGACAACCAGGCGTCTCTGCGGGAGCGCGTTGACGCCTCATTAAAGACGCTGTCAAACCGCTGGGATGCGGCGAGCGGCTCGTTTACTAATGCAATGGCTGCAATTGGTGAGACGGTCGCGCCAGTGCTTAAACAGGTGGCCGACTGGCTGGGAAATCTCGCTGGCGCATTAGGCTCGTTTGTAAAACAGCACCCGCAACTGACGGCGGCGCTGTTCAAGATAGCGGCGGGATTTGCCATCGTGACAGCAGGGATAGGTGCGGCGTTGCTGGTCTTTGCGTCAACAATCGGCCCCATGCTGCTAATGCGTATGCTTATGAACAAGACGGGCCTTCAGGCGTTTAGTTCTTTTGGCCTCATGCGTAAGGCTATTGGCCTTGTCGGTAATGGCGTGCTGTGGCTGGGGCGGCTGATGATGGCGAACCCCATTCTGGCTGTGATCGGGCTGATTGCCATGGGGGCCATATATATCTGGCAGAACTGGGACACGCTGGGGCCGAAATTTGCCGCGCTGTGGGATGGCATCAGCACCAAAGTCAGCAATGTATGGACGGCCATCCGCACCTACATCAGCACCAAATGGGAGGAAATCGAGGCCGACGTGAAGGCGCTGCCCGCGCGCTTTCAGGAAGCTGGCTCGCAGATGATTGATGGCCTGCTGGCAGGCATCAGCCAGAAATGGGATGCGCTCAAAAGCAAGTTGTCCTCATTGACTGATTACCTGCCGGACTTTCTGAAGCCCGGCAACGACAAGCCAGGCGCACCGGCGCAGGCAGCCCGACCACGTCCGGCGCAGGTCACGGCAGACGGGAAAGTGGCGCTGCCGCCGGGCGGCTTCCCGGCTTTTCCGAGAATGTACGACACCGGCGGGCATATTCCGTCCGGGCAGCTCGGCATCGTCGGGGAAAACGGGCCGGAAATTGTGAACGGCCCGGCCAACATAACCAGCCGCCGCCGCACTGCCGCGCTGGCCGCCTCTGCCGCGCTGGCGATGGGCATGGCTGCAACGCCAGCGGCTGCGCGTCCGTTACATCCGATGAGTCAGCCCGCGCAGGCATACCGGCAGGAAGCGGCACGACCGCAACCGGTGGGCAGTGTATCGCCCGTGACCATTCATGCCCCTATCACCATCATGCAGCAACCAGGGCAGAGCGCGCAGGACGTGGCGGACGAGGTTATGCGCAGACTTGAGGCAAAAGAGCGACAGGCGAAGGCCCGCGCCCGTAGCAGTTACCACGACAGAGAAGGACTTGAATAATGATGATGACGCTGGGGATGTTCGTTTTCATGCTGCAGACGGTCCCTTATCAGGAGTTGCAGATCCAGCGCAGCTGGCGGTTTCCGTCAAACAGCCGCGTAGGCGTGCGCTCGTCCCTCCAGTTTCTGGGGCCGGATAATGAAACGCTGACGCTTTCGGGCGTTCTGCTGCCGGAGATTACCGGCGGCAGGCTGTCACTGCTGGCGCTGGAGCAGATAGCAGAGCTGGGGCGCGCGTGGCCGCTGATAGAAGGAAGCGGCACCATTTACGGCATGTTTGTGATCGAGAGCCTGAGCCAGACCAAAGCGGAGTTTTTCAGCAGTGGCGTCTGCCGGCGCATTGAGTTCACGCTCACCCTGAAGCGCACCGACGAAACGCTGGGCGAAATGTTTGGCAGTCTGAGCGATCAGCTCTCAGCCATGAAGGGCGCGGCGACGGACGCCGCGGGTAAAGTTACCAGCATGATGGGAGGGCTGCTTTCATGAACGCCACGAAATGGATAAACGGGCAGGCAAATTCCCCTTCTTTCAGGCTGACGCTTGAAGGCGCGGACATCACGCAGAAGATTGAGAAGCGGCTTATGAGCCTGACGCTCACTGATAACCGGGGGTTTGAGGCTGACCAGCTGGACATCGAGCTGGACGATGCAGACTGCCAGCTGCTGCTGCCTCGCCGGGGCGTCTCTCTGTCGCTCGCGCTCGGCTGGCAGGGTGAGGCGCTTTTTCCGAAAGGCACCTTTATCGTGGATGAGATTGAGCACTCCGGCACGCCTGACCGGCTGACCCTGCGCGCCCGCAGCGCCGACTTCAGGCAGACGCTCAATACTAAGCGTGAAAAATCATGGCACCAGACAACCGTGGGCGACATCGTGAAAGACATTGCAGGCCGCCACAAGCTGAAGATCGCCCTGGGTGATGATGTGGCGAAGATGGCCGTAGATCACCTTGACCAGACCAACGAGTCAGATGCCAGCTTTCTGATGCGCCTGGCGAAACAGTCAGGTGCGATAGCCTCTATCAAAAACGGCAATCTGCTGTTCATACGTCAGGGGCAGGGAAAAACGGCCAGCGGTAAGGCGCTGCCGGTGATCACCATTCAACGCAAGGACGGCGACAGCCACCGCTTTACCATGGCTGACCGTGACGCCTACACCGGCGTGATTGCCAGCTGGCTGCATACCCGCGAACCGACAAAAAAACCGGTGGCGAAAGTAAAGCGCAGGCGGAAAAAGACGACAAAGAAAAAAGAGCCAGAAGCCAAACAGGGCGATTATCTGATCGGAACGGATGAAAACGTCCTGGTGCTGAGCCGTACCTATGCAAACCGGGCCAATGCAGAGCGCGCGGCCAAAATGCGTTGGGAGCGCCTGCAGCGCGGGGTTGCGTCGTTTTCTATACAGCTGGCTCGCGGCCGGGCAGATCTCTACACCGAAATGCCGGTAAAGGTGAGCGGCTTCAAGCAGCAGATAGACGCGGGCGAATGGATTGTAACGACGCTTACGCACAGCCTCAGCGCGGACAGTGGCTATACAACAAGCATTGATCTTGAAGTCAAAATCGACTCATTAGAAATGGAATAAGAAGTATCCCAATTGGGGTTTTTTGTGTATTATCCACCCAAAATGAGATTAAGGGGCTGGGTTATGATGAATTGTCCATTGTGTGGGAATGCGGCCCATACGCGTAGTAGCTTTCAAGTTTCTAAGTCAACGAAGGAGCGCTATAACCAGTGCCAAAACATCAATTGTGGTTGCACCTTCAAGTCCCATGAAACAGTGGCAGAAATTATAATGAATCCGGGCAAGGTCAAGCCTGCCCCTCCGCATCCTGACAGAACACTTCAGGGCGCGCTCTGGTTATAAATAAGAACCCGCTAATGCGGGTTTATTTTTGAATCAGAGACTTTATATACACTTCAGACTCATTCATATTCATTGGCGCTAACTTCTTGCATTCAGCGCCGCCTCCGTTCATTACCACTTCCTGATCCTGAGAAGAGTTTAAAACTACAACTTTCTTAATCAGGGAAGGTTGCCAGCTTTTCCCAACATATTGCGTATCGCATATCCCGCGAAAAAATGAGGTAGCAATTTCTTCATTAACGGTAGGTTTTGTGATGGTCATTGAAAGCACACCATTCTCCAGGGAGGACGAAGAGTGTTGATAGACGTTAATCACTTCTTGTACTGGCTTCGGCACCTCTTCAGCCAGGGCACTGAGGGAAGCGAACAGGGTAAGCGCTAAAGCGGTTTTTTTCATGTTATGAGCCTCAGACTAGAGATTAGGCAAAAAATCTGCTGCCATTTTGCTGCCAATGACCTCGCGGCAAACAAAAAAGCCACCAATAAAAGGTGGCTTAACTCAATGATTTTTAAGCTAAAATTTGGTGGCCCCTGCTGGGTTTGAACCAGCGACCAAGCGATTATGAGTCGCCTGCTCTAACCACTGAGCTAAGGGGCCAGCGGAGCGGGGATTATAATGTATCTGTTTCAGGCGATCCAGCACTCATCCGCCGGATGCTCAAAAATCCTCCAGCGCATGAGTGCTTGATTAAACTAACTATTTCCAGAACACGCGGCCCGCTTTCAGCTATTCCCTCCAGCAAAAGTGGGTAAGCAAACCCGCTCTGGCCCGTCTCTTATCTGGTTCTTACCCTCGCTTTTACCTTAAAAGCATCAGGCTCTCAGTCGCGATAGCGCGACGCCGACTGGTTTAGCGAAAGATAGGGCAGCATCGCGCCGCGCGCCCGGTCATACTCCTGCCAAAGCGCCATCTCTTCCAGCGCAGGGATGGTCACCGCTTCGCCCGCTTCCAGTCCCGCCAGCGCGGCATCCACCATCTCTTCCACTTCCATAATCATACCGGCCGGCAGCTCATCAATCGACTTACCGGAGCGGTCGAAGATCTCGGTTCGCGTAGCGCCTGGCAAAACGGCCTGCACCTGCACGCCGCTGTTCTCCAGCTCGCGCTGCATCGAGCGGGTCAGCGTCAGCACAAAGGATTTGCTGCCGTTATAGGCGCCGTTGAACCGCTCATGCATCAGCGCCAGCACCGAGGCGATATTGATAATCACACCGCGTCCGCGCGCGCGAAACGCATTGGCTGCCGCATGGGCCAGGCGGGCAGGGGCGATGATGTTGAGCGCCAGCATGGTCTCAATGCGATCGATATCGGCATCAATAAACTCGCCGTCCACGCTCATACCGGCGTTATTCGCCAGCAGCGTAATCGCGGGGTTGTCCCGCAGCTCTTGCTCAACGCGCCGCAGATCGCCCGCATCAGTCAGATCGGCGCGCAGAATACGCGCCTCAATCTGATACTGTCGCCGCAGCGTCTGCGCCAGCGTCTCCAGCCTCGCCTGGTCGCGCGCCACCAGGATCAGATCGTAGCCGCGCGCCGCCAGGCGTCGAGCGTAGGTGGCGCCAATGCCGCTTGATGCGCCGGTAATTAAAGCAAAGCCTTGTGATGATGCTGACATGATGAACCTCTTTTGTATGATGGTTGTCATATTTATAATCAATATGACGACCATCATATTCACCGTCAAGCTGGAATATGATGATCGTAATAATTACTATCAATGGCAGAACATATCAGCGGGAAAAAAGTGATGGATAAACAGAGCCACAAGGCGCGCACGCGACAGCGTATCCTCGATGAGGCGGCGCGGGTGATGCGTGAATGCGGCACGGAAAGCATCGGCGTGGCGGCGCTGATGAAGCGCGTCGGGCTGACGCACGGCGGCTTCTATGCGCACTTTGACTCGCGCGAGGCGCTGGTGCAGGCGGTTATCGCCGAAATGTTTACCGACTCGGCGCAGCGCATGGCGTCGCTGTGGCAGGGCACCGATCCGGCCGCACGGCTGGGCGCCCTGATTGACTATTACCTGTCAGAGGCGCATCGCGACTGCCGCGCCGAGGGCTGCCCGGTGCCCGCGCTGGTCAGCGAGGTCGGTCATCTGCCAGAAGAGGCGCAAGCTATTTTTACCCAGGGCGTCACTTCGATGCTGCAGCGGTTAGGCGAACTGCTCGCTGAGCTGGGACAGCGCGACGCCGAGGCGCTCGCCAGCAGCCTGCTGGCTGAAATGGTCGGCGCGCTGGCGCTGGCGCGCGCCTGTCCCGATAAGGCGCTCTCCGCGACCATGCTGGCGCGCAGCAGGCAGGCGCTGAAGCGCCGCACCGGACTGGAGCAGGCGGCATGAGCGAGCACAACATCAGCGACATTATTGCGCCCGGCCTGGAGGTGCTGTTCTGCGGCATTAATCCCGGGCACTCGACCGCGCACACCGGCTATCACTTCGCCCACCCCGGCAACCGCTTCTGGAAGGTGCTGCATCTGGCGGGTTTTACCCGAGAGCAGCTCAAACCTGAAGAGGAGCAGCGGCTGCTGGAGACCGGCTGCGGCATCACCATGCTGGTAGAGCGTCCCACCGTGCAGGCGAACCAGCTGGCGGCTGAGGAGCTGCGCGACGGCGGCGCGCGCCTGACCGATAAGGTGCTTAACTACCAGCCGCGCATGCTGGCGATCCTCGGCAAAGACGCCTTTAAGCGCGCCTTTAATCAGCGCAAGGTGGAGTGGGGCTTACAGGGCATTTTTATGGGCAAAACCCAGGTCTGGGTGCTGCCCAATCCCAGCGGCCTTAACCGCGCCTCTCTTGACGAGATCGTCGCGGCCTACCGACAGCTCTATGATGCGCTGCAGCAGGATGTGGAATAGAACGCGAGGCAGAAAAGAGGCAATAAAAAACCCCGGCAGGCCGGGGTTTTTTTAACGCTAATGCAATCAGTCGTCCAGGAAGCTACGCAGCACTTCCGAGCGGCTCGGATGGCGCAGCTTGCGCAGCGCTTTCGCCTCAATCTGACGAATACGCTCACGCGTAACGTCGAACTGTTTGCCCACCTCTTCCAGCGTATGGTCGGTGTTCATATCGATACCGAAACGCATGCGCAGCACTTTGGCTTCGCGCGCGGTCAGGCCCGCCAGAACGTCATGGGTAGCAGAACGCAGGCTCTCGGAGGTCGCAGAGTCGAGCGGCAGCTCCAGCGTGGTGTCTTCGATAAAGTCGCCCAGATGCGAATCTTCGTCGTCGCCAATCGGCGTCTCCATAGAGATAGGCTCTTTAGCGATTTTCAACACTTTGCGGATCTTGTCTTCCGGCATCAGCATGCGCTCGGCCAGCTCTTCCGGCGTCGGCTCGCGGCCCATCTCCTGCAGCATCTGGCGCGAAATACGGTTGAGCTTGTTAATGGTCTCAATCATATGCACCGGAATACGGATGGTACGCGCCTGGTCGGCGATAGAGCGGGTGATCGCCTGACGGATCCACCATGTCGCATAGGTCGAGAACTTGTAGCCGCGACGGTATTCAAACTTATCAACCGCCTTCATCAGGCCGATGTTGCCTTCCTGAATCAGGTCGAGGAACTGCAGACCGCGGTTGGTATATTTTTTCGCGATTGAAATCACCAGACGCAGGTTCGCTTCCACCATCTCTTTCTTCGCACGACGCGCTTTGGCTTCGCCGATAGACATGCGACGGTTGATATCTTTAACCTGCTCGATGGTCAGGCCGGTCTCTTCTTCGATCTGATGCAGCTTCTGCAGGCAGCGCATCACATCTTCTTCCACTTCTTTCAGCTTCTCTGACCAGGGTTTATTCATGGCCAGCGCGGCTTTGAACCAGCTCTCACTGGTCTCGTTGCCGGTAAACAGCGTGATGAAGTTTTTCTTCGGCATTTTGCACAGTTCAACGCACAGCTTCATGATGATGCGCTCTTGCGTACGCACACGCTCCATCATCTCGCGCATGTTGTTCACCAGGTAGTCGAACTGCTTCGGCACCAGGCGGAACTGCTTAAAGACGTCAGAAAGGTTCTGAATCTCTTTGACTGCGTCAGCATGGCTGCGACCTTTGCTCTTGATAACAAGGCGGGTCGTTTCATACTGCGTGCGCAGCTCGACGAATTTCTCGCGCGCCAGTTCCGGATCGATAGAGTTATCGTCATCGGAGCTGTCGTCTTCGCTCTCTTCGTCTTCATCTTCGTCGTCGTCGCGGTCTTCCTGAGACAGCTCAGAGCCGACGTGGGTGGCGGTAGGCGCCAGATCTTCTTCAGCGTTTGGATCCACGAAGCCGGTGATCAGGTCGGAGAGGCGAGATTCGCCCGCTTCGACTTTGTCGTACTGCTCCAGCAGATAGGTAATGGCTTCCGGATATTCCGCAACCGAACACTGTACCTGGTTGATACCGTCTTCGATGCGCTTGGCGATGTCGATTTCGCCTTCGCGCGTCAGCAGCTCAACGGTACCCATTTCGCGCATATACATGCGCACCGGGTCGGTGGTGCGGCCAATTTCAGATTCTACGCTGGATAACACCTGAGCGGCGGCTTCCGCGGCATCTTCGTCAGTATCGGCGCTGTTTTCGTTCAGCATCAGATCGTCGGCGTCAGGGGCTTCTTCCACCACCTGAATACCCATATCGTTAATCATCTGGATGATGTCTTCGATCTGATCGGAGTCGACGATATCTTCCGGCAGATGGTCATTGACCTCAGCATAGGTCAGATAGCCTTGCTCCTTACCACGGGTGACAAGCAGCTTAAGCTGTGACTGCGGGTTTTGCTCCATAAGACGGTATCCACACTTCTGTTAATTAGATTGGTGTCGGTCGGCAGCGAGCCAACTATAACAGTGAAGGCGTTGTATTATTGCCGCTGCCTTCGTCGCGGCCAGGGCTTTTGCCCCTCATATATCGGCACTTAAGCCGCTTTGTATTCTGTTCGAGGCTACGCCTCTTACTGTGCGTACAGGGCTCTCTCGACGGCCCTGCTGGCAATGCGCTCTGAACTGGCTGGCTTTATCGCCCCAGTGTTGCTAACGGCGCGCTGTGTCATGCCAGACTCGTTGCGTCTCCGGGCTGGCTTATCGCGTCGCTGAGCCTCGGCTTGCGGCGCATTGCCCCAGAAACGAATGGGTCAGAGATGCGCCTTTGACTACGCGCAACATTCTGACCCAGTTAAAATTTTACTTTTTCGCCAGCGCCTGGCTTAAGGTCCAGAATTCACGGCGCTCTTCTGCGCTTAAACCCTGGGTGCGATCGCGAGCGATCAGCTCCTCCAGACGCTGTTCAAGCGCGGCGTCGTAAATACTCGCCAGCGAATCATGAAACACCGCTTCAACTTCCTCATCCACTATCATGTGGTTCCACGTGGCTAAGGTTTCAAGCGTCTGACTAAAATTTGTCCCGCGATATAACTCTAGTAGCTGTCCGGTAGTCAATCCAGGATTCTCAGTGCAACGGCTGACTAATTCAGCAAACAGCGGTAAGCCCGCCATTTTTACCTGCGACAGCCCCTCAAGCGTGGGCACCAGCGTCGCCAGCTGCGGGTTTTGCACCAGCAGCGCCACCAGCACGCGCATCGTGGTGCGCTTTAACGGCGGCGCCGTCGGTGCCGCACCGCTGGGTGCCTGCTTCGGCATCAGCTTCTCTAACTGGTTATCGTCAAGAATGCCGAGTTTATTACCCAGTTCCTGACGCATATAGATGCGCAGCGTCTCGCCGGGGATCTGGCTAATCAGCGGCAGCGCCAGCGTGCTCAGGCGCGCTTTACCGTCGCGCGTGCTCAGATCGACCTGCGGCAGCAGCGAGTCGAACAGGAAAGAGGAGAGCGGCATCGCCTGCTCCATACGCGCTTCAAACGCCTCTTTTCCCTCTTTACGCACCAGCGTGTCGGGATCTTCGCCGTCGGGCAAAAACATAAAGCGTAGCTGACGTCCGTCATTCATGTAAGGCAATGCGGTTTCCAGCGCGCGCCAGGCGGCTTCCCGACCCGCGCGGTCGCCGTCGTAGCAGCAGATCACGGTATCGGTGCTGCGGAACAGCAGCTGAATATGTTCTGCCGTCGTGGAGGTACCCAGCGACGCCACGGCGTAATCGATGCCGAACTGCGCCAGCGCCACCACGTCCATATAGCCTTCCACCACTAGCAGGCGGGCAGGCTGCGGATGATTCTTCTGCGCTTCATAGAGGCCATAAAGCTGACGGCCCTTATGGAAAATCGGCGTTTCCGGCGAGTTCAGGTACTTGGGCGTCTCGTTACCCAGCACACGGCCGCCAAAGCCAATTACGCGTCCGCGCTTGTCGCGAATTGGAAACATGACGCGCTCGCGAAAGCGGTCATAGGTGCGGCCCTTATCGTTGGAAACCAGCATGCCGGCCTCCATCAGGGACTCGCGATCGTCTTTATTGCCGCCGAAGCGCTTTAAGACGTTATCCCAGCCCGGCGGCGCGAAGCCGATGGCGAAATGCTCAATCACTTCAGCACTTAAGCCGCGGTTGCTGAGATAGTCACGCGCCGATCGCGCACTGGCGTGCGTCAGGCTCTGCTGATAAAAACCGTTAAGGCTCTCCATCAGCTGATAGAGGCTCTGGCGCTGGTGGCGCTCTATCTGGCTCGGGCCGCTGCCCGCTTCGTAGGGCACTTCCAGACCATGCTGCGTCGCCAGCTCTTCGATACTCTCGACAAATTCCAGCCGATCGTAATTCATCAAAAAGTCGATGGCGTTGCCGTGCGCGCCACAGCCGAAACAGTGATAAAACTGCTTCTCGCCGTTTACGGTGAAAGAGGGGGTTTTTTCATTGTGGAAGGGACAACACGCGTGGAAGTTCTTACCCTGCTTTTTCAGCTTAACGCGGGCATCGATAAGATCCACGATATCCGTGCGGGCAAGCAGATCATTGATAAAGACGCGCGGGATTCTTCCAGCCATAAGCCCCAGTTTTTCAGCTCATAAACGGCAACAAGCCGCGCTTCCTTTCGGAAAGCACGGCCTCTTACTTGACTCTGTCTGCGTTTAACACGCGGTGGAGGCGAACCTCCGGAAGAACTTAGTACAGACGAGTGCGGCGTGCGTTTTCGCGAGCCAGTTTCTTGGCGTGACGCTTAACTGCAGACGCTTTAGCGCGCTTACGTTCTGTGGTCGGTTTTTCATAGAACTCACGACGACGAACTTCAGCCAGAACGCCTGCTTTCTCGCAGGAACGCTTGAAGCGACGCAGTGCTACGTCGAATGGCTCGTTTTCACGTACTTTAATTACCGGCATGTAACTCTCACCTCGATAAAATTCGGTTTTTGCTGCTGACTGCGGCGTCAGCACATTTCAAAATGGTGCAGCATTTTACTCCAACACGAGTCGGTTTGTAAAGCACCATGGACAATTAAGAACCAACAGGAGCGTTTGCCGATGCGGCTGCCGGTTTTTTTCAAGGGTGCGGAGTATAGCGCACTCTTTGCGCGCCACGGAATCACTTTTTACAGCGAAAGCGTCGACGAACGCAGGCGTTGCTATGCTACACTGCGCGCCGCAAGTAAGAGGTAAGCGCTATGCGAATTCTGGGTATTGAAACATCCTGCGATGAAACCGGCATCGCAATCTATGATGACGAAGCGGGCCTGCTCGCCAATCAGCTTTACAGCCAGGTGAAACTGCACGCCGATTACGGCGGCGTGGTGCCGGAACTGGCGTCGCGCGATCACGTGCGCAAAACCGTGCCGCTGATTCAGGCGGCGCTGAAACAGGCAAACCTGCAGCCGCAGCAGATCGACGCCGTCGCCTATACGGCGGGGCCTGGCCTGGTCGGCGCGCTGCTGGTCGGCGCCACCATCGGCCGGTCGCTCGCCTTTGCGTGGAAAGTGCCCGCGGTTCCGGTACATCATATGGAAGGCCATCTGCTGGCGCCGATGCTGGAAGAGAATCCGCCGCAGTTCCCGTTTGTGGCGCTGCTGGTGTCGGGCGGCCATACCCAGCTGATTAGCGTCACCGGCATCGGCGAATATGCGCTGCTGGGCGAGTCGATTGACGATGCCGCAGGCGAAGCCTTCGACAAAACCGCCAAGCTGCTTGGGCTGGACTATCCCGGCGGCCCGATGCTGTCGAAAATGGCGCAGCAGGGCGTGGCAGGACGGTTTACCTTTCCGCGTCCGATGACCGATCGCCCCGGCCTCGACTTTAGCTTTTCCGGCCTGAAGACCTTTGCCGCGAATACCATTCGCGAGAATGCAGACGACGCGCAAACCCGCGCCGATATCGCCCGCGCCTTCGAGGATGCGGTGGTCGATACCCTGATGATCAAGTGCAAACGCGCGCTGGAGCAGAGCGGATTTAAGCGGCTGGTGATCGCGGGCGGCGTCAGCGCCAACCGGACGCTGCGCGAGCGTATGGCGCAGATGATGCAGGCGCGCGGTGGCGAGGTCTTCTATGCTCGTCCTGAGTTCTGCACCGACAACGGCGCAATGATCGCCTATGCAGGCATGGTGCGTCTGAAGGGCGGCACGCGCGGCGGGCTGGGCGTCAGCGTACGGCCGCGCTGGCCGCTGGCGGAACTGCCAGCTATCGAAAGCCATTAAGGTAACAATGCGATTTTTCTTGCGGGCAGCAGCCAATGCTCGCAAGCGGGTGGGGCGGGCCAGGCTGGCAGGTGTGCCCTCTTTGCAATCGGGCCGTCTCACCCGCGTCTGCCGCTGGCCGTTCAGACCGAGCCGGCTTTATTCCTTCTCTTCGCGCGCTTTCCTGCGCTTCCAGATTTTACTCTCCTGACCGCGCCACAGCCGCTGAATATTGTCGTGATGACGTAGCAGAATCAGGCATGACAGCATCGACACCGGAAAGGTGAACTGCGGCTTAAACCACCAGACGTAGAACGGCGCAATCAGCGCGCTGACGATGGCACCCAGCGACGAATAGCCGCTCAGCAGCACCGTCAGCAGCCAGGTGCCGGTCATCAGCCCGGTTAGATCCCAGCCGATGGGTGCGATGGCACCGAGGGCGGTAGCGACTCCTTTACCGCCGCGAAAGCGAAAAAAGACCGGATAGATATGGCCGAGACAGGCGGCGATGGCGGTCAGGCCAAGATAAAGCGGGGCGAGATGCAGCAGATAGGCCAGCCAGACCGGCACCATGCCTTTGAGAATATCGAAAATCAAAACGCAGGCCGCAGCGGCTTTACCGCCGATGCGCAACACGTTGGTCGCGCCAGGATTGCCTGACCCCTGCGTCCGCGGATCGGGCAGTCCGGCGATTTTGCAGACCAGAATGGCGCTCGAAATCGAACCGCAAAGATACGCGAAAAAAATCATACCAGGCGCGATAGCACTCATATTACCGTACCGTTTCCTTTAGGGTCGTTTTGTCTTCGTTAACCGTGGATAATACGCATTATATGCCGGAAGTGGTATCCGGCTTAGCCAAAAACAGAGACTGTCATCATGGATATCGTTTTTATCGAGCAACTCACGGTGTACACCACCATTGGCGTTTACGACTGGGAACAGGGCATTCAGCAGAAGCTGGTGCTCGATGTCGAAATGGCGTGGGACAATCGGCTGGCGGCGCGCAGCGACGATGTTAACGACTGTCTGAGCTACGCCGACGTCTCTGAGGCGATCCTCACCCACCTGAGCGGCACGCGCTTTGCGCTGGTGGAGCGGGTAGCGGAGGAAATCGCGGACCTGCTGATGACCCGTTTCAGCACGCCAGGGGTGCGTATCAAAGTCGCCAAACCGGGCGCGGTGGCGCAGGCAAACCAGGTGGGCGTGCGCATTGAGCGCGGGACTATTCCTAAATGATTAGCTTGTGATTGCCATCACAATGAAACCAAACCAAATTATTGTCTGTCATAACTGGCGCCCTTGCGGAGTGAAACGTGAAGGCCGCCGAAAGCCTTAAGGTTTCCCTCAGGCAGGCGATGGCAAAATTTCAGGCGGAAGCAGACTCGCGACCGCCTTTTTAATGGGTTTAAAACGGATATAAGGAAAATTTGATGGCAGATATTCATCAGCTTTGGGTAGCTGCAATCCTGGGCATCGTGGAGGGGCTAACTGAATTCCTGCCTGTCTCCTCCACGGGGCACATGATTATTGTCGGCCACCTGCTGGGTTTCGAAGGCGATAAGGCGGAAACCTTTGAGGTGGTGATCCAGCTCGGGTCCATACTTGCCGTGGTGGTGATGTTCTGGCGTCGTCTGTTTGGATTAATCGGCATTCACTTCGGCCAGGTCAGGCATGAGGGCGTCGGCCGTGGCCACCTGACGCTGATCCATATTCTGCTGGGTATGGTCCCGGCGGTGGTGATTGGGCTGGTGCTGCATGACCAGATCAAAACGCTGTTTAACCCGATCAACGTGATGTACGCGCTGGTGGTCGGCGGCGTGCTGCTGCTGGTGGCGGAATACCTGAAGCCGAAACAGCCAAAAGCGGTCGGCATTGACGATATTACCTATCGCCAGGCCTTTATGATCGGCTGCTTCCAGTGCCTCGCGCTCTGGCCGGGCTTCTCTCGCTCAGGCGCCACGATCTCTGGCGGTATGCTGATGGGCGTCAGCCGCTACGCGGCGTCGGAGTTCTCTTTTATCCTCGCCGTGCCGATGATGATGGGCGCCACCGGCCTCGATCTCTATAAAAGCATCGGCTTCCTGACGATGAACGATTTGCCGATGTTCGCCGTCGGCTTTGTTACCGCCTTCGTGGTGGCGCTGATTGCGATCAAGGCCTTCCTTGAGCTGATCAAACGTATCTCGTTTGTCTCTTTCGCTATCTACCGCTTTATCGTTGCGGCAGCGGTCTACGCTATCTTTATGTAACCTCTGCGCGGCCAGCTATCAGGCTGGCCGCATCTCGGCAATGCCCTGCGCCACGGCGGCGATACGGCGTCGCGTCAGCTCCTCTCGCACCTCTGCACCTTTGAAACCCGCCTCGATAACCGCTTTGGTCGGCACCGCCTGCGCCAGCGCGAACGCCTGACGCAGATAGTCGCCCTGCGGATAGGCCATGCTCTCAAGGCCAGCGCGGCCGCGCGCGTCCGCTTCGCTGGTCAGCGCGATTTGCTCAACCCGATGGGGCTTGCGCCAGGCGTCGATGCGATCGAACAGCGCCACTAAAGCGTCCGCCGACTGACGTTCGATGGTATGCACCACATCGTGAAATTCCGTGACGATCAGCGCCAGATCGCGAATGGCGTTCGGCACGCGCAGGCGCTGGCAGAGCGCCTCCACCAGCGGCACGCCCGCCGCGCCGTGGCCGTGATGGCTTGGCCACTTCTCCGGCGGCGTCAGCGCTTTACCGACGTCGTGAAACAGGGTGGCGAAACGCACATCGACCTCGTCCGACAGCGATGCCGCCAGCGTGAGCGTCATCAGGGTATGGACGCCGGTGTCGATCTCCGGGTGCCACTTTGCCGGCGCGGGAATGCCGAACAGCCTGTCAAGCTCCGGGAACAGCACCTCAAGCGCGCCGCAGTCGCGCAGCGTCTGAAAATAGACCTGGGGATTGCGCGAGGTCAGCGCCTTCTCTGTCTCTTTCCAGACGCGCTCGGCGGTAAGGTGGCTCAGCTCGCCGCTGGCCGCCATCTGGCGCATCAGCGCCTGGGTCTCATCGGCGATGCGGAAGTTAAGATGGGCAAAACGCGCGGCAAAACGCGCCACGCGCAGCACGCGTAGCGGATCCTCGTTAAAGGCGTCGGAGACGTGGCGCAGCAGACGCGCCTGCAGATCGCGCTCGCCGTGAAAGGGATCGATCAGCTCGCCATCTTCCCTCTGCGCGATGGCGTTAATGGTCAGATCGCGGCGCTGCAGATCCTGCTCCAGCGTCACGTCGGGCGCGGACCAGGTGACAAAGCCGGTATAGCCGTTGCCGCTTTTCCGTTCGGTACGCGCCAGCGCGTACTCTTCACGGCTTTGCGGATGCAGAAAGACCGGAAAATCGCGACCAACCTGCTGAAAGCCCTGCGCCAGCATCGCCTCCGGCGTCGCGCCGACCACAACCCAGTCCCGGTCTTTAACCGGCAGTTTTAACAGCGCATCGCGAACGGCGCCGCCTACTAAATACGTCTTCACTCAACAACTCCAGAGATAATAAAAAGGCGCGCCGGAGGGCACTTCCGCCGCTAAAGATTCAGCGCGCTTGTTGCTCTATTGTTGCACACAATGGCCAGATTGCAGGCATGGCGAAAAGGGCATCAAAGGATGCCCTCGGCGTGCGGAAGGTAAAACGCGGAAAAACCTAGTTCATCCAGCGATCTTTTTTCTTACGGCGCGGCACCATATGCGGCAGCACCAGACCCAGCAGCAGGCCGACGCCCAGCACGCCGCCGCCATACATAAACCACTGCATGATGATGGTGCGCTGCTTGTCGTCCAGCTGAACGTTGGCCGCGTTAACCTTTTTCTGCGCCACGATCAGCTCGTTTTTCAGCTTCTGGTTCTCTTCTTTCAGCCCGTTGATAACGCTGTCGCTGTTGGCGACTTTGTTCTGCATCTCGGCGGTGCGCTGGTTCCAGCTGTTGTCGATATTGCCCAGCTTCGCGGTCAGATCTTTGACCTGCTGCTCCAGCTGCGGCACGCGGGTGCGCAGGCTCGGCTCGGCGCTGAGCTGCGACAGCGGGATCCAGACGGTGCGGCCTTCTGAATCGCGGATCTGGCCGTAGTTGGTGTCACTGTTGGTCTGCACCAGCTGCACTTCTTCCCCCGCGTTCAGCTTGCCGAGCAGGCGATATTGATCGCCCGGTCCGCTGCGAACCCAGGTGGATAATTCGTCGGAGATGTAGCGCTTTTCATCTGCATGGGCTGGTGCGAGCGTGCTGATAGCCAGCAAGGTAAGGCCTGCGATTACAATTTTTTTCATTCGATGTCGTTTTAGCTTGGGGGTCTGTAAATTTACCGGCACAGTCTGGAACCGCCTCGCATAAATCTGAATGAGAACTATCCTGGTCTCATTTCCCTGCGAAAAGGGTAGCGAAAGCGCAAAGAAAGCAGAGACAGCCCGCCTTCTGTGCATTACTCTTCGCCAGATAATCCTCGTAAGTGCCAGCAGCGTATTGAATAAAAAATTATGACCATCGAAATCGAACTAAAGTTCATTGCCACGCCTGACGCCGCCAGCAAGCTGGCGCAGACTCTCGCCGGTTTTCCGCACCAGCACCAGGCCGCGCGCGCGTTAAGCAACATCTATTTTGAGACAGATGACAACCAGCTGCGTCGCTGGGATATGGGCCTGCGCATTCGCGGCGTTGACGGCCAGTATGAAATGACCCTGAAGACCGCCGGGAAAACGCTCGGCGGCCTGCATCAGCGCGCGGAATATAATATCGACCTGCCTGAAGCGAAGCTGGATATCGCGCGGCTGCCCGCCGACGTCTGGCCGCAGGGCACTGACGTCGCCGCGCTGCAGCAGCGTCTGCAACCCCTGTTCAGCACCCATTTTCAGCGTGAGACCTGGCTGGTTCAGGCAGGCGAAAGCGAAGTGGAAGTGGCCTTCGATCGCGGCTCGGTCGCCACGGAGACGCTGAGCGAAGATCTGGTTGAGGTGGAGCTGGAGCTGAAAAGCGGCCAGCGCGGCGACATGATGACCTTCGCCCGCGAGCTGATCGCCATCGGCGGCCTGCGTCTCGGCAGCCTGAGCAAAGCGGCGCGCGGCTATCATCTGGCGCAGGGCAATCCGCCGCGTCTTCTGCGTCCGTTCCCGCTGCTGAAAGCCGCGCCGAAAGCGACGGTGGAAGAGGGGATGGTGGCCGCGATGTCGAGCGCCCTCAGCCACTGGCAATATCATGAAGAGGTGTGGCTACGCGGCAACGCCGAGGCGCAGCGCAGCGTTGTCGAGGCGCTGGAAGCGCTGCGTCAGGCCTTCTCGCTGTTCGGCGCCCTGGTGCCGCGCAAGGCGAGCAGCGAGCTGCGCCAGAAGCTGACCACGCTGGAAGAGACTCTCGCCGAGCCGGTTAAAGATGCGCAGGCGCTGAGCTTCTCGGCGCTCTCCGTAGAGACCCAGTTAGCGCTTACTCACTGGCTGGTAGAGTCGCAGTGGCGGCGCTGGATCGATGCAAAAAGCCAGGCGAAGCTCGACGGCTCCTTTAAGCGCTTCAGCGACATCATGCTGAGCCGCATCAACGCCGATCTTAAAGAGACCTTCAGCGACGTACAGCTGCTTAATGAATATCACGACAAGGCGACGCGCCTGTCGCGTCAGCTGCTGGCGGTGCATCTGCTGGCGGGTGCCTACCCGGTAGAAGCCGTTTCCGTCTGGCTGGCGCCCTGGCAGCAGCTGCAACAATCCATTGCGCAAAACCAGGAGCACTGGCTGAAATCGCTGGCGAGCCAGGCGATTCGCCAGCCGCCTTTCTGGCTGAACAGCAGTACGCCACGATGATCTGACCCATCAGGGAGAGAAGACGTTGTTAGAGTTACCCGCTGAGTTACAGGCGCAGGCGGCCAGCGCGGCCGAGCGCCTTGGCGTCGCCGCCGATGCCCTAACCGACGCGCAGCGTGCCGCGCTGGCGTTCAGTGATTTCATCGTCGAGAACCTGCAACGTCATCCCGACTGGTGGCAGGCGATCCAGCAGCAGCCACCGCAGCCGGAGGAGTGGCAGCACTACGCCCGCTGGCTGGATGACGATATCGCCACGGTGGACAGCGAGGCGGCGCTAATGCGTGCGCTGCGGCTGTTCCGACGCCGCATGCTGGTGCGTATCGCCTGGATGCAGTGTCTGGGGGAGGCCAGCACCGAACAGAGCCTGCAGCAGCTCAGCGTGCTGGCGGAGGCGCTGATCGGCCGCGCGCGCGACTGGGTATACCAGGCGTGCTGCCAGGACTTCGGCACGCCCTGCAACAGCGCGGGCGAGCCGCAGCCGATGCTGATCCTCGGCATGGGCAAGCTGGGCGGCGGTGAACTCAACTTCTCTTCCGATATCGATCTGATCTTCGCCTGGCCGGAAAACGGCGCGACGCGCGGCGGCCGACGCGAGCTGGATAACGCGCAGTTCTTTACGCGCATGGGGCAGCGGCTAATCAAGGTTCTGGATCAGCCCACCATGGACGGCTTCGTCTACCGCGTCGATATGCGGCTGCGTCCTTTCGGCGACAGCGGCCCGCTGGTGCTGAGCTTCGCCGCGCTGGAGGATTACTATCAGGAGCAGGGCCGCGACTGGGAGCGCTATGCGATGGTCAAGGCGCGCCTGATGGGCGACGACCAGGATCGCTGGAGCCAGGAGCTGCAGCAGATGCTGCGCCCCTTTATCTATCGGCGCTATATCGACTTCAGCGTGATTCAGTCGCTGCGCAATATGAAAAGCATGATCACCCGCGAAGTGCGGCGGCGCGGGCTGACCAACAATATCAAGCTGGGCGCGGGCGGCATTCGCGAAACCGAATTTATCGTGCAGGTCTTTCAGCTGATACGCGGCGGACGTGAGCGCTCGCTACAGCAGCGCTCCCTGCTGCCGACGCTATCCGCTATCGGCGAGCTGGGGCTGCTGACCCCGGGGCAGGTTGTGACCCTGCGCGAGGCTTACCTCTTTCTGCGTCGGCTGGAGAATCTGCTGCAGAGCCTCAATGATGAGCAGACCCAGACGCTGCCGACCGAGCCGCTCAGCCGCGCGCGGCTCGCCTGGGCGATGGGTGCTGAAAGCTGGCCCGCGCTGACGGCGCGGCTGGAAACGCATATGGCGGCGGTGCGCGCCATCTTCGACGAGCTGATCGGCGAAGATATCCCCGAAATCAGCGATCAGCCTGAGCTGCTGGAGTTTAGCGGGCTGTGGCAGGATTCGCTTGAGGATGCGGAGCTGGCACCGCTGGTGCCGCAGCTCGACGATGAGCAGCGCCGGGCGCTGCATCGCGCGCTGGACGATTTTCGCCAGGATATCAGCCGCCGCACCATCGGGCCGCGCGGGCGGATGGCGATCGACCAGCTTATGCCACGGCTGCTGAGCGAAGTCTGTCCGCGCGATGACGCCGCCGTCACCTTCAGCCGTCTTGTTCCGCTGCTGCTGGGCGTGCTGACGCGCAGTACCTATCTGGAACTCCTTACCGAATACCACGGCGCTCTGCGCCACCTGATCCGCCTGTGCGCGGCGTCGCCGATGATCGCCAGCCAGCTGGCGCGCTATCCGCTGCTGCTCGATGAGCTGCTCGATCCCGCCACGCTCTATCAGCCGACCGCCACCGACGCCTACCGCGACGAGCTGCGCCAGTATCTGATGCGCATTCCGGTCGATGATGAAGAGCAGCAGCTTGAGGCGGTGCGCCAGTTCAAGCAGGCGCAGCTGCTGCGCATTGCGGCGGCAGATATCGCAGGTACGCTGCCAGTCATGAAAGTGAGCGATCACTTAACCTGGCTGGCGGAAGCGATTATCGAATCGGTGGTGCAGCAGGCGTGGCTGATGATGGTGCAGCGCTACGGGCGGCCGCAGCATCTGAAAAATGAGCACGAGCGCGGCTTTGCGGTGCTGGGCTACGGCAAGCTGGGCGGCTGGGAGCTGGGCTACAGCTCCGATCTCGATCTGGTGTTTCTGCATGACTGTCCGGCAGAGACGGTCACGGACGGCGAGCGCAGCATCGACGGGCGCCAGTTCTATCTGCGTCTGGCGCAGCGCATTATGCATCTCTTCAGCACGCGCACCGCCTCGGGCATTCTCTACGAGGTAGACGCGCGGCTGCGGCCTTCCGGCGCCGCAGGCATGCTGGTCAGCACCTTTGACGCCTTCGACGATTACCAGCGCCACGAGGCCTGGACCTGGGAGCATCAGGCGCTGGTGCGCGCCCGCGTGGTGTTTGGCGATGAGGTGCTCGCGGAGCGCTTTAACGCTATCCGCCGCGCCATTCTCTGCCTGCCGCGCGCGCCGGAGGTGCTGCAAAAAGAGGTGCGCGAGATGCGTGAGAAAATGCGCGCGCACCTCAGCAACAGGCACAAAGGGCGCTGGGAGATCAAAACCGACGAGGGCGGCATTACCGATATTGAATTCATCGCGCAATATCTTGTCTTAGCCTGGGCCGCCGAGCAGCCCGACCTGACGCGCTGGTCCGATAACGTGCGGATTTTCGAGCTGGCGGCGCGCTACGATAAAATGCCGGAGGCGGAAGCGCAGGCGCTGACCCATGCCTACGTCACCCTGCGCGACGCGCTGCATCATCTGGCGCTGCAGGAGCTGCCCGGCCACGTTGAGCCGGACGCCTTCGCCGCCGAGCGGCAAACCGTGACAGCGAGCTGGCAGCGCTGGCTGGCGTCGCCCTGCTCACCCTGAGCGCCTGTTGATAGCGCAGATCGCATCTGTGCTATCATCCGCGCACTATTTTTACTGCAGTCTGGAGTGTCTGGAATGAAAGTTACTTTGCCCGCGTTCGACCGTGCTTCGGTGCTGGTCGTAGGCGATGTGATGTTGGATCGCTACTGGTATGGCCCAACCAGCCGTATCTCGCCTGAAGCACCGGTGCCGGTGGTGAAAGTGGACGCTATCGAAGAACGTCCCGGCGGCGCGGCGAACGTGGCGATGAACATTGCAGCGCTGGGGGCCGCTTCGCAGCTGATCGGCTTAACCGGTGAAGATGACGCGGCGCGCGTGCTGAGCGAAACGCTGGAAAAGGTCAAGGTTCGCTGTGACTTCGTGGCGGTCAAAACGCATCCCACCATTACTAAACTGCGCGTGCTGTCGCGTAACCAGCAGCTGCTGCGCCTCGATTTCGAAGAGGGTTTCGATCAGGTCGATCCCGAGCCGATCCATCAGCGGCTGCGTCAGTCGCTGAATACCGCCGGTGCGCTGGTGCTCTCCGACTATGCAAAAGGCGCGCTCTCCAGCGTGCAGACCATGATTCGCCTGGCGCGCGAGGCAAAGGTGCCGGTGCTGATCGATCCCAAAGGCACCGATTTTGAGCGCTATCGCGGCGCAACGCTGCTGACGCCGAACCTGTCAGAGTTCGAAGCGGTAGTGGGCAAATGCAAGAACGAAGAGGACATCGTTACCCGCGGCATGCAGCTAGTGGCGGATTATGAGCTTTCCGCGCTGCTGGTAACGCGTTCCGAAAACGGCATGACGCTGCTGCAGCCTGGCAAAGCGCCGCTGCATCTGCCGACGCAGGCGCAGGAAGTCTTCGACGTGACCGGCGCGGGCGATACCGTGATCGGCGTGCTGGCGGCAACGCTGGCGGCGGGCGACTCCCTTGAAGAGGCCTGCTTTATGGCCAACGCGGCGGCGGGCGTCGTGGTCGGCAAGCTGGGCACCTCTACCGTCAGCCCGGTCGAACTGGAAAACGCTATTCATGCGCGTCCGGAAGAGGGCTTCGGCATTATGAACGAAGCGCAGCTTAAGATTGCGGTTGAACAGGCGCGCAAGCGCGGCGAAAAGGTGGTGATGACTAACGGCGTGTTCGACATTTTGCACGCGGGCCACGTCTCTTACCTCGCCAATGCGCGCAAGCTGGGTGATCGCCTGATTGTAGCGGTAAACAGCGACGCCTCGACGAAGCGCCTGAAAGGCAGCAGTCGCCCGGTGAACCCGCTGGTTAATCGTATGATTGTGCTGGGCGCGCTGGAAGCCGTGGACTGGGTGGTGGCCTTTGAAGAAGATACGCCGCAGCGTCTTATCGCCAGCGTGTTGCCGGATCTGCTGGTAAAAGGCGGCGATTACAAGCCGGAAGATATCGCGGGCAGCAAAGAGGTGTGGGCCAACGGCGGCGACGTGCGCGTGCTGAATTTCGAAGACGGCATCTCTACCACGAACATCATCAAAACCATTCGCGGCGAGTAATGATGCGGGCGGGCGCATCGCGCCCGCCGTAATCCTTACTGCGGCGTGTCGATCTTGCCTGCCGGATCGGGCGTGACAACTGCCGGAGCGGGCGCGGAAGGCTGATGGCTTTCCAGCTGCGCCAGGCGCTGCTCGAGCGCGGCCAGCTTTTCACGCGTGCGCAGCAATACCTGCGTTTGCACATCAAACTCTTCACGATTGACCAAGTCCATCCGCGTCAGCTGCGCCTGCAGAACCTGGCGAATTTTCTTTTCGACATCGTCGCCAAATTCACGAATCCCTTTCGGCATTGCCTCGTGCACCTGACGCGCAAGTTGTTCAATTTTTTTCGTGTCGATCATGATGATTTCCTGGTTTCGTGTTGCTGGGGACAGCAGGGAGTGGATCCTGATAAGGGTTAAGTGTAATGCCTGAAACGAAAAGGTTAAACCCGAAATGTCGTGCCGCCTCTATAGCCTGAAATGCAAAAGCATTTGCGGTTTTGATGATTGCCCGACCTGTTGAATGGCGCTATAGTAATTTTGCTTATTCTCAGGGCGGGGCGAAATTCCCCACCGGCGGTAAATCAGCGTTAGCTGAAAGCCCGCGAGCGCTTCCTGGTAACGGGAAGGTCAGCAGATCCGGTGTAATTCCGGGGCCGACGGTTAAAGTCCGGATGGGAGAGGGTAACGACATCTGCCGGGCTGCGCCCGCTTCACGTTATTGCCATGTCTTGATGACATCACTCCTAAGCTCGCCCTGATTCTGGTAACTCATATTATTTATAAGGTTTTTATTACCATGAATCAGACGCTTCTTTCTGAATTTGGCACGCCGGAACAGCGTGTAGAACGTGCAGTCGCTGCGCTCCGTGAGGGACGCGGTGTGATGGTGCTTGACGACGAAGACCGTGAAAACGAAGGCGATATGATCTTCGCTGCGGAAACCATGACCGTTGAGCAGATGGCGCTCACCATTCGCCACGGCAGCGGCATCGTTTGCCTTTGCATGACCGAAGAACGCCGTCAGCAGCTTGAGCTGCCAATGATGGTGGAGAACAACACCAGCTCTTTCGGCACCGGTTTTACCGTGACCATTGAGGCCGCAGAAGGTGTGACCACCGGCGTATCCGCTCAGGATCGTATCACCACTATTCGTGCAGCGATCGCTGATAACGCGAAGCCGAGCGATCTTAATCGTCCTGGCCACGTCTTCCCGCTGCGCGCGCGCGACGGCGGCGTGCTGACGCGCGGCGGCCATACCGAAGCGACCATCGATCTGGTGACGCTGGCGGGCTTTAAGCCGGCGGGCGTGCTGTGCGAACTCACCAACGACGACGGCACTATGGCGCACGCGCCGGAAGCGATCACCTTCGCCAAAGCGCACAATATGCCGGTTGTTACCATTGAAGACCTGGTGGCCTACCGCCGCGCGCATGAAACGCGTCAGGCCAGCTAAGCTGCGCTGCTGACCAACGAAAAACGGGCCGCTTAGCGGCCCGTTTTGTTTTTAGCTGGCGCTTAGCCCAGCTCGCTGACCTGCAGCAGCGCGAGGCTCGCGCCCATCACCGTCATGCCGCACAGCACGCCGTAGCTCGGGTTGTTATGGGGATCGATCTCGCGCGCCAGCGGCATCAGCTCGTCCACCGACAGCGCCACCATAATTCCGGCGACGGCCGCCATCACCGCGGCGATGGTCACCGGCGACATCATCGGGCCGAGCAGGGCAAAGGCCAGCAGTCCGCCGAGGATCTCCGCCATGCCGGAGACGCAGGCCCAGAACAGCGCTTTGCTTTTCGAGCCGGTCGCGGCGTACATCGGGCCGGCTACCGCCAGACCTTCGGGAATATTGTGGATCGCCACCGCCAGCGCGATGCCCAGTCCCAGCTCCATATCGCTGCTGGCGGTTACGTAGGTCGCGACGCCTTCAGGAAAATTGTGCAGGCTGATGCCCAGCGTCAGCAGGATTGCCGTGCGGCGCAGCTTCGCCGGATGGCGCTGCGCCGACATCAAATCCTGCGGATGCTGATGCGGCAGCAGGCGATCCAGCGCGAAATAGCCGAGCAGGCCCAGCATAAACATGCCGTACCCGAGTATCGGTGACATCCCTTCGGTACGCAGCGCGGTCGGCAGCATCTCCATCAGCGATATCAGCAGCATGATCCCGGCTGCGAAGCCGAGCGCGAACGCCAGCATGCGGTTAGATGGCTTCTGACCCAGCACGCCAAATAGCGCGCCGATAAAGGTAGCGCCGCCAGCCAGTACGGTAAGCAGCAAAGGGACCGACATCGCACTCTCCTTAATGATAATCATTCGCATAAAATTAGCGATAACCCTAAAGAAGATCGAGTTATTTTTGGTAAAGAAGTGTCGGCCAATAGTTATTCAAATCCACTGATGCTCTTCATCATGCTTATGCGTGTTTCCGGCGTCGCGAAAGGGCGTATCGTTATCTTATTGAGAATTTCTGAGGATGAATCATGCAACAAGCGATGCCCGCGCTCTTTTTAGGTCACGGCAGCCCGATGAACGTGCTGCAAGAGAACCGCTATACCCAGGCCTGGCGTCACGCGGGCGAGACGCTGCCGCGCCCGCGCGCCATTATTGCGGTATCGGCGCACTGGTATACGCGCGGCACTGCGGTTACCGCGATGGAAAATCCGCGCACCATTCACGACTTTGGCGGCTTCCCGCAGGCGCTGTTCGACACGCGCTATCCGGCGCCGGGTTCGCCTGCGCTGGCGCAGGAGATTGCCGACGCGCTCGCGCCGATGGCGGTGCACTTCGACCACGAGTGGGGGCTGGATCATGGCGCCTGGGGCGTGCTGATCAAGATGTATCCAGAGGCCGATATTCCGGTGGTGCAGCTCAGCGTCGATGGCACGCAGTCTCCCGCCTGGCATTTTGAGCAGGGCAAAAAGCTGGCGGCGCTGCGCAACAGCGGCGTGATGATTGTCGCCAGCGGCAACGTGGTGCACAACCTGCGCAAGGTACGCTGGGACGAAACGGCGGAAGCCTGGCCCTGGGCACAGCGCTTCAGTCAGTTTGTACGGGATAACCTGGACTATCGGGGCGAAACCGGGACGCACCCGCTGGTTAACTTCCTGCAGCATCCCGACGCGGCGCTGTCGAACCCGACGCCGGAACACTATCTGCCGCTGCTCTATGTGCTGGGCGCGCGTCAGGCAGACGAGCCGGTGAGCGTGCCGGTAGACGGCCTCGAGATGGGCGCTATCAGTATGTTGTCGGTGCAGGTGGGCTAAGGGAAAGCGGGCCGGAGCGGCCCGCCTGGCTTACTCAATAAAAGCGTGGGGATAGAAGCGGGAAAGATCCTGGGTGATCAGGTCGCGATCCTCGCGCAGACCGATGCCGGCCGGCTGATCGTCTATCAGCCAGCTGCCGATCAAGGTGTAGCTGTCGCCAAACTTCGGCAGCGGGCAGAACTGCTGCACGATCATGCCCTCTTCGCCGTAGGGCCCGTCGACGCGCGCAATCTCCTGACCGTTTTCCACGATGCGAATATTGGCACCTTCGCGCGAGAAGAGCGGCTTCACCACATATTTATCCATGTGCGGCACATTATCTTCGGCGAAATAAGCGGGCAGCAGGTTAGGGTGGTCAGGGAACATCTGCCACAGCATCGGCAGCAGCGCCTTGTTGGAAATAATGCTCTTCCAGGCCGGTTCCAGCCAGCGCACGCCCGCATCCGCCAGCTTGGTGGAGAAGATCTCGCGCAGCATAAACTCCCACGGGTAGAGCTTGAACAGGTTGCTGATCACCTGATCATGCACGTCGGTGAACTGCCCCTTGTCGCCGAGGCCGATCTCGTCGATATAGAGAAACTCGCTCGGCAGACCCGCCTCGGTCGCGCAGTCCTGCAGATATTGCACCGTGCCGCGATCCTCTTCGGTATCGCGGCAGCAGGCGAAGTGCAGCCACTGAAAGCCGTGCTGCTGATGCAGCGCGGCGAAACGCGCGATCAGCTTTTCCTGCAAACTGTTGAACTGATCGCTGCCCGGCGGCAGCTGACCGGCGTTAAGCTGATCCTCCAGCCAGATCCACTGAAAGAAGGCCGCTTCGTAAAGTGAGGTCGGCGTATCCGCATTGTTCTCCAGCAGCTTAGCGTCGCCCTGGCCGTCCCAGGCGAGATCGAGGCGCGAATAGAGCGACGGCTGGCGCAGCTTCCAGGAGTCGCGCACAAAATCCCAGGTGTGCTTCGGAATGCGGAATTTTTCCAGCAGCTGTTCGCTGCCCACGACTTTTTCCACCACCTGCAGACACATCTGGTGCAGCTCCGCCGTGGTCGCTTCCAGTTTATCTATCTGCGCCAGCGTAAACTGATAGTAGGCATCTTCGCACCAGTAGGGCTCGCCGTGCATGGTGTGAAACCGAAAGCCATACTCCGTGGCTTTTTCGCGCCAGTCGGGACGCTCGTTGATCGCAATGCGTTGCATAACGGCTTTAGCCTCCCAGCGAACGGCTGGAGGTGCCGGTGGCGCTGCTGCGCGCCATGCTGTTCTGCTTCGCTACCGTTTCGCCGAAGCCGCCGCGCGTAATGGTCGTGGTGGTGGCCGGTTTCGGCGCCAGCGCGGTTTTCGGTACGTTCATGGTGCGGCCGGAGGTGGCAGCGCCGTAGTTTTTACCCGAGGCGTCAACAAACTGGCCGTTTGCCGGGCTGTTCGGGGTGCGCGGCGAGAAGAGCGGCTGCTGAGCGAAGCCTGCGCCGCCGCCCATCAGGCGGCCCATCATATAGCCCGCCATCAGCGGCATCCAGAAACTGCCGCTCTGCTGCGCTTCGGCGTTCTGCGTGGTGCCGACGCCAGCCTGCGCCGGTGCCTGCTGGCACTGGTTCTCACCAAATTCCGCCACGCAGTCTTCGCGCGTGGCGTATTTCGGTGCGGTGCGCTCCGCTTCTTTCAGCGCGTTATTGTAGGCGGTAGTACACTGCGCGCTCTGGCCCGGATTGGCCTTACTGCAGTCATCCGCATTCTGATACAACGACACCGTTTCGTCGCTCTTTTCGCAGCCCGCCAGGGTAAATACCGCGGCGATGGCCAGTGCAACCGGCGTTAAATGGCGTGCCTGCCAGCTTTTACGAAAAGCGGCATGGCGGATATTTTTTGTCCGTTTCATCGTTCTCATCCTGTGCCCAAAGGTGATGCTCAGGATAGGGGATCGCTGGTGGAAAATGAAGCTGAGGGCCTGATGCGGAAAGGATCTTTACGTTGTTATACGTTTAACGGAGAGACGGGCCGCAAAGCGGCCCGTTGAGTATTAGTTACGGAATGGATTGCCGCTGCTGCGCTGAGTGACGGGACGCGCCGCAGGAGCCGCTGGCTCTGCCGACGGGCCGTTGTCAACGCGCGCGGTCTGCTGCGGGTTTTCCGGCGCGACGCTTTCCGGCGACGTCGAAATCTCTTTGCCGAGCTGGCTGTTAAGCTGCTGCAGATCCTGCTCGTTCAGCGTGCCCAGGGCATATTTGATATTGAGCTGGTTGATCAGGTAGCTGTAGCGCGCGTCGGAGAGCTGCTGCTTGGCGTTGTAGAGCGTTGTGGTTGCGTCCAGCACGTCGACGATGGTGCGCGTGCCGACCTGATAGCCCGCTTCCATAGCGTCCAGCGAGCTTTGCGCAGACACCACCGCCTGTTTGTAGGCTTCGATGCTGCTGACGGAGGCGTTGACGTTGTTATATGAGGAGCGCACGGTCTGCACGGCTGAGCGATGCGCGCTCTCCAGCTGCTCGCTGGCGCTGACGTAGTTATACTGCGCCTGCTTCACCTGCGAAGTGACCGCGCCGCCGCTGTAGAGCGGCAGCGAGAAGCTCAGACCCACCTGGTTGGTACCGGTGATGGAGTCGGTGCTGCCCGCGCTCTGATTGGCGCGGCTGCCGCCATATTTGCTGTTGGAAAGGCCGGTTGACGCGGTTAAATCCAGCGTCGGCATATGGCCGGTTTCAGCGTAGCGGATCTGCTCGCGTGCCAAATCCTGGTTCAGACGCGCCGACAGCAGGTTCAGGTTACGGCTCTCCGCCTGCTTCAGCAGCGCGCTGACCGCATCCGGTTTGGTGGTTTTAAAGCGGTCGATATTCAGCGACGCCAGCGCAAGGTAGTCATTGCCGGTAATCTGACGCAGCGTCTCAACCATATTGTCGAGGTTGTTGCGCGCGGTCACTTCATTGGCCAGCACGCTGTCATACTGGGCGCGAGCGTTCTGCACGTCGGTGATCGCCACCAGGCCAACGTTAAAGCGCTGCGTGGTCTGATCCAACTCGCGATAGATCGACTGTTTTTGCGCTTCGATATAGGAAAGGGTGTCGATCGCCTTTAACACGTTGAAATAGGCGGTGGCGGTATTCAGGATTAAATCCTGCTGGGCGACCTGATAGGTGACATCCTGAATGCCGGCAGTTTTTTCCTGCAGCGTCAGGTTGCGCCATTTCGACATATCGAAAATGGTCTGAGTTAATTGCAGCGATCCGCTGGTCGTGTTGGAATGAAGGCCGCTGCTGTCGCGATAACCGTTGCTATAGGTGTAATCCGCGCCTAAACCTAACTGAGGCAACAAAGGGCTGCGTGCTTCATTGATCTTTTCAAAGGCGGCGTCGCGTGTGGCTGCGGAGCTGCGCAGATCCGGGTTGCTCAGACGCGCTTGTTGATAGACCTGCAGCAGATCCTCTGCCTGGCTAGCAAGGCTGAAACCGGCCAGGCTCAGCCCAATGAGAAGTGGGAGCAGTTTTTTCATTTGCATTCCTTTTGTTGCAGCAAATTACAGGGGTAGCGCTGCCGGATAAGCCAAAAAATAATCGCAGATTCTAGCAGAGTGCGACTGTGAGATAAGTTGGCTGAACGTGCCTTCTCCCCCTAATTTACGTAAATAATTCAGAAAGAACCACTCGGATGGAGCCTCAGGGTTGGCTTTTAGCCGCTCCGTCCCAATCTGCATAAGGAGCCCGACGATGAGCGGCGAAAAAACTTCCCCAGTGACTTTTACAAAAAACGATGTAGAAATTATTGCACGCGAAACCGCCTGGAAAGGTTTTTTTTCCATTGTTCGCTACCGGTTTCGCCACCGCCGTTTTAATGGCGAAATGAGTGGCGAGGTGGTGCGCGAAGTTTTTGAGCGTGGACACGCCGCGGTACTGCTACCCTACGATCCTCTACGCGACGAAGTGGTGCTGATCGAACAGATCCGCATTCCCGCCTTTGACGTTAGCGAAACGCCCTGGCTGCTGGAGATGGTGGCGGGGATTATCGAGCCCAACGAAAGCGCCGAAGAGGTGGTGCGACGCGAAGCCGTAGAAGAAGCGGGGCTGAACGTCGGTCGGGTTAAACCCGTGTTAAACTATCTCGCCAGCCCTGGCGGCACCAGCGAGCGCTTGTCGATCCTGGTGGGAGAAGTGGATGCCAGCCTGGCAAAAGGATGCCACGGTCTGGAGGAAGAGAATGAGGATATTCTTGTGCATGTGGTCAGCCGCGAACAGGCTTACCGCTGGGTGGAAGAGGGGATTATCGACAACGCGGCGTCTGTCATCGCCCTGCAATGGCTGGCGTTGCACCATGAAAAACTACGAGAAGAGTGGAAGCTAAAATGAAACAGCGCTATATCCCTGATTTCCCCGAAATGATGCGGCTCTGCGAAACCAATTTCGTTCAGCTGCGTCGTTTGCTGCCGCGCAGCGACGAGGCCGGCGCGTCGGTGGTCTATCAGGTAAAGGGCGCCCGCTATCAGTTGACCATAGAAGAGTCCACGCGCTACACCACGCTGGTGGAAATCCGCCAGGTGGCGCCGACCGTCAGCTACTGGAGCCTGCCTTCCATGTCGGTGCGGCTCTATCATGACGCGCTGGTAGCCGAAGTGTGTTCAACGCAGCAGATCTATCGCTTTAAAGCGCGCTATGATTATCCTAATAAAAAACTGCATCAGCGCGACGAGAAACATCAAATCAACCAGTTTCTGGCAGACTGGCTGCGCTACTGCCTGGCGCAGGGTGCGATGGCGGAGCCGGTCTGCTGATCGCACAGATAATGCATTATTCGGCGTGGAGACGAAGGAAACGCTTTGGATAGCCTGCTAACACTTCCTGCGGCGAATGGGGCCGGGATCAGGATTTTGCAAATCACGGACACCCACCTTTTCGCTGGAAAAAATGAATCGCTGCTGGGCGTGAATACCTGGGCGAGTTATGACGCGGTGCTGGACGCCATTGCGGCGCAGCAGCGCGAGTACGATCTGATTATCGCCACCGGCGATCTCGCTCAGGATCACTCTGTCGAAGCCTATCAGCACTTCGCTGAGGGCATCGCGCGTCTGCCGAAACCCTGCGTCTGGCTGCCGGGCAATCACGATTTCCAGCCGGCGATGGTCGACACCCTGGCCGAGGCGAAGCTCGCCGCCCACAAGCATGTGCTGCTCGGCGACCAGTGGCAGCTGGTGATGCTCGACAGCCAGGTGTTCGGGGTGCCGCACGGCATGCTGAGCGACTATCAGCTGGAGTGGCTGGAGAAGACGCTGGCTCGCTATCCGCAGCGCCACACGCTGGTGGTGCTGCACCATCATCCGCTGGCGAGCGGCTGCACCTGGCTTGATCAGCACAGCCTGCGCAATTCCCATCAGCTTGACGCGGTGCTGCAACACTATCCGCTGGCGCGCACCCTGGTGTGCGGCCATATCCATCAGGAGCTCGATCTCGACTGGCGCGGCCGCCGCGTGCTGGCAACGCCCTCGACCTGCGTGCAGTTCAAACCGCACTGCACCAGCTTTACCATCGACACCGTTGCCCCCGGCTGGCGCTGGTTTACCCTCTATCCAGACGGATCTTTTGCGACCGAAGTCGAACGGCTGCAAACCGACGCGTTCCGCCCGGACCTGGACTCGGACGGATACTGACGCATGGCGGCGCTGCTCTATCTGCACGGTTTCAACAGCTCGCCGCGCTCCGCCAAGGCGACGCAGCTGCAGCAGTGGATGGCGGCGACGCATCCGCATATTGAGGTTATCGTGCCGCAGCTGCCCGCTTTTCCCGCCGAGGCCGCCGCGCTGCTGGAGGAGAAAGTGATGGCCCTGAGCGGCCAGCCTCTTGGCCTGGTTGGCTCTTCGCTGGGGGGCTATCTCGCCACCTGGCTCTCCCAGTGTTTTATGCTGCCCGCTGTGGTGGTCAATCCGGCGGTGCGTCCTTTTGAGCTGCTGGCGGATTACCTTGGGGTCAACCAGAATCCCTACACGGGCCAGCAATATGTGTTAGAGTCTCGCCACATTTACGATCTGAAAGTTATGCAGATTGACCCGCTGGAAGCGCCCGATTTACTCTGGCTGCTGCAACAAACGGGCGACGAAGTGCTTGATTACCGCCAGGCGCTCGACTACTACAGCGCGTGCCGACAAACGGTAGAGCAGGGCGGCAATCATGCGTTTACTGGATTCGAGCGCTATTTCCCGCAGATTCTGGACTTTCTGGGTCTGAATCACGACTAACTCGCGGAAATTGCACATAATTTCACGCTTCTGATTAGAAATTTATCATGAGTCAATCAAGCTATAACGCGGATGCTATTGAGGTTCTGACTGGCCTTGAGCCGGTTCGCCGTCGTCCCGGCATGTATACCGATACGACGCGCCCTAACCATCTGGGTCAGGAAGTTATTGATAACAGCGTCGATGAGGCGCTGGCGGGCCATGCCAAACGGGTCGAAGTGATTCTGCACGCCGATCAGTCGCTGGAAGTTATCGATGACGGACGCGGCATGCCGGTGGATATCCATCCGGAAGAGGGCGTGCCTGCGGTCGAGCTGATCCTCTGCCGTCTCCATGCGGGCGGCAAGTTCTCCAGCAAAAACTATCAGTTCTCAGGCGGCCTGCACGGCGTCGGCATCTCCGTGGTCAACGCCCTGTCGAAGCGGGTAGAGGTCACCGTGCGCCGCAACGGCGAGATCTATAACATCGCGTTTGAGAACGGTGAGAAAGTGCAGGAGCTGACCAAAACCGGCACGGTGGCGAAACGCAACACCGGCACCAGCGTACACTTCTGGCCTGACGAGAGTTTCTTCGACAGCCCGCGCTTTTCGGTTTCGCGCCTCTCCCATCTGCTGAAGGCCAAGGCGGTGCTCTGCCCCGGCGTGGAGATCCTCTTTAAAGACAAGGTCAACAATACCGAACAGCGCTGGTGCTACGAAGATGGCCTGACCGACTACCTGTGCGAAGCGGTCAACGGGCTGCCGACGCTGCCGGAAAAACCGTTCGTCGGCAGCTTCTCCGGTGAGAAGGAAGCGGTGGACTGGGCGCTGCTGTGGCTGCCGGAAGGGGGCGAGCTGCTGACCGAAAGCTACGTCAACCTGATCCCGACCATGCAGGGCGGCACGCACGTCAACGGCCTGCGTCAGGGGCTGCTCGATGCGATGCGCGAGTTCTGCGAATACCGCAATATCCTGCCGCGCGGCGTGAAGCTCTCGGCGGAAGATATCTGGGATCGCTGCGCCTACGTGCTGTCGGTGAAGATGCAGGATCCGCAGTTTGCCGGGCAGACCAAAGAGCGTCTGTCGTCGCGCCAGTGCGCCGCCTTCGTCTCGGCGGTGGTAAAGGATGCCTTCAGCCTGTGGCTGAATCAGAACGTGCAGGCGGCGGAGCAGCTGGCGGAGCTGGCGATCTCCAGCGCGCAGCGCCGTATGCGCGCGGCGAAAAAAGTGGTGCGCAAAAAGCTCACCAGCGGGCCGGCGCTGCCGGGCAAGCTGGCGGACTGCACCGCGCAGGATCTGAATAAAACCGAACTTTTCCTGGTGGAAGGGGATTCCGCAGGCGGATCCGCCAAGCAGGCGCGCGATCGCGAATATCAGGCGATCATGCCGCTGAAGGGCAAGATCCTCAACACCTGGGAGGTCTCGTCTGACGAAGTGCTGGCGTCGCAGGAGGTGCATGACATCTCCGTGGCGATCGGCATCGATCCCGACAGCGACGATCTCAGCCAGCTGCGCTACGGTAAGATCTGTATCCTCGCCGATGCTGACTCGGACGGCCTGCATATCGCCACGCTGCTGTGCGCGCTGTTTGTGAAGCACTTCCGCTCGCTGGTGAAAGGCGGCCACGTCTACGTCGCGATGCCGCCGCTCTACCGTATCGATCTCGGTAAAGAGGTCTATTACGCCCTCGACGAAGATGAGAAAGAGGGCGTGCTGGAGCAGCTGAAGCGCAAGAAGGGCAAGCCGAACGTGCAGCGCTTCAAAGGGCTGGGCGAGATGAACCCGCTGCAGCTGCGCGAGACCACCCTCGACCCCAATACGCGCCGCCTGGTGCAGTTAACGGTGGACGAGGGCGACATCGAGCAGACGCTGCGCGTGATGGATATGCTGCTGGCCAAGAAGCGTTCGGAAGATCGCCGCAACTGGCTGCAGGAAAAAGGCGATATGGCCGATATCGAAGTGTAATCATCGCGCTGCGGCGCGGCGCGTCATTCCGGGCTGCGGCCTGAATGGCGCGTCCGCCGCTCGCCGGAGTAGATGATGAAAGTCACGCTGGAAGAGCTGCGCGTGCTGGTGGCGGTTGCGGACTGCGGTTCCATTACCTCGGCGGCGGAGCTGCTGGATCAAACCAGCTCAGGCGTGAGCCGCGCCCTGAGCCGCCTCGAAGCCAAACTCAACAGCACCCTGCTGCACCGCACCACGCGGCGGCTGGCCCTGACCGAAGAGGGGCAGCTTTTTCTGACTCACGCGCGCCAGATCCTGCTCTCTGTTGAACAGGCGGAAGAGCAGATCGCCCGACGCCGGGAAACGCCGTCAGGCCGCCTGCGCATCAACGCCGCCGCTCCTTTTATGCAGCACGTTATCGTGCCGCTGATCGGCGCGTTTCGGCAGCGCTATCCGCTGATCCAGCTCGAGCTTAATACCGACGACATTGTGATCGATCTGCTGGAGCAGCAGACCGATATCGCTATTCGCATCGGCGAACTGCGCGACTCCACCATGCGCGCCCGCATGCTCGGCAGCAGCCGGGTGCGGCTGCTGGCCAGTCCGGCCTATCTGCAGAAGTATGGCGAACCGCAGAGCGTCGAGGCGCTGGCGCAGCATCAGCTGATCGGCTTTAGCCAGCTGGAGATGCACAACGTCTGGCCGGTCTGGCAGCGCGAAGGGGAGCTGCTGCGCATTCAGCCGACCATTGCCGCCTCGAGCGGTGAAATCATCCGCCAGCTCGCCCTGGCGGGCCAGGGGATTGCGCGCATATCGGATTTCGTCAGCCATCAGGATCTCGCCGCCGGTCGGCTGCAGGAGGTTCTGGTGCAGCAGACACACGACGTCAGGCTGCCCGTGCATGCGGTTTACTACCGCAACGCGGAGCTGGCCTCGCGCATTACCTGCTTTCTCGACTTCCTTCATCAGGAGATCGCCGCACAGGCGCGCTTCTGACAAAAAAAAGCCGCGCGTCCTGAGGCGCGCGGCGCATAACAAGGGGTTGAGATCAGGCGGTGGGTTCCAGCACCATAATCTTCACGTCCAGCACGTCGTCTTTGATCTTTTCACGATGCGCTTCCATGTGCGGCATCTGCTGATGCTGCTCCAGGTGGCGCAGCGATTCCCACTGTTCCAGCATAAAAACAGAGTCGGGCGAATTCTGCTTCCACGGCACCTGCGCCTGATGATCGACCAGCGCGTCGTACTGGTGGCAGCCCTCTTCGGCCAGCACCGATGGAATAAGCGCCTTGATCGCCTCCAGCACTTTATTGCGATGTCCTGGTTTAATACAAATTTCAGCCACTACCGTTAGCATGTCCGTCTCCTTGTTTGCGGGTCCGCTTTCAGTTAAGCAAAGATCTCGTTGAGATGTGTCCGATAACGCGCGATATCGCGCGGCACGTCCGGCATCTTGATAACGTCGTTGCAGATAAAGGTCGGCAGCGGCGCCATGCCGAGGAACTGGTTCGCCTTATGGAAGTGCAGATAGAGGCCGTCGACGCCGACGCCTTCAAAGAACTGATCGGGATCGGTAAAGGCCTCCAGCGGCGCGTTCCAGGTCAGGGAGAGCATATATTTTTTGCCCTGCAGCAGACCGCCCGAACCATATTTTTTGCTGGCATCAGCGCGCGAGCGGCCGTCGCTGGCGTAGAGCGAGCCGTGACCTTCGGTAAAGACCTCGTCGATATAGCGCTTCACCGTCCAGGGTTCGCCCATCCACCAGCCCGGCATCTGATAGATCACCACGTCGCTGTCGACATACTTCTGCACTTCGTCGGCAATAACATAGTCGCTGTCGGCCAGGGTCACGTTGACCTGATGGCCCAGGTCGCGCAGCTGGCTGGCCGCAACGTCAGTCAGAGTATGGTTCAGCTCGCCTTTGGAGTGGGCGAAGGTTTTACCGCCGTCAATAATAAGAATATTCATTCGCTAATCTCATGTGTGTTGCAATAGAGCGCTACTTTACGCCCTCGGCGGCGGCGGAAAAATGGGATTCAGATCACAAGACTTTTGCGCTGGAAGCAATAATCCAGCGGCTTATGACACACTTCATCGACACTCATCACGCCATACAGAAGAAGAACAATGCGCATATACCTTATCAGCGCGCTGCTGCTCGCCAGCGGCGTCGCGCAGGCGGACTCCCGTCTGGATCAGATCCTCGCCAGCAAAACCCTCAGGGTCTGCACCACCGGCGACTACAAGCCCTACACCTATCTGCGCCCCGACGGCCAGTACGAGGGGCTGGATATCAGCATGGCGCAGTCGCTGGCCGCCAGCCTGGACGCAAAAATCAGCTGGGTGCCGACCAGCTGGAAAACCCTCTCGCAGGATTTCAAACAGAAGCAGTGCGATATCGCGCTGGGCGGCGTGTCGGTAACGCTGAAGCGTCAGCAGATCGCCTGGTTCGCCCAGCCGCTCGGCGTCGACGGCAAGATCCCGCTGGTGCGCTGCGCCGACAAGGCGAAATATGGCACCCTCGCGCAGCTTAACGCCCCGGCGGTGCGGGTGATCGAGCCAGCGGGCGGCACCAACGAAGCCTTTGTCCACAGCCATCTGCCGCAGGCATCGCTGACCCTGTTCCACGATAACGTGACGATTTTCCAGCAGCTGGTGGATAACAAGGCCGACGTGATGATCACCGACGCCTCCGAAGCGCTCTACCAGCAGCAGCGCTATCCGCAGCTCTGCGCCCTTAACCCGCAGGCGCCGCTGCAGTATGGCGAAAAGGCTTATATGATCCCGCGCGACGATATGAGCTGGAAAGCCTATATCGATCAGTGGCTGCACCTGGCGACCGCCACCGGCGAATATGCGCGTATTGCCGCGCAGTGGATGGGCGTGGCGCGCTGATTAGGCGGCCCGCAATCGCACGCCGCACTGCGCTTCCCCTGTGACTAATTGTGGCGATTAAGGTACTATCCTCGCCAAATAACCGCCGGGTGTTTCGCCATTGCGGGACACGAAGTGAGGATAAAATTTAATGAGTGAATTGACGCAGGATGGTGCAGAGCGTCTTGCCCTGCACACATTTACCGAAAACGCGTACCTGAACTACTCGATGTACGTCATCATGGACCGCGCCTTGCCCTATATCGGCGACGGTCTGAAGCCGGTACAGCGCCGAATCATTTACGCCATGTCGGAACTCGGCCTGAACGCCAGCGCCAAATTCAAGAAATCGGCGCGTACCGTGGGCGACGTGCTGGGTAAATACCATCCGCACGGCGACAGCGCCTGCTACGAGGCGATGGTGCTGATGGCGCAGCCGTTCTCCTATCGCTATCCGCTGGTGGATGGCCAGGGCAACTGGGGCGCGCCCGACGATCCGAAATCCTTCGCGGCGATGCGCTACACCGAATCGCGTCTTTCCAAATATGCGGAAGTGCTGCTCGGCGAGCTGGGCCAGGGCACGGTGGACTTCGTGCCGAACTTCGACGGCACCATGCAGGAGCCGAAAATGCTGCCTGCGCGGCTGCCGAATATCCTGCTGAACGGCACCACCGGCATCGCCGTCGGCATGGCGACCGACATTCCGCCTCATAACCTGCGCGAAGTGGCGCAGGCGGCCATCGCCCTGATCGATAAGCCAAACACCAGCCTCGACGCGCTGCTGGATATCGTGCAGGGCCCGGATTATCCCACCGAGGCGGAGATCATTACGCCGCGCGACGAGATCCGCAAAATTTACCAGACCGGCCGCGGCTCTGTGCGCCAGCGCGCGGTATGGAAAAAAGAGGATGGCGAGGTGGTGATCACCGCGCTGCCGCACCAGGTTTCCGGCGCGCGCGTGCTGGAGCAGATCGCCGCTCAGATGCGCAATAAAAAGCTGCCGATGGTGGAAGATCTGCGCGACGAGTCGGATCACGAAAACCCGACGCGTCTGGTGATCGTGCCGCGCTCGAACCGGGTGGATCTCGATCAGGTTATGCACCACCTGTTCGCCACCACCGATCTCGAGAAGAGCTACCGCGTTAACCTCAATATGATCGGCCTCGACAACCGTCCCTCGGTGAAAAACCTGCTGGAGATCCTGTCGGAATGGCTGGTGTTCCGCCGCGACACCGTGAAGCGTCGTCTGAATCATCGCCTTGAGCGCGTGCTGCGTCGTCTGCACATTCTTGAGGGCCTGCTGGTCGCCTTCCTCAATATCGACGAGGTGATCCATATCATCCGCAGCGAGGACGAGCCTAAGCCGGTGCTGATATCGCGCTTCGGCATCAGCGAAACCCAGGCGGAAGCGATCCTGGAGCTGAAGCTGCGCCACCTGGCGAAGCTGGAAGAGATGAAAATCCGCGGCGAGCAGAGCGAGCTGGAGAAAGAGCGCGACCAGATTCAGGCGATCCTTGCCTCCGAGCGCAAGATGAACACCCTGCTGAAGAAAGAGCTGCAGGCCGACGCCGCCGCCTACGGCGACGATCGCCGTTCGCCGCTCCACGAGCGTGAAGAGGCCAAAGCGCTGAGCGAAAACGAACTGGTGCCGTCTGAGCCGGTCACCATCGTCCTGTCGCAGATGGGCTGGGTGCGCAGCGCCAAAGGCCACGATATCGACCCGTCGGGGCTGAGCTATAAAGCGGGCGACAGCTATCTGGCGGCGGCGCGCGGCAAGAGCAATCAGCCGGTCGCCTTTATCGACTCCACCGGACGCAGCTATACGCTCGATCCGACCTCGCTGCCGTCGGCGCGCGGGCAGGGCGAGCCGCTGACCGGCAAGCTGACGCCGCCGCCGGGTGCGGTAGTGGAGCAGGTGCTGATGGAGGCGGACGATCAGAAGCTGCTGATGGCCTCCGACGCCGGCTACGGCTTTATCTGCACCTTCGCCGATCTGGTGTCGCGCAACCGCGCCGGTAAAGCGCTGCTGACGCTGCCGGAAAACGCGCGCGTGATGACGCCGATGGCGGTGCATCACGAAGATGACATGCTGCTGGCGATCACCCAGGCGGGACGGATGCTGATGTTCCCGGTTGGCGAGCTGCCGCAGATGTCGAAAGGCAAGGGCAACAAGATTATCTCTATTCCGGCAGCGGACGCCGCGGCGGGCAACGATAAGCTCGCCTGGCTGCTGATCCTGCCGCCGGGCAGCGCGGTCACGCTCTACGTCGGCAAGCGCAAGCTGGTGCTGCGCAGCGAAGAGCTGCAAAAATTCCGCGCCGACCGTGGACGTCGCGGCACGCTGCTGCCGCGCGGCCTGCAGCGTATCGACAAGGTAGAGCTGGATGCCCCAGCGCGTGCCGTCAGCGAAGACGGCGAAGCCTGAGCAACGCGGCGGAGATTGCTCTCCGCCGCGCCATAATGAGGGATATATGTTACTAGTACTGCGCACCATCTTTGTGGTGATTTACTCGATCCTGGTTTGTGTTTTTGGCTGCATCTGGTGTCTGTTTTCGCCGCGCAATCCGCGCCACGTCGCGACCTTCGGCCATCTCTTCGGCCGTCTCTCCGGCGTGTTCGGCATCAAGGTGGAGGTGCGTAAACCCGCCGAGGCGGCCCATTACGGCAACGCTATCTATATCGCCAACCACCAGAACAACTACGACATGATCACGGCGGCGAAGATCGTCCAGCCGACCACCGTAACGGTCGGCAAAAAAAGCCTGCTGTGGGTGCCGTTCTTCGGCCTGCTCTACTGGCTGACCGGCAACCTGCTGATCGACCGGGACAACCGCTCAAAGGCACACGGCACCATCGGCCAGCTGGTCGAGCAGTTTGAAAAGAAGCGCATCTCGTTCTGGATGTTCCCGGAAGGCACGCGCAGCCGCGGACGCGGTCTGCTGCCGTTTAAAACCGGCGCCTTCCATGCGGCCGTGGCGGCAGGCGTGCCCATTATTCCTATCGTGGTCTCCAACACGCACGGCAAGATCAACCTTAACCGCCTGAAAAACGGTCTGGTGATCGTTGAGATGCTGCCGCCGGTCGACACCAGCGGTTACACCACACAGTCGGTGCGCAAGCTGGCCACCCACTGTCGTGAACTGATGATGGAAAAACTGGAAGCGCTCAACGCCGAAGTCGAAGCGCGCGAAAAAAGCGGTAAACTCTGACCGGCCAGCCTCTGGCCGGCACCCGCACGGATGCACGCGGCGCGCTCTGCCCGCCGCGACGCAACACAGCAATAAAGAATAACAATGGGCTGGCGCGCAGGCGCCACGCGTAAAGGGTTTGACGTTCTATGTCTTTCAGCAGACGACAGTTTATCCAGCTTTCTGCTGGTGCTGCGCTTAGCGCAGGTCTCTTGCCTTCAGCGGCGCGCGCGGCCTCCGCTCCCGGTGGCGATACGCCGCTGCCGGTGCCGCCGCTTATTGAATCGCGTCGCGGTCAGCCGATCTTTCTGACGCTGATGCGCAGCCACTGGTCCTTTCTCGGCGACAGTAACAAAGTGCCGGTATGGGGCGTCAACGGGCTCTATCTCGGCCCAACGGTGCGCGTCTACAGCGGCGACGACGTTAAGCTGATCTACAGCAACCGCCTTAACGAGCCGGTGGCGATGACCGTCAGCGGGCTGCAGGTGCCGGGCGCGCTGATGGGCGGCGCGCCGCGCATGATGTCCGCCGGCGTCGACTGGGCGCCGGTGCTGCCGATCCGCCAGAACGCCGCCACCTGCTGGTATCACGCCAGCACGCCGAACCGCATGGCGCCGCACATCTATAACGGTCTGGCGGGCATGTGGCTTATTGAGGATGAGGTAAGCAAGCAGCTGCCGCTGCCGCGCCACTATGGCGTCGACGACTTCCCGCTGATTATTCAGGATAAGCGCCTCGATAATTTCGGCACGCCCGCCTACGATCCGCCCCACGACGGCGGCTTTCTCGGCGACGTGCTGCTGGTCAACGGCGTGCAGAATCCCTTTGTTGAGGTGTCGCGCGGCTGGGTGCGCCTGCGCCTGCTCAACGCCTCGAACGCGCGGCGCTACCAGATGGTGCTGAGCGATAACCGTCCCTTTACCGTTATCGCCAGCGATCAGGGCTTTCTGCCCGCGCCGGTGGCGGTGCAGCAGCTCTCGCTCGCCCCTGGCGAGCGCCGCGAAGTGCTGATCGATATGTCGCAGGGCGACGAGGTGTCGATTAGCGCAGGCACGGCGGCGGGCATTATGGACCGCCTGCGCGGCCTGTTTGAGCCCTCATCTATCCTGACCAACACGCTGGTGCTGACGCTGCGTCCGACCGGCCTGCTGCCGCTGGTGACCGATAATCTGCCGATGCGTCTGCTGGCGGATCAGATCCTCGACGGCATGGCGACGCGCACGCGCGAATTCCGCATCGGCGATGATATGCCGGGCATCAACGGCGCGCAGTGGGATCTGAACCGCATTGACACCACCGCGCAGCAGGGCACCTTCGAACGCTGGATCCTGCGCGCCGATCGGCCGCAGGCGATGCATATTCAGGGGGCGATGTTCCTGATCAAAAGCGTCAACGGCGCGCAGCCGATGGGCGAAGATCGCGGCTGGAAAGATACCGTCTGGGTGGATGGCGAGGTCGAGCTGCTGGTGAGCTTTCCGCAAAGCTCTTCCGATCACTTCCCCTTTGTCTACTACAGCCAGACGCTGGAGCTGGCCGATCTCGGCACGGCGGGACAGCTGCTGGTGCAGCCGACGGCGTAACGCTTCAGGCGGGAAGGGCGCGCTGCCCGTCAGGACAGCGCGCATAGCCATCAGCCGTTAGTTGAAGGTTTCTGGATCCGGCCCCAGGCGGTTGCCGCGATCCAGCTTCGCAATCTCGCTCAGCTCGGTCTTCTCCAGGCGGAAATCGAACACCGCGAAGTTCTCCGCGATACGCTCAGGCGTTACCGATTTCGGGATCACCACCAGCCCGCTGTCGAGATGCCAGCGAATAACGATCTGCGCCGGGGTTTTGCCATATTTCTTCGCCAGCTGGCGGATAATCTCCTGATCGAACACCCCTTCGCCGCCCTGCGCCAGCGGGCTCCAGGATTCGGTCTGGATCTGATGCATGGCGTTCCACGCGTGCAGCGTGCGCTGCTGCAGCATCGGGTGCAGCTCGATCTGATTGACCACCGGCGAGACGCCCGTTTCATCCAGCAGGCGCTTCAGGTGCGCTTCATGGAAGTTACAGACGCCGATGCTTTTGGTCAGCCCCTGCTGCTGCAGCTTGATCATCTCTTTCCAGGCGTCGACGTAGCGATCTTTTTCCGGACACGGCCAGTGCATCAGATAGAGATCGACCTGCTCCAGCTGCAGTTTTTTCAGGCTGGTCTCCATCGCCTGCTGCACATTCTGCTGATCGTCGTTCCACAGCTTGGTAGTGACGAAAATCTCTTCGCGCGGCACATCGGTGTCCTGTAACGCCTGGCCGATCGCCTCTTCGTTTTTATAGGCAGCGGCGGTGTCGATCGAGCGGTAGCCCACCTCCAGCGCTTTAAGTACGGCGCGGTGGGCGTCTTCATTGCTCGCCTGCCATACGCCAAGCCCCAGCTGCGGCATCATATTGCCGTCGTGCAGTTTGATAATCGGTTGATCTGCCATACGTGCTCCTTTCTGTTGCAGTGAACCTGTGAGGCTTAAGTCTAGTCAACAAACCTGCCCCCGTTTTTATTGTGGGCGGCAATTCCGTTTCCCGCTCTGCCTGATCCTGCGTAAGTCTTGCCTGTTTCTCCATTTCAGTGGCGGATTTCGCAGCAGCCTGACAGACTGGTTTTTTTACCCTGCGAGAGATATGCATGGCGCACGAAGCTTTGTGTCAGCACCTGGCGAACCAGGTCGTGACCCTAATGACCCATGGACGCAACCGCCTTTGTCCGGTGCAAAACGTCAACCTGATCTACCTTAATCAATATCAGCCGCGCACGCCGATGATGTACCTGCCCGGTATCGTGATTCTGTTTCAGGGCAGCAAAACCGGCTATCTCGGCAGCACCGTTTTTACCTATGACGCCACCAAATATCTGATGCTCACCGTGCCGCTGCCGGTTGAATGCGAAACCTGGGCGTCGCCGGAGGAGCCGGTTGCCGGCATGTTTCTGACGGTGGATACCGCCACCCTGCAGGATCTGCTGATTGAGATTGGCGATGACGAAGATTTCCAGCCGCAGCCGCAAACCTCTGGCATTCACTCCGCCTGGCTGACCGAGCCGATGCTGTGCGCGGCGGAGCGCCTGCTGGACGTCATGGTGCATCCGCGCGACGCGCGCGTGCTGGGGCCGCAGATCGTGCGGGAGATTATCTACTACGTGCTGACCGGGCCGACGGGCGGCGCGCTGCTGTCGCTGGTGAGCCGCCAGACCCAGTTCAGCCAGATTGCCCGCGCGCTGCGCCGTATTGAAAACCACTATGCGGAGAATCTCAGCGTCGATGCGCTGGCGGCAGAGGTAAACATGAGCGTCTCGGCGTTTCATCACAACTTCAAGGCGGTGACGCAAACCTCGCCGCTGCAGTACCTGAAGCGCTACCGGCTGCATCAGGCGCGGCTGCTGATGCTGCATGACGGGCTAAAGGCGAGCGCGGCGGCGGTGCGCGTGGGCTACGAAAGCCCATCGCAGTTTTCACGGGAGTTTAAGCGCTATTTCGGCGTGACGCCGGGAGAGGAGATTAGTCGCGTGCGTCAGACGGTGGCGGAGCCGCAGGCCTGACGCCGCGCGATCACGCCTGCTTTTGCCGACGCTTTTTCCAGATCACCAGGATGCTGCCCGCGAGGCCGACAAACAGCAGCACCATCGGCAGCACCATCAGGATCGCCATCACCTGATCTTCGTGGCGCTTAATAAAGGGCACCTGGCTGATGCCGTAGCCAAACGCCACCACGATCGCTACCCACAGCAGTCCGCTCAGCCAGTTAAACAGCTGAAAGCGGCCGCTCTGCAGGCCGGAGATGCCCGCCATGGTTGGCAGAATGGTGCGGACGAATGCCAGAAAGCGGCCCACCAGCAGCGCCATCAGGCCGTGGCGGTTAAACAGCTGCCACGCGCGCTGGTGATATTGCGCCGGCAGGTGCATAAGCCAGCTCTTGACCAGGCGCGTATTGCCGAGCCAGCGTCCCTGAAGGTAGCTCAGCCAGCAGCCGAGACTGGCGGCGGTAGTGAGGATCACCATGGTGGGGATAAAATCCATTACCCCTTTGGCGACCATCGCGCCCGCCAGCAGCAGTAAGCTGTCGCCCGGCAGAAAAGAGGCGGGAAGCAGGCCATTCTCCAGAAACAGCGTCAGAAACATGACGCCGTAAACTACCCAAACCACATTTGGATCGGCCAGCGCGGCGAAGTCCTGATGCCAGAGCGCATGAACAATCTCGTGTAAAACACTCATCTGCTATCCCATCGAGTCACAAGGAATCTATTTTAGCGGCAATCCGACAGCGAGATTTGATCTGCGGCCGGACGCCATGGCGTGGTTGAGGTTCCGTTTAAGTTTCTACTGCGTCAGGCGTGCAAAACCCGCCGTTAAATCGTCAATCAGGTCGTCGACATGCTCCAGGCCAATATGCAGACGCACCAGGGTGCCGTCAAAGTCGACGCCGCCCGCTGGCCTGATCGCCGCCAGCTCTTCCGGCTGATTCGCCAGAATCAGCGATTCATAGCCGCCCCACGAGTAGGCCATGCTGAAATGGTGGAAGCGATCGAGGTAATGCGCCAGTTTTTCGCCGCTGAGTTTTTCATGCAGCACGAACGAGAACAGGCCGCTGCTGCCGCTGAAGTCGCGTTTCCAGAAGGCGTGGCCTTTGCTCTCAGGCAGCGCCGGATGGTTAACGCGCGCCACTTCCGGCCGCGTCGCCAGCCACTCCGCCACCTGCAGCGCGCTCGCCTCATGCTGACGCAGGCGAGTAGCAAGGGTGCGCAGGCCGCGGCTCGCCATATAGGCGCTGTCGGCGTCCACCGTCTGGCCCATCAGATAGGAGTTCTCGCGCAGCTGCTCCCAGCAGCGGGCGTTTGCCACCGCGGTGCCGATCATCGCGTCGCTGTGGCCGATAAGATATTTGGTGCCCGCCTGAATCGAGATATCGACGCCGTGCGCCAGCGCGTTGAAGAAAAAGCCCGCTGACCAGGTGTTATCCATGATGATCACCGCCTCTGGCGCCCTGGCGCGCACCGCCGCGACAATCGCCGGAATATCCTGCACCTCCATGGTGATAGAGGCGGGCGACTCGAGAAACACCACGCGGGTTTCCGGGCGCACCAGCGCGCCGATTTCGCTGCCGAGGGTATGATCGTAGAAGGTGGTGGCGACGCCGAGCTTGCTGAGAATTTTGGTGCAGAAGTCCTGCGTCGGCTCATAGACCGCGCCGCACATCAGCACATGATCGCCCGCGTCGACGAACGAGAGGATGGCGTTTGCCACCGCCGCCGCGCCGCAGGGATAGAGCACGCAGCCCGCGCCGCCTTCCAGCTCGGTCATCGCCTCCTGCAGCGAGAAGTGGGTCAGGGTGCCGCGGCGACCATAGAAGAGTTCGCCGCTGGCGCGTCCCGCCGTGGCGCGCTTTTTATCGGCAACGCTATCGAACACCAGCGACGAGGCGCGCTGGATCACGCTGTTGACCGCGCCCTGCGTGTAACGTTTGCTGCGCCCCGCGCTGACTAAGGTGGTATCGATTTTTTTGGTCGTCATTCGTGTCTGCCCTGCCGCCTGCTACAAAGCCTTCACGTTACCACGAATTGCCGGTCAGGGTTGACCCCAAATCCTGATATTCAGAACCTGCCCGCTAGCGGAAAGGCGGCGGCGCGCCGCCTTTCTACCGGTTACATCACCCCCATCAGACGCGGCAGCCAGAGCGAAATCGCCGGGATATAGGTGATCAACATCAGCACGATAAAAAGCAGGCCGTAAAAGGGCAGCATCGCGCCCACCACCTGCTCGATCTTCTGCTTGCTCACCGCGCTGGCGACAAACAGCACCGTGCCCACCGGCGGGGTAATCAGCCCGATGCCGAGGTTGGTCATCATGATCATGCCGAAGTGTACCGGATCGATGCCGAGCGCGGTCGCCACCGGCAGCAGCACGGGCGTCAGGATCAGGATAATCGGCGCCATATCCATTAGCGTGCCAATCACCAGCAGCAGCAGGTTGATGCACATCAGAATAACGTACTTATTATCCGACAGGCTGGTAAAGGCGTCGGTAATAATGGTCGGCAGCTGCATAAAGGTCATCACCGCGCCGAAGCCCGCCGCGAAGGCGATCAGCACCATCACGATCGTCACCGTCTTAATGGTGCGGAACAGCAGGATATGCAGCTGGCTCCACTTAAAGTCGCGATAGATAAACATGGTAACGAAGAAGGCCCAGAGGCAGGCGATCGCCGCCGACTCCGACGCGGTGAAGATGCCGGAGAGTATGCCGCCAAGAATAATGACGATGGTAAAGAGGCCCCAAAAGGCGTCGACGAAAATCTTCACCGCCTGGCGAAACGGAATGCGCTCCCCTTTGGGATAGCCGCGCCTGCGCGCGAAGGCGAGGCACATCACCATCAGGCAGAGCCCCAGCAGCAGGCCGGGAAAGATCCCGGCGACGAACAGCGAGGAGATGGTGACCACGCCGCCGGTCGCCAGCGAATAGATCACCGAGTTATGGCTCGGCGGCGTCAGCACCGCCTGCACCGAGCCGCTGGCTGTCACCGCCGCCGCGAAGTCGCGCGGATAGCCTTTCTGCTCCATCTGCGGGATCATCACCGAGCCGATCGAGGCGGTATCCGCGACCGACGAGCCGGAAATCGCGCCGAAAAAGGTCGAGGCGACGATATTCACCAGCGACAGCCCGCCGCGAATAAAGCCGACAAAGATATAGGCGAAGTTAACCAGCCGCCGCGCAATGCCGCCCTCCGCCATAATCGCGCCCGCCAGGATAAAGAAGGGAATGGTAAGCAGCGAGAACTTATTTACGCCGTTTGTGATCTGAATAATCACCGCTTCCAGCGGCAGATCGATCCACCATGCGCCGATAAAGGCGCTAAGGCCCACGGCGAAGGCGACGGGAAACCCCAACAGCAGCAGCACTACCAGGCTGCCGATCAACATCAATGCGTCCATGGTCGCTCCTTAATGTGTGCCGCCTAAAACCACCACCGGCCGCTGGCTTTGATCGCCGTTCAGCAGCCGCTCAACAACAAACAGCAGGGTAAACAGCGCGCCAGCGGGGATCGGCAGATACATCTCGCCGTAGGTCACCGCAGGCAGCGCGGCGAGCGGCTGGACCCACATCGCCACGCAGAGGTTGTAGCTCGCCTGGAAGATGATCAAACAGGTCGCCACCATCAGCAGATCGCACAGGCGCAGCATCCGCCGCTGCGCGGTGGGTGAGAGGCGATCGGTCACCATTGAGACGCAGATATGGGTACCGGCGCGGAAACCGACCGGCGCGCCGATAAAGGTAAAAATAATCATGCAGACGATGGCGACCGGCTCGGGCCAGGCCAGCGCGCCGTTGAGGACGTAGCGGGCGAAAATGCCGATGGGGATCACCGTCACCATAATCAACAGCGCGACGGCAGCGATCGCCATGCACAGCAGATAGAGCCCATCCATCAGACGAGAGTATCGGTTCATATGCGTTACCTGAATAACGCCGTGCGGAAGGCGCGGCGGCGAGGGGTTAGTTAACGTCGGCGATCTGCGTCATCAGATCCTGATACTTGCCGCCAAATTGATCGCGCACCGGCTGCGTGGCTTTGATGAAATACTCTCTGTTGGTCTCCTGAAAGGTCACGCCGCCCGCCTTCATCTTCTCAATTGACTGCTGGGTATAGGTCGCCCAGAGCTGGCGCTCTTCATCCTGCGCCTCTTTGCCGAGCTTTTTCAGCAGCGTCTGATCTTCCGGCGACAGGCGCGCCCACGACGCTTTAGAGAAGAGGATCATTTCCGGCTGGATAAAGTGGCCGGTCAGGGTGTAGTACCTGGTTACCGGCAGGTAGTTGTGGGCGACAAAGGTTGGCGGGTTGTTTTCCGTGCCGTCCACCACGCCAGTTTGCATGGCGCTGAAGACTTCACTGACGCCCATCGCCACCGGATTAGCGCCCATCGCTTTCAGCGTCGCCAGCGAGATGGCGCTGTTCTGCACGCGGATTTTCATCCCCCTGAGATCTTCCGGCTTGCCGAGCGGCTTTTTGGTGATCATGTTGCGCTCGCCCGCATCGGTCCAGCCGAGAAAGATCATGCGCGCGTTGGCGTCCGCCTCGAACTTGTCGACGATCTCTTTGCCGACCTCACCGTCCAGCACCTTGTGCATATGGTCGACGTCGCGAAAGATATAGGGCAGCGTCAGCACGCTGGTTTCCGGCGCGATCGTGGTGACCGGCGCCAGCGAAACGCGGATCATATCGATGGCACCGAGCTGCACCTGCTGCAGCGTCTGATCTTCGTCGCCCAGCACGCCGCCGGCGTAGACTTTCATCTCCAGCCGACCGTTGGTGGCCTGCCTGAGCTTGTCGCCCATATGCTGCAGCGCCACGACGGTGGGGTAGCCAGCGGGCTGCACCTCCGCCACTTTTAATACCTTCGCCGACGCTGGCGCCGCGCTCAGGCCGAGCGCAGCGCAGACGGAAACGGCAAGGATCCATTTATTCATGCTCATTATTTTTTTCTCCAGCAGGTAGAGGAGGGCACAGGTATAAGCGGCAGAGGAAGCGGCCCGCGTGCTGCCAGAATAGGCAAATCGCGCTGGCTGAAAATGCGGCAATGCTGATTGAATGAACAAGCTCACATTTTGAAACGTTGTTTTAATAAATTTATATGGGAAATCACATTTCTGAAATGGCGCTGGAAAATTGACATAAAATGGCGTCAGCAGCCCGCTGAGCCGGGCGCTCTGTTTGTAAATACTAATGAGAACTACTATCAATTCGCTGTTTTTTTGCTATTATTCGCGCTTATCCATTATTCCTGCATATGAAGTTGGAGACGCAGCGTGGTAGCCAGTGATTTGATGCAAACGGACCTCTCCGTTTGGGGCATGTATCAACATGCTGATATCGTGGTAAAAGTGGTAATGATCGGCCTGTTGCTGGCGTCGGTGGTGACCTGGGCTATTTTTTTCGGAAAGTTTGCCGAGCTTAGCGCAGCGAAACGTCGACTGAAAAGCGAGCAGCAGGCGCTGAGCGAAGCCCGCAGCCTGGGCGACGCCGCCCGCGCCGCCGGACAGTTCAAGAGCCACAGCCACAGCGCGGCGTTGCTGAATGATGCCCAAAACGAGATTGCGCTTTCGGCGGGCGTCGAAGATACCGACGGCATTAAAGAGCGCACCAGCTTTCGCCTTGAGCGCCGCGTCGCCGCCTTTAGCCGCCACGCCGGCCGCGGCAACGGTTTTCTCGCCACTATCGGTTCCGTTGCGCCGTTTATCGGCCTGTTCGGAACGGTATGGGGCATTATGAACAGCTTTATCGGCATTGCGCAGACGCAGACCACCAATCTGGCGGTGGTCGCGCCAGGCATCGCTGAAGCGCTGCTGGCAACGGCTATCGGCCTGGTGGCAGCGATTCCGGCGGTGGTGATTTATAACGTCTTTGCGCGCATGATCGCCAGTTATAAAGCGTCGCTGGGGGATGTGGCCGCGCAGATTCTGCTGCTGCAGAGCCGCGATATCGACCTGGGCAACCTGAACGCGAAAAGCGCGGAAGCTCGCCCGGCCGCTCAGAAATTGCGCGTAGGTTAAGTTTATGGCGATGCGATTAAACGACGATCTGGAAACCGATGGCGAAATGCATGAGATCAACGTTACGCCGTTTATCGACGTTATGTTGGTTCTGCTGATCATCTTTATGGTGGCCGCGCCGCTGGCGACCGTGGATGTTCGCGTTAATCTGCCCGCCTCTACCAGCGCACCGCAGCCGCGGCCGGAGAAGCCGGTTTATCTGTCGATCAAAGCGGACAAGCAGTTCTATATCGGCAATGAGCAGGTAACGCCGGAAACGCTGGTGAGCGTGCTGAACAGCCAGACCGAGGGCAACAAAGAGACCACCATCTTCTTCCAGGCTGATAAGTCAGTCGACTATGAAACCCTGATGAGCGCGATGGATAAGCTGCGCGGCGCGGGCTATCTCAAGATCGGCCTGATGGGCATGGAAACGGCGGCGAAGTAAAGGCCGCGCGTGGGAAAAGGGCAGCCTCAGGGCTGCCCTTTTTGTTGGCTCGCGCGTCGGGTCTACTGCTGTAATTTGCGCAGGCAGCGGTCCATTGCGCTGACCACCCAGTCGATATCCTGCGCCTGGAAACAGAGCGGCGGGCGGATTTTCAGCACGTTGCCGTAGGGGCCGGCGACGGAGGTCAGCACAAACTCCTCGCGCAGCGCCTCCACCAGATCGAGCGCCAGACCTTTATCGGGCTGCTTGCTCTCCCTGTCCGTCACCAGTTCAAAACCGATAAACAGGCCAGCGCCGCGCACTTCACCGATGCACGGATAGGTCGCCTGCAAGGATTGCAGGGCCGCCAGCAGCGCGGCGCCGGTTTTCAGGCTGTGGGCCTGAAGCGCTTCCTGCTCAATAACATCCATCACCGCATGCGCCGCCGCCATAGAGACCGGGTTGCCGCCAAAGGTATTAAAGTAGGGCAGCTTATCGCTAAACGCCGCCATTACCGGCGCCTTCGCCATCAGTCCCGATACCGGAATGCCGTTGCCCATCGGCTTACCGGTGGTCACCACATCGGGAACCACACCGTGTCGGGCAAAGCCCCAGAAGGCCTCGCCGGTGCGGGCAAAGCCGGGCTGCACTTCGTCAGCAATAAAGATCCCGCCGTTTCGATGCACCACCTCAATCGCCTGCTTTAAAAAGCCGGGCTGGCCGGGAAGCACGCCATCTGACGAGAAGATCGAGTCGGCAAGAAAGCCGGCAAACTTAATGCCGTGCGCGCTCATATCGTCGATCTGCATCTGGATCTGCTGCGCGAACCACGCCCCCTGATCCGCCGTCTGGATACGGTAGAAATCGGGCGGCGCCACCAGCCGGGTGGTGGGGGAAAGCGGCTGACCGCTGCCCAGCGCGGGCGAGACGCCGGAGGTAAGCGCGCTGGTGCCGTGATAGGCTTCTTTTGAGACGATAATCCCCGTGCCGCCGCTCCAGCACTGGGCAATGCGGATCGCCAGATCGTTCGCCTCCGATCCGGTACACATATACATCGCCCGATCGATTTCAGCGGGCAGGGTGGCCAGAATGCGGTCGCTGTAGGCCAGGATCGACTCGTGCAGATAACGGGTGTGGGTATTCAGCTGCATCATCTGCTTATGCACGGCGTCCACCACCGCCGGATGGCAGTGGCCAATGCTGGCAACGTTGTTGTACATATCCAGATACTGATTGCCCGCCTTGTCCCACAGATACTGCCCCTGTCCGCGTACCAGATGAACCGGATTGCGGTAAAACAGCCGATAGGACTCGCCCAGCACCTGGCTGCGCTTATCGGTCAGCTGGCGAATCGCCGGGGAGAGCCTCTCCGCGTGCTCAGCACGAAAGCTGTTGGTATCCATAATGGTTGAACGTACCGTCATCGTAACTCCTTGCTGCTGGTGCTGCCCGGCTGGGCAGCCGGGCTGATATAAGCGTTAGTCGGTTTCTGCGGCCACAGAGGTCCGCGCAATCGCGCCGCGGCGGGACTGGGTGGTAAGAAAATAGAGATAGCCCGCCACCATCAGCCCGACAAACAGCGCGCCGATCTGCGGGTTAAACCACAGCATCGCTATCAGGCAGATCGCCGCGCCGCACAGGGCAAAGGCCGGGATCAGCGGATAACCGGGCGCACGGTAGCTGCGCGCCAGCGTCGGCGCCGAGCGGCGCAGCTTAAACAGGCTCAGCATGCTCATGATATACATGACGATGGCACCAAATACCGACATGGTGATCATCGCCGCGGTCAGGCTCATGCCCTGAAAGCTGATGCCGTCTGAGAAAATGGCGAGGATGCCGATCGCGCCGCCCGCCAGAATCGCCCGGTGCGGGGTGTTAAAGCGCGACAGCTTCGCCAGCGACGGCGGCAAATAGCCCTCGCGCGCCAGCGCAAAGAACTGGCGGGAATAGCCCATGATAATGCCGTGAAAACTGGCGATCAGACCGAACAGCCCAATCCAGACCAGCATATGCATCCAGCGTGAATCGTTGCCCACCAGCATTTTCATCGCCTGCGGCAGGGGATCGTTAATGCCCGACAGCGTGCGCCAGTCGCCCGCGCCGCCGGCAAACACCATCACGCCAATCGCCAGCACCACCAGGGTTAAAATGCCGCTGATATAGGCGCGCGGAATAGTGCGGCGCGGCTCTCTGGCCTCTTCGGCCGCCATCGCTACCCCTTCAATCGCCAGGAAGAACCAGATGGCAAACGGAATAGCGGCAAACATGCCGGAGACCGCGGCCAGCGAGAATGACGTCTGACCCGCCCAGCCGTGAGCGACAAAGTTTGTCAGGCTGAAGCCTGGCGCCACCACGCCCATAAACACCAGCAGTTCAATCACCGCCAGCAAGGTGACCAGCAGCTCAAAGGTGGCCGCAATGCTGACGCCGACAATGTTGAGGCCCATAAAGATGGCGTAGGCGCAGACCGCGATAAGTTTGGGGTTCACCTCTGGAAACTGCACGTTGAGGTAGGCACCTATCGCCATCGCAATAGCCGGGGGAGCGAACACAAACTCGATCAGGGTGGCGATGCCGGCAATCAACCCGCCGGTGTCGCCGAAGGCCCGGCGGCTGTAGGCAAAAGGGCCGCCTGCCTGTGGAATGGCGGTCATGAGTTCGGTAAAGCTGAAGATAAAACAGCTATACATGGCGGCGACAAAAAGGGTGGTCACCAGAAAGCCCAGGGTGCCGGCGGCGCCCCAGCCATAGCTCCAGCCAAAGTACTCTCCCGATATAACCAGTCCCACGGCGATACCCCAGAGTTGCAGGGTGCCCAGAGTGGGTTTCAGTTTCTCTTTCATCACTGCGTTCCCCGTCTGTGTAAAGTGAAAGGCGATGCCTAAAAAGCTGACGGGTAGATGATGGACACAGCGGCGAGAGAAAAACTTGACCGCAGAAAACAGAAACTCGTCGGCTGGGGTCAAGTTGCCCCACCACAGGCCGTGGTGACTCTGCTGAAGTCAATTTTTGTCTGCTCTCAGGTCAAGCGTGCGGGGCGGGTTCAGCGCCATGCTGGTTCCACACGAGGAGAGAGGGAGCCAGCGATGAGCATTAAGCAATATGACACCTTAAGTAACGACGCCATTCTTCAGCTTGCCCACCAGGCGTTGCAGGCCTATCCCGCCTGCCTGCACGCCGAGGTCAAACTGCTGTGCCGTTCCGAAAACGCGACCCTGTCTGTCAGCACCCCGCACGGACGCTATGCGTTACGCATTCACCGCGGCGATTACCACACGAAGCAGGATATTGAAAGCGAGCTGCACTGGCTGGACGCCCTTCAGGCCGCCGCGATCTGCGTGCCGGTGGCGGTGCGCGACGGGCAGGGCGGACGGATTCAGACGCTGCCGCTGGCGGAGGGCGGCGAACGCTATGCCGTGCTGTTCCACTGGATAGAGGGCGAGATGCTCACCGACGCGGTCGATCCGGCGGCCTTTCGTCAGCTGGGGCGCATCACTGCGCAGCTGCACCACCACAGTCGGCGCTGGCAAAAGCCGCAGGCGTTTCGCCGCATCGTCTGGGATCATCACAGCATGGTTTCGCCTGCCGGCCACTGGGGCGACTGGCGTGAGGTGGCGGGGCTAGCGCCGTCGCAGCACGCGGTGGTTGAGGAGACGCTGGCGCAGGTCGGTCGCGAGATGGCCGCATTTGGGCAGTCGCCCGATCGCTACGGCCTGATCCACGCCGATCTGCGTCTGACCAATCTGCTGGTTCATCAGGGCGAAACGCGGGTGATCGATTTTGATGACTGCGGCATGGGCTGGTATCTGCACGATCTGGCCGCGGCGATCAGCTTTGTCGAGCATCATCCCAGCGCCCCGCAGTGGGTAGAAAACTGGCTAAACGGCTACGAACAGGTGGCGCACCTCAGCGATGAGGATCTCGCCATCCTGCCGTCGATGCTGATTCAGCGCCGCATTCAACTTACCGCCTGGGTCGCCTCCCATTGTGAAACGGAGATGGCCCGCAGCCTCGGCAGCGGCTGGGCCGGCGATACGGTGCGGTTGTGCCACCGCTACCTCGACGGCGCGCCTCTGCCGATCGGCCTGTAGCGCACTCTGGCGGTGCCTGCATGAACGACAACAGTGCAACCGGCGGCGGCACGGTGCTAAGTGGCTGTAATCTCATCTCCGGCGGCTGGTATGTTTCTTGCAGAAACTAACGATATTCAGTTTCAGGCGGAAAAGATCATGGCCAGCAGATTTCCCGAGGTTGCGCTGACGGCGATGTCCAGCGCAGGCAGCAGTCACCGTGGCGTCCTGTCGGCCGCCGCGACAGGACTGGGTGATTTCATCAATGCGCAGGGCGGCGATGTGGATCGCATTTTTGGCGTCAGCGGCATCGACGCCGCTACGCTCGCCTGCCCGACGCTGAGTCTGGATCTGGTGAACTACTGCCGGGTGCTGGAAGAGGCCGCCAGCCAGGCGGGGGTAGACAATTTCGGTTTGCAGTATGGCCATCAGTTCCGGCCGCAGTCTCTGGGCCTGATTGGCTATATCGGCCTCTGTTCGGCAACCCTGGAGCAGGCGCTGCGAAACGTGGTGAACGCCTTTCCCTGGCATCAGCACAATACCTGCGTCCGCCTGACGGAGCACAGCGATTGCTGGCAGCTCGACTATCAGGTGCGTCACGGCGCAATTCTTCTGCGCCGCCAGGATGCAGAGCTGACGCTGGGCATGTTTCTTAACCTGATTCGCCACGCGGCGGGGCGGCACTGGGCGCCGCGCGAAGTCCATTTTGAACATCCGCGCCCTGAGCACTGGCATGAACACTGTAAGGTCTTTGATGCGCCGGTCTATTTCGACCAGCCCTTTAACTCGATGATCATCGTTAAGGCGGATCTGAACCGCAAAATGCCGGATCACGATCCGATGCTGCTGCTGGTGATGCAGGATGCGATCCGTCGCCTCAGCCCGCCGGTGGTCAGCCAGGATACCGTTAACCAGACCCGCACCGATATTCATCTTCAGCTGCTGAATGGCGAACCCTCGCTGGAGATTATCGCCGAGAAGCAGGGACTCTCCGCCTGGTCGCTGCAGCGGCGACTGCGCGATGAGCAGACCAGTTTCTCCGCGCTGGTGGACAGCGTGCGCAAAGAGATGGCGACCCATTATCTGAAGCAGCACCATCTGTCGGTCTCTGAAATGGCGCTGCTGCTGGGGTATTCCGAGGTCAGCGCCTTCTCGCGCGCGTTCCGGCGCTGGTTTGGCTGCAGCCCGCGCGACTGCCGTAAATCGCAGAGCAGCGTTTTTCTCTGAGCGCGCGGCTGTGATTGACGGTCACGGGCGCAAGCGCTGACAAGCATACTCAGGCAGCGCCCGCCCGCGTAACGGTGAATTATGCTGCATAATTGCGGGGTTAATTATTTGTTACTCTTGGTTTCAGAATTGTAAAGTGCAATGGTGATATGCGTCACATTATTCGCGGCTCGCTCAGGCTAAAACGGAGAAAAAACGCAGGAAGCCACTATGAGTCACACTCCGTCTTTACAAAAGCCTCAGGGCAGCGCTCGAACCATTTTCAACGTTACCAGCGGTAACTTCCTTGAAATGTATGACTTTATGGTGTTTGGCTACTACGCCACCGCCATTGCAAAAACCTTCTTTCCCGGCGACGATCCTTTCGCCTCGCTAATGTTGACCCTGATGACCTTCGGCGCCGGATTCCTGATGCGGCCGCTGGGGGCTATCGTGCTTGGCGCCTATATCGACCATCACGGCCGCCGCAAAGGGCTGCTGCTGACGCTGGGGCTGATGGCGATCGGTACGCTTACCATCGCGCTGGTGCCGGGCTACGCCACGCTGGGCGCCGCCGCGCCGATTCTGATCCTGCTGGGCCGCTTGCTGCAGGGCTTCTCCGCTGGGGTTGAGCTGGGCGGCGTCTCGGTCTATCTGGCGGAAGTGGCGCCGAAAGGGCGCAAAGGCTTCTTCGTCAGCTGGCAGTCGGGCAGCCAGCAGATTGCGGTGATCTTCGCCGCGCTGCTCGGCCTGCTGCTCAACCATCTGCTGGCGAAAGAGGCGGTAACGGAATGGGGCTGGCGTATTCCTTTCGTCGTCGGCTGTATGATCGTGCCCTTTCTCTTCTGGGTCCGCCGCATGCTGGAAGAGACCGAAGCCTTCAGCCAGCGCAAACAGCATCCGACTATGCGGCAGATTATGCGTTCGCTGGCGAGCAGCTGGGCGCTGGTGCTGGCGGGTATGCTGATGGTGGTCACCACCACCGTGATGTTCTATATGATCACCGCCTTTACCCCCACCTTCGGCAAAACCGTGCTGATGATGAGCGACAAGCAGAGCTTCCTGGTGACGCTGTTTGTTGGCGTCTCTAACCTGATCTGGCTGCCGATAATGGGCGCGCTGTCGGACCGCATCGGCCGCCGTCCGCTGCTGATTACCTTTACGCTGCTGATGATCGTCACCACCTGGCCGGTGCTGCACTGGCTGGTGGGAGCGCCGACCTTTGCTCATCTGATGGAAGCGGAGCTGTGGCTCTCATTCCTCTACGCCAGCTATAACGGTGCGATGGTGGTCTACCTGGCGGAGATTATGCCTGCGGAAGTGCGCGCCTCGGGCTTTTCCCTCGCCTATAGCCTGGCGACCGCGCTGTTCGGCGGCTTTACGCCTGCGGTTTCCAGCTACCTGATCCACGCCACCGGCGATAAGGCGATGCCCGGCGTCTGGCTGACCTTCGCCGCCGTTTGCGGCCTGATCGGCACGCTGCTGATTGGCCGTATGGTCAGGCAGTACCGCGCGCGCCACAGCGGCGCGGCCGCCAGCGCCTCAGTCTAAAACGACAGATCCACCACCACGCTGTCCGTGTAGCTGCCTGCGGGCGGCGTGGTTTGCGTGGTAAGGATGCGCGCGGTATAGCTGTAGCCGCGCGTCAGTCCATCCGAGCTTACGCTGGTGGCGCTGGCGCTGCTGTAGCGTTCGGTGCCGCTCGGCCCCCAGCGGTTGCTGCTGGTTCCCTTGTAAATCTCATAGCTTAACCGGTTAGTGCCGCTCGCCATCTGGCGCTGCGTGCCGCTGACATAGCTGCCGTTGCTTAATCCCACCGTGTAGGTGCTGCCTTTGCTGCACACCACATTAATGGTCTGCGACACGGCGGAGAAGCTGCCGACCAGCGGTGCGCTGCCGAAGCTGATATTGGGCGCGGTAATGGTGGTGCAGTCGTTGGTGACCACCATGGTAACGGTTATGGGAATAACGCCGCTGCCGCTCTGCGGCGAGAGGCAGACGTTGCCGACGCCGACGCTGGTGCAGATGTTATAGGTCACCGCCAGGTTAAGCGTGGTGGTGTAGGTGCCGGCGGCCACCGTCTGGCCCGGCACGCTGCGCAAATAGACCGGAATAGCGAAGTTAAGGCTGCCCAGCAGGCCGGCGAGGTTGACCAGCACCGCCTGGCTATAGACATAGGCGGCGGCACCAATGGTCAGCTCGGTGGCGCAGGCGCTGTCGACGCAGAGCTGCACCGGAATATTATCGCTGCCGGTGTCACCGCTGCGCTTGAGGGTGCCGCGCGTGCCGCTGACGCTGGTGGCGCCGGTTAGCTGGAAGGTGATCTGGTTATTGCCCAGCAGCGAGAGCGACGAGCCGGACCCGCAGTTGACGTTGGCGTTGGTCGAGGTCGCCTGCGCCGTAGTGTTAACCACAAAGGTAGTGACCGACCCAAAGCTGGCGGTGGAGCTGGGCAGGGCGCAGGCGGCGCGCGACAGCGTCGGAAAGAGCGCCAGCAGCGCCAGCAGCAGCAGGATTTTTTTCATGGCGTAATCCCTGAGGTAGAGTTATCGGCACTGGGCGTCGGCGCGCCTGCGGGGCGCGGCGGCAGCGGACAGATAATGGGCCCATAGGTCTTCAGCGCCTGCGGCTGGCCGCTGGCGATGGTCAGCTCGGCGCTGCAGCTGCGGCCGTCCGGTGTGGTGACGCGCATCGGATTGCTGGCGCGCAGATTTTCCAGCCAGGCGATGCCGTCCCAGCCGATATACCCGGTCGCCTCGCCGTCGCGCAGCACCTGACTGGAGACCGGCAGCGGCTGGCCGTCGGCATCCTGCAGGATCACGCTGGCGGCGCGCAGCTTCTCTACCGGGAAGTGCAGCAGATAGCCGCTCTGGCGTTTCACCGCAAAGCGCTGCTCGACGTTGGGCGTCGTCATATCGGCGGGCAGATCGAGCGTGTCGATATCGTACTTCGCCGGATAGTAGCTGCTGATTGAGGGCACCAGCAGATAGCCGTTGCGGTCGGTACGTCCCATTGACTGATTCTCATAGCGCACGTTGACGTCGGGGTAGCTGGTTTTCACCACCACGAAAGCGTCATTAATGGCGTTGGCGGCGAAGGTCTGGTTGTCCATCAGCACCAGCGACCCGGTGAGATCCGCCCACTGGGTGTTGTAGTCGTCGTCGCCGTAGAAGCCCGCCGAGGTGTCGATTTTGTTATTGCGCCAGCGCAGGCTTCCCTGGCGGTAGTCGCCGCTGTCGCCGCCCTGATGCGCCCAGGAGGCGTCCCAGGCGAAGCCGCCATCGCTCGGCATCGAGCGCGAAAGGTAGAGGCGCTGATTATTCTCACCCTGTTGGTCGCGCTCCATGCTTACCGAGGCGCTGCCGTGCTCGCCGAACGGGATCACCAGTGAAATTGCGCCGCTCCATGCGCCCTGCTGCTGGTCGCGGCTGGCGGAGACGTAGAGGCTTGAGTTGCCCCACAGGTTTTTGCTCCAGGAGAGGTTAAGCAGCCGCGTATGCTGGCCGTCGCCGCCGCTGATATCAATCCAGGCGGCGCCCAGGCTGCCGTACTGGCTCAGCGACAGGCTGGCGTTATACTGGGCGCTGCGGCGCGCCAGGCTGTAGGTGGTATTGCTGGTATCGCTGTTGCCGCTGCGGCTGCTGAGCAGGGCGAGATTGCCGAACTCGCGGCTGCGCAGAATATGCTGCGTGCCGATGCTGAACCAGCTGTTGTTGTACTGGTAGCCCCAGCTGTACTGCCTGCCGCCTGCACCGTTCATCTGGCTTTGCGCCGCCGCGCCGTTCAGCACGCCGAAGCTGCCGACGCGAAACATCGCGCCCGCGCCGCCCATCGCCAGGCTGTCGCTCCCTTCGGCATGGGTTTCCAGCGTCAGCCAGTCGGTGGCGCCGTAGCGCAGCGAGCCGCTCGCCGCCGCCTCGCCGTAATCGAAATTGTGAATGCCGTAGTTATCGCGAAACGCCCCGGCGGAAACCGAGTAGTCGCTCAGGCCCGCCTTCAGCAGCGTGCTGGAGACATAGAAGGGCAGCGTCGTCGTCACCTGACGCCCCACCGCGTCGGTGGTGGTGATCACCGCATCGCCCGCGCCGTTGACGAAAGGCACGTTGGTCAGCGACCAGGGCCCCGGCTGCACGTTCGCCTGGCTGGAGCGGTAGCCGTTGATAAAGAGATCGACGGTGGAGGGCACCGCCGCCTGGCCGGAGAAGGCGGGCAGCGGATAGGTCACCAGATCGGGCCGCACGCTAAAATCGCGCCCGACCTGTATCCCGCCGAGGCGCACGCTGTTGCTCCAGCTCAGCGCGTCGGTGGTGAGATCGCCAGCGCGCCAGCTGACCACGTTGTTCTCATCTTCGTTGCTCCACCAGGTGTCGTAGCGGATATAGCCATCATCCTGCGCGGGCGCGCGGCCCTCTATCTGCTGCTGCCAGACGCCGTTGCTGGAAAACTGGCCAGCGGCCCCGAAAAAGCGCAGCTCGTTCCAGGCGGAAAGGCGGGTGCCCGCGTTGGTGGTGCGCGTGGCGTAGAGGTCGTAATTGAACAGCGCGCCGGTGGTGGCGCGGCCCGGATAGCGCGGCCCGTTCTGCGCCTCGCCAATCACCTGACCGGGGAGCCAGGCGGGCGGCACCGTCAGCAGCAGCCGCTGCCGGGCATCGTCATAATTCGCGCTGACCTCGGGCCACTGGCTGACGTCCACCAGCTGCGGACCCGGCAGTTTTTCCGCGGGGATGCCGGCGCGCTGCAGGTCGCCGGCGCGCACCAGCAGGTGGCCGTCGCGTCGCTCTACCGGCACGATAGCGCCACCATCGCGCTGGTTGACCACCAGCTCCAGCATATAGCGCTGGCCAGTGCCGCTGTTATCCAGCGACGGCGGCGGCGGCAGCGACGAAAAGGTCTCCGCCAGCGCGGCGGCCGGCGTCAGACAGGCGCAGACGCTGGCCACCGCCAGCGCGCAGGGGTGAAGAGCGCGCGGCATTTAGCGGCCGGGCGCGCTGCGCCACGCGCCGGCGTTGGTGTCCGCCGTTAACTGGCCGTTAACCGCGCTTTTCAGCGGCCAGCGGTTTTCGCTGCGCGCCAGCACGTAGCCGAACAGGCCGTCCCCCAGCTTGCGTCCGCCAACGGCAACGTTGCTGAGGCGCGCGTGGCCGCTGCCGCGATTGGTGAGCAGCAGCCAGGGGCGGCCGCCTTCGCTCACCTGCCGCCAGCTCAGCTCCGGCTTCGCCGCGTCGCGCGTCAGCCCCTCGCCGTAGACAAACAGCGGCACCGAGTAGCGCATTTGAAAATTGAGGCCCGCCTGGTTTTCGCCCGGCGTGCGCGGCGTCGGGATCTCATCAAGCACCACGCGGTAGGCCAGCTCCTGGCCCGCGCCGGGCGGCGTCTGCTTAATCAGGCGCACCAGCTGCTTTTTGCCCGGTTCGATGCGCACCAGCGGCGGGCTGGCGACAATGCTCTGCTGGGTGGCGTACTGCTCTTTGCCGCCGATCTGCTGCCAGCTAAAGATGCGCACCTGCATCAGCGTGGTGACGCTGCCGCGATTTTCCAGCCACAGCTCGCTCGCTTTCTCATCCGGGTTGATGCTGGGATCGATCGGCCAGATCATCAGCGAATTTGCCGCCTGAACGCTGGTCGTCAGCAGGGAAACAAACAACAACAGGGCGCGCATCATCAACGTTCTCCTTTAAGCATGCGGCTACCAGCTCAGCGTCACGGTCAGCGTGTCGGTGTAGACGCCGGCGCGCGTCGGGCCGGGCAGCTTCAGCAGGCCGTAAATCGGCAACGTAATGTTACTGGCATTGCTGTAGCTCAGCGCGACGGGGCTGTTCACCGGAATGGCGGTGGTCTGGCTGGCGTTGGTATAGAGGGTGTAGGGCACGGTATTGGTATTGCTGGTGTGCTTCAGGTTGCGCGTCGTGGTGTAGTTGCTGCCGCCGCTGATGCTCATGCTCAGCGTGGTGCCAGGGGTGCAGGCGAGCGTAATGGTGCTGCTCTGCACGAAGCTGGCGCTGACGCTGTTGCTGGCAACGCCTGACTGCGAGCCGAAATTAAGCGTGCCGAAGACGCCGGTATTGCTACCGGAGACGACGCAGCCCGCCACGATGGAAGCTGAGACTTGAAACGTGCTGGTGGGCAGGCTCCAGGCGCTAAGACTTCCTGTCAGCAGGGGCAGCGCGCAGATCAGCCCGCGCACAGCGCGCGACGCAGCCACCCGAATACTCCTGACCGCGCGATCAGTAATTCACGGCGACGTTAATGGTGTCGGTGTAGGTGCCTGCCGGGATCAGCGGGTTGAAGCCGCCGCCCACGACGCGGCCGTAAATCGCGTAGTTGGTGCCCAGCGTGGGATCGGTAGTGCCGCTGGCGGCGATATTGGTGTTGTTGGCGATAGCGGTGGTAAAGGCCGCGTCGCTGTAGAGGGTATAGGCGATCCCCTGGGTGTTGTTGGAGCCGAGGATCAGATAGCGCGGCTGGCCGGAAACCGTGCCGAAAACGGTGGCGGGCGCCTCATTGCTGCTGGTCACCTGCACGTTATAGGTCTGGCCGGTGGTGCAGCGCACGTAGATGCCGTTGCCGGACGCGCCGACCAGCGTGGCGTTCAGGGTATCAAAGGTCGCCGCGCTGCTGCCGAAGTTCAGGGTACCGAAGTTAACGCCGGTCGTGGCGGACTGGCCGTTCACCAGGCAGCCGGTGGTCAGCGTCAGGGTGGCATTGATTGTTCCTGTTGTGGTGGCGGCAAAAGTCACAGCAGGGAGTGCCGAAGTCAGGCCCGCAGCGGCTAACAGAAAAAGCTTGAGTTTCATAATTAATCCTTACCGATTATTCAGAGTCAGTGCTTTTTCGCCCGGTGATTAATGATGAAATCAAGCAAGGTCTGGCGACCGCGGCTCCGGCAAGGCAGGTAATGGCGCCTCGTCCTGAGGATAATCTCAGCTTTGAGCTAAGTATTTTTTATAAATTTTACTTAATATAGAGCAGCGTGCAAGCGCCGGTGAAGCGATACCGGAAATTTTCCTTAATCAATTCGCCTTTCAGGGCGATAAACCTGTAATACCAATACTTTGTCTCATATAAAAAAAAGCAAAGCGCGGGGTATTTTGCCCCCTACCGCCGCCTCGTTAACAGTGATATGTTCGTGCATTAATCAGGTCCAGTTACCCTTTTATCTATCGAGCAGGAAAAATCTTAATCAGGTTCCGCCGCTGTCGGGAGCGCGCTAAACGGCCCTGAAAATAATAAACTGCACGGCTGACCTCTTTTTATCCGTCTGTTTTTTTGACGTCGTTTTCGATTACAACACAGCGTCTGCCCACGGGCGGGCCGTGAGGAGTTGCACATGCTGCTGGTCACCTGGGACTGCGCCCTGGTTGGCGTTTCGCTGATCGTCGCTTTTATTGCCGCGTTCACCGCGCTGGATACGGCAGGGCGCGTCGCGGTGTCGCAAGGCTGGATGGCGCGGATATGGCTGCTGGCCGGCGGCATGGCGATGGGCATCGGCATCTGGGCGATGCACTTTATCGGCATGCTGGCGATGAGGATGCCGATGCGCTACGACACCGGGCTGACGGTGCTGTCGCTGCTGGCGGCCTGCCTCGCCTGCATACTGGCGTTTGCGCAGACTCAGCACGGTGGCTTTAGCCGCCGCCGCTGGCTAACCGGCAGCCTTATGCTCGGCAGCGGGGTAGTGGCGATGCACTATATCGGCATGGGTGCGCTGCTGATCTCTCCCGCGCCGCACTGGCGCTTTTCGCTGGTCGCGCTCTCTCTCGCCATCGCTTATCTTGCGTCCGCCGCCGCCCTCTGGCTGGCGTTTCATCTGCGCCAGGGGGAAAAACATCTGCTGACGATGCGCGCGCTCGGCGCGCTGGTGATGGGCGTCGCTATCGCCGGCATGCACTACACCGGCATGGCGGCGGCGCAGTTCGATCGCCACAGCATGCCGCTGGCGCAGGGGGTCAGCGGCCAGGGACTGGCGGTGTGGGTCGCGCTGGGCACGCTCTCTATCCTCGGCTTTACGCTGCTCGCCTCGATGCTGGACGCCCAGCTGCGCGCCGTGCGGCTGGCGCAGCGGCTGAAGCTGGCGAATCAGGAGCTGCATCAGCTGGCGATGCACGACAATCTCACCGCGCTGCCCAATCGCGTGATGCTGGAGCAGCGGCTGGATGCCGTTCTCAGCCAGGGGACGCGCGACAGGCCGGGCTTTACCCTGATGTATATGGATCTCGACGGCTTTAAGGCGGTCAACGACACCTGGGGCCACTACGTCGGCGATCGCCTGCTGATCGCGGTCGCCGACCGCCTGCGTTGCCAGCTCAGCGACGACGACATGCTGCTGGCGCGCCTCGGCGGCGATGAGTTTGTGCTGCTGACGCAGGGCAACGAGCCGCGGCAGGCAGCGGCGCTGGCGCAGCGGCTGGTCAAAACCATTGACGAGCCGTTCTCGCTGGATCGTTACCTGCTGCGCGTCTCGCTCAGCGTCGGCGTCGCGCTCTCGCCGCAGCACGGACGCAGCAAGCAGGAGCTGATGTTTAACGCCGATTCGGCGATGTACCACATCAAGCACAGCGGGCGTAATGGCTACTGCCTGTTTGAACCGGCGATGAGCGCCAGCGCGCAGCATCAGCTGGCGCTGGCCAACGATCTCTGGCTGGCGCTGGAGCGTCAGGAGATGCAGCTGTTCTATCAGCCAAAATTCCGCTCCAGCAGCAGCGAACTGATCGGCTTTGAGGCGCTGCTGCGCTGGCAGCACCCGACGCGCGGCCTGCTGATGCCTGACATTTTCCTGCCGCGCGCGGAGAAGACCGGGCAGATCGTCGCGCTGGGCAACTGGGTGATCAACGAAGCCTGCCGCCAGCTTAAACAGTGGCACAGCGAAGGACACGCGCACTGGACGGTCTCCGTTAACCTTTCAGCCCTGCAGTTTCATCAGCGCGATCTGCTGGAGACGGTGCGTCAGGCGCTGCTGCGCCATCAGCTGCCGGGCAGCGCGCTGACGCTGGAGATCACCGAGAGCATCGCCATGCGCGATCCGCAGTTTAGCCAGCAGCGCATCAGCGAGCTGCAACAAATTGCGGTCAGGGTGGCGATCGACAACTTCGGCATCGGCTACGCTAATCTGCTGCATCTGAAGCACCTCGACGCCAGCGAGCTGAAGATAGACCGCAGCTTTATCAACAGCCTGCGCGCCGACAGCCAGGACGCCACCGTGGTAAGCGCAATGCTGGCGCTGGCGCAGACGCTTAACCTGCAGATGGTGGCGGAAGGGGTCGAAACCGAAGAGCAGCAGACGCTGCTGACCCGGCTGGGTTTTGACGCGCTGCAGGGCTATCTGCTGGGCAAACCCACGCCGGCCGATCGCATCGCCGACTTCGCTGCGGTCTGACGATAGATTTTAACGCTCACAGGCATCGGAACCTTTCATCGTGACGGGCTAATTACCTTTTGCCTTTTGCCGATAACCTGAGCAAATAATTCACCCTTGTGACTTTTTCATTACAACGCTATGGCTGCAATTACGCGCCTTCACGGGACTTCACTATGTTGGTGACCTCATACGACTCGTTTACCGTCATCGTTTCTATTCTGGTTGCGATGCTGGCCTCTTTTACCGCGCTGGATATGGCGGGACGCGTCGCCACCTCGACAGGGAAAGTTGCGCTGATATGGCTGTTTGGCGGCGGCTTCGCCATGGGCGTTGGCATCTGGGCGATGCACTTTATCGGCATGCTGTCGATGACCATGGCGATGGTAATGAGCTACGACGCGTCGCTCACCGGCATCTCAATGGCGATTGCCGTTATCGCCTCGATCTTCGCGCTCTGGCTGGTCTGTCGGGGCGATCTGCCGCTGAAAAAGCTGCTGAGCGGCGCGCTGGTGCTGGGCAGCGGCGTGGTGGCGATGCACTACACCGGCATGGCGGCGCTGATGTTCTCTCCCGGCATCAGCTGGAACTGGGGCTGGATCGCGCTCTCGGTGGTGATTGCGCTGGTGGCCTCGGGCGCGGCGCTGTGGCTGGCGTTTAACCTGCGCGACGGCACCAGCGGCCGCACGACGCTGCTGCGCCTCGGCGCGTCGGTGGTGATGGGCTGCGCCATCGCGGGCATGCACTACACCGGCATGGCGGCCGCCAGCTTCCCGGCGCACGGCCACGCCGGCATGAGCGGCGTTAACAGCAACTGGCTGGCGATCCTGGTCACGGTGGTAACCCTGGCGATCCTCGGCATTACGCTGCTGGTGTCGATGCTCGACGCGCGCATGCAGGCGCGCACCGCTATTCTGGCGCGTTCGCTGGCAGAGGCGAACCGCGAACTGGCGCAGCTGGCGCTGCACGATAACCTGACCCGCCTGCCGAACCGTATTCTGCTGGAGGATCGTCTCGAACAGGCGATCAATAAAGCCAATCGCGAGCGCACCCAGTTCGCGCTGATGTTTATGGATCTCGACGGTTTTAAAGCGGTAAACGACGCCTTTGGCCATCACGTCGGCGACAATCTGCTGATCGCCGTCACCGAGCGCATGAGCGAGCAGATGAAGGGCTACTACACCCTGGCGCGCATGGGCGGCGATGAGTTTGTGCTGCTGATTGAGATCAACGATCCCAACGACGCCGCGACGGTGGCGGACACGCTGGTGAAAGCTATCGAGCGTCCGTTTCAGATCTCCCGCTACGAGCTGATGGTCTCGCTGAGCATCGGCATCGCGGTCTATCCGGGCGACGGCAACGACGAGCGCGAGCTGATGTTCAACGCCGATGCCGCGATGTATCACACCAAAAACAACGGCCGCAACGGGCATAACTTCTTCCAGCCTTCGATGAATACCCTGGCGCAAAGCCAGCTGCAGCTCAACAATGATCTGTGGCACGCGCAGGAGAATCAGGAGCTGCGGCTGTTTTACCAGCCGAAATATTGCGCGCCGCGCGGCCCGATTATCGGCTTTGAAGCGCTGCTGCGCTGGCAGCACCCGACGCGCGGCCTGCTGACCCCCGATATCTTCCTGCCGCTGGCGGAGAAGACCGGGATGATCGTCACTATCGGCTGCTGGGTTATTAATGAAGCCTGTCGCCAGCTGCGCGAATGGCGTCAGCAGGGGCATACCAACTGGTCGGTGGCGGTTAACCTGTCGGCCCTGCAGTTTGAACAGAGCAGCCTGGTAGAGACGGTGACCGAGGCGCTGGCAAGGCACGGCATTCCGCCCGAGATGCTGACGCTGGAGGTCACGGAAACTACTGCGATGCGCGATCCAGACGAGAGCGTGCGTATCCTGACCCAGCTGACGCAGCTGGGGGTGAAAGCCTCGATTGATGACTTCGGCACCGGCTATTCGAGCCTGCTCTATCTCAAGCGCTTACCGGCCAGCGAGCTGAAAATCGATCGGGCGTTTGTGAACGAGCTGCAGCATCACACCGAGGACGCCACCATCGTCTCGGCCATTGTCGCGCTGGCGCAGTCGCTGGATCTTAAAGTGGTGGCGGAAGGGGTAGAGACCGCCGAACAGCAGGCCTTTTTAACCGGATTAGGCTGCAATACGCTGCAGGGCTATCTGCTGGGCAAGCCCGTTCCGCCGGAAAAGGTTGAGGAGCTGCCCAATTACGCGCCGGAGGCGGAGCAGAAAAATGACGCTGTGGCGTCGCCTGCGCTCTGCGAAGCGCTGCCGGGATAAGTCAACCGCACAAAGTGACAGAATTGTTGCGTTGTTATTTGTGTTTGGTTAGCAAAATCATGCTTTTATCGCAGATCTGCTGGCCAGCGCACATTGCAACGGCCATCAGGTTTGTCACACTGAGCGGAAAGCTACCCGGAGAACCTGTATGACTGCCTCTTCTTCCAGTCTGTTGTTGCTGATGTCCTTCGCGGCGGGCACCTTCGCCGCCGGTTCGTCGAATAATCCGCAGCACCTGATGCTCGCCAGCCCGTCGGGCGGCGTGCCCAACAATCCTCTGCCGCTTATCATCTGGCCGCGCGTGGCGCTGGATGAGGCGGAGGAGGAGGAGCCCGACCTCGCCGGCTGGTTCGAGCAGACCTTTGCGCGCAACGGCTGGCCGCCTTCGTGGCGTTACGATATTTTTCCCTATACCCACTACCATCCCAACACCCATGAGCTGCTGGGCGTGGCGCAGGGCTGGGCGGAAGTGCTGTTCGGCGGCGACACCGGCCGCATGGTAACGCTGCGCGCGGGCGACGCGGTGCTAATCCCGGCGGGCGTCGGCCATAAGCAGGTCTACGCCAGCGAGGACTTTATGGTGGTTGGCGCATACCCGGAGGGCTTTGCGCCGGAAACCAACCGCGACGAGCCGGCAAAACTGCACGCTGCGGAGCAGCAGGTGAAGCAGGTGCCGCTGCCGACGCGCGATCCCTTTACCGGCAAAGAGGGAGCGGTAACCGAAATCTGGACGCCGATCGCCGACCATTTCTGACCGGCGCGCGTCAGGAATTTGAAACATTCCCCTCTATTTCTGACGCCGTCACGTCAAAAAAACAGAAGCGGCCGCTTCCTGACAGGCGCGCTTTTATCAGGTCGGCCTGTGCGTTCAGACGGCCCTGGACATGGCGGCGTCGGCGCGTTGCGACATGCTCAGGCCCGGCGCATCAAAACCGCAATCGGGCGTGATCTGCTGCGGGCAGCCCCGCCATCAAAACCTGACTGATATCACCCGCGCCGCCGGCGTGCGCCTGACGCTCCGCCGCGCAGCGCGCCTGTTCCAGCGCGTCTGGCACCGGAGGGTTCACCTCGGGCTTTTCGTGCATTTTGTTTTTTATCTGCTTATCCTTCACCGCCAGGTTTCCCGTATTCACATAAGCGCATTTACAGTTGAACATTCTCTCGCCACTGCCGATAACCCACCTACTAACTTTCATATTCCACGCATTTGTGCTTGTCAAAACAGACCGTTTCAGATGTAGTCGGGGCGTTATTAAGACCATTCTTAACTTTTTAGGGCAACTTCAGGCAGCGCAGCAACAGGCTAATAACAATGGATAAAAATGCTGATGTTATGTATCGGATACTGGTACAGAGCGTGATCGATTACGCCATTTATATGCTTAAGCCAGACGGCACGGTAGCTAACTGGAATGCAGGGGCGCAGCGAGCCAAGGGCTACACGCCAGATGAGATAGTTGGTAAGCATTTCTCACTCTTTTACAGCGAAAGCGATCGGCTCAACGGCGTGCCGCAGCGCGGTCTGGATACCGCCGCGCGCACCGGCAGCTTTGAAACCGAAGGCTGGCGCTACCGCAAAGACGGCAGCGCCTTCTGGGCGCATGTGGTCATCGACGCCATCCGCGATCCGCACGGCGAGCTGATCGGCTTCGCCAAGATTACGCGCGACTGCACCGAACAGCAGGCGCAGCGGCGCAAAGAGCGCGAACAGGAAGCGCGCTTCCGCCTGCTGGTGGAAGGCGTCACCGACTACGCTATCTATATGCTGGATCACGACGGGCTGGTGGTGAACTGGAACGCCGGCGCGCAGCGCGCCAAAGGCTACGTGGCGGAAGAGATCGTCGGCCAGCACTTCTCCCGCTTCTACAGCGCTCAGGATCGCCAGGCGCTGATCCCGGAAAAAAACCTGCAAACGGCGTTTCGCACCGGCCGTTTTGAGGATCAGGGCTGGCGCTACCGCAAAGATGGCAGCGCCTTCTGGGCGCACGTCATTATTGACGCGGTGCGCGACGACAACGGCAAGCTGATCGGCTACGCCAAGATCACGCGCGACTGCACCGAACAGCAGGCGATGCTGCGCGCGCAGCGCGAGCAGGAGCAGCGCTTCCGCCTGCTGGTGGAAGGGGTTACTGACTACGCCATCTATATGCTGGATCTAAAGGGCTGCGTGGTGAACTGGAACGCCGGTGCGCAGCGTGCCAAAGGCTATATTGCCGAAGAGATCGTCGGACAGCATTTCTCGCTGTTCTATAGCGCGCAGGAGCGCCTGCAGGGCGTGCCGGACGCCAACCTCGCAAAAGCGCTGGCCAGCGGCCGCTTCGAAGATGAAGGCTGGCGCTACCGCAAAGACGGCAGCGCCTTCTGGGCGCACGTAGTGATCGACGCTATTCACAACGATGAAGGCGTGCTGATCGGCTTCGCTAAAATCACGCGCGACGTCACCGAGCGCCGCGAGCAGGAACAGAAACTGCTGCGCGCCAAAGATCTGGCGGAAGCGCAGAGCGCGAAAATGTTGGCGCTGTCGAAATTCCTCGACAATATCATCGCCAATATTCCCTCCTGTGTGGTAGTCGAAGACGCCATTACGCGCGAGATCCTGCTGGTCAACGACCGCTCGGAAAAGCTGTTCGGCGTTTCGAAAGCGATGCTGGTCAATAAAAAACCGCACGAATGCATGTCGGCCGAACTCAGCGACTACTTCGACAGCCTGGCGGATATCGCGCTGCGCAGCGAAGGTATTCACCAGCGCGAGCAGCAGCTGCTTACCGCCAGCGGCGAACGCATCCTGCATACCCGCGCTACCGTTATCCGCGGGCAGGACGCGCGGCAGAACTACATTATGCTGCTGGTGGAGGATGTTACCGACCAGCGCGCCGCCGACGCGCGCATTCACCATATGGCGCATCACGATAACCTGACCAGCCTGCCGAACCGTATTCTGTTCCGCCAGCGCCTGAGCGAGGCGCTGCGCGGCGATAGCCAGAGCGGCCGACAGACCGCCACGCTCTGTCTCGATCTCGACAACTTCAAAAACGTCAACGACGCGCTCGGCCACCAGATAGGCGACGAACTGCTGCGCGCGGTGGCAAAACGCCTGCGCGCCGCGCTGCGCGATCGCGACACCCTGGCGCGCATCGGCGGCGACGAGTTCGCTATCGTGCTGCCCGCCATCGGCAGCGCGGAAGAGGCGGCGCTGGTGGCGCAGCGGCTGATCGACGCGATATCTCCGCCGGTCAATATCGAAGGCCATAACCTGAGCGTCGGGCTTAGCGTCGGCATCGCCCTTAGCTCCGCCGTCACCAACACGCCGGAGCAGATGCTGCGCTGCGCGGATATGGCGCTCTACGAGGCCAAGCGCAACGGACGCAACCGCTACGAGCACTTTACGCTGGAGATGGACGACGTGGCGCGCAGCCGCCGCCTGATCGAAAACGATCTGCGCGAGGCGATCGGCAGCCAGCAGCTTAAGCTCTACTACCAGCCCATTACCGACGGCGAAGCGGCGCAGTCGATTATCGGCTACGAGGCGCTGATGCGCTGGCACCATCCGGTGAAAGGGCTGATTATGCCCAACGACTTTATCCCCATCGCAGAGGAGAGCGGGCTGATCCATATGCTTGGCGCCTATGCGCTGTTCGAAGCCTGCCGCGAGGCGACGACCTGGGACGGCAATCAGTCGGTGTCGGTCAACCTGTCGCCGCTTCAGTTTAAAAACAGCTCGCTGGTCTCGGTGGTGGAGGCGGCGCTGCGCGACTCTGGCCTGGAGCCGAGCCGGCTGGAGGTCGAGATCACCGAGTCGGTGCTGCTTGACGACTCGCTCGGCAATATTCGCACGCTGGAGAGCCTGAAAAAGCTCGGCGTGCAGATTGCGCTGGACGACTTCGGCACCGGCTACTCGTCGCTCAGCTATCTGCGATCCTTCCCGTTCGACAAAATCAAAATCGACAAGTCCTTTATCAGCGATATGGGCGACAGCCGCGAGGCGCTGGCGATTATCCGCGCCATCACCGGCATGAGCCGCAGTCTCGATATTCAGATCACGGCCGAAGGGGTAGAGAGCAGCGAACAGTTCGCCAGGCTGCGCGAAGAGGGCTGCACCCTGTTCCAGGGCTACTACTTCGGCCGCCCGCAGCCGTCGGAGCTGCGGCTGAAAGCGCTGACCAACCCGACTTAATCGTAAAGACCGTGCTGCTGCACCGGCGCATGGCTGAGGTTGTCGCGGATGCGGCGCACCGATTCGCGCACCACCAGCTTGCCGTGCAGCAGCAGGGTGCCGGGCAGGATCTGCGGGTTCAGGCGCATGCTCTGCACCATGCGCACCGCCTCCGCGCCCAGCTCGTCGCGCGGCACCTGCACGGAGGTCAGCGGAATATCGTGGATGGCGGCGAGATTGAAGCCATCCATGCTCATCACCGAAACATCCTGCGGCACGCGCAGCCCGGCCTGCTGCAGCGCCTCCACCGCGCCGGCGGCGATATAGTCGCCGCTGGCCAGAATCGCGGTCGGGCGCTGGGCGCGCGGGCAGTGCTTCAGGTATTCGCTTAATCTCTCTGCCGCCTCAAGCCGGCTGAAGCTGGTGAGCGTCAGCAGGTGCTGGCGGCTGTCGAAGCGCAGGTTCATGGCGTGCCAGGCGTCGCGCACCCCCTGCAGACGCTGCTCCATGGTGTAGCGGCGCAGGCAGTGCAGCGACAAGATCTGGCGGTGTCCCTGCTCGAACAGGTAGCGCGCGGCGCTTTCGCCAATCAGCTGATGATGCGGCGAGACCGAAGAGAGCCGCATGCGGCGATCCATCGCGTTGATCAACACGCAGGGCTTGTCGATCTCCGCCGCCAGCTGGTGGATATGATCGTCATCGATCCCCACCAGCAGCGCGGCGTCGGTTTGCTGCATCTTCTCCAGAAACAGCGCCGTGTCGCTCTCATTCTCCTCCAGCGCGCAGTAGCGTAAACGCACCTCATGCGGGGCGATCGCCTGGTCGATGCCCTGAATCACCTTGTAGTAAAAGATATCGCTGCGCACGTCGAACGCGCGCGGCGGCGCAAACACCATCAGATTATTCAGCAGCAGGCGGCCGCTGTGCAGGTTATCCAGCACCCCCTGCTGCTGCGCCACCGCCAGAACCTTATCGCGCGTGCTGGCGCGGGTATTCGCCTTGCCTGCCAGCACGCGCGAAACGGTGCTGATGGAGACGCCGCTCAGCGCCGCAATCTCGCTGATTTTCAGCCTTTGTTTCATTTTGTGATCGCCCTCAAATCTGCGAATGAAAAAATTTTCATAGCGTGCTGAATCGCGTCAGATAAGCCCTGGGTGCGGCTTTAAACGTGCCGAAAATTTTGCCATGAAAAAGCTTGCAAAAAAGAGGCTATACCGACGTTTCGCGCTTTTTTAAGGTGCCAGACAGGTTCACGCAGTACGCCGGAGGGCGAGGTGAAGGATCAAACCGGCCGTTAAAAGCCTGCACAGGAGCTGACAAATGAGCCTTGAATCAACGACTAAACCCATCGGCGCGGCGCGAGCGCTGCGCGCGATTAAAAATCTCCGCTGGTGGATGCTGGGACTGTTTCTGCTGGGCGTGACGGTTAACTACGTCACCCGTAATTCCCTCGGCATTCTGGCGCCGGAGCTGAAAACCAGCCTGAATATGAGCACCGAGCAGTACTCCTGGGTGGTGGCGGCGTTCCAGCTCGCCTATACCCTGTTTCAGCCGCTCTGCGGCTGGCTGATCGACATTATCGGCCTGAAGATGGGCTTCCTGATCTGCGCGCTGATCTGGTCGGTGACCTGTCTGCTGCACGCCGGCGCGGGAAGCTGGCTGCACCTGGCGCTGCTGCGCTTTGTGATGGGCGCGTCGGAAGCGGCGGCGACGCCCGCTAATGCCAAGGCGCTCGGCGACTGGTTCCCGAAAAAAGAGCGTCCGGTCGCCGCAGGCTGGGCGGGCGTCGGCTTTTCGGTCGGCGCGATGCTGGCACCGCCGATTATCTATGTGGCGCATATCACCTTTGGCTGGCAGGGGGCGTTTCTGCTCACCGGCGGGCTGGGGCTGCTGTGGGTCGGCCTCTGGTGGTGGGGCTATCAGTCGCCGGAAAAACATACTCGTCTTTCCGACGAAGAGCGCGCCTGGATTACGCAGGACAACGAAGCCGTGGGGGAAAAGCTGCCGTTCTTTCAGGCGCTGAAAAGCATCGGCAAAGAGAAGAAGTTCTACGGTATCGCGCTTCCGGCATTTCTCGCCGAGCCCGCCTGGGCGGTGCTGAGCTTCTGGGTGCCGCTCTATCTGGCTAACGAGCGCGGCATGGATCTTAAGCAGATCGTGATGTTCGCCTGGCTGCCGTTTCTCGCCGCCGATCTCGGCAGCGTCGCCAGCGGCTACCTGACCAAAATCTACGTGAAGTGGTTCGGCCTGACGCGCGTCAACTCCATCGTTGCCAGCTCGATCACCGGCGCGGTGCTGATGATCTCACTGGCGCTGATGACCCTTGTAAAAGATCCCTATCTGGCGATCGCCCTGATCTCCATCGGCGGCTTCGGCCATCAGGTGATCTCCTGCATGCTCAGCGCGCTGGTGGTCGAACGCTTCGATCGCCGCCAGATGGCGACGGTTAACGGCATGCGCGGATCCTGCGCCTGGATCGCCAGCTTTATCTTCTCTCTGATTATCGGCGTTACCGCCGACACCATTGGTTTTAATCCGCTGTTCGTCGCCATGGGCTTTTTCGACCTGGTGGGCGCGATTTTTCTGGTGATGTTTATCGCCGACCGTCGTCAGCGCAGCGCGGAACAATAAGGACACCGTTATGAAAACCCTGAAGAACTGGACGCTGAGTCAGCACGCCGATCATTTTGTCGAGCTGAAGGTCGAGAATCGCCATCTGCTGCGCCTCTATGTGCTGGAGTCGGGCCTGATGCGCGTACTGCTGAAGCGCAACGGCGAGCTGGCGCTGAACCGCACCTGGAGCATCGCCCCTGGCGACGACGTCCCCTGGGAGGGGCGTGACCGCGAATCGCTCGACGGATTCGGGCTGCCGGCGTTTCAGCTGGAGCATGAGGCGAACCAGCTGCGCATCAGCACCGACCGGCTGCGCCTGACGGTGCATCATCCGCTTTGCCTGAGCTGGGAGCATTTTCATCAGGGGCAGTGGCAGCCGCTGGCGGCGGATCGCCATACCGGCGCCTATCTGCTGAACGCCCACGGTGACGGGGTTGAGCACTATCAGCGTCGCCAGCCGCAGGATCGCGTCTACGGCCTCGGCGAGAAAACCGGCGATCTCAACCGCAGCGGCCGCCGCTTCGAGATGCGTAACCTCGACGCGATGGGCTATAACGCCGCCAGCACCGATCCGCTCTACAAGCATATTCCCTTTACCCTGACGCAGCGCGACGGCGTCAGCTTCGGCCTGTTTTACGATAACCTGAGCAGCAGCTGGCTCGATCTCGGCAACGAGCTGGACAACTACCATCTGCCGTATCGCCGCTATCGCGCCGAAGCGGGCGATCTCGACTACTACCTGATGCTGGGGCCGAAGCTGCTGGATGTCACCCAGGCGTTCGTGCGCCTTACCGGCCGCACCATTTTTCAGCCGAAGTGGAGCCTGGGCTACAGCGGCTCGACCATGCACTATACCGACGCGCCTGACGCGCAGCAGCAGCTGCAGGGCTTTATCCGCCTCTGCCGCGAGCATGAGATCCCCTGCGACTCGTTCCAGCTCTCATCGGGCTACACCTCGATCAACAACAAGCGCTATGTCTTTAACTGGAACTACGACAAGGTGCCGAACCCCAACGGCATGAGCGAGGCGTTCCACGCGGCGGGCATGAAGCTGGCGGCCAATATCAAACCCTGCCTGCTGCAGGATCATCCGCGCTATCAGGAGGTGGCGTCGCAGGGGCTGTTTATTCGTGATTCAGAGCAGGATCGCCCTGAACGCTCGGTGTTCTGGGATGATGAGGGATCGCACCTCGACTTTACCCATCCAGAAGCGGTGCGCTGGTGGCAGGAGAATGTTACCGCGCAGCTGCTGGAGAAGGGCATTGACGCCACCTGGAACGACAATAACGAATATGAGGTATGGGACGGCGAAGCGCGCTGCCACGGTTTCGGCCAGAGCATCGCCATTAAGCATATTCGTCCGGTGATGCCGCTGCTGATGATGCGCGCCTCGCTGGAGGCGCAGCAGCGTTTCGCCCCGGAAAAGCGCCCCTATCTGATCTCCCGCTCCGGCTGCGCCGGGATGCAGCGCTATGTGCAGACCTGGAGCGGCGATAACCGCACCAGCTGGCAGACGCTGCGCTACAACATCCGTATGGGGCTGGGCATGAGCCTGTCGGGGCTGTTTAACGTCGGGCACGACGTCGGCGGCTTTTCCGGCGACAAGCCGGACGCCGAGCTGTTTGTACGCTGGGTGCAGAACGGCGTCATGCACCCGCGCTTTACCATCCACTCCTGGAACGACGATCACACGGTCAATGAGCCCTGGATGTACCCGGAGGTGACGCCGCTGATCCGCGAGGCGATCCGCCTGCGCTATCGTCTGATGCCCTATCTCTACACGCTGCTGTGGCAGGCGAGCGCGCAGGATGAGCCGATGCTGCGTCCCACTTTCCTCGATCACGAAGAGGACAGCGAGACCTGGCGGGAAAACGACGACTTCCTGCTGGGACGCGATCTGCTGGTGGCCAGCGTGGTGGAGGAGGGCAGCCGCGAGCGCGCCGTCTATCTGCCGCGCAACGCCCACGGCTGGTATGACTGGCACAGCGGTGAGTGGCTGGCGGGCGGCCAGACCGTTACGCTGGATGCGCCGCTCGATCGTCTGCCGCTGCTGGCGCGCGCCGGCAGCGCTATTCCGCTGGGGCGCTGTGAAACCACAACCGATGCGCGACTCGACACCGTGCGTGAGCTGCAGCTGTGGCCTGCGCCAGGCGAGGCGCGCACCGAGGGCGAGTTTTTCGACGACGATGGTGAAAGCCACGGCTGGCGGCAGGGCAATGCGCTGTGGATCGGCTGGACGCTGCGCAGCAGCAGCGATCGTCTTGAGCTGACGCTGGAGAAGCGCGGAGATTATCAGCCGGCCTGGCGTGAGATTGAGGTATTGCTGCCCGCAGGCGAGCGGCGCGAGCTGTGGATTAACGGCGAGAAGGGCGCGCGGTTTAGCTTGTAGGCTGTAACAGCGGTGGGGCGATCATGGCAAGCCGCACTGCATATAAAGCGCGGGCAGGATGGTGCGAAGAGCAAAGCGCCACGCGCCACGGACAAAAACGGCGGGAGCCTTTTTGAACAACGCCGTGCGTTGGCCCGTTGAGGGGCGCACCTCAAGGATAAGGTGCGTAACCGCGCGGGACGAGCGAGCATGGATGCCTTGAGCGACTTTGCGCTCGGGCCATCCCGCCCGCGCAGGCGCCTCAGCCATTAGCGCCGTGGCTTTCCCCATTCATACGCGCCAGATCTTTGTCGATCAGGAACAGGCCTTCGCCTTTGCTGCCCACCAGCGCCAGCTTATCCAGCACGGTTTTAAACAGCTTCTCTTCTTCATGCTGCTCGGCCACGTACCACTGCAGGAAGTTAAAGGTGGAGTAGTCGAGGGAGGTGATGGCCGCATGCGCCAGCTCGTTGATTTTGCGCGTGATCAGCTTCTCGTGCTCCAGCGCCTGCTCCAGCAGCTCCGGCAGGGAGTTAAAGGCGACCGGCGGCGCGGCGATAGAGCCCAGCACCGGCATCGCGCCGGTATCGCTCAGGTAGTCGAACAGGCGCTGCATATGCTCCATCTCTTCGCGAGAGTGCTCTTTCAGAAACGCCGCTGCGCCTTCCAGGCCTTTATCGCTGCACCACGCGCTCATCTGTAAATAGAGATTCGCGGAGAAAAATTCGAGGTTAAGTTGATCGTTAAGACGCGCGGTCATTTCAGCAGTCAGCATGGGCGATTCCTTTATAAAGGCAAAATAAGTCAACAGGTGAGAAGTGGTGAATTATGCACCATGATGCAGTAAAAAAGATAGTTTTTTACTTAAAAATCACAATTTATCTAATTGATTTAAATAGAATTATTCAGCTTTTTGAATGCGAGCGATTATCATTACTTGACCCGTTACGCTTCGCACTACGCCAGTGCGTCGCGGCTGCGCAATGATGGTGCAGAGCGGCTTATTTCCTGTTTTACCGCAACAGAGAAAGATTATTGGCCGCCGCCCGCTGGCTGCCGGGAAATATAAAGTGATGCAGATTTAAACGATAAATTATTTAAACCCGACCGGGAGAAAAAATTTATTTTCAAAAGTGACCTAATGCGGCGGCTGGCATAAATCCTGCAACCGTAACAGTTCCATATATCGCAACCAGTAAACTATTCGCGGGAATAACTATGTCTGAGGAAAAAATAACGCTGACAGGCGAACGGGTTTCAGCCAGCAAAGGAAGTTATCTGGCGTTAATAGTGGCTATCCTCTTTTTTTCAGGATTGCTGTATCAGGTCGACGGCTTCCACTGGCTGGGCGCTTTTGACTTCACCACGCTGGGCGGCAGCTTTGGCACCATGAAGGAGCCCGCCAGCAATACCTTTCTCGGCGCGGGCGGACTGAGCGCCAAAGCGGGCTTTCTCTTTGCGCTCTCGCTAACGCCCACCGTGATGCTGGCGCTGAGCGTGCTGGAAATTTTCACCCATTACGGCGCGATGCGGGCGGCGCACAAGCTGCTGACGCCGCTGCTGCAGCCGCTGATGGGGCTGCCGGGCCGCTGCGGGCTGGCGCTGATCACCGATTTGCAGAGCACCGATGCGGGCGCCGCGCTGACCAAAGAGATGTATGACCGCGGTCAGGTGACGAAAAAAGATATTGTGGTGATGAGCGCCTGGCAATATTCCGGCGCGGGATTGATCAATAACTATTTCGCTATCGGGTCGGCGCTGTTCGCCTCAATGACGCTGCCAATTATTATTCCGCTTGCTTTAATGTTCGTTCTTAAATTTGTCGGTGCGGCGCTGACGCGTTGTGTGTTAAACAGTGTTTATAAAAAGGATTTCAGCGATGGAAAATAACGGCGCGGTAAAAGCGAGCCAAAATCCCTTTGATATCTTCGTGACCGGCGCGCGCAAAGGGTTTCATATCGCCATTCATAACCTGATGCCCAACGTGGTGATGGCGTATGTACTGGCGGAAGTGCTCAACCTGCTCGGCATTATGCCGTTTCTCGGCCAGCTTTTCGCGCCGGTGATGGGGCTGTTTGGCCTGCCAGGCGAAGCGATTACCGTGCTGCTGACCGCCTGGCTCTCCTCCTCAGCCGGCACCGGCGTGGCGGTGAGCCTGCTGACAAAAGGGGTGCTGACCGGCGCGGACATTACCATTCTCGCGCCCGCCATTTTTCTGATGGGCTCCCAGCTGCAGTATATGGGGCGCCTGCTGGGGGTGGCCGACGTGCCGAAAAAATACTGGCCGCTGCTGATGCTGGTGAGCGTCATCAATGCGGCGATCGCCATGTGCGTTATGCGTCTTTTTATATAGGAGAGAAGCGATGTCCCGGGTCTTAGAGCACTATCACTATCTGCACGACATTCCAGAGCTGGGCTTTCAGGAGGTTAAAACCTCCGCCTATATCGCCGATCAGCTGGAGCGCGCCGGGCTGAAGGTCACGCGCAATATCAATCAGACCACCGGCATCGTGGCGGAGATCGACAGCGGCGTGCCTGGGCCGGTGCTGGCGCTGCGCGCCGACATGGATGCGCTCGGCCATATTATCGACGGCGTTGCCTGCGCGCGCCATACCTGCGGCCACGACGGCCACTCTTCCGTGGTGCTGACCGCCGCGCAGGAGCTGCTGGCGGAGGGCGCGGTGAAAAAAGGCCGGCTGAAGATTCTGTTCCAGCCGGCGGAAGAGCTGGGTGCCGGCGCGCTGGCGATGGTGGAGGGCGGCGCGCTGGATGATGTGGAGATGATTTTCGGCTTCCATCTGCGCCCGCTGGAAGAGTGCGTGGTGGGTCAGGCGACGCCGGCGGTGCTCTACTCCGCCTGCTCGACGCTCGAGGCCACTATCAAAGGCGCCCCCGCGCACGCCGCGCGTCCGCATCTTGGCGTCAACGCGCTGGACGCGGCGGTGCAGGCGGTCAATGCGGTCAACGCGATCCACCTCTCGCCGGGGCTTAACTGGAGCGTGAAGGCGACCCGCTTTCTCTGTGACGCTGGCGTCACCAACTCCGTGCCCGACGAGGCGCGCGTGGTCTGGGATCTGCGCTCGCAGGAGAATGAGCCGATGACGGCGCTGAAAGAGAAGGTGACGCAGGCGATTCAGCACAGCGTTGCCGCGCTGGGCGCGACGGCGCAGGTGGTGGTGCTGAAAGAGATGCCGGCTGCGGAGATCGATGATGAAGCGACGGCGGTGATCCGTGAGGCGATCGTCGAGGTGCTGGGCGCAGAGGGATTGCTCGATGCGAAAACCACGCCGGGCAGCGAAGACTTTTTCTATTATCCGGTGAAGCGCCCGCAGGTGAAGGCGGGGTTCTGGGGGCTGGGCACCAACCTGACGCCGGGCCTGCACCATCCCGAGATGCGCTTCGATCTCGACGCGCTGGAAATCGGCGTGGATATCTTTAAATCCTGCGTAAAAAGAGTCCTGGGGTAAATCAGCGGCTGCCCGCGCGCACAGGTGCGGGCAGCGCTGAAATTTTCCCTGCCCTGTTCGCCGCCGCGCGCAAAATATTGTATGCTATGCCGCCTTAACGAAGACCAGGTAACCGGGATCGCCGCCAATGTAGAACGCGCTAACCACCGCCTTCTGACGCTAATGCGTCCGCCTGGCACCGTTTACCTGCCGGATTTCCGGCCATCATGATTACTCTGCAGCGTCCTCTCATGTGACGTTGCCTCGATGAGAAGAATTCACTCATGTCTAATTTCATGCAAGAGGTGGCGCGCCGCCGCACCTTTGCGATCATTTCGCACCCCGATGCCGGTAAAACCACCATCACTGAAAAAGTGCTGCTGTTCGGACAGGCTATCCAGACCGCCGGTACGGTAAAAGGGCGCGGCTCCAGCCAGCACGCCAAATCGGACTGGATGGAGATGGAGAAGCAGCGCGGCATCTCTATTACCACCTCCGTAATGCAGTTTCCCTACCGCGACAGCCTGGTCAACCTGCTCGACACCCCGGGGCACGAAGACTTCTCGGAAGATACCTACCGTACCCTGACGGCGGTGGACTGCTGCCTGATGGTGATCGACGCGGCTAAAGGCGTTGAGGATCGTACCCGTAAGCTGATGGAAGTCACCCGTCTGCGCGATACGCCTATCCTGACCTTTATGAACAAGCTCGACCGCGACATCCGCGATCCGATGGAGCTGCTGGATGAAGTGGAGAGCGAGCTGAAAATCGCCTGCGCGCCCATTACCTGGCCTATCGGCTGCGGCAAGCTGTTTAAAGGGGTTTACCACCTCTATAACGACGAAACCTATCTCTACCAGACGGGCAAGGGCCACACCATTCAGGAAGTGCGCATCGTCAAAGGGCTGGATAACCCGGAGCTGGACAGCGCGGTCGGCGAAGAGCTGGCGGCGCAGCTGCGTGAAGAGCTGGAGCTGGTGAAAGGCGCATCGCACGAATTCGATCGCGAGCTGTTCCTGAGCGGCGAGATCACGCCGGTCTTTTTCGGCACCGCGCTGGGTAACTTCGGCGTCGACCATATGCTCGACGGCCTGGTCTCCTGGGCACCTGCGCCGATGCCGCGCGCGACCGACGTGCGTACCGTTACCGCGCAGGAAGAGAAGTTCACTGGCTTCGTGTTCAAGATTCAGGCGAATATGGACCCGAAACACCGCGACCGCGTCGCCTTTATGCGCGTCGTTTCCGGTAAATATGAGAAGGGCATGAAGCTGCGTCAGGTGCGCACCGGCAAAGATGTGGTCATCTCCGACGCGCTGACCTTTATGGCGGGCGACCGTTCGCACGTGGAAGAGGCCTGGCCGGGCGACATTATCGGCCTGCACAACCACGGCACCATTCAGATCGGCGACACCTTTACCCAGGGTGAAAACATGAAGTTCACCGGTATTCCGAACTTCGCCCCGGAGCTGTTCCGCCGCATCCGCCTGCGCGATCCGCTGAAGCAGAAACAGCTGCTGAAAGGGCTGGTGCAGCTGTCGGAAGAGGGCGCGGTACAGGTGTTCCGTCCGGTACACAACAACGACCTGATCGTAGGGGCAGTTGGTGTGCTGCAGTTCGACGTCGTTGTGGCGCGTCTGAAAAGCGAATACAACGTCGAAGCGATCTACGAGGCGATCAACGTCTCCACGGCGCGCTGGGTCGAGTGCAGCGATGCGAAGAAATTCGAAGAGTTCCAGCGTAAAAACGAGGTTAACCTCGCGCTGGACGGCGGCGATAACCTGACCTATATCGCCCCGACCATGGTGAACCTGAACATCACACAGGAGCGCTATCCTGAGGTGATCTTCCGCAAAACCCGCGAGCATTAATTCGCGCCGCAACAGGGCTAGTCAGCTTTGGCTGGCCCTGTTCTCTCTCTCCAGACTCCTCCTAAAAACTCTGTTTTTTCGCTTAACTGGCGTGCTATCAACCAGTTATTCAGGCAAAACGCCAGACACCTACTATGATTATTCTGTCGGACGGGAAAAGAGACGTTGCTTCTCCTTTACGTCCAGCGATGCAGCAGCACCGATTGCTGCTGTTGCGCCCACGGCTGTGGGTGAGCTCACTGACAGAAGGAAGATATCGATGAATAAGACTAAGATTGCCCAAACGCTGATGGCGGTAATGGTTGGTTCCGCCCTGTTAAGCGGCAGCGCTATGGCTGACGACTCGCTGACGCAAAAAGCGCAGCAAAGCGCGGATAACGCCGGTGCGAAAATCAATAGTTCTATGAAAAAAGTCGATGGGTTTATGGACGACAGCGCCGTCACCGCAAAAGCGAAAGCTGCTCTGGTGGATGACGAAGCAATAAAAAGTACGGATATCTCCGTGAAAACCCACGACGGCGTAGTGACCCTGAGCGGTTTTGTTACCTCGCAGGATCAGGCTGAAAAAGCGGTCGCCGTGGTGAAAAACGTAGAGGGTGTTAAATCCGTCAGCGACAAACTGCACGTTAAAGACAGCAAAACACAAAGCATGAAGGGATATGCCGGTGATGCGGCAACGACAAGTGAAATTAAAGCTAAACTATTAGCAGATGACATCGTTCCGTCGCGTCACGTCAAGGTGGAAACCACTGACGGCGTGGTTCAGCTTTCAGGAACCGTCGCAACCAAAGCGCAGTCGGATCGCGCTGAAAGTATCGCGAAAGCGATTGAAGGTGTTAAAAGCGTTAAGAATGACCTGACTGTGAAGTCTTAACGTCGTGAGCGCGGCGTCCGCGTGGCGCCGTACTGACAAAACAAAACCCAAACTGGGAAGAAACGAGCAGTTCGATTTCACTATGGTAAGGAGAGGCTTATGTTTCGTTGGGGTATTATTTTTCTGGTAATTGCACTGATCGCGGCGGCGTTAGGATTTGGCGGCCTGGCCGGTACGGCAGCATGGGCGGCTAAAGTTGTCTTCGTCGTTGGTATTATCCTGTTCCTCGTGAGCCTGTTTACCGGCCGCAAACGACTCTGACCGGCTGGGGCATTCTGATTTTTGCTACGAGCATGCATAAAGCGGAGACCAGCCAGCCGTCGCGCTGCGTTAAGGATAATGCATCAGGCGCGACAGCCGCCGCCAGGCCATCTGGTGGCAGGTCAGGAGAAAAACATGGCTGGTTCTCCGGGATGCTGTCAACTTCAAGCGGATAAACGCAGCGGCAAACCTCAGAACCCTTTCTGAGGAGCAAAAGTGGGTATCCGGATCCCTGTAACGCTGGGCGCGATTGAGCCCTTAGCCTTGTCCCCGTTTAAAGCGCAAAAAATCGCCCTGGTGTGCGAAGGCGGTGGTCAGCGCGGCATTTTTACCGCAGGCGTGCTGGATGAGTTCCAGCGGGCCAGATTCAACCCCTTTCAGCTTTTTATCGGCACCTCAGCGGGCGCGCAGAATCTCTCCGCCTTTGTCTGCGGGCAGCAGGGCTACGCGCGGCGCGTGATCACCCGCTACACCACCAGCAAGCTCTTTTTCGATCCGCTGCGTTTCGTGCGCGGCGGCAACTTAATCGATCTCGACTGGCTGATAGAGGTGACCCAGCGCGAACTGCCGCTGGCGCTGGATAGCGCTAAGCTGCTGTTCGACAGCGGGCGCGAGTTCTATATGTGCGCCTGCCGCAGCGACGACTACTCCCCCGGCTACTTTGCGCCGACCCACGCCAACTGGCACGATCTGATTAAGGCGTCGAGCGCCATTCCCGGCTTTTACCGGCTCGGCGTCGATCTGGAAGGCATCAGCTACCTCGACGGCGGCATCAGCGATGCCATTCCGGTGCGCGAAGCGGCGCGTCGCGGCGCCGACACCATCGTGGTGATCCGCACCGTGCCGTCGCAGATGTTCTATACGCCAAAATGGATGAAGCGCATGGAGCGCTGGCTCAACGCCAGCGCGCTGCAGCCGATGATTAATATCCTGCATCACCATGAAGCGAGCTATCGCGAGATTCAGCAGTTTATCGAGCAGCCGCCCGGCGACCTGCGCATTATCGAAATCTATCCGCCGCATGTGCTGGCGAGCATGGCGCTGGGCAGTCGCGTCGCGTCGTTAAATCAGGATTATCATCTGGGACGGCGCTGTGGCCGCTACTTCCTCGCCACGCTGGGGCAGTGGCTCAGCGACGCCGAGCCGTTCGGGCGCTATACCACCGTTACGCCGCCCGCGCCTGTGGCCAACGCGCCTGACAACCGGCCGATTATGACGCCGCCGGTGGCGGGCAACGACGCAGACTATGATGAAGGTTCGCTGGCATGAGATTTACCGATACCCACTGCCACTTTGATTTTCCCCCCTTCGCTGGCGATGAGCGCGCCAGCATCGCGCGCGCCGCCGAAGCGGGCGTGGAGCGCATTATCGTCCCGGCAGTGGAGGCCAGCCGCTTTGCGCGCATCGTCTCGCTGGCGGCGCAGTATCCCGCCCTCTACGCCGCGCTCGGCCTGCACCCCATCGCCATCGACCGCCACGAGGAGGCGCATCTCGAGCAGCTGGAGCACTGGCTGCGGCAGCAGCCGGCGAAGCTGACGGCAATAGGGGAGATTGGCCTCGACCTCTATATGGATAATCCGCAGTTTGCGCGCCAGGAATTTTTGCTCGACGCGCAGCTGCGGCTGGCGAAGCGGTATGATTTACCGGTGATCCTGCATTCGCGCCGCACCCACGACAAGCTGGCGCTGCACCTGCGCCGTCACGATCTGCCGCGGCGCGGCGTGGTGCACGGCTTCGCCGGCAGCCTGCAGCAGGCGCAGGCCTTTATCAAACTCGGCTACGCCATCGGCGTCGGCGGCACCCTGACCTATGAACGCGCCAGCAAAACCCGCAACACCCTGGCGCAGCTGCCGCTCGATGCGCTGCTGCTGGAGACCGACGCGCCCGATATGCCGCTGCACGGCTTTCAGGGCGAGCCGAACCGGCCGGAGCGCGCGCGTCTGGTATGGCAAACCCTGTGCGAGCTGCGCCCAGAGCCGCCGCAGGCGATCGCCGAGGCGCTGTGGCGCAATACCTGCGCGCTGTTCAGTCTGCCTGAGTAATCTCTCCTGATGTGATAATAGTAACATCCCGCTTCTCTGCGTTATAATAAAGCTATTGCCATTCTCTCGTGATAGCGGTGTGATGAATTACACATTATCAGCCGCTGCTCATTGTTATAATTATCACATTAAGCCGGCGCTTCCGCGTCCGTTTGTTATCTGGAGAACACCATGACTGACATTACCGCCGCTGCGCAGCGCGCGCTGCAACTGATGGACCTGACCACCCTGAACGAAGACGATACCGATGAGAAAGTGATCGCCCTGTGCCGCCAGGCGAAATCGCCGGCGGGCAACACCGCTGCGATCTGCATCTATCCGCGCTTTATTCCGGTGGCGCGCAAAGCGCTGCGCGAGCAGGGCACGCCCGACATCCGCATCGCGACCGTTACGAACTTCCCGCACGGCAACGACGATATCGATATCGCGCTGGCGGAAACCCGCGCTGCCATCGCCTATGGCGCGGACGAGGTCGACGTGGTCTTCCCTTACCGCGCGCTGATCGCCGGCAACGCGCAGATCGGTTTCGATCTGGTGAAGGCCTGCAAAACGGCGTGTGCGGAGGCTGACGTGCTGCTGAAGGTGATCATCGAAAGCGGCGAGCTGAAAGAGGAAGCGCTGATCCGTCAGGCCTCGGAAATCGCTATCGACGCCGGCGCGGACTTTATCAAAACCTCCACCGGCAAGGTGCCGGTCAACGCCACGCCGGAAGTGGCGCAGATTATGATGAGCGTTATCCGCGATAAAGGCGTCAAAGAGAAGGTGGGCTTTAAGCCAGCGGGCGGCGTGCGCACGGCGGATGACGCGGCGATCTATCTCAAGCTGGCGGACGATATCCTTGGCGAGGGCTGGGCCGACGCGCGCCACTTCCGCTTCGGCGCTTCCAGCCTGTTAGCCAGCCTGCTGAACGCGCTGGGCCATCAGACCGCCACCAGCAAAACCGGCTACTGATTGCGTGACGGCGGCCGCTGGCCGCCATTCTCATCTCAACCCTGATCATGGGGGCGACTTTGTTTCTGCCGCAAGAAATTATCCGTAAAAAACGCGATGGCCAGGCGCTGAGCGAAGAGGAGATCCGCTTCTTCATCAACGGGGTACGCGATAACAGCGTTTCCGAAGGCCAGATCGCCGCGCTGGCGATGACGATCTTCTTTCACGATATGTCGCTGCCGGAGCGAGTGGCGCTCACCATGGCGATGCGCGACTCCGGCACGGTACTGAACTGGCAGTCGCTGAATCTCAACGGGCCGGTGGTCGATAAGCACTCCACCGGCGGCGTCGGCGACGTCACCTCGCTGATGCTGGGGCCGATGGTGGCCGCCTGCGGCGGCTATGTACCGATGATCTCCGGGCGCGGCCTCGGCCATACCGGTGGCACCCTGGACAAGCTGGAGGCGATTCCGGGCTTCGATATTTTCCCGGACGACGATCGTTTCCGTCAGATTATTAAACAGGTCGGCGTAGCGATCATCGGCCAGACCAGCTCCCTCGCGCCGGCGGATAAACGTTTCTACGCCACGCGCGATATCACCGCCACCGTGGACTCTGTGCCGCTTATTACCGCTTCGATTCTGGCGAAAAAGCTGGCGGAAGGGCTGGACGCGCTGGTGATGGACGTCAAAGTTGGCTCCGGCGCCTTTATGCCGACCTTCGAGGCGTCGCTCGATCTGGCACAGGCGATTGTTGGCGTGGCAAACGGCGCGGGCTGCACCACCACCGCGCTGCTCACCGATATGAACCAGGTGCTCGCCTCGAGCGCGGGCAACGCGCTGGAAGTGCGCGAAGCGGTGCGCTTCCTGACCGGTGCGCAGCGCAACCCGCGCCTGCTGGAGGTCACACTGGCGCTGTGCAGCGAGATGCTGATTTCCGGCAAGCTGGCGGCCAGCGAAGAGGAGGCGCGCAGCAAGCTGCAGCAGGTGCTGGATAACGGTCAGGCGGCCGAGCTGTTCGCGCGTATGGTCGCCGCGCAGGGTGGCCCCGCTGATTTCGTTGAGCGCCACGAGGCCTATCTGCCGCAGCCGACGCTCAGCAAGCCGGTCTACGCCGATCGTCCCGGCATCGTCAGCAGCATGGACACGCGTGCGCTGGGGATGGCGGTGGTGGCGCTGGGCGGCGGACGCCAGCGCGCCAGCGACGCTATCGACTACAGCGTCGGACTGAGCGAGACGATCGCGCTGGGCGAGCGCGCCGATTCGCAGCGCCCGCTGGCGATAGTACACGCCAGCAGCGAGGCGAGCTGGCAGCAGGCGGCGGCCGCGGTTCGCGCCGCGGTTACCCTGAGCGACAGCGCGCCGGCGGCACTGCCGGCGATCTATCGTCGGGTGCGCGCCGGCGACGGCTCAGCATAAAAGGGCTGACGGCGGCCGGGCTGGCCGCTGTCGTCCGCGACGCCGTCGCAAAAAAGCCGCAAAAATGCGGCCTTATGCTGCCGCTACGCAGCCATTCGGGTATACTGATCTGATCGCTTTTTTTTGACTTGTCACGCGCGCAGGCGCAGGAGACTTGCATGAAACGTGCTTTTATTATGGTGCTCGATTCCTTTGGAATCGGCTCAAGCAAAGACGCCGACAAATTCGGCGACGCAGGATCGGACACGCTGGGTCATATCGCCGAGGCGTGCTTTAACGGCGAAGCGGATCAGGGGCGCAAAGGCCCGCTGCATCTGCCCAATCTGACCGCGCTCGGCCTGGGCAAAGCGGCGGAGCTCTCTACCGGCCGCTTCCCGCTGGGCCTCGATCCCGATGCGGAAATTACCGGCGCTTACGCCTACGCCAGCGAAATCTCCTCTGGTAAGGATACGCCGTCCGGCCACTGGGAAATCGCCGGCGTGCCGGTGCTGTTCGACTGGGGCTACTTTAGCGACAAAGAGAACAGCTTCCCGCAGGCGCTGCTCGACAGGCTGGTGGAGCGCGCGAAGCTGCCGGGCTATCTCGGCAACTGCCACTCTTCCGGCACGGTGATCCTCGACCAGCTGGGCGAAGAGCATATGAAAACCGGCAAGCCGATTTTCTACACCTCGGCGGACTCGGTGTTCCAGATCGCCTGTCACGAAGAGACCTTCGGCCTCGATCGCCTTTATGAGCTGTGCGAAATTGCGCGTGAAGAGCTGACCGAGGGGGGCTACAACATCGGCCGCGTTATCGCGCGTCCGTTTGTCGGCGACAAAGCGGGTCATTTTGAGCGCACCGGCAACCGTCACGACCTGGCGGTGGAACCGCCTTCGCCGACCATGCTGAAAAAGCTGGTGGACGAAAAGGGCGGCGAAGTGATTTCGGTGGGTAAAATCGCTGATATCTACGCGCAGCAGGGCATTACGCAGAAAGTGAAGGCGACCGGCCTGGACGCGCTGTTCGACGCCACCATCGAGCAGATGAAAAAGGCACCCGACCAGTCGATCGTCTTTACCAACTTCGTCGATTTCGACTCGACCTGGGGACACCGTCGCGACGTCGCCGGCTACGCGGGCGGGCTGGAGCTGTTCGATCGTCGTTTGCCGGAGCTGATGGCGCTGGTAAAAGAGGATGACATTCTGATCCTCACCGCCGATCACGGCTGCGATCCCACCTGGCCGGGCACCGAGCACACGCGCGAGCATATTCCGATTCTGATCTACGGCCCGAAAGTGAAACCGGGCTCGCTGGGCTATCGCGAAACCTTCGCGGATATCGGTCAGACAATTGCACACTATTTTGGCCTGTCCGATATGGACTACGGCAAGAGCATGCTGTAAACAGAGCCGCTGAATTTAAAAAGGACAAACAACAATGGCAACTCCTCACATTAATGCAGAAATGGGCGACTTCGCCGACGTGGTACTGATGCCGGGCGATCCGCTGCGTGCGAAGCACATCGCGGAAACCTTTCTGGAAAACCCGGTTGAAGTGAACAACGTGCGCGGCATGCTGGGCTATACCGGCACCTACAAAGGCCGCAAAATCTCCGTGATGGGCCACGGCATGGGCATTCCGTCCTGCTCGATCTACACCAAAGAGCTGATCACCGACTTTGGCGTGAAAAAGATCATCCGCGTCGGCTCCTGCGGCGCGGTGCGCGCCGACGTGAAGCTGCGCGATATCGTTATCGGCATGGGCGCCTGCACCGACTCTAAAGTCAACCGCATGCGCTTTAAGGATCACGACTTCGCGGCGATTGCCGACTTTGACATGGTGCGCAACGCGGTTGACGCAGCGAAAGCGCTGGGCGTGGACGCGCGCGTCGGCAACATCTTCTCTGCCGATCTCTTCTACACCCCGGATCCGCAGATGTTCGACGTGATGGAGAAGTACGGCATCCTCGGCGTGGAGATGGAAGCGGCGGGTATCTACGGCGTGGCGGCGGAGTTTGGCGCGAAAGCGCTGACCATCTGCACCGTTTCCGACCATATCCGCACCCATGAGCAGACCACCTCTGCCGAGCGTCAGACCACCTTCAACGATATGATTAAGATCGCGCTGGAGTCGGTGCTGCTGGGCGACTAAGCCTGCGCTTGCCTCTTTCCCGCCTCCTGCCTGTGGCAGGAGGCGGGGAGTTTCGTAACATTCTCACCAAATGACACACTTTTCACTACTCCTGTGCAACTTCCTGCTGGCGCTCACCTGCTGCCTCCCTATCATTAGCGCGACAACAAAAAATAACCTGTCCGCCAATGCCGCCTAATGAATTTCCGTAATTTCGAAGCTGAAGAAAAGCTCTTCGCGCGCCGCGCGCTGGTCGCCTTTGCGCTGGTCGTTATCTGTTTCATCATTCTCGGCGTCAATCTCTACCGTTTGCAGGTGCGCGATCACAGCTACTATCAGACGCGATCGAACCAGAACGATATCAAAATGATCCCCATTGCGCCGACGCGCGGGCTGATTTTCGATCGCAACGGCATCCCGCTGGTGCATAACGTCACCTGGTACGACATCATGCTGACGCCCTACAAAATTGACGATATGCAGGCGACGCTGAAGGCGCTGACGCCGATTGTCGATCTGACGCCGGATGAGATCGCTACCTTTACCCGTACGCTAAAACAGAGCAGCCGCTACAAGCCGCTCGTGCTGAAAGAGGAGCTGACCGAGGAAGAGGTGGCGCGCTTCTCGGTGAACCAGTACCGCTTCACCGGCGTCAGCGTCGATACCTATCAGGATCGCGAATATCCCTACGGCGCCGACCTGGCGCACGTTGTCGGCTACGTCTCGAAAATCAACGATAGCGACGATAAGCGTCTCAGCGCCGCGGGCATCGCCGAGAACTACGCCGCCGACCACAATATCGGCAAGCAGGGTATCGAGGGCTATTACGAGTCGCTGCTGCACGGCAAGCCGGGCTATCGGGAAGTGGAGGTGGATAACCACGGCCGCATCGTGCGCGTGCTGAAAGAGGTGCCGCCGGTGGCGGGCAAAAATATTACGCTGACTCTCGATCTGCATCTGCAGCAGTATGTGGAGAGCCTGCTGGCCGGGCAGCGTGCGGCGGTGCTGGTGGAGGATCCCCACGACGGCTCGGTGCTGGCGATGGTCTCCAGCCCCAGCTACGATCCCAATCCCTTCGTAAAAGGCATCAGCTATCAGGCCTATAAGGCGCTGCTGCAGGACAAAAATCTGCCGCTGATCAACCGCGTTACTCAGGGACTCTATCCGCCCGCGTCGACGGTGAAGCCCTATATGGCGATGTCGGCGCTGCTGACCGGCGTAATCACCCCGCAAACTCACTTCTTTGGCGCGCCGACCTGGACGCTGCCGGGCACCGACCGCCGCTATCGCGACTGGAAAAAAAGCGGTCACGGCATGCTGGACGTCACCAAAGCGATTGAGGAGTCCGCCGACACTTTCTTCTATCAGGTGGCGTTTATGATGGGCATCGACCGTATCCACAGCATGCTCAGTCAGTTCGGCTACGGAAAATCCACCGGCATCGATCTTAACGAAGAGTACAGCGGCCTGCTGCCGAGCCGCGAATGGAAGCTCAAGGTGCATAAAAAAAGCTGGTATCAGGGCGATACGGTTTCGGTGGGCATCGGGCAGGGCTACTGGATCGCCACGCCGATTCAGATGGTGAAGGCGATGGTGGCGCTGATCAATAACGGAAAAGTGATTGCGCCGCATCTGCTGGCGAAGGCCGAGCGCGGAAAAAGCGTGGAGCCTTATCAGCCGACGCTGCCGCAGCCGCAGATTGGCGACGCACGCTCGCCTTACTGGGGGCTGGTGCGTCGCGCCATGTTCGGCATGGCCAACGCGCCCAACGGCACCGGTTATAAATATTTCCACACCGCCCCTTACGGCATTGCGGCGAAAAGCGGCACCTCGCAGGTGTTTAGCCTGAAGCAGAACCAGACTTATAACGCGAAGATGATCCCGGTGCGCCTGCGCGACCATATCTTCTATACCGCGTTCGCCCCCTTTAACAATCCGAAGGTGGCGGTGGCGCTGATTCTCGAAAACGGCGGCAATGAAGGCGTCACCGCCGCGCCGGTGATGCGCCAGATCCTTGACCATATCTTCCTGCCGCCGCCGACGTCGGCACCGATCGAGACCGCGCAGCAGCCATAATGCTGCTAAAGCCGGGCGGCCCGCCCGGTTACTCCTGGCTTAAGGTCTGGGTGACCTGGCTGATGGCGCGCACCACTTCCGACGAGCTGTCGCGCAGCTCGCCGATCACGCCGCCCGCCTGCTGGGCCAGCTCCACGCCGTGATCGGCGCGCTTCATATTGGAGGCGATGCTTTTCAGCGCTTTGGAGGCGAGCTGATGATTCTGCCGCACCCGGTTTTCGATCTCGCTGGTGGCCTGATTGATATTGGCCGCCAGCGTGCGCACCTCATTGGCCACCACGGCGAAGCTGCGGCCGTGCGTGCCGGCGCGCGCCGCCTCTACCGCGGCGTTAAGCGCAATCAGGTTGGTCTGATCGGCGATGCGGCGAATGCTGGCGACAATGGCGCCGATGCGGTCGGAGGAGTCGCTGAGATCGGCGATATCGTCAGAGATGCCGTGCAGCTCGCCCGCCAGCGCATTAATGGTCTGCACGCTCTCCTCGATCACGCTGGCGCCGTGGCGGGTGCTCTCGCGGGTCTCCAGCGCGGTCTGATAAGCCTGCTGTGCGGCGTCGCGCTCCTGCTGATTTTTCTCTACCTGCGCCGTCACGTCGGTGGCGAACTTCACCACCTTATACAGCCTGCCCTCGCCATCAAACACCGGGTTATAGGTGGCGCGCAGCCAGACGGTTTGCCCCTGTTTATTGACCCGCTGGAACTGGCCGGAGATAAACTCGCCGCGGTTAAGCTTTTCCCAGAACGCTTTGTATTCGGCGCTCTGGCGCAGCGCTTCGGAACAGAAGCGGCTGTGCGGCAGGCCGATCACCTCGTCGGCGCGGTAGCCCATGGTTTTAAGAAAGTTGGCGTTTGCCTTCAGCACTTCACCTTTGAGGTTAAAGGCGATCACCGCCATCGACCGCTCAATCGCGGTGGTCATGGCGCGCTGCTCCTGGGCGTCGACAATACGCGCGGTGATATCGGTCGCCAGCTTGACGATTTTCACCACGCGGCCATGGCGATCCTGCACCGGCACATAGTTGGCTTCCAGCCAGACCGGACGGCTGTGCTTCGCCAGGCGCAGAAATTTGTCGCTAAAGCTTTCGCCGCGCTTCAGGCGCAGCCAGAAGTCGCGATATTGTGACGACTGCGCATAGTCGGCGGTGCAAAACAGCCGGTGATGCTGGCCGACAATGTCGCTGAGCGAATAGCCCATACGCTCGAGAAACAGTGGGTTAGCGTTAAGAATGATGCCATCGGGCGTAAACTCGATCATCGCGATAGCGTCGTTGAGGGAGCTGAGCGTTGCCGCAGGGCGTGTCTGTTTTTGCCACGCAAGGCGTGACAGCAGGCCTGATGAAATAGTGGAAAACATGGTGCACCTTATTATGGGTATGTAGTGTCACTATCGTTATCGGTCAGGGCGGCGAAAAAGTAAGCGCGAAGCGACGCGACTGCGGTTTTTTTTACCAGCCGGTCTGTTTATTGCTATAAAACGCAGCAGTCAGCGGCAATTTGATGAAAAGCGTTTGACGCTGTGAGGCCATTAAGGTTTAATGCGCCCCGTTGCCCGAATAGCTCAGTCGGTAGAGCAGGGGATTGAAAATCCCCGTGTCCCTGGTTCGATTCCGGGTTCGGGCACCACTAATTAGAGAACCCAGCCTTATGGCTGGGTTTTTGCTTTTGTGCGGAACCCGTTTATCGAACCGGTTCGATGACCTCGCCGCGTCCAGCGGCTCGCCCTGCGGGTTTGCCGCGCAGGCGCGACAAAGCAAAAATGCTCCCGGCATTTTTGTCCGGGTTCGGGCACCACTAATTAGAGAACCCAGCCTTATGGCTGGGTTTTTGCTTTTGTGCGGAACCCGTTTATCGAACCGGTTCGATGACCTCGCCGCGTCCAGCGGCTCGCCCTGCGGGTTTGCCGCGCAGGCGCGACAAAGCAAAAATGCTCCCGGCATTTTTGTCCGGGTTCGGGCACCACTAATTAGAGAACCCAGCCTTATGGCTGGGTTTTTGCTTTTGTGCGGAACCCGTTTATCGAACCGGTTCGATGACCTCGCCGCGTCCAGCGGCTCGCCCTGCGGGTTTGCCGCGCAGGCGCGACAAAGCAAAAATGCTCCCGGCATTTTTGTCCGGGTTCGGGCACCACTAATTAGAGAACCCAGCCTTATGGCTGGGTTTTTGCTTTTGTGCGGAATGGCGTTAGACAGGCTGGTACAAGTAAAGCGTGGCTGACTATTGCTTGTCTACACGCTGGCAAGCTTCAGCCCAGACATTCCCGCTCCGTTGAAATTTATCTCCCCCTTCACCGTTGCTCAATATTGATTGCCAGATGACAGTTGATTCAGCCTGTCAGCGCGCTTAGTTCACGCTAATCCTGCTCATAATCTTGTATATTAAACAGCCAGACTGAAATCTGTCAGGAGTCATGGATGGCATCTCCACCTTTGATCGGCCCGAGCGGCGGTTGGCAAATTCTACAAAACACTATGCAAGAGGCACGTGGTCGTTGCTACGGACGCGATAAGGCATTACCTCAAACGTATTACTGGTTCTATCAAAAAATCCGTAATCGGGGTCCCTGAGACTATAAGCAATTTAATCCTTACTGGGCTGAATTCGGCAATTTCAATTTTGGCGCTGCCGGCACGGCTGCGGGTATACCTGCCGGTATATTGTTGATGGGAGCCGGATGGGCTCAATTGCATGCTGGAACCTCAAAGGAAATATGGGGAGCGTGGTACGGCGATGCTCCCTATGGCGACGATCCAGCCGATCAACGCGCTATCAGGGAGGGAATAGCGTATGCGCGTCAAAATGGCTTTTAAAGGGATTTACCGCTTCGTTACGGCTGGCGTATTAGCAGTCGCCGCACTCTTTTTCTGGCTCAACCACTCTCCTGACGACCGTTCTTGCGACGTTCTACAGGGCAGCCATCAGATTAACGAACGCCTGTGGCTCTATACCACCCGCAATGACAGCGGCGGCGCGACCGTTCCGGTTATCTATCGCTACTTTCTTTCAGGCGAACTGCGCGGCAACAGTAAAGCGCAAGCACAGCAGCTAGAACAGCAAACGCCGTTCCTTGTAGGCGATGGAACCCTTTCAGCCATTACGGAAGACGATAACAACAAGGTGAAAATTGTCTACAGCGGCAATGTCTTATCTTTAGAACGAACAGCGACTTACCGCGCCGAGGGAAACGCCGTCACGCTCAGCCTTTCTTACCAGATAAACTAGCCATTTCGCGCGCCCGGCAGCACCGCCATCATCGCCAGCGCCAGCGCGGCAAATCCCACCAGCGCCACCCCTGCGCTCAGGCCAGCATAGACCGCGCCAAACAGCGCCGAACCCGCCACCTGACCAGCCGCCAGCATAAAGAACGCGACGCCGACGCCGGAGGCCGGCGATGCGGGGGTCGCGGCCGCGCCATAGACCAGCAATACGCCGGAAAGCGTCACGTAGCCCGCGCCGCCTAGCGCCACGGCGGGAAACAGCCACCATGAAAAGCCCCCCAGACTCGCCAGCAGCAGCAGCGGCAGCGCCATACAGAGCTGCGACAGCCGATAGATCTGCACCAGGCTGAGTGCGCGCCGTGCCGCGCCGGTGAGCGCGCCCGCAATGCCCGTGCCGCCGCCGATCAGCCACAGCAGGCTACTGGTGCGCGCGTCCAGATGAAGGTGATTACGCAGAATATCGGGGCCGAAGCTCCACCAGGCCGCGCTGGCGCATCCGCTGATAAACGCCACGATCGCCAGACGGATCAGCGACCGCTGACGGATCAGATCGCGCCAGCCCGTGCGCTCGTCCTGCCTGGCGCGCCGATCCGCAGGCAGATAGCGTCGCGCCGGTAGCAGGCAGAGCAACGCCAGCAGCGCAAAGGCGACGCAGGCGGCGCGCCAGCCGCCGGGTAAGAGCAGCAGCACCGGCACGGAAAGCATAATGCCCGCGCTGGTGCCGGCGTTGATGGCGGTATTGGCGGCATCCTGCTGCGCAGGCGGCAGGGCGTCGCTCACCGCGCTGGCGATGGCGGGCGAAGCGACTCCCGCGCTCAGCCCGGCGATAAACAGCCCGGCGGCGAGCATCAGCGGCGAAAAGGCGCAGGCGAGCAGCAGCAGTCCGCCTGCGGCGCAGAGCGCGGCGAGGCAGGCCGACGCTCGGGCGCCGAAGCGCGCCACCAGCCAGGGCGCGGCGGCGGTGGCGAGGCAGTAGGAGATATAGCTGCAGGCGGTGACAATGCCGGTGAGATGGACGCTGAACGGGATCTCTTTCATCACCGCAGGCATCATCAGGCCCCAGGCAAAGCGCGCCATGCCGTAGGTGACGGCAATCAGGGAGAAGCCGGTAACGCCCAGCGCAATAGCGGATCTCATGGCTGCTCCTCGCGCGGCAGCATCAGCCGCGCGGCGGCGTCGCCTGCATGCTTTGCCGCGTCCGCGCCAAGCATCAGCGCTGAGATTACCGCGCCCTCAAACAGCATCCACACCGCATTTGCCAGGCGCTCATCCGCGACGCAGTCGCCGATATAGCGGCGCAGCGCATAGCGATAGTCGAGCGCATGCGCCGCCAGCATCGCGTCTTTCTCCGCATATTCGCCCCAGGCCTTAATAAAAAAGCAGCCCTGCGCGCCATACTGCTCTGTCCATTCGGCAAGCGCCTCAAACAGCCGCTGCAGCGCCTGCGGATGCTGCGCAGGCAGCAGGTCGCCGAAAAATCGCGCCCGGCGCGCCGCCATCACGCTGATGGTTAGCGCCTCGCGCGAGGCGAAGTGGTGATAGAGCGTGCGCGTCGAGACGCCCGCTTCCCGGCAAATCTGGTCGGTGCTGGTGGCATGAAAGCCGTTGTTGTAGAACAGCCTCTCGGCCGCCTGCAAAATATCGTCGCGTTTGTTCATCTCTTAAAAGTAAACCGATCGTTTTACTTTTGCGTAGCGGCAGCGACGATTTATTTTTCCGCCAGGGCCAGATTAGGCCAGGCAGCGCAGGTAACGCGCCCCGGATCGCATTACGATCGCCTTCGCCTCCTGCGTCACATCCTGTCCTTCGAATGCGCCATAGAGGCGTGAAAAGGCCAGCGCGTCGCAGCGGCGCAGCATCTCGCTTACCGTCGCGGCGGAGAGCGGCAGCATATTGGGATAGCTCCACATAAAGGAGACCGCATCTTTGCCCGGCGCGACCTGAATAATATCGCCCGCCAGCAGCACGCCGCCGCTGGCTTTCCAGTGCAGCACGCTGCCGCCGGCGAAATGGCCGCCGAGCCGCACGATATCGACCTCGCTGTTTAGCGGCAGCGTCTCGCCCTGCCAGAACTGAATGGCGTCGCTGTCGCGCATCACCCATTGCCGATCGTCGCCGTGCAGATAGATCGGCGCGTTAAACGCTTCCGCCCAGGCCTGCATGGTGGTGTAGTAGTGCGGATGCGAGATAGCGATGGCGGAAAGACCCCCGATCGCGTGGATCAACTCAGCGGTGGCGGGATCCAGGTTGGCAATGCAGTCCCAGAGGATATTGCCGCTGCCGCTGCGCAGCAGCAGGGCGCGCTGACCAATAGCGAAGTCCGGCACGGTTTTGATGCTGAGCAGGCCCGGCTCAAGCTGCTGCCATTTATTCTGATGGCTGCGGGTGAGCGCAGCAAAATCGGTCCACTGCTGTCCGGCGGCGGGCACCCACTGCCGTTCGTCCTCGCAGATATGGCAGCGCGGCGGTAAAACTTCCGCGTAAGCGGTGCCGCAGGTGGCGCAAAGTTTCATGGTTAAAGCCTCCAGAATCAGGGTTACTCTGACTGACTATAGCTGCCAGACGCCCGGGCGAAGGATCGCCCTGCAAAGTGGGGAAATGACGCCCCTTGCCGCCGAGTATGCGGAAAGCCGGATTTAAACCGGATAAAATCTTGCGGTTATGCCGATAAAGCGCGGCTGATCACGTTTCCAGCGCTTCTCTTTACAGAAAAATCCGCACAGGCAAAATACATCTTATTTCTCAATGTCCGCGTGCCATGTCTGACGAAGCGCTGCGCCAGCAGATACAGATTTTGAAAAAGCATAATGCGCGACTCAAGCGTATAGCGCATGACGCCCGCAGCAAGCTCGACGCGGCGCTGGACGGCACCGGCCTTTGCCTGTGGCAGCTGGATATCCCCTCGGGCAAGCTGGTGATCTTTAACCGGCGCTGGGGGGCGATGCTGGGCTATCAGCCAAAAGAGAGCCGGGCGCTTTTCTCCGAGTGGAAAGAGAGCCTGCATCCCGACGACGCTGCCGAGGTGCTGAAAGCCTTTTACGACCATATCGAAGGCAAAGCGCCTTACTACGAGGCGCTACACCGGATGATCGCCAAAAACGGCGGTGTGACCTGGGTGCTGGATCGCGGCCGCATCAGCGAATGGGATGAGCAGGGCAGACCGCTGAAGGTCACCGGCACCCATATCGATATGACAAAAGAGAAGCAGTATGAATCGCAGCTGGCGATGCTGGCGAATCACGATCCTCTGACGCAGCTCGCTAACCGTCACGCCCTGCGCAACGCCTTCAGCCAGATGCGCAGAGAGAACGCGCTCTGCGTCGCCTTTATCGATCTCGACGATTTCAAGCATGTAAACGACACCTTCGGCCATCGCAGCGGCGACCGCCTGCTAATCCAGCTTAGCCAGCGCCTGAGCGGGGTTTGCCCCGAGCCGGTGGTGGCGGGGCGACTGGGCGGCGACGAGTTTGTGCTGCTGATGCCGTACGGCCAGGACGATCCCCTGGTGGCGCAGGTAGGTCGTGCCTGCCTGCAGGCGGCGCTGACTCCCTTTGAGCTGGAGAACGGCACGGCGACCATCGGCGCGTCGATCGGCATCGTGCAGGCGCAGGCGCAGGAGGGATTCAGCGCAGCGTTGAGCCGCGCCGACGAGGCGATGTACCGCATCAAACGCAACGGCAAAAACGGCGTCGGGCTGGGTTGATACGCCCGCCGCCGCCGCTATCCCGGCGGAAGCAGCCAGTTTTTCAGTAAAAACATCAGCAGCGGCATCCACAGCCAGCCCCCCGCGCGACCAGGGTCGCATTACCTGAAAAATCTCCCCACAGCGTGCCGAGGATTTTTCACACCCTTGCTCGTTAAAATTCCTGAACGACTTATTAAAATTTCTGCTTTAGGTTTTATCGTGCCCCCAGGTTAGTTTGATTAGCGAGACACAACCTCACTGATAACGGAGAGCAGATATGAGCACCTTCACGACGAAAGATGGCGTACGTATTTACTTCAAAGATTACGGTAAAGGGCAGCCGGTTCTGTTCAGCCACGGCTGGCCGCTTGATGCGGATATGTGGGAGAGCCAGCTGGTTCACCTGGCTGAAAACGGCTACCGTGCCATCGCTTTCGACCGTCGTGGTTTTGGTCGCTCCGATCAGCCGTGGGAAGGGTATAACTACGATACCTTTGCCGAAGATATCCACGGCCTGATTGAACATCTGGGGCTGAGCGATATTACGCTGGTGGGCTTCTCTATGGGCGGCGGCGACGTAACGCGCTATATCGGCCGTTACGGCACGGAAAAAGTGAAAAGCCTGGTGCTGCTTGGCGCGGTGACGCCGATCTTCGGTCAAACCGCCGATCACCCGGAAGGGCCGGAAAAAGCGGTGTTTGACAACATTATTGCCGGGCTGCGTAACGATCGCGCGCAGTTTATCAAAGAGTTCGCCACGCCGTTCTACGGCATCAACGCTGGACAGACCGTCTCCGACGGCGTGCTGACCCAGACGCTGAATATCGCGCTGCTGGCGTCGCTGAAAGGCACCCTCGACTGCGTTACCGCCTTCTCGCAAACCGATTTCCGCGCCGACGTGGCGAAAGTCGACGTGCCAACGCTGATTATTCACGGCAGCAACGACCAGATCGTGCCGTTTGAAGCGACCGGTAAGCTGGCGCACGAACTGATCGCCGGATCGGAACTTAAGGTTTATGAGAACGGCCCGCATGGTTTCGCCGTGACGCATCAGGAGCAGCTTAACCAGGATCTGCTGGCATTTTTACAGCAGCATTAACGAGAACACTGTAGATCCGCGGATACAAACGCCCTGACAGGGCGTTTTTTATTTACGCTTCGCTTAATCAAAGAATAAAAAATAATGGGCAGGAAAAAAGCCGCTGTTAATCAAGGGGGGAGGGGGTATTTAGCGATCTTTTGTACTGGTTTAGCGCGTGGAATAGCCTTTCAAGCCGCTTCGCTTTATTAAGCGTTTACGCGTCGCCTTTTCGTTGAGGAATTATCTTATTTTTCTAATAAAAAAGATCATTTTCTGATCAACCGCTTCGCTTTTAACGGTTCTTTGCCGCCTTCTTTACGCTTCGCTTAAATAAGCGTATTCGTCCAGAGTAAAGGTTAAATAGTCCGCTTTTGAGCCGTTATAGCGCTAAATAATGGATAACAATTGAGGTTTTTAACTCTCTGATAACGGGTAAACATGATTTCATCAAGAAATAGTTGGCCTGTTGATTTGTTTGTTATTGCCTGCAAGCTTTTAAAATTTGCTGGCAACCAATACTTGATCCATTATTTTTAAAAGCTACATTTAACCCTGCGCCATCAATGCTGATGAAGCGTAGGCTGTGATATTTTTATTATTAATCCTTAAGAGGAACACAGTATGTCTCAATATCGTGGTGGAGCTGGAAACTTTGCGGTTGATCGTGAACGTGCAGCGGAAGCGGGTAGAAAAGGCGGCCAGAAAAGCGGCGGCAATTTCAAAAACAATCCTGAGCGCGCAATCGAAGCCGGACGGAAGGGAGGAAAAATCAGTCGTCGTAGCTCAAATATCAATTAGTTAGATGGGTTGGCTGTCAACATCTGACCGCGGGTGAGTCATCTTTTTACTCTTTTAGTTCTCCTTGCGAAATCTCCCAGACAAGAGCATGTTCCTGTCTTTCTCTGGAAACCAGGATCGCCCTAATTAAACCGGACACGGTCTTTTCCCTGTCCGGTTTTTTTATTGCTTTTTATGTAAAGAGGATGCAACGAAAGCTTAATTTGCAGTTTCACATCGTGACCTATAACCAAAAGTGATTATGAAAAAAACACGTTAAATTATACAACGCGCTGCATCTTGTACAATTATCGGTAAAGAAAAGAGATTTAAAATTCACCCGTTATACAAAAGAAGTTTGAGCTAACTCATTGGCGGCAATAGAAAAATGCATTTAACATGCCACTTTTGTAGAATAGCGGATAACTTTTTTATGAAATTAGGGTGGGCAAGCCCGCCTTCTTTATAGCGCCCCAATGAAGGATTGTAAGAAGGATGGAGACCATCCTGGTTGAGCCAAAAAAGGGAATAGCCGCAGGCGTTAGCCGCCAGCCCGTGTGGACAAAATGTGATAGCCGGTTTTATTGCCTTCTGCCGGAGGGGCGTGTGCATCAACATCGCTCTGATTACAGCAGCTTAGCGTGATGGAAAGGTCTCTTCGCCAGCGCGCTAAATATCGCCAGCCTCGGTTTAAAAGATGTCTGGATAAGCGGCAAGCAGGCTGTCTTAATTAGATATCAGGATCAAATCCAGGTATATCAGGCTACCTGATGAAAGTACGTGCTTACTCTTATTTAAGGCTAACGGACAAAGGGTGCTGGCTCGGCTGAGCCAGCGAGAGGGTCAGGGCGTCGTGGGCTGCCAGGTGGCTGGTGCCTGCGCATCAATGCGCGTCGGCAGCAGCTTCGCCTCATAGAACGCGTCGGCAATGGTCTGCTGCTCCGTCAGATCGCTTTTCTTCACCGGTTCGACCTGATAGCTGCGCTGCGCATTGGCCTGCTCGATCGTCGCGACCGGCAGCCTGCCCCACAGCGGTGAAAGCTGCGCCGCCGCTTCGGCAGGATGAGCTTTCAGCCAGGCGGCTTCCTGCTTCAGCGCCCGATAGACGCTGTTGAGCACCTGCGGATTAGCCGTGGCGTAAGAGGAGGAGGCGAGGTAGTAGCGCTGATAGTTTGCCAGCCCCTTACCGTTGGCAAGTACGCGCGCATGCTGTTCGACCTGCGCGCTGGTGACATAGGGTTCCCAGGTGACCCAGGCGGCGACGCTACCGTTCTCCAGCGCTGCGCGTCCGTCAGCGGGCGTCAGCCAGGCGGGCGAAATGTCGCTGAAGCGCAAGCCGGCCTTTTTTAGCGCGGTGATCAGCAAATAGTGGCTGCCCGCCGCTTTGGTTACGGCGATTTTTTTCCCTTTCAGATCCTGCAGCGTTTTTATCGGCGAGTCGGCAGGCACCAGAATCGCCTGCGCCGCTGGCGAAGGGGTTTCACGCGCATAGTAGGTAAGGCTGGCGCCCGCCGCCTGAGCGAACAGCGGCACGGTGTCGGCGACGTCAGCCGAGAGATCGACGTTATTGAGGTTTAGCGCCTCCAGCAGCGGCAGCCCGCTGGAGAATTCATGCCAGCTGACCTTCACCCCCTGCGCCGCCAGCGTTTTGTCGAGATCGCCGCGCTGCTTGATCAGCGTCAGCAGCGTAGAGGATTTCTGATAGCCGATACGAAGGGTGTTATCTGCGTGCGTAGCGAAAGAGAAAAGGGCGGTGAGCAACAGCACACCGCCCCGTAACGGACGAAAAGGTTTCATGGGCGTTCCTGTCAGAGGGTTATCATCGGAATGATGATAAAAGCGCGTCAGGGACGCGCTAAACGCCTTTTTTGCATAAGCTTTGCGCCAGCGCGGGAATGCGCTAGTCGGCCATCAGATGGCCATACATCGCCATCAGGCGACGCGTTACGCCATTCGTCCAGCCGAAGCCGTCCTGCAGCGGGTATTCGCCGCCGCCGCCGGGACGAGCACGCTCGCCGCTGATGTCATACTTTTCTACCAGCTTATGATGCAGCTGATAGAAGTTGTTCACCGTGGTAAGCCAGTTTACCGCGATCTCCGTCGCCAGCGTCTCTTCGCCATACTGATTGAGGCCAATAACCGCCATCCACTGCAGCGGTGCCCAGCCGTTGGGTTTATCCCACTGCTCGCCGCTCTCAACCATTGAGGCAACCAGCCCGCCGCTGGTCAGCAGCAGCTGGCGCAGCGCGATAGCCTGCAGATGCGCCTGTTTCGGCGTCGCCAGGCCGACAAACAGCGGCACCACGGCGGCGGCGGTAAAGGCGCCAAAGCGCTCGCGGCGCCAGTCGTAGTCTCGGTAGACGCCCGCCGTGCTGTCCCACAGATAGCGGTTAATAGCGCGTTTGCGCGCTTCCGCTTTTTTCTGCCACGCCAGCGCGGTCAGCTCTTCACCCTTAGCGTGAGAGAGGGTGGCGATCATCAGTTCCAGTTTGTAGAGGAACGCATTGAGATCGATCGGAATAAACTGCGTGGTGCGAATACTCGACAGACGTTTGGGATCGCGCAGCCAGCGGGAAGAGTAGTCCCAGCCGGACGCCGCGCCCGCGCGCAGATCGCGATAGACCTCACTCGCCGGACGGCTGGAGTGGCTCGCGGTTTCCACATCTTCAATCCAGGACTCGTCACGCGGCGTATCGCGGTCGTCCCAGTAACGGTTCAGCAGCGAGCCGTCAGCCATACGTACCACGTGGCGGTAGGCCTGACGCGGCATCAGCGCGCCCGCACCGTCCATCCAGAACTGATACTCTTTCATCAGCTGGTCGAGATAACGTTTTGCGCCGCGCACGCCATCCTCTTCAAACAGCTCGACCATCAGTGCAAAGACCGGCGGCTGCGAACGGCTCAGGTAGTAGGTACGGTTGCCGTTGGGAATATGGCCATAGTTGTCGATCAGCCACGCGAAGTTGTCCGCCATATGGCGCAGCAGATCGTCGCGTCCGCTCTCCGCCAGGCCGAGCATGGTGAAGTAAGAGTCCCAGTAATAGGTTTCGCCAAAGCGGCCACCGGGCACCACATAGGGTTTAGGCAGCGGTAGCAGAGACGAATGCGGCAGATGCTGCTGCGGCATTTTAGTTAATACCGGCCACAGGGCATCAATATGCTCGTTCAGCGTTTTATCGGGATTCGAAACATAAAAACTTTCGTTTATCCCCGGTAAATAAAAATGGTCCGACACGAAGCGCGCCAGATCGAAATCGCGGCTGCGTTTCTGACGACGATAACGCATTAATACGTCCAGCGGATCGTATTTAGGCGAACAGTCCGGAAAGGTTTTGCTGTCTTCGAAGATGCGCGACATCTGCACATGCTCGAACAGCTCCATGTAGCGATCGGCAGGCGTGAGCGCATCCGGCGCGGGCAGGCCTTCAATCAGCTCCGGCTCCGGCTCAGAGTCCTCCATACGATCGAGTCTGACCTCATGGGGATCGTATTGATACTCAACTTCCGCCCCGTTGCGAACCTCATCGAATGCGTTGAGTTGCTGGCGATAAGTATTAATAGCGGCCTCCTGGAGTCTGAGGGGTTCGTAAAAGGAAAATTATAGACTTATGGCAGGCTCAAACAACAATGCAGAATATCTATGAACGTAATAAAAATTGTCTATCAACAGGCTATTTAGCGGAATTGCTCTGGTTATCAAGCAAATAACGCGCTGCGCTTAAAACATCTATTTAGGAGTAATCTTTGTAGAAAAGAAATAAATAACGGGAGGCTGAAAAAAAGTGGCAAAAATTGACAAAAAAGGGCGTTGCCGCCTCGCTGTCAAATGAGCTATTTGTGGCATTTTTGTGCAGTTAGCAACAGGGCCCTCCAGAGAGGGCACCGGGGTTTGCGAACAAAATACCCGCCGCATGTCCGCCTGCGGCGTCGCTTTTAGGACGGCGAAGTCATGCGAATTTACTCGCTGACGCGATAGCGCTCCAGCCAGTGCGCATAAGGTGCAGGCAGCACCCATGACGGCTGCGGCTTGTCGAGCGCCAGCGCCGCCTGATAAGGCCAGTGCGGATTCTTCAGGTGCGCGCGGCCGACCATCACCAGATCAAGCTGGCCTTTTTCGACGGTGGCGTTAGCGATATGCGGCGCATCGATGCCCCACGCAGAGGCGACGGCGATATCCGCCTCGCGACGAATGCGTTCGGCAATCGGCGCCAGGAAGGCGGGCGTGCCCCACGGAATATTTGTGTCCGGCGTGGAGAAGCCGACGCTGACGCTCAGCAAATCGAGCCCGTTGGTGCGCCAGTAGCGCGTCAGATCGATCGCTTCAGCCAGCGTCTCTTCGTCACGGCCGTCATACTCCAGCACGCCAAAGCGCGCGGTCAGCGGCAGGTTTTCCGGCCAGACTTCGCGCACCGCGTCGAAGGTTTCGCGCAGGAAGCGGCTGCGGCCCGAGGCGTCGCCGCCATACTGGTCGGTGCGCTGGTTGGCGTGTACCGAGAAAAAGCTCTGCGCCAGATAGCCGTGAGCGAAGTGCAGCTCCAGCCACTCATAGCCGGCATCGCGCGCGCGAATGGCCGCCTGCACGAAGTCGTTGCGCACGCGCGCGATATCGTCGAGCGTCATGGCGCGCGGCACCTGCGGCAGGTTGTTGCCGAAGGCGACGGCGGAAGGGGAGAGGGTCTCCCAGCCGCGTCCGTCGTCAGCCGCGATATGGTCGTCACCTTCCCAGGGTTTGTTGGCGCTCGCTTTGCGACCGGCGTGGCCGATCTGGATACCCGGCACGGCGCCCGCCGCTTTGATCGCCTGTGCAACCTGCGCCAGCCCTTCGGCCTGCGCATCATCCCACAGGCCCAGACAGCCCGGCGTGATGCGGCCTTCCGGCGAAACCGCAGTTGCTTCGACAACTACCAGGCCCGCGCCGCCGCGCGCCAGCGTCGCGTAGTGTACGCGATGCCAGTCGTTGACCAGGCCCTGCTCGGCGCTGTACTGACACATCGGCGGCACCGCAATGCGGTTGCGCAGCGTAACGTCTTTCAGACGGAATTCAGAAAACAGAGACATAGCATCCTCATGGTCATGGGGTATTTCAGCCGCCTGTTTTCCCGCAGGACGCGCCGCAGGCAGCGGCAGAGAGGGGAAAACCGGGGCCGATTCGCTGTGCACTCTATCCTGAGACGTCGCCCGCAGCCTACGCTCCCTGTGCTGCGCAAGAGGGCGACGTCGATCGGCAAATCTGCGGCTTTCTTACTTCGCCAGCGTTGCCCCGATCACCTCCTGGTAGGGCGTGGTGGCGCGGCCGATCAGTTTGCTCAGGCTGCGCGAGTCGTCAAACAGGCCGCCCTGCGATGCGCCCTTGTCTGAGTCCGCCAGCATCTCCGCCAGACCGTCCGGCAGGCCAGCGCCTTTCAGCGCGGAGGCGTACTCGGCGGGAGAGAGGTTGACGTACTCCAGCTGCTCGCCGGACTGGCGCGCGATCTCTGCAGTAAATTCCGCCAGGGTATAGCTGTCGTCGCCCGCCAGCTCATAAATTTTGCCCGCCTGATCGTCCCGGCTGATGACCTCTGCCGCCGCTTCGGCGTAATCCCGGCGCGCAGCCGAGGCGATACGGCCTTCGCCCGCCGACCCGATAAAGGCGTGATGCGTCAGCGCCGGGGCGATGCTGGCAGCGTAGTTCTCGGTGTACCAGCCGTTGCGCAGCAGCGCGAACGGGATGCCTGAGGCCTGCAGCAGCGCCTCGGTGGCGCGATGTTCGACGCCGAGGCCCAGCGGCGAGCGATCCGCATGCAGCAGGCTGGTATAGGCGATAAATTTTACGCTGGCTGACTTAGCCGCGTTAATCACCGCTTTATGCTGCGCTTCGCGCTGGCCAACTTCGCTGCCGGAGATGAGCAGCAGGTTGTCGACGCCGTAAAAGGCTGACATCAGGGTATCCGGCTGGCTGTAGTCCGCCTTACGCACCGTCACCCCTTTCGCCGCCAGGTCAGCGGCTTTTTCCGGCGATCGCACGGCGGCGACAATCTGTTCCGCCGGCACTTTTTTCAGCAGCGCTTCAATAACCAGACGGCCCAGCTGGCCGGTTGCGCCTGTGACTGCAATCATTTTCTCTCTCCTTCAGGTTTGTTGTTGTCGCCAGCAAGAGTAGGATATGCGCTAACTTTTCGTAAGTACTTACAGCTTTGTTAGTTTGGAGAGGCAAAATTAAGTGTCTGAAAAAATAAGTGAAAAATTTAGCCGCGGCGAACTGCTCAACGTCAACTGCCCGTCACGCGAGGTGCTCAAGCGCGTTACCAGCCGCTGGAGCGTGCTGATTTTCCTCGCGCTGCGCCACAACACGCTGCGCTTTAGCGAGCTGCGCCGCGCCGTTGGCGGCATCAGCGAGCGCATGCTGGCGCAGACGCTGCGCCATATGGAAGAGGACGGTTTCGTTGAGCGCATCGCCTATGACGTGGTGCCGCCGCATGTGGAATATCGCCTGACACCGCTCGGCCAGGAGCTGCAAGGGCAGGTGGTCGGCCTGGCAGACTGGCTGGAGCTAAACGTAAACCGTATTCTGGCGCCGCGTGACAAAGCCTGAGCGCGTCCCTTATCACCGGGTAAGCGAAAGCGTTACCCTTACCAGAGCATAGCGCGCGACCGCCAGCTGCGCGCGCCTGCCCGCGCGCCAGCCAGAATCCGCCGTGGCTGAAGCAAGTGCGCGCAGGCGATGCGGCACGGTCAATATCCGCCCTGAATAAAAACTGGCGCTGATCCCTTTATTCCCGCTAAGGCGGGCCTGAATTTTATTAACAACTTTATTTCATCTCTTCGACGCCGTTAATTAAGCGTGGCGGAAATAGGGATAATGGCTGGTGCGCATAAAAGCCGTTTTTTAAACGTAACGCTTTAAAAAAGATTCTTAATGGCCTAAATGCTTCATTTACTTTCATTAAGCGCCGCGGTGAACTGCAAAATTGACCGCTTTTCAGCTGTGGGTATAGATAAAATAATATGCCAAAACAGGGCATTGCAGCGCGAAAGGCGCGCTGTGCCGCCGGACTTCCTCTCTGCTGTAAACATGCAACAATAAATAACAAAGATGTCACATTGAAGCCTGTGAATTAACCTAAAACGTTGCGATAAAATAGGTAATTGCGGACAAAAACAATGACCAAAATCAAAAAACGCTGTTATAGTTTTTGCATCCCAAAGTGTTTCTGTTTGTCAGGCGCGAGTTCTTATAAATTCGCGTCGGTATTGGCTCAAGCGCAGCGTAAATATTAACGCTGTGCTTAAGTTGTTAACTATAAGTAAATATATGGTGTTATATGTGGCAACGAGGTAAGCAATGTTCGGATTAGACGCCTTTCATCTGGCCAGGATACAGTTCGCGTTTACTGTCTCCTTTCACATCCTTTTTCCCGCCATTACCATCGGCCTCGCCAGCTTCCTGGCCGTGCTCGAAGGGATGTGGCTAAAAAGCCGTAACGAAACCTATCGCGATCTCTATCACTTCTGGTCCAAAGTCTTTGCCGTTAACTTCGGCATGGGCGTAGTCTCGGGGCTGGTGATGGCCTATCAGTTCGGCACCAACTGGAGCGGCTTCTCGCAGTTCGCGGGCAGCATTACCGGGCCGTTGCTCACCTATGAAGTCCTGACCGCCTTCTTCCTTGAGGCGGGCTTCCTCGGCGTAATGCTGTTCGGCTGGAACCGCGTCGGGCCTGGGCTGCACTTTTTTGCCACCTGTATGGTTGCGCTCGGTACCCTGATTTCCACCTTCTGGATCCTCGCCTCCAACAGCTGGATGCATACGCCGCAGGGCTACCTGATTCAGAACGGGATTGTGGTGCCAGAGGACTGGTTAAAAATCATCTTTAACCCCTCGTTCCCCTATCGCCTGTTCCATATGTCGGTGGCGGCGTTTCTTGCCAGCGCCTTCTTTGTCGGTGCGTCCGGCGCATGGCATCTGCTGCGCGGCAACGACAACCCGGCGATCCGCAAAATGTTCTCTATGGCGCTGTGGATGGCGCTGATTGTCGCGCCGATTCAGGCGATGATAGGCGACGCGCACGGCCTGAATACCCTTGAGCATCAGCCGGCGAAAATTGCCGCGATTGAAGGCCACTGGGAAAACCCGCCGGGCGAAGCGACGCCGCTGATCCTGTTCGGTATCCCGGATATGGATGAGGAGCGCACCAAATACGCGGTGGAAATTCCCTATCTCGGCAGTTTGATCCTGACGCACAGCCTCGATAAGCAGGTGCCGGCGCTGAAGACCTTCCCGAAAGAGGATCGTCCTAACTCGCTGATTATCTTCTGGTCGTTCCGCGTGATGGTGGCGATGGGGCTGCTGATGATTACGCTCGGCGTGGTGAGCCTGTGGCTGCGCTATAAAGGCCGTCTCTACCAGTCGCGTCCGTTCCTGTGGTTTGCCTTGCTGATGGGGCCGTCTGGCCTGATCGCGCTGCTGGCGGGCTGGTTTACGACGGAAATTGGTCGTCAGCCGTGGGTAGTTTATGGCGTGCAGCGCACCATCGACGCGGTTTCCGGTCATGGCGATCTGCATATGAGCATCAGCCTGCTGGCCTTTATCCTGGTCTACTCCGCGGTGTTCGGCGTGGGTTACATCTATATGGTCCGTCTGATTAAGAAAGGCCCGCTTACCGGCGAAGGCAAGGATGTACGTCACGGCGGTCCAGGCCACGGCAAAACCCCGGCTCGTCCGCTCTCTGCGGCGCATGAAAGTCTGAACGATCCGCAGGAGGGGAAATAAAATGATCGATTTTTCCATTATCTGGTTCGCGATTATCGTTTTCGCCACCCTGATGTATATCGTTATGGACGGGTTCGATCTCGGTATCGGGCTGCTGTTTCCCTTTAACAAGGACGCGGTCGAGCGCGACATGATGGTTAACACCGTCGCGCCGGTCTGGGACGGTAACGAAACCTGGCTGGTGCTGGGCGGCGCAGGCCTGTATGGCGCCTTCCCGCTGGCTTACTCGGTGATTGCCGATGCGCTCTCTATTCCGCTGACGGCGATGCTGATTGGCCTGATTTTCCGCGGCGTCGCCTTCGAGTTCCGCTTTAAGGCGACCGAGACGCACCGCGCATTCTGGGACAAGTCCTTTGTCGCGGGTTCAGTTCTGGCGACCTTTAGCCAGGGCGTGGCGGTTGGCGCGATGCTCGACGGCATCCAGGTGACGGGCCGTCATTTCAGCGGTTCGGCGATGGACTGGCTGGCGCCGTTCCCGCTGTTCTGCGGCGTGGGTCTGGTTATCGCCTATGCGCTGCTGGGCTGTACCTGGCTGATTATGAAAACCGAGAACGAGCTGCACCGTAAGATGTCCGCGCTGGCGACGCCGCTGGTGATCGCGCTGCTGGTGGTAGTGGGCATTATCAGCCTCTGGACGCCGTTCAGCCATGACGCCATCGCACAGCGCTGGTTCACCCGTCCAAACCTTTACTGGTTCCTGCCGGTTCCGGTGCTGGTGCTGCTCTGCTCGTGGGGCATTGTGCGCGCCATCAAGCGCGAGGCGCACTATTCGCCGTTCCTGCTGACGCTGGCGCTGATTTTCCTCGGCTTCTCCGGCCTGGGCATTAGCGTGTGGCCGAACATTATTCCGCCTTCCGTGACCATCTGGGAGGCAGCGTCGCCAGCGATTAGCCAGGCCTTTATGCTGGTAGGCAGCCTGTTAATTATTCCGATGATCCTGGGCTACACCTTCTGGAGCTACTACGTGTTCCGCGGGAAAATCAAAGCAGACGAAGGATACCATTGATATGCGAACCGAGGTCGGCAGCGTGAAAAACCACAAGGAAACCAAAGCCCCGTTGTGGAAACGCATCCTGTGGCTGGTGGTGATCTATGGAGCAAGCGTGCTGGCACTCGGTGTCGTGGCTACGCTGTTCCGGATGATGATGACTGCGGCAGGCATGCGCAGCCACTAGTGGTTTCTGGTTAACGATGTAAAGGCTGGCTCTGCCAGCCTTTTTTTATGCTGCGGATATCGGCGCGGACGCCAATAGCAACAAGCCACCCTCGTCCTGCAAAAAACTGTCAAAAAGTTGAAACGCCAATAGCAACAAACAACTCCCGCCCTGAAAAAAACCGCACAAAAGCTGAAACGCAAACAGCAACAAACAACGCTCATCCTGTAAAAAACCGCACAAAAGTTGAAACGCGGATGGCATGGCTCGAAGAGCAAAGCGTCCCGCGACAGGGAAGTCGCGGGCCGAGCGAGCAGGGATGCGTAAAGCGACTTTGCGATCGGGCCATGCCATCCGCGTCTGCACTGCACTGTACTGCACCCGCACCCGCACCCGCACCCGCACCCGCACCCGCACCCGCACCCGCTTACCCGCACCCACACCCGTAACAAAAGCGCTCTATGCCACACTCTACTGTTCAGTTATCAGACTAAACATAAAGTGCCATTTAGCCGCGCTTAGCTCTGGCTTCATTTACCCTTTCTTACATACCTAAAACGTTCTTGTTATAATTATGTGGCTAATCTCGCAAAATTTTCTACGATCCACACCGAATGCTTAGCCTGAACGTTAAAAAACAGTACATCAGCGATCTGGTGGACTGGATTGAGGCGAATCTGACCGACGACCTCAATATCGATCTGATCACCCTCAAATCCGGCTACTCCAAATGGCACATGCAGCGCATGTTCAAAGAAATGACCGGCCAGACGCTGGCGGCCTACACGCGCAAGCGTCGCCTGACCATGTCTGCTATGGCGCTGCGCCTGACGCGCATGCCGCTGATCGACATCGCGGTGCGTTTCGGCTTCGATAACCAGCAAAACTTCACTCGCGTCTTCAAAAGCCACTTCTCCCTCACGCCGGGCGCCTTTCGCCGCGTGCCCGAACTACAGCTGAAAAGCTTTCACGGGCCAATCTCAGTACATGGCGAAATGCTAAAGGCGCAGCTGGTGGAGCGCGATGAGCTGCAGCTGCGCGGCGAACTGATCGAGTGGGAGTGCAAATTCGGCGACTACGTGCGCGACCATGCGCAAACCGTCGCGCAGCAGGCGCGCCATTTCGTGCAGCTGGCGTCGCCCCACGTCGAGCGCGGCTGGCTCGGCTTTCAGTACGGCCCAGGCAGCTCGGCGGCGGAACAGCAGCATATCAGCCTGTTCCAGGCGCTGGAGAGCCAGCACGCCGACATACTGGGATCGCAAATCGTCAACTGGACCTCAGCGCGCGGCCTCTACGCCACCGTCCCCTGGCAGGGCGCGCCGGAGCAGCTAACGCGCTTTATCGCCGATCTCTATTATGTACATCTGCCCGCGCTGGGCGTCGCGCGCCGCCAGGGCAAAGATCTGCTGCGGCTGGATATGAAAGCCTCAACGCCGGATGCGCTGGTCGGCCTCTTCTCAATTCCGGTCACGCAGAGCTGACAGCAGCTTTTCGTGCGGTGAAACGTGATAAACCGCACGATTTTATAAAATGGATGCGTTATCTGGCGTAAAATTCCTGCCTTAACCCGGGAGCCATGCAGATATCTTGCATATGGCCTGCCGGACTGGATATTCATCTGCCTTTCAGGTTCTTTCTGAACCAGACAGTTAACACGACGACAATCATGAAAATTTCTACGCTGTTCCTTGTTACGGCGCTTGCTGCGTTGCCGCTTTTCGCCAGCGCCCAAATGGCTGAACCCTTTACGCCGCCTGCTGGCCTGCATCCGCATGCCCAGCCAGCCCAGCACGAAATCCTGGGCGACAATGCGCTGCCGCAGCAGTCGCAACAGCCGTTCCGCTCAGACGCCTTAAGCGACACCCTCTGATCGCTACGCGCGCCTATCCGGGACGCGCCTTCGCTCTGTCTCTCTTCTGATAAACCTGTGCAGGCGCTCGCCCGCGCAGGTTTTCGGCTGCGCGGAAATAGCACAATCGATCCTTGCGCCTAAGATATATCATGAGTAATCTGAGCGCCTCAAATGAGAATCATTCATGAATTAACCTGTGCACTGACGTTTGCAGCCCACGGCCCGGCCAGCTGCGTAAAAGGAGAACCTATGTATTCCGAAAACCGAGCGTCCCGCAGCCGCGCGCCGCAGCGCGTGCGTAACGAACTGCGTTTCCGCCGCATCACCGTCGCCAGCAAAACGTTAATCGCCGGTGAATTCTGGCGCGTGGTCTTCCACGGCAGCGACCTGGCGGGCTTCGCTTCGCCGGGCTTTGATGACCATATCAAACTCTTCTTCCCGCAGGGGGGCAGCGCGGCGCTGCCGCTGCCGCAGATGACTGACGAAGGCGTCGTCTGGGCGGAGGGCGCTCGTCCGCCGGCGCGCGACTATACGCCGCTCGCCTTCGATGGCGAGTCCTCGCTGACGATCGATTTCTATATCCATGAGGGCGGCGTTGCCAGCGGCTGGGCGCAGCGGGCGCAGGAGGGCGAGCAGTTAATTATCGGCGGCCCGCGCGGCTCGCTGGTGGTGCCCACCGACTACGCCTTCCAGCTCTACGTCTGCGACGAAACCAGCCTGCCGGCCCTGAAGCGGCGCATGGCAGCTGCCGAAGCGCAGGATCTGCATCTGTTCGCCTGCGTGGATGAAGCGACCGGGCGCGACTACCTGCCGGATCTGAGCGGCGTGAACGTGCGCTGGCTCGGCAGCGGCGCGGCGCAGGCGGGTAAGCTTGACGCGCTGATCGCCGAGCTGGATAACATCGCCGTGCCGCAGGAGGACTACTTTATCTGGCTGACCGGTGAAGGCGCGTTTGCCAGGGCGCTCGGCGACTACTTTGTGGAGCGTCGCGGCCTGGATGCCGCCTTTGTGCGCGCCGTCGCTTACTGGCACGCCAGATAAGCCACCGCCGCCGCCCGTGTTGAATTTTGCCAGGCGGCGGACTACTATCACCCTCCCGTAAAAACTCCCCTTCAGGCAGGCAATGAAACAGGATCCGGCTTTTTCGTGTCATCAGGATTCCGCCTCGCGCGGCGGGTGCGGCGGTCGCCGTAAACGTCGTGAAAAGATGCTGGATGCCAGCGATATCCGCCTGCTGATGCTGCACTTCCTCGCGCAAAACGATGCGCACGGCTATGAGCTGATCAAGTCAATTGAAGAGCTTTCTAAAGGGGAGTACTCCCCCAGCCCCGGCATTATTTACCCCAACCTGACGCTGCTGGAAGAGATGGACGCTATCCGCGTGGTGGATGCGCAGGCGTCGCGCAAGGCCTATACGCTGAATGCGGCGGGACGCGCGCGGCTCGCCGAACAGCAGGCGCATATCGAGCACCTTATTGAGCGTCTCTCGTCGCTGGCGGTGCTGGTGAACAACCGCAGCCTTCCTGACGTCGATCGGGCGATTCACCGCATGCGCGTTACGCTCAACAGCCGCCTGTCGCAGGAAGATATCTCGCCGGAAACGCTGCAAAAGGTGGTTGATGCGCTGAATGCGGCGGCGGATAAGATCGCCGCCAGCTAACGCCCCGGCCTCAGGGCCTGTTCTTGTCCACGTGACCCAGCGAACGCTCCGGGAAGCAGCGGTCGCGCACGCGCTGCTTCAGCGCCGCCGCGTCGGGAAAACCGCCGTCGCGCTTACGCTCCCAGATCGTTTCGCCATCAATGGTAATCACGAAAACGCCGCCGGTGCCTGGTTTAAGCGTAACCGCCGCCAGATCGTCCGCGAAAGTTTGCAGCAGCTCCTGCGCCATCCAGGCGGAGCGCAGCATCCAGTTGCACTGCGTGCAGTAGTGAATGGTGACGGACGGTTTCTCAGTCATAGCGTTTTTCCATAGCGAAAAAGAGAAGGGCGCACGGGGCAGCTTAGCAAATCGTGCGGTGTAAGATACATCTTACTTTAAAGCTAGTTGATAATGATTACCACTTGCATTACATTTCTGGCGAAATAATTCGTAATAAAAATAACATTTCTCTTTACGGTTTTATTTAAGAAACCGGCATTTAGCTACTGACAGCAAGTAAGTGAGCAAATACTAACAATCAAAAAGGTATTTGCGCTTATGTCTTTAATCTTCCAGGGACTGAACCATCAGCGGCTGTGTAAAATTGCGCTGCTGGCCTCATCTGTTCACGCCGCCTGCGGCTACGCCGCCAGCGCAGAAAGCAGCGATACGGTGATGACCGTTACCGCGCCGAAGCCGAAAGCGGGCAATTCAACCACTCTGACCGTAGTCGATCTGCAAAAGCGCGGCGCGAACGACTTCGGCGCCATTATGCGATATGAGCCGCTGATCGCCGCCCAGGGCTCGGCGGGCGGCTCCTCCTCGGGCAAAAGCGGCTTCGACCGCGCCGGCTACAGCGGCTACAACATTCGCGGGCTGGAGAGCAATCGCGTCGGCCTCGACGTTGACGGCATTCCGCTGCCGGACGCCACCGGCCGCGCCTACGCCAGCCGCGCCGGCAATAACACCTTCGGCATCGGCCGCGGCGACTATATCGATCCCTATATGTTCAGCAGCGTCGAGATTGAAAAAGGTGCCACGGCGGTCGATCAGCCTAACGCCTCTATCGGCGGCAACGTCTCTTTCCATAACAAAAGCGCCGACGACTACCTGAGCAGCGCCAAAACCACCTTCTTCGGCTATCAGAGCAACTACGACTCTTCCAGCCGCAGCTGGCACAACGGCATCACGGCGGCGGCGGGGGACGATGAGCTGCGCGGGCTGTTTGTTTACAGCCGTCGCGACGGCCAGGAAACCCAAAACAACAGTGGCGTAAAGGATGCTTACCCGGCTAACTGGCACTCCGACGCCTTTATGACCTCCGGCATCTGGCAGCCCAACGAGCTCCACAAGCTGAGCGCCACCTTTGACTACTACCATAAAACCAACCACACCCACTACGACGGCTGGGATAGCTCTGGCAACACCATCTGGGGCACTGCGCAGCAGCAGAGCGACACGCGTCGTTTTGGCGTCAGCCTGGCGGATGAGTGGACGCCCTATAGCGACCTGCTGGATACGCTGACCACGCGGCTCTACTGGCAGAAAACCGAATCCCACGACAATACCTGGATGCCGGCCAGCGCCCGCGCCTATGAACGCGTCTATTCGGATTACAACACGCGCAGCCTGGGCTTCGACACCCGCGCCAGCAAAACCGTCGGCCGCCATGAGCTAAGCGCCGGCGTCAACGCCCGCACGGAAAATACCGAGCGCCCGTTCCGCCAGTCGCCCGTGCAGAGCCAGTACAGCGTGATTATGCAGCCGCAGGCCGACAGCCGCAGCTACACCGTTGCCGGTTATCTGCAGGACAAGATTAACGTCGATCTCAACAGCCATAACGTTGCGATCGTTCCCGGCGTGCGGGTGATCTATCAAAATACCAAACCGCGCAACCTCTCCAGTCTCGCCGCCGGCAGCAGCGTGCTGAACGAGACGCAGCTGGAAACGCTCTACGGATCCGGCAACAGCGATACCGAGGTGCTGCCATCGCTCACCTTCCAGTACGATCTGACGCCGACGCTCACCACTTATCTGCAGTACAAGCGCGGCGTGCAATTCCCGACCGCCAGCCAGCTTTACGGCTCCTGGAACCTCGGCTCCAGCTACGCGGGCCGCGCCCAGTACGCGCTGGTGGGCAATACGGATCTCGACACCGAAACCAGTAACAATGTTGAGTGGGGCCTGAAAGGCGAGCCGGTAAAAGGCGTAACGGTAAACGGCTCGCTGTTCTATAACCGGTATAAAAACTTTATCGCCTATACGCGCTACACCCGCGCTGGCAATCCCGATAAGTTTGTTAACGTGCCGGGTAATATCTATACCACCTATCAGGCGGAAAACCGCGACAAAGCCTATATCTACGGCGCTGAGCTGGCGACCAGGCTGAACTTTGGCAGCTGGTTCCAGCAGGTCGACGGGCTGAGCGCCACCTTTGCGCTGGGCTATAACGAAGGGAAGTCGAAATCGAGCTACGCCGGGGACAAATATGTCGACCTTGATAGCGTCGCGCCGATGAAGGCGATCGTCGGCCTGGCGTGGGATGACGCACAGCGCGGCTATGGTGCTGCCGTCACCGCCACCTTTGTGAAAGGCAAGCGCGCCACGCAGACTAACCGCGAAAGCTACAGCAACAGCGGCGCGGCGATTGCTGATGCCACCGGCGAGTATATGCGCGTGCCGGGATATGGCATGGTGGATGCAACGGCTTACTGGCAGATAGCGAAACACGTCAGGCTGAGCGGCGGTATCTATAACCTGACCGACCGCAAATATCGGGATTACACCAGCAGCCGCGCGCTGACCAGCGATACCGCGCAGGATCGTAACGATCTGGCGCTGGCGGTGATGCCGGGCCGGACTTACCAGCTGGGCGTCAACGTCGATTTCTGATCACTGGATCGCCCTGCGCAGGCGCAGGGCGCTTTTCTTACGGGAGCAAGGCGCTATGAATTTACTGTGGCAGCACTACCAGACGCTGAAAAGCGAACATCCGAAAAAATATGCCCGCGAGCTGGCGGCGTTAATGGGCATCAGCGAAGCCGCGCTGTGCGAGGCGCGCGTCGGCCATGAGGCGCAGCCGCTGAAACCGCAGTTCCGCGCGCTGCTGCTGGCGCTGGAGGCGGTCGGCGAAACGAAAAACATCACCCGCAATGCATATGCGGTGCATGAGCATCTGGGCCGCTATCAGAACCTGAAGCTGGGCGAGCACGCCGGGCTGGTGCTGAACCCGCGCGCCCTCGACCTGCGCTTCTTCCTTAGCCAGTGGCGCAGCGCTTTCTTTCTGCGCGAGCAGAGCGGGGGCGGCGAGCGGCAGAGCATTCAGATTTTCGATCGTTACGGCGACGCGGTGCTGAAAATCTATGCCACCGACCACACCGATATGCCAGCCTGGCGGGCGCTGATTGCGCGCTTCGCTGAGGATGCGCCCGCCGCGCTGCGCGTCGAGCCGGTAGAGGCGGCGAGCTTCGCCCGGCATATCGACGCCGCCGCCCTCGACCGCGAGTGGCGCGCCATGACCGACGTGCATCAGTTTTTCGCGCTGCTGAAGCGCCACAATGTCTCGCGCCCGCAGGCGTTTCGCGCGGCAGGCCGCGATCTGGCGTGGCGCGTGGATAACGACGCGCTGGCGCGGCTGCTGACGCTGGCGCAGCAGGAGGGCAATGAAATTATGATCTTCGTCGGCAATCGCGGCTGCACCCAGATCTTTACCGGGGCGGTGGAAAAAGTGGTGCCGATGGATAACTGGCTCAACCTGTTTAACCCGCACTTCACCCTGCACCTGATGGCAGACCAGATCCATGAGAGCTGGGTGACACGCAAACCGAGCGGCGACGGCTTTGTCACCAGCCTGGAGCTGTTTGCGGCCGACGGCACGCAGATCGCCCAGCTCTACGGCCAGCGCAGCGAAGGCACGCCGGAGCAGGCGCGCTGGCGCGAGCAGGTGACCTCGCTGAGCGCGGCGGGAGAAGAGGTATGAAACGGCTGATCCCCGGATTAATGCTGCTGCTGCTGGCGCTGCCGTCGCTGGCGGCGGATCGCGTCATCACCATCGGCGGCGACGTCACGCAGATTGTCTACGCGCTGGGGGCGCAGCAGGCGCTGGTGGCGCGCGACAGCACCAGCCAGCATCCGGCGCTGGCGAAGCGTCTGCCGGATATCGGCTATATGCGTCAGCTCAACGCCGAAGGCATCCTGGCGCTGAAGCCGACGCTGGTGCTGAGCAGCGAGCTGGCAAAACCGTCGCTGGCGCTGCAGCAGGTTGCCCAGGCTGGCGTCAAGGTGGTGGCGATCACCGGCGAGAACAGCCTTGAGGCGATCCCTAAAAAGATCGCCGCCATCGGTAAGGCGTTGCACCGCGATGAAGAGGCGCAGGCGCTGGCGCAGCAGGTTAACCGGACGCTGGCGGCGCTGCCGAAGCGGCCGCTGCCGGTGAAGGTGCTGTTTATTATGACGCACAGCGGCATGAAGTCGCTGGCGGCGGGCAGCGATACCGCCGCCGACGGCGCCATCCGCAGCGCGGGCCTGATTAACGCTATGGCGGCGGTTCCGCACTATCAGCCGCTGTCGCAGGAGGGCATTATCGCCGCCGCGCCCGATCTGGTGGTGATCGGCAACGATGGCCTGAAAACGCTGGGCGACGAAGATAAGGTGTGGCAGCTGCCCGGCCTGGCGCTGACCCCGGCGGGCCAGCATAAAAACCTGCTGGTGATCGATGAGATGGCGCTGCTCGGTTTTGGCCTGGATACGCCAGGCGCCATCGTTAAGCTGCGCAAAGCGGCGGAAGCGGCGCGGCATGAGTAGTGGCGCTGCGCTGCGCTGGCTGGCGCTGATGCTGGCGAGCATGCTGGCGGCGATGGCGCTGGCGGCGAGTTTCGGCGCCATGTCGCTGTCGCCGCGCACGCTGTGGCAAACGCCGCTCAGCGATATGGCCTGGCAGATCTGGCTGCATATCCGCCTGCCGCGCGTGCTGCTGGCGGTGCTTATCGGCATGGCGCTGGCGCTCTCTGGCGCGGTGATGCAGGGGCTGTTTCGCAACCCGCTCGCCGATCCCGGCCTGCTCGGCATCAGCAGCGGCGCGGGACTGGCCGTGGCGATCGCCATTCTTCTGCCGCTGACGCTGCCGCCGCTGCTGTCGCTCTGGCTGCCAACCCTGGCGGCCTTTCTCGGCAGCCTGGCGGTGATGCTGCTGATCTTCAGCCTCAGCCAGCGGGCGCAGGGCAGTCTGGCGCGCCTGCTGCTGGTGGGGATCGCCATCAACGCGCTGTGCGGCGCGGCGGTGGGCGTGCTCTCCTGGCTGAGCGACGATCGCCAGCTGCGCCAGCTCTCGCTGTGGGGTATGGGCAGCCTGAGCCAGGCGCAGTGGCCGATGCTGGCGGTGTGCACCGCCTTTATCCTGCCCGCCTTGCTGCTGACGCAGCGGCGCGCGCGCCATCTGAATTTGCTGCAGCTGGGCGAAGAGGATGCGCACTATATGGGGCTTGACGTCAGGCGCACCCAGCGGCAGCTGCTGACGCTGAGCGCGCTGCTGGTGGGCGCGGCGGTTTCGGTCAGCGGCATTATCGGTTTCGTGGGCTTAGTGGTGCCGCATGTAATGCGTTTCTGTCTCGGCAGCGATCACCGCTGGATGCTGCCGGGTTCGGCGCTGGCGGGTGCCATCCTGCTGCTGCTGGCGGATACGCTGGCGCGCACCGTCGTGGTGCCCGCCGAGATGCCGGTGGGGCTGCTGACCAGCCTGCTGGGCGGCCCCTGGTTTCTCTGGCTGATCCTGCGCCAGCAGCAAGGAGTGGAATAATGGAGCGGTTAGAGGCGCGCCGCCTGCGCTATGCGCCGGGCGGACGAATAGTGATCGACGCGCTGGATCTGTCGCTGGCCTCGGGCGAGCTGGTGGCGCTGATTGGCCCAAACGGCGCAGGCAAGTCAACGCTGCTGCGTATGCTGACCGGCTTTTTGCCCCCCGACAGAGGCGAATGCCGGCTGGGCGGCCGCTCCTTAGCGGAGTGGCCGCGCGCGCGGCTGGCGCAGCGGCGTGCGGTGATGCGGCAGCAGAATCCGCTCGCCTTTGCACTGCCCGCCGCCGCCGTGGTGGCGATGGGGCGCGCGCCCTGGCCAGCCGCCGGTACGGCGGCCATCGTTGAGGAGGTGATGGCGCTGACCGGCTGCGGTGAGCTGGCCGGGCGCGACTATCGGCAGCTTTCCGGCGGCGAACAGCAGCGCGTACAGCTGGCGCGCGTGCTGGCGCAGCTCTGGTGCGACGGCGCACCGCGCGGCTGGCTGTTTCTCGACGAGCCGACCTCGGCGCTCGATCTCTACTGGCAGCAGAGCACGCTGCGGCTGCTGCACCGGCTATCGCGCCAGGGCGATTTCGGCGTGTGCGCCGTGCTGCACGATCTCAACCTGGCCGCGCTCTGGGCGGATCGCATTCTGCTGCTGCATCAGGGCAAACTGGTGGCGCAGGGTTCGCCGCAGGCGGTGATGACCGAGGAGACGCTGACCCGCTGGTATCGGGCAGACCTGCGCGTTTCCTCGCATCAGGAGAGCGGCAGGCCGACGATTCAGCTGCGCCTTTAGCGCCGTTTGGCTTACTATTCATAGCGTTAGCGCTTAGCGGCCTGCGGATTTTCGACCATACTTGCTACTCTGAATCACTGAACAGGGAAGCAACCTATGAACGATGCACTAGATCAGGCCGCCGAACAGCTTGGCGAGCGTCTTCTCTCCTCTGAGTGGCGGTTAGCGACCGCCGAGTCCTGCACCGCTGGCTTGATCAGCATGACGCTGGCAAAAGTGGAAAATAGCGGCAACTTCTATACCAGCGGCTTCGTGACCTACAGCGATACGGCGAAAAGCCAGCTGCTGGGCGTGCGGCCGGAAACCCTTGAAGCGCATACCGCAGTGAGCGAAGAGACCGCGCGCGAGATGGCAACTGGCGCCCGCGAGCGCTCCGGCGAGCCGGTCAGCCTGGCGATTACCGGCTATGCCGGCCCAGACGGCGGCGAAGACGGCACGCCCGCGGGCACCATCTGGTTTGGCTGGGGCTTGCCCGACGGCAGCGTTGTGGCGGAGACGCGACGCTTCGAGGGCGAGCCGAAATCGGTCATGGAGCAGGGCGCGCAGTTTGCGCTGGAGCGTCTTGCGGTGCTGCTGCGCGACGTCGCCCTGCATCAAAATCCTTAGCGGCAGTCGACGATCAGGCGGCCGCGCACCTTGCCGTCCAGCAGATCCTGCGCGCCCTGTTTCGCTTCGCTGAGCGGGATCAGCGTCGTAAGCTGCGTCAGAATATCGCCGTTCAGCAGTTCGCCGAGGCGCTGCCACGCCTGCTGGCGCAGCGGTTTCGGGCACATCACGCTGTCGACGCCGGCCAGGGTCACGCCGCGCAGGATAAAGGGCGCCACGCTGGCGGGCAGATCCAGCCCCTGCGCCATGCCGCAGGCGGCGACCACGCCGTCGCGCTGGGTTGCGGCCAGCACGTTGCTCAGCGTGTGGCTGCCGACGCTGTCGATCGCTGCCGCCCAGCGCTCTTTCGCCAGCGGCTTGCCGGGCTGCGACAGCTCGCTGCGGTCGATAACCGAACGCGCGCCGAGGGTGTCGATCAAATAGCCTTCGTCGCTGGCGCGTCCGCTGGCGGCGATCACCTCATAGCCCAGGCGGGCCAGCAGGCTGACGCTGAAGCTGCCGACGCCACCGCTGGCGCCGGTGACCAGCACCGGACCGCGATCCGGCGTTACGCCCTGTTTCTCCAGCGCCATCACGCACAGCATTGCGGTAAAGCCCGCGGTGCCGATCGCCATGGTCTGTAGCGGGCTCAGGGCGGCGGGCACCTCTACCAGCCAGTCGCCGGGTACGCTCGCCTTCTGCGCCAGGCCACCCCACTGTTTCTCGCCGACGCCCCAGCCGGTCAGCAGTGCCACGTCGTCCAGCTGCCATTCTGGATGGCGGCTGGCGGTGACGCGGCCGACGAAATCGATGCCCGGCACCATCGGGAACTGGCGCACGATAGGGCCTTTATTGCAGATGGCGAGCGCGTCTTTGTAGTTCAGCGTGGAGTAAGCGACGTCGACGGTCACATCATGGTCGGGCAGCTGGGATTCGTTGAGGGTTTTCAGGTTGGAGCGGTAGCCTTGCTCATCATTTTCAATGACTAATGCTGTAAACATGCAGCCTCCGGCAATCAGGAAATGTGCCGGTCAGTCTACTCCTCCTCGACGGCGAGGGGTAGAGAGGGGGCAGGCCGCTGCATAATATTTCAAAAAGTTAAGATAATTAAGCGATTATATAACGCGATATTTTTTTAAAGGCTTATTTATCATTGAGTTGCTGTTTTTTATGTTGCAGGTCTGTTTCATCGGGCGGGTTGTTCCCCCGCGAAAAAAATGACATGATTGCGCCTCTTTTCGCCTACCGTTGAGGATGCCGATTTGGCCGGAACAATGCGCAACAGCACTTGCCTCCGCTCGCTTTGCCCTGCGCGCAAGGCGCTCTCCTCTGCTCGCTGCTGTCAATCCTTCCCGCGCCTCATGCGGTGAGGCCAGCTAAACGTTCGCTGTTGGGCATGCGTAAAGACAGACGCGATCTGGCTTTACTGATGTCTATCGGGTGCGGCTTTGCTTTTCGCTCTCTCTCCGCTTCCGCCTGACGTTATTCGCCGGGGAATCTTCCCTATTGCCGTGCCTCTGGCACCCACTCATCCTTCACCGTTGGGGATTTGTGTTATGACACCACTGAAAATTGCCGCCAGCGCCGCTGTGGCTCCCAGCCTTACTCTGAATACCGGGCGTGACGTAGTGACGCTGGACAACACCGACTTTACCGACGTGGCGGCGGTGGTCGTCTCGCTGGCCGATACCCGCAGCGGCGTGCTGGCGCTGCTGCGCCATACCGGCTTTAACCTGCCGGTATTTGTCGCCAACGCCTGGGAAGAGGATGTGCTGCATCTGCCAGGCGTGACCGGCGAGCTGAACGGCTCCGCTCAGGAGTGGGCGGCGCTGGAAGCGGCTGCAGCGGAGTATGAGGCGAACCTGCTGCCGCCGTTTTTCGACACCCTGATGCGCTATGTCGATATGCAGAACAGCACCTTCGCCTGTCCTGGGCATCAGGGCGGGGCGTTTTTCCGTAAGCATCCGGCGGGAAGGCAGTTTTTCGATTTCTACGGCGAGAACGTTTTTCGTTCCGATATGTGCAATGCCGACGTCAAGTTAGGGGATCTGCTGATCCATGAAGGCTCGGCGAAAGATGCGCAGAAGTTCGCGGCAAAGGTGTTCAACGCGGATAAAACCTACTTTGTGCTGAACGGCACCTCCAGCGCCAATAAAGTGGTGACCAACGCGCTGCTGACGCGCGGCGATCTGGTGCTGTTTGACCGTAATAACCATAAATCGAACCATCACGGCGCGCTGATTCAGGCAGGCGCGACGCCGGTCTATCTTGAGGCGGCGCGTAATCCGTTCGGGTTTATCGGCGGCATCGACGCGCACTGCTTCGACGAGGCCTGGCTGCGCGAGCAGATCAAGGAGGTGGCGCCGCAGCGCGCCGGGGAGACGCGTCCCTTCCGGCTGGCGATAATTCAGCTCGGCACCTACGACGGCACGGTCTATAACGCGCGGCAGGTGGTGGATCGCATCGGGCATCTCTGCGACTACATTCTGTTCGACTCCGCGTGGCTCGGCTATGAGCAGTTTATTCCGGTGATGGCGGGCACCTCGCCGCTGACGCTGGAGCTTACCGAGAACGATCCCGGCATTTTCGTTACCCAGTCGGTGCATAAGCAGCTGGCGGGCTTTTCACAGACCTCGCAGATCCATAAAAAAGATAACCATATTCGCGGGCAGAAGCGCTTTTGTCCGCACAAGCGGCTGAATAACGCCTTTATGCTGCACGCCTCAACCAGTCCCTTTTATCCGCTGTTCGCCGCGCTGGACGTCAACGCCAAAATGCATCAGGGCGAGGCGGGCCGTCAGCTGTGGCAGTCGTGCGTGACGCTCGGCATCGAGACGCGCAAGGCGATCCTCGAGCGCTGCGAGATGATCCTGCCGTTTGTGCCGGAGCAGGTTAACGGCGCGCGCTGGCAGGATGCGCCGACGGAGACCATCGCCCGCGACAGCCGCTACTTTAGCTTTGAGCCCGAGGCGCGGTGGCACGGCTTTGGCGGCTATGCCCGGGATCAGTATCTGGTCGACCCCTGTAAGCTGCTGCTGACTACGCCGGGAATTGACGCGGCGAGCGGGGAGTACGCCGACTTCGGTATTCCCGCGACGATCCTGGCGAACTATCTGCGCGAAAACGGCATCGTGCCGGAGAAGTGCGACCTTAACTCTATTCTGTTTCTGCTGACGCCGGCGGAGAGCCCGGAGAAGATGGCCCATCTGGTGGCGATGCTGGCGCAGTTCGAACAGCACGTCAGAGAAGATGCGCCGCTGGCGGAGGTGCTGCCGACCATTTATCGCAAGAATCAGGCGCGCTACAGGGGCTATACCCTGCGCCAGCTCTGCCAGGAGATGCACGATCTCTACGTCAGCTTCGACGTGAAGGATTTGCAAAAGGCGATGTTCCGCCAGCAGAGCTTCCCGGCGGTGAAGGTGAATCCACAGGACGCCCATCAGGCCTATATTCGCGGCGACGTCGAGCTGGTGCCGATTGCGCAAGCCGAAGGGCGCATTGCCGCCGAAGGGGCGCTACCTTATCCGCCAGGCGTGCTCTGCGTGGTGCCGGGCGAGGTGTGGGGCGGCGCGGTGCAGCGCTATTTCCTGGCGCTGGAGGAGGGGATCAACCAGCTGCCGGGCTTCTCGCCGGAGCTGCAGGGGGTTTATACCGAGGATGACGGGCAGGGGCGCCTGCGGCTGGTGGCGAATATGATGGTGGAGGGGGGGCAGGCCTGACGGGTGGGTTGCCTGACGGACGGGTGGCGTTGCCTGCTGCGCAGGCGGGCCTGAGCGGGATTCGTTTGCTGGCGGGTTGCCCGCTATGCAGGCGGCGGCTCTCATTTTGTTTCGTTTACTGAGCTGGTAGCCTGCTGCGCAGGCGGCTCTGAGCGGGTTTCGTTTGCTGGGCGGGATGCCTGCTGCGCAGGCGGCTGCGAGCGGGTTTCGTTCGCCCGGCAGCCGGGCAGTTTCATTTCGCCCTCTGCGGGCGACCGAGCAGGGCCGGTAGGCGCCGGCCCTGCACCCGCGCCCCGGGCCAGCTCACCCGCCCGCTGCGCGGGTCCCTTCGCTCTGTCAGGATTTCTGACGGACCGGCTGGATTCGCCATTCCTGGCTCATGCCAGCCTCTTCGCGGCATCCCTGCCGCTCGTCCTGAAATCCTTCCTCCGCTCAGCGGCTGCGATGGCCCCCACACCCCCCGCTGCACGTCCTGACTCTTAAAGACGCAACCTTATCGCTGCAGGCGTGAATCATGTATTCAGACGACACCGTCGTTAATGAAACCGTAACCTTATCGCTGAAAGCGTGAACCTTGCATACAGACGACACCGTCGTTAATAACAACCGCAACCTTATCGCTGTAAACGCGAACCCTACATACAGACAACGCAGCCGTTAATAAAAAACAGGGAAATTACAGGCGGGGCAGTATCAGAGGCATCCGACACGCTGAGGCGCGCACGGCGGCCAGGACGAGCCGACAGGACGTCGGCGAGAGGGAGGGCCAGGCCAGGACGGCCTGTCCCGACCGGTCCGTGCGGCCGACGTAAGCAACGAAGGGACCGCGCGAAGCGCGGCGTGGAGGCTGCCGGAAGCCGGGATTGTTAAGGGGCTGGCGAGCCCCTTAACACGCACGCCGGCAGCGGAGCTGCTGAAACTCCCTGCCGCCTGGCGGGCGGAACCCGCTCAGAGCTGTTCGCGCAGCGAACCTGAGTCGCCTGCCCGAAAGAGAAACTGCAATCGGGCGGGAACCCGCTCAGCGCCTGTTCGCGCAGCGAACCTGAGTCGCCTGCCCGAAAGAGAAACTGCAATCGGGCGGGAACCCGCTCAGCACCCACTCCCCATCAATAACGCCGATAGCTACGCTGCGCCGTGCTCACCTTATACAAATAGCGCCGCGACTCCGCAGACGGATGCTGCGTTGTCAGCGTGTTATAAACCTGCCCCGGCGACATATTATTAATAGCGTTAAAGGCGCGATCCTTATCGCTGGAGAAAACGCGCAGCACGCTGCCCGCGCCGCCGTTGTAGGCGGTGATCACCGCATAGCGACGCGACAGCGGATCCTGAATCCCGCCCAGATAGTTGTTTTGCAGCAGCGAAAGATAGGCGGTGCCCGCGTCGATATTATTCTCGGGATCGAGCAGATAGCTGCGGCTCGGCTTGCCCCACTTGCCCTTCATGCGGAACACATCCACGCCTGCGGTATGCTGCACCACCTGCATCAGCCCCAGCGCGTCGGAATGGCTGACCGCATAGGGGTTAAAGCTCGACTCGGTCTGCATAATCGCCAGAATCAGCGAGGCGTCGACGCCGTACTGCTCGGCAGCCTTACGCACCATCGGCAGATATTTGTGCGCACGCTTGTCGAGGTGGTTTGGCACCATCGGGATGGTAACCGAGTAGATAACATGCAGGCCGGAAACGCGGCGCTGCAGCTTGTTTTGCAGCAGATAATCGGCAAAGTTGCCCGCGCGGCCCTGCCAGCGAATCGGCTGGCCGGTGTTGTCCAGCACCTGACCGTAGAGCAGCGGCTCTTTGCTGATCACGATATCGTTAGCGTCGGAATAGAGATCGACATTGCCCGGATCGTCGCCGATCAGCAGCGTGGTCACGATCGCCTGGCGCAGGCTGGCCATCGGATCGGTACCGGAAATGGTTTCAATCGTGATGTTACCGCTTTCGAAGTTGATATGGCTGCGGGTGTAATAGTTGTCGCTGTATTTGACGTAATCTTTCGGCCCGGCGATCAGGACTTCGTTGATACCCCAAATATTCTCGATGTTATGCGCAAACTGGCCCATCAAAATATCGAAGCCGTTGGTGTCCTTTACCCACTCTTCGTGATATTGCGAAGACTTCTTTCCTGAACAGGAGACCAGAAGGGGGGCGATCACCAGCAGTGCGAGCAATTTCTTATTCATTGTAAATACGTGCCTGACCCGGAAAAGAGAGGGGCCTCAACGCTGAGGCCCTAAAATTTATGCTTCTGGCGGCGTATAGCCTTCGATGTGGACCTCTTTGCCTTCAAACAGGAAATTCACCATCTCCTTCTCCAGCACCTTGCGGTCTTCCGGGTTCATCATGTTGAGCTTCTTCTCGTTGATCAACATGGTCTGTTTGGCCATCCACTTCTGCCAGGCCTCTTTGGAGATTTCATTGTAAATGCGTTTGCCCAGTTCGCCCGGGTAAAGCTGGAAATCCTGGCCTTCAGCATCGCGTTGCAGGAAGGTGCAAAAAATTGTGCGGCTCATTACTTTTCCTCTTCAATCTCATGCCGGTGCAGGGCCAGCTGTTGCGGGTGACGCAGCTCGTTCAGAAGCCGCTCAACCGGCGCCGCCAGCCCCACTGACGGCGGCTGGGCTAAGTTATACCAGAGACCGCCTGGTTCATCCATCGCCGCCCCGACAGATGACCACGATAGCCACATTGGCACGATATCCAGATGGAAATGGCTGAAGGTATGACGAAACGCGGTTAGCTGCTGTGGCTTTGCATCGATACCGCGCGCCCGCAGCCAGTCGTGCAGCGCATCCTCAGTGGGGAACTGCGGGAAGCAGAACAGACCGCCCCATAATCCCACAGGCGGACGCTGCTCCAGCCAGACCTCATCGCCATCCTGCAACAGCAAAAACCAGCCGCTGCGCTCCGGCAGGATCTGCTTCGGCTTTTTGCCGGGATAGCTCGCCTGGCTGTTGTTGGCGTAAGCGACGCAGCCGCTGTTAAGCGGACAGATATCGCATTTGGGCTTTGAGCGGGTACAGACCAGCGCGCCAAGATCCATCATCGCCTGGTTAAACTGGCTGACGCCCTCGGCTGGCGTAACCTCTTCGCTAATCTGCCACAGCCGCTTCTCTACCTCTTTTTTGCCCGGCCAGCCGCCCACCGCATAGCAGCGCGCCAGCACGCGCTTTACGTTGCCGTCGAGGATCGGGAAGTGCTGGCCGAGCGACAGCGACAGCACCGCGCCTGCGGTGGAGCGGCCAACGCCAGGCAGCGCCGCAACCTCATCGAAGCTGCGCGGGAACTCGCCCTGATGCTGGTCGACGATCTGCTTCGCCGCCTTATGCAGGTTGCGCGCGCGGGCGTAGTAGCCCAGCCCGGTCCAGAGGTGCAGCACCTCGTCGATCGGCGCGGCGGCCAGATCGGCAACGGCAGGAAAGCGCGCCATAAAGCGTTCGAAATAGGGAATAACGGTGGCGACCTGGGTCTGCTGCAGCATGACTTCTGAGAGCCATACTTTATAAGGCGTTTTCTCCTGCTGCCACGGCAGGGTCTTGCGGCCAAAGCGCTGATACCAGTCCAGCACCTGTTGCGCGAACTGCGGCGCTTGCATCATAAGAAGGAAATTTTCCGTGATTACTCTACACTCAGGCAGGCATTCCAGCACAGGCGCGGCCCCGGTGTAAACCTGAAGATTGCAAGGGCTTGCTTCTGCTAATTAACTTTGCATAATGCGCCTTTCCCAAACAGGCTACTCAGCAGGCTACAACATGATTAATGACGTCATCACTCCGGAATTTGATGAGAACGGGCGGCCACTGCGCCGTATTCGCAGTTTTGTGCGCCGCCAGGGGCGTCTGACAAAAGGACAGCAGCTGGCGCTCGACCAATACTGGCCGGAGATGGGCGTTGAGTTTCAACCCGAGCCGCTGGATCTGACGGGCCTGTTTGGCCGCGACGCGCCGGTGGTGCTGGAGATCGGCTTCGGCATGGGCGCTTCGCTGGTGACGATGGCGCAGAACAATCCGCAGCAGAACTTCCTCGGCATCGAAGTACACGCGCCGGGCGTGGGTGCCTGTCTCGCGTCCGCAAAAGAGGCGAACGTTGAGAACCTGCGCGTGATGTGTCACGACGCGGTGGAAGTGCTGGAGAAGATGATCCCCGATAATTCGCTGCGTATGGTGCAGCTTTTCTTTCCCGATCCCTGGCATAAAGCGCGTCACAACAAGCGCCGCATCGTGCAGACGCCTTTCGCCGAGCTGGTGATGCGCAAGCTGAAGCTGGGCGGCGTTTTCCATATGGCGACCGACTGGGAAGCCTACGCTGAACATATGCTGGAAGTAATGAACAGCATCGACGGCTACAAGAATCAGTCGGAAACCCAGGACTATGTGCCGCGTCCGGAGACGCGTCCACTGACCAAATTCGAGCAGCGCGGGCAGCGACTGGGCCACGGCGTTTGGGACTTAATGTTTGAGAGGATTAAATAATGGCCACACATCGCAGCCGTCGTTTACGTAAAAAACTGCATATCGACGAGTTTCAGGAGCTGGGCTTCTCGGTCGCCTGGCGCTTCGCCGACAACACCTCGGAGCAGGAGATTGATAAAACCGTCGACGATTTTATCAACGAAGTCATTGCGCCCAACGGGCTGGCCTATGACGGCAGCGGCTATCTGGTGTGGGAAGGACTGGTTTGCCTGCAGAAGACTGGCAAATGCACCGACGAGCACCGCGAGCTGGTGCGCAAGTGGCTGGAAGATCGTCAGCTGAGTGATGTTCAGGTTACCGAACTTTTCGACGTCTGGTGGGACTAAGTTCCGTATCGGCCTGGCTGGCTGGCGCTCCTGACGCCGGGCAGTGCTCGCCTTCCTCACGTACTTCAGTACGCTGCGGAGGCTGTGCGCTGGCCGTCGCCAGTCGCGCTGCGCCGCCGACGGCCGACCTGTCATTACCGCGGCTGGTTCAATTGTTAGGGAGAGATTATGGTTCGTAAAACGCTTATCGCCGCGCTGCTGCTGGCAGCGACGCAGGCGCAGGCTGCCTGGGAGTGCAGCGTCAAACCGCAGGATGACGTGATCATCAAGCCGCAAAGCGTGCAGGTGGTCGGCGCGAACGGCAACCTGGAGATCTCCCCGCAGGGCGATGTGCAGCTTAACGGCCAGAAAGTGGCGGTGAATAACGCGCAGCGTCAGCAGGCTATCGACTACCAGAATGCGCTGCGCCGCGATCTGCCGTGGATCGATAGCGGAGCCTCGTCGCGCCTGGAGAAGGGCCGCGTGGCGCTGGATAAGGTTATCGTCGAGAAGCTTGGCGCCGACAGCAACGTGCGCAACCGCCTGACCACCCTTAACGGTCAGCTGAAGCAGCAGATGAACCGCATTATCGAACACCGCGACGACGGCCTGACCTTTCATCATCAGGCGATCGACCAGGTGCGCGCCGACGGCGAACGTCTGGTGCAGAGCACCATGGGCGGCGTGCTGCAGGACAGTCTGAACGAGATGGGCAGCAAGCAGGCGAGCGGCAGCAACCCGCTGCAGGCGATTATGGGCAATCTGGGCGGTCTGCAGCAGTCGATTCAGGCGGAGTGGAGCAATCAGGAGCAGGACTTCAAAAACTTCGGCCAGGAAGTCTGTAATCGCGTTATTAGCCTGGAAGATCGGCGCAAGAAGCTGGTCGGCAGCGTGAAGTCGTAAAGGCAGCGGCGCGCTTGTGGGTTTCAGGCGCGCCTTGCGGGGTTACTCGTTGCCCCACTGATTAAGAAACTCAGCGATCTCGTCAATACGCTGGGCGTCGATGCCCGCTTCGACAGCCATCTCTTGCTGCGCCTCTTCGCTGATTTCCTCATTATTCATCAGGCGCGTAATCAGCAGCTGGAAATAGTGCGCCAGCGAATCGCGTTCCGATTCGCCAACCGGCTTGTCACTCTCCGTCGCATACTCATCCGCAACGTCATAATATTTGATCGGTATTTCACTGTTCATAAAGCGTCTCCAGGATAATGCCTGTGTAGGTGAAGGGCACGCTGCGCTGTTTCAGACGTTAAGCATTTTCGCCGTGGCATCTATGTCGATCTCATCTTCCGAGAAGATCAGCGTGGTGCCCTGGAAAGTGGTGATCGCCAGCTTTTTCACCACGCGCATTTCGCCAGGCTTGATCTCGCTTTTTGGCCTGATGTTATTCAGCAGCGAGCCGACAGAGAGCACGGTGTTCTCTTTATCGATACGGGTATCTGCCGGCACCTCTTCGCTGAAGACCACAAAAGATTTGATCGCGGTAAGCTTGATGCGCTCGCCAGCGATAAAGATATATTTGCTCTCTGGGACCACTTTCACCGCATAGGCTGACAGCCCCTTGCTGTTGGTGGTGGGTTCGAAGGTTACCGCCGCATTCTTTTTGATCAGCTCAGGGTTGGCGACCTTGATCACATGAAAATAGCGGTTGTCGCCGTTTTCATCTTTGATAAATCCAAAACCCTTGTCCTGAAACCAGGTTGTGATCGTTCCGTTCATCGCCGTTACCGCCTGTTTAATCGTTAATCTACTCAGTTTTTGCAGCGCGCAGTGTAAAGCACAATGGCTGTGCCGACTACGGCTTTGGGGTAAGTGTGGATGATAAATTTCGCGGCTGCGAGGGGAGAGCGGACAGCGCTGGGAAAACAGATATAAAAAAACCCGCACGGGGCGGGTTTATTCATTATCAGCGGCGCTTAGCTGCTCAGGCTTTTGCCTTCATCGCTGTTCCAGGCGTCGCTGATAACGGGCGCGTCTTACAGCGCGGTGACGTTGCCGGCAGCAGGGCCTTTAGCACCATTTTCAATGGTGAAAGAGACTTTCTGGCCTTCGTCGAGAGTTTTGTAGCTGTCGCTCTGAATTGCAGAGAAGTGTACGAATACATCTTTGCTGCCGTCGTCCGGAGTGATGAAGCCGAAACCTTTGTCAGAGTTGAACCATTTTACTAAACCAGTCATTTTGTTAGACATAGATATTTCCTTAATTTATGAGCCACTAAAAGCGGCAGAGATGGCCTGAGAATTACTTATGGGGCGCTTAGGAGGAGGCTCACGAAGAAGGGTATCTTTGGATAACACTTGAACTGAGGACTGCTTTACTAAAACTGCTTTCATAAGGTCTGTATTCCAAACCGATGGCGCTATTAAGCCACAGGGAATGCGAACTGGCAACATTTATATTAATTTATTTTAACCACTTATACACCTGGACGGCTGCATGGATAGCTGCTGCGGCTCACAATTCCGGCTGAATCAGAGATTCAGGCGTCTCGCTGAGATGGTAGCCAGTTCACAACTCTGGCCTTAGCCAGCCGCGGGTGCCCTGCCTGCGTGCTAGTCTTGCCGGATGCCGCGCCCCCGTTCCTCTTTATAACAGGTTGTATGAAACGCAGATTGCCTTTCCAGGTAAAACTCTTTCTCTCGCTGGTGCTGTTTTCCTGCCTGCTGCTGGCGCTGCAGGGCGTTATCCTGTTTCATTTTATCGATCGGCAGCTGCATCACGATCTGGGGCAGCGCGCGCGGGTACAGGCGAGCGTGATCGCGCTAATGCCCGGCCTGGCGGAAAAGGTGGCGAGCCGCGATATTGCGGGCATCGCCCGGCTGATCCAGCCGCTGCGCGATCAAAGCGACGCCAGCTATATCGTGATCGGCGACGCGCGCGAGCAGCATCTCTACCATTCTGAATCGCCCGAGCGCATTAATCTGCCGCTGATTGGCGGCGATAATGGCGAGGTGCTACAGGGGAAAACCATTATTTCGGTGCGTAAGGGCGGTATCGGCGTGTCGCTGCGCAGCAAAGCCCCTGTTTTTGATGCGCACCATCAGGTTATCGGCATCGTCTCGGTCGGCTATCTCACCTCCTGGATCGCCAATATCAACGTCAGGCTGCTGTGGCAGGCGAGCCTCTACGGGCTGGCGCTGCTGCTGCTGCTGTTTATCTTTTCATGGGCCTTTAGCCGCAACCTTAAAAAGCAGATGTTCTGGCTGGAGCCGAAAGATATCGTGCTGCTGGTGCTGCAGCAAAAAGCGCTGCTCGAAGCGATGTATGAAGGGGTCTTTGCCGTCAACGCCGAAAAGCAGCTGATCTTAATCAACCGCGCCGCCAGAGAGCTGCTGGATATCGATCGCAGCGAGAGTGAGCTGCTGGGCAAGCCGCTGCATGAGGTGGTGCAGATCCCTCCCGGCTTTCTCAGCGAGAGCGGCGGCCAGGAGAAGGGCCGTCAGCACGATAGGATCACCGTCCTCAATCAGCGTCAGGTGATCGTCAACCAGGTCGCTATCGATCTTGAACCCGGCGTGCCGGGCGGCTGGGTCTGCAGCTTCCGCGATAAAAATGACATCAATACCCTGAGCAGCCAGCTAAGCCAGGTCAAGCGCTACGCGGATAATTTGCGCATTATGCGCCATGAGCAGCTTAACTGGACCGCCACGCTGGTGGGTCTGCTGCAGATGCAGCGCTATGACGACGCGATGCGCTATATCCAGGCGCAGTCCGCCGGCGCGCAGCAGGTGCTCGATTTCGTCTCGGCGCGCTTTACGTCGCCGGCGCTGTGCGGGCTGCTGCTGGGCAAATATGTCAGCGCGCGGGAAAAAGGGATCGAGCTGAAGTTTGATCCCGCCTGCCAGCTCGCCCGCATCCCGGCGACCATTAGCGAAACCGCTCTGATGTCGGTGATCGGCAACGTGCTGGATAACGCGGTAGACGCTACGCTCAAGGTAAAGCGACCCGCTCCGCCGGTCGAACTCTATATTTCCGATCGCAATCAGGAGCTGTTGATTGAGGTGGCCGATCAGGGCTGCGGCGTGGACGAGCAGCTGAAACCCCGGCTGTTTGAGCAGGGCGTAACCAGCAAGCCCGCCAGCGACGACGACCCGCTCGGCTCAGAGCACGGCATCGGCCTCTATCTGGCGGCGGGCTATGTTCATCAGGCGGGCGGCAGCATCGAAATCAACGACAATGCGCCGCAGGGAACCATTTTCACGATTTTTATTCCGTTCCCGCCCGCTGTTTCGACAGGACTTTCTCATGAACAACGCTAAGCCGCTCGAGGTGGTGATTGTGGAAGATGAGCCGCATCTCGCCGATTTGCATCGCGAATTTATCGAGCAGCATTTTCATCTGCGCGTGGTGGGGATTGCCGCCACGCTGGAGCAGGCGCGCCAGCTGATCGAACAGCATCAGCCGCGGCTGGTGCTGCTGGATAACTACCTGCCGGACGGGCAGGGCGTTACGCTGATCGACGATCCACTGCTGAAGCGTTTTGACTGCTCCGTGATCTTTATTACCGCCGCCAGCGACATGCAGACCTGTAGCCACGCGATGCGCAGCGGCGCGCTGGACTATCTGCTCAAGCCGGTTTTTTTTCATCGCCTGCGCGCCTCGCTGGAGCGGTTTATGCTGCTGGTGCAGACGATGCGCCAGATGACCAATGTGGATCAGCACGCGCTGGACAAGCTGTTCAATTTGCCAGCCAGCGACGCGCCGCCCGCGCCCTCGACCAAAGGCATCGAGTCCCTGACCCTGACGCGGGTTAAACGCTTTTTTAGCGATGCGCCCGATTGCAGCTGGTCGGTGGAGCAGGTGGTAGAGAGCGTCGGCATCAGTAAAACCACCGGCCGTCGTTATCTGGAGTACTGCGTGGAGATCGGCTTTATCGGCGTCGAGATGCAGTACGGCAATATTGGTCATCCCCGGCGGCTCTACCGCAAAATAAGCGGGCTGAAATAGTGTGATCGCGCGCAATAGAGGCGGGCGATGCCGGCGTGGTTTTAATGGTGTTAATTGCCGAAAAAACGCCAATAATCACACTTCGCGAAGATAACGTTCGGACACCTCTTGCCTGGCTAACACGTTCGGCTATGTTGACCCTTAGTTCCTAAGGTGTAACTAAAAGGTTAAATATAATGTCGAACAAATATCCTCTTACTCTGGTTGCCGCTACCGTATTTATCTCCTGCTCCGCCTTCTCCGCGCTGCCCCAGGGCTATCCGGCGGACTATCAGGGCGTTATCGACGCCGCGACCAAAGAAGGCAAGGTCGTGGTCTATTCCACCACCGATGTCAAAGCCGCCGGGCCGCTGATCAAAGGCTTTGAAGCGACCTATCCTGGCATTAAGGTTGAATATAACGATATGAACAGCACCGAGCTGTACAACCGTTTTATCAGCGAACAGGCCTCCGGCGGCACCAGCGGCGATGTGGTCTGGAGCTCCTCGATGGACACCGGCCTGAAGCTGGCCACCGACTACGCGCAGGAGTATCAGTCGCCCGAACTCGGCCAGCTGCCGAAGTGGGCGGTCTGGAAAAACCGCGCCTACGGCACCACCTACGAGCCGGTGGTGATCATCTATAACAAACGGCTGATCCCGGCTGGCGACGTGCCCGATTCCCACGCCGCGCTGGCGAAGCTGATCGCCAGCCAGACCGATAAATTCAAGAGCAAAGTGACCACCTATGATATTGAGAAATCGGGGTTAGGTTTTATGCTCTCGGTACAGGATTTCAAAGCCGATCCCAACTATTTCAAAACGCTGGCGGATGTGGCGAAAGGCGGCCTGGCGGTGCAGTCCTCTACCGGCACCATGATGGAGCGGGTCTCTTCCGGCGAAAACCTGATCGGCTTTAATATTCTCGGCTCCTACGCGGAAGCGCGCGCCAAAACCGATCCATCGCTGGGCATCTCCTATCCGAAGGACTACATGCTGGTGCTGTCGCGCGTCTCCTTTATCAGCCAGCAGGCGCAGAACAGCCATGCGGCGAAGCTGTGGCTCGATTACGTCCTCTCTGAAAAAGGGCAAACCATTCTGGCTAACCAGGCTGATATCCCCTCGCTGCGTAACGATATCGAAGGCAAAAACGATATCGACGGCCTGACCAAAATGTCAGGTAACGCGCTGAAGCCTATCCCGGTAGACGAAAGCCTGCTGGAGTACCTGCAGCCGAAAAAACGTCTGGATTACATCAAACAGTGGCGCACAGCCGCCGGTAAATAACGGCAGTACGGAAGCGCGGCCCGCTGCGTCGCGCTTCTCTTTCCTAAGGTTTCGCCATTCAGGATCTCAATATGAATGCATTGCGCAGAAAGTGGCAGAGTTTGCCGCGCGGCGTCGTGGTGCTGTTAACCGCGCTGGTTATCTACGTTCCGCTGTCGTTTATCGTTATCCAGAGTTTTTTATCCGCCCCCTTTTTTGTGCCGTCAAAAGCGTGGAGCCTGGAAGCATTTGAATTTATTTTTACCGATCCCGACTTCTATAAAGCGCTGAAAAGCGGCTTTATTCTCGCCTTTGGGCTGGTGATTATCGCTATTCCGCTGGGCGGCATTCTGGCGTTTCTGATGGTGCGTACCGACCTGCCGGGCAGACGTATTATCGAGCCGCTGATCCTGGTGCCGATCTTTGTCTCGCCGATGGTGCTGGGCTTCGGCTATGTGGTGGCTGCCGGGCCGGTCGGCTTCTTCTCGCTGTGGGCGCAGTCTCTGCTGGGCTTTGTGCCGTGGAATATCTACGACATGTCGAGCATCGTGGTGATTGCCGGGCTGACGCACGTTCCCCACGCCTATCTCTATATCTCCTCAGCGCTGCGCAGCGTGGGATCGGATGTAGAGGAGGCGGCGCGCATCGCCGGCGCCTCGCCGCTGCAGGTGATGACGGCGGTGAGCCTGCCGATGGTGCGCCCCTCTATCCTCTATGCCGTGGTGCTGCTGTTTTTCCTCGGGCTGGAGGTGTTCGGCTTAATGCTGGTGCTGGGCGATCCCGAAGGCAACATGGTGCTGGCGACCTATCTCTATCAGCTGACCAACAAGCTCGGCACTCCCTCCTATCACCTGATGGCTGCGGTGGCGGTGGTGCTGATCTGCATCACCATTCCGCTGGTGATGCTGCAGCGCCGCCTGATGCGCACCGCCAACCGCTTCGTGACCCTTAAGGGCAAAGCATCCCAGGCGCGCGCGCTGCCGCTGGGGAAATGGCGCTGGGTGGCGGGCGCGGTGGTGGCGTTCTGGCTGACGGTAACCATCGGCGTGCCGCTGCTGGGCGTGGTGCTGCGCGCCTTTATCTCTAACTGGGGCGTCGGCGTCTCGCTGTGGGACGAGCTGTCGATTAAAACCTTCCAGACCATCTGGGCGCAGCCGAACCTGCTGCGCGCCATCGTCAACTCAATGGCAATTGGCGTTATCGGCGGCGCGCTGGCGGTGGGATGCTACCTGTTTATCGGCATCGCCATGCACCGCAAGCCCGACAATACCACGCGCTTTCTCGACTACAGCGTGCTGGTGCCGCGCGCGGTGCCGGGACTGCTGGCGGGTCTGGCCTTTCTCTGGGTCTTTTTGTTCCTGCCGCTGTGGCTGGACAACTCGCTTAAATCGGGCTGGCTTTCCGATTTCGCCTGGTCGCAGTGGCTGCGCGATAACCTGATCGTCTGGCTGCGCTCGCTGCGCAGCACCATCTTCAGCGTCTGGCTGGCCTACACGGTGGTATGGATGGCCTATGGCCTGCGGCTCATCTCCTCAACCTTGCTGCAGGTTGGCCCGGAACTGGAAGAGGCGGCGCGCAGCACCGGCGCCACGCGCGGACAAATTACGCGCCACGTCACCATCCCGCTCTCGCGCTACGGCCTGATCGGCTCCTGGCTGCTGATGTTCCTGATTTTCGAACGCGAATACTCCACCGGCGTTTATCTGCTTTCCCCCGGCACGGAAACCATCGGCTCGATGCTGGTTTCCCTGTGGGCCGCAGGCGCGATCGATATTGTCGCCGCGCTCTCGTTTATTAACATCCTGCTGGTGGTGGTGGGTCTGGGTATCGCCCTGCGATTTGGAGTGAAATTACATGATTGAATTATCAGTAGAAAACCTGCATTTAACCTATGGCGACAACCCGGTTTTAAAAGGGGTCTCCATGAATTTGCAGCGCGGCGAAGTGGTCTCACTGCTTGGGCCGTCCGGCAGCGGTAAAACCACGCTGCTGCGCGCCGTTGCCGGGCTGGAAAAGCCGACGCAGGGCAGTATCGTTATTGGCAAAAATCAGGTGTATGCCGGGACGCCGCGCAGTGAGATCCCGGCGGAAGAGCGCAACCTCGGGCTGGTGTTTCAGTCCTACGCGCTCTGGCCGCATAAAACGGTGTTCGAAAATGTGGCCTACCCGCTGAAGCTGCGTAAGGTCGCTTCCGCGGAGATTAATCAGCGGGTGCAGGACGTACTTACCCAGCTGGGGCTGGGCCATCTGGGCAAGCGCCATCCGCATCAGCTCTCGGGCGGACAGCAGCAGCGCGTTGCCATTGGCCGCGCGCTGGTTTACAACCCGCCGGTGATCCTGCTGGATGAGCCGCTGTCGAACCTCGACGCCAAGCTGCGGGAAGAGGCGCGCGTTTTCCTGCGTGAGCTGATCATCAAGCTGGGCCTGTCGGCGCTGATGGTGACCCACGACCAGAACGAGGCGATGGCGATTTCCGACCGCATCCTGCTGCTGAATAACGGCAAGATCGAGCAGCAGGGCACGCCGCAGGAGATGTACGGCGCGCCCAAAACCCTGTTTACCGCCGAGTTTATGGGCAGCAACAACCGGCTGAACGGAACCGTCGCCGAGCTGCGTGACGGTAAAGCGCGCATTACGGGCAAAGGCTGGAGCCTGTGGGGCAGAGCGGGAGAGGGGGTGCAGCAGGGCCAGGAGGCGACGGCGGTGATCCGCGTAGAGCGCGTAAGGCTGGTTGACGGGCCGGGCGAGAATCAGCTGGCGCTGCCGCTGGTTACCAGCATGTATCTCGGCGATCGCTGGGAGTATCTGTTCCGCACCGCGGGGGACGATTTTGCTATTCGCGCCTACGGCAATGAGGTGCGCGATCCGCAGCATTGCCATCTGGCGCTGCCTGAAAACCATCTGTGGATCTTTCCAAAGGCGTAACGCTGAGGGCGGCCTGCGCCGCCCTCGTTGTTTTCACTTACTCCTCCGCCAGAAACAGCTCCAGCAGCGAGTTCAAAAACAGCTTTCCTTTATCCGTTATCTGCCAGTGCGTGGCGCTCTCCGCCACGTAGCCCGCGGCGATCGCCGCATCCATCTGCGGGCGGATCGTCTGCTCGCTCAGGCCGGTATAGCGCGCAAACTCCTCACGCGGGGCGGCTTCCAGCAGGCGGAAGCGGTTCATAAAGTACTCGAACGGCTTCTCAACGTCGGCGACCTCATATTGCTTCTCCTGATAGCGCCCCTGCATAAAGCCGCGCGGATGGCGCGTCTTTACGGTGCGCACGATGCGGCCGTCCGGCTGGGTCAGCTTGCCGTGCGCGCCGCAGCCGATGCCGAGGTAGTCGCCAAAGCGCCAGTAGTTAAGGTTATGCTCGCAGCGGTAGCCCGGCTTCGCGTAGGCGGAGGTCTCATACTGCTGATAGCCGGCGGCGGTCAGCAGGCGATCCCCTTGCTCGAAAATATCCCACAGCGCGTCGTCGTCCGGCAGCGTCGGCGGGCGTGAACCGAACAGCGTATTCGGCTCAATAGTCAGCTGATACCAGGAGAGATGCGGCGGATTAAGCGCGATAGCCTGCTTCAGGTCGCTTAGCGCCTCTTCCAGCGACTGATCGGGCAGGCCGTGCATCAGGTCGAGGTTAAAGCTGCGCAGATGCAGCCCTTCCGCCAGCTGCGCGGCGCGCTTCGCCTCGTCCGGGCCGTGAATGCGCCCCAGCCGCGTCAGCTTCTGCGGGTCGAAGCTCTGCACGCCGATAGAGATACGGTTAATGCCCGCCAGCTGATAGGCGCTGAAGCGATCCGCCTCCACGGTGCCGGGATTGGCCTCCATGGTGATCTCCGCATCCGCCGCCAGCGGCAGCCGCGCGCGCACGCCATCCATCAGCAGCTGCATCGCCTCGCCGCTCAGCAGGCTGGGCGTGCCGCCGCCGATAAAAATGGTGCGCACCTCGCGCCCGTGGGTCAGCGGCAGGTCATTTTCCAGATCGCGCAGCAGGTGCTGCACATACTCGACGTGCGGCACCTCGCCTTTTAACGCATGGGAGTTGAAGTCGCAGTAGGGGCACTTCTGCACGCACCACGGAATATGGATGTAGAGACTTAACGGCGGTAAATCAGGCATTGCGCATCGCTTCCAGCAGCAGCGTCAATGCTTTGCCTCGATGAGAAACCGCGCCTTTTTCCGTTTTGCTCAGCTCAGCGGCGGTTTTGCCCAGTTCGGGCACGTAAAAGATGGGATCGTAGCCGAAGCCGCCTTCGCCAGCGGCGGAGCGGGTGATTTCGCCCGCCCAGCTGCCGTGAAACACCAGCGGCGTCGGATCGTCCGCATGGCGCAGATAGACCAGCACGCAGTGGAACTGCGCCTGACGTTCGCCATCCGGCACCGCTTCCAGCGCCTTCAGCAGTTTCTCAAGGTTCTCCCGATCGCTGGCGGATTCACCCGCGTAGCGCGCCGAATAGATGCCAGGCGCGCCGCCCAGCGCATCCACCGCCAGACCTGAATCGTCGGCGATGGCGGGCAGGCCGGTGATCTGCGCGGCGTGGCGCGCTTTCAGAATGGCGTTTTCGATAAAGGTCAGGCCGGTCTCTTCTGCCGACTCTACCCCCAGATCGGTTTGCGCCACGATATCCAGGCCAAAGGCGGAGAGCAGATCCGCCAGTTCACGTACCTTGCCGGGATTACCGGTAGCGAGCACAACTTTTTGCATAGCAGTTCCAGTCATATTTACAGCAGAAACCAGAGGCCTGGAAACAGATCCATACCCAGGAAGTTCAGGGCGTAGAGCACCAGAATCACAATCATCGCGGAGAAGTCGATGCCGCCCATCGCAGGCAGAATGCGGCGAATCGGCGCCATCAGCGGTTCAGTCAGCTGCACCAGCACGTAGTCCAGCGGGCCACGGCCCTGGCTGATCCAGCTCATCAGCGAGCGAATAATGATCACCCAGAACACCAGATAGCCAGCGGATTTTACCAGCGAGAGCAGGCCGACCAGCAGGTTGGCCGGATCGACCGAGAAGGCGCCGACCTGGATCAGCAGCAGAATCGGGTATTTCAGCGTCGTCAGCACAAACGCCAGCAGCAGCGAGGCGGTATCGACCGGACCGATGGCCGGAATAATGCGGCGCAGCGGCTTAATGATCGGCTGAGTGATCTTCACGACAAACTGCGACAGCGGATTGTAGAAATCGCAGCGCGACCACTGCATCCAGATGCGCAGCAGCAGCACCATCACATACAGGTCGATCAGCGTTTTGACTAAAAACGTCAGTGTTAACATGAGGTTCCTCAATTATTGTTGTGGGTTGCGCGCGTAGTCCCGCGCGCCGAAAATCGCGGTGCCGATGCGCACCATGGTGCTGCCTGCGGCAATAGCCGCCTCCATGTCGTCGCTCATTCCCAGAGAAAGCGTATCGACGTCGGGAAAGCGCTGCTTTAGCTGGCGGAAGGCCTCGCCCATGCGCTGGCACACCGCCAGCTGACGCCCGTAGTCGCTCTCTGGCGCCGGGATCGCCATCAGGCCGCGCAGGCGCAGCTGCGGCAGCGCGGCGACCTGCTGCGCCAGTTCAGGCAAGGCCTCCAGCATGATGCCAGATTTGCTGTTTTCGTCACTGATATTTACCTGAATCAACACATTCAGCGGCGGCAGCGAGGCGGGACGCTGATCGTTCAGGCGCTGAGCGATCTTCAGGCGATCCACCGTATGACACCAGGCGAAATGCTCCGCGACCAGGCGGCTTTTATTCGACTGCAGCGGGCCGATGAAGTGCCACTCAACCTCTGGATGTGCGGCCAGCGCCGCAATCTTTTCAACCCCTTCCTGCACGTAATTTTCGCCAAAGGCGAGCTGGCCGGCGTTAATCGCCTCTTCGACCGCGCTCGCAGGTTTGGTTTTACTGACGGCAAGCAGCGTAACTTCTTCTGGATCGCGCCCGCATTGCGTTGCGGCAGCGCGGATTCGCTGACGCAGTTGCTGTAGGTTGTGCTGGATTGAGGTCATCGTCAGGAGGCTATCTATGGAGTTGGAAGAAATAGTGGCGCTTAGTGTAAAGCATAATGCCGCCGATCTGCACCTGTGCAGCGGAGATTCGCCACGCTGGCGGCGCCACGGCAGGCTGGAGCGCATCCCCCATCTTGCGCCGCTGACGGCCGACTGGCTGGCGCGCGCTGCCGGGCGCTATCTCGACGCGCGGCAGCGCGAAGAGCTGGCGGCGCAGGGGCAAACCGACTTCGCCTTCTCGCTGGCTGACGGTCAGCGGCTGCGCGCCAGTCTGTTTCGTCAGCGGCAGGGGCTGTCGCTGGCGCTGCGCACCCTGGCGACCCGTTGCCCGACGCTGGAGAGCCTGCGCCTGCCGCCCGTGTTGCCCTGCTGGCTGCGGCTGGAGGATGGGCTGATTCTGGTAACCGGCGCCACCGGCAGCGGCAAATCCACTACGCTTGCGGCGATGGTCGACGCCATCAATCGTCAGCAGGCGAAGCACATTATTACCCTGGAAGATCCTATTGAGTTCATCCACCAGAGCCAGCGATCGCTGATCCAGCAGCGCGAGATCGGCGCGCACTGCGCCTCGTTCAGCCTCGGGCTGCGCGCCGCGCTGCGTGAAGATCCCGACGTTATTCTGCTGGGCGAGCTGCGCGACAGCGACACCATTCGCCAGGCGCTTACCGCCGCCGAAACCGGCCATCTGGTGCTCGCCACGCTGCACACGCGCGGCGCGGCGCAGGCGATAGATCGTCTGGTGGATGTCTTTCCGGCCGAGGAGAAAAATCTGGTGCGCGCCCAGCTGGCGGGCAGCCTGAAGGCGGTAATCGCGCAGAAGCTGGCGGCGGCGCGAGACGGCGGACGCATTGGGCTGTTTGAAGTGCTGGTCGCCACGCCCGCTGTGGCGAACCTGATCCGCGACGGCAAGATGCATCAGATCGGCGCGCTGCTGCAAACCGGCGCGCAGGCCGGGATGCAAACCTTCGCGCAGAGCCTGCTGGCGCGGCAGCGGGAAGGGCTGATCGCAGCGGAGCCAGGCGAGTGCTGCGCGGAAGTCAGTGGGTTTCGAACCAGTCCTGCAGAATAATCGCCGCCGACTGCGAATCCACCGAGCCTTTATTCAGCGCGCGATAGCCGCCGCGCTCGAACAGGCCGGCACGCGCTTCTACCGTGCTAAGGCGCTCATCCTGCAGCTCCACGCGCACGCCGAAGCGCCCGTGCAGCCGGCTGGCGAACTTGCGCGCGCGCGCGGTAAGCGGCTGCTCGGTGCCGTCCATATTCAGCGGCAGGCCGACAACCACAAAATCAGGCTGCCACTCTTTCAGCAGGCGCTCTATCTGCAGCCAGTCCGGGGTACCGTCCTGCGCTTTCAGCGCGGCGAGAGGTCGCGCGCTGCCGGTCAGCTGCTGGCCGACCGCCACGCCGATGCTTTTGGTGCCGAAGTCGAAGCCCAGCAAGGTTTGCGTCGACATCAGGCGTGTCCCGCATCGCTGGCGATGCTGTGAATATCGATGCCGATGCTGCGTGCCGCTTCGCGCCAGCGATCGGCAATCGGCGTCTGGAACAGAATATTGCTGTTGGCGGGGGTGGTAAGCCAGGCGTTCTCCAGCAGCTCGTTTTCCAGCTGATCTTTCTCCCAGGCGCAGTAGCCCAGCGCCACCAGCACATGCTCCGGCTGCGAAGCGGTGCCGAGCGACTCCAGCACGTCGCGGGACGTGGTGATCACCGTGGTGTCGGAAATGCGGATGCTGGAAGAGAAGATGCGCTGGGCGGAGTGAAGAATAAAGCCGCGATCCTCAGCCAGCGGGCCGCCGCTGAAAACCGGTTTGTCCAGGCGGATCGCGGGGTCGCGCTCGCCTGACGTGATTTTCAGCTTCTTTAAAATGCCTTCGACCGTCAGATTTTCCATTGGCTTGTTGATAATCAAACCCATCGCGCCTTCTTCATTGTGCTCGCAGATATAGACCACGGAGCGTTTGAAAAAGGGATCCTGTAGGGAAGGCATGGCAATCAAAAAATGATGCTGTAAATTCATTCTCACTCGATGTACCAAAATAGCCGGCGCGGGTCTGCGCCGGTTTGGGTTGATCACGGAGCCTGGCTCCAGGGTCATGCTCAGCCCAGACGCTTCTCGATAGCGTCCATCAACATACCGGTGATGGAGATCGGGAATGCGGCTTCAATTTCACGCACGCAGGTCGGGCTGGTGACGTTCACTTCCGTGAGTTTATCACCAATGATATCCAGGCCGACAAAAATCAGTCCTTTTGCTTTCAGCGTCGGGCCGACGCGGCGGGCAATTTCCCAGTCGCTTTCGCTCAGCGGGCGCGCTTCGCCGCGGCCGCCAGCGGCCAGGTTGCCGCGCGTTTCGCCGCCCTGCGGGATGCGCGCCAGGCAGTAAGGCACCGGCTCGCCGTCCACGACCAGCACGCGCTTGTCGCCCTCTTTAATGGCTGGCAGATAGTTCTGCGCCATACAGAAGAACTGGCCGTGGTTGGTCAGCGTCTCGGTGATCACGCCAAAGTTCGGGTCGTCCTGCTTTACGCGGAAAATCGACGCGCCGCCCATGCCGTCCAGCGGCTTCATAATAATGTCGCCGTGCTCCTGCCAGAAGGCGCGCAGTTTCTCTTTGCTGCGCGTCACCAGCGTATCTGGCGTGAACTCAGAGAACCAGGCGGTATAGAGCTTCTCGTTACAGTCGCGCAGGCTCTGCGGCTTGTTAACGATCAGCGTGCCTTGCTCTTCGGCGCGCTCCAGAATATAGGTGGCGTAGATAAACTCCGTGTCGAACGGCGGATCCTTACGCATCAGAACCACGTTGAGATCGGCCAGCTTAATCTCCTGCTCGCTGCCGAACTCATACCATTTATCATAGTTCTGATCGACGCTCAGCAGGCGAGTGCGGGCGTAAGCGACGCCGCCGCGCAGCGAGAGGTCGGCCATCTCCATATAGTGAATTTCGTAACCGCGGCGCTGTGCTTCCAGCAACATGGCGAAGCTGGTGTCTTTTTTAATGTTGATGGACGCGATTGGGTCCATCACGATGCCTAGCTTAATCATTATTCTCTCCTCAGAGAGGCGGTTTTTTCCGCCTCGTTCTGTGCGGTCAGCGCAGGCTGACCAGTCAGGACGCCAGTAAGTGCTGCGCGCGTCTTAATATAACCCCTGATTATTCCCTAGCCGAGATCGCCAAACCTCACCTGGAGTGCCGTAATCGCGGTCAGCGCGGTGGTTTCCGTGCGTAAAACGCGCGGGCCGAGCAAAATATCGGTAAAACCGTGCTCGCCCGTCATCGCGATCTCCTCGGCGCTCAGGCCGCCTTCGGGGCCGATAAGCAGGCGAACCCGCTCAACCGGCTGCGGCAGCGTATTAATGCTCTGCTGCGCGCGCGGATGCAGATTGAGCTTCAAACTGTCGTCAGCCTCGGCACACCAGGCCTCCAGCGTCATCGCCGGGCGGATTTCCGGCACGCGGTTGCGGCCGCACTGTTCGCAGGCGGCGATAGCGATCTTTTGCCACTGCTGAAGTTTTTTCGCCAGTCGTTCGGCATCCAGCTTAACGCCGCAGCGTTCCGAAAAGAGGGGCGTTATCACGCTCACGCCCAGTTCAATCGATTTCTGGATAGTGAACTCCATCTTTTCGCCGCGCGACATCACCTGGCCGAGATGCAGAAACAGGGGAGACTCACGATCGTCGGGCTGGCCTTCAAGGACTCTTACTTTTACACGCTTTTTATCTACAAGAGTGATCTCTGCCGCAAAAGTCAGATTAGTGCCATCAAAGAGCGCCAGACGCTGGCCGCTGGTCATACGCAGAACGCGCCCAACGTGGTTAGAGGCGTCTTCGTCCAGCGCGATCTCGCTGCCGCTGGTTAAAGGTTCGGAATGATAAATGCGAGGTATGCGCATACAGGCCCTGAAAGCTGAGCGCCGCGCACCCGGCGCGGCAATATCGAGAAGACGTTAGTGTAGGGCAGTGATTTTAACGCTGGCAAGCCTGCTGCACATAAGGATTGTGATTGCCCTGCGCGCGCGCGATGCGCTGGTCGCGTTCGCACTCCCAGCTGGAGACCGGATAGAGCTTGTTCCAGACGGTGAATAGCTGGGTCTGCTGGCGCGAGAGGCGCAGATGGTACTGGTCGCGCATATAGAAGTAGGTGCGCGCAATGGCGCCGCGCGCGCGGGCGGGCGGCTCGGCCTGCTTGTTCTTGAAGTCTACCTTCATGGCGCACTGGCCATACTGCTGTTCGCCGCCGTTCCACTGGCTGTAGGCGAAGTTACCGCGGTCGCCGTTCACCTCGCCGATGGCGGGCTGCAGGTTATGCAGATCGCTTTCAATGCGGCGATAGTCGGCATCTTTGCTGCAGTTTTTGCGGCCGCCGTTCTGCCAGCACTGACGCTGGTGGCCAAACTCCCAGGCGGGCATGACATGCTCCCACTCGATGCGTCCGGCGCGGTTGGCGTTTTTACGCACCTGATAGCCGCAGCTGTTGAGATCGGGAATGCCTTTTTTACCCTGCCAGCTGATTTTACAGCCGCAGTAGAAAGAGCCGGGCGCGTCGGCGTTGATCGCCGCAGCGAAGGTTTTCGCCTGCTGAAAGTTATTTTGATGGTAGTTGTTCAGCGCGATCGCCTGGGCGGCAAGAGGGGAGAGCAGCAGCGCGACGGCGCAGATCATTTTGCGAGACATGATGCAATTTTTTTCTCAGTCGGTAAAAAAGGGCGGCAGGGTAGCAGAATGGCGCCGCGAGCGGAATGGGAATTGCCCTCAGGCTGGCGAATAGTCGCCCGGTTTTAGCAGGCTTTTGCAGCGCACGCAGCGGTATTCGCTTTCGCCGCGCAGCACGCGGTTATGGCGGCGTAGGGTAAGATGATGCTGCTGGCATCCACAGCGGTAGGGAAAGGTGGCGGCACGCACCGAGGCGATCTCGAACTGATGGGTGCGGCGCGCGGGTACGCCAAGCACCTCCTGCATCATCCACTTCCACTCTTTGCCGTGCGGCGGCACGCGGCCAAAGACTTTCCAGACCAGCAGATGGGCCAGCTCGTGCGGCACCACTTCCTCAATAAACGCCTGCTGATTTTCCAGCAGCAGCACCGGATTAAGGCGAATTTCCCACTTCTCCAGCCAGGCGGTGCCGGCCGCCGTGCCGCGCTGCTGGTAGACCAGCGTCGGTTCGGCAAAAGGGCGCTCCAGCCTGTCGCTGGCAAGCTGTAAAAAATGGCGCAGCGAGCGCATAACGGCCTGCTGGAGGGCGATGGGAAGTCGGGGCGTTTTCATGGCGGAAAGCATAGGCGGCGAGAGGGAAGAACTCAATCAAATAAAAAAGGCGGGCTGCAAGGCCCACCTTTTTGTGCAGTGCGGGTGAGATGGTCCGATCGCAAAGACGCAAAAAGCGGCATCCTTGCCAGCTCGGCCCATCTCACCCGCTTGCGAGCATGGTTGCGCGCTGTTGGAGGCGAGCGTACCCGCCTGAGTACTTAGTTGTTTGAACCGATGTCGCGCAGTTTCTTGCCGGACATCAGGTTGCGCTCGATATGCTCCAGCGAGACGTTTTTGGTCTCTGGAATCAGCATCAGGGTCAGCACAATAAAGAAGACGTTCAGCAGCGCATAGACCCAGAAGGTGTTCGCGTTGCCCAGCGTATTCAGCATGGTGAGGAAGGTCGCGCCGACAATCATATTGGCGATCCAGTTGGTCGCGGTCGAAACGGTAATACCGAAGTCGCGGCCTTTCAGCGGCTGGATCTCCGAGCACAGCACCCAAATCAGCGGGCCGGCGCTCATGGCGAAGCCGACGATAAACATCAGCAGCATGGCGATAGCGAAGTACTGCGCGCCCTGCGAGTGAATGCCCATATGCAGCATGGTGCCCAGTACGCCCATACCCGCTGCCATCACCAGGAAGCCCAGGATCAGGGTCGGCTTACGGCCCCAGCGGTCTACCAGACCGATGGCGATAAAGGTTGCCAGCACGTTGACCAGGCCAACGATAACGGTGCCCCACATCTGCTCGGTGGTATTGGTAAAGCCGGCAATTTCAAAAATCTTCGGCGCGTAGTACATGATGACGTTCATACCGGTGAACTGCTGCATTACCTGCAGCAGCACGCCGAGGAACACCGCGCGGCGGAAATTGCTGTTGCCCTGGAACAGCTGCCAGCCGGACTGCTTGATCTTCAGGCTCTCGCGGATCTCTTCCAGCTCGCGTTTCGCCTGCTCGCTGGTGTCGCGCAGACGATCCAGCACGCGCTGGGCGTCGCGGAAGTCGCCTCTGGCCGCCAGCCAGCGCGGGCTGTTGGGCAGGAACATAACGCCTACCAGCAGCAGCACCGCCGGAATGGTGATGATGCCGAGCATCCAGCGCCAGTCGCCGGACGCGCTAAAGGCGGTGTCGGAGAGATAGGCGCCAAGAATACCGATCGTAATCATCAGCTGATAGAGCGAAATCATCGAGCCGCGGATTTTTTCCGGCGCGATTTCAGACAGGTAGAGCGGCGCGGTATAAGAGGCAACGCCGACGGCGAGACCCAGCACCACGCGTGCGACGATCAGCATTTCCGGGTTCGGCGCCATAGCGGACCACAGCGAACCGATAACAAACAGAATAGCGCCCGCCATCAGGCTCTTTTTACGACCGAGACGCGACGACATCCAGCCGGAGCCGACCGCGCCGACCGCGGCGCCGAACATCATGGAGCTAACGATCCACTCCTGCTGGTGTGCGGTAACGTTAAAGTCTTTAGCGATAAACGGCAGCGCGCCCGCGATAACGCCGATATCGAGTCCAAATAACAGCCCTGCGAGAGCCGCAAGAAAGCAGACAAACAAGGTCATCGCCTTGTTTGAGGTTCTGCTTTTGTGAGTGTTGCCAGGCATTTTGCCTCCGAGTTTATCCATCATTGTTGTTATCTAATGTTAAAAAACCTCTTTCGGGGAAAAAGTGATAGCGATCACGCTGATGTAATCGCTTACACACGCCGAAACCCTGAAATTCAGCATATTCAGCCCGAAAAGGTTAAGTAACCAGTAAGGTATAGCACTTGTTAAGTTTCCGACATGGCGTCAATTATCGGCTATCAGAGGACGCTGAAAATAACGCATTTTCAGCCGAATAACCACGGAGGTTAAATCCTAAATAACAGATTATTAAAGCGTTTCAATTTGTAATCGGTATCACGCTTGCCGTTGACGAGTCTGAGAAGTGTAGTTGAGAAAAGAAAATGTGCTGAGCAGGGCGCAGGGCGGGGAGAAAAGGCGCTAAAAAACAAGGCTCTCCCCCTGTTACAGAGGAGAGCCTCAGAAGAGAAACCTTACAGGCCCGCAGCTTCGCGCAGCTGAGCGGCCTTGTCGGTTTTTTCCCACGGGAAGTGTTCGCGACCGAAGTGGCCGTAAGCGGCGGTCTCTTTATAGATCGGCTGCAGCAGGTCCAGCATCTGGATCAGGCCGTAAGGGCGCAGGTCGAAGAACTCGCGCACCAGCAGGGTCAGCTGTTCGGTTGAAATCTTCTCGGTGCCGAAGGTTTCCACCATGATAGAGGTCGGCTCCGCTACGCCGATAGCGTAGGAGACCTGAATCTCGCAGCGGTCAGCCAGGCCGGCGGCAACGATGTTTTTCGCCACGTAGCGTGCCGCGTAGGCAGCGGAACGGTCAACCTTCGAGGGATCCTTGCCAGAGAAAGCACCGCCGCCGTGGCGCGCCATGCCGCCGTAGGTATCAACGATGATTTTACGTCCGGTCAGGCCGCAGTCGCCCATCGGGCCGCCGATAACGAAGCGGCCGGTCGGGTTGATATGGTATTTGGTGCTGGCGTTGATCCACTCGGCTGGCAGCACCGGCTTGATGATCTCTTCCATGACCGCCTCGCGCAGGGTGGCCTGCTCGATATCTTCCGCATGCTGGGTTGACAGCACCACCGCGTCGATGCCGACAATTTTGCCCGCGTCGTACTGGAAGGTGATCTGGCTTTTCGCATCGGGACGCAGCCACGGCAGCGTGCCGTTTTTACGCACTTCAGACTGGCGCTGCACCAGACGGTGCGCATAGGTTACCGGCGCCGGCATCAGCACGTCGGTTTCGTTGGTGGCGTAGCCGAACATCAGCCCCTGGTCGCCCGCGCCCTGCTCCAGCGGGTCGGTGCGGTCAACGCCCTGATTAATATCAGGCGACTGCTTGCCGATGGCGCTCAGTACGGCGCAGGAGTTGGCGTCAAAGCCCATATCGGAATGGACATAACCGATTTCACGTACGGTATTGCGGGTGATCTCTTCGATATCGACCCATGCGCTGGTGGTGATCTCACCGCCGACCAGCACCATACCGGTTTTTACGTAGGTTTCGCAGGCCACGCGCGCTTTGGGATCCTGCTCGAGGATGGCGTCCAGCACGGCGTCAGAAATCTGGTCGGCGATTTTATCAGGATGTCCTTCTGATACGGACTCGGACGTAAAAAGGTGTTTAGCCATTCTGTTCTTTACCTTACAAATGGTTTGAATTCGACTGCATAGCGTAAGTGAGGTGATCCTACTTGACGCCCCTTCAGGCAAAGCCGCGAGCAGTAAGAAGTGTCAGTAAGCCAGACGGAAACCGCCTGGATGTTAACCAGTTTAGATGGAAAACCATCTGGACGGCTATTTTAGGTTAAGGGGTGAGCGAAATGCCAGCCCTTTTTCTGTTTCCGCATTTTTCGGAAAAGCGGTGGCTGGCAAAAAAACGTGACGCTAAACGGCGGCAGACCAGCGAAACGCTTTGCAATTTTGCCCGTCAGGCGGTATAAAACGCCGCTGCTGCCTGACGCAGCCCTGAGGATGACGCCGCTGTGCGTAGCCACTGTCAGAGCCTCTCTGACGTTCGCCCAGATTGTTTCCACATGCGAAAACATGTGTGGAGGTGACAGAAGTAATGAACCACGCTTTACTCTCTTGCGGTTCTCTGCGCTTAACGGGCGCGCTGGCGTTCTCCTTTCCTGCCTATTCTACTCTTTTCCGACGTATCGCCTGTTGCGGTCATTCTCCCGACACGCGCGCCGGTTAACCTGTACCTTCTTAACTGACGCTTTACTGGCGGTCGCGCGTCGGTGAACGTCGTGATGCATTCGAGGTCCACTTATACGTTACGGGCCAGGGTGTTTTACACTTAGCTTTGTGCTTTTTTCACATTTCAACAGAAATTCGAGGTTCGTGATGTCTGGCGACATGAAGACTATCAAGGGTTCGTCAGCTGGCGAACAGGGTGTGCTCCGCTCAATGCAGGAGGTTGCAATGAACGACCAGGATGCCAGCAAAATGCTGCGTACCTATAACGTTGCCTGGTGGGGCAATAACTACTACGACGTTAACGAACGCGGTCACGTCAGCGTCTGTCCGAATCCGGACGAGCCGACGCTGCGCGTCGATCTGGCGAATCTGGTGAAAGAGCGCGAAGCCCAGGGCCAGCGTCTGCCTGCGCTGTTCTGCTTTCCACAAATCCTGCAGCATCGTCTGCGCTCCATTAACGCGGCGTTTAAACGCGCGCGCGAATCCTACGGCTACCGCGGCGACTACTTCCTGGTCTATCCGATTAAGGTCAACCAGCACAAGCGCGTGATTGAATCGCTGGTCAACTCCGGCGAGCCGCTGGGGCTGGAAGCGGGCTCTAAAGCGGAGCTGATGGCGGTGCTGGCGCACGCGGGCAAAACCCGTACGGTGATCGTCTGCAACGGCTACAAAGACCGTGAATATATCCGTCTGGCGCTGATTGGCGAAAAGCTCGGCCACAAAGTCTATCTGGTCATCGAGAAGATGACGGAAGTGCGTCTGGTGCTGGAAGAGGCCGAGCGCCTGAACGTGGTGCCGCGTCTCGGCATCCGCGCGCGCCTGGCGTCGCAGGGCTCCGGCAAATGGCAGTCAAGCGGCGGTGAAAAATCGAAGTTCGGCCTCTCGGCGTCGCAGGTGCTGCAGCTGGTGGAGATTATGCGCAACGCCGGCCGTCTCGACAGCCTGCAGCTGCTGCACTTCCATCTCGGTTCGCAGATGGCCAATATCCGCGATATCGCCACCGGGGTGCGCGAGTCGGCGCGCTTCTACGTTGAGCTGGCGAAGCTTGGCGTCAACATTAAATGCTTCGACGTCGGCGGCGGTCTGGGCGTCGATTATGAAGGCACCCGTTCGCAGTCCGACTGTTCGGTTAACTACGGTCTGAACGAGTACGCCAACAACGTTATCTGGGCGATCGGCGACGCCTGCGAAGAACATGGCCTGGATCACCCGACGGTGATCACCGAGTCGGGCCGCGCCGTTACCGCGCACCATACCGTGCTGGTCTCCAACATTATCGGCGTAGAGCGTAACGAGTTCATCACGCCGCAGGCGCCGGAAGAGGATGCGCCGCGCCCGATACTCAGCATGTGGGAAACCTGGCAGGAGATGCATGAACCTGACGTGCGTCGCTCGCTGCGCGAGTGGCTGCACGACAGCCAGATGGATCTGCACGATATCCACACCGGCTACGCCTCCGGCACCTACGATCTGACGCAGCGCGCCTGGGCGGAGCAGCTTTACCTGAGCATCTGCCACTATATTCAGCAGCATCTCGATCCGAGCAACCGCGCGCACCGTCCGATTATCGACGAGCTGCAGGAGCGTATGGCGGACAAGATGTACGTTAACTTCTCGCTGTTCCAGTCGATGCCGGATGCCTGGGGCATCGATCAGCTCTTCCCGGTGCTGCCGCTGGAAGGATTGAATAAAAAGCCGGAGCGCCGCGCGGTGCTGCTGGATATCACCTGCGACTCCGACGGCACCATCGATCACTACGTCGACGGCGACGGCATTGCCGCTACCATGCCAATGCCGGAATATGACCCGGAGAATCCGCCGATGCTCGGCTTCTTTATGGTCGGTGCCTATCAGGAGATCCTCGGCAATATGCATAACCTGTTCGGCGATACCGAGGCGGTCAACGTTTACGCGCGCGCGGGCGGTGAAGTCGAGGTCGAGCTGTCAGATGAGGGCGACACCGTGGCGGATATGCTGGAGTACGTGCAGCTTAACCCCGACGAGCTGATGACGCTGTTCCGTAATCAGGTTAAAGAGACCGATCTCGATGATGAGCTGCGCGCGCAGTTCCTGGAAGAGTTTGAAAGCGGCCTGTACGGCTATACCTACCTTGAAGATGAGTAACTAACGCTTCACGTCGGGCTCCGCCTGGGGCCCGGCAGCCTCTTTTCCCGCCTGCAATCTCCCTTTTTACCGGTTTTGTGAGCGCTATCACTTTTTCGCCCCGGTTAAGCTTCGTAAAGACTCGCGTTTTACCCTGGATTTACAACGTCGCTGAATTTTTCAGGAAAAACGAGGCGTTAGCGTTGGTCTTTGTTCAGAGCGTCTTGATCGTTAAATTTATTGCCTGTATGGCTGATAATTTTCAGGCTTATATATTACTAAATTTAAACAATATAACTAAAGCAGAATTAGGAGTGGGCGTTTCTTTTCTGACGCTTTCTGGAAATCACGGCTGTTTTCGCTCCAGATAAAATTTATCAGCGAAAGTGATGTTTGTCGCAAGTGTATATATATTTTTATCAATAAAAACATATGAGTAGATATTTTTGATTTCGTCAAGTCTGGAGTAGAGATTAATTTAAGGCATGTTTTATGATTTTTTTTGGCAAAAAATATCTTGCTGCCGCCTTTATTGATTGGTTATGTCTATTGAATTTCCAGTCCGGTTTGGCTTAAATCTATTTTTCAAAATGTAAGTTGTACGTTAGCATCAGTTTAAGGTGTTAAGAATCTTCAGGGTTTTCTTAACGTTCATATGAGTTTTCCTGACATTTCTGCTGCTGCTTACAGGCGGCTGACTTATCAGGTTGAGCGGGTAGCAGCAGAATGGGTCGCCAACTACATCTTCGTCAGCATTACGTTTTTTTGCTCGACCCGATTCATGCTCCCTCAGGGAAAGTGATAGCGTGGGAGCTGCTGACGCGCTTTACGCCGGATCGCGGCATGCCTGAACTGGCGGAAGCCAGCAGCGAACATCATCTGTTTGACTGCCTGCTTGAAGCGGAAAAGTGGCAGCTGTTTCAGCTGCAGCTAAAACAGCTTGAGTCGCTTTATAAAAGCGGTTTTACGCAGCTTGTTAGCCTGAATATCGATGGCGATATTATTCGCGGCATTTTAAATAGTGAGGCGATACAGCAGAGGCTGGATCGGCTGCCGCTACTGCGTCTCGAAATTTCCGCCTTATTCACCGAACGCTATCGCGCTGCCGATCGTCTGCTGCTGCAAAAGCTGGCAGGTATTACCCCGGCGTTATTATGGCTGGACGATTTTGCCGCGGGTGGTTCAACGCTGTCGATGCTCAGCAGCGGCCTGTTTGAATATGTCAAAATCAGCCGTGACTTCTTCTGGAAATATGGCGAAGGCTACGCCTTTGATACGCTGCTTAATCATGTAAACGATTTCAGCAGCGGCGTAATCGTCCAGGGCATTGAAACAGAAAGGCATCTGCAACGGGCGGCGCATAAACAGATTATCGGCCTGCAGGGCCGCCACTGGCAGGCGCGCGCTATGGCAGATGTCATTGATCACACTACAAAAGTATTTCCATCCAGAACCATAAAAAAACAGCCGTCTGCTACCGTCAGCTACCCTAACTTTTTATGATATGCCGCCTGTTTCCGTTATTACGGAAGCGGGCTAGCCCTTTGTGGTTATTAGAAAAATAAAAGTGATTCCCTCACCAGGATAAAGACTCAACACGGCTCAGTGCGATTTCGTCAGACAGATGGGATCGACAAAGAGGGGAGTGAATAGCACACAGCGTTATTCACGGAAAACCGGGATCTCAGGGTGCCGGGCATTTTTATGAATATTAATAACCTCAATGGGATATACATAACATGAATAATATCTCAGTAACGCCTAAAGGCGGTACTATCGCCTCGCAGCTGAGTGGCAGCGACGTCAATTTGTCCACTCCAAGTGTGGTTAAACTCAACCTCAATCGATCTGACATCAAATCTTTCACGCGTAACGGCAACGATCTTATCGTTACCACCAACTCTGGCGAAAAGGTTGTTATTCATAATTTTTATGGCCCGGCAGGTGAAAGCGACCTGGTGCTGCAGGATGACAAGGGCGCGCTCTGGTGGGTTGAAGATCCCGGCCAGCAGGGGTTCCAGTATATCTCTATCGACAGCACTGAAGGGCTGCTGGCCGAGAACCTGACCAGTGACAACACCATTGCCGCCTTTGGTATCGGCGGTGCGGCGCTGGCCGGTATCGGCGCGCTGTTCGCCGCTAACGGCGGCGGTGGTGGTGGCGGTGGAGATGGTACCGACGGCGGCGATAATACCGGCGGCGGCACGGGCGGCGGCGACAATGGCGGCGGCACAGGCGGCGACGGCGGCACAGGCGGCGACGGCGGTACAGGCGGCGACGGTGGCACGGGCGGCGGCAACAATGGTGGCGGCACAGGCGGTGGCGATACCACCGCGCCCGGCGCGGCTACGAATCTGGTGATTAGCGACAGCGTCGGCAGCACCCAGGGCGCCATTGCCGCAGGCGGCGTCACCGATGACAATACGCCCGTCTTAAGCGGAACCGCGGAAGCGGGCGCCACCATCAGCGTATATGACAACGGCACGCTGCTGGGAACGGCAATCGTCAATGCCGACGGCAGCTGGAGTTTTACCTCCCCGACGCTGGCGGATGGCCAGCACAGCCTGACGGTAACGGTCACTGACGCTGCAGGTAATATTAGCAGCCCCACCGACCCGCTAAACTTTACCGTTGATACCCTGGCGCCGACGCTAACCGACGTGAGCGCGACCAGCGACAACGGCGCGGTCCTGACGCCCATCGCCGCAAACGGCGCAACAGCCGACGCAACGCCGACGCTGCAGGGCACGGCCGAAGCGGGCAGTACCATTACGATTTCCGATAACGGCACCGTGTTGGGCACGGTTATCGCAGGCAGCGATGGCCGCTGGTCTTTCACCCCCGCCGCGCTGAGCGAAGGCAGCCATACGCTGAGCATTACCGCTGCCGACGCCGCAGGCAACGTCAGCCCGGCAACCACGCTGACCTTTACCGTCGATACTATCGCGCCGGACGCCGCCAGCAACCTGCAGCTGACCGATGACGTCGGCGACAGCCAGGGGCCGCTCGCTTCCGGCAGCTCCACCGACGACAATACACCAACGCTGAGCGGCCAGGCCGAAGCGGGCAGCGTCGTTAGCGTCTATGACGGCGCAAACTTACTGGGCACGGTTACGGCCAATGCCGACGGCAGCTGGAGCTTTACCACACCGGCGCTGAGCAACGGCAGCCACAGCCTGACGGCGACCGTGACCGATGCGGCGGGCAACGTCAGCGCGCCGACGGCGGCGATCCAGATCAACGTCGCAGCGGATCTACCGCCGGCCACCAGCTCGCTGGAAATCACCGATGACAGCGGCAGCACCCTGGTGCCGCTGGCCGATGGCGCAGCCACGGCGGATAACACCCCGACGCTCAGCGGCCTGACTACCGCGGGCGCGCTGGTCACCCTCTATAACGGCGACGCGGCGATCGGCAGCGTCACCGCCGATGCGGCAGGCCAGTGGAATTTCACCCCCGCCGCGCTGGCGGACGGCAGCTACGCCTTCCGCGCAGATACCACCAATGCGGACGGCACCATTTCCTCCTCGCCGGTGCTGACTATCACCATCGACACCCTGGCGCCGACGGCTCCGGCCGATCTGCAGCTGGCTAATGATGACGGTGCAGCGGTGGCCGCTGGCGGCGCAACAAATGACAATACCCCGACCCTGAGCGGAAGCGCTGAGCCGGGCAGCAGCATCACCGTACGCGACGGCGACACCCTGCTGGGCACGGCAACCGCAGGCAGCGACGGCCGCTGGAGCTTTACCTCCAGTGCGCTCTCTGACGGCAGCCACAGCCTGACCGCCACCGTAACCGACGCGGCGGGCAACGTCAGCGCGCCTTCCGCGCCGCTGATCTTTACCGTCGATACGCAGGTGCCGGAGGCGGTCAGCGGTCTGGTGGTCACTGATGACGTCGGCGACAGCACCGGCCCGCTGGCGTCAGGCGCCACTACCGACGACGCCACCCCTGTTCTGAGCGGCCAGGCGGAGCCCGACTCGCTGCTGACCATTTACGATAACGGCATCGCGATCGGCAGCCTCACGGTCGGTACCGACGGCAACTGGAGCTTTACCACCCCGACGCTGAGCAACGGCGCCCACAGCCTGACCCTGACGCAGACCGATGCGGCAGGCAACGTCAGCGCGCCGTCCGCGCCGTTCGATTTCACCGTCGCAGCCGGCGAGCCGCCGGCTGCCAGCACGCTGGTTATTACCGACGACAGCGGCAGCGCGCCGGTCGATCTGGCCGATGGCGCCAGCACCCGCGATACCACGCCGGTACTCAGCGGCGTCACCTTCGCCAACGCGCTGGTAACGCTCTATAACGGCGACAGCGTCATCGGCAGCGTCACCGCCGATATCAACGGGCAGTGGAGCTTTACCCCCGCCGCGCTGGCAGACGGCACCTATGATTTCCGCGCCAGCGTCACCGACGCCGCAGGCAATATTGCCGACTCCGCCATCCTGTCGGTCACTGTCGACACCGTCGCGCCAACAGCCGCAGCGGGCGTCTCGCTGGTCGACGCCAGTGGCGATCCGATTGCCAACGGCGGCCTGACCAATAACAGCGCGCCGGTGCTGAGCGGCACGGCGGAGCCGGGCAGCGTCGTTACCGTCTCTGACGGTGATACGGTGCTGGGCAGCGCCACCGCTGGCCCGGACGGCAGCTGGAGCTTTACCTCGCCGGTGCTGGCCGACGGCAGCCACAGCCTGACGGCGGTGGTAACCGACGCGGCCGGCAATGCCAGCGCGCCAACCGCGCCGGTAGCCTTTACCCTGGATACGCAGGCACCGGCCGCCGCCGCCGATCTGGCGCTCAGCAGCGACAGCAGCGGCGTCTCCACGCCGGTCGGCGCAGGTGCCACCACCGGCGACGCCTCGCCGGTGCTGAGCGGCAGCGCCGAGCCGGGCAGCATTGTCACGGTTTATGACGGCGACGCCGTGCTCGGCAGCGCGACCGTTGGCGGAGACGGCCGCTGGAGCTTTACCGCCGCAGGCCTTGCCGACGGCGACCACAGCCTGACGACCACCGTAACCGATACGGCGGGCAATACCGGACCGGCCTCTGCACCGATCGCCTTTACCGTTGATGTGACCGCGCCGGATGCGGCCACCGCGCTGGTCGTCACCGACGACGTGGGCGACGCGCAGGGCGAACTCGCCTCAGGCGACACCACCGACGACAGCACTCCGACCCTGAGCGGCACGGCGGAGGCCAGCACCATCGTCAGCGTCTATGACGGCGACACGCTGCTCGGCAGCGTGACCGCGGGCGCTGATGGCAGCTGGAGCTTCACCACGCCGGCGCTGAGCAACGGCGCGCACAGCCTGACCGTCACCGTTACCGACGCCGCAGGCAACGTCAGCGCGCCGACCGCGGCATTCGACCTCACCGTTGACGCCAGCGTACCGCCCGCCACCAGCTCTCTGGAGGTGACCGACGACAGCGGCAGCACCCTTGTCACCCTGGCTGACGGCGACAGCACCCGCGATACCACGCCGGTGCTGAGCGGCCTGACCACCGCCGGGGCGCTGGTGACCCTCTATAACGGCGACGTGGCGATCGGCAGCGTTACCGCCGATGCGGCGGGCCAGTGGAGCTTTACGCCAGCGGCGCTGGCGGACGGCCCCTACGCCTTCCGCGCCGACACCGCCAACGCGGACGGCAGCGTGACGCCATCGCCGGTGCTGAACGTCACCATCGATACCGTCGCCCCCGCGGCGGTGACTGACGCCACCCTGACCGACGCCAGCGGCGCGCCGGTAGCGGACGACGCCGCTATCAACAGCCCTGCGCCGGTGCTGAGCGGTACGGCGGAGCCGGGCAGCATCGTTACCGTGTCTGACGGCGACACTGTGCTGGGCAGCGTCGCCGCTGGCCCGGACGGCAGCTGGAGCTTTACCACCCCGACTCTGGCCGAAGGCGGCCACAGCCTGACGACTACCGTGACCGATGCGGCGGGCAACGTCAGCGCATCCTCCGCACCGCTGGTCTTTACTCTGGATACCACCGCGCCGCAGGCGGCCTCTGGCGTCACCGTGACGGATAACGCTGGCGATCGCCAGGGGACACTGACGTTCGGCGACACCACCGACGACAGCACGCCAACCCTGAGCGGCACGGCGGAGGCGAACAGCATCGTCAGCGTCTACGATGGCGACACCCTGCTGGGCACGGCGACCGCTGACGGCAGCGGCAGCTGGAGCTTTACCTCGCCGGTGCTTGCCGACGGCCCACACAGCCTGACTACCACCGTTACCGATACGGCAGGCAACGTCAGCGCGCCGACTGCGCCTTTCGACCTGACCGTGGCGGCCAGCCAGCCGCCTGTCTCCCTGACGCTGGCCGTCGCTGACGACAGCAGCGGGGCGCCAGTGGATCTCGCCGACGGCGCCAGCACCCGCGACGCGACGCCGGTGCTGAGCGGCGCAACCAGCGCCGGACTGCTGGTGACGATCTATAACGGCGACGCGGCAATCGGCAGCGTCATCGCCGACGCTAACGGCCAGTGGAGCTTTACCCCCGCTGCGCTGGCAGACGGCACCTATGATTTCCGCGCCAGCGTCACCGACGCCGCGGGCAATATCACCGATTCCGCTCCTCTGACCATCACCATCGACACCGCCGCGCCGGCAACCGCCACCGGGGTTGCGCTGGTAGATGAGAACGGCGATCCGATCGGCGGCCTTACTAACAACAGCGCGCCGGTGCTGAGCGGCACGGCGGAGCCGGGCAGCGTCGTTACCGTCTCTGACGGCGATACGGTGCTGGGCAGCGCCACCGCTGGCCCGGACGGCAGCTGGAGCTTTACCTCGCCGGTGCTGGCCGACGGCAGCCACAGCCTGACGGCGGTGGTAACCGACGCGGCCGGCAACGCCAGCGCGCCAACCGCGCCGGTCACCTTTACCCTGGATACGCAGGCACCAGCCGCCGCCGCCGATCTGGCGCTCAGCAGCGACAGCAACGGCGTCTCCACGCCGATCGCCGCAGGCGCCACCACGGGCGACGCCTCGCCGGTGCTGAGCGGCAGCGCCGAGCCGGGCAGCATTGTTACTGTTTCTGACGGCGACGCCGTGCTGGGCAGCGCCACGGTCGGGCAGGATGGCCTCTGGAGCTTTACTTCGCCAGCCCTGGCCGACGGCAGCCACAGCCTCACCGCGACGGTGACGGACGCGGCGGGTAACACCGGGCCGGCTTCTGCACCGCTGCTGTTCAACGTTGATGCCACCGCGCCGGAGGCCGCCACAGGCGTGGTTGTCACCGATGACGTGGGCGACGCGCAGGGCGAACTCGCCTCAGGCGACACCACCGACGACAGCACGCCGACCCTGAGCGGCACGGCGGAGGCCAGCGGCATTGTCAGCGTCTACGACGGCGACACGCTGCTCGGCAGCGTGACGGCAGGTACTGACGGCAGCTGGAGTTTCACCACGCCGACCCTGAGCGATGGCGCGCACAGCCTGACCGTCACCGTTACCGACGCCGCAGGCAACGTCAGCGCGCCGACCGCGGCGTTCGATCTTACCGTTGACGCCGGTCTGCCGCCTGCCACCGCCTCGCTGGTGGTCACCGACGACAGCGGCGGCACCCTTGTGAATTTGACCGACGGTGCCACAACGCGCGATACCACGCCGGTGCTGAGCGGCCTGACCACCGCCGGGGCGCTGGTCACCCTCTATAACGGCGACGTGGCGATCGGCAGCGTTACCGCCGATGCGGCAGGCCAGTGGAGCTTTACGCCCGCCGCGCTGGATGAGGGGGTCTACGCCTTCCGCGCCGACACCGCCAACGCGGACGGCAGCGTGACGCCATCGCCGGTGCTGAATATCACTATCGACAGCGTCGCGCCGGATGCGGTCAGCGGCCTGCAGCTAAGCAGCGACGCCAGCGGCGCGCTGGTGCCGGTTACCACGGGCGCTACCAGTGATACAACGCCTGTGCTGAGCGGCACGGCAGAGCCGGGCAGCATCGTTACCGTTTCCGACGGCGACAATGTACTGGGCAGCGTCGCCGCTGGCCCGGACGGCAGCTGGAGCTTTACCACCCCGACCCTGGCCGAAGGCGGTCACAGCCTGAGCGCCACCGTGACCGATGCGGCGGGCAACGTCAGCAGCGCCTCTGCGCCGGTTGTCTTTAACGTCGACAGCACGCCGCCAGCGGCCGCGGGCGATCTGGTGCTGAGCGACAGCCGCAGCGGCACGCTACAGCCGGTAGGGGCAGGGGGATCGACCAGCAGCACCACCCCAACCCTGAGCGGCAGCGCCGAGCCGGGCAGCACCGTCACTGTCTCCGACGGTGACCAGGTGCTCGGCACCGCCACGGTTAACGCCGACGGCAGCTGGAGCTTTATTACCCCAGCGCTGAGCGAGGGCGGCCACAGCCTGACCGCCACGGTGACCGATCTGGCGGGCAACAGCGGCCCGGCTTCCGAACCGCTGGCCTTTAACGTTGACACCACCGCGCCTGCGGCGGTGAGCAGTCTGGTGGTCACTGACAACTACGGCGAGGCCACAGGCCAGCTCGCCTCAGGCGACACCACCGACGATCGCACCCCGACCCTGACCGGTCAGGGCGAGCCAGGCGCGCTGGTAACCATTTATGACGGCCAGACCGTGCTGGGTTATACCACCGTCGACACTGACGGCAGCTGGAACTTCACCACGCCGACGCTGAGCAGCGGCGCGCACAGCCTGACGACCACCCTCACCGACGCGGCAGGCAACGTCAGCCCGGCGTCTGACGCCTTCGCGCTGACCGTTGACGGCGATCTGCCGCCGGCGACCACGCCGCTGGAGGCGGTCAATGAAAGCGGTACTACCGCCGCGCCGCTGAACGACGGGGCCGTCACCAATAACGACAGTCCGGTGCTGAACGGCCTCGCCGCTCCAGACAGCGTGGTCACGCTCTATGACGGCGATACGCTGCTGGGCAGCACCACGGCAGACGGCAGCGGCCAGTGGTCTTTCCGGCTCTTCTCGCTGGCGAACGGCCCGCACGCCTTCTATGCCACCATCGTCCGGCCGGACGGCACCACCAGCAACGCCGGTCCGCTGAACATCACCGTCGATACCGTTGCGCCGGACGCGGCCGATAACCTGCAGCTCACCGGCGACAACGGCAGCACCAGCGCGCCGCTTGGCGACGGCAGCGTTACCCGCGACGACTCCCCGGTACTGAGCGGCACCGGCGAGCCGGGCAGCACCGTTGCTGTTTCCGACAACGGCAGCCTGCTGGGCACCGCGACCGTGGACGCTAACGGCAACTGGCGCTTTACCTCGCCGGTGCTGGCGGAGGGGCCGCACAGCCTCACCACCACCCAGACCGACCTGGCCGGTAACGTCGGCCCGGCCTCCGCGCCGCTGACCTTTACCGTCGATACCACGCCGCCAGCCGCCGCCAGCGGCCTGGTGGTAAGTGATGACGTCGGCGGCAGCCAGGGGCCACTGACCTCTGGCGACACCACCGACGACAACACGCCGACCCTCAGCGGCCAGGCGGAGGCGGGCGCGCTCGTCAGCGTCTATGACGGCGACGTACTGATCGGCACCGTTACGGCGGATGGCGCGGGCAACTGGAGCCTGACCACCGCCGCGCTGAGCAACGGCAACCACAGCATGACCGTGACCGTGACCGACGCGGCGGGCAACGTTAGCCTGCCGACGCCCGCCTTTAACCTGAATGTTCAGGCGGATCTGCCGCCGGCCACCGTTTCTCTGCAGGCGACCGACGACAGCGGCAGCCAGCTGGTCCCGCTGGCCGACGGTGCCGTCACCTCCGATGCGACGCCGGTCCTGAGCGGGCTTGCGACGGCGGGCGCGCTGGTCACGCTCTTTAGCGGTGATGCCGTACTGGGCAGCGTGACGGCCGACGCCGCGGGGCAGTGGAGCTTTACGCCTGCGGCGCAGGCGGACGGCACCTATACCTTCCTCGCCAGCTACACCGATGCCACCGGCAACCTGGTTGAGTCCGCGCCGCTGACCCTGACCATCGATACCACCGCACCCGCTGCCGCGACCGGCGTGACGCTGACGGACGCCAACGGCGATCCGATCGCCACCGATACGCCGACCAGCAACAGCGCGCCTGTACTGAGCGGCAGCGCCGAGCCGGGCAGCACGGTAACCGTCTCTGACGGCACTACCGTGCTGGGCACCACTACGGCAGGCACCGACGGCAGCTGGAGTTTCACTACCCCGACGCTCGCTGACGGCAGCCACAGCCTGACCGCCGTGGTCACCGACGCGGCCGGTAACGCCGGCCCCGCCTCCGCGCCTGTGGCCATCACCGTTGACACTCAGCCGCCGTCTCTGCCTGCGGACGTGGTGTTGAGCGACAATGGCGCACCGCTGGTTTCGGGCGACGCCACCAACAATGCGACGCCGCAGATGAGCGGTATCGCTGAGCCGGGCAGCACTGTTGTGGTGTCTGACGGCGACACCGTGCTCGGCAGCGTCACGGTGGGCGACGACGGCAACTGGAGCTATACCACGCCGACGCTGGCCGACGGCGATCACAGCCTGAGCGCCGTGGTCACCGATGCGGCGGGCAACAGCAGCGCCAGCACGACGCCGATTCTGGTCACGGTAGACACCGCGCCGCCGGCGGCGGCGACCAACCTGCAGATCAGCGACGACCAGAGCGGCACGCCTGTGCCGGTCTCCGGCAGCGTAACCAGCGATCCAACGCCGGTGCTGAGCGGCACCGCTGAGGCAGGCGGCATCGTTACCCTTTATGACGGCGCAACCGTGCTCGGCTCTGCGGCGGTGAACAGCGACGGCAGCTGGAGCTTTACGTCGCCGGCGCTGAGCGAAGGCGACCACAGCCTGACCGCGACCGTCACCGATGCGGCGGGCAACGTCGGGCCAGCTTCCGACCCGCTGACCATCACCATCGATACCACGCCGCCGGTTGCGGCGACCGATCTGCTGCTCAGCAGCGAGAGCGGCGCGGCTATTCCTGCGGGCGGACTCACCAACAGCGACACGCCGGTGCTGAGCGGCAGCGCCGCTGCGGGCAGCCTGGTTACCGTTTCTGACGGCGACACCGTGCTGGGATCGGTTACCGCCGATGCCGACGGCAGCTGGAGCTTTACCTCGCCTGTACTGAATGACGGCTCGCACAGCCTGACGGCGACCGTGACCGATAGCGCGGGCAACGTCAGCGCGCCGACCGATGCGCTGAGCTTTACGGTAGATACCCTGCCGCCGGATGCGGCGCTGGGCCTGTCGCTGACCAACGATCAGAGCGGCACCACCATCCCGGCAAACGGCACCACCAGTGACGCTACGCCGGTGCTGAGCGGCACCGCGGAGCCGGGCGGCGTAGTCACCCTTTACGACGGCGATACTGAACTTGGCTCTGTTGCGGCAGGCGCAGACGGCAGCTGGAGCTTTACGCTGCCCGCGCTGGCGGCGGGTGAACACAGCCTGACCGCCGTGGTCACCGATGCCGCGGGCAACGCTGGCCCGGCGTCGGCGGCCTATCCCTTCAGCGTCGATTTAACTCCGCCAGCGGCGGCGCAGGATCTGGTGCTCACCAATGACGCCAGCGGCACGGCGATCGCGGCGGGCGGCCTGACCAACGACACCACGCCGGTGCTGAGCGGCACCGCTGAGGCGGGCAGCACCGTTACCGTCTCCGACGGCACGACGGTGCTGGGAACGGCCACGGTCGGCGGCGACGGCAGCTGGAGCTTCACCTCGCCAGCGCTGAGCGAAGGCGCGCACAGCCTGAGCGCGGTGGTAACCAACGCCGCCGGCAACAGCAGTGCGCCGTCTGCGTCGATCGGCTTTACGGTCGACACCGCCGCGCCTGCGGCGGCGACCGGACTGGTGCTGACCAACGATGAGAGCGGCGTCGCCGTAGCGGCAGGCGGCGCGACCAGCGATGACACCCCGGTACTGAGTGGCACGGCGGAGCCGGGCGGCACGGTCACTGTCTCTGATGGTGCGGTTGTGCTGGGCACGGCGACCGTCAACGCTGACGGCAGCTGGAGCTTTACCTCACCCGCACTGGCCGAAGGCGCGCACAGCTTCACCACCGTTGTCACCGATGCGGCGGGCAACGTCGGGCCAGCCTCAGAAGCCCTGGGCTTCAGCGTGGATACCACTCCGCCTGCGCTGGCGGCTAACGTGCTGGTCAACAACGACAGCGGCCAGACGCTGACGCCGATCGCCGACGGCAGCGTGACCAATGACGCCACGCCGGTGCTGACCGGCACCGCTGAGGCGGGCAGCATTGTCACCGTTTATGACAACGATACGCTGCTTGGCTCCGTCTCGGTTGGGGCAGAGGGCAACTGGAGCTTTACTACGCCGACGCTGGCGAGCGGGGCGCACAGCCTGAGCGTGAGCGTAACGGATGCGGCGGGCAACAGCAGCGGCAACACCGCACCGATCGACTTTACCGTCGATACCGCCGCGCCTGAAGCGGCGACCGGGCTGACGCTCACTAACGACGCCACCGGGGCGACAATCCCTCCCGGCGGCCTGAGCAACGACAACACGCCGGTACTGAGCGGCACGGCTGAAGCGGGCACGCTGGTTACCGTTTTCGACGGAACGGCGGTGCTCGGCAGCACCACCGTAGACGGCAACGGCAACTGGAGCTTCACCGCGCCGACGCTTAACGACGGCGCCCATAGCCTGAGCGCAGTGGTCACGGACGCGGCGGGTAACGCCAGTCCGGCCAGCGCCGCCGTCGCGCTGAACGTGGATACTCAACCGCCTGCGGCCGTAACCGCTCTGGCGCTGAGCAACGACAGCGGCGCGACGCCGACGGCTATCCCGGACGGTGGCCTGACCCAGGACAATACGCCGGTGCTGAGCGGTCTCTCCGAGGCGGGCGGCACGGTTAACGTCTACGACGGCACGACGCTGCTCGGCAGCGCCGCGGTCAACGCCGACGGCAGCTGGAGCTATACCCCGACTGCACTTGACGACGGCACCTATACCTTCACCGTCACGCCTGTCGACGCGGCAGGCAACGCTGGCGCGTCCGCCGCCATTAGCGTGGTTATCGACGCCACCGCGCCCGAAACGGCGGCGGATATCGTCCTCAACAGCGATAACGGCGCGACGGCGGTGGCAATCGCTGACGGCGACACAACCAGCGACAGCACGCCACAGCTGAGCGGCAGCGGCGAGGCGGGCAGCATCGTTACCGTCTATGACGGCAGCAGCGCCCTCGGCACCACCACGGTCGGCGCGAACGGCCTGTGGAGCTTCACGGTGCCGGCGCTGAGCGACGCCACGCATAGCCTGACGGTGACTCTCACCGATGCGGCAGGCAACACCAGTCCGGCTTCAGCGGCGATCGATTTTACCGTCGACACCCTGGCGCCGGATCTCTCAACGCTAACGGTCAGCAGCGACAACGGCCCGGAAACGGTGGTGCTGACGCCGAACGCCGCCACCAGCGACAATACGCTGCTGCTGGCGGGCACGGCGGAGGCCAACAGCCTGGTCACCATCTATGACGGCGACGTGGCGATTGGATCGACGACGGCAGACGGCCAGGGCAACTGGAACCTGACCACGCCGCCGCTGGCGGACGGCAGCCATGCCCTGAGCACCACGGTCACTGACGAGATCGGCAACGTCAGCGCGCGTTCTGACGCCTTTACCTTTGTGGTTGACGTCACGCCGCCGGAACCGGCTGGCGCACTGACGCTGCGTAACGACGCCGGCACTACTATTGCCGACGGCGGCATCACCAACGACGGCACGCCAGCCATCAGCGGCACGGCAGAGGCGGGCAGTCTCGTTACCGTTTATGACGGCACGACCGCGATTGGCTCGGTGGTGGCGGGCGGCGACGGCATCTGGAGCCTGACGCCAGCGGCCGCGCTCTCCGACGCCGCGCATACGCTGAACGTCACCGTGACCGATGGGGCAGGCAACGTCAGCGCCACCTCTTCCGTTACGCTGACCGTGGACACCACGCCGCCGCAGCCGGTTGCGACCTTTGATATCTACGATAACAACGGCGCGACGCCGGTATTGATCGGCAATGACGGTACCACCAACGACGACACGCCGGTGCTGCGCGGCACCGCCGAGGCGGGCGCGACGGTCAATATCTATGAGGGTAGCGCTCTGATCGGCACCGCCACGGTGAACGCCAGCGGCGTCTGGCGCTTCGAGACCGGCACGCTGACCGAGGGGCAGTACAGCTATACCGTCTCGGTCACCGACGCGGCGGGCAACACCAGCGCCGAGGCGCTGCCTTACACCATTAACGTCGATCTCACGCCGCCAGCGGCCATCACCGATTTGGCGGTGAGCGACGACGCGGGCGCCACCACCGGCCCGCTGGCCAACGGTGCAGTCACCGACGACAACACCCCGACGCTGAGCGGCACGGCGGAGGCTGGCAGCCTCGTTACCCTTTATGATGGTGATACGCTGCTGGGCTCGGTGACGGCGGATGGCGGCGGTGCCTGGAGCTTTACTACCGGCGCACTGAGCAACGGGCCGCACAGCTTTACCGTGACGCAGACCGATGTGGCGGGTAACGTCGGCACGGCAAGCGCGCCATTCACTATTACCATTGAGAATGGCCTGCCGCCGACCACCAGTACGCTGCAGCTTACCGACGACAGCGGCAGCACGCTGGTCAGTCTCTCCAGCGGCGATTCCACCCGCGATACCACGCCGGTGGTGAGCGGCACGGCAAGCGCTGGCACCGTAGTGACCATCCTTGATGGCACCACCACGCTGGGCAGCGTCACCGTCGGTTCGGGCGGCGTGTGGAGCTTTACGCCAGCGGTGCTGGCGGAAGGGGCGCACAGCATTAACATCACCACGGTAGATGCGACCGGCAACCCCGGCGCGTCGGCTGGCCCCATCGCCATTACCGTTGATACCACGGTGCCGACCACCGCCAGCGGTCTGCTGCTGAGCAACAACAACGGCGCCACGCCGACGGAGATCGCCAGCGGCAGCGCCACCAACGACAACACGCCGCAGTTGAGCGGCACCACCGAAGCGGGTGCGCTGGTCACCGTCTATGACGGCGACACCGTTATCGGCTCCACCACGGCGGGAGCGGACGGCGCATGGAGCTTCGTCTCGCCGCTGCTGACCAACGGGCCGCACGCGCTGAGCGTGACGGTAACGGATGTGGCGGGCAACCTGAGCGACCGCTCTGCCGCCATCGACTTTACCGTAGATACCATTGCGCCTGCGACGGCCACCAACCTGACCATCACCAACGACGCCACCAATACCACGGTGCCGAACGGCGGCTTCACCAATGACGACACGCCAGTGGTCAGCGGCACCGCCGAGGCGGGCAGCCTGGTCACCATCTATGATGGCACCACGGCGCTTGGCTCCGTTACGGCGGACGGCGGCGGCAGCTGGCGCTTCGTCTCCAGCGCGCTGGGGCAGGGCACGCATACGCTGAGCGCACGCGTCACCGACGCGGCGGGCAACGTCAGCGTATCGTCCGGCACCGCGACGGTGGTGGTCGATACCCTGGCGCCAGCGCCTGTTACGACGCTGACCGCCAGCAATAACAACGGCACCACAGCGACGCCGATCGCCAGTAACGGCACCACCAACGACAGCACGCCGGTGCTGACAGGGACGGCGGAGGCGGGCAGCCGCATCCTTATCTCTGACGGCGACACCCTGCTGGGCAGCGTAACGGCGGGCAGCAACGGTCAGTGGAGCTTCACCACGCCGACGCTGGCCGACGGCCCGCATACCCTGAGCGTGACCGCCACCGATGCGGCGGGCAATGTCAGCGAAGCCGCGCTGCTGACCTTTACGGTTGCGACCGCCGCGCCAGCGCCGGTCGCCGACCTGACGGTTAGCGATAACGTTGGGGCGACGCAGGGCAGCCTGGCAAACGGCGCGGTGACTGATGACAACACGCCAACCCTTAACGGCACCACTGGCGCAGGCAACATCGTAGCCGTCTACGACGGCACGACGCTGCTTGGCACGGTAACGGCGGGGGCGAACGGCGCATGGAGCTTCACCACCGGCGCGCTGAGCAACGGCGGACACACCCTGAACGTGACGGTGACCAACGCAGCGGGCAACACCAGCGCCGCGACATCGTTTAACCTGACGGTGGATACCGTCGCGCCAGCCGCATCGACGCTGGTGGTCACCAACGACGCCGCCAACGTGACGGTGCCGAATGGCGGAACCACCAACGACAATACGCCGGTACTGAGCGGTACAGCGGAAGCGGGCAGCGTGGTCACGCTATATGACGGCGCGACGACGCTGGGCACCGCCATCGTCGGCACGGGCGGCGCCTGGAGCTTTGCTCCGGGTACCCTCGCTGAAGGTGCGCACGCGCTGCGCGTGACGGTGACCGATCCGGCAGGCAACGTCAGCGGCGCCACCACGGCCAGCATTGTGGTGGATACCACGCCGCCTGCGGCCGTGACCCTGGCGGCCAGCAACAATAACGGCACCACGCCGGTGCCGATCGCCAACAACGGCAGCACCAACGACAGCACGCCGGCGCTGACCGGCAGCGCCGAGGCGGGCAGCCGCATCACCATCACTGACGGCACCACGGTGCTGGGCACAGTGACGGCGGGCAGCAACGGCCAGTGGAGCTTTGTCACGCCGACGCTGGCGGATGGCGCTCATACCCTGAGCGTGACCGCCACCGATGCGGTCGGCAATACCAGTTCGCCGACCACCCTGACGCTGACCGTCGATACCACGGCCCCAGCGGCGGTCACCAATCTGACGGTAAGCGACAACGTCGGGACGATTCAGGGCAGCCTGGCAAACGGCTCCGTCACTGACGACAACACGCCGACCCTGAGCGGCACGGCGGAAGCGGGCGCTATCGTGGTGATCTTTGACGGCACCACGGCGCTCGGTTCTACCACCGCAGGCGCCAACGGCGCGTGGAGCTTCACCACCGGCGCGCTGAGCAACGGTGTGCATCCGCTAAGCGTGACGGTGCGCGACGCGCTGGGCAACACCAGTGCCGCCTCGGCCACGGTCTCCATTAACGTGGATACGGTGGCGCCGTCTGCCTCGACGCTGCAGATCGTTAACGACGTTACCGGCACGGTGGTAGCGAACGGCGCATCGACCAGCGACAGCACGCCGACCCTGAACGGCACGGCGGAAGCGGGCAGCCGCATCAGCATCTTTGATGGCGGCACGCTGCTGGGCACGGTCACGGCAGGCAGCAGCGGCGCGTGGAGCTTTACCACCAGCGCGCTGGCGCAGGGCTCGCATCCGCTGAGCGTGACGGTCACCGACCTGGCAGGCAACGTCAGCAGCGCTACCGCGTCTACGGTCATTGTCGATACCACGGCACCCGCGGCGGTAACCGCTCTGACGGTAAGCAACAACAACGGCAGCACGCCGGTGACGATTCCTAACGGCGGCGTCACCAACGACAACACCCCGCTGCTGAGCGGCAGCGGTGAAGTCGGCGCGCGCATCAGCGTCTATGAGGGCACCACGCTGTTGGGCACCACGACGGTAGGCAGCAACGGCCAGTGGAGTCTGATTAGCCCGACGCTGAGCGGCGGCGCGCACACCCTGACCGTCACCGCGACCGATGCGGCGGGCAACGTGAGTCCGGGGGTCAACACCACCCTGACCATCGATACCACCGCGCCGGCGGCCAGTACCCTGGTGATCACCAACGACTCGGTTACGCCAGCCGTAACGGTGCCGAGTGGTGGCGCAACGCGCGACACCACGCCGGTCCTGAGCGGCACGGCGGAAGCGGGCTCAACCGTCACTATCTTTGACGGCACTACGCTGCTGGGCAGCGTAGTGGCGGGCAGCAGCGGCGCCTGGAGCTTTACCACCGCCACGCTGTCGCAGGGTACCCATGCGCTGAGCGTCACGGTCACGGATACGGCCGGCAACGTTAGCGGCACCACGGCGGCAAGCGTGGTGGTGGATAGCGTGGCGCCGACGGCGGTCAGCGGGCTGGCGATCAATTCAGCGGGCACCACGCTGACCGGCAGCGGCGAAGCGGGCGCGACGGTAACGGTACGCGACGCGGGCGGCAACGCCATCGGCAGCGGCACCGTGGCGGCCAACGGCAGCTTCTCGCTGACGCTGACCACCGCGCAGACCACTGGCGCAACGCTGTCGGTGACCCAGGCCGACCGCGCGGGCAACGTATCGCCTGCCGCGACGGTACTGGGCGCCATCCGCGTGGTGGCGGCCAACGACACCACCGAAGTGGATTACAGCACCCAGACCGGCACCATCACCAACGCCAATACCAGCACCAGCGGCGTGGCGTTGCTGAGCACGAACCTGGGCAGCACGCTATCCCTTAGCGTGCTGCAGAGTGCCGGTGCCTATCAGTTCAGCGTCGGCGCGGGCGATACCCGTACGGTGACGCTGCACGCGTCGGCCACCAGCCTCGTGGCGCTGACCTCGACCTATACGCTCTACCTCTATCAGCAGCAGGCGAATGGCACCTGGGTGGTGAAATCGAGCAACGCCAACTACATCTCTACCTTCCTGACGATAGGGACGCAGACGGGCGGCAACGTCACCTATAGCAACCTTGGCACCGGCAACTACGCGGTGCTGCTGGGCACCAGTACTGGCGCAAGCGTCCTGCCTGCCACCACCATTACCACGACGTCAGATATCACGACGCTGGCCGTCACGGTGGCGGCGACCGTAACGGGTAACCTGCTGGCGAACGACACCAGCTCGGTGGCGGGCACGATCCCAGCAGGCACGCAGGTGACCACGGTAGGCAGCAGCGCCATCGCAGCGACCGGCAATACGGTGATCAACACCACCTACGGCACCCTGACCATCGACGCCAGAGGTAACTACACCTATGCGCTGAAAGCGGGCCTGGATGCCGATACGGTGCCAGCCACCGACGTGTTCAGCTATTCGGTGCGCGACGCCAGCGGCACGGTGACCACGGCCACCCTGACCGTAGGTCTGCACAACGGCCCGTCCGCGACGCTCTTCTCAATAAACAGCCTGTTTGTTGAATCGAGCGGCGATGACGGCACCACCGCAAGCGGCAGCATCTACGGCGACAGCACCGCTGCGCACACCGGCGCGCTGAGCATCACCAACGAGGCGGGGCTGACCACCGCCGTCAGCAGCAGCGGCATTACGCTGGTGGCGGGCGACTACGGCACCCTGAGCATCACCGCCGATGGTCACTACACCTATGCCCTGAACTCGGCGGTTAACGCGCAGGATATCGCGCATAAAGAGGTGTTCAGCTATAGCCTGACGGCAGCCGACGGCACCGTGACCACCAACAGCTTCACCATTGACCTGCATCCGCTTATCACCGGAACCGCAGGCGCGGATGCGCTGACCAGCAGTGCCTATGACGACACCCTGACTGCCGGAGCGGGCGCCGATACCCTGGTGTATCACCTGCTCAACAGCGCGGATGCCGTCGGCGGCAACGGGCACGACACCTGGACCGATTTCTCTGTCGCCGACGGCGACAAGATCGATATCAGTAGTCTGCTCGTCGGCTGGAACGACGCGACCAGCAACGTCAACGACTTCGTGAAGGTCGACCATACCGCAGATGGCAATACCGTTCTGTCGATCGATCGTGACGGCACCGGCACCGCCTACAGCAGTACGCAGCTGGTCACGCTGGAAGGGGTCAACGTATCACTGGAGGAGCTACTGCAACAGCCGCACCAGAACCACACGGTCTGATCGCCGTGATGTCTGGCAGGGAAGCATTATCGGGCGCAGGGATGCGCCCCTTTCTCTAACTGACGAGTGGAAAACGATGGATCGGATGCAATTAAGCGCAATATATCGCCGTTCTTTTAAGCTCAGCGTTCTCTGTGCTGGCATCGCTTTTTTTACAACTTCTTCCGCTCTGGCGGCCAGCAGCGATCTGATGCAGACGGCCAGCCAGATCACCGCCACCGGCCTGGCAAAACAGCAGGATCTGCCCTCTTTAACCGGCGAAAGCGCCGAACCGGCGCTGGCACGCGTGCCCGACTCCCTGACCATTAATCAGGCGGTGCAGCGGGCGATCCAGTGGCATCCCGATATCGCCGAAGCGGTGGGAAAGCTGCTTGAGCAGGCGGATCAGGTGGACGTGGCGAAAGCCAAATACTATCCGCAAATCAGCAGCGGCATGAACAACGGCTACAGCAACAGCTACAGCGAGAAGGGCTACAGCCCGTCGTTCGTGCTGTCGGTCTCCCAGATGCTCTATGACTTCGGCAAGGTCAGCAGCTCGGTGCGCTCCGCCGAGGCGGGCGTCGCCCAGCAGCAGGCTAACGTGCTGGTGAGCATCGACACCGTGGCGCACGACACGGCCGCGGCGCTGGTGCAGGTGCAGGGCTATCAGCAGCTGGTGAAGATCGCCCAGCAGCAGCTGGAAGCGCTGATGAAAATCGGCGATCTCGCGCGCCAGCGTAATAATGAAGGGGCCGCCTCGCTCTCTGACGCGACGCAAACCGACGCGCGTATTGAAGGGGCGCGCACCGTACTCACGCAGTATCAGGCGAACCTTGACCGCTGGCGCGCCACGCTGGCGACCTATCTCGGCTGGCCGCTGGTGAAAAAGGTCAGCGACGACTTTCCTGCCAGCCTGATGCGCTCATGCGAGGCCGCGAAAAGCGACGACCGCACGATTCCGGCGGTGCTCGCCGCCTGGGCGCAGGCCAACGAGGCGCAGGCGAAGCTGGACAACGCCAACGCGCAGATGCTGCCTACCATTTCGCTGGAGCCGCAGGTCACGCACTACCTTAACAACCACTACGCCAGCAGCGAGACCCTGGATCGCACGCAATATTCCGCCTGGGTCAAAGTCGAGATGCCGCTCTATCAGGGCGGCGGCATGACCGCCAGCCGCAACGCCGCCGCCAATGCGCTGACCGCCGCCAACGCGGCGGTGAACTCGGCGCGGCTGAAGGCGCGCCAGCAGCTAAACGAATCGCAGAGCCAGTCGCAAAGCCTGGCGCTCAGCCTCGCCATTCAGGCGCGGCAGCAGCAGCTAGGGGAGAAAACTCAGCAGCTTTATCAGGACCAGTATCTGCAGCTCGGCACCCGTCCGCTGCTCGACGTGCTTAACGCCGAGCAGGAGGTGTTCCAGACCCGCTTTACGCTGCAGCAAACCATCAGCCAGTTGCGCGCGCTGCAGCTCGACTGTCTTTACAGCACCGGCCATATGCGGTCGGCGTTCGCCCTGAATAATCAGCGGATCCAGTCCGTGGAGATCCAGCCATGACGCAAATGCAGCTTCCAGATTCGCCCGCCGGCAAGCCCGAGGGGGCAGAAGGCGGGGTGCCGCTTCAGGGCTGGGCGACAGCCATTATCCTGATCGCCGCTCACTATCGTCTGCCCTGTTCGCCGGGCATGATCCTCGCCGCCAGCGAATGGCAGGGCAAACAGACGCGCGACAAGGCGCTGCGCCATCTGGCGCGCCAGGCGGGGATGTCGCTGCAGCTTTATCAGGATAATAAGTGGGAGATTAACCACTGGCGGCTGCCGCTGGCGGTGGAGCTGACGGACGGCCAGGTCGGGGTCATCGTCAGCTTCGACGGCGAAGATGAGGTGCGGGTACACTTCAGCGGCGATGAACAGCCGACGCCGCTGGCGCTGGCAGCGCTGTTACCCGATATCCGCTTCGCCGCCGCCTTTCGTCCGCTCACCGCCGCTAAAGACAGCCGCGTCGATCGCTATCTGGAGACCCTTAAGCCCGACTGGCTGCGGCGGCTGGTGCTGCGCGATCTGCGCCCCTACGGCTACGTGATGCTGGGATCGTTTCTCATCAACCTGCTGGCGCTGGTGGGCATCATCTTCTCGATGCAGGTCTATGATCGGGTGATCCCGGCCCAGTCCTATCCCACGCTCTACGTGCTCTACGGTGGGGTCGTTATCTCGGTGATCTTCACCTATATCCTGCGCGTCGCACGGGATCACGTCACCGATCTGCTCGGCAAGCGCGCCGATATGCGCGTCTCCGATCGGGTGTTCGGCCATGCGCTGCGGCTGCGCAACAGCGCAATTCCGCGCTCTACCGGCACCTTTATCTCTCAGCTGCGCGAGCTGGAGGCGATCCGCGAAATGGTGACCTCCACCACCGTCAGCTCTATCGTCGATATGCCCTTTTTCCTGCTCTTTATGTTGGTAATGGCGATTATCGCGCCGCAGCTGGCGTGGATCGCACCGGTGGCGGTGATCCTGATGATCCTGCCCGGCGTGCTGAAGCAGAAAACCCTGGCAAGGCTGGCGCATCAGTCGCTGAAAGAGTCGACGCTGCGCAACGCGGTGCTGGTGGAGAGCGTGCAGGGGCTGGAGGATATCAAGCTGATGCAGGCGGAGGATCGCTTTCTGCAGCAGTGGAACAGCTATATTCGCATCACCGCGCAGTCCGGGGTGGAGATGCGCAAAGTGATGCACTCGCTGATCAGCTGGGGCGTGACGGTGCAGGGGCTGGTCTATGCCAGCGTCATTGTTATCGGCGCGCCGATGGTGATCAACGGCGATATCACCACCGGAGCCATCGTCGCGGCGTCGCTGCTCTCGTCGCGCATGATCGCGCCGATGGGCACCCTGTGCGGCGTACTGGCGCGCTGGCAGCAGGTCAAGGCGGCGAAAACCAGCCTTGACGCGCTGATGGCGCTGCCGGTTGAGAACAGCAAGGACGAAACGCGTATTCACTGTCCGGTGCTGTTCGGCCACTACCAGTTCAGCGAGGCGATGTTTCGCTACTACAGCGACTCCGCCACCATCGCGCTGCGCATTAAAAGTTTGACCATCAAGCCGGGCGAGCGGGTCGCCGTGCTGGGCCGCAACGGATCGGGCAAATCGACCCTGCTACAGGCGATGATCGGCGGCATGGATCTGGTGGGAGGCGAGCTGCGGCTCGACAACCTGAGCCTGCCGCATATCGATCTTGCCGACGTGCGGCGCAACGTTGGCCTGATGACGCAGAACGCGCGGCTGTTTCACGGCACCCTGCGCGAAAACCTGACGATGGGGGCGGCGCACGCCAGCGACGAGGCGATCTTTGCCGCGCTGACGGTAAGCGGCGGGGCTGACTTTATTCGCCGCCTGCCGCTCGGCCTCGATCATCCGGTGATGGAGGGCGGCGTCGGGCTTTCCGGCGGGCAGCGGCAGTCGGTGCTGCTGGCGCGCATGCTGCTGCGCGATCCCAATATCGTGCTGCTGGATGAGCCGACCGCCTCGCTGGACGATCACACCGAAAAAGAGTTTATCGAACGGCTCGGCCATTGGCTCAACGGCCGCACGCTGGTGGTGGCGACCCACCGCGCCGCTATCCTCGCGCTGGTGGATCGCGTGCTGGTATTAAAAGAGGGACAGCTGGTGATGGACAGCCCGAAAGAGAGCGCGCTGCCGCCGGCGCGGCCGACGCTGAATCGCCCGGAGGATCAGGCATGAGCGAGCTATCGACAAAACTGCGGCTGGTGGCGCCCGAAGCGGAGACCTCAGACGATCTTAACGGCGATCTGCATTCGGAGAGCTACTACAGCGGCTCGGTGCGCCTGATCGTCATCAGCTTCTTTCTGCTGCTGGTCGGGCTGATCTGGGCGTGGTTCGGCGTGCTGGATGAGGTATCGACCGGCACCGGCAAGGTGATCCCCAGCTCGCGCGATCAGGTGCTGAGTTCGCTGGAGGGCGGGATCCTCGCCGAGCTTAACGTGCATGAAGGGGATCGGGTCGAGGCGGGGCAGATCGTGGCGAAGCTCGATCCAACCCGATCCGTCTCCAGCGTCGGCGAAAGCGCGGCGCGCTACCGGGCGGCGCTGGCGGCCAGCGCGCGGCTCTACGCCGAGGTGAACGATCAGCCTTTGCGCTTTCCCGACGAGCTGAAAGCTTTTCCCGATCTGATCGCCTCGGAAACCCGGCTCTACACCACCCGACGCGCGCAGTTAAAAGATGCGACGGCGCAGATCCAGCAGTCGCTTGCCCTGGCCAACCGCGAACTGGGCATTACCCAGCGTCTGGCGAAAAGCGGGGCCGCCAGCAGCGTTGAGGTGCTGCGGCTGCAGCGCGACAAGTCCGATCTGGAGCTGAAGCTTACCGATATGCGCTCGCAGTACTACGTGCAGGCGCGCGAGGATCTGGCGAAGGCGTCGGCGGAGGCGGACAGCCTGGCGCAGACGGTGAAGGGGCGCGAAGATACCGTCAGCCGCCTGACGCTGCGCTCGCCGATGCGCGGCATCGTGAAAAACATCAAGGTCACTACCGTCGGTGGGGTGATCCCGCCCAACGGCGAGCTGATGAATATCGTGCCGATGGATGACCGCCTGCTGATCGAGGCGCGCCTCTCGCCGCGCGATATCGCCTTTATCCATCCCGGCCAGCAGGCGCTGGTGAAGATCTCCGCCTACGATTACGCTATTTACGGCGGGCTGCACGGCGTAGTGGAGAGCATCTCGCCCGACACTATTCAGGATGAGGTGAAGCCGGAGATCTACTACTACCGCGTCTTTATCCGCACTGAGACCGACTACGTGCAGAACAAAGCGGGACGCCGCTTCGCGATCAGCCCCGGCATGGTCTCCACGGTCGATATTAAAACCGGGGAGAAAACGGTGATGGACTATCTGGTCAAGCCGTTTAACCGCGCCAAAGAGGCGCTGCGGGAGCGCTAATGTCAGCGCGACAATCTGGTTTCAGGCGCGTCGCACATTGCAGCGCGCGCCGAACTCCGCAATAATTGCGTAAAATGCGGTAACGCAAACATCCCTTCCTCGTCGGGCTTAACGACGCGGAGGGGATTTTTTTTATCTGGTCTTTATTACCTGTAACTTAACGCCATGCGGCAGTGAGGATGATTTATGTATAACACCCTGGGCAATCAGTACGACAATTCGCTGGTTTCAAACGCCTTCGGCTTCATGCGTTTTCCAGTCAACTTCCAGCCCTACGACAGCGACGCCGAGTGGGTCATCACCGGCGTGCCTTTCGACGCCGCGACCTCTGGCCGTCCGGGCAGCCGTCTGGGACCGGGCGCGATCCGTCAGATCTCCACCAACCTCGCCTGGGAAGGGTGCCGCTGGCCCTGGACCTTCGATCTGCGTCAGCGTCTTAACGTTGTGGACTGCGGCGATCTGGTTTACGCCTTCGGCGATTCGCAGGATCTCTCTGACAAGCTGCAGGCGCACGCGGAAAAACTGCTGGCGAACGGCAAGCGCATGCTGACCTTTGGCGGCGATCACTACGTCACGCTGCCGCTGCTGCGCGCCCACGCGAAGCATTTCGGCAAGCTGGCGCTGGTGCATTTTGACGCCCACACCGATACTTACTCTAACGGCCCGACGTTCGATCACGGCACCATGTTCTATACCGCGCCGCAAGAGGGGCTGATCGATCCGCAGCGCTCGGTGCAGATCGGCATCCGTACCGAGTTCGACAAGAGCCTCGGCTTTAACGTGCTCGATGCGGCGCAGGTCAACGATCGCAGCGTCGACGATATCCTGGCGGAAGTGAAGCGCACCGTCGGCGATATGCCGGTCTACCTGACTTTTGATATCGACTGTCTGGATCCGGCGCACGCGCCCGGCACCGGCACGCCGGTAATCGGCGGGCTTACCACCGACAAGGCGACCAAACTGGTGCGCGGCCTGCAGGGGCTAAACATTGTCGGCATGGATCTGGTGGAGGTGGCCCCCGGCTACGATCACGCCGATCTTACCTCGCTGGCCGCCGCGACGCTGGCGCTCGATATGCTGCACGTACAGGCGGCGAACAAAGGCGAATAATCCCTTCGATCCGGGCGCGCGCGCGCCCGGTTTTAACCGTAACGGAGAGCATAATGGGCTTACTTGATGAATTAGTCGGTGCCTTAGGCAACGGCAACGGCAACGGCAACGGGCGCAATACCTTAGGCGAACTGCAGGCGGTCTGGAACTGGGTGCAGGAGCAGGGCGGGGTTCAGGTGCTGCTGCAGAAGTTCCAGCAGGGCGGCCTGGGCGAAATCTTAAGCTCCTGGATCGGCACCGGCAGCAACCAGTCGGTCAGCGGCGGTCAGCTGCAGTCGGCGTTTGGCGAAGAGGCGATGCAGTCGCTGGCGCAGAAGCTGGGCACTGACGTGAACGGCGCCTCCGGCAGGCTGGCGGAGCTGCTGCCGCACCTGATTGACCGCATGTCGCCGCAGGGCCAGATGGACGATCAATCCCTGCACGACAAGCAGCGCGATCTGGGATCGATGGTCGATCAGCTTTTTAAGCGATAGCCTGAAGGCGCGCCGCCGCAGGGCGGCGCGCACTCGCTTATTTTCCGGCGTCCGCCGCGATGCGTTCGCGAATATGCTGCGCGCGCGCTGCGGAGTCGGGATGCGAATCAAACAGGCTGCTCTGCTGGCCCTGCTGCATTTTCGCCAGCTTCTCAAAGCTGGTCGCCAGCCCCATCGGATCGATACCGCGTTTCTTCAGGAGATCGTAGGAGTAGTCATCCGCCTGCGATTCCTGCGTTTGTGAGAACTGCGCGTTGACCAGCTTCTCGCCCAGATCCCCCAGCTGCGACTGCGACAGCGAGCCGATTACGCCGCCGACCGACGCGGCCGCAGTGCGTGCCGCCGTGGTGCCAAAGGCAACCTGCATCGCCTTGCGCGTGTGGCCCAGCGCGACGTGGCCCATCTCATGCCCCAGCACGCCTTCAACCTCCTTATCATCCATCATATCCATCAGGCCGCTATAGACGCGGATGCAGCCGTTGGCCATCGCCCAGGCGTTAACATCTTTGGTGATGTAGACGCGGTAGTTGGCGGGCGTGCCGTTGATGTTGTCGCCCAGCGCGGCGGCGATTTTGTTCAGGCGCTGCTGGTAAGTGCTGTCAGCTGGCGCGAGCTGGTTCTCTTTATCCATCTGCGCGCAGGATTGATCGCTGAGCTGCTTTACCTGGGCGTCGTTGAGGGTATAGGCCTGAAAAGCCTGCGCGCCCGACTGCAGCAGCGCGTTATTGTCCATGCCCTGGCAGCCGCTGAGCAGCGCCGCGAGAGTGATTGCCATGATGCCTGTCTTGATCGTCATGCGTACATCCTGTCAGTAACAAGGTAAGAAAAGCAGGTATCTGAAAAAGGGTCAGATACGGTAAAGAGTGGGTTATAGCCTGTCATTGGCCTCTTCGCTAGCAGACATTGCCGTAAATGCCAGACGGAGCGGCGACATTTAGCACGGCGCGGCATGTACTTTTGCCCCGATTTTCATGTACATTGATGAGCGACTTTTTCCTTGTTTTGCCCGATAAATCATTAATAACAATGAGTTAAATAGGCGAATCATTAATCCGACCTGGAGTAGAAAATGCCCTCTCGTAAAGAGCTTGCCAACGCCATTCGTGCGTTAAGTATGGACGCAGTACAGAAAGCCAAATCGGGACATCCGGGGGCCCCGATGGGTATGGCAGATATTGCCGAGGTGCTGTGGCGCGGCTACCTGAACCATAACCCGACCAACCCGCTGTGGGCAGATCGCGACCGCTTCGTGCTGTCAAACGGTCACGGCTCAATGCTGATTTACAGCCTGCTGCACCTCACCGGCTACGATCTGCCGCTGAGCGAGCTGCAGAATTTCCGCCAGCTGCATTCAAAAACTCCAGGTCACCCGGAATACGGCTACACCCCAGGCGTGGAAACCACTACCGGCCCGCTGGGCCAGGGCATCGCCAACGCGGTTGGCTTCGCCATCGCTGAGCGTACGCTGGCGGCGCAGTTTAACCGTCCGGGCCACGATATCGTCGATCACAACACCTATGTGTTTATGGGCGACGGCTGCATGATGGAAGGCATCTCGCACGAAGTCTGCTCGCTGGCGGGCACCCTGAAGCTGGGCAAACTGGTCGCTTTCTATGACGACAACGGCATCTCTATCGACGGCCATATCGACGGCTGGTTTACCGACGACACCGCGAAGCGCTTTGAAGCCTACGGCTGGCACGTGGTGCGCGGCGTAGATGGCCACGACGCGGCGGCTATCGCGAAGGCGATCGACGAAGCGAAAGCGGTAAGCGACAAGCCTTCACTGCTGATGTGCAAAACCGTTATCGGCTTCGGCTCGCCGAACAAGGCTGGCACCCATGACTCGCACGGCGCACCGCTGGGCGATGACGAAGTGGCGCTGACCCGCAAACAGCTGGGCTGGGCGCACGCGCCGTTTGTGATCCCGTCAGAAATCTACGCCGAGTGGGACGCGAAAGAAGCCGGTCAGGCAAAAGAGGCGAAGTGGGACGAGAAATTCGCCGCCTACGCGCAGGCTTTCCCGGAGCTGGCTGCCGAGTTTAAACGTCGTGTCAGCAACGAGCTGCCGGCTAACTGGCAGGAAGAGTCGCAGAAGTTTATCGAACAGCTGCAGGCGAACCCGGCGAAAATCGCCAGCCGTAAAGCCTCGCAGAACGCTATCGAAGCGTTCGGCAAGCTGCTGCCGGAATATCTGGGCGGCTCCGCCGACCTGGCGCCGAGCAACCTGACCATGTGGTCCGGCTCTAAGCCGATCAACGTCGACGCGGCGGGTAACTATATCCACTACGGCGTGCGTGAGTTCGGTATGACCGCCATCGCTAACGGTATTGCGCTGCACGGCGGCTTCCTGCCTTACACCGCGACCTTCCTGATGTTCGTGGAATATGCGCGCAACGCGGCGCGTATGGCAGCGCTGATGAAGATCCGTCAGATTATGGTCTACACCCACGACTCTATCGGTCTCGGCGAAGATGGCCCGACGCACCAGCCGGTCGAGCAGCTGGCCAGCCTGCGCACCACGCCGAACATGAGCACCTGGCGTCCGTGTGACCAGGTTGAGTCAGCGGTGGCGTGGAAATACGCTATCGAGCGTAAAGATGGCCCGAGCGCGCTGATCTTCTCTCGCCAGAACCTGGCGCAGCAGGATCGCACCCCTGAGCAGCTGGCGAACATCGCGCGCGGTGGTTATATCCTGAAGGATTGCGACGGCCAGCCGGAGCTGATCCTGATCGCCACCGGTTCTGAAGTTGAGCTGGCGGTTGCCGCTTACGACAAACTGAGCAGCGAAGGCGTGAAGGCGCGCGTGGTTTCCATGCCTTCTACCGACGCGTTCGACAAGCAGGATGCCGCCTACCGCGAAGCGGTGCTGCCGAAAGCGATCGGCGCGCGCGTTGCTATCGAAGCGGGCATCGCCGACTACTGGCAGAAATATACCGGCCTGCACGGCGCGGTGGTCGGCATGACCACCTTCGGCGAATCGGCGCCGGCGGAGAAGCTGTTTGAGCTGTTCGGCTTTACCGTCGACAACGTGGTCGCGCAGGCGAAAGCGGTGCTGGCCTCCTGAGTTCATCGCGCAAAATGAGAAGGGGACGCCGCGAGGCGTCCCTTTTTTATGGCGGGCTTTATTATTCCTTCAGTAATCGCCGTCCCAGTGGCAAAAATGTGACGCAGATCCAATAATCAGCGGCGCATTTGATCGCAGTCATTCCCGTTATTCCTTCCATGCTTTATTGTAGCTGAACCGTTTCAGTCAGGCGTTTTTACGCAGTGATTTTGGCGCGGAGCCTGTGAAAATCTCCTGTACAAACCCGCGTGAAACGCTCAGGCTATCGGCACGTTTATTAGCAGGAAGTGGCAGAAAAGATGACCATTCGGGTGGCGATAAATGGCTTCGGCCGCATTGGGCGCAACGTGCTGCGCGCGCTTTATGAGACCGGGCGTCGCGCCGAAATTACCGTGGTGGCAATTAACGAACTGGCGGAGGCAGCCGGCATGGCGCATCTGCTCAAGTACGACACCAGCCACGGCCGCTTCGCCTTTGAGGTGCGTCAGGAGCGCGATCTGCTGTGGGTCGGCGACGATACCATCCGCATTCTGCATCACGCCGCTATCGACGCGCTGCCGTGGCGGGAGCTTAACGTCGACGTGGTGCTGGAGTGTACCGGCGTCTACGGCAGCCGGGCGGACGGCGAAGCGCATCTGCAGGCGGGGGCGAAGAAGGTGCTCTTCTCCCATCCAGGCGGCAGCGATCTCGACGCCACCGTGGTGTTCGGCGTCAACGAACAGGCTCTTAAACAAACTGACCGCATTGTTTCCAACGCTTCCTGCACCACCAACTGTATTATCCCGGTGATCAAACTGCTGGACGACGCCTTCGGCATCGAGTCGGGCACCGTAACCACTATCCACTCGGCGATGCACGATCAGCAGGTGATTGACGCCTATCACAGCGATCTGCGACGCACGCGCGCCGCCAGCCAGTCGATCATTCCGGTCGATACCAAACTGGCCGCCGGCATTACGCGTATTTTTCCGAAATTCAACGATCGCTTTGAAGCGATTGCGGTGCGCGTGCCTACCATCAACGTGACGGCCATCGATCTCAGCGTTTCCGTTCGCGAGGCGGTAACGGCCTGCGAGGTCAACGCGCTGCTGCAAAACGCGTCAGAAGGGGCATTTCGTGGTATAGTTGACTATACGGAATTACCGTTAGTCTCTGTAGATTTTAACCACGATCCGCACAGTGCCATTGTGGACGGCACGCAAACGCGGGTCAGCGGTCAGCGCCTGATCAAGACCCTGGTCTGGTGCGACAACGAATGGGGCTTTGCTAACCGAATGCTCGACACGACGTTAGCGATGGCCGCAAGCGGTTTCAGGTAAGGCGCGGTTTGCGCCTGGCAAAACTTATGAGAATCAACGAGAGGGTTCACCATGTCTGTAATTAAGATGTCCGATTTGGATCTGGCTGGTAAGCGCGTTCTGATCCGTGCCGATCTCAACGTACCAGTAAAAGAAGGGAAAGTGACGTCAGACGCACGTATCCGTGCCTCTCTGCCTACCATCGAATCGGCGTTGAAACAGGGCGCAAAAGTGATGGTCACCTCTCACCTGGGTCGTCCGACCGAAGGTGAATACAACGAAGAATTCTCCCTGCTGCCTGTTGTTAACTATCTGAAAGAGAAACTGAACGGCACTAACGTGACTCTGGCAAAAGATTACCTCGACGGCGTTGAAGTTGGCGCGGGCGAGCTGGTAGTGCTGGAAAACGTTCGCTTTAACAAAGGCGAGAAGAAAGACGACGAAGCGCTGGCGAAAAAATATGCCGCGCTGTGCGACGTGTTCGTGATGGATGCGTTCGGTACCGCGCACCGTGCGCAGGCCTCTACCCACGGCGTTGGCAAGTTCGCGCCGATCGCCTGTGCCGGTCCGCTGCTGTCAGCCGAGCTGGAAGCGCTGGGCAAAGTCATGAGCAACCCGGAGCGTCCGCTGGTGGCGGTGGTCGGCGGCTCAAAAGTCTCCACTAAATTCGACGTGCTGCAGTCGCTGGTGAAAATCGCTGACACCGTTATCGTCGGCGGCGGCATCGCCAACACCTTCGTCGCTATCGACAACAAGGTCGGCAAATCGCTCTACGAGCCAGACTTCGTTGAAGCGGCGAAAGGCCTGCGTGACCAGTACGGCATCCCTGTTCCGACCGATTCACGCGTTGGCACGGAATTCTCTGAAACTGCCCCGGCAACCGTGAAAAAGGTTTCCGAAGTGGCGGATAACGAAGAGATTATGGACTTCGGCGACGAAACCGCGCAGGCGATGGCGAAAGTGCTGAAAGAGGCGAAAACCATTCTGTGGAACGGCCCGGTCGGCGTATTCGAGTTCCCGAACTTCCGTAAGGGCACCGAGATCGTGGCGAACGCCATCGCAGACAGCGACGCGTTCTCTGTCGCAGGCGGCGGCGATACCCTGGCGGCTATCGACCTGTTCGGCATCGAAGACAAAATCTCTTACATCTCTACCGGCGGCGGCGCGTTCCTGGAGTTCGTCGAAGGCAAAAAACTGCCTGCGGTCGCGATGCTGGAAGAGCGTGCTAAGCAGTAATCCTTTGGGGGCGACGCCCTGGCGCGTCGCCTGAAGACTTGCCCCGTTGGGCGTTTAAAGCGCTGTCCCCGCAGGGGATAGTCGGTCACGAAACAGGACACAATCATGTCTAAAATTTTTGATTTCGTTAAACCCGGCGTTGTCACTGGTGATGACGTTCAGAAGATCTTCCAGGTAGCGAAAGAGAACAAATTCGCGCTGCCAGCGGTAAACTGCGTCGGCACTGACTCCATCAACGCCGTACTGGAAGCCGCTGCGAAAGTTAAAGCACCGGTTATCGTCCAGTTCTCTAACGGCGGCGCCGCGTTTATCGCCGGTAAAGGTTTTAAAACTGACAAGCCGCAGGGCGCAGCAATTTTCGGTGCGATCTCTGGCGCACACCACGTTCATCTGATGGCTGAGCAGTACGGCGTGCCGGTTATCCTGCACACCGACCACTGCGCGAAGAAACTGCTGCCGTGGATCGACGGCCTGCTGGACGCGGGCGAAGAACACTTCAAAAAAACCGGCAAACCGCTGTTCTCTTCTCACATGATTGACCTCTCTGAAGAGTCGCTGGAAGAGAACATCGAGATTTGTAGCAAATACCTGGCGCGCATGGACAAAATGGGCATGACGCTGGAGATCGAACTGGGTGTAACCGGTGGTGAAGAAGATGGCGTGGACAACAGCCACGTTGACGCTTCTGCCCTTTACAGCCAGCCGGAAGATGTGGACTACGCCTACACCGAGCTGAGCAAAATCAGCAAGCGCTTCACCATTGCTGCCTCTTTCGGTAACGTACACGGCGTCTACAAGCCGGGCAACGTTAAGCTGACCCCGACCATTCTGCGCGACTCGCAGAAATATGTGTGTGAAAAACATGGCCTGCCGCACAACGCGCTGGACTTCGTTTTCCACGGCGGTTCCGGTTCTTCTGCAGCAGAGATCGAAGAGTCTATCAGCTACGGCGTGATCAAGATGAACATCGATACCGACACGCAGTGGGCGACCTGGGACGGTATCCTGCAGTACTACAAAAAGAACGAAGAGTATCTGCAAGGCCAGCTCGGCAACCCGCAGGGTCCTGACAGCCCGAACAAGAAATACTACGATCCGCGCGTCTGGCTGCGTGCGGCGCAGGCCTCAATGGTCGTGCGCCTTGAGCAGGCTTTCAAAGAGCTGAACGCTATCGATCGTCTGTAATCCGCATCGCGGGTTTACAACGCGGGCCAGATCGTCGGATCTGGCCTTTTTTATGCCGTCATCCCGCTAATCCGCCTGAATTTGCAGCAAATTCAACGGGAATTTGGCATATCCCCCCAATGTTTATTACCCTTGTTATCTGGTTTGCCGGAATTTTCTGGCTGTGATTTGACTTTCCCGGCAGGGAATTCAACAACAGGGCTCTCAAATGGAAGACTTAAACGTCGTAGACGGCATTCATAACGCCGGTGGCTGGCTGGTGCGTAATCAGGCGTTAATCCTTAGCTACGCGGTCAATATCGTAGCGGCTATCGTGATTCTGATCCTGGGGATGATCGTGGCGCGCGTTATTTCCCGCGGCATTAACCGCGTGCTGGTCGCGCGTCATATCGACAAAACGGTCGCAGACTTTCTTTCCGCGCTGGTACGCTACGGCATTATTGCCTTTACGCTGATTGCGGCGCTGGGGCGCGTCGGTGTGCAGACGGCTTCGGTGATTGCCGTGCTGGGTGCCGCCGGTCTGGCGGTTGGTCTGGCGCTGCAGGGGTCGCTCTCTAACCTCGCGGCGGGCGTGCTGCTGGTGACCTTCCGTCCCTTCCGCGCAGGTGAGTTTGTCGATCTGGGCGGCGTCATGGGCACGGTGCTCAACGTACAGATTTTTTCAACCACGCTTAAAAGCGCAGACGGCAAAATTGTTGTGGTGCCGAACGGTAAAATCATTGCAGGCAATATCGTTAACTTTTCGCGCGAGCCGGTGCGCCGCAATGAGTTTATTATTGGCGTCGCCTACGAGGCGGATGTCGATGAGGTGATTGCGCTGCTGGACGAGGTGGTGAAAAGCGATCCGCGCGTACTGCAGGATATGGGCGTGCAGATCGGCCTTAACGAACTGGGCGCTTCATCGCTTAACTTTGTGGTGCGCTGCTGGAGCAACAGCGGTGACCTGCAAAACGTCTACTGGGATCTGCTGAAAAACTTCAAGCGCGCGCTGGATGCGAAGGGCATTGGTATCCCTTATCCGCAGATGGATGTTCATCTGCATCGCGTTATGCAGCCTGAAGCTGAGGCACAGGCACAGGCGCAGTAACGCTGGCGGGCGGCGTTCGCGCCGCCTGTATTACCCTCTCTAATGCCCGATTAAATTTTTGCATTTCCGCTAATAATCCCGCTTCTCTATACTGCCTGCATCTCACCGATGTAAGGAAAATCCCGTGTTATCCATATACTTACAAGGGCTCGCTCTTGGGGCTTCGCTTATTCTGCCGCTGGGGCCGCAAAATGCCTTCGTGATGAATCAGGGCGTTAAGCGTCAGTATCATCTGATGACGGCATCGCTCTGTACGCTGAGCGATATCGCCCTGATCTGCGGCGGTATTTTTGGCGGCAGCGCGCTGCTGCATCAGTCCCCGCTGCTGCTGATGCTGATTACCTGGGCTGGCGTCGCGTTTTTGCTGTGGTACGGCTGGAACGCGCTGCGCAGCGCTTTTCGCGGCGATATCGATGTGGCGAGCAGTCAGGCGCTCAGGCAGAGCCGCTGGCGGATTATCGCCACCCTGCTGGCGGTCACCTGGCTCAATCCCCATGTCTACATCGATACCTTTGTGGTGCTGGGCAGTCTGGGCGGCCAGCTCCCCACGCCGACGGCGCGCCGCTGGTTTGCGCTGGGCACCATTAGCGCATCGGTAATCTGGTTTTTTGGGCTGGCGCTGATGGCTGCCTGGCTGTCGCCTCGCCTGCGCACCGTCAGAGCGCAGCGGATTATCAATTTAGTTGTGGGTGGCGTGATGTGGATCATTGCCAGCCAGCTGGCGCTGCAGGGCCTGGCGCCGCTTATGAATTGAATCGTCCTAAATCGACAGAACAAGATAAGTAAAGCAGGAACTTTTTCGGTATAATATGCTCTTAGCAGTGCATACTATTTTGTTCAAGCCTGCGTCTTCTATGCCGCAGCAAAACAGAGATCTCAAGGAGGACTTTCGTGAAACTGAAAGCACTGGCGCTGGCCGCCATGACAGGCGCGTTAGCGCTGCCCTTAAGCGCACTGGCTGACGAATTGCCGAACGGCCCGCATGTCGTGACGTCCGGTCAGGCGACCGTTGATGCGCGCCCCGATATCGCCACGCTCTCTATTGTGGTCAACGTCTCCTCTAAAGACGCGGCGGACGCGAAAAAACAGGCCGACGACCGCGTGGCGCAATATTTCGATTTCCTGCAGAAAAACGGCATTGAGAAGAAAGATATCGATGCCGCTAACCTCAGCACGCAGCCGGAATATGACTACACCAAAGAGGGCAAGTCGGTGCTGAAAGGCTACCGCGCGGTGCGTCAGGTTCAGGTGACGCTGCGTCAGCTGGATAAGCTGAACGAGCTGCTGGACGGCGCGCTGAAAAGCGGCCTGAACGAGATCCGCTCGGTCGAGCTGGGCGTCACCAATCCTGAAAGCTATAAGGCGCAGGCGCGCAAGGCGGCGATTGATAACGCAACGCAGCAGGCTGCGGCGCTGGCCGAGGGCTTTAACGCGAAGCTCGGCCCGGTGTACAGCATTCGCTACCACGTAGCCAACTATCAGCCGATGCCGATGGCGCGCATGTATAAGGCGGCCGCGCCGGCTGCGGATACCTCAGCGCAGCAGACCTACGAGCAGCAGAGCATTCACTTTGACGATCAGGTGGATGTCGTCTTCGATATCAAACCGAATACGGCTGGCACGCAGCAGTAACAGAGAAGGGGCGCTAAGCGCCCCTTTTTTATTGCGATTATGCCGACGCGGGCAAGCTAACCCGAGCCAACGGCATCTTTGCCGGCTCCGCCCGCGCAAACAGGCCGCTCATCTCTGCACCCTGCTAAAGGCGCATACGAATTCAGGCCGCTAAATCATCCTGACGCAGCACGCGGTGGCCGTGTGAAATCAGCGCGTCGGTAACGCGGCGCATCAGGCGGCTCTCCGGCGCGAAGCGGTGCCAGTAGAGCATGCGGCGCTGGCAGAGACCCGGCGTTAAATCGAGCAGCTCGCCGCTTGCCAGCTCGCGCTCAATCTGCAGATGCGGGATCATACAGCAGGTCGATCCCTGGCGCGCCAGCTGCACAAAGGCTTCTGACGAGTTAACGATATGGCAGGGTACGCTGCCGGGCGACAGGTCGAAATTCTGCTGCAAAAAGGCCTGATGCATATCATCAAGGTGGTCAAAAGCAACCGCTGGTGCCTTCAGCAGCGCCGAGCGGGTCACGCCGTTCGGGAAGTAGCGTGCGGCGAACTCTGGCGAGGCGACGAACAGATAGTCGAGGGCGCCAAGCTGATCCACCAGGCAGCTCGGCAGCGGCTGCGGCTGAATACTGACCGCGCCCACGACTTCGCCGCGGCGCAGCCGCTCCTGGGTGCGGGTTTCATCTTCGACCTGCAAATTAAGGCGCACCGGCGAGTCCGCCAGCACATCTTTCAGGGCGGGCAGCAGCCAGGTCGCCAGACTGTCGGCGTTGACCGCCAGCGACAGCAGCAGCGGCGTGGTGCCGCCGTTCTCGTCGCTTAGCCACTCCTCTTCCAGCAGTTCCACCTGATGCAGCAGCGCCAGCAGCTTCTGTCCCTGCTCGGTCGGGCGCGGCGGCACGGTGCGCACCAGCAACGGCTGGCCGAACAGGTTTTCCAGCTGTTTGATACGCTGCGAGACGGCCGACTGCGTTATGCATAACTTCTGTGCGGCGCGCTCGAAGCCGCGTTCGCGAATCACTGCGTCCAGCGCCTGAAGCGTTCGATAATCGGGGCGTTTCATTGTTGTTCTCTCTCCTTCAGGGTGGACGATACTATGCCACAAAAAATTCATCTGACGCGCGTCAAAGGCGCTTTCCCTGCGCCGCGCGTCGCCTTTTTTGCGGGCTGGCTTCCAAAGCGATCACGCCAGCGGAAACAGCCGCGCACATTCGGCGAGGGTTGCTTTATACTACGCGCACTTCGTTGTCGCACAGGTTTTAAACATATCATGACCCAGGATGAACTGAAAAAAGCCGTAGGCTGGGCCGCACTGAAATATGTGCAGCCGGGTACTGTCGTCGGCGTCGGCACCGGTTCCACCGCCGCACACTTTATCGACGCGCTCGCCACCATGAAACAGCAGATTGAAGGCGCCGTCTCCAGCTCAGAAGCCTCAACGCTGAAGCTAAAGGCGCTCGGCATTCCGGTCTTCGATCTCAATGAGATTGACGATCTGGCGATCTACGTGGATGGCGCAGATGAGATCAACCCGCAGATGCAGATGATCAAAGGCGGCGGGGCGGCCCTGACGCGTGAGAAGATCGTCGCGGCCGTGGCGCGCAAGTTCATCTGCATCGCCGACGCCTCGAAAGAGGTGGACGTGCTGGGGCGTTTCCCGCTGCCGGTCGAGGTGATCCCGATGGCGCGCGCCTTTGTCGCCCGCGAGCTGGTTAAGCTCGGCGGCCTGCCGGAGTATCGCCAGCATGTTGTCACCGACAACGGCAATATCATTCTCGACGTGCATAACCTGACGATTCTCGATCCCGTCGAGCTGGAAAAAACCATCAACGCGCTGCCCGGTGTGGTCACCGTTGGGCTGTTTGCCACGCGCGGTGCCGATATTGCGCTGATCGGCACGCCGGATGGCGTAAAAACCATCGAAAAATGATCTGTCCGGCGCGCTAAACGCGCCGGTTATTTCCCTGCGCAAAACATCTTTTCTTCTGCTGCCTAAATTCGGTGACTTATGTCACATAACCGTCATCCGCAGCAGGTTCGTTCTTTGTTCGTGGTTCAGCTCCCGATTTTGTGCGGCAATGTGCTGGGCTCGGGCTTCCCCGTGCTGGCCGTCAGGCAATCGGTTGTATTGCCGCAGGCGTAAATTTTGATATTTTGACAGAAGGCGCGCTTATGGCGGCCATTGTTGAAATCACAATAGGGTCGGGGAAATGGCAAAGGTATCACTGGAAAAAGACAAGATTAAGTTCCTGCTGGTGGAAGGCGTCCACCAGAGCGCGCTGGAGAATCTGCGCGCAGCGGGTTACACCAACATCGAATTCCATAAAGGCGCACTGGATGACGAAGCGCTGAAAGCCTCCATTCGGGATGCGCACTTTATCGGCATCCGCTCCCGCACCCAGCTGACGGAAGAGATTTTCGCCGCGGCGGAAAAGCTGGTCGCCGTAGGCTGCTTCTGCATCGGCACCAATCAGGTCGATCTCAACGCTGCGGCGACGCGCGGCATTCCGGTATTCAACGCGCCATTCTCCAATACCCGCTCGGTCGCTGAACTGGTTATCGGCGAAATGCTGCTGATGCTGCGCGGCATTCCCGAGGCGAACGCCAAAGCACACCGCGGCATCTGGAACAAAAACGCCGTTGGCTCTTTTGAAGCGCGCGGCAAAAAGCTCGGCATTATCGGCTACGGTCATATCGGCATGCAGCTTGGCGTGCTGGCTGAAAGCCTCGGCATGCACGTCTTTTTCTACGATATTGAAAACAAACTGCCGCTGGGCAACGCCACGCAGGTGCGTCACCTTGCCGATCTGCTGAATATGAGCGACGTGGTGAGCCTGCACGTGCCGGAAACGCCTTCGACACAGGATATGATCGGCGCGCAGGAGCTGGCGCAGATGAAGAAGGGCGCGCTGTTGATCAACGCCTCGCGCGGCACCGTGGTCGATATTCCGGCGCTGTGCGACGCCCTGGCGAGCAAACATCTGGCCGGTGCCGCCATCGACGTCTTCCCGCTGGAGCCGGCAACCAACAGCGAACCTTTCAATTCGCCGCTGTGCGAGTTCGACAACGTGATCCTGACGCCGCATATCGGCGGATCTACCCAGGAAGCGCAGGAGAATATCGGGATTGAAGTGGCGGGCAAGCTGGCGAAATATTCCGATAACGGCTCAACGCTCTCGGCGGTCAACTTCCCGGAAGTATCGCTGCCGATGCACGGCGCCAGCGCCAGTCGTCTGCTGCACATCCATGAAAACCGTCCGGGCGTGCTGACGGCGATCAACCAGATCTTCGCCGAGCAGGGGATCAACATCGCCGCGCAGTTCCTGCAAACCTCGCCGATGATGGGTTACGTGGTGATCGATATCGATGCGTCGCAGGATCTGGCGGACAAAGCGCTGCAGCTGATGAAGGCGATTCCGGGCACCATTCGCGCCCGTCTGCTCTACTGATCCAGCTTTACCGAAAGCGGGCCGTCTGCTGTTGTCGCAGATGGCCCCGGCTGTTACTTCCCTGATTCACTTCTGCTATTCCCACTGCCACAGACGCGACGGCGTCAGCACGGCGGGCAAGGGCACATCCCACTCCTCGGCAGGCAAGCGCTCCACCCGCTGGCAGTCATGCGCTACGCCAACCGGTAAAAAGCCGTGCTGACGCCAGTTCTGCAGCGTACGGTCGTAAAAGCCGCCGCCCATGCCGAGCCGCTGACCGCTGTCGTCAAAGGCCACCAGCGGCACCAGCATCACATCCAGCCGATCCAGCGTAATCAGCTGGCGGATATCGAGCGGCGGTTCGGGGATGCGCAGCTTGTTCGGCGTCAGCGTCGTTTCCGGCGTATAGCGCAGAAACAGCAGATGGCCGGGGGCGAAAGGGTGCAGCACCGGCAGATAGACCTGCTTTTTCTGCTTCCAGAGCTTAGCGATAAGGGGGCGGGTGTTAAGCTCGCCATCCACTGATAAAAAGAGCGCGACATGGCGGGCGCTGGCGAGAGGCGCGAAGTTAACGGCGTGTTCCGCCAACAGATCGGCGGCCTGCTCCTGCTGTTCAGGCGTCAGGTCGCGGCGCAGGTGGCGCACATGCTGGCGAATATGGTGTCGATCAAGCAGAGAGGGCTGGGACACAGGAACCCCGTTGATATAGTCGCTGATTAAGCAACTATATCATTCACAACGGGGAAAGACAGATGCAGAACAGAAGGAGATCTCCGAGATGCCGCCGCAGGCTGTAACCCTTGAACCCTTGGTTCAAGGTGAATGTGCCGTCGCAACCATCAGGCTTCTCGGACGAACCGAGCATGCTCACAGGTTACAGAGCGCCACACTCTGTTGGTATGAAATATCGGCTCAGGGGACTGGCCCGCTTGCAAACATCTCAGAGAAAATGGACTTCACCGTTGCCGCTGCGCAGCAACCATAAAGTATTATTCGAACTTCGCACCCTGGCGGTCGGTTATGCGACCTTGCTCAACAAGAGCCTGTTCAATTGTCTGCTGCAGGATACGGATACGTTGTTCCATATTAGCAGCATAATCGCGCGTTTTCATTTTCTCTTGCGCCAGTTCGTGGCAAATGTTTAACGCGGCAATGAACACCAGTTGCTCGGTATTTGTGACTCTAGTGCGAACTTTTAAATCTTGCAACCGTTGATTGAGGTCATCGGCAGCCGCATTCAGCGCATCTTGCTGTTCAGGCGGACAATTCACTCTCAATGAACGACCAAAAATTTGTATATCTACTGGTTGTGCAGACATGCCACCTTCCTGACTGATTACTTCGCCCGCAGCTCCCTTCAGACTCAATGCTTTGGGAGGCGGGCAACTATATAGACCCGCGAAATAACTTACAACCCCTTTTCTGGAAACCTTGAGGCAGCTAGTGGTAGCATAACACGAACTTATTCTGCCAACGACGACGAATACTTATGTCTTTACAGAACGCAACCCCCGATTACAACGCGCTGGCTTCGGCGCTCTCTCAACAGGGCGTGGGGATGACGCCAGCAGAAATGCATGGCCTGCTTAGCGGCATTCTGTGCGGCGGCAATCAGGACGCCAGCTGGAAAACGCTGGTGCACGATCTGACCAATGAAGGCATGGCGTTCTCTCAGGGGCTGGCGCTGCCGCTTCAGGCGCTGCGCGACAGCACCGCCGATACGCTGGAAGAGGAAGGCTACCTGTTTCAGCTGATGCTGCCGGACGACGACGATATCAGCGTCTTCGACCGCGCCGACGCGCTGGCGGGCTGGGTTAACCACTTTCTGCTCGGCCTGGGCGTCACGCAGCCGAAGCTGGAGAAAGTCACCGGTGAAACCGGCGAAGCGATTGACGATCTGCGCACCATCGCCCAGCTCGGCTATGATGAAGATGAAGACCAGGAAGAGCTGGAGCAGTCGCTGGAAGAGGTGATTGAATATGTGCGCGTGGCGGCGCTGCTATGCCACGATACCTTCACGCGCCCGAAGCCTACCGCCCCCGAAGTGAAAAAACCGACGCTACACTAAGCCAGATATCTCAGGGCGCGAGCGCGCCCGTTTCTACAGGGAGTGCAAACATGATTTCTCTGGACAGGTTCCAGCAGCGTCGCCAGGCGCTACTGGCGAAAATGGCTCCCGGCAGCGCCGCCTTGATCTTTGCCGCGCCGGAGGTGACCCGCAGCAACGACAGCGAATATCCCTTCCGGCAGAACAGCGACTTCTGGTATTTCACCGGCTTCAACGAGCCGCAGGCGCTGCTGGTGCTGATAAAAAGCGACGAGACCCACAATCATAGCGTGCTGTTCAACCGCGTGCGGGACCTCACGGCGGAGATCTGGTTCGGCCGTCGGCTGGGTCAGGATGCCGCCCCTGAAAAGCTGGGGGTCGATCGCGCGCTGCCCTGGGAAGATATCGCCCAGCAGCTGCATCTGCTGTTGAACGGGCTGGACGTGGTCTATCACGCGCAGGGTGAATATGCGGAAGCGGATGCGCTGGTATTCGCGGCGCTGGATAAACTGCGCCGCGGCTTTCGCCAGAATTTCAGCGCGCCGGCGACCCTCACCGACTGGCGTCCCTGGGTGCATGAAATGCGTCTGTTCAAGGATGAAGAGGAGATAGCGCTCCTGCGCCGCGCCGGGCAAATCAGCGCGCTGGCGCATACCCGCGCCATGGAGGCGTGCCGTCCTGGCCTGTTCGAGTATCATCTGGAAGGCGAAATCCACTACGTCTTCAACCGCCACGGCGCGCGCTTTCCCTCCTATAACACCATCGTCGGCTCAGGCGAAAACGGCTGTATCCTCCACTACACCGAAAATGAGAGCGAGCTGCGCGACGGCGATCTGGTGCTGATTGACGCGGGCTGCGAATTCCACGGCTACGCCGGCGATATTACCCGCACCTTCCCGGTCAACGGCAAATTCAGCGCGCCCCAGCGCGCCATTTACGACATTGTGCTCGCCTCGCTTGAAAAAGCGCTGGCGCTCTTCCGTCCCGGCGTCAGCATTCGTGACGTTAATGAGGAGGTGGTGCGCATTATGGTCAGCGGCCTGGTGGAGCTGGGCATTCTGCAGGGCGACGTCGAAACGCTGATCGCCGAAGAGGCGCATCGCCAGTTCTTTATGCACGGCCTGAGCCACTGGCTGGGTCTCGACGTGCATGACGTCGGCCACTACGGCACCCCGTCGCGCGACCGCATTCTGGAGCCGGGGATGGTGCTGACCGTGGAGCCGGGGCTCTATATCGCACCGGATGCCGATGTGCCTGCGGCCTATCGCGGCATCGGCATTCGCATCGAAGATGACATCCTGATCACCGCAGCGGGCAATGAGAATCTCACCGACAGCGTGGTCAAGGACGCGGATGCAATCGAGGCGCTGATGGCAGCGGCGCGTCAGCCATGAGGGTTATTATCGCCGGAGGTGGCATGACCGGCGCGACGCTGGCGCTGGCCATTTCCCACCTTACGCAAGGGCAGCTGCCGGTCACGCTGATTGAGAACAGCGCGCCCGACAGCCGCGCCCATCCAGGGTATGACAGCCGCGCCATCGCGCTGGCCGCCGGCACCCGTCAGCAGCTGATCGATATCGATCTCTGGCGCAGCATTGAAAAGTACGCCACGCCGATTACCGATATCCACGTCTCCGATCGCGGCCATGCTGGCTTCGTCACGCTGGAGGCCGGAACCTATCAGATCCCGGCGCTCGGCTACGTCGTCGAGCTTTTTGCCGTAGGCCGGCAGCTGTTCGAGCGGCTGAAAAGCGCGCCGGGCGTAACGCTACGCTGTCCGGCGCGCGTTATCGACGCGCAGCGCAGCCAGGATAGCGTCCAGGTAACGCTGGAGGGGGGCGAACAGCTGGAGGGCGCGCTGCTGGTGGCCGCAGACGGCTCTCGCTCGCCGCTTGCTGCCTCGTTCGGCATTCAGTGGCAGCGCGAGGATTATCAGCAGCTGGCGACCATCGCCAACGTCTCTACGCAGCTGCCGCATCAGGGACGCGCCTTTGAGCGCTTCACCGAACATGGCCCGCTGGCGCTGCTGCCGATGTCGGACAATCGCCTGTCGCTGGTATGGTGTCATCCGCTCTCGGCGCGCGCAGAAGTAGAGCGCTGGAGCGACAGCGAATTTCTGGCGCAGCTGCAGCGCGCGTTTGGCTGGCGACTGGGGCGCTTTACCCAATGCGGCCAGCGCGAGAGCTATCCGCTGGCGCTGCAAAGCGCCGGGCAGCAGGTGTCGCATCGTCTGGCGCTGGTGGGCAACGCGGCGCAAACGCTGCACCCGATCGCCGGACAGGGCTTTAACCTCGGGCTGCGCGACGTTATGTCGCTGGCGGAAACCCTGGCGGCCGCGCATCGCCAGCAGCAGGATCCAGGCAGTTATGGGGTTCTGCATCGCTATCAGCAGCGCCGTCAGCCCGATCGCGCGGCGACGATCGGCATTACCGACGGGCTGGTGCGGCTGTTCGCTAACCGCTACGCGCCGCTGGTGGCGGGACGAAATCTGGGGCTGATGACGATGGATCATCTGCCGTGGCTGCGTAATCAACTGGCCGAGCGCACGCTTGGCTGGGTTAAGCGTTAACTAAGGGGCACCGATGCAAAGTTTTGATGTGGTTATCGCCGGCGGCGGCATGGTAGGACTGGCGGTCGCCTGCGGTTTGCAGGGCAGCGGGCTGCGCGTCGCCGTGCTGGAAAAAACGGCGGAGCCGCAGTTTGACGTCAGCGCGCCGCCGTCGGTGCGCGTGTCGGCGATCAACGCCGCCAGCGAGCGGCTGCTGCAGAAGCTGGACGTCTGGTCCGATATTCTGGCGCGGCGCGCCAGCGCCTATCACGGCATGGAGGTGTGGGATCGCGACAGTTTCGGCGCTATCAGCTTCAACGACGATCGGCAGGGGCTGACCCATCTGGGACATATTGTGGAAAACCCGGCGATCCACAGCGCGCTCTGGCAGCGCGCCAGCCGCTGCAGTGACGTGACGCTTATGGCACCCTCGCAGCTGCAGCAGGTGGCGTTCGGCGAAAACGAAGCCTTCGTCACCCTGGAGAATGGCGAGATGCTCACCGCGCGCCTGCTGATTGCCGCCGACGGCGCCAACTCCTGGCTGCGCAATAAAGCGGATATCCCCTTAACCTTCTGGGATTACGATCATCATGCGCTGGTGGCGAATATTCGCACCGAGCTGCCCCATGACGCGGTGGCGCGCCAGGTTTTCCACGGCGACGGCATTCTGGCATTTTTGCCGATGCAGGATCCGCACCTGAGCTCTATCGTCTGGTCGCTGTCGCCGCAGGAGGCGAGCCGTCTGGCGAGCATGCCGCAGGCGCTGTTTAATCAGCAGCTGGCAGTGGCGTTTGATATGCGCCTCGGCCTCTGCCATCTGGAGAGCGAGCGTAAATCCTTCCCGCTGATGGCGCGCTATGCTCGCAATTTCGCGGCGCACCGGCTGGCGCTGGTAGGCGACGCCGCGCATACCATCCACCCGCTGGCGGGGCAGGGCGTCAATCTCGGCTTTATGGACGCGGCGGAGCTGATTGGCGAAATCCGCCGCCTGCACCAGCAGGGCAAGGATATCGGCCAGCATCTCTATCTGCGTCGCTACGAGCGCAGCCGCAAACAGAGCGCGGCGCTGATGCTGGCGGGCATGCAGGGCTTTCGCGAGCTGTTTGCCGGTACCCATCCGGCGAAGAAGCTGCTGCGCGATCTGGGGCTGAAGCTGGCGGATACGCTGCCGGGCGTCAAACCCGCGATGCTGCGTCAGGCGATGGGGCTGCACGATATGCCCGCCTGGCTGCGCTAAGCCGCGCGCTGCGTTACCTGAGCCAGCCTTGCGCTGGCTTTTTTACGCCTTTTGGATCCCTTTGCACCAAAAAGGAGCGGGGCTGCACCCTGAGCGAGCCTCGTTTGATTTATTCTAATTTCACCCCCTTCATCGCATTAGTTTTAGTTATCCGATGTGCTGACCCGCCGGGCAGGTTGTTAACATTTTGCGCGCCATTGCTGATTATCTTGCTGCGCATAACGGTGATGCGCCTCTTTCCTGCGTGGCAAATCACAAAAACACAGTTAATTATGCTGTTGCCTTTGCGCACCCCTTAAAAGACATGCTTCAATTCGACCCTGTACAGCTTATGGTTAAATCGTCTTTTCAATGATAACGTCAGGGAAAAGAGAACGTTTGCGTCGGGCGCTCAGCAGGCTAACGCCCGCCCGAAACTTACCCGCTTCGCGACAGGATGGTTATGACTCAGCACACTCCGTTGTTTGAACAGCATCAGGCCTGCGGCGCCCGCATGGTGGACTTCCACGGCTGGATGATGCCGCTGCACTACGGCTCGCAAATAGACGAACACCACGCCGTGCGTCAGGACGCCGGCATGTTCGACGTTTCGCATATGACTATCGTCGATTTGCACGGCGCCCAGACGCGCGACTTTCTGCGGCATCTGCTGGCGAACGACGTTGCCCGCCTGACGCAGCCCGGCAAAGCGCTCTACACCGGCATGCTGAACGCCTCTGGTGGCGTCATCGACGATTTGATTGTTTACTTTATGACCGAAGACTTCTTTCGTCTTGTCGTCAACTCGGCAACGCGCGAGAAAGATCTGGCATGGATTGGCGAGCACGCTCAGGCCTATGGCGTGGCGCTGACCGAGCGCGACGATCTGGCGCTTATCGCCGTGCAGGGACCGCAGGCGCAGCAGAAGGCGCAGACGCTGTTTAGCGCGGCGCAGCGCGACGCGGTGGCCGGGATGAAGCCCTTTTTCGGCGTACAGGCCGGCGACCTGTTTATCGCCACCACCGGCTACACCGGCGAAGCGGGCTATGAAATTGCGCTGCCTGCCGCTGCGGCCGCCGATTTCTGGCAGGGGCTGCTGGCAGCGGGCGTAAAGCCAGCGGGACTGGGCGCGCGCGACACGCTGCGTCTGGAAGCGGGCATGAACCTTTACGGGCAAGAGATGGACGAAGGCGTCTCGCCGCTGGCGGCCAATATGGGCTGGACCATCTGCTGGGAGCCGGCCGATCGCGATTTTATCGGGCGCGAAGCGCTGGAGATGCAGCGTGAGAGAGGCACAGAAAAACTGGTTGGCCTGATCATGACGGAGAAAGGCGTGCTGCGCGGCGGCCAGCCGGTGCGCTTTACCGATGAGCAGGGCCAGCTGCAGCAGGGCGTTATCACCAGCGGCTCTTTTTCGCCGACGCTCGGCTACAGCATCGCGCTGGCGCGCGTGCCGGCCGGAATTGGCGAAAACGCTATCGTCGAGATCCGCCAGCGTGAACTGCCGGTAAAAGTAACCAAACCTGTTTTTGTACGCGGCGGCAAGCCGGTTCAGTAATCTATTTTCAGGAGAAAGGGCGATGAGCAATGTGCCAAACGAATTGAAATACCGTGACAGCCATGAGTGGGTGCGTAAGGAAGCGGACGGCACCTTTACCGTCGGCATCACCGAGCACGCTCAGGAGCTGCTGGGCGACATGGTCTTTGTCGATCTGCCGGAGGTCGGCAACAGCTACGCCGCTGGCGAAGAGTGTGCCGTCGCGGAATCGGTCAAAGCCGCGTCCGATATTTATGCCCCCGTCAGCGGCGAGATCGTCGCCGTTAATGACGCGCTGGGCGACGCGCCAGAGCTGGTCAACAGCGAGCCCTACGCCGCTGGCTGGCTGTTCAAAATCAAACCCAGCGACGAATCCGAACTCGATTCGCTGCTGGATGCGGACGCCTACAAAGCCTCCATCGACGAATAAGCAACAGGGCGGCCAGGCCTCGCTGGCCGCTTTTCATCCCTTGCTTTCTCTGTACTCCAGCCCGATTCAGGATTGACTGCAAATGACCCAGACTTTGAGCCAGCTCGAACACAACGGCGCCTTTATTGAACGCCATATCGGCCCTTCGCCGGAACAACAGGCTTTGATGCTGGAGGCGATCGGCGCCAGCTCGCTGGACGCGCTGATCGGCGCCATTGTGCCTGCCGACATCCAGCTGCCTGGCCCGCCCGCAGTCGGCGACGCGGCGACCGAGCAGCAGGCGCTGGCCGAGCTTAAAGCGATCGCCAGTCAGAATCAGCGTTTTAAATCCTGGATCGGCATGGGCTACAGTGCGGTGGTCACGCCGCCGGTGATCCTGCGCAATATGCTGGAAAACCCGGGCTGGTACACCGCCTATACCCCCTATCAGCCGGAAGTGTCGCAGGGCCGCCTGGAGGCGCTGCTTAACTTTCAGCAGGTGACGCTCGATTTAACCGGTCTGGACGTCGCCTCCGCCTCGCTGCTGGATGAAGCCACGGCGGCAGCGGAAGCGATGGCGATGGCGAAGCGCGTCAGCAAGCTTAAAAACGCCGGTAAATTCTTTATCGCGGACGATATCCATCCGCAAACGCTGGACGTGGTGCGCACCCGCGCCGAGACCTTTGGCTTCGAGCTGATTATCGACCGCGCCGACAAAGCGCTGGAGCACGAAGAGCTGTTCGGCGTGCTGCTGCAGCAGGTTGGCACCACCGGTGAAGCGCACGACTACGGCGCGCTGATCGCCGAGCTGAAAAACCGCAAAGTCGTGGTCAGCGTCGCGGCGGACTTTATGGCGCTGGTGATGCTGGAAGCGCCCGGCAAGCAGGGCGCAGATATCGTGTTTGGATCGGCGCAGCGCTTCGGCGTGCCGATGGGCTACGGCGGGCCGCACGCCGCCTTTTTCGCCAGCCGCGACGAGCACAAGCGCTCAATGCCGGGCCGCATTATCGGCGTGTCGCGCGACGCCGCGGGCAATACCGCGCTGCGCATGGCGATGCAGACGCGCGAGCAGCATATCCGCCGTGAAAAGGCGAACTCGAACATCTGTACCTCACAGGTGCTGCTTGCCAATATCGCTGGCCTCTACGCGGTTTACCACGGTCCGAAAGGGCTGAAGCGCATCGCCTCCCGCATCCATCGTCTCACCACCATTCTGGCAACCGGGCTGCAAAACGGCGGGCTGAAGCTGCGCCACAACAGCTGGTTCGACACCCTGACGGTCGAGGTTGAGGACAAAGGCGCGGTGCTCAGCCGCGCGCAGAGCTTCGGCGTTAACCTGCGCAGCGATATTCATCACGCGGTCGGCATCACGCTGGACGAAACCACGCGCCGTGAAGATGTGCAGGCGCTGTTCGCCATTTTGCTGGGCGATGAGCACGGCCAGGATATCGATAAGCTGGACGCCGCCGTCGCGGCCGACAGCCAGGCGATCCCCGCCGCGCTGCAGCGCCAGAGCGCCATCCTGACCCATCCGGTCTTCAACCGTTATCACAGTGAAACGGAGATGATGCGCTACATGCACAGCCTGGAGAAAAAGGATCTGGCGCTGAACCAGGCGATGATCCCGCTCGGCTCCTGCACCATGAAGCTGAACGCCGCCGCTGAGATGATCCCCATCACCTGGCCGGAGTTCGCCGAACTGCATCCGTTCTGCCCGGCGGAGCAGGCCACGGGCTATCTGCAGATGATCGGCCAGCTGTCGCAGTGGCTGGTGCAGCTCACCGGCTATGACGCGCTCTGCATGCAGCCAAACTCCGGCGCGCAGGGCGAATACGCTGGCCTGCTGGCGATCCGTCGCTATCACGAAAGCCGCAACGAAGGGACGCGCAACCTCTGCCTGATCCCCAGCTCCGCGCACGGCACTAACCCCGCTTCAGCACAGATGGCGGGTATGGAAGTGGTGGTGGTGGCCTGCGACAAGCAGGGTAATATCGACCTCGGTGACCTGCGCGAAAAAGCGGCGCAGGCTGGCGAGCAGCTCTCCTGCATTATGGTGACCTATCCCTCAACGCACGGCGTCTATGAAGAGACCATCCGTGAAGTGTGCCAGATCGTGCATCAGTATGGCGGTCAGGTTTATCTCGACGGCGCCAATATGAACGCCCAGGTAGGCATTACCACGCCGGGCTATATCGGCGCGGACGTGTCGCACCTCAACCTGCATAAAACCTTCTGCATCCCGCACGGCGGCGGCGGCCCGGGCATGGGGCCGATCGGCGTGAAGGCGCACCTGGCGCCCTTTGTGCCGGGCCACAGCGTGGTGCAGATCGAGGAGATGCTGACGCAGCAGGGGGCGGTATCGGCGGCGCCGTTTGGCAGCGCCTCTATCCTGCCGATTAGCTGGATGTATATTCGCATGATGGGGGCCGAAGGTCTGAAGCGTGCCAGTCAGGTCGCGATTCTTAACGCCAACTATATCGCCAGCCGTTTGCAGTCAGCCTATCCTGTTCTCTATGCCGGCCGCGACGGCCGCGTGGCGCATGAGTGCATTCTCGACATTCGCCCGCTGAAAGAGCAGACCGGCATCAGCGAGCTGGATATCGCCAAGCGTCTTATCGATTACGGTTTTCATGCGCCGACCATGTCGTTCCCGGTCGCCGGCACCCTGATGGTGGAGCCGACCGAATCTGAGAGCAAAATCGAGCTGGATCGCTTTATCGACGCGATGCTCTCTATCCGCATGGAGATTGACCGGGTAGCCGACGGCGAATGGCCGGCGGACGATAACCCGCTGGTGAACGCGCCGCATACCCAGACCGAAATCGTCAGCGAGTGGAATCACCCCTACAGCCGCGAGCTGGCGGTTTTCCCGGCAGGCAGCGACAATAAATACTGGCCGACGGTGAAGCGCCTCGACGACGTGTTCGGCGATCGCAACCTGTTCTGCTCCTGCGTGCCGATGAGCGATTATCAGTAAACGCCACGCAACACTGCTATCAAGGGCCGCTTATCCGGCCCTTTTTTATGGAGAAAATATGAGACTGGCTCTGGTGACCGGCGGAAGCCGGGGAATTGGCCGCGCGACGGCGCTAAAGCTGGCGCAGCAGGGCTACCGCGTGGCGGTCAACTATCTGAAGCGCGCGGAAGAGGCGCAGCAGGTGGTAGCGCAGATCCGCGAGCAGGGCGGCGACGCCTTTGCCGTACAGGCGGATATCGCAGAGGAGGCGCAGGTAATGGCGCTGTTTCAGCGGCTGGACGCGGAGGCGATACCGCTCGGCGTGCTGGTCAACAACGCGGGCATCCTCTTTACGCAGTGTCGGGTTGAGGATCTCAGCGCCGAACGGCTGCAGCGCGTCTTTGCCACCAACGTGACCGGCGCCTTTCTCTGCTGTCGCGAAGCGGTAAAGCGCATGGGCACGCAGCACGGCGGCCTGGGCGGATCGATTATTAACGTCTCCTCCGCCGCGTCGCGTCTTGGCGCGCCGGGAGAATATGTCGACTATGCGGCGTCGAAAGGGGCGATGGATTCGCTGACAAAAGGGTTATCGCTGGAGGTGGCGGCGCAGGGCATCCGCGTCAACAGCGTCAGGCCCGGCTTTATCTATACCGAGATGCACGCCGACGGCGGCGAGCCGGGACGCGTCGATCGCGTGGCGGCCACGGCAGGCATTATCCCGATGGGGCGCGGCGGAGAGGCGGAAGAGGTTGCCGAAGCGATTGTCTGGCTGGCGAGCGAGGCGGCTTCCTATATTACCGGCACCTTTATCGACGTCGCCGGCGGCCGCTGACCGCCAGGCCGCGCCCGTCCGGCGCAGCCTGGCGAGAATCAGAGGGTTTCGCCGTTGCTGGCGATCACCTGCTGATACCAGCCGAAGCTCTTCTTGCGCGAGCGGGCGAAATCGCCGCTGCCGTCGTCGTTTTTATTGACGTGGATAAAGCCGTAGCGCTTATCGTACTGGCCGGTGGTGAACGAGACGCAGTCGAGGCAGCCCCACGGCGTATAGCCCATCAGCTCGACGCCGTCATGCGCCACCGCTTTTTTCATCTCGGCGATATGCGCGCGCAGGTAGTCGATGCGGTAGTCATCCTCAATCACGCCGTTCTCATTCGCTTTATCGATAGCGCCAAAGCCGTTTTCGACAATAAACAGCGGCTTCTGATAACGCTCGTAGAGCACGTTCAGCGCATAGCGCAGCCCGGTCGGATCGATCTGCCAGCCCCAGTCGGAGGCGCCGACGTGCGGATTTTTTACCACGCCGTCAAAGCCGGTAATGGGATCGTCAACGCCGCTGGCGTCGTGTTTTACCGCGTTGCTCATATAGTAGCTAAAGCCGACATAATCGGTGCAGCCGTTGCGCAGCGTCTCGGCGTCATCCGCTTCCATCTGGATTTGATAGCCTTTGCGCGCCCACTCTTTCAGGGTGTAGGCCGGCCAGGCGCCGCGCATCTGCACGTCGCTAAAGACATAGCGCTGATGCATCGCCTCCTGCGCCAGCATCACGTCGTCAGGATGGCAGGAGTACGGATAAATTGGCACCATGGCGATCATGCAGCCGATCTGGAAATCGGGATTGATGGCGTGGCCAAGGCTGACCACTTTTGCGCTGGCGACAAACTGGTGATGCATCACCTGGTACATCACCTCTTCCGGCTTCTCGTGCTCGGTAAACACCACGCCGGAGCAGCAGTAGCCAAACAACGGATACTGCCAGTTGCGCTGGTTATTGATCTCGTTAAAGGTCATCCAGTATTTCACTTTATGCTGATAGCGACGCATTACCACCTCGCTAAAGCGCACAAAGAAATCCACCACTTTGCGGCTGCGCCAGCCGCCATACTCTTTCACCAGATGAAAAGGCATCTCGAAGTGGGAGAGGGTGATAACCGGCTCGATGCCATATTTAAGCAGTTCGTCGAACAGGTCATCGTAAAACTGCAGGCCCGCCTCGTTCGGCGTCTGCTCGTCGCCATTGGGGAAGATGCGCGTCCAGGCGATAGAGGTACGAAAACACTTAAAGCCCATCTCGGCAAACAGCGCAACATCCTCTTTATAGCGCGAGTAAAACTCCACGCCCTGATGGTTGGGATAGTGGTTGCCCGGCTGCACGCCGTCGGTGATAACGCGGCTGACGCCGTGTGAGCCGCCGGTCAGCACGTCGGCGATGCTGACGCCTTTGCCGCCCTGGTCCCAACCGCCCTCGACCTGATGCGCCGCCACCGCGCCGCCCCATAAAAAGTGTTGCGGAAAGCCTGATTCGTTATGCATACGTCCCTCTCAGCGAAATAAATCTTGCCGCGAGTGTAGCAAAGCAAAAAAGGAAGTCACGCTATAACACCGGCGCGCTGAGGTAATATGTTACGCCGGTAAAACAGCCTGTTTTATTTATTCAGCAGGCGGCCAATAGCTTCGAGAATATACATGACCGGCACCTGCGTGGTGATATCGCAGTTGTCGCTCAGGCGAATTACCGGCACATGGTAAGCCAGGGTGAAATCGCTCATTTTCGCCAGCGAGCTGCTCTCGGAGTGGGTGATTGCCAGGGTCTGACAGTGCCGCAGGCTGAACTGGCTGGCAAGGCGCAATATTTCCGGCGTCTCGCCGGAGACGGAAAGCAGTATCGCCAGCGTATTTTCATCCAGATTTCCGCTTACCGGATAATAGGGATCGTCGATATAGTGGCTAAATTTTCCGACGTTAGAGAAAAAGCGCGCGCCATATTTCGCCAGGCTGCCCGACGTGCCTGCGCCAATAAAGAAAATCTGTTCGGCGCGATTAATCATCTCCGCCGCACGGGAAATAAGCTCGCTGAATTCGTCGTTATTAATGCTTTTGAAAAAGCTCAGCATTTCGCTGACGCCGACGTTGGCCTGCGCGGGCTGCGCCTGCTGCTGCGCCAGCCGGAAACGAATGCGAAATTCCGACCAGCCGTCGCACTGCATCTTGCGGCAGAAACGCAGCACGGTGGTGGTGGAAACGCCCGCCCGTTCCGCCAGCTCGCGGATGGTCATATAGCTGACGCTTTCCGGGTGCTTGATAATGTAGTGATAAACCTGCATCTCAAGGTCATTCAGGCTGGCAAGGTCGTGATGAGAGAACATCTGCGGGCGCGCTCATAGAAAATGGATCTGCGCGCAGTGTATCAGATTTGCGCTGCGCGGACGGTAACACCCACTCACAGATTAATTTTAGCGTACAAGTGTACTCTCAAAATTTTCCGAGTATGCTGGTGGTCAGAAAATCCACACATCACGTTCAGGAACGCGCCATAATGAATAATCGCTTAGCCGTCCAGGGCTACTCGCTTGCTGAAGAGATCGCCAACAGCATTAGCCACGGTCTCGGCTGCCTGTTCGGTATAGTCGGTCTGGTGCTGCTGCTGGTACAGGCGACTGAAGCCGGTGCCAACGCCATTGCCATCACCAGCTACAGCCTCTATGGCGGCAGCATGATCCTGCTGTTTCTCGCCTCGACGCTCTATCACGCCATTCCTCAGCAGCGCGCCAAACGCTGGCTGAAAAAGCTCGATCACTGCGCCATCTATCTGCTGATCGCCGGCACCTACACCCCTTTTCTGCTGGTGGGGCTAAAGTCGCCGCTGGCGCATGGGCTGATGGTGGTCATCTGGGGGATGGCGCTGGCGGGCATTATCTTTAAGCTCACCATCGCGCACCGCTTCAAGGCGCTGTCGCTGGTGACCTATCTTTGTATGGGCTGGCTGTCGCTGGTGGTGATCTACCAGCTGGCGCTGACGCTCTTGCCGGGCGGCATCTGGCTGCTGGCGCTGGGCGGTATTATCTATTCGCTCGGTGTTATTTTCTATGTGGCGCGGCGCATACCTTATAACCACGCTATCTGGCACGCCTTTGTGCTGGGCGGCAGCGCCTGCCACTTCTGTGCTATCTACTTTTACGTGATGTAACTCGCCGCGGCGGAAGAGGGCCGCGGCCAGACGCTACTCCTCCAGCGAATAGGGCAGCGGCTGAATCAGCAGCCGTCCGCCTTCGTCGCCCTCTACGCGCAGCACGCTCTCTGGTTCCAGATCGTTATTCATTACCACCTGTACCCACACCTCGCCATCGTCAAGCTGAACGGCGGCCAGTACCGTACCGGTTCGACGCCAGCGCTCGCCCATCTGCAGCTCCAGCGAATCGTTCGCCGCAGGCACCCGGCTCGCCTGCCCGGCCAGCCAGTACAGCGCACGCTTGTTGGCGCCGCGGAATTTAGCGCGCGCCACCATCTCCTGGCCGGTATAGCAGCCTTTTTTAAAGCTGATGGCGTCGAGCGCCTGCAGGTTAGCGGCCTGCGGGATCAGCTGCGCCGCGGTCGCCGGCTCGATCACCGGGATGCCCGCTTCAATATCGAGCGCCAGCCACTGCGCGCTGTCGTTGAGCTGCGCGTCGCCGGCCAGCTTCTGCTGCAGCGCCTGAGCCTGCTCGCGCGTGGTCACGATCAGAAAGCGCTCCGCGGGCGTAGGGAACCACAGCAGCGTGCTCTCCGCCTGCTGCACCACCGGATGGTCGCTGTCCGGCAGGGCGTCAAACAGGCTGGTAAGCGCTGCGCGCGCCTGAAAGCCGGCGACGCCAAGCAGCACCGCGTCATCATCCGGCGCCAGCGTTACTTTCGAAAACACCGCATATTTTTTCAGTTCCGCCAGCTGCGTGTCGCGCAGTTCGCGGCGCACCAGATAGGCGTAACCTTCGCCGCGATGGAACAGGCGCAGATTGCTCCACATTTTGCCCTTAGCGTCGCAGTGCGCCGCCGGGCGATGCTGATCCGCGCCCAGCGCGGCGACGTCCAGGGTAAGCTGGCCTTGCAGATAAGAGGTGCTGTCGGCGCCCTGCACCGATACCAGCGCCCAGCCGTCCAGCGACATCAGGGTTAACGGCAGGCGAGAGGCGGCCACGGGCTGGCGCGGCGGTAAGCTGAAAATAGGCATTGGCTGTCCTGATTAAAAGGTGAGTCCTGAACACAATGTTAAAAGAGCGCACTGGCTTTGCAACCGGTTTACCGAATCAGGCGCACAAATCGCGAGTCGGTTTGCTCACGACGGGCGGTGGCGTGCGGCGTATCGCACAGCACCGCAACGCGCCTCGGCAGGCGTGATAAAACCAGGTTACACTAGCCGCACTCTCTGAACCGCGGAAAAACACATATGGATATTCATGACAAATCGCGCATTCACTGGGCCTGCCGTCGCGGCATGCTGGAGCTGGATGTCGCCATCATGCCCTTCTTTAAATATGAATATGACAGCCTCAACGACACCGACAAACAGGCGTTTGTCGCGCTGCTCAAGGCGGACGACCCCGATCTCTTTAACTGGATGATGAATCACGGTGAACCGGCCGATCCGGAGCTGAAGCGCATTGTGCAGCTGATCCAGCAGCGCAACCGTGAACGCGGCCCCGTGGCAATGTAAGCTGCGGCCGTCGCGGCTGGCGCGCCTGCTGCACGGCGTGCTGGCGTCAGGTGCGCTGCTGATTGTGGCAGCTGCGCCGCTGCCCGCCTTTTTCTGGCTGATAAAACTCCCGCTTTTGCTGCTGATGCTGCGCGAGTGTCGGCAGCAGCAGTGCCGTCTGGCGCAGCGGCGCGGAATGCTACAGCATAAAAGTGATGACAGCTGGCGCTGGCAGGGCGGGCGCTGGCGCATCGCCGGGCCGATTCGCTGGCTACCGGGCGCGGCGCTGCTGGTGTTGCGTAGTGAGAAGGGGCGGACGCTCAGACTGTGGCTGCTGCAGGATATGATGCCGGACGCCCGGTGGCGAGCGCTCCGCGCCCGCTTACTCGGCCGCGCGGCTAACGGGTAAGCTGGCCGCTACGGCAGTGCGGCTAAAACCGGTAAGCTGGCCGCTATGGCAGCGCGGCTAAAACCGGTAAGCTGGCCGCTACATCAGCGCGGCTAAAACTCGTAAGCCGGTGGCTACAGCAGCGCGGCGGTCTCGGTCAGGATCTGCTCGCACCACTGTTCGATGCGCTCATCGGTGACGTCAAACTGATTCACATCGTCCAGCGCCAGGCCGACGAACTGCGTGCCGTCGGCGCTAAGCGGCCTCGGGCTGGTAAATTCATAACCGTCTACCGGCCAGTAACCGACGAATTTTACCCCCATCGGCTGCAGCAGCTCATGCAGCATGCCGAGCGCGTCGAGAAACCATTCGCCATAGCCAAGCTGATCGCCCATGCCGTAGAGCGCGACGATTTTACCGCGCAGATTAAGCGTCGGCAGCTGCGGCCAGATCGCTTCCCAGTCCTCCTGCAGCTCGCCGAAATCCCAGGTCGGAATGCCTAAAATCAGCAGGTCGTACTGCTCCATCAGCAGCGGATCGTCATCTTTCACGTTGTGCAGCGCGACCAGTTCAGCACCAATAAAGTCGCGGATTTTCTCTGCGGCCATTTCGGTATAGCAGGTACTTGAGCCGTAAAAAAGACCAATTTTCATGCAGATAATGCCCGGATTAAGACTGACTTTGGCGCAATTGTATCAGAAGCAGGGCGGAATCAGGCATAATGAGCACGATTTCACCTCAAGGCGGGGATACCGTGCAAGACAGTGACCTGACAGAACAGTTTCTGGATGCGCTCTGGATTGAACGCAATCTGGCGCAAAATACCTTGTCCTCATACCGTCAGGACTTAAAAACGCTGACCGACTGGCTGAGCCATCACGGGCTGACGCTGCTGACGCTGCAAACGGCAGATTTGCAGCAGTTTCTCGCCGAACGGCTGGAAGGCGGCTATAAAGCCAGCAGTTCGGCGCGGCTGCTCAGCGCCATGCGCCGCATCTTTCAGTATCTCTACCGCGAAAAGCTGCGCAGCGACGATCCCAGCACGCTGCTTTCCGCGCCGAAGCTGCCCCAGCGGCTGCCGAAAGACCTCAGTGAGGCGCAGGTGGAACGGCTGCTGCAGGCGCCCAGCACCGAGATTCCGCTGGAGCTGCGCGACAAGGCGATGCTGGAGCTGCTCTACGCCACCGGGCTGCGCGTCTCTGAACTGGTCGGGCTGACCATGAGCGACGTCAGCCTGCGTCAGGGGGTGGTGCGCGTTATCGGTAAAGGCAACAAAGAGCGGCTGGTACCGCTGGGCGAAGAGGCCGTTTACTGGCTGGAGCACTACCTTGAACATGGCCGCCCCTGGCTGCTTAACGGCCAGACGCTGGACGTGCTGTTTCCCAGCAGCCGGGCGCAGCAGATGACGCGCCAGACTTTCTGGCACCGCATCAAGCACTACGCCGTGCTGGCGGGCATTGACAGCGAAAAGCTGTCGCCGCACGTGCTGCGGCACGCCTTCGCCACCCATTTGTTGAACCACGGCGCTGACCTGCGTGTCGTACAGATGTTGCTGGGACACAGCGATCTCTCGACCACGCAAATTTATACGCACGTCGCTACCGAGCGGCTGCGTCAGTTGCATCAACAGCATCATCCGCGCGCCTGACGCGGACATTAAGGAAAGAAGATGAAGAAATTTCTCCTGCTGGCCCTGTTGGCTGGCGCCTTCAGCAGCGTGGCACAGGCCGATGACGGCGCGATCCTGCAGTCGCTGAAAAAGCTGGGTCTGAAGCAAACGGAAATCGTACCGTCACCGCTGCCGGGATTTAAAACCGTGCTGACGGAAAGCGGCGTAATTTACGTCACCGAAGATGGCAAGCATATGATCCAGGGGCCGCTCTACGACGTTAGCGGCGCGCAGCCGGTGAACGTCACCAATCAGCTGCTCGACAAAAAGGTCGAGGCGCTGGCGCCGCAGATGATTGTCTATAAGGCGGCAAAAGAGCAGCACGTTATTACCGTTTTCACCGACATCACCTGCGGCTACTGCCGCAAGCTGCATGAGCAGATGGCTGACTACAATGCGCTGGGCATTACGGTGCGCTATCTCGCCTTCCCGCGTGAAGGGCTGCACGGCCAGGTGGAAAACAGCATGAAGGCGATCTGGTGCGCCGCCGATCGCAACAAAGCGTTCGACGAAGCGATGAAGGGCAACGCGCCGCAGATGGGCGCGCCGGACAGCTGCAAGATCGACCTCGACCAGCACTACAAGCTGGGCATTCTCTACGGCATTCAGGGCACCCCGGCGATCCTGACCGACTCCGGCATGATGATTCCGGGCTATCAGGGGCCGCAGGAGCTGAAGCAGGTGTTGGATCAGCAGAAGCGCGGTGGCTAATTGGCGGTGATTAAATCAGTAGAACTGCGGCGGCGCGAGATCGGCGTCGAGGACCAGCTTCCGGCAGATCTGCCGCCGCTGCTTAAACGACTCTATCTGCAGCGCGGCGTGCGTAGCGCGGCTGAGCTGGAGCGCGGCGCGAAGCATCTGCTGCCTTTCACCTCGCTGAGCGGGCTGGATGCGGCGGTGGAGCTGCTGCATCAGGCGCTGCTCGACGGACGCCGCATTATGGTGGTTGGCGATTTCGACGCCGACGGCGCCACCAGCACCGCGCTGACGGTGCTGGCGCTGCGCAGCATGGGCGGCCACAACGTACAGTATCTGGTGCCTAACCGCTTTGACGACGGCTACGGCCTGAGTCCGGAAGTGGTCGAGCAGGCGCGCGCGCGCGGCGCGCAGCTGATCCTGACGGTGGATAACGGTATCTCATCCCACAGCGGCGTCGCCTGCGCCCATCAGCACGGCATTCCGGTGCTGGTCACCGATCACCATCTGCCCGGCGAAACCCTGCCTGAGGCGGAGGCGATAGTGAACCCCAACCTGCGCGACTGCGCGTTTCCGTCGCGTGCGCTGGCGGGGGTCGGCGTCGCCTTTTACCTGATGATGGCGCTGCGCGCGCACCTGCGTAAGCTGGGCTGGTTTGGCGCCACGCGCGCGGAGCCAAATCTGGCGGAGCTGCTCGATCTGGTGGCGCTCGGCACCGTCGCCGACGTAGTGCCGCTCGACGTCAACAACCGCATTCTGGTGTGGCAGGGGCTGAGCCGCATTCGCGCCGGGAAATGCCGTCCCGGTATTCGCGCGCTGCTGGAGATCGCCAACCGCGACGCGCGCCAGCTGGTGGCGAGCGATCTTGGCTTCGCCCTCGGCCCGCGCCTGAATGCGGCGGGACGGCTCGACGATATGTCAGTGGGCGTGGCGCTGCTGCTTACCGACGATATTACCCAGGCGCGCATGCTGGCTAATGAGCTTGATGCGCTCAATCAGACGCGCAAAGAGATTGAGCAGGGCATGCAGAGCGAGGCGCTGGCGCTCTGCCAGACGCTGGAGCGTCAGCAGACCGAGCTGCCGCTGGGGCTGGCGTTTTACCATCCCGAGTGGCATCAGGGCGTGGTCGGTATTCTCGCCTCGCGGCTGAAAGAGCGCTTTTACCGCCCGGTTATCGCTTTTGCGCCGGCGGGCGACGGCACCCTAAAAGGCTCCGGACGATCGATTCCCGGCCTGCACCTGCGCGACGCGCTGGAGCGGCTCGATACGCTCTATCCCGGCATGATGCTGAAGTTCGGCGGCCACGCCATGGCGGCGGGCCTGTCGCTGGAGGAGGCGCAGTTTGAGGCGTTCCGCCAGCGCTTCGCCGACCTGCTGGGCGAGTGGCTGAGCGAAGAGTCGCTGCAGAGCGTGATCTGGTCAGACGGCGCGCTGCAGCCGGGCGAGTTCAGCTTGCAGACCGCCGAGCTGCTGCGTGAGGCGGGCCCCTGGGGACAGGCGTTTCCCGAGCCCGCCTTCGACGGCAAATTCAAGCTGCTGCAGCAGCGTCTGGTCGGCGAACGGCATCTGAAGATGATGCTGGAGCCGCTCGGCGGCGGGCCGCTGATTGACGGCATCGCCTTTAACGTCGACACCACCCTCTGGCCCGACAACAGCGTGCGTCAGGTAGAGCTGGCCTTTAAGCTCGATATCAACGAATACCGCGGCAATCGCTCGGTGCAGCTGATTATCGATCACCTCTGGCCGCTGAGTTAACGCGCCTTTATGGCGGATCGGCTGCCGATCCGCCGCCGCTGGCGCGCGACTGAAACCCTACAATCTCACCGCTATTTCAGTTAGACTGCGGGGTTTCCATCCCGACATTCAGCGAAAAGACCCGAAGCCATGTTTGAAATTAATCCGGTTAAAAACCGCATCCAGGACCTCACCGAGCGCAGCGCCGTTCTTAGGGGGTATCTTTGACTACGATGCTAAGAAAGAACGCCTCGAAGAAGTAAACGCCGAACTGGAGCAGCCAGACGTCTGGAACGAGCCTGAACGCGCTCAGGCGCTGGGCAAAGAGCGCTCGTCGCTGGAAGCGATAGTGAGCACGCTCGATCAGATGCAGCAGGGCCTGGAAGATGTGGAAGGGCTGCTGGAGCTGGCGGTGGAAGCGGACGACGAAGAGACCTTTAACGAAGCCGTTGCCGAACTCGACACGCTGGAGAGCAAGCTGGGTGAGCTGGAGTTCCGCCGTATGTTCTCCGGCGAATATGACAGCGCCGACTGCTATATCGATCTGCAGGCCGGTTCCGGCGGCACCGAAGCGCAGGACTGGGCCAGCATGCTGCTGCGCATGTATCTGCGCTGGGCCGAATCCAAAGGCTTTAAAACCGAAATCATCGAAGAATCAGAAGGCGAAGTGGCCGGTCTGAAATCCGCCACCGTGCGCATTTCCGGCGACTACGCTTTTGGCTGGCTGCGCACCGAAACCGGCGTGCATCGCCTGGTGCGCAAGAGTCCGTTCGACTCCGGCGGCCGCCGCCACACCTCATTCAGCTCTGCGTTTGTCTATCCGGAAGTGGATGACGATATCGATATCGACATCAACCCGGCGGATTTGCGCATTGACGTCTACCGCGCGTCGGGCGCGGGCGGTCAGCACGTTAACCGTACGGAATCCGCGGTGCGTATCACCCATATTCCGACCGGCACGGTGACCCAGTGTCAGAACGACCGCTCTCAGCATAAAAACAAAGATCAGGCGATGAAGCAGATGAAGGCGAAGCTGTACGAGCTTGAGATGCAAAAGAAAAATGCTGAGAAGCAGGCGCTGGAAGATAACAAGTCCGACATCGGCTGGGGCAGCCAGATCCGCTCCTATGTGCTGGACGACTCTCGCATTAAAGATCTGCGCACCGGCGTTGAAACCCGCAACACGCAGGCGGTGCTGGATGGCGATCTTGACCGTTTTATTGAAGCAAGCTTAAAAGCAGGGCTATAAGGAACCGACATGTCTGAACAACAACCGCAGAGCGCTGATGCCGCCCTTGAGTTAAATAACGAACTGAAAGCGCGTCGCGAAAAACTCAGCGCGCTGCGTGAAAACGGCGTGGCGTTTCCTAACGATTTTCGCCGTGACGCCACCTCGGACGTGCTGCACGCGCAGTATGACGAGAAGAGCAACGAAGAGCTGGAAGATCTCGGCATCGAGGTCAGCGTCGCCGGTCGTATGATGACCCGCCGCATTATGGGCAAGGCGTCGTTTGTTACCCTGCAGGACGTGGGCGGCCGCATTCAGCTCTACGTGGCGCGCGACGATCTGGCGGAAGGCCTCTATAACGAGCAGTTCAAGAAGTGGGATCTCGGCGATATCCTCGGCGCGCGCGGCAAGCTGTTCAAAACCAAAACCGGCGAGCTGTCGATTCACTGCCACGAGCTGCGTCTGCTGACCAAAGCGCTGCGTCCGCTGCCGGACAAGTTCCACGGCCTGGCCGATCAGGAAACCCGCTACCGTCAGCGCTATCTGGACCTTATCGCCAACGACGAGTCGCGCAACACCTTTAAAATTCGTTCGCAGATCATGGCCGGCATTCGCCAGTTCATGGTCGGCCGCGACTTTATGGAAGTTGAAACCCCGATGATGCAGGTGATCCCAGGCGGCGCCTCCGCGCGTCCCTTTATCACCCATCACAACGCGCTCGATATCGATATGTACCTGCGTATCGCGCCGGAACTTTACCTGAAGCGTCTGGTGGTGGGCGGTTTCGATCGCGTCTTCGAAATCAACCGTAACTTCCGCAACGAAGGCATCTCGCCGCGCCATAACCCTGAGTTCACCATGATGGAACTCTATATGGCCTATGCGGATTACAAAGATCTGATCGAACTGACCGAAAGCCTGTTCCGCACGCTGGCGCAAGATGTTCTCGGCACCACCAGGGTGCCTTACGGCGACCAGGAGTTCGATTTCGGCAAGCCGTTTGAGAAGCTGACCATGCGCGAAGCGATCAAAAAGTACCGCCCGGAAACCGATCTGGCGGATCTGGATGATTTCGATAAAGCGGTGGCGATCGCCAGTGCTATCGGCATCAAGGTCGAGAAGAGCTGGGGCCTGGGCCGCGTAGTCACGGAGATTTTCGAAGAGACGGCGGAAGCGCACCTGATTCAGCCGACCTTCATTACCGAGTACCCGGCAGAGGTGTCGCCGCTGGCGCGCCGCAACGACGAGAACCCGGAAATTACCGATCGCTTTGAGTTCTTTATCGGCGGCCGCGAAATCGGCAACGGCTTCTCCGAGCTGAACGATGCGGAAGATCAGGCGGAGCGTTTCCAGCAGCAGGTTAACGCAAAAGATGCAGGCGACGACGAAGCGATGTTCTACGACGAAGATTACGTGACGGCGCTGGAGCACGGTCTGCCGCCGACGGCGGGTCTGGGCATCGGCATCGACCGTATGGTTATGCTGTTCACCAACAGCCATACCATTCGCGACGTGATCCTCTTCCCGGCGCTGCGCCCGACCGCGAAGTAAAAGCACGCCAACCTTCTGGCCCTTTTAGCAGCGCATAAGCTTAAAACGCGGCTGGCCCTGCCAGCCGCGTGAGCCTCAGACCAGCAGCCATCAGGGCCGGATTTTCCGGCCTTTTTCTTTAAGACTTCACCACGCCGTTCAGCCAGGCCTCGAAACGCGCATAGGGCACGTAGAGCGCAACATCGCGGTAGAGGGTTTTCCCGCTCAGGTTATCATCAATACGGCTGCTGTAGCCGACGATCACCCCCGCCAGGGTATCGTCTGAGGCGTTATAGACCGCACCGCCCGACATCCCTTTCACCACGCCCGCACTGGCCGCCACCACCACGCACTCCGCCTTGTTCCAGCTGTTCGCCAGCGAGGTATTGATCAGGTTCTGCCCGCTGGAGCTGACCGGCATCGCGCTGATAAAGCTATAGCCGTAAAGATTGACCCTGTCGCCGATGTGGCTGTTACGAAAGCGCGGCGGCAAATGGGTCCCGGCATTCTTGTGGTAGACCACAGCGAGATCGCACTCTGGATGCCAGGCCTTAACGCGATAAAGCGAAAATTTGGCGACGTGCGCGGCGGTCAGGCTGTACTCCGCCGTCAGCGGGATGGTGGTGCCCAGCGTCCCCAGGCCAAGCGCGGTGGGAATGCCGGTATAGGTCATATCGACGCGCTTTTGCGCTTCGCTGCTGTACTCATAGTGGCCGACGGAGCAGCCGCTGAGACAGAGCGCCGTCAGGGCGATTAGCCGTTGCATATTCTCTCCCCGCATAAGAATGGCTTTACATTACCGGATAACGCATCTGGTGTATCGGCAACTTGCGCCATTCCTTTACCTGATTGAATCCAGAAGAAAAACGCGCCTTTGCGCCGCGCGCCTCGCCTCTGTTATTCAGCGTAGCGCGAAAAAAGGCGAGGTATTGTTAAGATTCCGTCACGCGTCCGGCGCCTTATTGTTGCGCCAGCGGCAAAAGATCCTTGCCGCACGCAGGGTATATGCAGGCTGACGGCTATGATTTAATACTCAGTGTGACGAAGTTCAAATATTTATAATCGTCCGCGCCCGGCGTCCGCTGCGGCGTTCACCTGCATATCGATTGGGAGAGTGTGTTATGCCTGTTGCTTTACTGGCGCTGGCGCTGAGTGCGTTTGCGATTGGAACCACCGAGTTCGTCATTATGGGCCTGCTGCCCGAGGTGGCGGGCGATCTGCGGGTCTCGATCCCGTCGGCTGGCTGGCTGATCAGCGGCTATGCGCTGGGCGTCGCCATCGGCGCGCCGATTATGGCGCTGTTGACCGCCAGGCTGCCGCGTAAAAAGACGCTTATCCTGCTGATGAGCATCTTTATTATCGGCAACGCCCTCTGCGCGCTCGCCTACACCTACAACCTGCTGATGATGGCTCGCGTGATTACCGCACTCTGTCACGGCGCCTTCTTCGGCATCGGCGCGGTGGTGGCGTCGAGCCTGGTGGCCCCGAGCCGTCAGGCGTCGGCGGTGGCGCTGATGTTCACCGGCCTGACGCTGGCGAACGTGCTGGGCGTGCCGCTCGGCACCTGGTTTGGTCAGCTGTTCGGCTGGCGCGCCACCTTCTGGGGCGTCGCTATTATCGGCGTGCTCGCCTTTATCGCGCTGATTGTCAGCCTGCCCACCAATAAAGAAGAGAAGCCGGTGCATCTGGCAAGCGAAATCAGCGCGCTGGCCAACGGTAAACTGTGGCTTTCGCTGCTGATGACGGTCTTCTTTGCCGCGGCGATGTTTGCGCTGTTCAGCTATATTGCGCCGCTGCTGCTGCAGGTAACCGGCATCAGCGCGCGCGGCGTCAGCTGGACGCTGTTCCTGATCGGCGCCGGTCTGACCGTGGGCAATATTCTCGGCGGCAAGCTGGCGGACTGGAAAGTCTCCTTTAGCCTGATTTTAAGCTTCTCGCTGATCGCCATCTTCTCGCTGCTGTTTAGCTGGACCAGCCATGCGCTGTGGCTGGCGGAGGTGACGCTGTTCCTGTGGGCAATGGCGACCTTCGCCACCGTACCTGGCCTGCAGATCAACGTGGTGCGCCACGGCAAAGAGGCGCCGAATCTGGTGTCGACCCTGAATATCTCCGCTTTTAACGTCGGCAACGCGCTGGGCGCGTGGGTCGGCGGCGCGGTGATCGGTCACGGCTACGGCCTGACCGCCGTGCCGGTGGCCGCCGCCGCGCTGGCGGCGGTTGGTCTGGTCATCTGCCTGATCACCTTCCGCAAAGCGGGCGGCAACGCCGCCGCGGTGCGCGCTTAAGCGAGCCGTTCGGCGATGCGTTGAGGAAAGTCGGCCACCTGCGCCTGCAGGTGGCCGACAAAGGCCGCCACCAGCGCCGACGCGGGGCGGTGCAGCGGCCGCACCAGGCTGACGGTAAAGGGCACCGCGACGCTGAACCTGCGCATCACCACGCCGCTGTCGGCATAGTCGAGCGCCGTCAGCGGATTCACCACCGAAATTCCCACCCCCGCGCGCACCATGGCGCAGACCGACGCCGCGCTGTGCGTCTCCAGCGCCAGCCGGCGCTCCACGCCATTCTCATGAAACAGCGTATCCAGCAGCTGGCGATAGCTGTCGGCGCGCGACAGGCTGACATAGTTCTCACCGGCGAAATCCTGCGGCGTCAGTACCGCGCGCGCGCAGAGCGGATGCCCCTGCGGCAGCACGCACACCTCGTCGCAGGTCAGCAGCGGCAGCCGCTCCGTGCCGGCGGGCGCATGCTGGGTTTCCGTCAGGCCGAGATCGTAGCGCTGAGCCGACAGCCACTCCTCCAGCAGCGGCGACTCCTGCGGGATAATATTCAGGCTGACGTCGGGATAGCGCTGCATAAAGGGCTGCACCAGCGGCGGCAGCAGCGACTGCGAAAAGACCGGCAGGCAGGCGATAGACAGTTCGCCCTGACGAAACTGACGCAGCCCGTCAGCCGCTTCCATAATGCGATCCAGCCCGTACCAGGAGCGCTGCACCTCTTCGAACAGGCGCAGTCCCTGCACCGTGGGCTGTAGCCGACCGCGCACGCGGCTAAACAGCGTTAATCCCAGCTGCTTCTCCAGCCGCGCCAGCTCGCGGCTGACGGTGGGCTGGGAGGTGTTCAGCAGCGCGGCGGCCTGCGTCAGATTGCCGCTGGTCATTACCGCCTGGAAAATCTCTATATGTCGCCAGTTTATTTTCGCCATGGTCAGCCATATCCATTTTGCATAGAGGCTATTAAAACAGATATTTTTCAGCATGGCACGCGTCTGGCTTAATAGGGATAACTCACAGGAGAATCCTTATGCCACGCGCCTTAACCGACCACACCACCGCGCTTAACGCCGCGCAGCTGCTGCCGCTGGCGCAGCAGTACAACGGCCCGTTCTGGGCCTATGACGCCCAGATTATTGAGCAGCGCATCGAACAGCTGCGCGCCTTTGACGTGGTGCGCTTCGCGCAAAAAGCCTGCTCCAATATTCATATTCTGCGCCTGATGCGCGCGGCGGGCGTTAAAGTCGACTCTGTGTCCCTCGGCGAAATCGAGCGCGCACTGGCGGCGGGCTTTCAGCCAGGCGGCGACGATATCGTCTTCACCGCCGACGTTTTTGACCGGCCGACGCTGGCGCGCATTGCCGAACTCAAGGTGCCGGTCAACGCCGGCTCGGTGGATATGCTGCATCAGCTGGGCCAGGTGTCGCCAGGGCACGCGGTGTGGCTGCGTATCAACCCCGGCTTCGGCCACGGCCACAGCCAGAAAACCAATACCGGCGGTGAAAACAGCAAGCACGGTATCTGGCACAGCGAGCTGCCGCAGGCGCTGGCGGCGATCAACGCTTACGGGCTGCGCCTGATCGGACTGCATATGCATATCGGCTCCGGCGTCGATTACGGCCACCTGCAGCAGGTGTGCGACGCGATGGTGGAGCAGGTGATCGCGCTGGATCACGATCTGGAGGCGATTTCCGCCGGCGGCGGCCTCTCCATTCCTTACCGTTTCGGCGAAGAGGCGATCGACACCGCCCACTATTTTGGCCTGTGGGACGCGGCGCGCCAGCGTATCGCCGCTCACCTCGGCCACGCCGTTAAGCTGGAGATTGAGCCAGGCCGTTTTCTGGTTGCCGAGTCAGGCGTGCTGGTGTCGCAGGTGCGCGCGGTAAAAGAGATGGGCAGCCGCCACTTCGTGCTGGTGGATGCGGGCTTCAGCGATCTGATGCGTCCGTCGATGTACGGCAGCTATCACCATATCTCGCTGCTGGCGGGCGACGGTCGCGCTATCGACGAGCAAACACAACGCGAAAGCGTGGTTGCCGGGCCGCTGTGCGAGTCGGGCGACGTCTTTACCCAGCAGGAGGGCGGCAAGGTAGAGACGCGCACGCTGCCGGCGGCGCAGCCAGGGGACTATCTGGTGTTTCACGATACCGGCGCCTACGGCGCGTCAATGTCCTCTAACTACAACAGCCGCCCGCTGATCCCGGAAGTGCTGTTTGAGCAGGGCAAACCGCGCGAAATCCGCCGCGCGCAGACCATTCAGGAACTGCTGGCGCTAGAGCTGAACTGAGGCGCCGGGTGAAAATTCTCTCTTTGCGCGACGCGCCGCAGCTGGCTGGTCAGGTAACCGACTGGCTGTGGCGCGCCTTTGACGCGGATAACAGCCGCGATTTTATGGCCAGCGTGGTGGAGAGTTCGCTGGGCGAGGCGGAGTTTCCCGTCACCTTCGTTGCCGTCGACGACGCGGGCAGGGCGCTGGGTACGGTGGGCTTCTGGCGCTGCGATCTGATCGCCCGTCAGGATCTCTTTCCCTGGCTGGCTGCGCTCTACGTTGATGAGCGCGCGCGCGGCAGCGGCCTGAGCGTGGCGCTGCAGCAGCATGTGATCGACTATGCGCGCCAGCGCGGCCACCGCAGCCTGTGGCTCTGGTCAACTTTCGCGGGCTATTACGAACGCTGCGGCTGGACGCCGGCGGGCGAGGCGCTCGACTATCCCGCTAAAAAGGTCAGGCTCTACCGGCGCGAGCTTTAGCCCGGCCCGCTTACCGAATGGCGCCGCACCAGCGTCGGGCTGAACATATTGGTCACCTCCGGCAGCGGCTGCGCGTGGGCCAGCGCCAGCGCCAGCTCCGCCGCCTGCTGCGCCATGGTGACGATGGGATAGCGCACCGTGGTCAGGCGCGGACGCACGTAGCGCGACACCAGCACGTCGTCGAAGCCGATCAGCGACATCTCTTCCGGCACGCGCACGCCGTTGTCGCTCAGCACCGCCAGCGCGCCGGCGGCCATCGAATCGTTATAGCAGGCCACGGCGGTAAAGCTGCGGCCGCGTCCCAGCAGCTCGGTCATCGCCTGCTCGCCGCCCACTTCATCCGGTTCGCCAAAGGTCACCAGCCGATCGTTGCTGGGCAGGCCGTGCTCTTTCAGCGCGTCGTAGTAGCCCTGCAGACGATCTTCGGAGTCGGAAATCGGGTGGGTCGAGCAGATAAAGGCGATATTCTGATGGCCCTGCTGGATAAGGTGGCGCGTCGCCAGCCAGGCGCCGTAGCGGTCGTCAAGGGCGATACAGCGCTGTTCAAACCCCTTCAGCAGCCGGTTCAGCAGCACCATGCCGGGCATCTGCTTCATCAGCAGCTCCAGCTCGGCGTCGGGAATCTTCTTCGCATGCACCACCAGCGCGGCGCAGCGATGGCGCATCAGCTGTTCAATCGCCTGACGCTCTTTTTGCTCATTGTGGTAACCGTTACCAATCAGCAAAAAGTTGCCGGTCTGCCCGGCGATCTCATCAACCGCCTTAACCATTGCGCCGAAAAAAGGGTCAGATACGTCGCCGACCACCAGGCCCAGGGTTTCCGTTGACTGCTGCGCCAGCGCGCGCGCGTTGGCGTTGGGATGATACTGCAGCTCCTCCATCGCCTGGCTGACGGCCTGGCGCGAACTCTCGCTGGCCTTAGGCGAATTATTAATTACACGGGACACCGTCGCGACGGAAACACCCGCCAGTCTGGCAACATCCTTAATCGTAGCCATGCCTCGACCTGCTTTAGGGAAAACGTTTACACATGGCAGCAGTGTTACGGAAAAGGCGGTCTGTATCAAGCTGACAGAATGTCTGCGCCGTCGCAAAAAGGGGCAAAACTCCAGGCTTAACCCGGCGAGGGGTCGCATGCTATCCTGCATTTTTCCCTTACCTGCCGTAAATAAAACCATGAAAAAGCGAGTGCCACATCTGGCGCACTGGGGCGCATTCACCGCCGTTACTGAAAACGATCGCCTGACTGGCTGCGAGCCGTTCTTCGCCGACGCCGATCCGTCGCCGATGCTGAACACCATTCCCGAGCTGGTCTACTCCGACAAGCGTATTCGGCAGCCGATGGTGCGCCGCTCCTGGCTGAAGTCGCGCGAAAAAAGCGACCGTACGCTGCGCGGCCGCGAAGATTTTGTTGCCGTCGACTGGGAGACCGCGCTGGATCTGGTGGCGGAGGAAAACCGCCGCATCCGCGAACGCTACGGCGCCTCCGGCATTTTCAACGGTTCTTACGGCTGGTCGTCGGCGGGCCGCGTCAACCACGCGCGCACCCTGGTGCGTCGCTTCTATTTTCAGGGCGGCGGCGGCGTCGACCAGCAGGGCAACTACAGCTGGGGCGCGGCGCAGTTCTTCCTGCCCTATGTGATCGGCACCTATATGCCGCTGACCGGCCGCGTCACCGACTGGCCGCAGGTGGTAGAGCACGCGGAGATCTTCGTCGCCTTCGGCGGGCTGGCGCTGAAAAATGCCCAGGTGGCGTCAGGCGGCGCAGGCCAGCACAGCCTGAAGCCGGCGCTGGAGCAGCTGGCGGCCAAAGGCACGCCGGTGATCAATATCAGCCCGATGCGCGACGACTGCCCTGAGTTTGTTAACGCCGACTGGATCCCGATTCGTCCCAACACCGACGTGGCGCTGATGCTGGCGCTCGGCTACGAAATCGCCCAGCGCAACGCGGTGGACGAGGCGTTTCTCGCCAGCCACTGCACCGGCTGGCCGCAGCTGCGCGCCTATCTGCTGGGGGAAAGCGACGGCGTCGCCAAAACCGCCGGCTGGGCGAGCCGCATCACCGGCATTGCGCCGGAGCGCATTGTTCAGCTGGCAGAGCAGCTGATCGGCAAGCGCAGCTTTATTACCTGCTCCTATTCGGTACAGCGCGCCCATCGCGGCGAGCAGCCTTACTGGATGATGATTGCGCTCTCGTCGATGCTTGGCCAGCCGGGTCTGCCGGGAGCGGGCTTCTCGTTCGGCCACGGTTCAATGAACAGCGTCGGCAATCCGCGTCAGGACGGCCCGGCGCCGCTGATGGCCACCGGCCCCAATCCCTCTGGCCTGTCGATTCCGGTGGCGCGCATCAGCGATATGCTGCTTAATCCGGGCCAGCCTTACAGCTTCCAGGGCGAGACCCTGACCTATCCCGATATCCATCTGGTGCACTGGGCGGGCGGCAATCCCTTCCACCACCATCAGCAGCTTAACCGGCTGGTAGAGGGCTGGCAGAAACCGGACACCGTGGTGGTGCAGGATATTGTCTGGACACCGGCGGCGCAGATGGCGGATATCGTACTGCCCGCCACCACCACGCTGGAGCGCAACGATATCGGCGGCTCCTCGCGCGACCGCTTTGTGCTGGCGATGCATCAGGCGATCAGGCCGCAGCACCAGGCGCGTAACGACTTCGATATTTTCGCCGATCTCGCCGAGCGCCTCGGCTATCGCGAGCAGTTTACCGAGGGGCGCGACGAGCGGCAGTGGATCGAATACCTCTACCAGCAGTGTGCGACGGCCCATGCGCGCAAGGGGATAGATTTCCCGGCGTTCGCCGAGTTCTGGTCGCGCGGCTTCGTCGAGATCCCGGAGGGAGGCAAGCCCTACGTCTTTATGGAGGATTTCCGCGCCGATCCCGCGCGCAACCCGATCAAAACTGCCAGCGGCAAGATCGAGCTTTTCAGCCAGACCATTGCCGATTACCAGCTGGCGGATTTCGCCGGTCATCCCGAATGGCGCGAGCCTCAGGAGTGGCTGGGCGCCTCGCTGAGCGAGCAGTTCCCGCTGCATATGATCTCTGTGCAGCCGTCGGATCGGCTGCACAGCCAGCTTGACGCTACGCCGACGGTGCAGGGCAACAAAACCGCCGGCCATGAAACCCTCTATATGCATCCGCAGGATGCAGCGGCGCGCGCTATCGCCGACGGTGAGGTGATTGAGGTGCGTAACGCGCGCGGCGCGATGCTGGCGGGCGTGCGCCTTACCGACGGGCTGACGCCGGGCGTGGTGATCGTCGCCACCGGCGCCTGGTTCGACCCGGCTTCGGCGCAGAGTGGCAGCCGTTCGACCGCGCGGGCAACCCCAACGTGCTGACGCTGGATATCGGCACCTCGTCGCTGACGCAGGGGCCAAACGCCATGAGCTGCCTGGTCGAGATCAAAAAGCATGTGGATTGCAAAATCGCGTAACAAACACATGGCTGGTTACATTTTGCCGGACACTGTTGCGTTTAGGTGATGGCAGCCCGTCTCGCGGCCTTGTTACAGTCAGGGTCCCAGAGGTATTGATGGGTGAACATCAATAGATTTTCTTGATTACACCAACCTGCGCAGATGCGCAGGTTTTTTTTTGCCTGACGCGCCGATTACGAACTGATACACAGTTTTCCTGTTAACGGCGTAGCGCTTTCTTTATAACTGCTCGCGTGGATATTTTTTTACTTTTCTTTGCAGCGGATTGCCATGCCCCGGATAAAAAAACTACTGGGAAAAGACCAGATCAAAGCCCCGTTTAACCCGTTTCGTTTTCGCCTGATCTGCCTTGGCGTGCTGACCTGCATGGTGGTGCTGATGGCGCGCATCGCCGATCTGCAGTTTCTGAACCAGCCGATGCTGGAGCATGAGGCGGATCAGCGCTCGCTGCGCACCGTTACGCTGCCGACCAACCGCGGCACCCTGCTGGATCGCAACGGCGAAGCGCTGGCGCTCTCGGTGCCGTCGCGCGACGTTATCGCCGATCCGATGCGCGTGCTGGAGGCGAATCCCGACTTCCTTAGCGCCAAATGGGCCTATCTGGCCTCGGCGCTCAATATGCGTCCCGAGCAGATCGCCGCGCAGATCACCGCCAATCCGAAACGCCGCTTTCTCTATCTGGGCCGCAAGGTCGAGCTTGGCATCGCCAAAGATATTGCCGAGCTGCACCTGAAGGGCATAAGCGAAGTCTATGACGACAGCCGTTTCTATCCCATGAGCGAGGCGGCCGCGCCGCTGATCGGCATCGTCGGCGCGGACAATATCGGCCTGAACGGGCTGGAGAAGGGCTACGACAAGATTTTGCAGGGCGTGCCGGGCAAAGAGGTGTACCGCCAGGATGCCGCAGGCCACATTATTTCCATGCTGAGCTATACGCCGCCGACCCAGCCGCCGACGGTGCAGCTCAGCATCGACAAGTTCGATCAGTACACTCTTTACAGCAAGCTGCGCGACGGCGTGCTGCTCAACAAAGCGGACTCCGGCGCGGCGGTGCTGGTGAAGATCGACACCGGCGAAATTCTCGGTATGGCCTCATATCCGTCGTTTAACCCCAACAACTACGACGGCGCCACGCCGGCGCAGATGCGCAACGCGGCGATCAACGACAGCTACGAGCCGGGTTCAACGGTGAAACCGCTGGTGGTGATGGAGGGGCTGGAGCGCCATCTGGTGCGCCCCGATTCGGTGATCGACACCACCCCCTACCGGGTCAACGGCCACCTGATCCGCGACGTTGGCCACTGGCCGCGCCTGACCATGACCGGCATTCTGCAAAAATCGAGCGACATTGGCGTCTCCCATATTGCGCTGGCGATGCCTGCCGAGGCGCTGGTCAATACCTATCAGGCCTTTGGCCTCGGCAAACCCACCGGCCTGGGGCTGACCGGCGAGAGCGTTGGCTACTTTCCGGCGCACCGTCAGCGCTGGGCCGATATCGAGCGCGCGACCTTCTCCTTCGGCTATGGGCTGCGCGTGACGCCGCTGCAGATTGCGCGTGAATACGCCACGCTCGGCTCGTTCGGCGTTTACCGCCCGCTGTCGATTACCCGCGTGACGCCGCCGGTGCTCGGCAAGCAGGTGGCGAACCCGGAAACGGTAAAAGAGGTGGTGCATATGCTGGAGAGCGACGTGCTGCCGGGCGGCACCGGTATTAAAGCTGCGGTGCCGGGCTACCGGCTGGCGACCAAAACCGGTACGGCGGAGAAGATGGGCGACAGCGGCAAATATGACGGCGGCTATATCAACTATACCGCTGGCGTTGCGCCTGCCAGCCATCCAGAGGTGGCGCTGGTGGTGATGATCAACCATCCCACCGCCGGCGATCACTTCGGCGGCTCGGTTGCCGCGCCGATCTTCGGTAATATCATGGGGCCGGTGCTGAAGCATATGAATATCGCGCCGGACGCTATCTACAGCAAGCCTTCAGATAAATCTTAGAAAAATCAGCATGTAACCAGGTAGCGAACTTATTCATACCTGGTTTCATTTCCCCGAATTCCGTTGCGTTTTCGCGCTGTTTTGTCCCGCCGCAGAGTGCGAGGATAACAGTCCCAGAGGTATTGATAGGTGCGAAAACGCGCTGCACCATGCAGCGGCATCCGCAAGGATAATCCACCCTGTTTATTGCACCAACCCACGCGGATGCGTGGGTTTTTTTTTGCCTGCTGTAACCGCTTTGCCACCTTCTCACATCTCTTAACCTGCTCTTAACGCTTTGCCACGAACAAAAAAATCGCCGCTGTGGCAGGCTACTTGCAACGAAACGTTGTGCCGCATTCCATAACGGATCGCCAGCCTTTTGCGGCGTGGGTAGCGTCGCAAAAGGCGTTTTATCGCTGATGGAAGAACCTATGCCGAAAACTAAAGATCGAACGCCGCGCGGTGAGGGGAAATCCGCTGCGTTTCAACTGCGCATTCCGCTTCAGCTGCACCAGCAGCTGCGCGAACTCACCGAGGCGGAAAACGTCACGCTCGGCTGCTGGCTGAAAGAGCTGGCGCGGCGCGAGCTGCGTCGTCGCGGCATCATCCCTCAGGGATAAGCTGGCTCGATCCTGAACAAAACGTGCGGGATCGCCGCACGAAAGGTTTAGGGTTATCGTTTGGAAAATATATTTTACGCAACCTTGACAGCTTCCTGAACCGCCTCTCCCTACAATAGTTCTCCTTCTGAGAGTAATCACTCTCATTACTTTCACCTGCTTATGATGAGAAGAACTATGCGCCTGAAACTCCTTTCTGCCAGCGTAGTGTTTTTACTGGCGGCCTGCGATCAGGGAGGCGGCCAGCCTGCGGCCTCCAGCGTGCCGCAAGTGGGCGTCACCACGGTAAACAGCCAGCCCGTAACGCTGCTGACGCAGCTCCCCGGCCGCACTAACGCGGTGAAAACGGCTGAGGTGCGCCCGCAGGTCAGCGGCGTGGTGCAGAAGCTGCTGTTTACCGAAGGCGGCGAAGTGAAGGCGGGGCAGCCGCTCTACCAGATCGATCCGGCCACCTATAAAGCGGCCTATGACAAAGCGCTGGCGACCTGGCAGAACGACGCCATGGTCGTTAAGCGCTATCAGCCGCTGGCAGCGGCGCACGCCATCAGCCAGCAGACCTACGACGACGCCGTCGCCGCCGAGCGCACCGCCAAAGCTGACGTCGAGACCGCCAAAGTCAACCTCGACTACACGCTGGTGAAAGCGCCAATAGCCGGGCATATCAGCCGCTCGCTGGTCACCGCCGGCGCGCTGGTCACCAACGGCCAGACCGACTATCTCGCCACCATTCAGCAACTCGATCCGATCTACGTCGACGTCAGCGAATCGGTCGCCGATCTGCTGCGCCTGCGTCGCGCCATGGCGCAGGGCAAGCTGGCAAAGGTGGACGACAACACCGCCGCCGTGAAGCTGCAGCTGGAAGATGGCAGCGCCTATCCGCTGGAGGGCAAGCTCGCCTTCTCTGAGGTGAACGTCAGCGAAACCACCGGCACTGTAGTGCTGCGCGCCGTTTTCCCCAATCCGCATAACGAGCTGCTGCCCGGCATGTACGTGCATGCCATTCTGCCGCAGGGGGTGCAGCAGCAGGGCATTCTGCTGCCGCAGGAGGCGATCATGCATGACACCAAAGGGCAGCCCTACGTTTACGTCGTCAAAGGGGACAGCAGCGTCGAACAGCGCAGCATTACCACCGGCGAGATGGTGAAAGGAGACTGGCTGGTCAACAGCGGCCTGAAGAGCGGCGAGCAGGTGATCGTGAATGGTCTGCAAAACGTGCGCAGCGGCAGCAAGGTCAAGGCCGTGGCCGCCACCACTCAGGATACGCCTGACGCAGGCAGCGTCAGCCTGTCGATGACCGATCCGTCGGCCCAGTAAGGAGAGGTCATGTCTACATTCTTTATCAAGCGTCCGATTTTCGCCTGGGTTGTGGCGATCATCGTGATGCTGGTCGGCGCCATCGCCGCGCTGAACCTGCCGGTTAATCAGTATCCCGATATTTCGCCGCCGGCGGTGTCGATCTCGGTAACCTATCCAGGCGCCAGCGCGGAAACCACACAGAACACCGTGGTGCAGGTGATCGAACAGCAGCTTAACGGGCTGGACGGCCTGCGCTATCTCGAGTCGAGCAGCGCCAGCGACGGCAGCGCGCAGATCATCGCCACCTTTAACCAGGGCATCAACCCCGATATCGCTCAGGTGCAGGTGCAGGACCGCGTCTCGCTGGCCGAGTCTCAGCTTCCTTCCGACGTCACCCAGCAGGGCATCCGCATCCGCAAGTACCAGAAGAACTTTATGATGGTGATCGGCCTGATCTCGAAAGACGGCAAGCTGAGCAACAGCGATCTGGCGGATATGCTGGTGTCGAAGCTGGAGGATCCCATCTCGCGCACCAAAGGCGTAGGCGACTTTATGGTGCTGGGCTCGGAGTATGCGATGCGCATCTGGCTCGATCCGGCGAAACTCTACAAATATAACCTGATGCCGAGCGACGTCAGCACCGCCATCAGCAACCAGAACGTGCAGGTGTCGTCCGGCTCGCTCGGCGGCCTGCCGACCATTCCCGACGCCAAAACCAGCGCCACTATTCTCGGTAAGTCGCGCTTCACCACGGTGAAGCAGTTTGAAAACGTGCTGCTCAAGGTCAACAGCGACGGCGCGCAGATCCGCCTGAAGGATGTCGCCAGCGTGGCGCTGGGGCCGCAGAGCTACACCATCGACTCGATCATGAACGGCAAGCCCTCCGCCGGCATTGCGCTGCGCCTGGCGACCGGCGCCAACGAGCTAGATACCGCCAACGCGGTGCGCGCCACTATCGCCTCGCTGAAGGATGCGCTGCCGGACAACGTCGAGGTCACCTACCCCTACGACACCTCGCCGGTGGTGAGCGCCTCGATCGAAGAAGTGGTGAAAACCCTGATCGAAGCGATCGTGCTGGTTTTCTTCGTGATGCTGATCTTCCTGCAGAATCTGCGTGCCACGCTGATCACCACCATGGTGGTTCCGGTGGTGCTGCTCGGCACCTTCGGCATTCTTGCCGCCTTCGGCTACAGCGTAAACACCCTGACGATGTTCGGCATGGTGCTGGCGATAGGGCTGCTGGTGGATGACGCCATCGTGGTGGTAGAGAACGTCGAACGCGTGATGCATGAAGAGCGGCTCGATCCAGAAGCCGCCACCATTAAGTCGATGCAGCAGATCCAGGGCGCGCTGTTCGGCATCGCGCTGGTGCTCTCGGCGGTGCTGCTGCCGATGGCCTTTTTCTCCGGCTCGACCGGCGTGATTTATCGCCAGTTCTCTATCACCATCGTGTCGGCGATGGCGCTCTCGGTGCTGATGGCGCTGATTTTCACCCCGGCGCTCTGCGCCACGCTGCTGAAGCGCGCCTCGGCGGAGCATAAAACCACCGGCCTGGCAGGCTGGTTCAACCGCCATTTCGACAGTGGCACGCTGCACTACCAGCGCGGCGTCAGCAAAGTGATTTCGCGGCGCGGCCTGTTTATCGTGATCTATCTGGCGATCGTCGGCGTCACCGGCTTCCTCTTCACCCGCGTGCCGACCACCTTTCTGCCCGATGAAGATCAGGGGCTGATGATGGTGCAGGTGACGCTGCCGGTGAACGCCTCGTCGCAGCGCACGCAGCAGGTGCTGAACGACCTCAACGCCTACCTGCAAAAGAACGAAGCCTCGGTGGTCGCCACCATGTTCGGCGTCAACGGCTTTAACTTTGCCGGACGCGGGCAGAACAGCGGCATGGCCTTTGTGCGCACCAAAGACTGGAGCGAGCGGACGCAGAGCGGCCAGAGCGTCAAGGCGCTGGCGGCGCGCATCAGCGCCCATTTCGCCAGCTACCCGAACGCCAGGATCTTTGCCATGGTGCCGCCTGCGGTGATGGAGCTGGGCAACGCCACCGGCTTCGACTTCTATCTGCAGGATACCGCCGGGCACAGCCATCAGCAGATGATGGACGCGACTCATCAGTTCGTGCAGCTGGCGAACCAGGATCCGCGTCTGGCGCAGGTGCGCATGAACGGCATGGAAGATGAGCCGATGTTCCAGCTGGAGATCAACGACGAACGCGCCAGCGCGCTCGGCCTCAGCATGACTGACATCAATAACACGCTATCGGTGGCCTGGGGATCCAGCTATATCGACCAGTTTATGTACAACGGCCGCGTCAAGCAGGTCTACCTGATGGGCAAGGCGGCGTCGCGCGTCACGCCGGAAGATCTCAACAAGTGGTATTTCCGCAACAGCAGCGGAACCATGGTGCCGTTCTCCGCCTTCGCCAGCGGCAAATGGGTCAGCGGCTCGCCACACTTTGAACGCTTCAACGGCATGACCGCAGAGGAGATACAGGGCTCGCCGGCGGCGGGCTACAGCAGCGGTGAGGCGATGAAGGCGGTTGAAGCGATCGCGGCGAAGCTGCCGAAGGGCTTCCGCGTGCAGTGGTACGGCATCTCCTATGAGGAGCAGGCGTCTGGCTCGCAGACCACGCAGCTCTATGCCATCTCGATCCTCGTGGTGTTTCTCTGCCTGGCGGCGCTCTATGAGAGCTGGTCGATCCCGCTGTCGGTGATCCTGGTAGTGCCGCTCGGCATTCTCGGCACCATCAGCGCGGTGCTGCTGCGCGGCCTGCAGAACGACGTCTTCTTTCAGGTCGGGCTGCTGACCACCGTCGGACTGGCGGCGAAAAACGCCATCCTGATCGTCGAGTTCGCCAAAGAGCTACACGAGCGCGAAGGCAGAACCCTGGTCGAGGCGGCGGTCGAGGCGGCGCGGCTGCGTATCCGACCCATCATCATGACCTCGATGGCCTTTATTCTCGGCGTGCTGCCGCTGACGATATCCAACGGCGCGGGCGCGGGCAGTCAGCACTCTATCGGCACGGCGGTGGCGGGCGGGATGATTACCGCCACCTTCCTCGCCATCTTTTTTGTTCCCATGTTCTATGTGGTGGTGGCGCAACTCTTCTCACGTAAGAAGAGCAACGCGGCCGCTGAGGAAATAAATCATGATCGTTAATATTCGCTGGACGCTGCCGCCGCTGGCTCTGCTGCTTACGGCCTGTAGCTTACAGCCTGAATACCATCGTCCGGCGATGCCGGTAGAGACGAGCTACGACCAGCCGACGCCGGTCGGCAACGTGGCGGATCTGCCGTGGCAGAGCTTCTTTACCGACGCCGGCATGCGCCAGCTGATCGCGCTGTCGCTGCAAAACAACCGCGATCTGCGCGTCGCGGCGCTCAACGTCGAGCAGGCGCGCGCCACGGTGCAGGTCAACCGCGCCGCGCTGCTGCCGTCGATCAGCGCCACCGCCAGCCAGACCTCGGCGCACGAGCCGGCCAATCTCTACAACACCAAAACCACCGGCGCGGTGACCTATCACGAGCTAAACGCCGGGCTGGGCGTCACCTCGTGGGAGCTCGACTTCTTCGGCCGTCTGCGCAGCCTGAGCAACGAGGCGCAGGAGCAGTATCTCTCCACCGAGGCGACCGAGCGCGCCACGCGTATTTCGCTGATCGCCCAGGTGGCGTCGGCCTGGCTGACGCTCTGTTCCGATAACGATCTGCTGCATCTGGCGCAGCAGACCGCGCAAAGCCAGCAGAAATCGTACCAGCTGACGCAGCTCAGCTATCGCGGCGGGGTGAGTAGCGATCTGGACGTGGCGCAGGCGGAGAGCACGGTGCGCAGCGCCGAGGCGGACGTGGCGAGCTACACGCGGCAGGTGCGCCAGGATGTGGACGCGCTGCGCTTGCTGGCGGGCGCCGATCTACCGGTCGATCTGCTGAAAAACGCCACGCTGAACAGCCGCTGGGACTTCCCGGCGACGCCGGCTGGGCTGCCGTCCGATCTGCTGACGCGCCGCCCGGACATTATCGCCGCCGAGCATACGCTGAAGGCGGCCAACGCCAATATCGGCGCAGCGCGCGCCGCCTTTTTCCCCAGCATCTCGCTGACCACGTCGGGCGGCTCGACCAGCAGTTCGCTGGGGCATCTGCTGGAGGGCGGCACCGCTTCCTGGTCTTTTGTGCCCTCCATCAACCTGCCGATCTTCGACGGCGGCGTTAACCAGGCCAACCTGGATATCGCCCATATCGAGAAGCGCATCGAGGTTGCTAACTATGAGAAGGCGATCCAGACCGCATTTAAAGAGGTGAACGACGCGCTGGCCGGACAGGACACCTGGCAGGATCAACTGGCGGCCCTGGAAAAAGAGGTAGCGGCGAACCAGCGCGATTACGACTATTCTGAATTGCGCTACAAGCAAGGCGTTGACAACTATCTGAATGTGTTGGTGGCGCAGCGTTCGCTCTATAGTGCGCGCCAGGCGTGGATCGCCGCGCGTCTGGGCCAGCTAAACCAGAAAATTACGCTGTATGAAGCGCTGGGCGGCGGCTGGAAAGCCTGATTTTTCTTAACGAAACCCTTACGGTTTGCCGATGGAAAAATAGCCGCGCTTTCGCGGATAATACGCGAAGTGATAATTCAAAGACTCAATAATCCCCTGAAAAAAAGGGGATTTTTTCCTTTTTACTCCAGGCAAGATGTTAACCATGACTAATGCGTCCCGCTCTTCCCGTTCCCGCTGGCTTAAATGGCTGCTGCTGTTAATCCTGATGGTGATTATTGCCGGCGTCGTCTGGCGCGTGCTGCCGTTCGGCAAAGGGCAGGGGGCGATGCCGCCCGGCGGACGCCACGCGGGACGCGGCGGGCCGCCGGACATGGCGATGATGGGCGGCGGCGCCACCCTGGTGCACAGCGGCGTGGCGACCACCGCCGACGTGCCGGTCTACCTGAACGCGCTCGGCACGGTGATTCCCAACGCCAGCGTCACCGTCACCAGCCGCGTCGACGGCCAGCTGGAGAAGGTCTATTTCACCGAAGGGCAGAAAGTGGAGGCGGGGCAGCTGCTGGCGCAGATTGACCCGCGCAGCTTCCAGGCGACGCTGAATCAGTATCAGGCTGAGCTGAGCGAAAATCAGGCGCTGCTGAAAAGCGCCGAGCTGACGCTGGCGCGCTACCGCAAGCTCTACGCGCAGGACTCGCTGGCGCGTCAGGACCTCGACACCCAGACTGCCACCGTCGGCCAGTATCGCGGCGCGGTGGCCGCTGACCAGGCGCAGATCGCCAGCGCGAAGCTGAGCATCGAGTATGCGCGCATCACCGCGCCGGTCAGCGGCCGCGTCGGGCTGCGGCTGGTGGACCCGGGCAATATGGTGCAGAGCTCCAGCACCACCGGCCTGGTGACCATTACCCAGATGCAGCCCGCCGCTGCAACCTTTAGCGTGCCGCAGAGCCATATCCCCGAGCTGATCAAGGCGCTGCACAGCGGCCAGGCGCTGCCGGTCACCGCGTTCGACCAGGACAACAGCCGCGCGCTGGCGCAGGGCGAAGTGAAGTTCATCAGCAACCAGATCGACACCAGCACCGGCACCGTGGCGCTGAAGGCGACCTTCGCCAACGAGGATGAGGCGCTCTACGCCAACCAGTTCGTTAATCTGCGTTTGCAGACCCGCACCCTGAAAGGGGCGACGGTGATCCCGTCGCAGGCGCTGCAGCTGAGCAGCGACGGCAGCTTTGTCTTCCTTATCAATAAAGACAACAGCGTGACGCGCAAAGCGGTCTCCGCCGGCCCGGCGTTCGGTGACGACAAGCAGGCGATCCTCAAGGGCGTTGAACCCGGCGATCGCCTGGTGACCGAAGGCATCGATCGCCTGACCAACGGCAGCAAAGTCGCGCTGGCGGATGAGACGCAACCGACCGCAACCGCCGAGGCAAAATGAACCCGTCACGCCTGTTTATCCTGCGCCCGGTCGCCACCATCCTGCTGATGGTGGGCGTGCTGGTCGCCGGCATTTTCGCCTATAAATTTCTCTCTACCTCGGCGCTGCCGCAGGTGGACTACCCGACGATTCAGGTTACCACGCTCTATCCCGGCGCCAGCCCCGACGTGATGGCTTCGTCGGTCACCTCGCCGCTGGAGCGTCAGCTGGGGCAGATGGCGGGGCTGAGCCAGATGAGCTCCACCAGCTCCAGCGGCTCCTCCATCATTACCCTGAAGTTCGGCCTCGATCTCTCGCTCGACGTGGCGGAGCAGGAAGTGCAGGCGGCGATTAACGCTGCGAATAATCTACTGCCGAGCGATCTGCCCAATCCGCCGACCTATAAAAAGGTCAACCCGGCGGACAGCGCGGTGATCACCCTGGCGGCCAGTTCAGATAACCTGCCGCTGACCCAGGTGCAGGATCTGGTCAATACCCGCGTGGCGCTGAAGCTGTCGCAGATCTCCGGCGTCGGCATGGTGACGCTGGCGGGCGGCCATCAGCCAGCGATCCGCGTGCAGATGAACCCGACGGCGCTCGCCGCCCATCATCTGACGCTGGAAGACGTTAATACGCTGATTAGCAACAGCAACGTCAACGGCTCGAAGGGCGGCTTTGACGGCAAATATCACTCGGTGACCATCGACGCCAACGACCAGCTGCGCACCGCCGACGAGTACGGCAACCTGATCCTCACTTACCAGAACGGCGCGGCGCTGCGCCTGAAGGATATCGCCCATATCGAGCAGGGGCCGGAGAACAGCTTCCAGTCCGCCTGGGCCAACAACAGCCCGGCAATTGTTATCAGCGTACAGCGCCAGCCGGGCGCCAACGTGATCCAGGTAGTGGACAACATCAAGGCGGCGCTGCCGACCCTGCAGGCCGCGCTGCCGGACGGCGTGAAGATGACCATTCTCTCTGACCGCACCCAGACCATCCGCGCCTCCATCAGCGACGTGCAGTTCGAGCTGATGCTCTCCATCGCGCTGGTGGTGATGGTGACCTTCCTGTTTCTGCGCAACGTGGCGGCGACGCTGATCCCCAGCGTGGCGGTGCCGCTGTCGCTGGTGGGCACGTTCGGCGTAATGTATCTGGCGGGCTTCAGCCTCAATAACCTGTCGCTGATGGCGCTGACCATCGCCACCGGCTTTGTTATCGATGACGCTATCGTGGTGGTAGAAAATATTTCGCGGCGGCTGGAGGAGGGCGAAACCCCGATGCAGGCGGCGCTGAAAGGGTCGCAGCAGATCGGCTTCACTATTATCTCGCTGACCTTCTCGCTGATTGCGGTGCTGATCCCGCTGCTGTTTATGGGCGACGTGGTGGGGCGGCTGTTCCGCGAGTTTGCCATCACGCTGGCGGTGTCGATTCTGGTCTCAATGCTGGTGTCGCTGACCCTGACGCCGATGCTGTGCGCCTACCTGCTGCGCCATATCCCGCCGGAGCGGCAGTCGCGCTTTGCGCGCAAGGGCGGCGAGCTGTTCGACAAGCTGATCCGCGGCTACGATCGGCTGCTGACGGTGGTGCTCAACCACCAGAAGCTGACGCTGCTGGTGGCGCTGGCGACCTTTGCGCTGACCGCGCTGCTCTATATGGCGGTGCCGAAAGGCTTCTTCCCGACCCAGGACACCGGGCTGATCCAGGGCATTACGCTGGCGTCGCAGGATGTCTCCTTTAGCGAGATGGCGAAGCGTCAGCAGGCGCTGGCGAAGGTGGTGCTGGCGAATCCGGCGGTAGAGAGCGTCTCTTCCACTATCGGCATTGACGGCAACAATACCAGCCTCAACAGCGGGCGGCTGCAAATCAACCTGAAGTCGTTTGACCAGCGCGACGACAAGGCCGACGCGGTGATCAAACAGCTGCAGCAGGCGGCGAAGCAGGTGGTGGGCATCCAGCTCTTTATGCAGCCGGCGCAGGATCTGACGGTTAACGACCAGGTGACGCCGAGCCAGTATCAGTTCACCCTCGACGACGCCGACAGCGAAAACCTGGTGACCTGGTCGCCGCAGCTGGTGGCGGCGCTGCAGAAGCGGCCGGAATTTAACGGTGTGGTAAGCAATTTGCAGGATCAGGGGCGCGTGGCCTATGTCGAACTGAACCGCGATAAAGCGGCGCGCTACGGCATTACCGCGTCGGACGTCGATACTGCGCTTTATAACGCCTTTGGCCAGCGTCTGGTGTCGACTATCTTTACCCAGTCGAACCAGTATCGCGTGGTGCTGGAGGTGGCGCCCGCTTATCAGCAGTCGCCCGCCTCTTTTGAGGATGTCTATCTGCAGCCCGCCACCAGCGACAGTTCGACGACAGGCTCAACCTCCTCTTCGACCTCGACCTCGACCTCGACGTCAACCTCCGCCAGCGACAGCACCAGCAGCGGTATGGTAAAGCTGACCGCTGTCGCCACTATCCACCAGCGCGCCGGTTCGCTGATGCATATGCGCCTGAATCAGTTCCCGGCGGTGATGATCTCCTTTAACCTCAACAGCGGCTACTCGCTGGAGGATGGGCAGAAGGCGATCGCCCAGGTGCGGCAGCAGCTGCAGATGCCGTCGAGCATTACGCTGCGCTACCAGGGCGAAACCTCCGCCTTCCAGAGCGCCACCGGCAACACCCTGTGGCTGATCCTCGCGGCGCTGCTCACCATGTACGTGGTGCTGGGCATTCTCTACGAGAGCTTTATTCACCCGGTGACCATCCTCTCCACGCTGCCGTCGGCGGCGGTCGGCGCGCTGCTGACGCTGCTGCTGGCGGGCAGCGAATTTAGCCTGATTGCGCTAATTGGCGTGATCCTGCTCATCGGTATCGTGAAGAAGAACGCCATTATGATGATCGACTTTGCGCTGGAGGCGGAGAACAAGCAGCACCTCAGCCCGCGCGAGGCGATCCATCAAGCCTGCCTGCTGCGCTTTCGTCCGATTCTGATGACCACCATGGCAGCGCTGCTCGGCGCGCTGCCGCTGATGCTGGCGTCGGGATCGGGCGCGGAGCTGCGCCAGCCGCTGGGGCTGGTGATCGTCGGCGGCTTGATCGTCAGCCAGGTGCTGACGCTCTTCTCCACGCCGGTGATCTATCTCTGGTTTGACGCGCTTGCGCAGCGCGGCAACGCCTGGGTGAAACGCCGCCAGCAGCAGTCGCGAGGCGCGTCATGAACCTGACGCGGCTGTTTATTTTCCGTCCGGTCGCCACGCTGCTGCTGACGCTGGCGATTCTGCTGCTCGGCGCCCTCGGCTATCGGCTGCTGCCGGTCGCGCCGCTGCCGCAGGTCGATTTCCCTACTATTATGGTGAGCGCCAGCCTGGCGGGTGCCAGCCCGGAAACCATGGCGGCGACGGTGGCGACGCCGCTGGAGCGCGCGCTGGGGCAGATCGCCGGCATCACCGAAATGACCTCCAGCAGCTCGCAGGGATCCGCCAATATTATTTTGCAGTTTGAGCTGAACCGCGATATCAACGGCGCGGCGCGCGACGTGCAGGCGGCGATCAACGCCTCGCGCAGCCTGCTGCCGAGCAGCATGGAGTCGCTGCCGACCTACCACAAAGCTAACCCTTCCGATGCGCCCATCGTGATGCTGGCGCTCACCTCTGAAACCCGCTCGGCGGGCGAGCTTTACGATCTGGCGGAAAGCAAGATTGAGCAGGCGATGGGGCAGGTAAAGGGCGTGGGCGAGGTGTCGCTGATGGGCAGCGCGCTGCCGGCGGTGCGGATCGATCTGCAGCCACAGAAGCTGACCCACTACGGTATTTCGCTGGATCGGGTGCGCAGCGCCATCGCCAGCAGCACCACCAACCTGCCGAAGGGGATGCTGCAGGGCAGCAGCCAGTCGTGGGTGGTGGACAGCAACGGCCAGCTCGACAAGGCGGCGCAGTATCGCGATCTCATCGTCAGCTATCAGGATGGCAAGGCGGTGCGGCTGCATGACGTCGCTACCGTCTACGACTCGGTGGAGGATCAGTATCAGGCCGGTTTCCTTAACGCCGCGCCGTCGGTGATGATCGGCATTAAGCGCCAGGCGGGCGCCAATATGCTCGACACCATCGACGCCATTAAGGCGCAGCTGCCGGCGCTGGAGAGAGATCTGCCCGCCGATACCCAGCTTAAAGTGGTGATCGACCGCTCGCCTGGGGTGCGCGCCTCGCTCTACGACACTGAAGAGACGTTGCTGATCGCCGTGCTGCTGGTGATCGCCGTGGTGTTTGTCTTCCTGCGCAACCTGCAGGCGGTGGTGATCCCGGCGCTGGCGCTGCCGGTGTCGCTGATCGGCACCTGCGCGGTGATGTATCTGCTGGGCTACAGCCTCGACAACCTGTCGCTAATGGCGCTGATTATCTCCACCGGCTTTGTGGTGGATGACGCCATCGTAGTGCTGGAGAATATCACGCGCCATATTGAAGAGGGCTCAGGGCCGGTGCGCGCGGCGGTGCGCGGTGCGCGCGAGGTGAGCTTTACCGTGCTGTCGATGACGGTATCGCTGATCGCGGTGTTTATTCCCATCCTGCTGATGGGCAGCATCGTTGGCCGTCTGTTCCGCGAGTTCGCCATTACGCTCACCGTGTCGCTGCTGATCTCGATGTTTGTTTCCCTCAGCCTGACGCCGATGCTCTGCTCGCGGCTGCTGAAGCGCAAGCCGCGCGTCAGCAAACGGCCGCATCCGCTCTATCAGTTTATCGAGAACCGGCTCAATGCGCTGCTGGCGGCCTATGCGCGCGGGCTCGACTGGGTGATGCGCCACCAGAAGCTGACGATGCTCAGCCTGCTGCTCACCGTGCTGCTCAATCTGTTTCTCTATACCGTGGTGCAGAAGGGCTTCTTTCCCAATCAGGATACCGGCGTGCTGATGGGCGCGCTGCGCGCCGACCAGAACATCTCCTTTCAGGCGATGAAGCCGAAGATGCTGATGTTTACCAAAATTATTCAGGCCGATCCGGCGGTAGAGAGCGTGATGTCCTCAATGGGCAGCGGCATGTTCGGCTCGCGCAACAGCGCTAACTTCTTTGTGCGGCTGAAGGATCTCGACCAGCGCGACGCCACCGCCACCGAAGTGGCCAACCGGCTGAGCATGAAAACCAGCCATATCGCAGGGGCGCAGATGTTCCTGATGGCGGCGCAGGATCTGCATATCGGCGGCCGCAGCGCGAACGCCAGCTATCAGTACAGCCTGCAGGCGGACGATCTCGATCTGCTGCGCACCTGGACGCCGAAAGTGCAGGCGGCGCTGGCGGCGATCCCGCAGCTCAACAGCGTCGATTCCGACTCGCAAACCGGCGGTCAGGAGGTGGTGATCGCTATCGATCGCGACCGCGCCACGCGCCTCGGCGTCAACGTGCAGATGCTCGACACCCTGCTGAACAACGCCTTCAGCCAGCGCCAGGTCGCTACGCTCTATCACACGCTGAATCAGTATCACGTGGTGATGTCGCTTAACGACAGCTACACGCGCGATCCGGCGATTTTGCAGCAGCTCTACGTGATTAACGACAGCGGCGACCGGGTGCCGCTCTCCGCCTTCGCGACCCTGACCAGCGGCAACGCGCCGCTGTCGGTGGCGCATCAGGGGCAGTCGGCCACCAGCACCCTCGCTTTTAATCTTAACGACGGCGTCTCGCTGGAGCAGGCGCAGGCGCTGATTAAGCAGGCGATGGCGAAGCTCGGTTTGCCTTCCAGCATCCAGGCCGGTTTCGCCGGCACCGCCGCCGCCTTTGGCCAGCTGACGGCCACCATGCCCTGGCTGATTCTGGCGGCGCTGGCGGCGGTCTATATCGTGCTGGGCGTGCTCTACGAGAGCTATGTGCATCCGCTGACCATTCTCTCAACGCTGCCGTCGGCGGGCGTCGGCGCGCTGCTGCTGCTGCTGCTCACCGACACGCAGCTCACGCTGATTGCGCTAATCGGCATCATCCTGCTGATCGGCATCGTCAAAAAGAACGCCATTATGATGATCGACTTCGCGCTCGACGCCGAGCGCCGTCTCGGCCTGTCGCCGCAGCAGGCGATCGTGCAGGCGTGCCTGATGCGCTTTCGCCCCATTATGATGACCACGCTGGCGGCCTTTTTCGGCGCGCTGCCGCTGGCGCTCGGCAGCGGCGGCGACGCCGATCTGCGCAGCCCGCTCGGTATGGCAATCGCGGGCGGGCTGGCGCTGAGCCAGCTGCTGACCCTGTTTACCACGCCGGTCGTCTACCTCTGGCTCGACCGCCTGAGTCGCGCCACCCAACGTCAGTGGCGCCGCTTGCGCCATGCGGAATCCTGATCAATGAAAAAGTTTTCTCTCGCTTTACTGCTGCTGCTCGGCGGCTGCGCCGTCGGCCCCGACTATCAGCGCCCCAGCGCCAGCGTGCCGCTGCACTATAAAGAGGCCAAAGGCTGGCAGCGCGCCGCGCCGCAGGATGACCAGAACAAAGGTGAATGGTGGCGGGTCTATCACGACGACACCCTGAGCGGCCTGCTGCAGCAGGTGAGCATCTCTAACCAGAATGTCGCCAGCTACGCCGCCCAGTACCGCGAAGCGCAGGCGCTGGCCGCCCAGTCGCGCGCCGCGCTCTTCCCGACCATCGGCTATGACGCCAGCGGGACGCGCAGCGGCACCCGTTCAACCAACAGCGGCGCGCGCAGCGTCACCAACAGCAACTCGGCGCAGCTGAGCGCCAGCTGGGAGGTGGATCTGTGGGGCAAACTGCGGCGCACCCGGGAAGAGAACGCCGCCAGCGCCCAGGCGAGCGCCGCCGAGCTGGCGAACGTGACGCTCAGCGCCCAGTCGGAGCTGGCGCAGGACTATTTTCAGCTGCGTATTATGGATGAGAAGATCGCCCGCTATCAGCAGAGCGTGGCGGCCTACGAGCGCTACCTGAAGATCATCGGCAATAAATATCAGGCGGGTAGCGAATCGCGCGCCACCCTGGCCCAGGCGCAGATGCAGCTGGAGAGCGCCCGCGCCTCGGCGCTCGACCAGCAGTGGCAGCGTGCCCAGCTGGAGCACGCCATCGCGCTGCTGATCGGCAAAGCGCCCGCCGACTTCAGCCTGCCGGCGGCGAAGCTGACCGCAACGCTGCCGCCGCTGCCGCAGGCGCTGCCGTCGCAGCTGCTGCAGCGCCGACCCGATATCGCTTATGCCGAGCGCAACGTCGCCGCCGCCAACGCCGTGGTCGGCGTGGCGATAGCTGGCTACTATCCCGATTTGACGCTGAGCGCCAGCGGCGGCACCAGCGCCTCGGCGCTGCGTAATCTCTTCTCGCTGCCTTACCGCGTCTGGTCGCTCGGCCCCGATCTGAGCGGCACGCTGCTCGACTTCGGCGCCACCTCGGCGAAGGTGGATCAGGCGCGCGCCGCCTACGACGCCAGCGTCGCCAGCTATCGGCTGGCGGTGCTGACGGCGATGCAGGAAGTCGAGGACGATCTGGTGGAGCTGAACACCCTCACCGAGGAGCTGGGGGCCCAGCAGCGCGCCACCGACGCCGCGCGCGAGTCGGCGCGCGTAACGCGCAACCAGTATGAAGCGGGCATGATCGACTATCTCGACGTCGCCACCACTGAAACCAGCAGCCTGAGCGCGCAGCAGAGCCTGCTGTCGCTGCAAAGCACGCAGTGGGTCACCAGCGTAGCGCTGATCGCCGCGCTCGGCGGCGGCTGGCAGCCGACGCCCTAAATCGCGCCTTGACGCTTGTCGAACGACGCCAGATCCTGCATCGTTAGTAACCTTTTTAACGATGCTAAGGAGCTGGCATGTTGTTTAGATTTTTTCGTCTACTCTGCCGTCTGTTGTGGCGGGTGGAACTGCGCGGCGACGCCGCCGCGCTGCATCAGGACAAAGTGCTGATCGCGCCGAACCATATGTCTTTTCTTGACGGCGTGCTGCTGGCGCTGTTCCTGCCGGTCAGGCCGGTTTTCGCCGTTTACTCCGCCGTGAGCGAGCGGTGGTATATGCGGCTGGTGAAGTCGCTGATCGATTTCGTTCCACTCGATCCAACCCGGCCGATGTCGATCAAGCAGCTGGTGCGGCTGATCGACAGCGGCCGCCCGGTGGTGATCTTCCCGGAAGGGCGCATTACCGTCACCGGCTCGCTGATGAAGATCTACAGCGGCGCGGGTTTCGTCGCCGCCAAATCCCAGGCCAACGTGGTGCCGATGCGCATCGAGGGGGCCGAGTACACCCCTTTCGGCCGCCTGGCGGGGGTCTTTAAGCGCCGTCTTTTTCCCCGTATCACCCTGACCATCCTGCCGGCGACGCGCATTCCGATGCCGGAGGCGAAGCGGGCGCGCGACCGGCGCCAGCTCGCGGGCGAGCACCTGCACCATATTATGATGGAGGCGCGCATGGCGGTGCGCCCGCGCGAAACGCTCTATGACGCCTTCCTTAACGCCCGCACCCGCTACGGCGCGTTTAAGCCCTGCATCGAAGATGTCAATATGCAGCCCGACAGCTATACCGGGCTGCTGAAAAAGGCGCTCGGCGTCGGGCGCATTCTTGAGCGCTACAGCCAGCCGGGTGAGATTGTCGGCCTGCTGCTGCCCAACGCGACGGTGACCGCGGCGGCAATTCTCGGCGCGTCGATGCGCGGGCGCGTGCCGGCGATGCTTAACTACACCGCCGGGGTCAAGGGCATGGGCGCGGCGCTGACCGCGTCGCAGGTGAAAACCGTCTTTACCTCGCGCCAGTTTCTGGAGAAGGGCAACCTCTGGCATCTGCCGCAGGGGCTGACCGGGGTTGAGTGGATCTATCTGGAGGATCTGCGCGACACCGTGACCACCCAGGACAAGCTCTGGATCCTGGCACACCTGCTGCTGCCGCGCCGCGCGCAGGTGGCGCGCCAGCCGGAAGAGGCGGCGATGGTGCTGTTCACTTCCGGCTCGGAAGGCAACCCCAAAGGCGTGGTGCATTCCCATAAAAGCCTGCTGGCGAACGTGGAGCAGATCCGCACCGTGGCGGACTTTACCCCGCGCGATAAGTTTATGTCGGCGCTGCCGCTGTTCCACGCCTTCGGTCTGACGGTGGGGCTGTTTACGCCGCTGATGACCGGCGCGCAGGTATTTCTCTACCCCAGCCCGCTGCACTATCGCATCGTGCCGGAGCTGGTCTACGACCGCAACTGCACCGTGCTGTTCGGCACCTCGACCTTTCTCGGCAACTATGCGCGCTTTGCCGCGCCTTACGATTTCGCCCGCGTGCGCTATGTGGTGGCGGGCGCGGAGAAGCTGCAGGAAGCGACGCGCCAGATCTATATGGAGAAGTACGGCATCCGCATTCTTGAGGGCTACGGCGTGACCGAGTGCGCGCCGGTGGTGGCAATCAACGTGCCGATGGCGGCGAAACCGCACACCGTGGGCCGTATTCTGCCGGGCATGGATTCGCGTCTGATGTCGGTAGAGGGCATCGAGCAGGGCGGTCGGCTGCAGCTGCGCGGGCCGAACATCATGAAGGGCTACCTGCGGGTTGAGAACCCCGGCGTGCTGGAAGCGCCCGCCGCCGACAACGGCGAAGGGCAGCTGGAGGCGGGCTGGTACGATACCGGCGATATCGTCAGCTTTGACGAAGGCGGCTTCTGTCAGATTCAGGGGCGCGCCAAACGCTTCGCCAAGATTGCCGGTGAGATGGTGTCGCTGGAGAGCGTCGAGCAGATCGCCCTGAAAGCGTCGCCGGAGAAGCAGCACGCGGCGTCGCTGCGCGCCGACGGCAACCGCGGCGAAGCGCTGGTGCTGTTTACCACCGACGCCGAACTCAAGCGCGACGCGCTGCAGAAAGCGGCGCGCGAGCTGGGCGCGCCGGAGCTGGCCGTGCCGCGCGATATCCGCGTGATGAAACAGCTGCCGATGCTGGGCAGCGGCAAGCCGGACTATGTCAGCCTGAAACAGCTGGCAGAAGAGGAGCAGGCATGAAGAGTCCAGAGGCGCAGGCGCTATCCCTGCGATCGCGCGGCATGCTGGCGGTAATGTGCGCGCAGTTTTTTTCCGCCTTTGGCGACAACGCGCTGCTTTTTGCCACCCTGGCGCTGCTGAAAAGCGAGCTCTATCCCGACTGGAGCCAGCCGGTGATGCAGATGCTGTTCGTCGCCGCCTATATTCTGCTGGCGCCCTTTGTCGGCCAGATGGCGGACAGCTTCGCCAAAGGCCGGGTAATGATGTTCGCCAACAGCCTCAAGCTGCTGGGCGCACTGCTGATCTGCTCTGGCTTCAATCCTTTTGTGGGCTATACGCTGGTAGGCATCGGCGCGGCGGCCTACTCGCCCGCCAAGTACGGCATTCTCACCGAGCTGACTTCCGGCGAGAAGCTGGTAAAAGCCAACGGCATGATGGAAAGCTCTACCATCGCCGCAATCCTGCTTGGGTCGGTATCGGGCGGCGCGCTTGCCGACTGGAGCCTGTCGGCGGCGCTGGCGCTCTGCGCAGCCACCTACGCGGTGGCGGTGGCGGCGAACCTGATGATTCCGAAGCTTAGCGCGGCGCGACCGGGGCAGAGCTGGCACCTCGGCGCCATGCTGCGCCGCTTTTTCCAGGCCTGCTCGACGCTGTGGCATAACGGCGAGACGCGCTTTTCCATTCTTGGCACCAGCCTGTTCTGGGGCGCAGGCGTAACGCTGCGCTTTCTGCTGGTGCTGTGGGTGCCGGTGGCGCTCGGCATCAGCGACAACGCCACGCCGACCACGCTTAACGCGATGGTGGCGATCGGCATCGTAGCCGGGGCCGGCGCGGCGGCGAAGCTGGTTACGCTGGAGACGGTGCGCCGCTGCATGCCTGCCGGCGTGCTGATCGGCGTGATGGTGGCGATCTTCTCGCTGCAGCATTCACTGCTGAGCGCCTACCTGCTGCTGATGGTCATTGGCGCGCTGGGCGGCTTTTTTGTGGTGCCGCTCAATGCGGTACTGCAGGCGCGTGGTAAGGCGAGCGTTGGCGCAGGCAATGCGATTGCGGTGCAGAACTTCGGCGAGAATATCGCCATGCTGGTGATGCTGGGGCTCTATACGCTGGCGGTAAAAGCGGGCGCGCCCGCAGTGGCGACCGGCGTTGGCTTCGGCGCGCTGTTTGCGCTGGCGATCGCGGTGCTGTGGCTATGGCGACCAAAAGCCGCCGCGCGTTAAAACAGGCGGTTCTGGTGCGATAGTCAACCGCGCACTGGTGTGATGCGGTTGAGTCCGGCCAGCGCCGCCGCGTTAGCCTGCCGCCACGGCTGTTGTGACGTGGCGGCAGAAAGCGCGCTGAGCTGCCTGTTGCCGCGCTCTTTTTTCTTCTCTTTAGCTTTCACCTGGTAGCCTGCGCACCTCGTGCGCCACGTTAGCTTTCACCCAGCAGCCTGCGCGCCTCGCGCGCCACGTTTTCCATCTCATCCTGCAGCTCCAGCAGCTCCGGCTCCAGATCGTCGATATCGCCGCTCTGGCGCAGGTTTTTCTCCAGCTGGCGGCAGAGCTGCTTCATGCGCGGCACCCCGCTGTAGCTGGCGCTGCCGTGCAGCTTATGGATGATTTCGCGCAGGCCCTGCGCATCTTTCGCCGCCATAAAGGCGTCGAGCTTCTGCTGTACCTCGGGCAGAAAGTCGAGCAGCATCTTCAGCATATCGCGCGCCAGGTCGGGTTTATTCGCCGCCTGGCGCAGCGCCAGCTCCCAGTCGAGCGAAGGCGAAACCGTCGGCACCGGCGCGGCTACCGCAGGCAGCGCCGGGCTGTAACGCGCCAGCAGCTGGCTGAGTCGGGTTTCGTCGATCGGCTTCGCCAGATAGTCGTTCATGCCGGCTTTGATCAGATGTTCGCGCTCGCCGTCGATGGCGTGCGCGGTAACCGCCACAATCGGCGTACTGGCGTGCAGCGGCAGGCTGCGAATAATTTCGCTGGCGCGGATGCCGTCGATCTCCGGCATCTGAATATCCATCAGGATAATATCCAGCGGCTGGGTGCGCGCCGCGGCGATCGCCTGCTCGGCGTTGTTGCACAGCAGGATATGCTGCACCTTCTCCTCCAGCAGCGCGCCGATCAGCTTGAGGTTGGCGGGGTTGTCATCCACCGCCATAACCCGCAGCGGCAGGCGCGCGCCGTTGGGCAGTTCGCTGCGCTGGCGCGTATGCAGATCGGCCAGCAGCATCATGGCGCTCGGCAGCGCCAGCAGCACGCAGTCGGCGCGATTGAGCAGGGCGTCGATAAAGGCATCGTCCAGCAACGCCTGCTGCGTGATATCAATCGGCAGCCCGACCAGCAGCAGCGGATAGTGCGGCTCGCGCAGCCCCGACAGCGTTTCGCTGTGCTCGATCTGCAGCGGCGTCACGCGCAGCATCTTCAGCGTCGCGTCGGCCGAGGCGGCGTGCGCCTCGACGTAGGCCATGCGCGAGCGCGACAGGGCGTCGAGCGCGCGCGGCAGCGTCGGCGCGTTGGGATTGAGATCGAGCGGTATCCGCACCCAGAAGGTCGAGCCTTCATCGACGCGGCTGTGGAAGGCGATCTCGCCGCCCATTTCGCTGACCAGCTTCTGGGTGATCGCCAGACCCAGCCCGGTGCCGCCGTGGCGGCGGGAGATGCTGGCGTCAGCCTGGCGAAACGCCTGAAACAGCTGGGTTTGCTGCTGCTCGGAAATGCCGATGCCCGAGTCGTGTACCTGAATCTCCAGCTCGACGCGCGTGGCGCTGACGTTGCGCTGTTCGACGCGCAGATCGATAGTGCCGCGCTCGGTAAACTTAATGGCGTTGCCCAGCAGGTTGATCAGAATCTGCTGCAGGCGCAGCGGATCACCAATCACGTTATCCGGCACGCTGCAGTCGCACAGCACCGTCAGCTCCAGCCCTTTTTCGTGCGCCGACGGCGCCAGCAGCACAATGGTTTCATCCAGGGTGGCGCGCAGCGGGAAGGGAATCGACTCCAGCACCAGCTTGCCCGCTTCCAGCTTAGAGAAGTCGAGCACGTCGTTGATAATGCTCAGCAGATTATTCGCCGAGCGCTCAATGGTCTGCATATAGTCGCGCTGGGTGGCACCGAGCGCGGTTTTCAGCATCTGGCGGGTAAAGCCGACCACGCCGTTGAGCGGGGTGCGCAGCTCGTGAGACATATTGGCGAGGAACTCCGACTTGATGCGCGCCGCTTCCTGGGCGCGCTTTTTCGCCAGGTCCAGCTCGACGTTCTGAATTTCAAGCTGCTCCAGCGTTTCCCGCAGATCCCAGGTCGCCTGATCGATATTGTGCTGCATCTCTTCGTGGTAGGCGGTGAGCGACATCGCCATGGCGTTGATGCCGTTTTTCAGAATGCTCAGCTCTCCCAGCATATAGCCCTCGACGCGGCTGTCGAGCTGGCCGCGGCGAATGCGGTCGACGGTGGTAACCATATTGCGAATCGGGCCGGTAACGTCACGCATCAGGCGGTAGGCAAACAGCATGGCGATGCAGAGACAGAACAGCAGCATCAGGGTGGCGACAAAGACCTCTTTATACTGCTGCAAACGCACCGACTGAAGATCGAGCTCAATCGCCACGTAGCCGAGCGGATTGCCCGCCGGTTTCGCCACTTCGCTGGGCTGTTCATCTGTCGCATAGTGTTCAGCGGTAATTGGCGTGCGCAGGATCAGCAGCGTGCCGTGGCGCTCCATCGAGACGTCGTCCGGCAGCGCGTGGATATCCTCTTTCTGCATCAGGCCGAGGTTTTGGTTGCTGTTCGAGGTGACGTAGAGGCGGTTATTGTTGTCGAACACGGAAATGGCGCGGACAATATCGGAATGACGACGGTGCAGCAGGCTGACCAGCGCGCGCAGCGCTTCGCGGTCGTGCCAGGTCATACTGTATTCGCTGGAGACCGCCAGCGGCTCAATGATGCTGGCGCCCGCGTCCACCACCTGCCGCTGCAGTTCGTTGTAGCGATGCACCACGAAAAACGAGCTAAGCAGCAGCCCAATCAGTAACGTCGGCGCCAGAATTAAAATCATCATTCGCGCCCGCAGGCTGTATTTCGTCATAATAGTCGCTGGCTTAACCCGTTATCCTGTGCGCAACAACGCGCGCACGCTGAATTTTATTGAGAATGTAGAACACTATGGCGCAATTTTACTCCGCAAAACAGCGCGTGACGACTAAGCAACGCATTACCGTTACCGTGGACGAACTCGACCCCTTTGGCCAGGGCGTGGCGCGGCATCAGGGTAAAACCCTGTTTATCAGCGGCGCGCTGCCCGGCGAACAGGCGGAAGTGACGCTGGTGGAGGAGAAGCGCCAGTACGCGCGCGGCAAGGCGACGCGGCTGCTCAGCCTTAGCCCGGAGCGCGTGACGCCGCGCTGCCCGCACTTTACCCGCTGCGGCGGCTGTCAGCAGCAGCATGCCGCCGAGCCGCTGCAGCAGCGCAGCAAAGCGGCGGCGCTGTCGCGCATGCTGAGCCAGGCGGCGCAGCGCACCGTCGCGGTGGACGCCATCCTCGCCGGGCCCGCCTGGGGCTACCGCCGTCGCGCGCGCCTCGGCCTGCAGTGGCAGCCTAAAACGCGCGAGCTGCGGATGGGATTTCGTCAGGAGGCGAGCAACGATTTGGTGGCGATTCGCACCTGCCCCATTCTGGCGCCCGAACTTGAAGCGCTGCTGCTGCCGTTGCGCGACTGCCTTAGCGCGCTCAGGGCGGCCAGCCGGCTGGGGCATCTTGAGCTGGTGCTGGCGGATAACGGGCCGCTGGTGGTGTTGCGCCATCTCGACGCGCTGCACGCCGACGACCGCGAAAAACTGGAACGTTTTTCGCATGAGCAGAGGCTGATGCTGTTTCTCGACGATGGCGAGCGGCTGGAGCAGGTGCGCGGCGGCGAGCCCTTTTACCACTCGGGCGACGTGCGGTTGACCTTTAGCCCGCAGGACTTTATTCAGGTCAACGACGCGGTTAACCAGCAGATGGTGGCGCAGGCGATCGCCTGGCTCGATCTGCAGCCGGAAGATCGCGTGCTCGATCTCTTTTGCGGCATGGGAAACTTTACGATCCCTGTAGGAAAAATCGTACAAAATGCTGTGGGTGTGGAGGGTGTTGCAGCATTAGTGCGACAGGCAGCGTATAATGCGCAACTGAATAATCTTAAAAATGTCCGCTTTTTCCAGCATAACCTGGAGGAAGATGTCACGCGCCAGCCATGGGCGGCGCAGGGATTTAACAAGGTATTGCTCGATCCGGCGCGCGCCGGGGCTGCGGGCGTGATGGCGCATCTGGTTAAACTTGCGCCGGAGCGCGTGGTCTATGTTTCGTGTAATCCCACAACGCTTGCTCGCGACAGCCAGACATTGCTGTCGGCGGGCTACCATCTGGAAAGGGTCGCGATGCTGGATATGTTCCCTCATACCCGTCATCTCGAATCCATGGTGCTGTTCAGCAAAACATAAGCGGCAATTGATGCTGCTGTGGCAGGAGAGGATATGGTTGCGGTCAGAAGTGCGCATTTAAATACGGCAGGGGAGTTCGCTCTCGATCAGTGGATCGCCAGTCTTGGCATTGCCAACCCGCAATCATGTGAACGTATCGCTGAGACCTGGCGCTATTGCGAAGCCCAGACGCAGGATCACCCCGATCAGTCGCTGCTGCTGTGGCGCGGCATCGAGATGGTGGAGATCCTCTCGATGCTTAGCATGGATATCGAAAGCTCCTGCGCCGCGCTGATCTTCCCGCTGGCGAATGCGGAGGTGGTGAGCGAAGAGGAGCTGAGCGAAACCTTCGGCAGCGGCATCGTTACGCTGGTACACGGCGTGCGCGATATGGACGCCATTCGCCAGCTGAAAGCGATCCACAACGACTCCATGGCTTCCGAGCAGGTGGACAACGTGCGCCGCATGCTGCTGGCGATGGTGGAAGATTTCCGCTGCGTGGTGATCAAGCTGGCGGAACGCATTATGAACCTGCGCGAGATGAAAGACGCGCCGGAAGATGAACGCGTGCTGGCGGCCAAAGAGAGCACCAATATCTATGCGCCCCTCGCCAACCGGCTCGGCATCGGCCAGCTGAAATGGGAGCTGGAGGATTACTGCTTCCGCTACCTGCATCCTGACGAATACAAACGCATCGCCAAACTGCTGCACGAGCGCCGTATCGACCGCGAACAGTACATCGAGAACTTTGTCGATACGCTGCGCAAAGAGATGGTGAAAGAGGGGGTGCGCGCCGAGGTTTACGGCCGTCCGAAACATATCTATAGCATCTGGCGCAAGATGCAGAAGAAGTCGCTGGCGTTCGATGAGCTTTTCGACGTGCGCGCGGTGCGCATCGTTGCCGAACGTCTGCAGGACTGCTACGGCGCGCTCGGCATTGTGCATACCCTCTACCGCCATCTGCCGGCGGAGTTTGACGACTATGTCGCCAACCCGAAGCCGAACGGCTATCAGTCGATTCATACCGTGGTGCTCGGGCCGAAAGGCAAAACCGTGGAAATTCAGATCCGCACCCGGCAGATGCACGAGGATGCCGAGCTGGGGGTCGCCGCGCACTGGAAATACAAAGAGGGGCCGAGCACCGGCAGCGCGCGCGGCGCTTCGGGACACGAAGGGCGCATCGCCTGGCTGCGTAAGCTGATCGCCTGGCAGGAAGAGATGGCCGACTCCGGTGAGATGCTGGAAGAGGTGCGCAGCCAGGTGTTCGACGATCGCGTATACGTCTTTACCCCAAAAGGCGACGTAGTGGATCTGCCCGCTGGATCGACGCCGCTCGACTTTGCCTACCATATTCACAGCGATATCGGCCACCGCTGCATCGGCGCCAAGATCGGCGGCCGCATCGTGCCCTTTACCTATCAGCTGCAGATGGGCGATCAGGTGGAAGTGATCACCCAGAAACAGCCCAATCCGAGCCGCGACTGGCTTAACCCCAACCTCGGTTATATCACCACCAGCCGCGGACGAGCCAAGATCCATAACTGGTTCCGCAAGCAGGATCGCGACAAAAACATCGCGGCGGGCCGTCAGATACTCGACAGCGAGCTGAACCAGCTCGATATCAGCCTGCGCGAAGCGGAGAAGCTGCTGCTGCCGCGCTATAACGTCACCTCGCTCGACGAGCTGCTGGCGGCGATCGGCGGCGGCGATATTCGCCTCAACCAGATGGTCAACTTCCTGCAGGCGAAGCTCAACAAGCCGAGCGCGGAAGAGGAAGATCGCGAGGCGCTGCGCCAGCTGACGCAGAAAAGTTACACGCCGCCGGCGCGCAAAGAGAGCGGCCGCGTGGTGGTCGAAGGGGTCGGCAACCTGATGCACCATATTGCGCGATGCTGCCAGCCGATTCCCGGTGACGATATCGTCGGCTTTATCACCCAGGGGCGCGGCATCTCTATTCACCGCGCCGACTGCGACCAGCTTGCCGAGCTGAGCGCCCACGCGCCGGAACGCATCGTTGACGCGGTGTGGGGCGAAAGCTACTCCAGCGGCAACTCGCTGGTGGTGCGCGTTACCGCCAACGATCGCAGCGGGCTGCTGCGCGATATCACCACCATTCTTGCCAATGAGAAGGTCAACGTGCTGGGCGTCTCCAGCCGCAGCGACACCAAAAAGCAGCTGGCGACCATCGATATGGATATTGAAATCTACAATCAGCAGGTGCTGGGCCGCGTGCTGTCGCGGCTGAACCAGGTGCCTGATATCATCGACGCCCGACGTCTTCACTGATGTTGCGGGATGGGCGCGTGCCCATCCCGCCTCTTATCTCCGGTTTAACAAGGACTGACTATGAGCGCACTCGATCGCCTGCTGGGCATTATGCGAACCCTGCGCGATCCGCAACGCGGCTGCCCGTGGGATCGCGAACAAACCTTCGCCTCAATTGCACCCTATACGCTGGAAGAGACCTATGAAGTGCTGGACGCCATCCAGCGTGAAGACTTCGAGGATCTCCGCGGCGAACTGGGCGATCTGCTGTTTCAGGTGGTGTTCTACGCGCAGATGGCCAGCGAGCAGCAGCGCTTTGACTTTGACGACATCTGCAATGCCATCAGCGACAAGCTGGAGCGCCGGCATCCCCATATCTTCGGCGACGCCAGCGTCGCGGACAGCGCGGAAGTGCTGAAAAACTGGGAGGCGATCAAGGGCGCAGAGCGGGCGGAAAAAGCGCAGCATTCGGCGCTCGACGACATCCCCAAAGCGCTGCCGGCGCTGATGCGCGCGCATAAAATCCAGAAGCGCTGCCATAACGTCGGCTTTGACTGGACCTCCATCGGCCCGGTGCTGGATAAAGTGCATGAAGAGATTGATGAAGTGATGCACGAGGCGCAGCAGGCGACTATCGATCCGCACAAGCTGGAGGAGGAGATCGGCGATCTGCTGTTCGCCACGGTCAATCTGTCGCGCCATCTGGGCAGCAAAGCGGAAACCGCGCTGCAAAAGGCGAATGACAAGTTCGAGCGCCGTTTCCGCGCCGTGGAGGCGATTATTGCCGCCCAGGGGCTCGCTATGCCGGACGCCACGCTGGAGCAGATGGAAGCGGCCTGGCAGCAGGTTAAGCAAGGCGAAAAAAGCTGATTATTCCAGCAGCGCATACAATTTAGCCGGTCGCGCTTACTCGATTCAGCGTGAGAAAAAAGTTGTGACCTGCGTCAACATTTCCCTGGCCGCTATCCGCTATGTTACCCGCTGCAATGCGTTGGAGGATGGCGGTGATTCATCAATTGTGGCTAACAGGGGTTTCAGGTATACTGTTTTCCCGTCCTGGTTATTCCACCGTCTTTAAACCTAAACTCTCAGGTTCAGCATGACAACGAATTATATTTTTGTGACCGGCGGGGTCGTTTCCTCTCTGGGTAAAGGCATTGCCGCAGCCTCCCTCGCAGCCATTCTCGAAGCACGTGGTCTCAACGTGACCATCATGAAGCTGGATCCCTACATCAACGTCGATCCGGGCACCATGAGCCCTACCCAGCACGGTGAAGTCTTTGTCACCGACGACGGGGCCGAAACCGATTTGGATTTGGGTCACTACGAGCGCTTCATCCGCACCAAAATGACGCGCCGCAACAACTTCACCACGGGTCGTATCTACTCTGAAGTGCTGCGTAAAGAGCGCCGCGGCGACTATCTCGGCGCGACCATTCAGGTTATCCCGCATATCACCAACGCCATTAAAGAACGCATTATCGAAGGTGGCGAAGGTCACGACGTGGTGCTGGTAGAGATTGGTGGCACCGTTGGCGATATCGAATCGCTGCCGTTCCTGGAGGCGATTCGCCAGATGGCGGTTGACGTCGGTCGCGAACACACCATGTATATGCACCTGACGCTGGTGCCTTATATGGCGGCGGCGGGCGAAGTGAAAACCAAGCCGACCCAGCACTCGGTAAAAGAGCTGCTCTCTATCGGCATCCAGCCGGACGTGCTGATCTGCCGTTCCGACCGCGCCGTACCGGCTAACGAACGCGCCAAAATTGCGCTGTTCTGTAACGTGCCGGAAAAAGCGGTTATCTCGCTGAAAGATGTCGATTCCATCTACAAAATCCCGGGCCTGCTGAAATCGCAGGGTCTGGATGACTATATCTGCAAGCGCTTCAACCTCAATGCGCCGGAAGCTAACCTGTCCGAGTGGGAACAGGTAATCTACGAAGAGGCCAATCCGGGCGGCGAAGTGACCATCGGCATGGTCGGCAAATATGTTGAACTGCCGGACGCCTATAAATCGGTGATTGAAGCGCTGAAGCACGGCGGCCTGAAAAATCGCGTAACGGTCAATATCAAGCTGATCGATTCGCAGGACGTTGAGACGCGCGGCGTCGAAATTTTGAAAGATCTGGATGCGATTCTGATCCCCGGCGGCTTCGGCTACCGTGGCGTGGAAGGCAAGCTGATGACCGCGCAGTACGCGCGCGAAAACAACGTGCCTTATCTGGGCATCTGCCTCGGCATGCAGGTTGCGCTGATGGAGTTCGCGCGCAACGTCGTCGGGATGGAAGGCGCCAACTCCACTGAATTTGTGCCAGACTGTAAATACCCGGTGGTGGCGTTAATCACCGAATGGCGCGACGAAAACGGCAATGTGGAACAGCGTACGGAAACCAGCGACCTGGGCGGCACCATGCGCCTCGGCAGCCAGCAGTGCCAGCTGACGCCGGACAGCAAAGTCCGTCAGCTGTACGGTTCCGATACCATTGTTGAGCGCCATCGCCACCGCTACGAAGTCAACAATCTGCTGCTGAAGCCGATTGAAGCCGCAGGGCTGCGCATTGCCGGACGTTCTGGCGACGACCAGCTGGTCGAGATCATCGAGATCCCGAACCACCCCTGGTTTGTGGCTTGCCAGTTCCACCCGGAGTTCACGTCAACACCGCGCGACGGTCATCCGCTGTTCGCCGGCTTTGTTAAGGCCGCGCAGGATCACCAGAAGCGTTTAGCGAAGTAAGTTTCACGAGCAACGCGCGAACTTTTCGCGCGTTGTTTGTCTTAGGATTGACTAACTTGTACTGAGGAAAATCGTAATGGCCAAAATCGTTAAAGTCATCGGTCGCGAAATCATCGACTCCCGCGGCAACCCGACTGTAGAAGCGGAAGTACATCTGGAAGGTGGTTTTGTTGGTCTGGCAGCGGCACCGTCAGGCGCTTCTACCGGTTCACGCGAGGCGCTGGAGCTGCGCGACGGCGACAAATCTCGTTTCCTGGGCAAAGGCGTGACTAAAGCAGTTGCTGCGGTTAACGGTCCGATTGCGGATGCGGTAAAAGGCAAAGACGCGAAAGATCAGGCGAACATCGATAAAATCATGATCGACCTGGACGGTACTGAAAACAAATCCAACTTCGGCGCAAACGCCATTCTGGCGGTATCGCTGGCTGCGGCGAAAGCGGCAGCAGCCTCTAAAGGTCAGCCGCTGTATGAGCACATCGCTGAGCTGAACGGCACCCCGGGCAAATTCTCAATGCCGCTGCCGATGATGAACATCATCAACGGTGGTGAGCACGCCGACAACAACGTCGACATCCAGGAGTTCATGATCCAGCCGGTTGGCGCTTCAACAGTGAAAGAAGCGATCCGCATGGGTTCTGAAGTGTTCCATCACCTGGCGAAAGTGCTGAAGGCGAAAGGCATGAACACCGCTGTTGGCGACGAAGGCGGCTATGCGCCGAACCTGGGTTCCAACGCTGAAGCGCTGGCCGTTATCGCAGAAGCGGTAAAAGCAGCAGGCTACGAGCTGGGCAAAGACATCACCCTGGCGATGGACTGCGCGGCATCTGAATTCTACAAAGACGGCAAATATGTGCTGGCTGGCGAAGGCAACAAAGCCTTTACCTCTGAAGAGTTCACCCACTTCCTGGAAGATCTGACCAAACAGTATCCGATCGTCTCTATCGAAGATGGTCTGGACGAGTCAGACTGGAACGGCTTTGCTTACCAGACTAAAGTGCTGGGCGACAAAATCCAGCTGGTGGGCGACGACCTGTTCGTAACCAACACCAAAATCCTGAAAGAAGGTATCGAGAAAGGCATCGCTAACTCCATCCTGATCAAATTCAACCAGATCGGTTCTCTGACCGAAACCCTGGCGGCGATCAAAATGGCGAAAGACGCAGGCTACACCGCGGTGATTTCACACCGTTCAGGTGAGACCGAAGATGCCACCATCGCTGACCTGGCGGTCGGTACTGCTGCAGGCCAGATCAAAACCGGTTCTATGAGCCGTTCTGACCGCGTGGCTAAGTACAACCAGCTGATCCGTATCGAAGAAGCGCTGGGTTCAAAAGCGCCGTTCAACGGTCTGAAAGAAGTGAAAGGCCAGGCGTAATCGCCTGCTGATGCCGTCGGCTGACGGCATTTGCCTGAGAGAAAGCCCCGCCTTGTGCGGGGCTTTTTGTTTTACAGCAGTGGCGCAGACGCAGAGAAAAGGCACATCGCGTGGTTGAGCTGCGCGGCAAATCTGCCATAATCAGCGCCCTGTTTTTTACTAGCGAGTCCGTAATGCAATACCCGATTAACGAAATGTTCCAGACGCTGCAGGGAGAGGGATTTTATACCGGCGTTCCGGCCATCTTTATTCGCTTACAGGGATGTCCGGTGGGTTGTAGCTGGTGTGATACCAAACATACCTGGGAGAAACTGGCCGATCGGGAAACGGCGCTGGGCGATATTCTGGTCAAAACGGTGGAGACCGATGCCTGGGGCAACGCCGATGAGGCGCTGCTGATTGAGACTATTCAGCGTCAGGGCTGGACGGCGCGCCATGTGGTGATCACCGGCGGCGAGCCGTCGATTTACGACCTGCGTCCGCTGACCACAGCCTTAGAAGCGCACGGCTTTCAGTGCCAGATTGAAACCAGCGGCACGCATGAAGTGCACTGCTCCGAGAAAACCTGGGTCACGGTATCGCCAAAGGTAAATATGCGCGGCGGCTATGATGTGCTGGCGCAGGCGCTGCAGCGCGCGGATGAGATCAAACATCCGGTGGCGCGCGAGCGCGACGTCGAGGCGCTGGATGCACTGCTGGCAACGCTGAGCGACAGCAAAGCCCGCGTGATTGCGCTACAGCCGATCAGCCGTAAAGATGAGGCGACGAAGCTTTGCATCGAAACCTGCATCGCGCGCAACTGGCGTTTATCGATGCAGACCCACAAATATCTCAATATCGCCTGACGGAAGAGAGCAGGGCGGCCGCGCCGCCCGCTACCCTCACTGCTTCGCTTTATAGGCGTCAAACGCCTTCTTGATCTCGCTCTTCGCCACCTCGGCGCTTTCAAATCCGTTTAGCTCCACCTTCTTGCGCCCTTCCGGCAGCTGTTTATAAACGCGAAAAAAGGCCTCAAGGCGCGCCTGCTCCATCTTCGGCAGATCGCTCATGCTCTTGATATCGTCATAGGTTGGATCGATTTTGCTGGTCGGCACCGCGACGATCTTATCGTCCACTTCGCCGCCGTCGATCATCTTCAGCACGCCGATGGGGCGCAGTTTGATCAGCGTCCCAGGCTGCAGCGGCGCGCGGCTATAGAAGATCACGTCGAGGGGATCGTTATCGCCGCCCAGCGACTGCGTCAGGGATCCGTAGTTTGCCGGATAAGCGACCGGCATCGACTGAAAGCGATCCGCGACGATAAAGCCGGTTTTGGCATCGGTCTCATATTTGATGGTGCCGCCGGCCGGAATTTCGGTGACGGCGTAGAACTCATCCGGCACGTTGTCCGGCTGGGGGAAGTCGAGTACGTTTTGCGCCTGAACGGCGGCAGAGGCGGTAAAAAGCAGCGCGAAGGCGGCAAGGCGTTTCGGGTTCATCGTTGATTCTCATGATCTTTTATAAAGGAGAAAACAACGTAGAGGCGGCAGATGACAGAGAGATGACGCGGGCGTAAAGAAGCGTAGAGCGGAAAGTGCGGGCTGCGCGCAGCACAGCCCTGACGGGATTTACCCTTTGTAGACGCAGCCTGCGGTGCAGGTCTCTTTGATCATCACCGCGCTCAGCTCAGGCAGCAGCGGCTTCATCTCATCCCAAATCCATTTCGCCAGCACTTCGCTGGTGGGGTTTTCAAGACCCGGGATGTCGTTCAGATAGTTATGATCGAGGCGGTCGTAAAGCGGCTTGAAGGCCGCTTTCAGTTCGGCGAAATCCATCACCCAGCCGGTATGCGCGTCCACTTCGCCGGTAATTTCCAGTCGCACCAGAAACGAATGGCCATGCAGGCGGCCGCATTTGTGTCCTTCCGGGACGTTAGGCAAATGGTGAGCGGCTTCGAACTGGAACTCTTTAAACAGTGTGGTAGACATAATGGCTCTCAGGCTGAAAAACCGGGGAATTCTACCTGAAATACGGAATTTTCGCATCCGTACCGTTATAAAGACGTATTTTAGCTGAGCGCCAGAGCAGGCCTGTTTTTAACTGACTGATAAACAATCAATTTCTTTACCAGTTTTAGTGATTATGCCTACCTGAAAAACCACTTAGTCATTTTGGTTATTATTTATGTCGAAGCCGTATTTAATCGTTAATATACGGGCCGGTAACCTACCACTCTCTCTGCTACTTTACCGTCCGGACTTCAGATACTGGAATTTTTAACGCGATGACGACTCAGGCACCCCCAGGTTCTCTGCTCCCGCTAAACCCGGAGCAACTTGCGCGATTACAGGCGGCAACGACTGATTTTTCTCCCACCCAACTGGCGTGGCTCTCTGGCTACTTCTGGGGAATGATCAATCAGACGCCCGGCAGCGTCGCGGCCAGCGCGCCAGCGGCGGCGGAGATCCCGGCGATTACGCTGATCTCGGCTTCGCAAACCGGCAATGCGCGCCGTGTCGCCGAGCAGCTGCGCGACGATCTGCAGGCGGCGAAGCTCAACGTTAAGCTGGTTAACGCTGGCGACTATAAGTTCAAGCAGATCGGCCAGGAGAAGCTGCTGGTGGTGGTTACCTCCACGCAGGGCGAAGGCGATCCGCCGGAAGAGGCGGTGGCGCTGCATAAATTCCTGATGTCGAAAAAAGCGCCGAAGCTGGATGGCGCCGCCTTTGCGGTGCTGGGCCTCGGCGATACCTCCTATGAATTCTTTAGCAAAGCTGGCAAAGACTTTGACAGCCGTCTGGCGGAGCTGGGGGCAGAGCGCCTGCTGGATCGCGTCGACGCCGATGTCGATTTCGCCGAAGCGGCCGCGAACTGGCGCCGTGCGCTGGTTGAGGTGCTGAAGCAGCGCGTGCCGAGTGAGACGCCCGCGCAGGCGATGGCGACCGCGACCGGCAGCATCAACGAAGTGCACAGCAGCCCCTACACCAAAGAGGCGCCGCTGACCGCCAGCTTTGCCGTGAACCAAAAAATTACCGGCCGCAACTCCGATAAAGACGTGCGCCATATTGAGATCGACCTGGGCGATTCTGGCTTACGCTATCAGCCGGGCGACGCGCTGGGCGTCTGGTATGAAAATGACCCGGAACTGGTCGCCGAGCTGCTGAGCCTGCTGTGGCTGAAAGGCGACGAGCCGGTACAGATCGACAACGAAACCCTGCCGCTTAGCGAGGCGCTGCAAAAGCACTTTGAGCTGACGGTTAACACCGCGCAAATCGTTGAGCAGTACGCCGCGCTGTCGCGCAACGACGCGCTGCTGGCAATGGCAGGCGACAAGGCGAAGCTGCAACACTATGCGCAGACCTTCCCCATCGTCGATATGGTGCGTAACGCGCCGACCGAACTCAACGCCGAGCAGCTGACCACGCTGCTGCGTCCGCTGACGCCGCGCCTCTACTCTATCGCCTCATCGCAGGCGGAGAACGAAACTGAAGTGCATATCACCGTCGGCGCGGTGCGCTTCGATATCGACGGCCGCCCCCGCACGGGCGGCGCTTCCGGCTACCTGGCTGATCGCCTGGAAGAGGATGCGGAGATCCGCGTCTTTATCGAGCATAACGATAATTTCCGTCTGCCCGCTAACCCGGACGCGCCGGTGATCATGATTGGCCCCGGCACCGGCATCGCGCCGTTCCGCGCCTTTATGCAGCAGCGCGACAACGACGGCGCAGGCGGCAAAAACTGGCTATTCTTCGGCAATCCACACTTTACGGAAGACTTCCTCTATCAGGTCGAGTGGCAGCAGTACGTGAAAGATGGCCTGCTGACCCATATCGACCTCGCCTGGTCACGCGACCAGGAGCAGAAGGTTTACGTACAGGATAAAATCCGCGCCAAAGGGGCGGAAGTGTGGCGCTGGATCGAAGAGGGCGCGCATATTTATGTCTGCGGCGACGCCAACCGTATGGCGAAAGACGTCGAGCAGGCGCTGCTGGATGTGGTGGTCGAACACGGCGCAATGGATCGTGAGACGGCCGACGAATTTTTAAGTGAGCTGCGCATCGAGCGCCGCTATCAGCGAGACGTTTATTAATGAGCGAAAAACACCCTGGACCGCTGGTCGTTGAAGGCAAGCTGGTCGACGCCGAGCGTCTTAAAAAAGAGAGCAACTATTTACGCGGCACCATCCTCGAGGATCTGGATGATGGCCTGACCGGCGGCTTCAACGGCGATAACTTTCTGCTGATCCGCTTCCACGGCATGTACCAGCAGGACGATCGCGACATCCGTGCCGAGCGCGCCGAACAGAAGCTGGAGCCGCGTCACGCCATGATGCTGCGCTGCCGTCTGCCGGGCGGCATTATTACGCCGACGCAGTGGCTGGCGATCGATAAGTTCGCCACGGAAAAAACCCTGTACGGCAGCATCCGTCTGACCAACCGCCAGACCTTTCAGTTTCACGGCATTCTGAAGAAGAACGTTAAGCCGTCGCACCAGATGCTGCACGAAGTCGGGCTTGACGCGCTGGCGACCGCCAACGACGTTAACCGCAACGTGCTCTGTACCTCCAACCCGGTGGAGTCAGAGCTGCATCAGGAAGCCTACGAGTGGGCGAAGAAAATCTCCGAGCATCTGCTGCCGCGCACCCGTGCCTACGCTGAAATCTGGTGGGATAAAGAGAAGGTCGCTACCACCGACGAGGAGCCGATCCTCGGCGAGACCTATCTGCCGCGTAAGTTTAAAACCACGGTGGTGATCCCGCCGCATAACGATGTGGATCTGCACGCCAACGATCTTAACTTCATCGCGGTGGCGGAGAAGGGCAAGCTGATCGGCTTTAACCTGCTGGTGGGCGGTGGCCTGTCGATTGAACACGGCAACAAAGCGACCTATGCGCGCACCGCCAGCGAAATCGGCTATCTGCCGCTGAGCAAAACGCTGGAGGTCGCCGCGGCCGTTGTCACCACGCAGCGCGACTGGGGCAACCGTACCGATCGCAAAAACGCCAAAACCAAATATACGCTTGAGCGCGTTGGGGTCGAGACCTTTAAAGCGGAAGTGGAAAAGCGTGCCGGTTTAACCTTTGAACCGATCCGCCCCTACGAGTTCACCACCCGCGGCGACCGCATCGGCTGGATCAAGGGCATCGACAACAAGTGGCACCTGACGCTGTTTATCGAAAACGGTCGCCTGCTTGACTACCCGGAGCGTCCGCTGAAGAGCGGCATCGCGGCTATCGCGCGCGTGCATCAGGGCGACTTCCGCCTGACGGCCAACCAGAACCTGATCGTGGCCGGCGTGCCGGAGAGCGAGAAGGCGAAGATCGAGGCGATTGCGCGCGAGCATGGCCTGATGGAGAGCGTGACCGCGCAGCGCGAAAACTCGATGGCGTGCGTCTCCTTCCCGACCTGCCCGCTGGCGATGGCGGAAGCGGAGCGTTTTCTGCCCGCCTTTGTTACCAAAGTAGAAGAGATCATGCACGGCCACGGCGTGGGCGAAGAGCACATAGTGCTACGCGTCACCGGTTGTCCCAACGGCTGCGGCCGTGCCATGCTGGCGGAAATCGGGCTGGTGGGCAAAGCGCCAGGCCGTTACAACCTGCATATCGGCGGCAACCGCATCGGCACGCGCATTCCGCGCATGTACCGCGAGAACATCACCGAAAGCGAGATCCTTGCCAGCATTGACGAGCTGGTGGGACGCTGGGCGCGCGAGCGTCACGGCGCTGAGGGCTTCGGCGACTTCACGATCCGCGCGGGTATCATCAAGCCGGTTGTCGATCCGGCACGTGATTTCTGGGATTCGGAGGCAGTATGAGTCAGTTCGACCTCGCAGCACTGAGTGAAATGAACAAAGTCGAGCGCACGCTGGCGTTAGCGTCCGTCAATGCGCAGCTGGAGAAAAGCTCGGCGGAGGCGCGCGTCAGCTGGACGCTGGAGAACCTGCCGGGCGCCTTTGTGCTCTCGTCGAGTTTCGGCATTCAGGCGGCGGTGTCGCTGCATCTGGTCACGCGCCAGATGCCGGATATTCCGGTGATCCTCACCGATACCGGCTATCTCTTCCCGGAAACCTATCGCTTTATCGACCAGCTTACGGATCAGCTGGGCCTGAATCTGAAGGTGTTTCGCGCCGAAACCTCGGCGGCCTGGCAGGAAGCGCGCTACGGCAAGCTGTGGGAGCAGGGCGTGGAAGGCATTGAGCAGTACAACCAGATCAACAAGGTTGAGCCGATGAACCGCGCGCTGCAGACGCTGGGCGCGCAGACCTGGTTTGCCGGGCTGCGCCGCGATCAGTCCGGCAGTCGCGCTAATCTGCCGGTGCTTGGCGTGCAGCGCGGCGTCTTCAAGGTGCTGCCGATTATCGACTGGGATAACCGGCAGATTCATCACTATCTGCAGCAGCACAACCTTAAATACCATCCGCTGTGGGATGAGGGCTATTTGTCGGTGGGTGATACCCATACCACGCGCAAATGGGAGCCCGGCATGGCGGAAGAAGAGACGCGCTTCTTCGGACTGAAGCGCGAGTGCGGTCTGCACGAAGGGTAACCGCTCAACGCGCCGTGATTCACGGCGCGTTGCTTTTTAGATCCCCGTCAGCGCGGCAAAGGCATCCGTCGCCCGCGTCATATTTACCTGAGTCACCTCATAGTTCGCCACCGCGACAAAAGGATCTTCCGCCAGGATGGTATCCAGCCGGGCGCGATCGATATCTTTTACCAGCACAATGCCGCCGGTACGCGGTTCCTTACGACCAGCCGCGAGAAACACCCCCGCCGCGAAATAGCGATCCAGCCACTGAATATGCGGCTCCAGCAGGGCGTCAACCTCTTCGACCGGGCGAAAATAGCTTAGCGAGACGATATACATAGCGATCCTTACAGTTTGGGGTTGGTCAGTTCGCCCAGCAGCGGCAGCAGAACCTTCACGCTGTCGCGCGTGCGCAGCGAGATGCGGCCCGGCAGCCAGCGATCGAGATAGCTGAGATTATCGCGATCGGTCTGATGGCGCGTGGTGCCGTCCGGGAAGTGCGTCGAGCGGCTGCGCTGCTGCGCGCCATCTTTGCCGCCCAGCGACCAGTTACTCGCCGTCACGTCCAGCAGCGGAAAGCCCGCCTTATCGAACGCATTGACGCCGTTATAGTCGCGCGCGGTTATCTGATGGCTGGCGGCGGGGATGCCGAGCTGCTGCGCCAGGCGCAGCGCGCGCTCGCTGGTCTGCTTGCGCACCGCGCGCGGCGTATTGCTGCCGCTGTTGAAATAGAGATGATCGCCGGTGATCAGGCTGTTAAGGTCCACCACCAGCAGCGTGTTCTTTTTCTCTTTCTCGCTCATGCGCGCCACGTAATCCTGCATGCCGCCGGGCGCGGTTTCGCCGGCGCTCAGGGCCACGAAACGCACGCCGTAGTGCAGCGGCCGACGGCTCAGCTGCTGCGCCAGCTCCAGCATCACGCCCAGCCCTGAGGCGTTGTCGTCGACCCCCTGCAGGCGCAGGCCGCCGAGATTTTTCTCTACCTCGCGGCTGCTGAGCGGGGTCCAGGTGTCGAGATGCGCCACGATCAGGATCTCCTGCGGCGCGCTGCCGGCGCGGGCGGCAATCACCGAGGTCGCTGTGACCTTGTGCCAGCGCAGATCGCCGTTGGCTTCGCGCCAGCGATAGCCGGTATTGAGCTGGCGGGTATTACTCTGAAAACCGAGCGCGGTGAACTGCTGCTGCAGGTAGTCGGCGGCCATCATTTCAGCCGGGCTGCCGCTCATGCGGCCAGGAAACCAGGTGGCAATATGGCGAAGCTGCTGCTCGGCAAATGCCCCGGGCGCAACGCTGGCGGCCTGGGCGTGCAGAGCAAAACCGCAATTTAACAGCGCAGCCAGCGCGGTCAGGCGGAGAAAGGCAAACATGCGGTGTTCCTTGTCGGTCATCCTGTGACGAAAAGCCAAAATTTTTTCGCTCTCCAGTATGAAACTGTGATCGCCATTAAACAATTTGATTCGCTCTGAAAGCCTTGCCAGATCATCTGTTAAGCACATTTTGTTATGAGCTTGCCTGGGGCGTTATTCCATTCGGTAACTACTCATTCCAATTCGTAATTTCATCTGCCAGAAGGGCGCAACGTATAGTCGCGTTAAATTACGGTTACAACGCCAGGGTTATCGTGGACTATTTGCCTCTTTTCGCCGATCTCAAAGGTCGTCCGGTGCTGGTCGTCGGCGGCGGCGACGTTGCGGCGCGCAAAATTGAACTGCTGCGTCGCGCTTCCGCGCAGGTGCGCGTGGTGTCGCGCGAGCTTTGCCCCGAGCTTCAGGCGCTGCATCAGGAACAGCAGATCGACTGGCTGGCGACGACGTTCGACCCGGCGCAGCTCGACGCGGTCTTTCTCGCTATCGCTGCTACCGACGATAACCAGCTTAACCGTCAGGTTTACGACGAGGCCAACGCCCGTCACCGGCTGGTCAACGTGGTGGACGACCAGCCGAAGTGCAGCTTTATCTTTCCCTCTATCGTGGACCGCTCACCGCTGGTGGTCGCCATCTCCTCCAGCGGCACCGCGCCGGTGCTGGCGCGTATGCTGCGCGAAAAGCTGGAGGCGCTGCTGCCCGCCAGCCTGGGGCAGATGGCCGACGTGGCCGGCGGATTTCGCGACAGCGTAAAGCAGCGCTTTAGCCGCATGTCCGATCGCCGTCGCTTCTGGGAGCGCGCCTTTAACGGCCTGTTTGCCAGCCAGATGTCGGCGGGCAACGTGGAGGAGGCGACGCGCACCCTGGTGCGTGAGCTTCATGAGGAGCCGAACCGCGAAGGCGAGATCATTCTGGTGGGGGCCGGGCCTGGCGACAGCGGGCTGCTAACGCTGCGCGGCCTGCAGGTAATGCAGCTGGCGGACGTGGTGCTGTACGACCATCTGGTCAGCGACGAGGTGCTGGATCTGGTACGCCGCGACGCCGACCGCATCTGCGTTGGCAAGCGCGCCGGTGCGCACTCGGTGCCGCAGGAAGAGACCAATCGCCTGCTGGTGGAGCTGGCGCGCAAAGGCAAGCGCGTGGTGCGCCTGAAAGGAGGCGATCCCTTTATCTTTGGCCGCGGCGGCGAAGAGCTGCAGGCGGCGCAGGAGGCGGGCATCCCGTTTCAGGTGGTGCCTGGCGTCACGGCCGCGGCAGGGGCTACCGCCTACGCCGGCATTCCGCTGACGCATCGCGATCACGCCCAGAGCGTGCTGTTTATTACCGGTCACTGTCGCGCCGACGGCGACGATATCGACTGGCCGTCGCTGGCGCGGGCGCGCCAGACCCTGGCGATTTATATGGGCACGGTCAAGGCGGCGGCGATCGGCGAAGGGCTGATGCGCCACGGTCGCGACCCTGCGACGCCGGTTGCGGTTATTGGCCGCGGCACGCGGCAGGATCAGCAGGTGCTGACCGGCACGCTGGAACACCTTGAGACGCTGGCTGCCGCCGCGCCGACGCCTGCGCTGCTGGTGATCGGAGAAGTGGTAAAGCTGCACGAGCAGCTGGCGTGGTTTCAACATTCTGCACAGCAGGCGACCCGCGAGTCCGCCGTTGTCACACTGGCTTGAGGAAAAATCATGGATCAAAAAAGACTTACTCATCTGCGTCAGTTAGAGGCGGAAAGCATTCATATCATCCGCGAGGTCGCAGCGGAGTTCAGCAATCCGGTAATGATGTACTCCATCGGCAAAGATTCGTCGGTGATGCTGCATCTGGCGCGCAAAGCCTTCTATCCCGGCACGCTGCCGTTTCCGCTGCTGCACGTTGATACCGGCTGGAAATTCCGCGAGATGTACGCGTTTCGCGATCGCACCGTGAAAGAGATGGGTGCCGAGCTGCTGGTTCACCGTAACCCGGAAGGCGTGGCGATGGGCATCAACCCCTTCGTACACGGCAGCGCCAAGCACACCGACATCATGAAAACCGAAGGGCTGAAGCAGGCGCTGAACAAATATGGCTTTGACGCCGCGTTCGGCGGGGCGCGCCGCGACGAAGAGAAGTCGCGCGCCAAAGAGCGTATCTACTCTTTCCGCGACCGTTTTCACCGCTGGGATCCGAAAAACCAGCGCCCGGAGCTGTGGCATAACTACAACGGCCAGATCAACAAGGGCGAAAGCATTCGCGTTTTCCCGCTGTCGAACTGGACCGAGCTTGATATCTGGCAGTACATCTTCCTGGAAAACATCGAAATCGTGCCGCTCTATCTCGCCGCGCCGCGTCCGGTGCTGGAGCGCGACGGCATGCTGATGATGGTGGATGATGACCGTATCAATCTGCAGCCTGGCGAAGTGATCACGCAGCGTATGGTGCGCTTCCGCACCCTTGGCTGCTGGCCGCTTACCGGCGCGGTGGAGTCTGAAGCGCAGACGCTGCCGGAAATTATCGAAGAGATGCTGGTCTCTACCACCAGCGAACGCCAGGGCCGCGTGATTGACCGCGATCAGTCCGGTTCGATGGAACTGAAAAAACGTCAGGGTTATTTCTAAGGAGACGCAGATGAATACCGTTATTGCACAACAGATTGCCGATCAGGGCGGCGTAGAAGCCTGGCTGACCGCGCAACAGCATAAAAGTCTGCTGCGTTTTCTTACCTGCGGCAGCGTCGACGACGGCAAAAGCACGCTGATCGGCCGCCTGCTGCACGATACGCGTCAGATCTATGAAGATCAGCTCTCTTCGCTGCACAACGACAGCAAGCGTCACGGCACCCAGGGCGAGAAGCTCGACCTGGCGCTGCTGGTAGATGGACTTCAGGCGGAGCGCGAGCAGGGCATCACCATTGACGTGGCCTACCGCTACTTCTCTACCGAGAAGCGTAAATTTATTATCGCCGACACGCCGGGGCACGAGCAGTACACCCGCAACATGGCGACCGGCGCCTCGACCTGCGATCTGGCGATCCTGCTGATCGACGCGCGTAAAGGCGTGCTGGATCAGACCCGTCGCCACAGCTTTATCTCCACGCTGCTGGGCATTAAGCATCTGGTAGTGGCGATCAACAAAATGGACCTGGTGGAGTACAGCCAGGAGACCTACGAGCAGATTAAGCAAGACTACCTCGACTTCGCGGCGCAGCTGCCGGAAGACCTGGATATCCGCTTTGTGCCGATGTCGGCGCTCGAGGGCGATAACGTCGCTACCCCAAGCCAGACCATGCCGTGGTACAGCGGCCCGACGCTGCTTGACGTGCTGGAGACCGTGGAGGTGAAGCGCGTGGTGGACCAGCAGCCGATGCGCTTCCCGGTGCAGTACGTTAACCGTCCGAACCTGGATTTCCGCGGCTATGCGGGCACGCTCGCCTCCGGCGCGGTGCGGGTCGGCCAGCGCGTGAAGGTGCTGCCGTCAGGCGTAGAATCGACCGTGGCGCGCATCGTTACCTTTGACGGCGACCTGCAGGAAGCGGGCGCGGGCGAAGCCATTACCCTGGTGCTGAACGACGAGATCGATATCAGCCGCGGCGATCTGCTGGTCGACAGCGACGCCGAGCTGGAGGCGGTGCAGTCCGCGACCGTGGACGTGGTATGGATGGCGGAGCAGCCGCTGCAGCCGGGCCAGAGCTACGATATTAAAATCGCCGGCAAGAAAGCGCGCGGCCGCGTGGCGAAGGTGATTCATCAGGTCGAGATCAATACGCTGGAGAAGCGCGCCGCCGAGACGCTGCCGCTGAACGGCATCGGTCTGGTGGAAATGACCTTCGACGAACCTATGGTGCTGGATAAATATCAGCAGAACCCGGTGACCGGCGGCATGATCTTTATCGATCGCCTGAGCAACGTCACCGTGGGCGCGGGGATGATCCATCAGCCGCTGAGCGGCGCAGCGCAGCAGTCAGGCCAGTTCAGCGAGTTTGAGCTGGAGCTGAACGCCCTGATCCGCCGTCACTTCCCGCACTGGAACGCGCGCGACCTGCTGGGCGGTGAGTAATGGCGCAGCACGATGAAAACGTGGTGTGGCACGACCATCCGGTAACGCGCGAGGCGCGCGAGCAGCAGCACGGCCACCGGGGCGTGGTGCTGTGGTTTACCGGCCTCTCCGGCTCCGGTAAGTCGACGGTAGCCGGCGCGCTGGAGCAGGCGCTGCATTCGCTCGGCGTCAGCACCTATCTGCTCGACGGCGATAACGTGCGTCACGGCCTCTGCCGCGATCTGGGCTTCAGCGACGCCGATCGCAAAGAGAATATCCGCCGCGTAGGCGAAGTGGCGAAGCTGATGGTGGATGCGGGGCTGGTGGTGCTGACCGCCTTTATCTCGCCGCACCGCGCCGAGCGTCAGATGGTGCGCGATATGCTGCCAGAAGGGCGCTTTATCGAGGTGTTTGTCGATACGCCGCTGGCGGTGTGCGAAGCACGCGATCCCAAGGGGCTCTACAAAAAAGCCCGCGCGGGGGAGCTGCGTAATTTCACCGGCATCGACAGCGTCTATGAGGCGCCGGAGCAGCCGGAAATATGCTTAGCGGGCGAACAATTGGTTACAAAACTAACCGGTCAATTGTTAGACCTGCTGCGCCGTCGCGATATTATCGAATCCTGAACAGACAAGCGGCAAATCGAGGCTGGTTTGCCGCCTTCGCGTCAACAGGATCTCTATGCAGAACGTTACTCCTATGCTGGCCCGCAAAGATGAAAGTACCCCGGACGAGCCGCGCTCGTCGCTGCCGGGCGGCATCATCGGCTTTCTCTCTTACTGGTGCGCGCTGGCGATCCCCTTCCTGTTGTACGGCTCCAACACGCTTTTCTTCTTCCTTTATACCTGGCCTTTTTTTCTGGCGCTGCTGCCGGTATCGGTGCTGATCGGCATTATTTTCAGCATGGCGCTGCGCGGCAGGCTGCTCTGGATGACCCCCGCGACGGCGGTGTCGGTGGTCTGCCTTTTCTGGCTGCTCTTCTCATTTTTATCGGGCTGGTGACGCCTCCCGATGTGGAAACGCGTCGGCAGGTTACAAAACTTTACCTGCCCGCCTTCTCCTCATCCTAATCAGAATTTGCGCAGACGACCGGTAAAGCGGGCCATTTTCACGCCTGGAGTGGAGTCCTGCATCAAGTTATGGGATGATTGAGCCGTTTTTCAGGGGGCGGGGATGGGAAAACTGACGTTACTGCTACTGGTGCTGCTCGGCTGGCTGCAATATTCGCTATGGCTGGGCAAAAACGGTATTCACGACTATACGCGCGTCAATGAAGACGTCGCGGTACAACAGGCGAACAACGCCAAACTTAAAGCGCGTAACGATCAGCTGTTTGCCGAAATTGACGATCTCAATGGCGGCTCAGAGGCGATCGAGGAACGCGCACGCAATGAACTGGGTATGATCAAGCCCGGTGAAACCTTCTATCGTCTGGTGCCGGATCAGAACAAACGCAACGCGCAGGCTGCGCAAAACCAACAACGATAACTCATGAACATGCACTCTCTCCCTGCGGAGGTGATCGCCGTGGTGCCCGCTGCCGGTATCGGCAGCCGCATGCAGGCGACCTGTCCTAAGCAGTATCTGACCATTGGTCAGCAGACGCTTCTGGAACACAGCATTGCGCGTCTGTTTTCCCATCCCGCTATCAAACAGGTCATCGTGGCGCTCAGCCCGGACGACGCCCAGTTTGCGTCGCTGCCGCTGGCGCGGGATCCACGCGTGCTCAGCGTGACGGGCGGCGACACGCGCGCCGAGTCAGTGCTGGCGGGACTGCGCGCCGCGCAGGGCGCTGGCTGGGTGTTGGTACACGACGCGGCGCGTCCTTGTCTGCATCCCGACGATCTTGCGCGCCTGCTGCGGGTACGGGAAACCAGCAACGTTGGCGGCATTCTGGCGGCGCCGGTGCGCGATACCATGAAGCGCGGTGAGCCGGGCGTTGCCGCCGTGGCGCATACCGTGGAGCGTGAGGATCTCTGGCACGCACTGACGCCGCAGTTTTTTCCTCATCAGCTGCTGACAGCCTGCCTGACGCGGGCGCTGGCGGAGGGGGCGACCATTACCGACGAAGCCTCAGCGCTCGAATACTGCGGCTATCATCCGCTGCTGGTCAGCGGACGCAGTGATAACATCAAAGTCACCCGGCCGGAAGATCTGGCGCTGGCGGCATTTTATTTAACCCAGATTCAGTTAAAGGAGAGCGCATGATGCGTATCGGTCACGGTTTTGACGTTCACGCTTTCGGCGGCGAAGGTCCGCTGGTGATTGGCGGCGTGCGGATCCCGTTTGAACAGGGGTTCCTTGCCCATTCCGACGGCGACGTGGCGCTGCATGCGCTGACCGATGCGCTGCTGGGCGCGGTGGCGATGGGCGATATCGGTAAGCTGTTCCCCGATACCGATCCCGCCTATAAGGGCGCGGACAGCCGTGGCCTGCTGCGCGAGGCCTGGCGACGCATCGCGGAAAAGGGCTACCGCATCGGCAACGTCGACGTCACCCTTATTGCTCAGGCGCCGAAAATGCTGCCGCATGTGCCGCAGATGCGCATCAATATCGCTGAAGATCTGGGCTGTCATATGGATCAGGTCAACGTCAAGGCGACCACCACCGAGAAGCTGGGCTTTACCGGACGCGGTGAAGGCATCGCCTGTGAAGCGGTTGCGCTGCTGCTGAAGGCGGATGCGGCATGACGCTGGAGAGCCAGGCTTTTCTGCACGGCAAGCCGACCGCGCGCGGCGTGATCAAAGCCAATCCGGAAGATTTCGTGGTGACGGAAGATCTCGGCTATGGCCCCGATGGCGAGGGCGAGCATCTGCTGGTGCGCATCCGTAAAACCGGCGCTAACACCCGCTTTGTGGCGGACGCGCTGGCAAAGTTTCTCGGCGTGCATCAGCGCGATATGAGCTACGCCGGCATGAAAGATCGTCATGCGGTGACCGAGCAGACGCTCTGTTTCCGCATCCCCGGAAATGGGATGCCCGATCTGAGCGGCTTTTCGCTGGAAGGGGTCGATATCCTTGAGGCGACGCGCCACAAGCGCAAGCTGCGCATCGGCGCGCTGGCGGGCAACGCCTTTCGTCTTGTGGTGCGCCAAATCAGCGACCGCGACGCGGTGGAAGCGCGTCTGGCGCTGATCCGCGACGCCGGCGCACCTAACTATTTCGGCACGCAGCGCTTTGGCCGCGGCGGCAATAACCTCACCATGGCGCAGCAGTGGGCGCGCGGCGAAATCAGCCTGCGCGATCGCAACAAGCGTAGCCTGCTCCTCTCGGCGGCGCGCAGCGCGCTGTTTAATCAGGTCACCAGCGCGCGGCTGCAGCAGCAGGGCTCGCTGACGCAGGTGCTCGAGGGCGACGCGCTGCAGCTCACCGGCCGCGGCAGCTGGTTTGTCGCTCAGGCGGCCGAACTGAGCGAGCTGCAGACCCGCGTCAACCATCATGAGCTGCGTATTACCGCGCCGCTGCCGGGGCGCGGCGAGCCTGGCCCGCAGGGGGAGGCGCTCGCCTTTGAGCAGCAATCTCTGGCGGGTGCAGCAGAATTGGTTACACTGCTTGAGCGAGAGCGAGTAGATGCGGCGCGGCGCGCGATGCTGGTGGTGCCGCGCGATCTGAGCTGGAGCTGGTGGGACGACGTCACGCTGGAGATGCAGTTCTGGCTGCCGGCCGGCAGTTTCGCCACCAGCGTGATTCGGGAACTTCTGCAACAGGAAGGTGACGATGCGGATATTGCTGAGTAATGATGACGGGATCCATGCGCCGGGCATTCAAACGCTGGCAAAGGCGCTGCGCCATATTGCTGAGGTGCAGGTGGTTGCGCCTGACCGCAACCGCAGCGGTGCGTCCAACTCTCTGACGCTGGAGACGCCGCTGCGCACCTTTACTCATGAAAACGGCGATATTGCGGTACAGATGGGCACCCCGACCGACTGCGTCTATCTCGGCGTCAACGCGCTGATGCAGCCGCGCCCGGACATCGTGGTCTCCGGCATTAACGCCGGCCCCAATCTGGGCGACGACGTTATCTACTCCGGCACCGTGGCAGCGGCGATGGAAGGGCGCCATCTCGGCCTGCCCGCGCTGGCGGTATCGCTTAACGGGCATCAGCATTACGATACGGCGGCGGCGGTCACCTGTGCGCTGCTGCGTGCGCTGACGCGCGAGCCGCTGCGCACCGGGCGTATTCTCAATATCAACGTGCCGGATCTGCCGCTGGCGGAGATCAAAGGCATCCGCGTTACGCGCTGCGGCAGCCGCCATCCCGCCGATCAGGTGATCGCGCAGCAGGACCCGCGCGGCAATACCCTCTACTGGATAGGGCCGCCGGGCGAAAAGTTCGATGCCGGCCCGGATACCGATTTCGCCGCCGTGGATCAGGGCTACGTCTCTGTGACCGCGCTGCATGTCGACCTCACCGCGCACGGCGCGCAGGATGTGCTTATCGACTGGCTGGAGAAGTCGGAGGTCAATCTCGTATGGTGAACCGGCGTATCGAAGCGTTGCTGGAGCAGCTGCGCCAGCAGGGCATCCACGATGAGCTGCTGCTAAAGGCCATCGCGGAGGTGCCGCGCGAACGTTTTATCGACGAAGCCTTCGAGCATAAAGCCTGGGACAATGTGGCGCTGCCTATCGGTTCCGGCCAGACCATTTCTCAGCCCTATATGGTGGCGCGCATGACCGCGCTGCTGGCGCTGAAACCTGACTCGCGCGTGCTGGAGATCGGCACCGGTTCCGGCTATCAGACCGCCATTCTGGCGCATCTGGTCGATCACGTTTACTCCGTCGAGCGCATCAAGGGGCTGCAGTGGCAGGCGAAACGCCGCCTTAAACAGCTCGACCTGCATAACGTCTCGACGCGCCACGGCGACGGCTGGCAGGGCTGGCCGTCGCGCGGGCCTTTTGACGCCATTATTGTCACCGCCGCGCCGCCAGAAATTCCGACTGCGCTGATTGCACAACTCGACGAGGGCGGCATTATGGTGCTGCCGGTGGGAGAGGATCAGCAGGTGCTGAAACGTCTGCGCCGCCAGGGTGGCGATATCGTTGAAGAGAGCATTGAGCCGGTGCGGTTTGTTCCGCTGGTGCAGGGCGATTTGGCCTGAGATTGACCTACGTATTTCTTCACAACTGTTTCATAGCACCATCCTTTTGATCTTGTTACTATCCATTTTCATGCGTTATACGCAGGCTTTAATACGCCTCACAGAGCTTTGTGCTGGTGTGTTAGCAAGAAGCGTTATTCAGGTTTGCCATCACGGGGGAACAATGAGCACGGGAAGCCCAATATTTCAGTTACGCCGTCTTGCGGCGCTTTCTCTGGTTGGATTTTGGCTGGCAGGCTGTAGTTCAGGCGACAACACACAAGCACCCATTAGCCAGGTTGGAGATAACGGCAGCAGCGGCGGCATGCTTAGCGCGCCAGGCGGCGTTCCGTCGACGCCGCGTCAGGGAGGAATGATTAGCAATACCGTACCTTCCGCGCAAAGCAGCGGCGCAATGGTTAGCGGTAATGATAATGTTCAGACGCAAAACGGCCGTATCGTATACAACCGCAGTTATCAGAATATTCCGAAAGGTAGTTACGCCGGCGACACTTATACCGTAAAACGTGGCGATACCCTGTTCTATATCGCCTGGATTACCGGCAACGATTTCCGCGATCTGGCTCAGCGCAACAACGTTCCGGCCCCGTACGGCCTGAATGTCGGCCAGACGCTGCAGGTTGGCAACGGTTCAGGACAGCCAATTACCGGCGGCAATGCGATTACCGCAGCCGATGCAACGCAGGGTGGTGTTCCGACTGCGCCGCAAATTAAACCAGCGCCTGTTGCACAGCAACCAGTTATTACGTATTCTGATGATTCGGGTAACTCGTCTGGTAGCAAATTGTTGCCGTCGAAGGGATCAAATGTTGCAACGACAACAGCTCCCCCCGTGGTTGCCGCACCGCCCACGGTCAGCAGTACAACGAACAGTTCGACGCCGGTTGGAAGCTGGCGTTGGCCGACCGAAGGGAAGATTATCGATAACTTCTCCGCTTCTGAAGGGGGAAATAAAGGAATCGATATCGCTGGTTCGCGTGGACAACCTGTCGTCGCTACCGCATCAGGAAGAGTAGTGTACGCAGGCAACGCGCTCCGGGGTTACGGCAACCTGATCATCATTAAGCATAATGATGATTATCTGAGTGCCTACGCCCACAACGATACAATGCTGGTCCGGGAACAACAGGAAGTTAAGGCGGGGCAAAAGATCGCTACCATGGGTAGCACCGGAACCAGTTCAGTTAGATTACATTTTGAAATTCGTTACAAGGGGAAATCCGTAAACCCGTTGCGTTATTTACCGCAGCGATAAACCGGCAGAACCCTGCTGTTCTGCCCTGGGATCACGGGTAGGAGCCGCTTATGAGCCAGAATACGCTGAAAGTAAACGAGTTACATGAAGATGCGGAATTCGAGGAGAATGGAGCTGAGGTTTTTGATGAGAAGGCTCTTGTTGAAAACGAACCCAGTGATAACGACGTAGCGGAAGAAGAGTTGTTGTCACAGGGTGCGACGCAGCGCGTTTTGGATGCGACGCAGCTCTATCTCGGGGAGATTGGCTATTCCCCGCTGTTAACGGCAGAGGAAGAAGTATTCTTCGCTCGCCGTGCATTGCGAGGCGATATCCCTTCTCGCCGCCGGATGATTGAAAGTAACTTACGACTGGTGGTTAAGATTGCCCGCCGTTACAGCAATCGTGGTCTTGCGCTGCTTGACCTGATTGAAGAGGGTAATCTCGGTTTAATCCGTGCCGTTGAGAAGTTTGACCCAGAGCGTGGGTTCCGTTTCTCAACCTATGCCACCTGGTGGATTCGTCAGACGATTGAACGGGCGATCATGAATCAAACCCGTACCATCCGCCTGCCAATTCACATTGTTAAAGAGCTGAACGTTTATCTGCGCACCGCGCGTGAACTCTCCCATAAGCTCGATCATGAGCCAAGTGCGGAAGAGATTGCGGAGCAGCTGGATAAGCCGGTTGACGATGTCAGCCGTATGCTGCGTCTCAATGAACGCATCACTTCGGTTGATACGCCATTAGGCGGTGACTCCGAAAAAGCGCTGCTGGATATTCTGGCCGATGAGAAAGACAACGGTCCGGAAGATACCACGCAAGATGACGATATGAAGCAAAGTATCGTTAAGTGGCTGTTCGAACTGAACGCCAAGCAGCGCGAAGTGCTGGCACGTCGTTTCGGCCTGTTAGGCTATGAAGCGGCAACGCTTGAGGATGTGGGCCGCGAAATCGGTCTGACCCGCGAGCGTGTACGCCAGATTCAGGTTGAAGGCTTGCGTCGTCTGCGTGAAATCCTGCAGGCACAGGGTCTGAACATTGAAGCGCTGTTTCGTGAGTAACTGACAAGTTGTAAGTACAAAAAAGCGGTGGCCATGAGCCTCCGCTTTTTTTTTGCCGCGACAGGGCGGCCGGGCCGGGAAGACCGGCCGCCAGGCAGCGTTACACCAGCGACTTCAGCCGGTAAATCCACTCCAGTGCCTGACGCGGCGTCAGGGTGTCGGGATCGAGCGCTTCAAGCGCCTCCATGGCCGGCGAACTCTCTTCCACCAGCAGCGGCAGCTGCGAGCCGTCGATGGTCGAGGCGGCGGAGTGGTTCGACAGCGTCTCCAGCTCCTTCAGCTTGTTGCGCGCGCGCTTAATCACCTCTTTCGGTACCCCCGCCAGCGCCGCCACCGCCAGCCCATAGCTTTTGCTGGCAGCCCCTTCCTGCACGCTGTGCATAAAGGCGATGGTGTCGCCGTGTTCGACCGCGTCGAGATGGACGTTGAACACGCCTTCCATTTTCTCCGGCAGCGTGGTCAGCTCGAAATAGTGCGTGGCAAACAGCGTCATCGCCTTGATGCGGTTCGCCAGGTTCTCCGCGCAGGCCCAGGCCAGCGACAGACCGTCATAGGTCGAAGTACCGCGCCCAATTTCATCCATCAGCACCAGGCTGTTTTCAGTGGCGTTGTGCAGGATATTGGCGGTTTCCGTCATCTCCACCATAAAGGTCGAACGGCCTGAGGCGAGATCGTCCGCCGCACCGATGCGGGTAAAGATGCGATCCAGCGGGCCGGTTACCGCCTCTTCCGCCGGCACAAAGCTGCCAATCCAGGTCATCAGCGCAATCAGCGCCGCCTGACGCATATAGGTGCTCTTACCGCCCATATTGGGGCCGGTGATGATCAACATGCGGCGCTGCGGCGTGAGCGACAGCGGGTTGGCGATAAACGGCTCTTTCAGCACCTGCTCAACCACCGGGTGACGGCCGCCGGTAATTTTAATGCCGGGCTTCTCCTGCAGCGTCGGACGGCAGTAGTTCAGCGTCCAGGCGCGCTCCGCCAGGTTGCTCAGCACGTCCAGCTCGGCGAGCGCGGCGGCGCTAAGCTGCAGCGCCTCCAGATGAGGCAGCAGCTGGTCAAACAGCGACTCGTAGAGGTTTTTCTCCAGCGCCAGCGCCTTGCCCTTCGAGGTCAGCACTTTATCCTCGTACTCTTTGAGTTCGGGGATGATATAGCGCTCGGCGTTTTTCAGCGTCTGGCGGCGTACATAGTGAATAGGCACGTGGTCGCTCTGGCCGCGGCTGACCTGGATGTAGTAGCCGTGGATGGCGTTGTAGCCGACCTTAAGCGTGTCGAGGCCGAGCTTTTCGCGCTCGCGGATCTCCAGCCGATCCAGATAGTCGGTGGCGCCGTCTGCCAGCGCGCGCCACTCATCCAGCTCTGCGTTGTAGCCCGGCGCGATAACGCCGCCGTCGCGGATAAGCACCGGCGGCGCCTCGATAATGGCTTTCTCCAGCAGCTCGCGCAGCTCGGTAAATTCGCCCATCCGTTCGCGCAGGCGAATCAGCGCCGCCGATTCGACGCTGGCCAGCTGGGCGTTTAATTCCGGCAGCTGCTGAAAAGCGTGGCGCATGCGGGCTAAGTCGCGCGGACGCGCGGTACGCAGCGCCAGACGCGCCAGAATGCGCTCCAGATCGCCTACCTGACGCAGTACCGGCTGCAGCGTATCGCTTAGCGACTGAAGTTCGGCAATGGCGTCCTGACGCTGAGCGATGGTCTGCGCGTCGCGCAGCGGCATATGCAGCCAGCGCTTGAGCATGCGGCTGCCCATCGGCGTTACGGTGCGATCCAGCACCGCCGCCAGCGTGTTCTCGGTGCCGCCGGCGAGGTTCTGCGTAATTTCCAGATTGCGGCGGGTGGCGGCATCCATAATGATGCTGTCCTGCTGCCGATCCATGCTGAGCGAGCGGATATGCGGCAGGCTGGTGCGCTGCGTATCCTTGACGTACTGCAGCAGACAGCCGGCGGCGCGCAGCGCCTGATGCGCCTGCTCTACGCCGAATCCGTTAAGGTCGCGGGTGCCGAACTGCATATTCAGCTGCTGACGCGCGGTGGCGATCTCAAACTCCCACAGCGGGCGACGGCGCAGGCCGCGACGCTGGTCAATCAGCGACATCGCCTGCATATCTTCCGGGTAGAGCAGCTCGGCGGGATTGGTGCGCTGCAGTTCGGCGGCCATGGTTTCGGCGTCTGCCGGTTCGCTCAGGCGAAAACGGCCGGAGCTGATATCGAGCGTGGCGTAACCGAACCCCTGCGGGCTCTGCACGATAGCGGCCAGCAGGTTATCCTGGCGCTCCTGCAGCAGCGCTTCGTCGCTAATGGTGCCTGGCGTGACGATGCGCACCACCTTACGCTCAACCGGCCCTTTGCTCTGCGCCGGATCGCCGATCTGCTCGCAAATCGCCACGGACTCACCCAGCTGCACCAGTTTCGCCAGATAGCTCTCTACCGCGTGATAGGGCACGCCTGCCATCGGGATCGGTTCGCCTGCCGAGGCACCGCGTTTGGTCAGCGAGATCTCCAGCAGCTGCGAGGCGCGTTTCGCGTCGTCATAGAAGAGCTCGTAGAAGTCGCCCATGCGGTAAAACAGCAGGATGTCAGGATGCTCCGCCTTGAGGCGCAGATACTGCTGCATCATGGGGGTGTGGGAGGTGAGGTTTTCTTGTGCACTCATAGCGTTGAGATGTCCATTACTGTAAAAATTAGAGACTTAAGTGTTGTTATGGTTATCATTTATGCTCACGTGGTCTCACTGGATCTCATGAAATCCTACATTCAACTGCAGGTTAAAATGTGGCCTGCCAGACGGTAACGTTAAGTGCCACAACCTACATTTCCTTTCACGAGTACGTGATGGATATGATAACGGAGTCTCTATGCCAGGAAAACCAGCGGGAAAGCCACTTTCTTCGAGGGCGCTCGAAACAATGTAATCTGGCAATAGCGATAAAGTGGATGCCGGAGAAAATCGAGGTCTTCGCGTATCGGGTGGTAAAACCAGCGTTAAGTCCTTTTTCTGTCGTTACACCAGCCTCTGACTGGCAACGTGCTGAGGGTTAAATGGGTAACGTCCCGCAGGCTTCTCTCGCCGCTGTACCTCTTAAGCTTCACGCACTAAGGCTTCTCCTTCAGCAGGGTCGATGTTCAGCATCAGAACCCAGGCAAAATATGCGCCTGCGTGCGATTGAGCCTGAGCCAGGGAGCTTATCGGGTTTATTGCTGAACAGGTGACGGCGCACGGCACGCCTGCAGAGAGAGAAAACTGCACAGCGAGTAACACGCTGTCTGATTTCGCAGGGCGAGAGAAAGATGAGAAAAAATTAGCAAGGCAGCCAGACAGCGCATCAGGTCAGCATGCCGAGCAGCAGCGCTTCACCTGCCAGCGCCAGACAGGGGCCAAAAGGCAAGGGCAGATGCAGCGGCCGATCCCAGCAGAGGCGCGCCAGCAGCGCCGCCAGTAACCCGACGCCAGAAGCGATCAGCAGCAGCAGAGGCAGTGCCTGCCAGCCTAACCAGCCCCCCAGCGCAGCCACTAATTTCGCATCGCCTCCCCCCAGTGCCTCCCGATGACGGAAAAGAGACCAGGCGCAGGCCAGCAGACGGAACAGGAGATAGCCGCCTGCTGCTCCGAGGATCGCCTCTGACGGATGGCCAAACGGCAGCAGCTGGCAACTGTGAAGCAGCAGCCCGAGCCAGAGTAGCGGCAGAGTCAAGGCATCGGGTAGCAACTGACAGCGCAGATCAATCAGCGTCAGCGTGAGCAAAAAACCGCTCAGCAGCAGCGCCGCCAGCAGGGCCGCGTTCCAGGGAAGCCAGGCGGCGAGAAGAAGCGTTATCGCAGCGCTGGCCGCCTCGACCGCTGGATAGCGCCAGGAGACAGGCTGATGACAGCAGCGACAGCGCCCGCGCAGCAGCAACCAGCTCAGCAGCGGAACCGCGTCTGCCGGGCGCACCGGCCTTTTACAGCATGGGCAGTGGGAGCGGGGCTGCCAGAGCGACAAGCCAGCCTGCGGATTGAGCAGCATAAGCGGCAGACGATAAATCACCACGTTTAGAAAGCTGCCGATACAGAGTGCCAGCACGCAGAGTAGCAGCCAGCTTACAGGGGTAGGATTCATGAGTTTCGACGCCTCTTCCTTGATATTGCCAACCTAAACCGGAACGCACAGGGCGCACTCTAAGCCTGTTGTCAGCGTCGAACAAACTAAGCCGCTGTTCTGTCTTACTTTTTACGAGAGTCGCCTCAGCTTTTTAGCTGTGTTGCACGGGTGTCGACCGCGACTTTCCTGTCACTTCACAGCCTGCATCTGGCGCTATTTTTGCGTTTCGCCCTGTCCATTCCCGGAGTGAATGTTTACCATAATTCGTGACCTTCACTGCTTGCTTATGGATATCCAATGCGTTTTAAGATCACCTTACTTCCGCTGATTGCCCTGCTTGCGGCCTGCAGCAGTAAACCTGAATCTGCGCCGCAGGCCGCTACCCTGGCCGCGCCGAAAGGGGGCTTCCTGCTGGAACAGTCCCACGCCGTCCAGCCTGTGCTCGGCGACTTTGCCGGTAACCCGGCCGCTGAACAATTTATCGATCAGATGGTGGAGAAGCATGGCTTCGACCGCCAGCAGCTGCACGCCGTGATTGGGCAGGCCAAACGACTCGACTACGTGCTGCGCCTGATGGATCGTCAGGCACCCAGCTATACGCCCCCCTCCGGGCCTAACGGCGCCTGGATCCGCTATCGCAAGCAGTTTATTACGCCGGATAACGTGCAAAACGGCGTCGCCTTCTGGAACCAGTATCAGGACGCCTTAACGCGCGCCCAGCAGGTTTACGGCGTGCCGCCGGAAATTATCGTCGGCATTATCGGCGTGGAGACGCGCTGGGGCCGGGTAATGGGGAAAACGCGCATTCTCGACGCGCTCGCCACGCTCTCGTTTAACTATCCGCGCCGCGCCAGCTACTTCAGCAGCGAGCTGGAAACCTTCCTGCTGATGGCGCGTAATGAAAAGGACGATCCGCTGGATCTGAAAGGATCGTTCGCCGGCGCGATGGGCTACGGCCAGTTTATGCCATCCTCCTATCAGCAGTACGCGGTGGACTTTAACGGCGACGGCCACGTTAATCTGTGGGATCCAGAAGACGCCATCGGCAGCGTCGCGCACTACTTTAAAGAGCACGGCTGGCGCAGCGGAGAGGGCGTTGCCGTTCCCGCCAGCGGTCAGGCGCCGCTGCTGGAGAACGGCTTTAAAACCAGCTATACGCCGCAGATGCTGGCGGCATCCGGTCTCTCACCGCAGGGCTCGCTGGACGGCAATAATCAGGTCAGCTTGCTGCGTCTGGATATGGGCACCAGCTATCAGTACTGGTACGGGCTGCCTAACTTTTACGTTATTACCCGCTACAACCACAGCACCCACTACGCAATGGCGGTATGGCAGCTGGGCGAGGCGGTAAGCAAAGCGCGCAGCGGCGCAATGTTCTGATTGCTGTCCTTAATAACAGTAAGGGTATATGATGGCGCCTTTCTGGCGTCATCTGTCCGTTATTTCAGGAGCTGTTATGCAATCACTTCCCCCATGTCCTCTCTGTCAGACTGATTACAGCTGGCAGGATGGCGACAACCTCAACTGTCCCTCCTGCGGGCATATCTGGTCGCTGAGCGACGGAGAAAGCCAGCCGGAGCAGCTGGTGGTGCGCGACGCCAACGGCAATCTGCTGGAGGATGGCGATACGGTGACCGTGATTAAAGATTTGAAAGTGAAGGGCAGCTCCTCCACGCTAAAAATCGGCACCCGCGTAAAAGGGATCCGCCTGGTTGAAGGCGATCATAATATCGACTGCAAGATCGACGGCTTCGGCCCGATGAAGCTGAAGTCGGAGTTTGTGAAGCGCGGTTGATTTATACGGGCGCGCTGCGCCCGTCTCAGCGCATTAGTCAAAGAGCCGGTCGAGTGCCTCACACTGTTCAGCGCTCAGGGCGCCGCCGGGGTTGCGCGACTGGCTGCTCATTGAATCGAAACGGCGCGATACCGCGGTTTTAATGGTGGTAACGAAATCCTCCCCAATGGCGTAAATCGCCATCATTTTGCCGATGCGCTGCTGAATGCGCGTCAGCGTCGCCAAATCCTGCTCGCGCCACGCCTGCATCGCCGCCGCGAACAGCTCCGGCACGATGTTATTCAGACCTGAAATGACCCCCGCACCGCCTGCCAGCAGGTTCGGCACCAGATATTCGTCATAGCCGGACAGCACGGCGAAATCGTCGCGCACTTTTTTCGTCTCCTCGATCAGCGCGCGGTTGTGTGACAGGCAGTCGACGGTATCTTTTATGCCGATAAAGTTGGGCAGCTCAGCCGCCAGCTCGCTCACCAGCGTCGGCGTCAAGTCGCAGCCGGTGCGTGCCGGAAAGTTATAGGCGAACCATTTGCCGCCGATCTGCTTATCCAGCGCGCGGAAGTAGCTGAGCAGCTGGCGCGGCGTCTGGCCGTAATAGTAGGGCGGCAGCACCATCACCGCGTCAAAGTCGTTTTGCCAGGCCGCCTCGGCCAGCGCCAGCATATCTGGCACGCAGGTGCTGGAGATATTGGCAACCATGCTGAGCGGCGAAAGCTGACGCGCTTCGCGGATCAGCAGCAAGCGCTCCTGCTGCGTCAGCGAAGCAAACTCGCCAATGCTGCCCATCAGCAGTAAGGTATTAATACCTGACGCGTTCAGGCGGGCGAAGTGGCGACCCAGCGCCTCTATATCGGGCTCTCCTTGCGGTGTAAAAGGCGTAACGGAGGGGCACCACACGCCGGAAAATGCGGGTTGCGAGATCATAAACGCTCCTGAACGTGAAAAATGAAACACCGTTTTAACCTAATGCGCCGCGCGCCCGTCCGCCACCGCAGCGCACAGAATTGGGCAGCACATCGCATTTTTCTTCAGGCTAACTCACGCAGAGGTTTGCATGCAGGACTGGGATCCCCAACTTTATCGGCAGTTTGAATCTGAAAGAACGCGGCCTGCGCAGGAGCTGCTGGCGCGCATACCCGTTGTCGACGTGCGTTTCGCCACGGATTTAGGCTGCGGTCCGGGCAACAGCACCGAACTGCTGGCCCAGGCCTGGCCCGAGGCGCGCATTATCGGGCTGGACAGCTCCGAAGCGATGCTGACGCAGGCGCGCGAGCGGCTGCCGCGCTGCACTTTTCTCAACGGGGATATCCGGCGCTGGCGCGCTGCGGAGCAGCAGCAGGTGATCTACGCAAATGCTTCGCTGCAGTGGCTTGACGCGCACGACAGCCTGCTGCCGCACCTGACGAGCCAGCTTGATAGCGGCGGCGCGCTGGCGATACAGATGCCAGATAACCTGGAGGAGCCTTCGCATCGTCTGATGCGCGAAACCGCCGCCTGCGATCCCTGGCGCCAGCGTCTCGCCGACGTGGAGCGGAAAAAGCCGCTTACCAGCGAGCGCTATTACGATCTGCTGACGCAGGCGGGCTGCGAGGTGGATCTCTGGCGCACCACCTATTACCACGTGATGCCCGACGCGCGGGCGATTGTGCTGTGGCTGAAAGCGACCGGACTGCGGCCGTTTCTCAATGCGCTTGAGCCTGATGAGCAGCCGCGCTTTCTGGAGCAGTATCATCAGGCGCTGCGGCAGGCTTATCCGCCCCGCGCTGACGGCCGCGTTTTGCTCGCCTTCCCGCGGCTGTTTATCGTAGCGGTGAAAAAGGGGGCACAGCGTTGAGAGACGATGCTCAAAGCGGGCAGTCAATGCGCCGCACGGCTTGAAAATGTGCCGCTTCTGCACCATGTTCTCTCTACTGAGCAAAAAGGATGAGTTGCGATGAATGACCTGGAACTGCAGCGCCTGAGCGCGGCAATCGGCGAGCGTCTTAAGGCGAAAGGCGCGACGGTGACCTGCGCTGAGTCCTGCACCGGCGGCTGGATCGCCAAGGTATTTACCGATATCAGCGGCAGTTCGGCCTGGTTCGAACGCGGTTTCGTTACCTACAGCAACGACGCCAAACAGCAGCTGGTGGGCGTCTCCGCAGCTTCGCTTGCGCAGCACGGCGCGGTGAGCGAGCCCGTGGTGCGCGAGATGGCGCAGGGCGCGCAGAGTGCTGCCCAGGCGGACTACGCGCTATCGGTCAGCGGCATCGCCGGGCCGGACGGCGGCAGTGCGGAAAAACCGGTCGGCACCGTGTGGTTTGGCTTCGCGGCGCCGGGTGGAAAAGTGATTGCGAAACGCCAGCAATTTCAAGGGGATCGCGAAGCGGTACGTCGTCAGTCCGTGGCCTTCGCGCTGCAGACATTACAGGACGATTTTTTGGCAAATTAAGCTTGATACTGTATGACTATACAGTATAATTAGCAGCAACAGAAAGCGAGCAGGCATTTGTAGCGTGCTTACCCCCGTATGAGTCAGGAGTAGAAATGGCAATTGACGAAAACAAACAGAAGGCTTTAGCTGCTGCGCTGGGCCAGATTGAAAAGCAATTCGGTAAAGGCTCCATCATGCGTCTGGGTGAAGACCGCTCAATGGACGTGGAAACTATTTCTACCGGTTCGCTTTCTCTGGATATCGCACTGGGCGCCGGCGGTTTGCCGATGGGCCGTATGGTTGAAATTTATGGCCCGGAATCTTCTGGTAAAACCACGCTGACGCTGCAGGTTATCGCCGCCGCACAGCGTAAAGGCAAAACCTGTGCCTTTATCGATGCTGAACACGCGCTGGATCCGGTTTACGCCAAGAAGCTCGGCGTCGACATCGACAACCTGCTCTGTTCTCAGCCGGACACCGGTGAGCAGGCGCTGGAAATCTGTGACGCGCTGGCGCGTTCAGGCGCAGTGGACGTTATTATCGTCGACTCCGTCGCGGCGCTGACGCCGAAAGCGGAAATTGAAGGCGAGATCGGTGACTCTCACATGGGCCTCGCGGCGCGTATGATGAGCCAGGCGATGCGTAAGCTGGCGGGTAACCTGAAGCAGTCAAACACCCTGCTTATCTTCATCAACCAGATCCGTATGAAGATTGGCGTGATGTTCGGTAACCCGGAAACCACTACCGGTGGTAACGCGCTGAAGTTCTACGCTTCCGTTCGTCTTGATATCCGTCGTATCGGCGCGATTAAAGAGGGCGACGAAGTGGTCGGCAGCGAAACCCGCGTTAAAGTGGTGAAAAACAAAATCGCTGCACCCTTTAAGCAGGCTGAGTTCCAGATCATGTATGGCGAAGGCATCAACACCTTCGGCGAGCTGGTCGACCTGGGCGTGAAGTACAAGCTGGTGGAAAAAGCGGGCGCCTGGTATAGCTATAACGGCGACAAGATTGGTCAGGGTAAAGCGAACGCCACCAATTTCCTTAAGGAAAACCCGGCGATTGCTAACGAGCTGGACACCAAACTGCGCGATATGCTGCTGAACAGCGCGAACGCAGAAGCGGGTGCCGCCGACGCGCCAGCAGGCGCGATGGAAGACGCCGCCAGCGAGACGAACGAAGATTTCTAACCCTTTGACGGGAGTGGGCAATCCACTCCCGTTTTTCGTTTTAACGACCCTCTCTTTTCTTCCTCCTCCTTCTGCCGCCATAATTCCCTTCTGATTGAGCAAGGTGACCGCTATGACTGAACAACCGCAACCAAAGGAAATCGCTTTTCCGCGTCTGCTCGACCGCACCATGCGCATTCTGGCGCAGCGAGACCACAGCGAAGCCGAGCTGCGCAGAAAGCTGCAGCAGTCAGTGCAGCGTGCCGCCTTTATGCAGCAGAGCGAGCCGGAAATCATTACTGACGCGCAGCTGGATAAAGTTATCGGCTGGTGCCAGGAAAATGGCTGGCTCAATGAGGCGCGCTTTGTCGAACGCTTTATCCAGAGCCGCAGCCGCAAAGGGTACGGCCCGCAGCGTATCCGTCTTGAGCTGGGGCAAAAGGGCGTCGCGCGGCCAGAAATCGATATGGCGATGGAAGCCTGTGAAATTGACTGGGGTGCCTGCGCAGCGCAGCTGGCGGAGCGCAAATTCGGCCTTCCTTTGCCGACGGAGTGGAAGGCAAAAGCCAAAGTTCAGCGTTTTTTGCAGTCAAAAGGCTTTTTCATGGAGGATATTCAGTCCGTTTTCAGAAATTTTGATGACTGAAAGCCGCGCGGGGTTTTACTTCCCTGTGAAGAAAATTTATCTTATTCCCACTTTTTTGTTCCACTGACGGACAACTGCGCGGATGCGGCTTGTCTGACCGGACGGAACGTTCGTTAGCGTGATTCCAGGATATATATGAGCAAGAGCACTGCTGAGATCCGTCAAGCGTTTCTCGACTTTTTCCATAGCAAGGGACATCAGGTTGTAGCCAGCAGCTCCCTCGTACCGAATAACGACCCGACGCTGCTGTTCACCAACGCCGGCATGGTTCAGTTCAAGGATGTTTTCCTTGGGCAGGACAAGCGTGACTATTCGCGTGCGACCACGTCGCAGCGCTGCGTGCGCGCCGGCGGTAAGCACAACGATCTGGAAAACGTTGGTTACACCGCACGTCACCACACTTTCTTTGAGATGCTGGGCAACTTCAGCTTCGGCGACTATTTCAAGAAAGAGGCGATTGCTTATGCCTGGGAACTGCTGACGGGAGAAACCTGGTTCGCTCTGCCGAAAGAGCGTCTGTGGGTAACCGTTTATGAAACCGATGACGAAGCCTATGACATCTGGGCTAACGATATCGGCGTACCGCGCGAGCGAATTATTCGTATCGGCGACAACAAGGGCAGCGCCTACGCCTCGGACAACTTCTGGCAGATGGGCGATACCGGTCCTTGCGGTCCGTGCAGCGAAATTTTCTACGATCATGGCGACCACATCTGGGGCGGCCCGCCGGGAAGCCCGGAAGAAGATGGCGATCGCTATATTGAGATCTGGAATATCGTCTTTATGCAGTTCAACCGTCAGCCGGACGGCACCATGCTGCCGCTGCCGAAGCCGTCGGTGGATACCGGCATGGGCCTGGAGCGTATCTCCGCCGTGCTGCAGCACGTCAATTCCAACTATGAAATCGATCTGTTCGACAAACTGATCAAAGCGGTAGCGGAAGTCACCGGCGCGACCGACCTCAGCAATAAATCGCTGCGCGTCATCGCCGACCATATCCGTTCCTGCGCCTTCCTGATCGCCGACGGCGTTATTCCGTCAAACGAAAACCGCGGCTATGTACTGCGCCGCATCATTCGTCGCGCGGTGCGCCACGGCAATATGCTCGGCGCGAAAGAGGCGTTCTTCTTCAAACTGGTTGCCCCGCTGATCGAGGTGATGGGTGCAGCGGGCGAAGATCTGAAGCGTCAGCAGACTCAGGTTGAAAACGTCCTTAAAACCGAAGAAGAGCAGTTCGCCAAAACGCTGGAGCGCGGTCTGGCGCTACTGGATGACGAGCTGGCGAAACTGCAGGGCGACACCCTGGATGGCGAAACCGTATTCCGCCTTTACGACACCTTCGGCTTCCCGGTTGACCTGACGGCTGACGTCTGCCGCGAGCGCAACCTGAAAATCGACGAAGCTGGCTTTGAGAAAGCGATGGAGCAGCAGCGCCAGCGCGCGCGCGAGGCGAGCGGTTTCGGCGCCGATTACAGCAATGTTATCAGCATTGATGCCGCTTCAACTTTCAAAGGCTATGACCTGCTCGATTTAGGCGCCAGCGTGAAGGCCCTCTACGTTGACGGCGTCGCGGTAGAGGAAGTCGCTGCGGGCCAGGAAGCGGTCGTGGTGCTGGACGAAACGCCGTTTTATGGCGAATCGGGTGGCCAGGTCGGCGATACGGGCCTGCTGAAAGGGAAGAATGCTGAATTTAACGTTCAGGATACACAAAAATATGGCCAGGCTATTGGCCATATCGGTAAGCTGACGTCAGGTCATCTGCGTATCAACGATCGCGTTGAGGCGCAGGTTGATGAAGCGCGCCGTGCGCGTATTCGTCTGAACCACTCTGCAACGCATCTGCTGCATGCGGCACTGCGTGAAGTGCTCGGCGACCATGTGGCGCAGAAGGGATCGCTGGTCAATGATAAATACCTGCGTTTCGACTTCTCCCATTTCGAAGCGATGAAACCGCAGGAGATTCATCAGGTCGAAGAGATCGTCAACGCACAGATCCGTCGCAACCTGCCGGTCGAAACCGAAGTAATGGATATCGACGCGGCGAAAGGCAAGGGCGCGATGGCGCTGTTCGGCGAGAAATACGATCAGCGCGTGCGCGTGCTGACCATGGGCGATTTCTCGATTGAACTCTGCGGCGGCACGCATGCTGCGCGTACCGGCGATATCGGTCTGTTCCGTATTCTGAGCGAATCCGGCACGGCCGCGGGCGTTCGCCGCATCGAAGCCGTTACCGGTGAGGGCGCGCTGGCGCAGGTTTATGCGCAGAGCAGTCAGCTGAACGAGATCGCGCAGCTGGTGAAAGCCAACAGCAGCAATCTGAACGACAAGTTGCGCGGTCTGGTCGATCACGTACGTGCGCTGGAGAAAGAGCTGCAGCAGCTGCGCGATCAGCAGGCCGCTGCTGAAAGCGCTTCACTGAGCAGCAAGGCGATCGATATCAACGGCGCGAAGCTGCTAGTAAGCGAGCTGAGCAATGTTGAGCCGAAAATGTTGCGCACCATGGTTGACGACCTGAAAAACCAGCTGGGCTCGGCGGTGATTGTGCTGGCGACCGTCGCGGAAGGTAAAGTGTCGTTGATTGCGGGCGTGACCAAAGATCTCACTGACCGCGTTAAAGCGGGCGAGCTGGTAGGCGAGCTGGCGCAGCAGGTTGGCGGTAAAGGCGGCGGGCGTCCCGATATGGCGCAGGCTGGCGGCACCGATGCCCAGGCGCTGAAAGGCGCGCTGGCAGGCGTCGAAAGCTGGGTCAGCAACCGCCTGTAACGAAATAGAACAATGCATCGTGAAAAGCGCCAGGGACTGAGGTTCCGGCGCTTTTTAATACGATGTGCATCAGGTAATGACAAAGTCAGGTCGATGTAGTGTATTTCGGCTAAACTAACTATCAGCAGAATGTATTGGCGTAGCGACGTACATTGGTGTATTTCTCATAGTCAATGTTCAGCGTTAAATGATGGATAATGCCGGGAGCCCAAACAGAGCCCGACTCTTTTAATCTTTCAAGGAGCAAAGAATGCTTATTCTAACTCGTCGAGTTGGTGAAACCCTCATGATTGGCGATGAGGTGACTGTAACGGTGCTGGGTGTGAAAGGTAACCAGGTTCGTATCGGTGTGAACGCGCCAAAAGAGGTCTCAGTGCATCGCGAAGAGATTTATCAGCGCATTCAGGCCGAAAAAACTCAGCAAACGAGTTACTAACGGATTCAGCGCCTCGCCAGATGCTGCGAGGCGCTACCGCTTTCCCGCTTTTCTCTTCTTTTCTTCCCGCTTCGCTTTGCTTTTCCCTCGCTCCGTCTTTCCCATTATTTTCCTGGTAGCCAGCTTTTACTGTTGATAAATCACCCTTTTTGTCGGCAAATTGCACCAATTGAGCGTCATTTGTGCAAACGATCGAGCGGTGGGAAAAATTGTTTGACTTATAAGTGCGGGAAAGTAATATGTGCGCCACGCAGTGCCGATGAGCGGAAACAAAGTTCAGACGCACAGTTCGGAAGAACGCGTAAGGTGAGGTGGCCGAGAGGCTGAAGGCGCTCCCCTGCTAAGGGAGTATGCGGTCAAAAGCTGCATCCGGGGTTCGAATCCCCGCCTCACCGCCATTTTCCGATGCATCCGTAGCTCAGCTGGATAGAGTACTCGGCTACGAACCGAGCGGTCGGAGGTTCGAATCCTCCCGGATGCACCATCTTTTAGAGATGCGGAATAAAAAGTAAGTGAAAGAGTCGTTCCTTTCCTGGTGAGTTGTTAGCACCCTGCGTTGTACAAGAATTATCTATGCATCCGTAGCTCAGCTGGATAGAGTACTCGGCTACGAACCGAGCGGTCGGAGGTTCGAATCCTCCCGGATGCACCATACTTCGATATTAAGAGTATGGGCGAGAGTCTCAAAGCGAGACGCGTTAATTCCTGGCACTTCCTGGTTGTCTGATTTAATCCCTGTAAAACGATTTCCCGATGCATCCGTAGCTCAGCTGGATAGAGTACTCGGCTACGAACCGAGCGGTCGGAGGTTCGAATCCTCCCGGATGCACCATACTTTGCGATATAAGCAGTGTGCCCCGAACTGATATGGCAAGACGCAATGCCTGACAGTACGAGGGAGGAAAACGTTGCATTAGCAACGGCCCGTAGGGCGAGGCGCAAGCCGAGTCATCCTCCCGGATGCACCATACTTCGATATGAAGAGTATGGGCGAGATGTCTCAAGCGAGACGTTTCAATTTCTGGTACTTCCTGCTCTGATTTAATCCCTGCAAAACGCTTTCCCGATGCATCCGTAGCTCAGCTGGATAGAGTACTCGGCTACGAACCGAGCGGTCGGAGGTTCGAATCCTCCCGGATGCACCATTCTATTCGATACAAGCCCCATTCTCCGAACTGATATGGCAAAACGCAATGCCAGACAGTACGAGGGAGGAAAACGTTGCGTTAACAACGGCCCGCATCACAAGGCGAAAGCCATATCCTCTTCCTGCTGAATCCTTTTTCAAACTCCTTTATTCTCCTCTTGTGCTTACCATTCACGCCCGCGACTAAAGCCAAACTCACTGAAATTTCCGGCAATTACCGCCGGCACCCCGCGATCACCTTTTTCTGAAAAGAAAAATTGCTAATGCTTTCAAAGCATTTGCTGTTCATGCCACCTGGCGACAACCTGTGCACATTAAGCTAAAGTAAGGGCTCATTTGTTGGATGTCCGGAGTGACGATGTACGATCAATATGACGCACTGATTTTCGATATGGACGGCACGATCCTTGATACCGAGCCGACACATCGAAAAGCGTGGCATCAGGTACTGGGTCGATATGGACTGACGTTAGACGAATCGCAAATGGTTGGTTTCAACGGCGCGCCGACCTGGCGGCTTGCGCAATTTATTATCGAAAAGAACCGCTCCTCTCACGATCCGTATCAGCTCGCCGCCGAAAAAACCGCGGCGGTTAAAGCCATGCTGCTTGAGAACGTGCGTCCGCTTCCGCTGATGGACGTGGTGAAAGCTTACCATGGCCGCCGTCCGATGGCGGTTGGCACCGGAAGCGAACACAGCATGGCGGATGCGTTGCTCAACCAGCTGGGCGTGCGTGAACTTTTCACTGCAGTCGTGGGCGCTGACGACGTTGAGCGCCATAAACCTGAACCCGATACGTTTTTACGCTGCGCAGCGCTGATGGGCGTCGATCCTGCACGCTGCGTGGTGTTCGAAGACGCCGATTTTGGCGTGCAGGCGGCGAAAGCGGCCGGTATGGATGTGGTTGATGTGCGCCTGCTGTGAGTGACGTTCTGGCGCTTGCTTCTCTGTTTGGCAGCAGCTTTCTCAGCGCAACCCTGTTACCCGGGAGTTCTGAGGCGTTGCTGGTTGCTTTACTGGTTGCCAAAAAGGCTTCCGTTTATGGATTGATTGTTGCTGCATCGGTGGGGAATACCCTGGGCGGCATCACCAATATTTTTCTTGGTCGCTTACTGCCGTTGAAACAGCAGGGGCGATGGCATCACACAGCAATAACGTGGTTGAACCGACTGGGACCTGCAGCGCTGTTGCTGAGCTGGCTGCCGATTATCGGCGACCTGCTCTGCGTGCTCGCAGGCTGGATGCGCTTTGCCTGGCTTCCGGTCCTGCTGTTTCTCGCCGTCGGGAAAACACTGCGTTATATCGTTATCGCGACCGCCACCTTACAGGGTTTGCAATGGTGGCATTGATTCGCACAGATTCGAGGCTAGGGTTAACATTATGCTGAACAAAAATAAATTACTGTCCCAGCGGGAGGTTAATGTGATCCCGGACGTATCTAAAGCGCTCTCCTGGCTGGAGGCGCATCCCAATGCCTTGAAAGGTATTGGCCGCGGCATTGAACGCGAAACGCTGCGCGTTAAGCCCGATGGTCATCTGGCGGAAAGCGGCCATCCCGACTCGCTGGGATCGGCGCTGAAGCACGACTGGATTACCACCGACTTCGCGGAAATGCTGCTGGAGTTCATCACGCCGGTGGATCAAAACATCGACCATATGCTGGCATTTCTGCGCGATATTCATCGCCATGTGGCGCGCGAGCTGGCTGAAGAGCGCATGTGGCCTTTCAGCATGCCTTGCCTGATCGACGATGCGGATCGCATTGAGCTGGCGCAGTACGGCAGCTCTAACATCGGACGCATGAAGACGCTCTATCGCCAGGGGCTGAAAAATCGCTACGGCGCGCTGATGCAGACCATTTCCGGCATCCACTATAACTTCTCGCTGCCGCTGAGCTTCTGGCAGGAGTGGGCGGACGTCAAAGATGCTGAAAGCGGCAAAGAGACGATTTCTGCCGGCTACCTGCGCCTGATCCGCAACTACTACCGTTACGGCTGGGTGATCCCCTATCTGTTTGGCGCATCGCCAGCAATCAGCTCCAGCTTCCTGCAGGGACGCGAGAGTAAACTGCCGTTTGAAACCGACGGCAAAGATTCGCTGTGGCTGCCTTATGCAACCTCGCTGCGCCTGAGCGATCTCGGCTATACCAACAAGTCGCAGAGCGGCCTTGGCATAACCTTTAACTCGCTCGAGGGATACGTTAAGGCGCTAAAAGCCGCCATTAAAACGCCCTCTGAAGAGTATGCCGCGATGGGCACCAAAGACGCTGACGGCAACTGGCTGCAGCTCAACACCAATGTGCTGCAGATTGAGAACGAGCTTTACGCCCCGATTCGTCCGAAGCGCGTGACGCGTTCCGGGGAAGCGCCCTCCGATGCGCTGCTGCGCGGCGGAATCGAGTATATCGAAGTGCGCTCGCTCGACATCAATCCGTTCTCCGCTATCGGCGTCGACGCCAACCAGGTACGTTTCCTCGATCTCTTCCTGATCTGGTGTACCCTGGCCGATGCGCCTGAAATGAGCGCTGACGAGCTGCTGTGCAGCCGTAAGAACTGGAACCGCGTGGTGCTGGAAGGACGCAAGCCGAACCAAAAAATTGCCGTCGGCTGCAGCGAAACCGAACATTCGCTGGTGGAAGTGGGGAAAGCGCTGTTCGCCGATCTGCACCGCGTGGCGGAAGTGCTCGACAGCAATCAGGGCAGCACGCAATATCAACAGGTATGCGATCAACTGGTGGCGTCCTTTGACGATCCTGAGCTAACCTATTCGGCGCGCATTCTGCAGGCGATTAAAGAGAACGGCGTGACCGATACCGGCATCGCGCTGGCGGAACAGTATCGTCATATGCTGTGCGAAGAGCCGCTGGAAGTGATTAGCGAAGAAGATTTTACGCGTCAGGCGCTGGAGTCGGTTGCGGCGCAGAAGAAGCTGGAAGAGAGCGATACGCTCGATTTTGAGGCTTACCTCGCCAGTCGCGAAGGCTAGAAAAGAAAAAGGCCACATCAATGTGGCCAAATTAACATCTCTGTTGTCAGGGATGATGATAACAAATGCGCGTCTTTCATATATTCAGACGCTGGGCGAACAGAAAAGTTTCATCGTTTATAAAAAAATTTCAAAACAGGAGGTGACGTATGCCACTACTGGACAGTTTTACCGTTGACCATACCATTATGGCCGCGCCCGCAGTGCGTGTTGCGAAGACCATGAAAACTCCCCATGGCGATACCATCACCGTTTTCGACCTGCGTTTCTGCCGTCCTAACAAAGAGATCCTGACCGAGCGCGGCATCCATACGCTCGAGCATCTCTTCGCGGGCTTTATGCGTAACCATCTCAACGGCGACGGCGTAGAAATCGTGGATATCTCTCCAATGGGATGCCGTACCGGTTTCTACATGAGCCTGATCGGCACGCCGGACGAGCAGCGCGTTGCCAGCGCGTGGAAAGGGGCAATGGAAGACGTTCTGAAGGTGAAGGATCAGAATCAGATCCCTGAGCTGAATGAATACCAGTGCGGCAGCTACAAACTGCATTCGCTCGACGAAGCGCAGCAGATCGCGCGCAACGTACTGGCGCATGATATCGGCGTGAACCGCAACGAAGATCTGAAACTGCCGCAAGAGAAGCTGCAGGAACTACACATCTAGTCGTGGTAGTAACGCGCAGTAAAAAAAACGCCGCATCGTTGCGGCGTTTTTTATGGGCGGGCGTCAGGAGCCGACAGAGGATTTCAGCGGCGTCTGCGGCGTAATGCGCACCTGCTTTACCATATTGTCCTGCACGTCGAGAATATCCACGGCATAGTTCGCAAGCTCGACGCGAGTATTGATCTCGGGGATCTCCTCCAGCGCTTCCAGCAGCATGCCGTTGATGGTGCGTGCCTCCTGCTCCGGCAGATGCCAGTTAAAGGCCTTGTTGATTTCACGCACGTTAGCGCTGCCTTCTACCAGCACAGAGCCGTCGTTCTGCGGCATCACCTCTTCCGCAAGGGTAGGGGACATCGAGGTGGTAAAGTCGCCGACGATCTCCTCCAGGATATCCTCAATGGTCACCAGACCTTTGATATCACCATACTCATCCACCACCAGGCCGACTTTCTTCTTGTTGCGCTGGAACTTCACCAGCTGGATATTCAGCGGCGTCCCTTCCGGCACGTAGTAGATCTCATCGGCGGCGCGCAGCAGGGTCTCTTTGTTGAACTCTTTCTTCTCGGTCATGGTGCGCCAGGCTTCGCGTACGCGCAGCATGCCGACGCAGTCGTCCAGTGATTCGCGGAACAGCACGATGCGGCCGTGGGGCGAATGGCTCAGCTGGCGCATCACCGACTTCCAGTCGTCGTTGATATTGATGCCGACGATCTCGTTGCGCGGCACCATGATGTCGTCGACGCTGACTTTTTCCAGATCGAGCACCGACAGCAGCATATCCTGATTGCGGCGCGACATCAGGCTACGGGATTCGTAGACGATAGTGCGCAGCTCTTCTTTGCTGAGCGCCGAGCTGGTGGCGCCCTCGGTTTTAATGCCGGCCATACGCATCATCAGGCGCGTGATGGTGTTGAGCAGCCACACCAGCGGCGACATAACAATCTGCAACGGCCCCAGCAGCAGGCTGCTGGGAAAGGCGACCCGCTCGGGATAGAGCGCCGCCACGGTTTTTGGCAGCACCTCCGCGAATACCAGCACCACAAAGGTCAGGATGCCCGTCGCGATCGCCACGCCCTCATCACCATGCAGGCGCATGCCCACGATGGTGGCGAGCGCGGAAGCCAGAATATTCACCAGGTTGTTGCCGATCAGCACCAGGCTGAGCAGGCGGTCGGGACGACGCAGCAGCTTTTCCACCCGGCGGGCAGCGCGGCTGCCGTTTTTCGCCTGATGGCGCAGCTTATAGCGGTTAAGGGTCATCATGCCGGTTTCCGACCCGGCGAACCAGGCGGAAACCAGCACCATAACGACCAGAATAATAATGAGGGTGGTGGTTGAAACCTGTTCCAACGCAGAACTTCCTTTTGGTTAAGACGAGTGAGTCAGCAGGTGCTGTAAGATACGACTGCCGAAGTAGGCCATAGTTAACAGCAGCGCGCCGCCGCAGTTAAACCACACGACGCGACGTCCGCGCCAGCCTTCATGATAGTGCCCCCAGAGCAAAACGATATAGACGAACCAGGCGAGAACCGACAGCACCGCTTTGTCTACGTTCTCGGCGCTAAACAGATTGTGCATATAAAACAGGCCGGTGCAGAGCACCAGCGTCAGCAGCACAACGCCAATCTGGGTGATATGAAACATTTTGCGCTCAATGCTCAGCAGCGGCGGCATATCCTGGGTAAAGGCCAGCTTCTTGTTTTTCAGCTGATAGTCGATCCACGCCAGCTGCAGCGCGTAGAGCGCGGCGATAATCAGCGTAGCGTAGGCGAACAGCGACAGGCCGATATGGATCATCATGCCCGGGGTGGTTTCAAGATGGGTGATAAAGGCGTTGGGTACAAAGGTGGCGAACGCCAGATTGATCAGCGCGAAGCTGTAGACGATCGGCAGTAGCAGCCAGCCGCGGTTGCGCGAGGCGACAATGGTCATAATGGCGCAGATAAGCAGGCTGACCAGCGAGCCGATATTCAGCAGGCTAAGGTTCTGCCCGCTGTCGACGGCAAAGATGCGCTGCTGCAGCGCCACGGCGTGCGCCACCAGCGCAAAGCAGGCTGAAAGCACCGCCATTCGCCGCCAGCCGCTGTTGCGTTTCAACAGGCTGGGAATAATCAGTGCAATACTCAACGAATAGGCGAACAGCGCCAGGAGCGAGAAAACGGACATAGATCCTTACAGGTATCAGCGAGATGAAAGGAAAAGGGCAGTATAGCGCCAGCCGAAGCCGCCTCCAACCGATCTAAGGTGCAATAGCAGAGATCGTTTCAGCTTCGTGTTATAATCCGCTGCATTATGCCGATCAGGCGCCTCGCGATTTTTTTGAGTGAGAGACAATGTTTGACAATTTAACCGATCGTTTGTCGCAAACCCTGCGCAATATCAGCGGCCGCGGAAGGCTGACAGAAGACAACATCAAAGACACGCTGCGCGAAGTGCGCATGGCGCTGCTGGAGGCGGACGTTGCGCTGCCGGTAGTGCGCGACTTTATCAACCGCGTCAAAGAGAGCGCGGTGGGTCAGGACGTCAACAAAAGCCTGACGCCGGGCCAGGAATTTATCAAAATCGTGCGCAACGAGCTGGTTGCGGCGATGGGCGCGGAGAACAACGCCCTTAACCTCGCCGCGCAGCCGCCGGCTGTGGTGCTGATGGCGGGCCTGCAGGGTGCAGGTAAAACCACCAGCGTCGGCAAACTGGGTAAATTCCTGCGTGAAAAGCACAAGAAGAAAGTGCTGGTCGTCTCTGCGGACGTTTATCGCCCGGCGGCGATCAAACAGCTCGAAACGCTGGCGCAGCAGGTTGGCGTCGATTTTTGCCCGTCCGATCTGAGCCAGAAGCCGGTCGACATCGTTAAGAACGCGCTGAAAGAGGCGAAGCTGCAGTTCTATGATGTGCTGCTGGTGGATACCGCCGGTCGTTTGCACGTCGATGAAGCGATGATGGACGAGATCAAACAGGTGCACGCCGCGATTAATCCGGTAGAGACGCTGTTTGTCGTTGACGCCATGACCGGTCAGGATGCGGCAAATACGGCGAAAGCCTTTAACGAAGCTCTGCCGCTGACCGGCGTCATCCTGACGAAGGTGGACGGTGACGCGCGCGGCGGTGCCGCTCTGTCGATTCGTCATATCACCGGCAAGCCGATCAAATTTATGGGCGTCGGTGAGAAGACCGAGGCGCTGGAGCCGTTCTATCCCGATCGTATCGCCTCGCGTATTCTCGGCATGGGCGACGTGCTGTCGCTGATTGAGGATATTGAGAGCAAAGTTGACCGCGATCAGGCGGAAAAGCTGGCGAAAAAGCTGAAAACCGGCGACGGCTTCGATCTCAACGACTTTCTCGAGCAGCTTAAGCAGATGCGCAACATGGGCGGCATGGCGAGCCTGATGGGCAAACTGCCGGGCATGGGGCAACTGCCGGACAACGTGAAGTCGCAGATGGACGATAAGGTGCTGGTGCGTATGGAGGCGATTATCAACTCCATGACGCGCAAAGAGCGCGAAAAGCCGGAGATTATCAAAGGCTCGCGCAAACGTCGCATCGCCACCGGCGCCGGCATGCAGGTGCAGGACGTTAACCGCTTGCTTAAGCAGTTCGACGATATGCAGCGCATGATGAAGAAAATGAAGAAGGGCGGCATGGCGAAAATGATGCGCGGCATGAAAGGCATGATGCCCCCAGGATTCCCCGGACGCTAAGCGTTTGGCAATAAAAGCCCGAAAGGTTGCGCTCGCAGGTTGCTTTTTGCGCCGAAATGAGTAAAATTTTCGGGCTTTTTATATTGCACCCGGGCCCCGTTCCCTCAATGGGGCCCGGTTGTTTTATTAACTTAAGAGGATGTTATGGTAACAATTCGTTTGGCACGTCACGGCGCTAAAAAGCGTCCGTTCTATCAGGTCGTCGTTACTGACAGCCGCAATGCACGTAACGGTCGCTTCATCGAGCGCGTTGGTTTCTTCAACCCGATCGCATCTGGTCAGGCTGAAGGTCTGCGTCTGGATCTGGACCGCATCGAGCACTGGGTTGGCCAGGGCGCAACGCTTTCAGATCGCGTTAACGCGCTGATCAAAGAAGCAAAAAAAGCAGCTTAATCTGTCACGGTGGTGAGCATGAGCAAAGAACTTGCCGCACAGCCTCCCGTTAAGCCCCTTGTACTGGGGAAAATGGGCGCTGCCTACGGCATACGTGGCTGGCTCAAAGTGTTTTCCTCCACCGAAGCGGCCGAAAGTATCTTCGACTACCAACCCTGGTTCATTCAGCGCGCCGGTAAATGGCAGCAGGTTGAGCTGGAAAGTTGGCGACATCACAATCAGGACCTGATCATCAAAGTCAAAGGCATTGACGATCGGGATGCGGCGACGCAGTTGACCAATTGCGAAATTACGGTCGACTCGGCGCAGCTGCCGGAGCTGGAAGACGGCGACTATTACTGGAAAGACCTGATGGGTCTCAAGGTAGTCAACGTTGACGGCTACGAGATGGGCAAAGTCATCGATATGATGGAAACCGGCTCGAACGACGTTCTCGTCGTTAAGGCGAACCTGAAAGATGCATTCGGTGTGAAGGAGCGGTTAATACCGTTTCTTGATGAACAGGTTATCAAGAAAGTCGATCTCGCTACTGGCGTCATTGAAGTAGACTGGGATCCTGGTTTTTGATCTCCGAATCGCAAGGTAACGTAACGGCGAAGACAATGTGGATTGGTGTTATTAGCCTTTTTCCAGAGATGTTTCGCGCAATTACCGATTACGGGGTAACTGGCCGGGCAGTAAAAAATGGCCTGCTCAGCATCGAGAGCTGGAGTCCTCGCGACTTTGCTCACGACCGGCACCGCACGGTGGACGATCGTCCTTACGGCGGCGGACCGGGAATGCTGATGATGGTGCAACCCTTACGGGATGCAATCCACGCAGCGAAAGCGGCGGCGGGGGAAGGAGCCAGGGTAATCTACCTGTCACCTCAGGGACGCAAACTTGACCAACAGGGCGTTTGCGAACTGGCGACGCAGCAGAAGTTGATTCTGGTCTGCGGTCGCTACGAAGGTATTGATGAGCGCGTGATTAAAACCGAAATTGACGAAGAATGGTCAATCGGCGACTACGTGCTCAGCGGAGGCGAACTGCCAGCTATGACGATGATTGATTCAGTGGCCCGGTTAATTCCCGGCGTGCTGGGCAAGCAGGCGTCAGCCGAGGAGGATTCGTTCTCTGACGGTTTGCTGGACTGTCCGCACTATACCCGACCTGAAGTGCTGGAAGGCATGGAGGTACCGGCAGTTTTACTGTCTGGTAACCATGCAGAGATTCGCCGCTGGCGCCTGAAACAGTCGCTGGGCCGTACCTGGCTAAGAAGACCTGAACTTCTGGAAAACCTGGCTCTGACTGAAGAGCAAGCAAGGTTGCTGAAAGCGTTCCAGCTGGAACATCAGCAACAAAACGATGAGGCGGCAGAGTAATCTCCCGCGACTATCAGTTTACCCAGGATAAGAGATTTAATTATGAGCAACATTATCAAGCAAATTGAACAAGAGCAGATGAAACAGGACGTACCTTCCTTCCGTCCGGGTGATTCCGTGGAAGTGAAAGTATGGGTCGTTGAAGGTTCTAAAAAACGTCTGCAGGCATTCGAGGGCGTGGTTATCGCTATCCGTAACCGCGGTCTGCACTCTGCATTCACTGTTCGTAAGATTTCTAACGGCGAAGGCGTTGAGCGTGTCTTCCAGACTCACTCTCCGGTCATCGACAGCATTTCTGTCAAACGCCGTGGTGCTGTGCGTAAAGCCAAACTGTACTACCTGCGTGAGCGTACTGGTAAGTCAGCTCGTATCAAAGAGCGTCTTAACTAAGGTATCGCTAACGCGACATCTAAAAGTTAATAGCAAACAAGGGGTTGGCGTGATGCCAGCCCCTTTTTTTAAGCCTGTGCTTCCGGACGACGCAGGTGATAAATGGCAGTATTCACCGGCCCGCTCTCCAGCACGATTAAGCCGTAGCGCATATCGATAAAGCGTGCGCCGCAGCGCTCCGCTACCGCGCGGCTGGCACGGTTCTCTTCCGCCGCAAGAATTTCAATAATCTTTATCTCTGGCCGTGCAAATCCCATCTCAAGCAGCAGCGCGACGGCGCGGCTGGCGACCCCTTGTCGCTGCATATCGCTGCGCACCCAGTATCCCAGCGCGGCGAACTGGCCCGCTTCACGGGCAAAGCGGATCCCGGCACCGCCCAGCAAACGATCCCGCTCGTCAACGATGGCGAACTCTTCCGCCTCGCCATTCGCTCTCTGCTGCTGCGTAAAAGCGATCCAGCTCGCCGCTTCTTCAGGCTGATAGTCTGGATGCGCCCATACCATCCAGGGCTGCAGCGTATCCAGCGAGGCGTTAACGGCAGCGGTAAATGCGGGGATATCAGCGGAAACGAAGGGACGCAGGTGAACAGAAAGAGCCATAAGATACCTGATAAAAAAGGGGAGGTTGAGCAAAGCGTAACAGGCGAGACGAGAGATTGCCAAAAGTAGAGTGTAATTATTATTTTACACATTTCCATTGGTGGGCTTTGAATCTTTTATAAATAAGATAATGAAAATAATGGTTATTTTAATGGATTCTGCTTGTCATTTATTTCTATGGTAATAAAAGTGTACATCTATGGATTGCTTGTTTTACGTCCTGTGTTAAAGTGTCTCTCATCCTGTCAGAGGATAATTAACCGCATAACGAGGAAAAAAGGATCGTAGCCATGCAAAAAGACGCGCTTAACAATGTCCACATTGCAAATGAACAGATTTTGATCACCCCGGAAGAGCTGAAAGCGAAGTTTCCGCTGTCTGCCCAGCAGGAAGCGCAGATCGCCGCTTCACGCCAGACCATTTCCGATATCATCGCTGGCCGCGATCCGCGTCTGCTGGTGGTTTGCGGTCCCTGTTCGATCCATGACACCGAAGCTGCTCTGGATTACGCGCGTCGCCTGAAAGATCTCTCTGACCAGCTGAAGGATCAGCTCTATATCGTTATGCGCGTCTATTTTGAAAAACCCCGCACCACTGTTGGCTGGAAAGGGTTGATCAACGATCCCTACATGGATAACTCCTTTGATATGGAAGCGGGTCTGCATATCGCGCGTCAGCTGCTGGTAAACCTGGTGGAGATGGGGCTGCCGCTCGCGACCGAAGCGCTCGATCCAAACAGTCCGCAATACCTCGGCGATCTCTTCAGCTGGTCTGCTATCGGCGCGCGCACCACTGAATCGCAAACGCACCGCGAAATGGCGTCTGGCCTCTCAATGCCGGTCGGCTTTAAGAACGGCACCGACGGCAGCCTCGGCACCGCCATCAACGCCATGCGCGCCGCCGCGATGCCGCACCGCTTTGTCGGCATTAACCAGGCGGGGCAGGTCTGCCTGCTGCAGACCCAGGGCAATCCAGATGGTCACGTTATTCTGCGCGGCGGCAAAGCGCCCAATTACGGTCCGGAAGATGTCGCCCAGTGTGAAAAAGAGATGGTCAAAGCGGGACTGCGTCCGGCCTTGATGATAGATTGCAGCCATGGCAATTCTAATAAAGACTATCGCCGCCAGCCTGGCGTCGCCGAATCGGCGATAGCCCAGATTAAAGATGGCAACCGCTCGATTATTGGCCTGATGCTGGAAAGCCACATTAATGAAGGCAGCCAGTCTTCCGAGCAGCCGCGCAGCGAAATGAAATACGGTGTTTCCGTAACGGATGCCTGCATCAACTGGGAAACCACCGAAACGCTGCTGCGCGATATGCATCAGGATCTGCAAGAAGTGCTGTCGGCGCGTCTCTCACACGAGGTGTAATGAGCAATGGTGGCTGAACTGACCGCGCTACGCGATCAAATTGATACGGTTGATAAAGCGCTACTGGATCTGCTGGCGAAACGGCTGGAGCTGGTGGCTGAAGTTGGCGAAGTAAAGAGCCGCTACGGCTTGCCTATCTACGTACCGGAGCGCGAAGCATCCATGCTGGCTTCGCGCCGTGAAGAGGCGGCAGCGCTCGGCGTTCCGCCCGATCTGATTGAAGATATCCTGCGCCGCGTGATGCGCGAGTCCTATACCAGCGAAAACGACAAAGGCTTTAAAACCCTTAATCCGACGCTGCGGCCGGTGGTCATCGTCGGCGGTAAAGGGCAGATGGGCAGCCTGTTTGCGCGCATGCTGACGCTGTCGGGCTACAGCGTGAAGACGCTGGATAAAGAGGACTGGGATCGCGCCCCATCGCTGCTGAGCGATGCCGGTATGGTGATTATCAGCGTACCGATCCATCTGACGGAACAGGTGATTGCGCAGCTGCCGCCGCTGCCGGAGGACTGTATTCTGGTAGATCTGGCGTCGGTCAAGAACCGTCCGCTGCAGGCGATGCTGGCGGCACACGCGGGCCCGGTGCTGGGTCTGCATCCAATGTTTGGGCCAGACAGCGGCAGCCTGGCGAAACAGGTTGTGGTCTGGTGCGACGGGCGTCAGCCTGAAGCCTATCAGTGGTTTCTGGAGCAGATTCAGGTGTGGGGGGCGCGGCTGCATCGCATCAGCGCGGTAGAGCACGATCAGAACATGGCCTTTATTCAGGCGCTGCGCCACTTCGCAACCTTCGCCTACGGGCTGCATCTGGCAGAAGAGAACGTTAACCTCGATCAGCTGCTGGCGCTCTCGTCGCCGATTTATCGGCTGGAGCTGGCGATGGTCGGGCGGCTGTTCGCGCAGGATCCTCAGCTCTATGCAGACATCATTATGTCCTCAGAAAGCAACCTGGCGCTGATCAAACGCTATTACCAGCGCTTCGGCGAAGCGATTACGCTGCTGGAGCAGGGCGATAAGCAGGCGTTTATCGACAGCTTTAACCGCGTCGAGCACTGGTTTGGCGATCACGCTAAACGCTTTATGGTAGAGAGCCGCAGCCTGCTGCGCTCCGCTAACGACAGTCGACCCTAAAGGCTGCTGTTACGGGTAAGGAGGTCGAGGAGCAATGCGTCCCGCGTCAGGGAGGCGTAAAGTGGCTTTCGATCCCCTCATCACCCACAACGGCAGCTGACCGGTAATTAAAACGGCATCCTCGCGGATGCCGTTCTGTTATGCGCTGCGCGGCTCCACCGCGACGACGTTCTCGCCGGGATAGCATCCAAGCACCTTCAGCATGCGCGTCAGTCCCTTCAACTCCTGCAGCGCCTGCTGCATGCTGTCAGATTCCAGATTGCCCTGCACGTCGATATAAAACATCTCTTCCCACGGATTGCCGTTAATCGGGCGCGACTCCAGCTTGCTCATGATCAGGTTATGCTGACGCAGCACCAGCAGCGCCTCAACCAGCGCGCCCGCCTGCTGGCCGGTTGCCATCAGCAGCGTGGTTTTTGCCGGAACCTGATCGGAAACGGCGATGGCTTTGCGTGCCAGAACGATAAAGCGCGTATGGTTTTGCTGCTGATTCGCCAGATTACGCTCCAGCACCTGCAGATTATAGAGTTCGCCGCCCGCTTCGCTGCCCAGCGCCGCCGCCTTCGGTGAGTTCAGCGCCGCGACTTTCTCCATGGCGGCAGCGGTGCTTTCGGTATATTCGATCTTCCAGTGCGGGAAACGGCTAATAAACTGGCTGCACTGCTGGAACGGCTGCGGATGGCTGTAGACGGTTTCAATCTGCTGCAGATCGGTGGTGCCTGTGACCAGCACGCAGTGGTCGATCGGCTGGGTCAGTTCACCCACAATCGACAGGCTGGTCTGCTGCAGCAGATCGTAAACGTCATTGATTGAGCCGGAGCTGGTGTTTTCAATCGGCAGCACCGCGTAATCAGCCTGACCATTTTCCACCTGACGAATAATGTCCTGGAATTTCAGACAGCCAATTTCCACCATATTGTCGAAGTGGCGCGCGGCATACTGACGTGCGGCCAGGTGCGAATAGGAGCCTTTAGGCCCGAGAAAAGCGATACGCGCCGCCAGCGCATGGGCATGGTTCAGGTTTTTCTGCAGCAGCGCCTGCTGGGTCAGAACGGAATCTTCAATAATCTGCTGAAACAGACGCGTGATGTAGTGCGCATCGAGCTGATGTTTCTTCCCGAGCACGATCAGGTGCTCCAGCAGCGCACGCTCGCGTTCGATATCGCGAATGGGCCGATGCGTGGCCAGTTTCGCTTCGGCAACTTTCACGGCCAGCGCACGGCGCTCTGCCAGCAGCGTCAGCAGCTTTTCATCAACGGCGCTGATCTGGTCTCGCAGTGCCAGTAAAGGGTTCTCGGGATTCATAGGGCTCACCTGTAAGCTGTCCAATAAAAAAGCCTCCCGGCTGGGAGGCTTTGTTGTTCGTCTTCGCTTTCGTTTTCACACGACGACTCGCCTCCCAGTCAGGGGAAGGTAAAAAAGAAAGCGAAGAAAAACGGCAGACGTTTCATGATGATTTCCATTCAAAAAGTGATTCGAGAGTACCCGCACTGATTTAAGGCTGTCAATAAAAAACGCGCCCGCGGGCGCGTTTGCTAAAACAGGGGAGAGATCAGGTGGCCGGCGTAAAGTTTTTCACGCTGGTCGCTGCCCGACGGGCTTCTGGTTTGTGCTGAACCTTATTCAACTGACGCTCAAGCTTACCGATGAGATCGTTAATCGCCGTATACATATCCTCGTGCTTAGCGCTGGCAACCAGCGTGCCGTTTGGCGTATTGATGGTGGCATCAGCCACAAATTCTTTCGGCGCTTTAGAGAGAACGATATGCGGATTTATCAGATGAGCTTGCCATTTTTCCAGCTTGGCGAGACGGTCTTCGACATGGTCGCGGATAGCCGCGGTGATTTCCATTTGTTTGCTGGTAATGTTCAGAATCATAGGTCTACCTCTCTGTCATTTCCGTCTGGGTAGATCCAGCATAACGCGCTGAACAATGAAATGTGTGATTTTGATCACGAAAAAATGTCACTTTTTGTCAATACCAGGGATTTGTGAGAAAGGCCGGGAATGTGGCCGAAAGACCTTGAATCGGTGCGGGGAGTGGCGCATGATTGACGGGATAGATCAGCGGGGAATCAGAGAAGTTGTCGATTTTTCGCGCATAAAAAAAGCAGCCATGACGGCTGCTTTTTCGTTTTTGCGGCTCAGTATTAGCTGGCGCTGTTTGCGGCGATAATTTTCGCCACTTTATCCGCTTCGGCATTCAGCTGCAGATTGCGATAGGCTTTTTCCATCAGCGGCAGCGCATCGCGCGTCGCCTGAGTATCAGGATAATCGCGCATCATGCCTTCAACGCGGTTAACAACCGCGACATAGGCTTCCCGCTTAGTATAGAATTGCGCCACCGACAGTTCATACTTCGCCAGGCGGTCTTTCAGATAGACCAGACGTTTTTGCGCATCGGCTGCGTACTGGCTGTTTGGATAGTTACGCACCAGCTGCGAGAAGTCACGGAAGGCGTCGCGGGCGTGTGTAGGATCGCGGTCAGAACGGTCGATACCGAAAAAGCCCTGCAGCGCGGAGTCGTCCAGCGCCATATCCGTCAGGCCACGCATATAGATAACGTAGTCGATGTTCGGATGGGTCGGGTTAAGACGCATAAAGCGATCTATTGCCGCCTGCGCCAGCGGCAAATCGGCGTTTTTGTAGTAGGCATAGATCAAATCAAGCTGTACCTGCTGAGAATAAGGACCAAAAGGATAACGGTTGTCCAGCGCTTCCAGTTGCTTAATCGCCGCTTTAAAGTTACCGTCCTGCAGCTTTTCCTGAGCGGTAGCGTAGATTTCGGAAGGCGGGCTGTCCGGTACTGTGTCCTTTGAGCTGGAACATCCAACGAGGGCCAGGCTCAGTGTGGCAGCAGCCACCAGATATTTCATACGCGTCATGACGAAATGGTTATCCTCAAATTTGTTATGGCGGAAGCTGTCCGTATAGCTCCCGGTAATGACCAGGTACGATAGCACATTATATTAAACGGCATCGCCGTGAAAACCCAACGTTAACGAAGAAGCTGTATATGGCACAACAAGTTCAACTCACCGCAACGGTCTCCGAAGCGCAGCTGGGACAACGCTTAGATCAAACTTTGGCGGAATTGTTCCCCGATTATTCACGCTCGCGCATAAAAGAGTGGATCCTTGACCGGCGCGTCAGCGTTAACGGCGCGATCGTCGATAAACCGAAAGAGAAAGTCCTGGGCGGCGAACAGGTCGCTATCGACGCAGAAATTGAAGAAGAGCAGCGCTGGGAAGCGCAAAATATCCCCCTGAACATCGTCTATGAAGATGACGATATTCTGGTGATCAACAAGCCGCGCGATCTGGTGGTGCACCCCGGTGCCGGTAATCCTGACGGTACGGTACTTAACGCGCTGCTTTATCACTATCCTGCCATTGCCGATGTGCCGCGCGCCGGTATCGTGCATCGACTGGATAAGGACACCACCGGCCTGATGGTGGTGGCGAAAACCGTTCCGGCGCAGACGCACCTGGTGGAAACGCTACAGCTGCGCGAAATTACCCGCGAATATGAAGCGGTGGCGATTGGAACCATGACGGCGGGCGGCACGGTAAATGAGCCTATCAGCCGTCACTCAACCAAACGCACCCATATGGCCGTGCATCCGATGGGCAAACCGGCGGTAACGCACTATCGCATTATGGAGCACTTCCGCGCCCATACCCGTCTGCGCCTGCGTCTCGAAACCGGCCGAACGCATCAGATTCGCGTGCATATGTCGCACATTAACCATCCGCTGGTGGGCGATCCGCTTTACGGCGGCCGTCCGCGTCCGCCGAAAGGCGCCTCGGATCAGTTCATCGCAACGCTGCGCGCTTTCGATCGCCAGGCGCTGCACGCAACCATGCTGCGTCTCTATCATCCGATTACCGGAATTGAGATGGAGTGGCATGCGCCGCTGCCGCAGGACATGGTGGAGCTGATTGAGGCACTGAAAGCAGACACCGACGAGTTCCGCGATCAGATGGACTGGCTATGAGCTGGATCCAGCCGGACTGGCCTGCGCCCGCTAACGTAGGCGCCTGTTCGACGCTGCGCGGCGGCGGCGTAAGTCTGGCGCCGTGGGATACGTTCAACCTGGGCGGTCATGTCGGCGACGATCCGGCGCATGTGGCCGCTAACCGGGAGAGCCTGGTCGAGCGCGCCGCGTTGCCGGCGATGCCGCGCTGGCTTGAGCAGGTTCACGGCACCGACGTGGTTCGCCTGCCTGCTGTGCAGGCGGAGCCTTTACGGGCGGATGCCTGCATAACGCGCGAAACGGGCGTGGTATGCGCGGTAATGACCGCGGACTGCCTGCCGGTACTCTTCTGTTCTTATGACGGCACAGAAGTTGCCGCAGCGCATGCCGGCTGGCGTGGCCTGTGCGCTGGCGTGCTGGAAAAGACGCTGGCGCAGTTTGCGTCGCCTGCTGGTCAGATACATGCGTGGCTTGGACCGGCAATCGGTCCCGACGCGTTTGAAGTGGGCAGCGAAGTGCGCGATGCATTTATGGCGCATGACGCCCGCGCCCAGCAGGCTTTTCGTCCGGCTGGCGCGAAGTATTTCGCTGATATCTGGCTCCTTGCGCAGCAGCGGCTACAGGCGGCCGGCGTCACCTCTGTGAGCATGACCCGCCGCTGCACCTTTCAGGAGAGTGGCGATTTTTTCTCCTTCCGACGCGACGGAACCACCGGGCGTATGGCTTCTTTAATTTGGCTGAGATAACCTTACGCCACAAGACGATCCAGTAGCGTATTTTTTGCTCACAATGCAGGTCATTAACCTTGAAAATTTGAGGGATGACCTCATTTTAATCTCCAGTAGCATTTTGACCTGTAATGGGAGGAATCATGCGTCTGGATCGTCTTACCAACAAGTTCCAACTGGCCCTTGCCGACGCGCAGTCCCTTGCTCTGGGACACGACAACCAATTTATTGAACCTCTGCATCTGATGAGCGCACTGCTCAATCAGGAAGGCGGATCCGTTCGTCCGTTATTAGCCTCCGCTGGCGTTGATGTTGCTGCTCTGCGCAACGGCGTCGAACAGGCTATCAACCGTTTACCTCAGGTAGAAGGCAGCGACGGGGATGTGCAGCCCTCTGCTGATCTGGTTCGCGTACTTAACCTGTGCGACAAGCTGGCGCAGAAGCGCGGCGACAACTTTATATCATCTGAACTCTTTGTTCTGGCGGCCCTCGACTCGCGCGGCTCTTTGGCCGATCTGCTGAAATCGGCCGGCGCGACCACTGACAAGCTTACTAAAGCCATTGAGCAGCTGCGTGGAGGAGATAACGTGAACGATCAAGGGGCTGAAGATCAGCGCCAGGCGTTAAAGAAATACACCATCGACCTGACCGAACGCGCCGAACAGGGCAAGCTCGATCCAGTTATCGGCCGTGATGAAGAGATCCGCCGCACTATTCAGGTGCTGCAGCGCCGTACCAAAAACAACCCGGTGCTGATTGGTGAACCGGGCGTCGGGAAAACCGCAATCGTGGAAGGGCTGGCGCAGCGCATCATTAACGGCGAAGTGCCGGAAGGGCTGAAAGGCCGCCGGGTACTGGCGCTGGATATGGGCGCGCTGGTGGCGGGCGCAAAATATCGCGGCGAGTTCGAAGAGCGCCTGAAAGGCGTACTCAACGATCTGTCGAAGCAGGAAGGCAACGTCATCCTGTTTATTGATGAGCTGCATACCATGGTCGGCGCCGGTAAAGCCGACGGTGCGATGGATGCCGGTAATATGCTGAAGCCTGCGCTGGCGCGCGGCGAGCTGCACTGCGTCGGCGCGACCACGCTGGACGAATATCGTCAGTACATCGAAAAAGATGCCGCGCTGGAGCGTCGTTTCCAGAAGGTTTATGTCGCTGAACCAAGCGTAGAAGATACCATCGCTATCCTGCGCGGTCTGAAAGAACGCTATGAGCTGCACCACCATGTGCAGATCACCGACCCGGCGATTGTCGCGGCGGCGACGCTATCGCATCGCTATATCGCCGATCGCCAACTGCCGGATAAAGCCATCGACCTGATCGATGAGGCGGCGTCCAGCATTCGTCTGCAGATCGACTCGAAACCGGAACCGCTCGATCGCCTTGAGCGCCGCATTATTCAGCTGAAGCTTGAGCAGCAGGCGCTGAAGAAAGAGTCGGACGACGCCAGCATTAAGCGTCTCGAGATGCTGGAAAGCGAACTCGACCAGAAAGAGCGTGAATACGCCGAGCTGGAAGAGGAGTGGAAGGCGGAGAAGGCATCGCTTACCGGCACGCAGAATATCAAGGCGGAGCTGGAGCAGGCGCGTTTGTCGCTGGAGCAGGCGCGTCGCGTCGGCGATCTGGCACAAATGTCAGAGCTGCAATATGGCAAGATCCCGGCGCTGGAGAAACAGCTAGCGACCGCTACGCAGTCTGAAGGTAAAACCATGAAGCTGCTGCGCAATCGCGTTACCGACGTTGAGATCGCCGATGTGCTGGCACGCTGGACCGGTATTCCGGTGGCGCGCATGATGGAAGGTGAGCGCGATAAGCTGCTGCGCATGGAGCAGGATCTGCACGCGCGCGTCATTGGTCAGAACGAAGCGGTGGAAGCGGTATCGAACGCGATTCGTCGTAGCCGCGCAGGCTTGTCCGATCCGAATCGTCCAATCGGTTCGTTCCTGTTCCTGGGCCCGACCGGCGTGGGTAAAACTGAGCTCTGCAAAGCGCTGGCGAATTTCCTGTTCGACAGCGACGACGCGATGGTGCGTATCGATATGTCAGAGTTTATGGAAAAACACGCCGTATCGCGGCTGGTGGGCGCGCCTCCGGGATATGTCGGTTATGAAGAGGGCGGCTACCTGACAGAAGCGGTGCGTCGTCGTCCTTATTCCGTCATCCTGCTGGATGAAGTAGAGAAAGCGCATCCGGATGTATTCAACATTCTGCTGCAGGTGCTGGACGACGGGCGTCTGACTGACGGACAGGGTCGCACCGTCGATTTCCGCAATACGGTGGTCATCATGACGTCGAACCTGGGTTCCGACCTGATTCAGGAGCGCTTCGGCGAACTGAACTACGCGGAAATGAAAGATGTGGTGATGAACGTTGTCGGCCATCACTTCCGTCCGGAGTTCATTAACCGTATCGATGAAGTTGTGGTGTTCCACCCGCTGGGCGAGCAGCATATTGCTTCTATTGCGCAGATTCAGCTGCAGCGTCTGTATAAACGTCTGGATGAACGCGGCTACCAGCTGCATATCTCCGACGAAGCGCTGAAGCTGCTGGGCGAAAATGGCTACGATCCGGTTTATGGCGCGCGTCCGTTGAAACGTGCGATTCAGCAGCAGATCGAAAACCCGCTGGCGCAGCAGATCCTTTCGGGGCAGCTGGTGCCTGGCAAAACGATCGAGATGGATGTCAAAGAGGGCGAAATTGTCGCTCATCAGTAACTGACATCAGCGAAACGGGCTTGCGGGCCCGTTTTTTTATGCTGAAAATCGCAGTTTTGACGCATTTTTCAGCGTATCGCCTGGAAAATAAGCGGTCAGTAAAAAAGTTTAAATTAGGGCTTGTCAGCCCGAAAGAACTGCCTATAATGCGCCTCCACTGACACGGCACAACGGCTTACGGAATGCGGTGTTCAGGAGAGCCGGTTAACCGGGTCGCCGGATGAAATCACTGAAAAAAAGTGGTTGACTCCGAAGGAGAGTAGCGTAATATACGCCACCTCGCAGCAGCAGGCTCCGTCGCTGACTGCACCGCTCTTTAACAATTTATCAGACAATCTGTGTGGGCACTCGAGAGCAGATATCAAAAGCCTTCGGGCTTAAAAAATATCAAGCCTCACGAGTGGACACATAATGACATTCATTATGACGTTTTACAGATGAGCACCGCTTAACTTGTTTAAGCAAATCAAACTTAAATTGAAGAGTTTGATCATGGCTCAGATTGAACGCTGGCGGCAGGCCTAACACATGCAAGTCGAACGGTAGCACAGAGGAGCTTGCTCCTCGGGTGACGAGTGGCGGACGGGTGAGTAATGTCTGGGAAACTGCCCGATGGAGGGGGATAACTACTGGAAACGGTAGCTAATACCGCATAACGTCGCAAGACCAAAGTGGGGGACCTTCGGGCCTCACACCATCGGATGTGCCCAGATGGGATTAGCTAGTAGGTGGGGTAACGGCTCACCTAGGCGACGATCCCTAGCTGGTCTGAGAGGATGACCAGCCACACTGGAACTGAGACACGGTCCAGACTCCTACGGGAGGCAGCAGTGGGGAATATTGCACAATGGGCGCAAGCCTGATGCAGCCATGCCGCGTGTATGAAGAAGGCCTTCGGGTTGTAAAGTACTTTCAGCGGGGAGGAAGGCGATGTGGTTAATAACCGCGTCGATTGACGTTACCCGCAGAAGAAGCACCGGCTAACTCCGTGCCAGCAGCCGCGGTAATACGGAGGGTGCAAGCGTTAATCGGAATTACTGGGCGTAAAGCGCACGCAGGCGGTCTGTCAAGTCGGATGTGAAATCCCCGGGCTTAACCTGGGAACTGCATTCGAAACTGGCAGGCTAGAGTCTTGTAGAGGGGGGTAGAATTCCAGGTGTAGCGGTGAAATGCGTAGAGATCTGGAGGAATACCGGTGGCGAAGGCGGCCCCCTGGACAAAGACTGACGCTCAGGTGCGAAAGCGTGGGGAGCAAACAGGATTAGATACCCTGGTAGTCCACGCCGTAAACGATGTCGACTTGGAGGCTGTTTCCTTGAGAAGTGGCTTCCGGAGCTAACGCGTTAAGTCGACCGCCTGGGGAGTACGGCCGCAAGGTTAAAACTCAAATGAATTGACGGGGGCCCGCACAAGCGGTGGAGCATGTGGTTTAATTCGATGCAACGCGAAGAACCTTACCTACTCTTGACATCCACGGAATTCGGCAGAGATGCCTTAGTGCCTTCGGGAACCGTGAGACAGGTGCTGCATGGCTGTCGTCAGCTCGTGTTGTGAAATGTTGGGTTAAGTCCCGCAACGAGCGCAACCCTTATCCTTTGTTGCCAGCGATTCGGTCGGGAACTCAAAGGAGACTGCCGGTGATAAACCGGAGGAAGGTGGGGATGACGTCAAGTCATCATGGCCCTTACGAGTAGGGCTACACACGTGCTACAATGGCGCATACAAAGAGAAGCGACCTCGCGAGAGCAAGCGGACCTCATAAAGTGCGTCGTAGTCCGGATCGGAGTCTGCAACTCGACTCCGTGAAGTCGGAATCGCTAGTAATCGTGGATCAGAATGCCACGGTGAATACGTTCCCGGGCCTTGTACACACCGCCCGTCACACCATGGGAGTGGGTTGCAAAAGAAGTAGGTAGCTTAACCTTCGGGAGGGCGCTTACCACTTTGTGATTCATGACTGGGGTGAAGTCGTAACAAGGTAACCGTAGGGGAACCTGCGGTTGGATCACCTCCTTACCTGAAGATACTGCCTTTCGAAGTGCTCACACAGATTGTCTGATAGAAAGTAATGAGCAAGACGGCTGCGAAGTCGTGACGCGTTTTCGTGTCCCCTTCGTCTAGCGGTTAGGACTCCGCCCTTTCACGGCGGCAACAGGGGTTCGAATCCCCTAGGGGACGCCACTTGCTTGGTGACAGGTGAAAGGTGTCTCCACGAAATATCTCAAAACTGACGGCAACGTCGAGTTTGAGATATTGCTCTTTAACAATCCGGAACAAGCTGAAAATTGAAACGACGCCCTGCGTTCATTCCCCGTAAACAGGAATGAAAGGCAGCGCGTTCGAGTCTCTCAATAATCACATCCGCGACGTCGCAAGACGCCTGTGGGTTGTGAGGTTAAGCGACTAAGCGTACACGGTGGATGCCCTGGCAGTCAGAGGCGATGAAGGACGTGCTAATCTGCGAAAAGCGCCGGCAAGGTGATATGAACCGCTACAGCCGGCGATGTCCGAATGGGGAAACCCAGTGTGTTTCGACACACTATCGCAACATGAATACATAGTGTTGCGAGGCGAACCGGGGGAACTGAAACATCTAAGTACCCCGAGGAAAAGAAATCAACCGAGATTCCCCCAGTAGCGGCGAGCGAACGGGGAGCAGCCCAGAGTCTGAATCAGCTTGTGTGCTAGTGGAAGCGTCTGGAAAGTCGCAGGGTACAGGGTGACACTCCCGTACACGAAAGCACACATGCTGTGAACTCGAAGAGTAGGGCGGGACACGTGGTATCCTGTCTGAATATGGGGGGACCATCCTCCAAGGCTAAATACTCCTGACTGACCGATAGTGAACCAGTACCGTGAGGGAAAGGCGAAAAGAACCCCGGCGAGGGGAGTGAAACAGAACCTGAAACCGTGTACGTACAAGCAGTGGGAGCCTCTTTGTGGGGTGACTGCGTACCTTTTGTATAATGGGTCAGCGACTTATATTCTGTAGCAAGGTTAACCGTATAGGGGAGCCGCAGGGAAACCGAGTCTTAACTGGGCGTTAAGTTGCAGGGTATAGACCCGAAACCCGGTGATCTAGCCATGGGCAGGTTGAAGGTTGGGTAACACTAACTGGAGGACCGAACCGACTAATGTTGAAAAATTAGCGGATGACCTGTGGCTGGGGGTGAAAGGCCAATCAAACCGGGAGATAGCTGGTTCTCCCCGAAAGCTATTTAGGTAGCGCCTCGTGAACTCATCTCCGGGGGTAGAGCACTGTTTCGGCTAGGGGGCCATCCCGGCTTACCAACCCGATGCAAACTGCGAATACCGGAGAATGTTATCACGGGAGACACACGGCGGGTGCTAACGTCCGTCGTGAAGAGGGAAACAACCCAGACCGCCAGCTAAGGTCCCAAAGTCATGGTTAAGTGGGAAACGATGTGGGAAGGCCCAGACAGCCAGGATGTTGGCTTAGAAGCAGCCATCATTTAAAGAAAGCGTAATAGCTCACTGGTCGAGTCGGCCTGCGCGGAAGATGTAACGGGGCTAAACCATGCACCGAAGCTGCGGCAGCGACGCGTATGCGTTGTTGGGTAGGGGAGCGTTCTGTAAGCCGTCGAAGGTGTGCTGTGAGGCATGCTGGAGGTATCAGAAGTGCGAATGCTGACATAAGTAACGATAAAGCGGGTGAAAAGCCCGCTCGCCGGAAGACCAAGGGTTCCTGTCCAACGTTAATCGGGGCAGGGTGAGTCGACCCCTAAGGCGAGGCTGAAAAGCGTAGTCGATGGGAAACAGGTTAATATTCCTGTACTTGGTGTTGCTGCGAAGGGGGGACGGAGAAGGCTATGTTGGCCGGGCGACGGTTGTCCCGGTTTAAGCGTGTAGGTGTGTGTTCCAGGCAAATCCGGTTCACTTTACACTGAGGCGTGATGACGAGGCACTACGGTGCTGAAGCAACAAATGCCCTGCTTCCAGGAAAAGCCTCTAAGCTCCAGGCAACACGAAATCGTACCCCAAACCGACACAGGTGGTCAGGTAGAGAATACCAAGGCGCTTGAGAGAACTCGGGTGAAGGAACTAGGCAAAATGGTGCCGTAACTTCGGGAGAAGGCACGCTGGCGCGTAGGTGAAGGGACTTGCTCCCGGAGCTGAGGCCAGTCGAAGATACCAGCTGGCTGCAACTGTTTATTAAAAACACAGCACTGTGCAAACACGAAAGTGGACGTATACGGTGTGACGCCTGCCCGGTGCCGGAAGGTTAATTGATGGGGTTATCCGTAAGGAGAAGCTCTTGATCGAAGCCCCGGTAAACGGCGGCCGTAACTATAACGGTCCTAAGGTAGCGAAATTCCTTGTCGGGTAAGTTCCGACCTGCACGAATGGCGTAATGATGGCCAGGCTGTCTCCACCCGAGACTCAGTGAAATTGAAATCGCTGTGAAGATGCAGTGTACCCGCGGCAAGACGGAAAGACCCCGTGAACCTTTACTACAGCTTGACACTGAACACTGGTCCTTGATGTGTAGGATAGGTGGGAGGCTTTGAAGCGTGGACGCCAGTCTGCGTGGAGCCGTCCTTGAAATACCACCCTTTAATGGCTGGTGTTCTAACGTAGGCCCGTTACCCGGGCTGCGGACAGTGTCTGGTGGGTAGTTTGACTGGGGCGGTCTCCTCCCAAAGCGTAACGGAGGAGCACGAAGGTTGGCTAATCCTGGTCGGACATCAGGAGGTTAGTGCAATGGCATAAGCCAGCTTGACTGCGAGAGTGACGGCTCGAGCAGGTGCGAAAGCAGGTCATAGTGATCCGGTGGTTCTGAATGGAAGGGCCATCGCTCAACGGATAAAAGGTACTCCGGGGATAACAGGCTGATACCGCCCAAGAGTTCATATCGACGGCGGTGTTTGGCACCTCGATGTCGGCTCATCACATCCTGGGGCTGAAGTAGGTCCCAAGGGTACGGCTGTTCGCCGTTTAAAGTGGTACGCGAGCTGGGTTTAGAACGTCGTGAGACAGTTCGGTCCCTATCTGCCGTGGGCGCTGGAAAACTGAGGGGGGTTGCTCCTAGTACGAGAGGACCGGAGTGAACGCACCGCTGGTGTTCGGGTTGTCATGCCAATGGCACTGCCCGGTAGCTAAGTGCGGAAGAGATAAGTGCTGAAAGCATCTAAGCACGAAACTTGCCCCGAGATGAGTTTTCCCTGACCCCTTGAGGGTCCTGAAGGGACGTTGAAGACGACGACGTTGATAGGCCGGGTGTGTAAGCGCAGCGATGCGTTGAGCTAACCGGTACTAATGACCCGTGAGGCTTAACCTTACAACGCCAGAGGCGTTTTGTGAGACGCGAGATTTTCAGCTTGTACCGGATATATCTGCGCGGCCCTGCGGGCGGCGCGGAAACAGAATTTGCCTGGCGGCCTTAGCGCGGCGGTCCCACCTGACCCCATGCCGAACTCAGAAGTGAAACGCCGTAGCGCCGATGGTAGTGTGGGGTCTCCCCATGCGAGAGTAGGGAACTGCCAGGCATCCAACTGCGATAACCCTGACCTCACGGTCAGGGTTTTTTGCATTTTCAGGCCCGTAAAAACACCTTCTCAGTTACACGCGTTACATCCAAACCTCTTGCGCATCACACATTTAGCGCCGCACGGCCGCGAGAACGTTCCGTTGTCACGGTTGAAGTGCTTTACTCATTGTTTTAATGCTGCTTATCAGCAAGGAAACTGAGGTAACGCATGGCCAAAATCGATTCGCGCCCATCCCACAGTGGGGCAGAAGATCCGGGGATCAGCAAGAAACGCGTCTGGGCAATCGTCGGCGCGTCGTCAGGTAATCTGGTTGAATGGTTCGACTTCTACGTCTATTCATTTTTCTCTCTCTATTTTGCCCATATTTTCTTTCCCAAGGGCGACACTACAACGCAGCTGCTGCAAACCGCCGGAGTATTCGCTGCCGGCTTTCTGATGCGTCCCATCGGCGGCTGGCTGTTCGGCTATATCGGCGATCGACACGGACGTAAAAAGTCGATGCTTATCTCGGTGTGTATGATGTGCTTCGGCTCGCTGGTCATCGCCTGCCTGCCCGGCTATGGCAGTATCGGCATCGCGGCTCCGGCAATTCTGCTGCTGGCGCGCATGTTTCAGGGGCTGTCGGTGGGAGGCGAATATGGCACCAGCGCAACCTATATGAGCGAAGTGGCGCTGGAAGGACGCAAAGGGTTTTACGCTTCCTTTCAGTACGTTACGCTTATCGGCGGCCAGCTTCTGGCGGTGCTGACGGTGGTGGTGCTGCAGTTTATCCTCAGCGAAGAGGATCTGCGCAGCTGGGGCTGGCGTATTCCCTTTTTTCTCGGCGCGATCCTGGCGGTGGTGGCTCTCTGGCTGCGGCGATCGCTGCATGAAACCTCAGATAACCAGAGTCGTCATCACAAAGACGCCGGCAGCATTACCGGACTGCTGCGCAACCATACGCGTGCCTTCCTGATGGTGCTGGGTTTTACCGCAGGCGGCTCCCTGAGCTTTTACACCTTTACCACCTATATGCAAAAGTACCTGGTGAACACGGCGGGAATGGACGCGAAAAGCGCCAGCGGCCTGATGACCGCCGCGCTGCTGGTATTTATGCTGATCCAGCCGATTATCGGCGCATTGTCCGATAAAATTGGTCGTCGCGGATCGATGCTGATCTTTGGCGCGGGCGCGGCGATCTGCACCGTTCCCATCCTCACCGCGCTGCAAAGCGTGCAAAGTCCGACAGTCGCCTTCTGCCTGATTATGCTGGCGCTGCTGATTACCAGCTTCTACACCGCCATCAGCGGCATTCTTAAGGCAGAGATGTTTCCGCCAGAGGTGCGCGCGCTTGGCGTCGGCCTCTCCTATGCCGTTGCAAACGCGATTTTTGGCGGCTCGGCGGAATATGTCGCACTGCTGATGAAGCAGCAGGGCATCGAGACTACCTTCTTCTGGTATGTATCGGCAATGGGCGCGCTGGCGTTCCTGGTATCGCTCCTGCTGCACAGGCGCGGCAAGGGCATTAAGCTGTAAAGGCTGGCGGGGAAGGGATGGCCTGCGGCAATCGGCGCCGCAGGCCATAGATCAGAGGATACGGCTAATCAGACGATCGATACGGATACGGCGCAGGCGACGGATCAGCTTGCGCACCTTCGCCGGATAGTCGGAGATGCTTTCCAGCTCGCGGAAATGCTTCACGACGTGAGTATGGGTGCGAATCAGCGCCAGCTCTTTTTCGCGCTGCTCGGCAAGCTGCTGCAGCGGATCGTGGATCAGCACCGCGTTTTCCAGATCGAGGCGCCAGGCGCGCGGGTTGAGGTTGTTGCCGGTAATCAGCATCCACTCTTCATCTACCCATATGCCCTTCAGGTGATAGCTGTTCTCGCCATCCTTCCACAGGCGCACCGCCAGCTGTCCGTTATCGACATAATATTGCAGGCGGCTCATAAAGCGGCGCAGGTTGATCTCATAGAGATAGGGCAGCGCGCCGATAATTTTAAACGGCTGCTCAGGGGGAATATAGAAGTCGTTAGCGGTCTTATCGCCGACGATAATTTCCACCTCTTTGCCCTCGCGCAGCAGATGAATAATGCTGCGCACCAGAATCGCCGGCAGGTTGAAGTAGGGCGTGCAGATGGTCAGCTTCTGCTCAGTGCAGGGCATCAGGTGGAAAATGGTTTTGTTGAGCAGGCTACGCTTGCCCAGCCCGACCAGCGGCGTAACGGTCAGCTCTTCATTATGGCCATCGCCGGTGAACTGATAGTTGAAGCCGCGCAGATCCTGGCGGAACTGGCGCGCCTCATTTTTGATTTCCGGGCTGGAAGGGCGCTCTTCGCGGTCGAGGCGGTTGACCGCTTCCGACTGCTTAAGGTTGACGTTAATCCACTCATACATGGTGTCGGCCAGCTGCGGGTTGCGAATCAGCTGATAGCGGTCGTATCGATACTTATCGTGCTGATGCAGGTAAACGTCGTTGATGCTGGCGCCGCTGTAGAGCAGCGTATCGTCAATAATAAAGCCTTTCAGATGCAGCACGCCGAGCGCTTCGCGCGTATTGACCGGAATCCCGTATACCGGAATGGCGATATCCGCATGCTGCGTCGCCATTTCACAATACCAGTCGGCATTGGTGACGCCGCGCGCCGCGCCGATGCGTCCGCGCTGGGCGCGATGCCAGTCGACCAGAATGCTGATATCCAGCTCAGGACGCGCGCGCTTTGCCGCATAGAGCGCATTCATAACCGCACGGCCTGCATCGTCGTTTTCCATATAAAGAGCGACGATGCAGATGCGGTGCTGCGCCGCGGCGATCTTTTCCAGCAGCGTGCGACGAAAGTCGGCAGGCGAGTAGAGCGTTGACACATCCGCAGGGGACTGTGACAGCTTCGGCAACTGTGCGAGGTGTTGTTGATGCTTATTGCGTTTGAATTTAGTCAGCATCGCAGTGCGCTTCTTCTCGTTTCATTGCATGGCCTTTTGCCATCAAATCAGGGTCATAACGGTAAATAATAACATCAACCTGATGCGGTCGGCCATTTTTTACCTTTCTCTACAAGGTTAGCTGATGTCCCTGTGTAAGGATAAATTCAGGCTGACGATACCTTCATCGAGCTGAACGTCCACTTCAAACCCCAGCTTGCGCGCCAGGGTGATCATGCCACGGTTGTGGGGCATGGTAATCCCGTTGAGCTGCTGCAGCCCGTGATCGCGCGTATAGCGGATCATCTTTTCCAGCAGCCGCCGTCCCATGCCGAGCCCTTTTAGGTCGGATCGCACCAGCACCGAGAACTCGGCGTCGATATTGTCAGCGTCGGAAATCGCGCGGGTGACGCCGATAATCTCGCTGCTTTCCTGCTGCTGACGCACCGCGACAAAGGCCATCTCGCGGTCATAGTCGATCTGCGTCATATTGGCGAGATCCTCATGGGTGAACTCGTTGATCTCGCTGAAGTAGCGATAGTAGAGATCCTCTTTGGTGACCTGAGCGATAAAGGCGCGCAGCAGCGGCTCATCTTCGGGCAGGATAGGGCGGAACAGACAGCTCTGCCCATCCTTCAGCGTCACCTGCTCTTCCAGCTGCTGCGGGTAGGGGCGTATCGCCAGCCGCGCTTCGTTGTCTCCGCTGAACGGTGCCAGATCCAGGGTCACGTCCAGCAGGGTAAATTCGCTGCCCGCCGCCAGCAGCGGATGAATATCGAGCCGCTGGATCTCGGGGCAGTCGACGACCAGGTTGGAGACCTGCACCAGCAGCTGGCTGAGGGCGGGAATATCCAGGGTATCGAGCCCGCCGCGACTGCGAATTTTGCCGCTTTTAATCGCCTGTATCACCAGATAGCGCGCCAGCGTCATATTGAGCGGCGGCAGCGCCACCGCCGCCTGTTTGTCCGCCTGCCACTCTACGCCGCCTTCGCCCAGCAAGATCACCGGACCGAACAGCGCATCCTGCTGCACCACGACGCGCAGCTCCTGCGCGCCGGCGCGGTTCGCCATGCTCTGCACCAGCAGCCCTTCGATGCGCGCCTGCGGCAGCGTCTGCCTGACGCGATCGACGATCGCCTCGGCCGCCTGCTGCACTTCTGCGGCGTTGCGCAGATAGAGCATAACCCCCTGCACCTCCGATTTATGGGCGATATCGGGCGAGCGCAGCTTGAGCGCGACGGGATAGCCGATACGCTCGGCGATCGCAACCGCATCAAGGCTGTCGCTGGCAATCCAGGTCGGCAGCGTCGCCAGGCCATACGCCTGCAGCACCGGCTGCACCTCATGGGTATCGAGCGTGGTGACGCCTTTCGCCAGCGCCTGCGACAAGAGCTGATGCGCCTGGGCGCTGTCCTGCGTCAGGCTGGCGGGCAGCGCCGGGGTTTCGCGCAGCTGTTTCTGGTTGCGGCGATACTCCACCTGATGCATAAACGCCGTGACCGTGCCTTCCGGGGTGCGCCAGGTGGGGATGCCCGCCTGGGTAAAGGCGCGGCGCGCCGCCTGCGAGGAAAATTCACCGCACCAGTTGGTCAGCAGCGTCACCTGCTTGCCGCGCGGATGGACAGCGATAGCCTGAATGATCTGCTGCGCCGATTCGGTGGCGGGCGCCACCGCGCTGGGTGCGTGGACGATCATCAGCGCATCAAACTCATGGCTGCTCAGCAGAATATTCAGGCAGTCGACATAGCGCTGCGGCGTGGCGTCATCTTTCAGGTCGAGCGGATTGCCGCGTCCGACACCTTCCGGCAGCAGCGCCGCCAGTGCCGCCAGCGTTTCTTCACTGAGCGCGGCGAGCTTGCCGTTGCGCGCATAGAGTTCGTCCAGCGCCAGCGCAGCGGGCGCGGCGCCGTTGCTGACGATCATCAGCCGATCGCCGCGCAGCGGACGCATATGGCTGAGCGACTCCACGGCGGTGAAAAGCTCATGCGTATCCTGGACGCGTAGCAGGCCCGCACGCTGGATCGCCGCATCCCAGGCGGCGTCCAGCCCGCTGTGGGTGCCGAGCAGCGCCTGCGCCTGATGGCTGCGGCCGCTTTTAATCACCAGAATAGGTTTATTGCGCGAGGCGCTGCGCGAGGCGGAGACAAAGCGTCGCGCGTCGCTCAGGTGCTCCAGGTAGAGCAGAATAGCGCTGGTTTTGCCGTCGCGCGCCAGAAAGTCGAGCAGATCGTCGACGTCGGTATCCAGGCTGTCGCCCAGCGCGATAAACCAGGAGAAGCCCAGGTTGCGCTGCTGCGCCCAGTCGAGAATGGTGTTGGAGACCGCCGCTGACTGAGAGATAAAGGCGATGCGGCCTTTTTCAATCGGCACCGGCGAGAAGCTGGCGTTAAGCCCTTGCCAGGGCGCAAGCAGGCCGAGGCTGTTAGGGCCGAGCAGGCGTATCTGCCACTGCGCGGCGCAGCGCTTCAGTTCTTCCTGCTGGCTGGCGGGCGCGGAGAGAATAATACAGGCCTTGCACCCTTTTTCGCCCAGCTGCTGCAGCAGGTCGAGATTGCGTTTCGCGTGGGTGCAGATCACCGCCAGGTCGGGCGCAAAAGGCAGGCTGTCGATGGTGGGCCAGGCAAGCACGCCGCTGACGGCTTTATATTTGGGCGTCACCGGCAGCACCGGGCCGCTAAAGCCGCCCGCCAGCAGATTGCGCATCATAAAGTGTCCGGCGCGTCCCGGCCTGTCCGAGGCGCCGATCACCGCAATGGATTTAGGTCGTAACAGCGCTTCCAGTCCGCGTTGGCTCATCCCACTCTCCCGAAGTCGACTGGCATGATTGTAATCGCTTTTTAACCAGATTGCCGTTGCGACGATCGCAGGCTGCGAGCCGCACCAGCATTTGCGCCGCCCAGGCGCTACAGGCTTTCGGCGATGGCGCCTTGATGCGCTGGATGGTGCGGTTTACCGGCGAGATAGGCGTGACGGAAACGCTCGAAGTGCTGTTGCAACGCCTGCGCCGCCGCCAGGTCACCAGCCTGCTCCAGCAGCGCTGCGGCCACTTCGGCGGTGCAGTGCTGGCCTTCGCCGTGCGCTTCGCGCAGGGTATAGCGCGACGGCGCGGTGACATTAAGCGACATGACCGGCAGCGCATCGAGCCAGGGGCTTTTGCGAAACATTTTGCGCGCCTCGGTCCAGGTGCCGTCGAGCATAATAAACAGCGGCGGCTTGCCGCTCAGCGGCGGCGCGCTCAGCACCTCGCGGCCGGGATCGGCATAGGAGGCGGGGAACACCACCATCGGCTGATAGTCGGGATGCGCCACGGCGCTAAGCAGTGCCGGATCGGGCTCGGTGCGCGACCAGCCGAACGCCTCGGTTTGCGGCAGAATGTCGGCGATCAGCCGCCCGGTATTGCTGGGTTTCATCGGCTCGGTATCGAACATCACCAGGCAGAAGCGGCTGCGCGCGCGCTGCGGCGCGATCGTGGCGCACAGGCAGTTTTTCTGCGGCAGCAAACAGCGCTGGCAGCGCACCACGCGGTTGCCTCGAGCGAGAAAAGGGCGAGTGGCGCGGGCAAGGCGTTGCGCACGCAGGCGTAGAACGGCGTTATCAGTCATGGCTCAGCGGAAGAAGTAAAACGTTAGTGTAATCGAAGCTGGCTGCTCTGTCCCGCTGAGCATGACCTCAGAATTTACAGCGATTCATCCAGCCATTCATTAAAGGGCGCTTTCGGCATGGCGCCGTTCAGCATGTCCACCATCTCGCCTTTTTTAAAGATCATAATGGTTGGAATGCTGCGGATGCGAAAACGCGCGCTCAGCGAGGGTTCCGCTTCGGTATTGACCTTAACGAAACGCACCTGGCCGCTGCGCTCCTGCGCCACATCTTTAAACACCGGCGCAAAGTTAACGCAGGGTCCGCACCAGGGCGCCCAGAAATCGACCACTACCGGCAGATCGTCCTGCAGATATTTATCCAGCGTATCGGCAGTCGCGTTAGCGACCTCGCCGTTAAACAGATCGCTGCCGCAGCGGCCGCATTTAGCTCCATCGGCGACGCGCTCAGGGGGAACGCGATTGGTTGCCTGACAGGAAGCACATACCGTATTCATAGTTACCTCAAAGGGTTTGCAGGTGTCAGTCTTGTAAATATTCCCCATTATGAGAAGGTTGCGAACGGGCCTCAAACTGGATTGTCCAATAGGTTCAATAGTTGATAGCTAAGCGCTAATACATCAGGTAATCTGCGCGCTCTCAATGCAGGAGGAACAGATGAACGACGAATTTAAAGGCAAAAGTGGCAAGGTAAAAGTGATGTACGTGCGAGATGAGGGCGAGTCTGGCTCACGCGCGCCGAACCCGCGTACCGGTAAAGGGGGTGGCCGCCCAGCCCGTCAGGAAGATTCGCGTCGTTCCTCTGGCCGCCGTAGCGAAGAGGGTGCCAGCCGCAAGCCGCGCAGCGATGAAGGCGGACGCCGTCCTCGCAGCGACGAGGGCAGCCGCAAACCGCGCAGCGATGAGGCTTTCTCACCCTGGCGTACCGTGTCGCGTTCGCCGAGCGAGCGTACGTCCGCAGAGGAGAAACAGCCGGAGCAGGGCGGCAAAGTGGCTATCGATCCAGAAGTGATCCGCCGTCAGCGCCAGGAAGAGACGCGCGTCTACGGCGAAAACGCCTGTCAGGCGCTGTTCCAGAGCCGCCCGGAAGCGATCGTACGCGCCTGGTTCGTGCAGAGCGTGACGCCGCGTTTCCGCGACGCACTGCGCTGGCTGGCGGCGAACCGCAAAGCCTATCACGTTGTCGAGGATGCCGAGCTGGCGAAAGCCTCGGGCACTGAACACCACGGCGGCGTCTGCTTTATTATCAAAAAACGCATGGGCATGGCGGTCAGCGAGTGGCTGAGCCAGGCCGGTGAGAAAGATTGCGTGCTGGCGCTGGAAGATGTCAGCAACCCGCACAACCTGGGCGGTATTATGCGCAGCTGCGCGCATTTCGGCGTTAAGGGGCTGCTGGTGAACGACGCCTCGCTGCTGGAGTCGGGCGCGGCGGTGCGTACCGCAGAAGGCGGAGCAGAACACGTTCAGGCGATCAGCGGCGAGAGCTTTGCCGCCGGTCTGGAAGCGTTCCGCAAGGCGGGCTACACCATCGTTACCACGTCAAGCCATGAGGGCACGCCGCTGGCGAAAGCCGAGCTGCCGGCGAAGATGGTGCTGGTGCTGGGCCAGGAGAGCGAAGGCTTGTCCGACAGCGCGTTCCAGCAGGGCGATATCAGCCTCTCCATCGGCGGCACCGGCAACGTTGAAAGCCTCAACGTCTCGGTGGCAACCGGTATTCTGCTTGCCGAATGGTGGCGACAGAACGCATAAAAAAACGGGCCGAAAGGCCCGTTTTTGTTTCTGCTCTTGTAAGGCTTTGTGCCGAAGCCCGTGGCATGGGCCGATGGCAAAATCAGTGCGCGCCACCGCCACCGCCACCGCTGCCGGAACCAAACGGCGGCCGGGCAAACCAGATCAGCACCAGCAGAATCAAAAACACCCCGGCCGAGGCCCAGAAGATCTCATTGGCGGAGATAATAAGCCCCTGGTTGGTGATCTGCTGAGCGATATAGGCCGAGGCCTGCTGATGCGTCATCCCCATTCCTTCCAGCTGCGTATACATCTGCTGCGCATTGGTGTTGTAGGGGGTAATCGACTCGGTAAAGGTGCTGTGATGCATCGATTCCCGGTTAGTCCACAGCGTGGTGGTAATCGAGGTGCCGATTGAGCCCGCCAGGGTACGCACGAAGTTCGACAGGCTCGACGCCGCCGCCAGCCGCTCCGGCGCCAGTCCCGAAAGGGTAATGGTGGTGAGCGGCATAAAGAAGCAGGCGACCGCGAATCCCTGGATAAACTGCGGCCAGGCCGATGCGCCGAAGTCCATCGAGGGTTCGAAGGTATAGGCGCGCCAGTAGAAGCAGACGGCGTACATAATAAAGCTGAAGGTCACCAGCCGTCGCATATCCAGCTTGTGGGCGAAGCGGCCGATGATGGGCGACAGGATCACCGGAATAATCCCTACCGGCGCGGACGCCAGACCGGCCCAGGTTGCGGTATAGCCGTAAACCTCCTGCAACAGCTGCGGCAGCAGAACAATCGAGCCGAAGTAGAGCATATAGGCCAGGCTAATAGAGAGACAGCCGATGGTGAAGTTGCGCGACTTAAACAGCGCCAGATCGACAATTGGGTGGTCGTCGGTCAGCTCCCACACCAGCAGCACCGCCAGCGACACCACGGCGACCACCGTCAGCACCACAATCTCGGTGGAGTTAAACCAGTCAAGCTCCTTACCGCGATCCAGCATCACCTGCAGACAGCCGATGCCCACCACCAGCAGCACCAGGCCCACCACGTCGATAGGGCGCACCTCGGTGCGGGTCTCGCGACCGCGCAGCGTCTGCAGCGTCAGCATCACCACCACCGCGCCGATCGGCACGTTGATAAAGAAGATCCAGCCCCAGTGGTAGTTATCGCTGATCCAGCCGCCGAGAATCGGCCCGCAGATCGGCGCGACGATTACCGTCATCGCCCAGAGTGAAAGGGCGATACTGCGCTTCGCGGGTGGATAGTTGCTCAGCAGCAGACTCTGCGACAGCGGGATCAGCGGACCCGCGACGATACCTTGCAGGATGCGGAAGAAAATCAGCATCTCCAGGCTTTCCGACATGCCGCACGCCCAGGAGGCGAGGGCGAACAGGATCGTCGCCCAGGTAAAGAGCTTCACCTCGCCGACGCGCTTTGCCAGCCAGCCGGTAATCGGAATGGAGATAGCGTTCGCCACCCCGAACGAGGTTATGACCCATGTGCCCTGCGAGTTAGAGGCGCCCAGATTGCCTGCGATGGTCGGAATCGCGACGTTAGCGATGGTCGAATCCAGCACCTGCATAAAGGTCGCCAGCGACAGCGCGATGGTCATCAGGACCAGCGGCGCGCCTTCTAGCGGTTTTTGTGCCATGACAGCCTCCGCGTGATCATCCGGCGTTGGCGCGAACGATTTCAGTGATCAGCTGGTTCACCGGCGCCAGATCGATCGCCAGCGCATTGCTGCTGTAGGCGGCCTGCTGGCGAACGCTGGTGGCGAGTGCGCTGCCATCTTTATTCGTGGTGTCCACTTTCACCAGCGTCGACAGGCCAATGCGCAGCGGATGTTTAGCGATTTCGTCCGGGTTAAGCTCGATACGCACCGGCAGACGCTGAACCACTTTGATCCAGTTGCCGGTCGCGTTCTGCGCAGGCAGCAGCGAGAAGGCGCTGCCGGTGCCCATATCCAGGCCGACCACTTTGCCGTGGTAAACCACATCGTCGCCGTAGATATCGGCCACTACCGTCGCGTCCTGTCCGATGCGGACGCCAGCCAGCTGCGTCTCTTTGAAGTTCGCGTCGATCCACAGGTTGGTAGCGGGCACCACCGCCATCAGCGGCGTGCTGGTGCTGATTTGCGCACCGACCTGCACGCTGCGGCGCGACACGTAGCCATCCATCGGGCTGCGGATATCGGTACGCTGCAGCGCCAGCCAGGCATCACGCAGTTCCGCTGCGGCCTGTTTCACCGCCGGCTGATTTTCCAGCGAGGTGTTGAGGATCATCGCCTGGTTGGCGTTGTACTGCTGCACCGCCACGTCGAGCTGCGCCTTCGCGGTAGCGACCGCGTCGCGCGAGTGCTGCAGCTCTTCACGGCCAATCAGGTTAGAGGCGCCCAGCGGCTCGCGGCGTTTCAGATCGGCTTCCGCCTGCGCCAGCGCGGTTTGCTGCAGCGCGATGCTCGCCTGATACTGCTTTGCGTTAATCATCAGCTGATGCGTCTGGCGCACGCTGGTGGCCAGCGCGGTCTGCGCTTTTTCAAACGCCTGTTCGGCGTCGGTTTTATCCAGCGAAACCAGCACGTCGCCTTTCTTCACAAAATCGGTATCGTCAAACCAGACCTTGTTGACGCTGCCCGAGACCTGCGCCATGACCTGCACCTGGTTTCCGGCCACGTAGGCGTCGTCTGTTTCCTGGAAATGCCGCAGCACCAGAAACCAGTAGACGCCCCAGACGATGCCTGCCAGCACAAAAAGCAGCGCCAGCAGAATCAGCAATTTTTTACGCGTCTTCTTTTTTTGGGCTGGCTGTTGCGGGCTTTGCGCCTCTGCCGTTGCACTCATGTCACTCTCCAACTGTTTCATAGGCCGGGACGCGATCGTTCCTTTTCACGGAGCCCGAGTCGAAAAAGCCAGCGACAAGGCGCTGGCCGGATAAAAGGGGATTAAAATAACGGTTTCGACAGGTGATTGTGTCGCAGTTCTTGCTATTAGCGAGAGAGGGAGGCGATGACCTGATCTTCGTCCATTTTGTCCAGACGATTGAGCAACTTACGCGTAATCCCTTCCAGCTGCGTCTTCTCGTCAGTTGAGAGGGAAGACCAGAGATACTGCAGGCTCTGATGCTGAGGCGGCAGCAGCTGACGCAGGAACTCATTACCTTTTTCGGTGAGATGCAGATGCAGGCAGCGACGATCGTTATCGCTCTCGCGACGTTCGATCCAGCCGCGTTTCTCCAGCTCATCGGCGATGCGCGTTGCGTTGGTGCGCGAAGAGCCTAGCGCGGCGCTCAGCTCGGAGGGCTGAATGCTCTGGTTTTCCTGCGCGTCCAGCGTGATCAACGCCATGAATAAGGTTTCGTTAATTCCCTGCGCCTTTAACATCTTATTGCGATTTTCCAGCAGCTTTCCCTGCATGTGCATGCACAGACGCGTCAGAATGATTTCGTGGAGCGGGAAATCTTTGTGGCGATTTGCGCGGATGTTAAGCATCTGTTCAATGGGAGTAAACGAACTTTCCATTATAAAAAAACCTCACTAGTTGCAACTAATATAGTAACGATGGTGACAGATTAAGCGTAGTCATTTTTACTCCGCGCAATTGTTCAGAAGATCACACTGTCGTCATCAGATGGTTCCAGGCCGCTCCCTGACCCTGGGCACGAAACCCTCGCCCTCTGCCGCTTGTTGCGGCAGGGCACGATATCAAAACGAAAAGAAACTTTTTGCAGGCTAAATAATTTCGCAAGAAAAAATAACTTGTGTGAATAGGTTTGCTGCTAACGATAACAAAACTAACCATTCGTGACCAGACTCAATCACACCTTTGGTATTTTATTTACTTACTTAAGGGGGCTTCGAAGCGGTAACCGCGCCACCAAATCAGCAGGTTGAGCAGCGTCATCACCACGCCAGCGGCGCACACGCCGTACCAGCCGGCAAAGTGAAAGGCGTTGGCGGAGAGAAGCGAGCCGAACGCGCCGCCGATAAAATAGCTGGTCATATAGCCAGCGGTAAGGCGATTGCGCGCCTCGGGCATCTGGCTATAGATGACGCTCTGATTGGTGATATGCACCCCCTGAACCGCCAGGTCGAGCAGCAGTATGCCGACAATCAGCGCCGCCAGCGAGTGCGCACCCATCGCCGTCATGCCCCAGGAGGCGAGCATAATCAGCAGGCCCAGCGTGGTGGTCATTTTGGCTTTGCCTTTATCCGCCAGCGAGCCAGCCTGACGCGCGGCCAGCGCGCCCGCCGCGCCGACCAGTCCCAGCAGGCCGATTTCGCCTTCGGAGTAGCCGTAAGGCGGCGAGGCGAGCAGAAAGGCCATCGACGTCCAGAGCACGCTAAAGTTGGCGAAAGAGAGGCAGCCGGTCCAGGCGCGAGTACGAATAACGCGATTCGCCCGGTAGATCTGGAAAATCGATTTCAGCAGCTGCGGATAGTTTAGCGACACCGTGGGTTTCACCTGCGGCAGAAAGCGCCACAGCGCCAGTGCCATCAGTACCATCAGGACGCTGGCGGTCCAGTAAACGGTACGCCAGCCGCCCAACTGCGCCAGCGCGCCCGCGACGGTGCGCGCCAGCAGAATGCCGAGCAGCAGGCCGCTCATCACCGTACCGACGATTCTGCCGCGCTTCTCCGGCGGCGCCAGCGTTGCGGCGAGAGGAACCAGGATCTGCGCCACCACTGAAAAGAGGCCTGTCAGCACCGTGCCCAGCAGCAGCAGCGTAAAAGAAGAGGAGGTGGCGGTCATCACCATGCCGCCAGCCGCCAGCAGGCTCATGCCGACGATCAGGGCGCGACGCTCAAGCATATCGCCAAGCGGCACCAGCAGCAGCAGGCCGCAGGCGTAGCCGAGCTGCGCAGTGGTGACAATAAATCCCGCCATGCTGACGGAAAGATCAAAGTTCTGGGCGATGGTATTGAGCAGGGGCTGAACATAGTAGTTGCTTGCCACCGAAAGACCGGTGGCGACAGACATCAGCAACACCAGTGCAGGCGTTAGCGTATGGCGATGAACATTCATGTAGAGAGCGCGCAGAGAGTAATAATCATAATCGGGTAATAGTAACCCAAAAAACTATTTCATTGATGGGTAAATTGACAGGACGTACCAGTCGCATCAGCAGAAAATGCTGGCGCAGAAAGAGAGGGGCAGAGAAGGTCAGTCCCAGACTGAGCAGGGGGCGCGGCGAAGATAATAATGCCGGGCCGCGGCAGGCCCGACATCAGCGCATTAAAAGTCCCAGTCTTCGTCTTCGGTTTCTACCGCTTTGCCCATCACGTAGGAGGAGCCAGAGCCGGAGAAGAAATCGTGGTTTTCGTCGGCGTTAGGCGAAAGCGCGGCGAGAATGGCCGGGTTGACCGCTGTCATATCCGCCGGGAAAAGCGCCTCATAGCCCAGGTTCATCAGCGCCTTGTTAGCGTTGTAGTGCAAAAAGGTTTTCACTTCCTCGGCCCAGCCCACGTCGCTATAGAGCGCTTCGGTGTAAACCACCTCGTTTTCATACAGCGCCAGCAGCAGATCAATGGCGAACTGCTGCAGCGCCTCTTTGCGCGGCTCATCCACCTGTTCCAGCGCTTTCTGATACTTGTAGCCGATGTAGTAGCCGTGCACCGCCTCATCGCGAATGATTAAGCGGATCAGGTCGGCGGTATTGGTCAGCTTGCCGCGGCTGGACCAGTACATCGGCAGCCAGAAGCCGGAGTAGAACAGAAACGACTCGAGAAACACGCTGGCGATCTTTTTCTTCAGCGGGTCGTCGGCGCGGTAGTGCTGCAGAATAATGCGCGCCTTGTTCTGCAGCGCCTCATTCTCTTCGCTCCACTGATAGGCGGCGTCGACGTCGCTGGTGTTGCAGAGCGTTGAGAAAATCGAGCTGTAAGAGCGCGCGTGTACCGCCTCCATAAAGCTGATATTGGAGAGCACCGCCTCTTCGTGCGGCGTCAGCGCGTCCGGCATCAGGCCCGGCGCGCCAATGACGTTTTGAATGGTGTCGAGCAGCGTCAGCCCGGTAAATACCCGGATAGTGAGCTGCTGCTGCTGGCTGTCCAGCGTCTGCCAGGCGGGCAGATCGTTCGACAGCGGCACCTTTTCCGGCAGCCAGAAGTTGCTGGTAAGACGGTTCCACACTTCAAGATCTTTCTCGTCCTGAAGGCGGTTCCAGTTAATCGCCTGAATCTGTTGTAGTCGCATAGTTTCCATCACAGGGCGCAGGATACGCAGCCCTGCACCTCCGTGCCCTGTAGCGCCATCTGGCGCAGTCGAATGTAGTAAAGCGTTTTGATGCCTTTCTTCCAGGCGTAAATCTGCGCTTTGTTGATATCGCGGGTGGTGACGTCATCGCGGAAAAAGAGCGTCAGCGACAGCCCCTGATCCACATGCTGCGTCGCTTCGGCGTAGGTATCGATAATCGCTTCCGGCCCGATCTGATAGGCATCCTGATAAAGATCGAGGTTCTCGTTGGTGAGAAAGGGCGCGGGATAGTAAACGCGTCCGGTCTTGCCCTCTTTGCGGATTTCAATGCGCGACACGATCGGGTGGATACTCGACGTGGCGTGGTTGATATAGGAGATCGAGCCGGTGGGCGGAATCGCCTGCAGGTTCTGGTTATATAAACCGTGCGCCATCACCGCCTCGCGCAGCGCCTGCCAGTCGGCGCGCGTCGGCAGCGCAATCCCCGCCTCGACGAACAACCGCGCCGCGCGTTCGGTGCGCGGCAGCCAGTCGCGCTCGACATATTTGTCGAAGTAGCCGCCGCTGGCGTAGGTCGAGCGCTCAAAGCCGTCGAAACGCTGCCCGCGCTCGCGCGCCAGCTGGTTAGAGGTGCGCAGCGCATGGTAAGTCACGCAGTAGAAATAGAGGTTAGTGAAATCGAGCGCTTCCGGCGAACCGTAGGCGATCCCTTCCCGCGCCAGATAGCCGTGCAGGTTCATCTGGCCCAGACCGATGGCGTGCGAGCGCTGATTGCCTTCGGCCACCGACGGCACCGAGCCGATATGGCTCATATCGGAGACCGCCGTCAGCGCGCGCACCGCGACCGCCACGGTATTGGCGAGATCGCGCGAATCCATCGCGTGGGCGATATTTAGCGAGCCGAGGTTGCAGGAGATATCCTTGCCGACGCGGCGATAGCTGAGATCGTCGTTGAACTCGCTGGCGCTGTTGACCTGCAAAATCTCCGAGCAGAGGTTGCTCATATTGATGCGGCCGGCGATCGGGTTACTGCGGTTTACGCTGTCCTCATACATGATGTAGGGATAGCCGGACTCAAACTGGATCTCCGCCAGCGTCTGGAAAAAGTCGCGCGGCTGGATCCAGCGCTTGCGGATGCGATCGTCCGCCACCATCTCCTCATACTTCTCGCTGATGCTGATGTCGCCGAACGCCTGGCCGTAAATCCGCTCCACGTCATAGGGCGAGAACAGCGCCATCTGGCGATTCTCTTTTGCCAGCTGAAAGGTGATATCGGGGATCACCACGCCGAGCGACAGCGTCTTGATGCGGATCTTCTCGTCGGCATTCTCCCGCTTGGTATCGAGAAAGCGCAAAATGTCGGGATGATGCGCATTAAGCCACACCGCGCCCGCCCCCTGACGCGCGCCAAGCTGGTTGGCGTAGGAGAAGGCGTCCTCCAGCATTTTCATCACCGGGATCACGCCAGAAGACTGGTTTTCGATGCGCTTAATCGGCGCGCCGTTTTCACGCAGGTTAGAGAGCAGGAATGCCACGCCGCCGCCGCGTTTTGACAGCTGGAGTGCGGAGTTCACCGCGCGGCCAATCGACTCCATATTGTCTTCGATGCGCAGCAGAAAACAGGAGACCAGCTCGCCGCGCTGCTGTTTGCCACAGTTCAGAAAGGTAGGCGTCGCAGGCTGGAAGCGGCCGCTCAGCATCTCCTCCAGCAGCGAGCGCGCCAGCGTCTCGCTGCCCTGCGCCAGCGTCAGCGCCACCATACAGGCGCGCTGCTCAAAGGTTTCCAGGTAGCTTTTGCCGTCAAAGCTCTTCAGCGTGTAGCTGGTGTAAAACTTCCACGCGCCGAGAAAGGTTTTGAATTCAAAGCCCCAGGCCGCCGCCTCGTTATGAAAACGGCACAGAAAATCGAAATCGTACTGATTCAGCACCGCCGCTTCGTAATAGCCTTCTTCGACCAGATAGCGCAGACGCTCTGCCGCACTGGCAAAGGTGCGGGTATTCGGCGCGACGTGCTGCAGAAAGAACTGGCGCGTCGCTTCGCGATCTTTGCCGAACTGGATGCGGCCGTCGGCATCATAGAGGTTCAGCATGGCGTTTAGCGCGTGATAGTCGAGCGTTACGCCGTTGAGGGTGTCTGTTGTTGCCAAAATTGGGTTACTCCCGCTTTAACCGTGGCGATGTCGTCCGGCGTTCCCATCAGCTCAAAGCGGTAGAGCACGGGAACCTGGCATTTTTGCGCGATAATGTCGCCCGCCAGGCAGTAAGCCTCGCCAAAATTGCGGTTGCCCGCGGCGATCACGCCGCGAATGCCGCGCCGGTTCGATTCATCATTAAGAAAGTGAATTACCTGTCTCGGCACCGCGCCGCGACTGCCGCCGCCGCCATAGCTGGGAACGACGAGAATATAGGGCTGGTCGTGATGCAGGCGCGCCGCGAGATCGAGCGGAATGCGCCGCGCCGGTAGCCCAAGACGGGTAATAAACCGATGGGTGTTTTCCGACTGGCTGGAGAAGTAGACCAGTGGAAACATGGCGCTACTCTCCCGCCGCCGCGGGCTGGCGCAGACCGGCGATTTTGTCCGGGCGGAAGCCGCTCCAGTGGTCGCTGCCCGCCATCACCACCGGCACCTGGCGGTAGCCGAGCGCTTTCAGGCTGTCGACGGCTTCAGGCTGCGCGTCGAGATTGATCAGCTGATAGTCGATGCCGTGACGATCCATGGCGTGCTTCGTCGCATTGCACTGGACACAGTTATCTTTGGTGTAAATAATAATGCGCATGATTCGTATTTCCCTTTGGTCATGGGCCAGGTAGCATAATCCGCAGACGAAGGTCCCTGTTACGGACGGCGTCGCGGCTCGCATCTTGTGGCTGGGTGATAGAGAGAATACTAGATATAGCGTTATAAAAATTCAAGCGCACTATATATAGGGATTCTGGCAAAAGATCGGCAAAAAAAGGCTAACGCCAGGCGGCATGCGGATCGGGGCAGAGGAAATAATTTTGTAAAGAGGGGCGGGCGGGTAAGAGGCGAAAAAAAGCCCCGCTTGCGCGAGGCCTTGTCGAGTCTGACGAGATTAGCGGCGACCCACCAGCAGCGCGCCTAACACCAGGCCAACCGCAGCGCCGATGCCCACGCCGTGCCAGGGTTTGCTGTGTACATAGGCGTCAACCTGACAGCCTGCATCGCGCGCCGCCTGCGAAACGCGGTTATGACCGCCGTTCAGCTTCGCGCGCGTCTGTTTCAGCAGCGCCTGCGCCTGACTGCGCGCAGAGTCCACCTCATCTTTCGCTTCGCTGCCGTAGGATTTCAGCAGCGCTTCCAGCGAATCAGCAAGATCGTTCACATCCTGGTTAACATCAATGTCATCGTTTTTAGTGGTTCGATTAAACATTTTTTCGCTCCCTTTGATTTTAAACGCAATACTCAGTGTAGACGATGCGCTGATAAACGCATCGGCAGCGCCGGGGTTTAGGGAAATTCCGAAAGCCGCACGGCGGCGTGCTGTTGTAAGGTTGCGGGGCTTGAAAGAAGAGAGGAGAGAGCATGTATTTACGACCCGATGAGGTAGCGCGCGTTCTGGAGAAGGCGGGATTCGAAGTTGACGAGGTCACGCCCAAAGCTTACGGCTATCGCCGTGGTGACAGCTATGTCTATGTTAACCGCGAAGCCCGTATGGGACGCACGGCGCTGGTGATCCACCCCACGCTAAAAGAGAAGAGTCAGCCGTTCGCCGAACCGGCATCAGAGGTGAAAACCTGCGATCACTACACCCGTTTTCCGCTCTATCTGGCGGGCGAGTCGCAGGAGCACTACGGCATTCCCCACGGTTTCAGTTCGCGCGTCGCGCTGGAGCGCTATCTGCAAAGCGTCTTTGGCTGATGGCCGCCCGCCCCGTCAGCGCGGGGCACGGCACCTTTTTTAGCAAAACCTTATCTTTTATCACGTTGCAATTCCCGGCGGCGACGCGTATAAACCTGCCATATAGATGTTTAGACGTCCATATGGATAAAAAAGATGAGCGAGCAGGAAAACCCGTCACGGGATCAATTTAAGCGCACCATGAAAACGCGCCATCTGGTGATGCTGTCGCTGGGCGGCGTTATCGGCACCGGGCTGTTTTTCAATACCGGCTATATTATCTCCACAACCGGCGCGGCAGGCACGCTGCTTGCCTACCTGATCGGCGCGCTGGTGGTCTGGCTGGTTATGGTCTGCCTGGGCGAGCTATCGGTGGCGATGCCCGAAACCGGCGCGTTTCACGTCTACGCGGCGCGCTATCTCAGTCCGGCCACCGGCTATACCGTCGCCTGGCTCTACTGGCTCACCTGGACGGTGGCGCTCGGCTCCAGCTTTACCGCCGCAGGCTTCTGTATGCAGTACTGGTTTCCGCAGGTGCCGGTATGGATCTGGTGTCTGCTGTTCTGCGTCGCCATCTACCTGCTGAATATCATCTCTACGCGCTTCTTCGCCGAAGGGGAGTTCTGGTTCTCGCTGATCAAAGTTGTCACCATCATCGCCTTTATCGTGCTGGGCGCGGCGGCGATGTTCGGCTTTATCCCGCTGAAAGATGGCAGCGCCGCACCCGGGCTGAGCAATCTCACCCAGCACGGCTGGCTGCCGCACGGTATTTTGCCGATTATCATGACCATGGTGGCGGTTAACTTCGCCTTCTCCGGCACCGAGCTGATCGGCATCGCCGCAGGCGAAACCGAAAATCCGCAGAAAGTGCTGCCGCTGGCGATTCGTACCACGGTGGCGCGGCTAATTATCTTTTTTGTCGGCACGGTGCTGGTGCTGGCGGCGCTGATCCCGATGGAGCAGGCGGGCATCGTTAAAAGCCCCTTTGTCGTGGTGTTTGAAAAGATCGGCATTCCCTGGGCGGCCGATATCGTTAACTTTGTTATCCTCACGGCGATCCTCTCGGCGGCAAACTCCGGGCTATACGCGTCGGGACGCATGCTCTGGTCGCTGGCGAATGAAAAGACGCTGCCGCGCTGCTTCGCCCGCGTCAATAAACGCGGCGTGCCGCAGCTGGCGATCACCGTCAGCATGCTGGGCGGCGTACTGGCGCTGCTCTCCAGCGTAATCGCGCCGGACACGGTATTTGTCGCGCTGTCAGCTATCTCCGGCTTCGCGGTGGTCGCCGTCTGGCTCAGCATCTGCGCATCGCACTATATGTTCCGCCGTCATCATCTGGCGCAGGGCAGGGCGCTGAGCGAGCTGGTCTACCGCGCGCCGCTCTATCCGCTGACGCCGATACTGGGCTTCGCTCTCTGCCTGCTGGCCTGCGTCGGACTGGCGTTCGATCCTTCGCAGCGCATCGCGCTCTGGTGCGGCATTCCCTTTGTGCTGCTCTGCTATGCGGTTTACGCTATCACCCATAAAAAAACGCAGGCTGAGGAGGCCAAAGATGCAGCATAATTCCGTGGCGCAGGCGCTGGCTGAAAGCGAGATGTTGATTCTGGACGGCGCGCTGGCGACCGAACTTGAGGCGCGCGGCTGCAACCTGGCGGACGCCCTCTGGTCCGCGAAGGTGCTGATGGAAAACCCCGAGCTGATCTATCAGGTTCACCGCGACTACTTCGCCGCCGGGGCGCGCGTCGCCATTACCGCCAGCTATCAGGCGACGCCGCAGGGCTTTGCCGCGCGCGGGCTGGACGAGGCGCAGTCGCTGCAGTTAATTGCCCGCAGCGTTGAGCTGGCGCGACGGGCGCGCGACGACTATCGCGCCGCGAGCGGCAGCCAGGCCGCGCTGCTGGTGGCGGGATCGGTAGGGCCGTACGGTGCCTTTCTCGCCAACGGCGCGGAATATCGCGGCGACTATGCGCTGCCGGACGAAGAGATGAAGGCGTTCCACCGTCCGCGCGTGCAGGCGCTGCTGGCGGCGGGGGCCGATCTGCTGGCGTGCGAAACCCTGCCTTCCTTTGCCGAAGCGCAGGCGCTGACCGCGCTGCTGGCGGAGTTTCCCGAGGCGCAGGCCTGGTTCTCCTTTACGCTGCGCGATGCGGCGCACATCAGCGACGGCACGCCGCTGCGCGAGGTGGCGGCTTTCCTGCAGGCGCAGCCGCAGATCGTGGCGCTGGGCATTAACTGCGTCGCGCTGGAACAGGCGACGCCTGCGCTCCAGCAGCTGCAGACGCTGACCAGCAAGCCGCTGGTGGTCTACCCCAACTCTGGAGAACAGTACGACGCCAGCAGCAAAACCTGGCACTCGGCGCCGTCGGGCTGCACGCTGCATGACAAGCTGCCCGAGTGGCGCGCCGCTGGCGCGCGGCTGATCGGCGGCTGCTGCCGCACCACGCCGCAGGATATCGCGGCGATTGCGCACGGCTGTCAACCGCAATAAAGCGCAGAAAACAGGCGATGATAGAGCGATTAACGGCGCAGGGGCGGTTTACACTGCCCTTTCTGACTCTTTAGCGGATGCCTTCATGAAACAGCGACTTCTTATCCTTGCCGCCGCGCTGCTGCTTAGCGGCTGCGCCTCGATTGTCGGCTCGTCGACTCAGGCGGTGCGTATCGACTCGCTGCCGCAGGGCGCGCGTTTTACCGTGCAGGATGAGGATGGACGCGCCGTCGCAGAGGGCTATACGCCACAAACCGTCGAGCTGGCCAAGTCCACCGGCCGCTATTTCGGTAAAAAGCACTATCAGGTGATGCTGGAGAGTCCGGGCTACGTGCCGGTGACGCTGCCGATCGAAGGTAAAGCGAATCTCTGGTATCTGCTGGGTAATATTCCGCTGGGCGGTTTTCCCGGCTGGCTGCTGGTCGATCCCTTTAACGGCGGGATGTACAACCTCCAGCCGGAAAATCCGCGCCCCTTCCTTAATCCGGTCGGCGCGCGCGGCTGACGGCAACTACTGCGCGGTGGGCTTCACCATCGCGCCGCCTGAGCGGAACCTTTCCAGAAACTGATGCTGGAAAATGCACATGCGAATGGTGTTGCGGTACTCGCCGTTGATAAAGAACTCGTGCTTCAGCACGCCCTCCGTCTCAAACCCCAGCTTGCTGTAAATGTGAATCGCCTTCTCGTTCTCCTGATCGACAATCAGATAGAGCTTGTAGAGATTCAGCACGGAAAAGCCGTACTCCATCGCCAGCTTCGCCGCCTGGCTCGCCAGCCCTTTGCCTTGATGCGCCGGATCGATAATGATCTGAAACTCGGCGCGGCGATGCACATGGTTGATCTCCACCAGCTCTACCAGCCCGGCTTTCTGGCCGTCATGTTCTACGACGAAGCGGCGCTCGCTCTGGTCGTGAATATGCTTGTTGTAGAGGTCGGAGAGTTCGACAAACGCCTCGTAGGGCTCTTCGAACCAGTAGCGCATAACGCTGGCGTTGTTATCCAGCTGATGAACGAAGTGCAGATCTTCCCGCTCCAGCGGGCGTAGCTTAACCGTCATGGTCACCTCTTTGCTGACAGATTTGGCGCGAGTATAGCGCACAAGGTGCGCCAGCTCGCGCAATCTCTCAGGCGCCGATCTGCTCGACGATGCGCCCCTGCGCCATGCGCGCGGCGCGATCGCACATATGGTCGATCACGTCGGGATCGTGGCTGACCAGCACCATCGTCAGGCCGTCGTCGCGCTTGAGATCGTTCAGCAGGTTAAGGATCTCCGCCTGCACCGACATATCCAGCGCCGAGGTCGGCTCGTCCAGCAGCAGGATCTTCGGCTCCAGCAGCAGCGCGCGCACGATCGCCACGCGCTGGCGCTGGCCGCCGGAGAGCTGATGGGGATAGCGCTCCGCCAGCGCCGGATCCAGCCCGACGTGGCGAAAGCCCTGGTCGATGCGATCGTCGATGCTGTCGCGGCGCAGCAGCTTCAGCGGCTCCGCCAGGGTGCGGCGCAGGCGATGGCGCGGATGCAGCGAAGCGTAGGGATCCTGAAACACCATCTGCACGTCGCGGCGCAGCTGGCCGGTAAAGGGCCTGCCCGGCGCGACGTCGTTACCCGCCAGCCGCATGCTGCCCTGCCAGTGCGGATTGAGTCCGGCCATCACCCACAGCAGCGACGACTTGCCGCAGCCGGAGGGGCCGACCAGGCCGAAGCATTCACCGGCGTTGACCTGCAGATCGACCTCATGCACCACGGTGCGCAGCTCATAGCCCTGCCTGTGCGCGACGCTAAGCCGTTGAAGATTAATCATGATTCGCCTCCAGCGCGGCGCGATCCAGCACCGGCAGCGGCTGGCCGTGGGTCGCTTTGCTCGGACGGCACGACCAGAGCGTGCGCGTATAGGGATGGGTAGCGTGGGGCAGATCGGCGGCGGGCAGCGTATCGAGCAGCCGCCCTTTGTACATCACCATCACGCGCTCACAGTGTTCGGAGACCTGCTGCAGATCGTGGCTGATCAGCAGCAGGCCCATATTGCGCGCCTCGACCAGCCGACGGATCAGCGCCAGCACCTGATCGCGCATGGCGTGATCGAGCGCCGAGGTTGGCTCGTCGGCGATCAAAAAGGCGGGATCGGTAATCAGCGCGATCGCCAGCATCACGCGCTGGCCCATACCGCCGGAGAGCTGGTGCGGATAGCGCTGCATCAGCTGGCGCGGCTGCGGCAGGCCCACCGCGTCGAGCATTTCGCACACTTTCTCTTTGCGCTCGCTGCGGCTGAGGCGGCGGTGCAGCAGCAGCGGCTCCTCCACCTGCCAGCCGATGGTGCGCGTCGGGTTGAGCGCATATTTCGGGTCCTGCATCACCATCGCCACCGTATCGCCGCGCAGCGCGCTCCAGGCTTTTTCGCTCAGGCGCAGCGCGTCGTGGCCCGCCAACTCCAGTTTTTGCGCGTGCAGGCGCAGCGCAGGGGAGAGCAGCCCCATCAGCGAGCGCGCGGTCAGCGACTTGCCGGAGCCCGATTCGCCCACCAGCGCCACCCGCTCGCGGCCGATGCTAAAGCTGATGTTGTCCACCAGCAGCGCGTCGTCGCTGCGAATGCTCAGCGACTCGGCGTGAAGTAACAGATCATTTGGCATGGCGGGTATCCAGTCGGTCGCGCAGGCCGTCGCCTGTCAGGTTAAAGGCCAGGCTGGCGAACAGAATCGCCCCGCCGGGGGCGGCAGCGACCCACCACTGGTCGAAAATTACTTTGCTGCCTTCTGCCACCATCGAGCCCCATTCGGCGGTCGGCGGCTGTACGCCCATGCCGAGGAAGCCGAGGCCGGCGGCGGAAAGGATAATGCCGCCGAGGCTGAGCGCGGCGCGCACCACGGCGGTAGGCAGGCAAAGCGGCAGAATATGGCCAAACATCAGGCGTAGCCCGGTAATGCCCTGCATCCGCGCGGCGGCCAGATAGTCGCTGCGGCGCAGCGCCAGGGTTTCGGCGCGCGCCTGGCGGGCGAAGGGTGGCCAGCTGGTGAGCGCCAGCGCCAGCGCGCCGTTCATCAGGCCAGGCCCGAGCATCGCCACCAGCGCCAGCGCAATCACCAGATTCGGCAGCGAGAGGAAGATATCGGTAATGCGCATCAGCACGCGCTCCGTCCAGCCGCCAACGTAGCCGGCGGTAATGCCGACCAGCAGACCGACCGGAATGGTCAGCACCAGGATCAGCGACACCAGCAGCAGCGTCGGACGCGCGCCGTAGATCACCCGTGAGAGCAGATCGCGGCCGAAGCCGTCGGTGCCGAACCAGTGCTGCGCCGACGGCGGCAGCAGGCGCGCCGAAATGGTCTGCATATTGGGGTCGACAGGCGCCAGCAGCGGTGCGAGCAGGGCGGTCAGCACCAGCACCGCTACCAGCGTCAGGCCGATGGTCAGCGAGGTGACGCGGCGACGGCGGCGGCGCGGCCGCACGGTTTCGAGTTCAGAGAGTTGTTGCGTCATCGGGTTCTCGGATCGGTTAACCAGGTTAAGGCGTCCGCCAGGGCGTTGAGCAGTATGAAGCAGGCGCCGATCAGCAGCGTAGAGCCGAGGATAGCGGGAACGTCGGCAGAGAAGAGCGCGTTGGTCATATAGCGCCCGACGCCCGGCCAGGCGAAGACGGTCTCGGTCAGCACCGAGCCTTCCAGCAGCGTGGCGTAGGAGAGGGCGATCACCGTCACCAGCGTGCCCAGCACGTTGGGAAAGATATGGCGCAGCAGAATGCGGCCGCGACCGGCGCCTTTAGCGCGCGCCAGCGTCACATACTCTTTGCTGCTCTCTTCCAGCAGCGCGGCGCGCAGCAGGCGGGTAATGCCCGCCATCGCCAGCAGGCCGAGGATCACCACCGGCAGCCAGAGATGGGCGATAGCGTTGCGGAACATCTCGCGATCGCCGGAGAGCCAGCTATCGATCAGCACAAAGCCGGTTTTCGGCTCCAGCGTATAGACGTAGAGATCGTCGAGGCGGCCCGGTCCGGCCGACCAGTGCAGCACGGCGTAGAACAGCAGCAGCCCGAGCAGGCCGAGCCAGAACACCGGCACCGAGTAGCCGAGCAGAGAGACGAAGCGCGCCACGTTATCGATCGCGCTGCCAGGCTTCCAGGCGGCGAGCAGCGCCAGGCTGACGCCGAAGAGCGCGGCGAAGATCATCGAGCAGGTCGCCAGCTCGATGGTAGCGGGAAAGGTCTGCATCAGATCGTTCGCCACCGGCTGACTGGTCAGCTGGGAAAGACCGAGATCGCCGCGCGCCAGATGTTCAAGGTAGCGCCAGAACTGCACCAGCACCGGCTGATCCAGCCCCAGCTCGTGGCGCACCTGCGCATAGGTCGCTTCGCTGGCGTGATCGCCGGCGATCTGCTGCACCGGATCCACCGGGGAGAGGTGGGAGAGCATAAAGGTAAAGGCCAGCAGCCCGAGCAGCGTCACCAGCAGCGACAGCAGGCTGGTTACCAGCCGCGACAGGCGCGGCCAGATATGCCGGGCGAACCCGGCCTCTGAGGCTGACTGCGCCATTATTTGCTGACCTGCGAGTAGTAGACCATATCAGGGTTGATGCCCTGCACGTAGCCCTTCAGGTTGTCGCGCAGGGCGACCAGATTGCGCGCCTGCAGGCCGATCACATACGGCGAGTTTTTCAGCACCGACTCCTGCATCGCTTTATAGAGCGCTACGCGCTTCTGCGGATCGCTCTCCGCGGTCGCCGCCAGCACCTGCTTGTTCAGCTCGGGAATGTGCCAGTCGGAGCGGTAGGCGATGGTTTTGCTGCCGTCTTCCGGGTTATAGGCGAAAGAGGCGGCGTTGGTGTTGGGATCGAAATAGTCCGCGCCCCAGGCGTTCAGCGTTGCCTGATACTTATGCGCCTTAACGCGGGTGGAGACTTCCGAACTCAGGCCCGGCTGCACGTTGATCTTCACGCCGCCTTTAGCAAAGCTGCCCTGCAGCGCCTGTGCAATATCGAGATAGGGCGGCTGGTTGCTGGTAGAGAGATCGAAGCTGACGTTGGTCAGGCCCGCTTTCTGCAGAATCGCCTTCGCCTTTTCAGGATCGTAGCTGTAAGGGGTATCGTTGACCGCGCCGAGGAAGCCCTTCGGCAGGAAGGTCTGGTGTACGTCGAACTGGCCTTTCAGCAGATCGTTGGCGATGCCCTTATAGTCGAACAGGTAGCGTGCCGCTTCCCACAGCGCCGGGTTCTTCAGGGTGTCGTTGCCGCCGATGTTAAACTGAATGTAGTAGAGCGACGCCATCGGGTAGGCTTCGGTCTTCACGCCCGTCTTGCCTTTCAGCGCGGCGATCTGATCGGCACCGAGGTTACGTGCGATATCCGCGTCACCCTGCTCCAGCAGCAGACGGCGCGCCGCAGGTTCCGGCACGTTTTTAATCAGCACGTTTTTCAGCTTCGGCGCGCCCGCCGGCGAGGTCGGGTTGGCGCTCAGCAGCACCACCTGATGCAGCACCACTTTACGGATTTGATAGGGGCCGCTGCCCGCCGAGTTTGTCGCCAGCCAGCCGTTGCCCAGATCGCCATTCTTCTCGTTCGCCGTCACGGTTTTTTCATCGACGATAGAGGAGACCGGCGCGGAGAGCAGGCTCAGCACGTAGGTCGGGCTGACGTTAGCGGTCCAGCTGATCTGCACATGGTTGTCGTCAACTTTCTTCAGGAAGGTGTCGACGTTCTCTTTGGTCCAGCCGAGCTGCGTCAGAATAAAAGAGGGATCGAGGTTAAGCTTTACCACGCGGCCCAGCGAGAAGATGACATCTTCCGGGCGCAGCGGATTGCCGCTGGAGAATTTAGCGTCTTTACGCAGTTCAAAGGTCAGGCTGCGGTTGTCGCTGCCCGGCTGCCAGCTGGTCGCCAGCGTCGGTTTCAGATCGGTCGGATTTTGCGGATCGGACTGGACCAGGCGCTGATAAATATTGGTGAAGGCCTGCACGCTGGTCAGCTCAAACCCTTTGGCGGGATCGAAGCTGTCGGCGTCATCGATCGACTGGGCAATAACCAGCGTATCTTTTGGCGTGGCGGCCTGCGCGGCAAAGGCGGCTGTCAGCGAAAGCGCCAACAGGGAAGCAGCGGTTTTTTTCATGGTAATTCCTTGCCTTATAAAGTAGTAACGCGAGTGTACGGAAGGGCTTAAAGGAAGAATAGTCTATTATTGGCTAACCTTATGCAGAAAGGTTATAAGAGTAGCGCTCTGGTTATAAGAGCCGCAAAGCGGTGTTAAGTAAGTATAGAGAAACAGAACCTCAACGAAGCCCATTTAGCATTAATTTATTCTTTAACCTTTTTTCGGCGCGCTTATAATGGCGGCAACTTTCTTCTGGAGAATTCACTTGGACAGTCATTCGATTTGGTTACTGACACCGGCAAGCTGAATTTCCATGCTGCTTGCCATCCGGCGGGCAGCGATCCTGTTTAATAACGATTGCTTCCTGAAAACGCTATTTATTACAGGGCGGTCGTTATGCTGATTTTCACCCACGCGCTTTTTCCTCCTCCTCGCTCGCGTAGCTGACCGGCTGCGCCCTGCGCCTTCTTTCCGCGTCGTTCTCTGCGGCAAAGGGTTCGCGCCTGCGGCTTATTCGCCCGTCACGCTACGCATCCCCGCGAATATTTTCTTTATTTACGCACGCGTTAATTTGCGTGTCGGGATTGCTTTGCCTGTTGCAGGGAGAATTCACCATGTCCGAATTAAAACTGGAAAGCCAGACGCTGGCGAAAAATAGCCGCCGCGCCACACAAAGCGGCGCAAAACATTATTTAATCGAGCAGGAAGCCGATCGGACCATTGAGGCGACGCTGGCCCATTTGCACAGCCAGGGGGAGGGGCTGAGCCAGCAGGAAGCGGAGCGCCGTCTGTCGCAGTTCGGCCCTAACGAAGTGGCGCAGGAGAAAGCGCCGCCCGCGCTGCTGCAGCTGCTGATGGCCTTTCATAACCCCTTTATCTACGTGCTGCTGGCACTGGCGCTGGTGAGCTTTTTCACCGACTACTGGCTGCCGCTGCGCGCGGGGGAGGCGGGCGATCTTACCGGCGTAATCATCATCTGCACTATGGTAACGCTGAGCGCGCTGCTGCGCTTCTGGCAGGAGTTCCGCACCAACCGTGCTGCGCAGGCGCTGAAGTCGCTGGTGCGCACCACCGCGACCGTGATGCGCGACGGCGCGCCGCAGGAGATTGCCATGCGCGAGCTGGTGCCGGGCGATATCGTGCTGCTCAGCGCAGGGGATCTTGTGCCGGCCGACGTGCGCCTGATCCGCTCGCGCGATCTCTGCGTGAGCCAGGCGGTGCTGACGGGCGAGTCGCTGCCGGTGGAGAAAGTCGATCTCAGCGCCGAGGTGGCGGTAAAAAGCAGCGGCGGCCGGTCAGCAGGCAAAAGCCTGCTGGAGCGGGATAACATCTGCCTGATGGGGGCCAGCGTCTCTGGCGGCAGCGCCTGCGCGGTAGTGGTGGCGACCGGCAGCCAGACTTACTTCGGCTCGCTGGCGAAGTCGCTGGTTGGCAGCCGCGCCCAGACCGCGTTCGATCGCGGCGTCAACAGCGTCAGCATGCTGCTGATCCGCTTTATGCTGGTTATGGTGCCGGTGGTGCTGTTGATTAACGGCTTCAGCAAAGGCGACTGGACCGACGCCGCGCTGTTCGCGCTGGCGGTCGCCGTGGGGCTGACGCCGGAGATGCTGCCGATGATCGTCAGCTCTAACCTGGCGAAAGGGGCGATGGCGATGTCGCAGCGCAAGGTGATCGTTAAACGCCTTAACGCCATTCAAAACCTCGGCGCGATGGATCTGCTCTGCACCGATAAAACCGGCACCCTGACGCAGGATGAGATCCAGCTGTCGCACGTGCTCAACTGCGACGGCGCAGAGGATGAGCGCGTGCTGCTGCTCGGCTGGCTGAACAGCAGCAGCCAGACGGGGGGCAAAAACCCGATGGATCGGGCGGTGGCGCGCGCCGGCGCCCTGCGCATCAGCGAGGCGCAGCGCAGCCGCTATCACAAACAGGATGAGCTGCCATTTGATTTCGCGCGGCGTCGCCTGTCGGTGCTGCTGGAGGATCTGCAGCGGGGCGAATCGCTGCTGGTGTGCAAGGGCGCCGTCGAGGAGATGCTCGCCGCGTCGACTTTCGTGCGCGTCAACGGCGAACGCGTGCCGCTCTGCGCGGCGCGCCGGGCGGTGCTGCAAAAGCTGGCGGACGACTATAACCAGCAGGGCTTCCGCGTGCTGCTGGTGGCGACGCGCGAAGGGAGTATCGCGCTGCCGCTGACGCAGGCGGAGGAGCGTGAGCTGACGCTGGAAGGGATGCTGACCTTCCTCGACCCGCCGAAGGCGAGCGCAGGCGAAGCGATTAAGGCGCTGCGCGCCAGCGGCGTGGCGGTCAAGGTGCTGACCGGCGACAACCCGACAATTACCGCGCGCATCTGCCGCGAGGTCGGACTGGACGCCAGCGGAATGCTGACCGGCGACGAGATCGAGGCGATGAGCGACCTTGAGCTGGCGCAGGCCGCAGAGCGCAGCTCCCTGTTCGCCAGGCTGACGCCGCCGCAGAAGGCGCGGCTGGTGCGGCAGTTCCAGCGCAACGGCCATACGGTCGGCTTCCTCGGCGACGGCATCAACGACGCCCCGGCGCTGCGCGACGCCGACGTCGGCATCTCGGTCGACAGCGCGGCGGATATCGCCAAAGAGTCCTCTGACATTATTCTGCTGGAGAAAGATCTGCGCGTGCTGGAGGCGGGCGTGCTGAAAGGGCGGGAAACCTTCGGCAATATCATCAAGTACCTGAACATGACCGCCAGCTCTAACTACGGCAACGTCTTTTCCGTCTTGATCGCCAGCGCCTTTATTCCGTTTCTGCCGATGCTGTCGATTCACCTGCTGCTGCAGAACCTGATGTACGACATCTCCCAGCTGGCGCTGCCCTGGGACAAAATGGACCCGGAGTTCCTGCGCCAGCCGCGCAAATGGGACGCCGGCAATATCCGGCGCTTTATGCTGTGGATGGGGCCGACCTCGTCGCTGTTCGATATCACCACCTTCGCGCTGATGTGGTTCGTCTTTGGCGCGAATCACGCGGGCGTGCAGTCGCTGTTCCAGTCCGGCTGGTTTGTTGAAGGGCTGCTGTCGCAGACGCTGGTGGTGCATATGCTGCGCACGCAGAAGATCCCCTTTATTCAGAGCCGCGCGGCGCTGCCGGTGCTGCTGACCACCTTCGCCATTATGGCGATCGGCATCGCTATTCCTTTCTCGCCGCTCGGCGCGATGGTCGGGCTGGTGCCGCTGCCGGCTGCCTATTTCCCCTGGCTGGCGGCGACGCTGTTCGGCTACTGCCTGGTGGCGCAGGGCATGAAGCGGATCTATATCCGCCGCTTCGGCCAGTGGTTCTAGGCGGGCGAACATGAACAGAAAAGGGCTCGACCGGGCATTTATCGGCGTTGCGCTTATCGCGGTCGCGCTGATTCTGCTGACGGTGATTGTGCGCTAACTCACGGGCGGCGAGGCAGCTCGCCGCCGTTATCCCGCCTTTAGTGCGAAACCTCAGCTATTTTCGGTCTTAATTTTTCCGCCTGCATCACGCTTTTTTAACCCTGCCATCCAGCGGAACGCCCCCATCTGCCTTTATACAAACTCGTAAAATCCATTAAACAATTCGGCTGAAAATTCAGCAGCAGAGAGTTGTCGATAACGTAAATTTGTGGATAATACGCAACCAGTTTTACTTAAATTAACATTATTTACGATTGCTTTACGCGACAGGGACTGTCTGATGTATCTTCGCCATAAATCTTTTCCGCTCTCTTTCTCTCTGCTGGCTGGCGCTTTTTTAACCGCCCAGGCCGCTGCCGCCGACGCCTTTCCCGACGCCGGTGAACAGATCCGCCAGCAGCAACAGCGCCAGCAGGCGCTGGAGCGGCAAATCGAACCGCAGGCACCCGACGTGCGGCTTTCGCCGCCGGCTTCCAGCTTCGGACGCATTAACTTTCCCGCAGAAAAACCCTGTTTCCCCATCGCGCGCGTCGAGCTGCAGGGGCAGCAGGCGCTGCCGCACTGGCTGCCGCTGCAGCGTATCGCCAGCCAGGCGCAGGGAAAATGCCTGGGCGCGCAGGGCATTAATTTGCTGATGAGCGCCCTGCAAAACCGGCTGGTGGATCACGGCTATGTCACCACGCGCGTGCTGGCGCCTTCGCAGGATCTCAACAGCGGCGCGCTGCGGCTGGTGATCCTGCCCGGCTACGTGCGGGAGGCGAAGCTGACGCCGGATAGCGATCGCCATCTCTGGCTCTACAGTGCCTTTCCCGCCCACGCCGGCAACCTGCTGGATTTACGCGATATTGAACAGGGGCTGGAAAACCTGCAGCGGCTGCCGACCGTGCAGGCCGATATGTCGGTGGTGCCCGGCGAACAGCCTGGCGAGAGCGATATTCAGGTGCGCTGGAAGCAGCAAAAAATGTGGCGCGTCGGCCTCTCGCTGGACGATTCCGGCACCCGCAGCACCGGCCGCTATTTGGGCGGGGTCACGCTGTCGCTCGACAACCCTTTTGCGCTGAGCGATCTCTTTTATCTGTCCGCCACGCACGATCTGCAAGGCGAGGGCGGCAAGGGCAGCAAAAACTTCACCGGCCACTACTCGGTGCCGTTCGGCTACTGGATGTTCTCCGTGACGGGCAGCGACTATGACTATCACCAGACGGTGGCCGGTACGAACCAGGACTACCGCTACAGCGGGAAAAGCAAAAGCCTCGATCTGCAGCTCAGCCGCGTACTGCACCGCAGCGGCTCGCAGAAAACCTCGCTCAGCTGGGATGTGCTGACGCGCGAAACCCGCAACTATATCAACGATACCGAGGTGCAGGTGCAGCGGCGACAGACCGCTGCCTGGCGTATTGGCCTGCAGCATCGCCACTATATCCAGCAGGCCACGCTGGACGCTGGCGTCAGCTATCAGCGCGGCACGCGCTGGTTTGGCGCGCAGCCTGCGCCGGAGGAGTATTTCGGCGAGGCGACGGCCCTGAGCAAAATCGTGCAGCTTAACGCGCAGTTCAACCTGCCGTTCAGCATCGGCGATCAGCGTTTTCGTTACAACATGCAGTACCTGCGTCAGATGAGCAGCACGCCGCTTACGCCGCAGGAACAGTTCGCGATCGGCAACCGCTGGACGGTGCGCGGCTTCGACGGCGAGCGCACGCTTAACGCCAGCCACGGCTGGTATCTGCGCAACGATATCGCCTGGAGCACGCCGCTGCCCGCGCAGGAGTTCTATCTCGGCGCGGACTACGGCGAGGTGAGCGGCGCAGGCAGCGAGCTGCTGACCGGCCAGCACCTGGCGGGCGGCGTGGCGGGGCTGCGCGGGCAGGCCTTTAACACCGGCTATGACCTGTTTATCGGCACGCCGCTCTCTAAACCAGACGGCCTGCGCACCAGCAAGGTTACGCTCGGCTTCAACCTTAACTGGAGCTACTGAGCATGCGCGCGGGAAACTATGAGATTAAATCGCCGCTGATCCTCGGCGGCGACGAGAGCGAGGCGGAGGTGCTGGGCGCCGCGGTCTGGCTGTGGATGCACTCGCCGCTGCATCGCGACGCTCCGCTGCACGCGCTGCCGACGCTGCTGCTGCCGATCGTTAAGCAGCGGCAGTACGTGCTGGTCGCCGAAGCGGGCGAGCCAGTTTTTTTCTTTAGCTGGGCCTGGCTGAATGAGGAGGCGGAAGCGCGCTATCTCACGCTGCCCGCTATCCATTTTCCGCCTGAAGACTGGAACAGCGGCGAGCGCATGTGGTGCTGTGACTGGATCGCGCCGTTTGGCCATACCGCGGCGATGAGCCGTCTGGTGCGCCGCGACCTTTTTCCTCACGCCTGCTGGCGCGCGCTAGACCATCGTGGCGAACAGCGCAGCAAGCGCGTGCTGAATTTTCACGGCGCCAGCGTCAGCCGCGAGGCGGCAAAAGCGTGGCGGCAGCACCATCCGCTCGCCGTGGCGTTACCGCAAATCTGATAGGGACATTAGATGAACAGAAACCTGTACCGCATTATTTTCAACAAAGCGCGCGGCATGCTGATGGTGGTGGCCGATATTGCCGGTTCGGGCCGGGCAGGCGGCGGGCGCACATCAGGCGTGGGCCGCACGCTCAGCAGACTGGTCGGCAGAGTAGGCGCGCTAAGCTTTAGCCTCTGGCTGGCGATGGGGGTTATTCAGCCCGCCAGCGCCGCTATCGTCGCGGACGCGCAGGCGCCCGGCGGTCAGCAGCCGACCATTATCAACAGCGCCAACGGCACGCCGCAGATCAATATCCAGACCCCGTCTGCCGGCGGAGTGTCGCGCAACAGCTACAGCCAGTTCGACGTCGGCCAGCAGGGGGCCATTCTTAATAACTCCCACAAAAACGTTCAGACCGAACTGGGCGGCATGGTGACCGGCAACCCCTGGCTGGCTCGCGGCGAGGCGAAAGTTATCCTTAACGAGGTTAACTCGCGCGATCCCAGCCGCCTGAACGGCTTTGTAGAAGTGGCGGGCCAAAAGGCAGAAGTGGTGATCGCCAACCCGTCCGGCATTACCTGCAACGGCTGCGGATTTATTAACGCCAACCGCGCCACGCTGACAACCGGCCAGGCGCAGCTCAATAACGGCAACCTCACCGGCTTTAACGTCGAACGCGGCGAGGTGGCGGTCGAGGGCGCGGGAATGGACAGCTCGCGTCAGGACTACACCGACATTATCGCCCGCTCGGTCAAGGTCAATGCCAGCGTCTGGGCTAAGGATCTGAAGGTCACCACCGGGCGCAATCAGGTGGATGCCGCCCATCAGCAGGTGGTGAAGCAGGGCGACGATCCCGCTTCGCGTCCGCAGGTCTCGCTGGACGTCTCCAGCCTCGGCGGCATGTATGCCGGAAAAATCCGCCTGATCGGCACCGAAGCGGGCGTCGGCGTGCGCAACGCGGGCAGCATCGGCGCGCAGGCCGGCACGGTGGCGATCACCGCCGACGGCCGCATCGAAAACAGCGGCAGCATAAGCAGCAGCGGCGATCTGCAGGTTGCCGCCAGAGAGGGGCTCAGCAACAGCGGTGCGCTCTTTGCCGGCGGCAGCGCCACGGTCGCCAGCGCGGCGGAGGTGCAAAACAGCGGCTCCGTCGCCGCGCGCAATAACGTTACGCTGCAGGGCGCCAGTCTCAGCAGCACCAGGTCGGGCATCCTTGCCGCAGGCGTACAGGATGACGGCAGGATCGGCGAGTCAGGGGATCTGACCCTCGCTGCCGATGGCGCGCTGAGCGCTCAGGGGGAGAACCTGGCGGGCGGCAGCCTGACCGCGCGCGGCCAGCGGCTGGATCTCAGCGGCAGCCGCACGCAGGGAAAAAACATTACCCTCGACGCCCGCAACGGCGACCTGGTTACGCGCGGCGGCACCCTTGCCGCGCAGCAGCAGCTCTCTGCCCGCACCGGCAACAGGCTGGATAACGACGGCGGCGCGCTGAGCGCCAGCCGGCTCGATCTGCAGGCGCACGATCTCTCCAGCCAGCAGGGGCAGATTACGCAAACCGGCGGTGACGATCTCGCGATCGCGCTGCAGGGCAGCCTGAATAACCGCGGCGGGCGCATCGCCAGCAACAGCGGCAGTCTGACCCTGGACGCCGATACGCTGGATAACCAGTCCGGCGAAATTTCCCATGCTGGCAGCGGCGCGCTGGCCATCAGCACGCGCAGCCTGCAGGGCAGCGGCGGCAGGCTGCTTTCCAACGGTCAGCTCAGCCTGCGCGGCGGCGAGTTCAGCCTCGATAAGGGCACAACCTCCGCACAGCAGATCGACGTCGACGCCGACAGCCTGTCAAACCAGCAGGGCCAGCTGGTGCAGAGCGGCAGCGGCGAGATGCGGCTGCATACGCGCGGCACCCTGAATAACCAGGGCGGCCAGCTGGCGGGCAACGGCAATATTGACCTCAATGCCGCAGCGCTGAATAACCGCTCCGGCACCATCGTCGCCGCGCAGCAGGGCAGCCTGACGGCGCAGGTCAGCGGCGATATCGACAACCGCCAGGGGGAACTGGCGGCCAGCCGCGATCTCAGGCTAAACGCCGACCGGCTGGATAACCGTCAGGGCCGCGCATCGGCCACGACGGGCGCCGCCAGCCTCGCCACGCAGCAGGCGCTGACCAATGAGGCCGGGCGCATCGAAGCCCAGGGCGATCTGACGCTCAGCGCCGCCGGTCTCGACAACCAGGGCGGCACGCTGCTGGGCGATAACCTTCAGCTGGCGCTGGGCCAGCACGCGCTGGATAACCAGAGCGGCGTTATCGCCGCAGCAGGCGCGCTGCGCAGCAGCAGCGGCGCGCTTAACAACGACGGTGGGCTGCTGCAGGCGGGCGGCGATCTGCTGCTCGACACGCACGGCGCGCGCCTCAGCAATCAGCTGAGCGGCGAGAGCGGCGGCATTCTGAGTTCCGGCGCGCTGACGCTGCGCAGCGGCGAGCTGGATAACCGTCAGGGAATGCTGGCGGGCGGCGGCGATACGCAGCTGACCACGCAGGGGCTGAACAACAGCGGCGGCACGCTGGTGGGCAAACAGCAGCTGCGGATTGAGAACGACGGCGCGCTGACCAACGACGCGGGTCTGTTGCAGTCGGGCGGCGACGCCCGTATCGACACCCACGGCTATGCCTTGAGCAACCGCGACAGCGGCAGCAAGGGCGGCATCAGCAGCCTGGGCGCGCTCACCCTTAACGCCGGCGCGGTGGACAACCAGCAGGGCTTTATCGCCAGCCAGGGGGATCTTTATCTGGAGGGGGCGCAGCTGGATAACCAGCGCGGCACGCTCGCCTCGCAGGCGGCGCTTTCCGCCGTCGCGGCGAACATCAGCAACCAGAGCGGCACGATCAAAGCGGGCCAGGGGCTTAGACTGGACGCAACGCAGCGGCTCGATAATCAGGGCGGCGCCATCGGCGCGGGCAAGGCGCTGGGCGTTACGGCCGGCGAGCTGCTTAACGGCCAGGGCGTACTGGCGAGCGGCGCAACGGGCAGCCTGAGCGTCGACGTGCTGGATAACCGCAACGGCCAGCTGGCGGCGCAGCAGGCGCTGACGCTGCGCGGCGGCACGCTGAACAACAGCGACGGCGGCCTTATCCAGAGCGGCGACGCTCTTGATATCGGCGTGGATACGCTGCTCAACCAGAACAGCGGCGAGAAAGGCGGGCTGACCAGCCAGGGCGAGATGCTTATCCACGCCGGGCGGATGGATAACGCACAGGGGCTGGCCCTGAGCGGAAAAGCCTTGCAGCTGACGGCGGGCAGCCTGAATAATGCGGCTGGGACGCTGGTGGCGCAAGACGCGCTTCGCCTCGACATTGCAGCAACGCAGAACGCGCAGCGCCTCAACACCGCATCAGTGTTTAATGCGCTGCGCCTCGACACCTCATCGGCGCTGAATAACCGGGCAGGCCTGCTGCAGGGCGGTAGCGTGCTCGTCGACAGCCACGGCCGGGGCGTCGACAACGAAAACGGCACCCTCTACAGCCTGGGGGATCTCAGCCTGCAAAGCGGTGATATCGACAACCAGGGCGGCACGCTGGGCGCGAAGGGCGACCTCAGCCTGCAAAGCGGCGAGCTGGATAACCGCAGCGGCGGGCGCGTGGTAAGCGAGCAGGCGGCCAGCCTCACCACCACGCATCTGGATAACCGCGGCGGGCAGATCCAGAGCGTCGGCGATCTGCTGCTGTCGAGCGCGCAGGGCGTTATCGATAACGCCGCCGGTCTTATCCGCAGCGGCGCGACCGCCGTGATCAACGCGCTGCAGCTCAATAACCAGGATACCCAGGGCGCGCAGCAGGGCATCGAAGCGGCAAACCTTGACGTCAACAGCGACAGCATCGTCAACCAGCGCGGCACGCTGCTGGCCGATCGGCAGCTGACTATCAACAGCCAGGGCAGCCTCGACAACAGCCAGGGCGAGCTGGCTGCCGGAGAAGATCTTTTGCTGCAGGGCAGCGGGCTGGCGCTGATCAACAGCGCGGGCGGCGTCAAGGCGGGGCGATCGCTGACGATCCGCGCCGATCGCATCGGCGGTGACGGCCAGATCCTCTCCCGCGGCGATATCACGCTGGTCAGCCAGCAGAGCCTGAACAACAGCGGCGAGATGATCGCCAACGGCAGCTTCAACTTCACCACGCCGGGCGACGTCGTTAACAGCGGTAAGCTGCTGGCGGGCAGCAAGCTGGATCTGCGCGCCAGCAACCTGCTGAACAGCGCCAGCGGCGAGATCAATGCCGGGCAGGACTGGCTGAGCCTTAACGGGCAGCTCACCAACTACGGCCTGATTGACGGCAAACAGACGCTGCTCAAAGCCGCCACCTTAACCAATATCGGCAGCGGCCGGATTTACGGCGATACCCTTGGCGTGCAGGCCGGCACTTTTAATAACCTGGCGGAAAACGGCACCGCCGCCACGCTGGCGGGGCGCGAGCGGGTCGATATCGGCGTCCAGACGCTGAACAACCGCGATCACGGCCTGATCTACAGCGCGGGGGATATGGCGCTGGGCGGGCAGCTGGACGCCAGCGGGCTGGCAACCGGCAAGGCCGACACCCTCAACAACCACAGCGCCACTATCGAGTCGGCGGGCGATATGCAGCTCGACGCCGGACAGATTAATAACGTCAACGACCATTTCAGCACCGAGCTGGCGACCGTTTCCACAGAGGCGATCACCGAGTATCAGCATTCGGGCGACACCGTGCGCTGGAAAGCGGGTGAGCCGGGCGTGTTTGTCGATCGCAACTCCGCCGACTCGCTGCGGAACCTTAACACGCCGGGCAAAACCGGCAGCAACCACGACCGCTTCACCCAGTATGACTACACCCGCACGGTGCAGGAGACGCAGATCGCCGAAAGCGATCCGGCGAAGATCGTCGCGGGCGGCAATATGACGGTGAACGCCGATAAGGTGTTCAACGATAAGAGCCAAATCGTAGCGGGCAATACGCTGACGATGAACGCGGGCGAGGTCGACAACGTCGAGGTGCCGGGCCAGCGCATCACGACCGACAGCGGTAAGGTCACCAGCTACTACCGCATCCGTCATAAAGGCGGCGACAGCCAGGGCAAAAAAAGGTCGGCCTATACCCCGCCGGAGGTGATTGAGACGATTGCGCTGAAGCCGAGCCAGCTGGTGGATCATGGCGATATCAGCGGCACGCCAGTATCGCTGGCGCCGCAGAGCGCACAGGGCACCGACGCGGCGATCGGCCATACCGGCGGCGTCAGCGCCGCCGTGGCGGGCAGCGCGCTTGCGCCTGACTGGCAGGCTGTGGACACCGGCGCGCTGCCCGCTATCGCCGCCGCCGCCCTGAAGCCGGGACAGCGCTTTGAAGTTGCCAGCAGCGTCGCGCCGCAGCAGGGCGAAGCGGCGCGCGTGGTGCGCATCGTCGGGCCAGATACCCGCCTGCCGGACAACAGCCTGTTCAAAACCAATCCGTCGCCCGGCGGCAAATAGCTGGTGGAGACCGATCCGCGCTTTACCCAGGAGAAGCAGTGGCTGAGCAGCGACTATATGCAGGAGAAGCTGACGCAGAACAGCGATAACGTCCTGAAGCGCCTCGGCGACGGCTTCTACGAGCAGCGTCTGATCCGCGAGCAGGTGATCAACCTGACGGGGCAGCGTTATCTGGACGGCTACAGCAACGACGAAGAGCAGTACAAGGCGCTGATGAACAACGCCATCGACTTCAGCCAGCAGTACAACCTGACGCTCGGCGTGGCGCTGACGCCGGAGCAGATGGCGCTGCTGACAAAGGATATTGTCTGGCTGGTTAACGCGCAGGTCAGGCTGCCGGATGGTTCCAGCCAGACGGTGCTGGTGCCGCAGGTTTACGCCCGCGTTCAGCCGGGCGATGTCGACGGCAGCGGCGCGCTGATTGCGGGCCGCAACCTCAACCTGAACCTGAGCGGCGGGCTGTTTAACAGCGGCACGCTGGCTGGACGCGAAGTGGTGAAGCTGAGCGCCGACAACATCACTAATCTGGCGGGCACCATCAAGGGCGCCAGCGTCGATCTCCGAGCCCGCACCGATATCAATAACATTGGTGGCGTCATTCAGGGCAGCGACGCGCTGCTGGCCAGCGCCGGACGGGATATCAACGCCATCAGCACCACGCGCAGCGTTGAGAGCCAGAGCGGCGATAACCGCTTTGCGCGCACCACCGTCGACAGCGTGGCGGGCATGTACGTGCAGGGCGACGACGGCAGGCTGATCCTGCAGGCGGGACGGGATATCAACCTGACGGCGGCGCAGGTGGTCAACAGCGGCAAAGCGAGCCAGACGGTGCTGCAGGCGGGCCGCGACCTCAGCCTTAACACCGTTACCACCGCAAGCCGTGACGATATCGTCTGGGACGGCGACAACAGCCTGAAGCAGGGCAATACCCAGGAGATCGGCAGCGAAGTGGTGGGCAAAGGCGACGTCTCGCTGCTGGCAGGCAACGATCTTAAGGCCCGCGCCGCCACTCTGTCGGCCGACCTCGCGCTGGCGCTGACTGCCGGACAGGATGTTACGCTGACGAATGGTGAGAACACCCAGGATCTGGACGAGCGGCATAAGGTGACCGGCAGCAGCGGCTGGCTGTCGAAGAGCACCACCACCACGCGCGACCAGATTGCGCGCCAGACGGCGCAGGGCAGCGCGCTGAGCGGCGACAGCGTCACGGTCGCGGCAGGCAAGGATCTGCGGGTGCAGGGCAGCCAGATCGCGGGCACGCACGACGTTGCGCTGCAGGCGGGCAACGATCTCAGCGTGGTGGGCGCGACGGAGCGCAACAGCGAACAGCATCTGGCGCAGGAGAAAAAGAGCGGGCTGTCGGGCACCGGCGGCATCGGCTTCAGTTACGGCACGCAGAGCCTGAAAACCACCGACACGGCGCAGGCGCTGACGAACCAGGGCAGCACCGTCGGCAGCGTGAACGGCAACGTGACGCTGCAGGCGGGCAACCGTCTGGACGTTAACGGCTCTGAGCTTATCGCCGGTAAAAACCTGACGCTGGACGGGCGCGAGGTCAGCGTCACCGCGGCGGAGAACCAGAGCAGCCAGACGCACAGGGTGGAGCAGAAAACCTCCGGCCTGACGCTGGCGCTCTCCGGCACGGTGGGCAGCGCGCTCAATACGGCGGCGCAGACGGTGCAGGAGGCGAAGTCCGCCGACAGCGGACGGCTGGCGGCGCTGCAGGGCACCAAAGCGGCGCTCAGCGGCGTTCAGGCGACGCAGGCCGCGCGGCTGGCGGCGGCGCAGGGCGACAGCCCGGAGAACAACAACGCCATCGGCGTCAGCCTCTCTTACGGCAGCCAGTCCTCCACCTCCACCCAGCGCAGCGAGCAGCGCACCGCCCAGGGCAGCAGCCTGACGGCGGGCGATAACCTGAGCGTGGTAGCGCGCGGCAGCGGCGTGAAAGGAGCCGACGGCGACCTGACGGTGCAGGGCAGCCAGCTGCAGGCTGGTAAAGATGTGCTGCTGTCGGCAAACCGGGACCTGAACCTGCTGTCGGCCGCGAATACCTCCTCGCTGGAGGGGAAAAACGAGAGCCACGGCGGCAGCCTGGGCGTGGGCATCGGCGCGGGCCAGGGCGGCTGGGGCATCAGCGTCTCCGCCAGCGCCAACAAGGGCAAAGGCAGCGAGCAGGGCAGCGGCGTCACCCACACCGAAACGCAGGTGAGCGCGGGCAACCAGGTGACGATGGTGAGCGGGCGCGACACCACTCTTCAGGGGGCGCAGGTGAGCGGCGAGAAGGTGAAGGCCGACGTGGCCCGCAACCTGACGCTGGCGAGCGAGCAGGACAGCGACCGCTACGACTCGAAGCAGCAGAACGCCAGCGCGGGCGGCAGCTTTACCTTTGGCTCGATGACCGGCTCGGCCAGCGTCAACGCCTCGCGCGACAGGATGCACAGCACCTGGCAGAGCGTGGAGGAGCAGACCGGCATCTTCGCGGGCAAGGGCGGCTTTGACGTGAGCGTCGGAGAGCACACCCAGCTGGACGGGGCGGTAATCGGCTCGACCGCGACGGCGGATAAAAACCGGCTGGAGACGGGTACGCTGGGCTGGAGTGACATTGAGAACCACGCGGACTATAAGGTGGAGCACCAGAGCGCGGGCATCAGCACGGGCGGCAGCATCGCCGGTCAGTTTGCCGGGAACATGGCGAACGGGCTGCTGGTGGGGGCGAACCACAGCGGCAGCGACAGCTCAACGACGAAGGCGGCGGTGAGCGAGGGCGCGATAGTTATCCGCGACGGGGAGAAGCAGACGCAGGACGTGAGCGGGCTGAGCCGGGACGTGGCGCACGCTAACCAGACGCTGTCGCCGATATTTGATAAGGAAAAAGAGCAGAACCGGCTGCAGGAGGCGCAGCTGATTGGGGAGATTGGCAACCAGGCGGCGGATATCGCCCGGACGGAGGGGCAGATAGCCGGCGAGAAGGCGAAGCGTGACCCGGCAGCGCTTCAGGTAGCAAAAGAGGCGCTGGTCGGGAAAGGCAATCTGCAACCAACCGCCGACCAGATAGCGGAAGAGGCGTACAACACGGCGATGGCGCCGTTCGGCACAGGAAGCGCGCTGCAACAAGGCATGCAGGCGGCCACGGCGGCGATACAGGGTCTGGCGGGCGGAAATATTGGTCAGGCTGTGAGCGGCGCTGCGGCGCCTTACCTGGCGGAGCAGATACATAAGCTGACGGAAGGCAACCCGGAAGCAAAAGCGATGGCCCACGCGGTGCTTGGTGCGGTCACGTCGTATGCGTCCGGCAACTCAGCGCTGGCAGGCGCGGCGGGTGGAGTCAGCGGCGAACTGATGGCGCAGCTGGTGATGAAGCAACTTTACCCGGGGAAAGCTGTTGGGGACCTGACGGAGACCGAGAAGCAAACGATAAGCGCGCTGGGGATTTTAGCAGCGGGGCTGGCGGGCGGCGTGGCCGGAGACGGCACGGCGGATGCGGTGGCGGGTGCGCAGGCGGGGAGGAATGCGGTTGAGAATAATGCGCTGTCTGGCCTTGACGGGTTCGGCACCGGCTTCTGGAACAATGTTCAGGCTCAGGGTTCACTGGTAAATAATACCAACCTCATAGATGAAAAGGGCAAAGTGCTAAACCCGGCAACAACAGAAGAAATTAAGTATGCCTCTGATAAGCTGGCGACAGGGCAATTACCTGATGGCCAGAACGCGGCAACCGGCTTGTTAACAGCTTGGGGGGCTGGAGCGACCACTGTTGTAGCGCCTGTTCTTTTGCCAGCTACAGCAACAGCAGGAAGTGTCATCGGTGCAAGCGCTATTGGTGGTACGGCTAATGTGTTTAATCAGCTAAATAGTGGGGAACCGTTCAGTGCTACTGATGCACTTATTGCCACAGGTATCAGCGGAGTAACTCAGGGTAAAGGGTTCTGGTTTACGGAAGCAGTGAGTATTACTGGAGCATATGTGGGAGCTAGCTTGCAGGGAAAAGATGCCGCAGCGCCGATGATCGGAGCAGGTTTAGGTACTCTCGGTGGCGCAACTATAGGTAAAGGAGTGGAGAAGGTGCAGGCCACCATCCCTCAGTTTACGATACCTAAAATAACAGGGGCGGTCGCTGAATCTGCCGGTTCTGAATACCTTGGTAGTTCTGCACAAAGCTTGGCGGAAAAATTTCAAAAAAAATTGGAGAAAAATAATGCCAAATAAAAAGTTGAAGCTTTTAGTATTGTTGGTGGTTTCATGGGTTATTGGGCTTTCTGTATTTCTTATTGGCGGTAAATTACTAATCGCATCAGCATCCTATTTTTTAGTAGGTGATTTTGATTTTAATAGAAGTGATTTGATAAAAGGTGCTGAAATATCAATTGGCTGTGGGGTTATTATTGGCGTGGGCCAGAGTCTCATGTCTAAAGAAAAATCAGACTGATTATTGACCCCTGAGTAAAAAAAGATATATCCGGGTAGTTGGCTGAAATGATCTTTTAAAGGCCTATCGTAAGACGTTAAGCTTGCTGGACACGCTGGCGGGCGGCGTTGCCGGAGACGGTACGGTAAGTGCGGTGGCCGGGGCGCAGGCGGGGAAAAATGCGGTTGAGAATAACCATCTTAAAGCCGAGCAAATAGACGATTTTGCGGCGAGAGCGAAAGGGTGAGGTAAGCACTTAGGCGAAGTTAATTTTTCTATGCAGGTAAGAAAACCAGCTGATCCGTCAGGCTGACATAATTTGAAGGTTAAGTAATGAAACTTGTTGATTATAAAGAAACGTTCATATCCAGAGGTTCTGTTTTTCGATTGCCTGCTGTTTGGCCATATGAAGAATGGGTCGATTTTATGGTGTTAGAGACTCAGGATGATGAACGGCCATATGGTTTGATTATTTCATCTGGATATAAAGCAGGTTTATTTTTAATAAAGTTACCTATTGAAAGTATATCTGATGAAGGGCTCGGGTTAAGTACACAATGGCTTATCAATAACTGGGCGGAATGGATTTATCCAGAGTGCGATATGGAGAATGTACACATTTTAGATGAATATGTGGCGACACCTATCGATTAATAGACAACCTGGGGATGTATTAAATGTTGTAAGCCAAAATGGAATAGTCCGGTTCCTTGAAGGGCAAACGGTCAAGTCTACTGGCCTTAGTCAGTTTAAATCATTTCAATTATTGAGGATGAATTGATAATTAATTTTGACCAGGCTGTCGAGAAGGCTTCTAATTATTTGAAAGGGAGTGATGTTCCAGTCGTATTACACTATGGGGGCGTTTTTCTGAAGGATGGTTTTTTGTTTTCAATCTCGAGAATATCTTGAAATAGGGGGGGCAACTCAGCATTGCAGGTAATGCGACCTTTATAATAGACAAGGATACTGGCGAAGTTCATGAGCTTGGGACTGCATACCCAATTGAGAAATATTTACAAGATTATGAAGAAAAGAAAAATAACATTCGATAGTAAACACAAGCTTATAACTAATCGTTCAGCTGGACGGGGCGGTAATCGGTTCCACCGCGGCGGCGGATAAAAACCGGCTGGAGACGGGTACGCTGGGCTGGAGTGACATTGAGAACCACGCGGACTATAAGGTGGAGCACCAGAGCGCGGGCATCAGCACGGGCGGCAGCATCGCCGGTCAGTTTGCCGGGAACATGGCGAACGGGCTGCTGGTGGGGGCGAACCACAGCGGCAGCGACAGCTCAACGACGAAGGCGGCGGTGAGCGAGGGCGCGATAGTTATCCGCGACGGGGAGAAGCAGACGCAGGACGTGAGCGGGCTGAGCCGGGACGTGGCGCACGCTAACCAGACGCTGTCGCCGATATTCGACAAGGAAAAAGAGCAGAACCGGCTGCAGGAGGCGCAGCTGATAGGTGAGATTGGCAACCAGGCGGCGGATATTGCCCGGACGGAGGGGCAGATACGGGCCACGAACGCCGGTAAGGCGGAGCTGGCGAAGAACGGCATAAAAGAGCCGGGCGAAGACGCGTCGACGAAAGAGTGGGCAAGGTATAACGAGAAGCTGACGGCGACGGACAGCTATAAGGCGGCGCAGCAGCAGTGGGGAACGGGCAGCGCCATCCAGCAGGGCATTCAGGCGGCGACGGCGGCGGTGCAGGGTCTGGCGGGCGGCAGCCTGGCGCAGGCGGCCAGCGGAGCGGCGGCGCCTTACCTGGCGGAGGTCATCAAACAGACCGCGCCGGATGAAGCCAGCCGTATAATGGCTCATGCGGCCGTAGCCGGAGTGATAGCTGCAGCACAGGGCAATTCAGCGCTGTCCGGCGCGGCTGGCGCAGCGACCACGGCGGCAATGGGTGAAGCCATCAAGAATGCGCTGTATGGCAACGTGCCGGTCAGCCAGCTGAGCGAGGAGCAGAAGCAGACGCTGGTCGCACTGGGCACGGTTGCGGCAGGGCTGGCTGGCGGCCTTACCGGTAACTCAGCAGCTGACGCGGTCACAGGCGCACAGGCTGGCCAGAATGAAATCAGTAACAATATGTTCAGCGCGGGCATGTTGCAGCAGATGCTGGCACAGGAAACGCTGAACTCGGCGGCGATGGCCGAAGCGGGTAAAGGCGGTGCAAACGAGCAGGCGGCGCTGGCGCTGACCAAAAAGGTAAAAGAAGGACTGGATGCAGCATGCCTGGCAAATCCCGGCTGCGTATTGATGGCAATAGTATCGGCGCAGAGCCAGCAGCATACGAATGGAGCAGGCAGCAAAACTGAAACCGTGCCGGTTAATGATGATTTGACCGGAGGAAAGCTGGTGAATCCGGCTGCGGATGAAACTAAAGGGACGTCGCTGGTTACGCCGGATCGGTCGCCGGGACAGGGAGTAAGCCATACAGGAAATACTGAAGGTGCGCCTGATACGGGCGGTAATACCACGGTAACGCCGGTCTTTGGACAAGATATAAATGATTATATCTATTTGGCTGAAGGTGACAAACCTGCAAATTTATCTCCTGAAGGAAGCGCAAGAGCAGGAGCGTTTAATGAGGCTAAACGTCAATCAGGTATCCCAGTCAGCCAAAGCCCGAGCAAAGTTCATCCAAACGTAGATAAACGCGGTAATCCACAACCCGGATATATATATGAATTTGATGTACCAAAATCAGGTGGTGGTACAGAAAAAATATATATTAGGGATGACGCCGGCGGGCATTTCTTTGGTGAGGAAAATCCTCAGAACCGAGGGCCACATTTTAACGATCCTAAAGGAAATCATTATGATTACTAATGTCTTTTTGAGGTATGCAGAGGATGTATCAACAGCTAATGATATAGCTGATTTTTATAGCCGTTATTCTATAGAAGGTATAAATATTTCTGCGGTTAGTTGGGAGTTTACTAAACAGACAAGAAGAGACGGTAGCGAAGAGTTATTAAAGATGATGATAAAAAAATTATTATCAGTTAATGATCTGGAGGGGGCGGAAATGAGGGTTGTAGTTGAACTTTCGGCTGTGCAGCCTGATAGCGCTATAGTTAACCATAAAAAATTATGGGGGCTGCTTCAAGATCGAGGTATTAATGTTGACAAAGTGTCCGATAAAATCAGTTTTCTGCAAAAACAAAATGATGGGTTGAGGGTTTCAGGAACTGGAATAATTGATTTGTCTCAGAATGGGGTGATTGGTAGCCTGATAAATACTGAAATTAACGTTTATTTTTCTATAAGCCGATATAAATTTAAAGAAATAGATTATGGAAAGGGACGGTCTCACTGGATGAATGAAACCTGGAAAGAAGGGGGGGTTGTTTTTTTTGCATTAGGATTTTTTGACGAACCATCTTGTGAAATTGTGGCAATGGGTAATAAGAAAGAACTTCGTAATCTCATTACTGATTAGAATACTGTGACGTCACACAGCTAATTTAACTTGAATTTATGAGCCTATAGTCGCCAGAAAAAATTTAGTAATGATGAGACAACTACGAGAAGAATCATTACCCCATGCAATGCATAAGCAACAGCAGGAAATGATAGCGGTATGTCCTTCCAGTTCCTCTGCTTGTAAAGAAAATAGCGAGACATTCCGGCTGAACTAAGCAAAGCAGGTGCATCGGCCGGATATGCGGTTGGTAATGTTATCGAAGTTACTGTGGGTAAAATATTAAATCATGTATCGAAGCAATATGAATGGGTACCGTCTGGCGTATGGACGATTACGAAGCCTGTATCCCAGCACCCTTTACCATCAGTTGCAGGGGATATTGGAGATTCTATAGCATCAGGTTTGGTGCCAAGTTATTTGGAGAAAAAAGAGGAGGCTAATAAATGATAAAGAGTCTCATAGTGTTAGTTAAGGTTTTTGTGCTATTGTTATTAGCAATGGGTTTTATAGTTGCAGCCTTCTTCTTCTTTTTTGAAGGGTTAAATTATTTATCTGAAGGTGTTTTTAGTTTCGATAAGCTATGGCGAGGTTTAAAAGGTGCTTTGTTTGGGGCTATTCCCGCTAGTCTTATTTTATGGTTTTTCTATTATCTTGTGCCTTTATTAAAAAAATGATTAATTCCTATTAAGATATTCTTTATGTAAAGCTCCTGTTCTGAATGATACGGGCAGTGCCATCCAGCAGGGTATTCAGGCGGCGACGGCGGCGATGCAGGGGCTGGCGGGAGGGGCAACCTGGCGCAGGCGGCCAGAAATGCGTCAATTCATAACTCATTGATGCCCAATGATTAACCTGAAGCTAAGTAGCTTACGATAAACTCGCTGGCACAGGCAGTTGGAACCAGTGCAGCGGGAATAGCGGCGGGCATTGGCAAAATATCACGGCAGGTAAAGGTTATAACCCCACAATGGCGTGGAATGCGGCAGGGGGGTATTATCAGGCTGAAATCAGCGGTGACGATCCTTTTATGACAGCACTGCTGAGCAAGGCTGGTTATGCAGCAGGTAACGTTATCAAAGTGCCAATGGATAAAATATTTAACCCTGTCTCGAAACAGTATGAATGGGTGCCGACAGGCGTATGGACAATAACTAAACCAGTACCGCAAAGTTCAGTACCATCAGTAATGGGGAACTTAGGGGATACTTTTGTTTCAGGCGCAACCGGAGATGCTTTGAATAAAACCTTATCTGGAGGTAAGAATGAATAAAAATGAAAATCGAAAATCTATAGGAGCGTTGTTTTTTTTGTGCTTTTGTATATGTATAGCTTTGGTTCTTATTGGGACGTTTTCTTATCTTTTACGAGGTTGGTTGCTTTGGGATTTTAATAAGCCATTCCCTTTTGGAAAGAATGAGATTGCTATAATATTGAAAATTAGCTTGCTGGGTCTTCCGACAGGATTTGTGTTTTGGGTTTTCAATATTCGTTAGGGCTGTAATTATTTACGGCCATTGCAAATGTTGCAATGAATCCGGTTAATGAACAGCGGGCAGACGCGGTAGCAACGTGTACAGACCGAGAAGATCAATATAAATCTGAGCACCTATTTTGTTAGTCCATGAGTACGAGTAAAAACTTTTCGAATATTGTGAAATATTATAAGTTTTATTTATAAATACATAAAAAGAATTATTTTCATTATAAGTTGGAGGTTTTGTGAGATTTGTAGCAGTAACCCCCTTTACTTTAATTTAACCGGCTGCATGAGGAGCAGCTGATTGGGAAGATTGGCAACCAGGCGGCGGATATTGCCCGGACGGAGGGGCAGATAGCGGCGACGAAAGCTGCGAACGAGCGGATAAAGACGGTGACGCCAGAGCAGCTGAAGGCGGCGGAAGCGGAATGGCGGAAGGCGAATCCGGGCAAAGAGCCGACGACGAACGATATCAGCGGTCAGGCTTACCAGACCTTCTATAACCAGGCGTTTAATGAGAGCAGGTTCGGCACCGGCGGGAAGATTCAGCAGGCGATTCAGGCGGCGACGGCGGCGGTGCAGGGTCTGGCGGGGGGCAACCTGGCGCAGGCGGCCAGCGGAGCGGCTGCGCCTTACCTGGCGCAGGTCATTCACGACATGACCACCACAAAAGGCCCGGACGGCAAAGATGTTGTTAACGTCGAGGCGAACCTGATGGCGCATGCGGTGGTTGGCGCGGTAACGGCTTACGCGGCAGTCAACAGCGCGCTGGCGGGCGCCTCGGGCGCGGCGATGGGCGAGTATATCGCGCAGCAGATGTACCCGGGGGTTAAACGTGAAGACCTGACGGAGGAGCAGCGCCAGACGATAAGCGCGCTGGGTACGCTGGCGGCCGGACTGGCGGGCGGCGTGGCGGGCGACAGCACATCGGGCTCAGTGGCGGGAGCGCAGGCGGGAAGGAATGCGGTTGAGAATAACTATTTGGGTAATCAACAACGCCTGGAACGGGATAAAGAATTCGATGCCTGTAAGAGGAGTGTGTCCTGCCAGATGCAAGTGGGGGCTAAGTGGGATGCTATCGATCTTGGTCAGGAGACCGCCTACGGAGCTGGTATGCTGGTTGGTGTTCCTTAGTGACTTAGTGATGCAGTCGAAGGTTTATCGAAATCCATCACAAACCCTGCTGAAACCTACGATGCCATCAAACAACTCATAGCAAGCGATGACATCTTTAGCACTTTGTCGGATGCTATAAAGCAAAGTTACATTGACCGTATTAATCTGATGGAGTCCGAGTATCAGAGGGCTGGTGCCGGTGGTGCGTACAATGCTGGTGTTGAGCTGGTAAACTCGTGTCAGAACTTATTGGTACTGTACCGGTGGAGTTGGAGTTGTAAAAACGAGTACGGCTCTGACAGAGAAGAGAGTTGCAAAATTCGCATCCAAAGCCGAAAAGACTATACCTGACATAACTTCATCAGCCTGGAAACCTGACGAAGGTGAATTTAGTCAAAAACCAGATAAAACAGTTAATAATGTAGAGCATAAAGAGGGCGCATATGATGGAAATTCACTACCTTATAAAGATACGATTGGTACTGTAGCGGATGGTAAATACTATATAGATATTCTTTCTCCTGAAGCGAGACAACATATATTATATAGTGAAGGTTCTACTAGTGGTGGTCATACTTTCCCAGACAATCCCGGTAAAACAACTTTTCCGTCGAATTGGGCAGCAGAAAAGATAGTTCATGAAATAGGGGATATTGCTACTTGACCGAGTACTAAATGGTATGCGCAGACAGGCACTGGCGGATTATATACTAGCAAGGGGATCCAGCAAAATGGGTTGTCTATGAAGTTTGAGATGGTGTAAGGCTTCGTGTTGTATATCAACCAGCTACTGGATAGGTAATAACAGCATTTCCTGATGGCAAATCTATTCCAGCACAGTCTGAACCGATAAAGAAATAGCAAGGAATATATAAATGTTCGGTAACAGAATTACCCAGTTAGGGGAAGGCTTTGAAGATCGGTTAGAATCAGCTTTGATAGAAGGGGCTTTAGATTATATCCAATATAATGAAGAGCCTCTTGCCTTTGAGATATTATGTGATCATATAAGTGAATATAATGTTGCGATAACTTCAGAAGAATATGAAAAGATAGCCAATCTTATAAAGGAAATGAACTTAAATATAAATGAGGCTCCATTTAAATATTTAAAACAGTTAGTAATATAAATAAAAAATCCCGCTTCTACCCCAGCGGGATTTTTATCTGCTTTACCCTTCAGTGGCCAGTCGGACAATTAGTTGCCCGGCTCGGCAGCACCTCAATCTTCTGTGCCGTCTCAAATTCTAGCATTTTCTCCCAGTTGCCCTTAAGCGTAATGGAAAGAAAAGGTGTAAACGTTCGTGAATCCCGGATATAACCGACAGTATATCTGCGGTAGCACAAGGTTATGTCGAGACGAAGCAGGGATTAGAAATTGCAGCGGCTTAAATGACATCATTATTTGGTCAGGCTGTGGCTAATAAAGTTACAGCATTAGTTGATAAAACGAAAAAATATCCTTCAGGGATTGGTTTTAAAAATTAATCAACCGGAACACTTAGCTCAACTTGATGGATATTCGCAGAAGAAAGGAATTAGCGGTGCATATAAAGCCGATGCCTTCAAAAAAGCTTTGGTTGATAATAATGTGGAATTATTTCTGAAACTCCAACAGGAATCAAAGGTATTGCTCAGGTTCAGTATTAAATCCCCAAAAAAGATGCTACTGGGAATACGACTGGTAAATATAAAGGAAATGGATCCAAGCCATTTGAGAAAACCATTTATGATTGTGAAATATTTACAGATGAGAAAATGTTGCAACTTGGTCAAGAGGCAGCGGCAAGTGATTATGCCAATGCAATAAAGAATGGATTCCAGGCATATGATGCAAAAGCCGGTGGTGTTACGTTCAGAGTATATATTGATCAAAAAATAGGCGTTGTAAGTAACTTCCACCCGAAATAGGAGTAACTATGAATAAATATATATTTGAATTGCCATATGAACGTTCTGAGCCGGGTTGGACCATAAGATCATACTTTGACCTTATATATAATGAAAATAGGTTGTTGGACGCTGTAGAAAGTATAGTTAACAAAGAATCTTATATTTTGGATGGGATTTATTGTAACTTTCCTGATATGAATAGTTATGATGAAAGCGAACATTTTGAAGGTGTTGAATTCGCTGTCGGCTATCCCCCAGATGAAGACGACATAGTGATCGTAAGCGAAGAAACCTGTTTTGAATATGTTCGTCTGGCCTGTGAAAAATACCTTCAGTTACACCCCGAAAATACTGAAAAGGTAAAAAAATTACTGTCTAAAATCCCATCCTGAGTAAAGATCCCGGCAACTGCGCCGGGATATTACTTTAACCGTCAGGCTTACCAGACCTTCTATAACCAGGCGTTCAGTGAGAGCGGGTTCGGCACCGGCGGCAAGATTCAGCAGGCGATTCAGGCGGCGACGGCGGCGGTGCAGGGTCTGGCGGGGGGCAACCTGGCGCAGGCGGCCAGCGGAGCGGCTGCGCCTTACCTGGCGCAGGTCATTCACGACATGACCACCACGAAAGGCCCGGACGGCAAAGAAGTGGTGAACGTCGAGGCGAACCTGATGGCGCACGCGGTGGTAGGCGCGGTAACGGCTTACGCGGCGGGCAACAGCGCGCTGGCGGGCGCCTCGGGCGCAGTGATGGGCGAATTTATCGCGCAGCAGATGTATCCGGGAGTTAAGCGTGAGGACCTGACGGAAGAGCAGCGCCAGACGATAAGCGCGCTGGGTACGCTGGCGGCGGGACTGGCGGGCGGCGTGACGGGCGACAGCACGGCGGGCGCAGTGGCGGGAGCGCAGGCGGGAAGGAATGCGGTTGAGAATAACTGGCTGAGCGTGCAGGAGAAGACAGAGCTCGAGATAGCGAAACAGACGCTTAAAAACAGTAAAGCTCCGGCTGAGCGTGAAAAGGCGCATAAAATCAATGAGTTGCGCGAGAAAAATATCGCCAGTGATAAAGCTGTTATTGATGCGTGTGGTAACGGTAATGCAGCCAGTGATGCCTGCGCTGGCGCAAGGCTGAAAGTGATCGGGGCGAAAGGAGAGTACGAAACCGGGCAGTACAATAATAAAGTCAGCCAGATGTATCCTGATGCCTACGGTCAGATAGTGAACCTGCTGAATATCACCAGCGTTGATGCACAGAATCAGCAGCAGGTTAAGGATGCAATGGTTAATTATGCAATGGTGCAGCTTGGGGTTGATAAGGCGACGGCTGGGAACTATGTCGAAACCTATGACGGGATGAAGGCGGTTGCCGCTTCGATGACACCAGTATTGGGTGCGGCGGCTGTCAGTAAACTCAGTAGACTGGCTGAAAAGGTTGTTGTTTATCCATCGGGAATTAATTTCAAAATTGAACAACCAAAACATCTGGCAACCGTCGATGGTTTTACACAGAAAAATGGGATCTCAGGTGGTCATAATGCCAGTGCATTTTATGATGCGGCGAAAGAATACAATGTGAAGATAGTCAGTGAAACACCGACGGATGTTAAGGGTATTACAGAGGTGAAATATCTGGTTCCAACCAAGAACAGGGATGGAAGCCTTACTGGTGAATACAAAGCAGCACCAGAAACTAAAACCATATACGATCCAAAGGTATTTACAGATGAGAAAATCCTGGAGCTTGGGCAACAGGCTGCTGCTAATGGTTTCAAGGAAGCGATGAATAGCCCGAACGGTACAGCGAATGTTATGTCAGGCGGTGTTAGCTTCAGGATATATGTTGATAAATCTACAGGTACGATACGGAACTTCCATCCGAATTAAGGCGTTGGATAAATAAATATGAGTAAAAACTTGTTCGAGATGTCAGATGTTTACTCCGGCCTTAATGAGGTCGTTGTAGGTTATTTCAACATCATGTCATCTGGTAGGAATTTTCTGGAAGTTATTGAGCATATTGTTGAGAGAAGTGGCTTTAACACTGATGGTGCCTACTGCAACTTTCCTGATATGAATAGCTTCGATGAAAGCGAGCATTTTGAGGGTGTTGAATTTGCTGTAGGTTATCCGCCTTCTGAAGCGGAGACCGTCATTGTCAGTGAAGAAACCTGTTATCAGTATGTCCGCTTAGCCTGTGAAAAATATCTTCACCTACATCCCGAAGAAACGGATAAAGTTAACAAATTACTGGCAAAAATCCCGTTTTAAAACAGAATATCCTGGCCCCGTGCCGGGATATTTTTATCTGCCAGTTGAATCACTCCTCAGCCAGCCGGATGATCAGCTGCCCGCGTTCCACCGTGATCTTAACTAGCTGCCCGGTCTCAAACCCCGCCTCTTCCAGCAAGTTGTCCTTAAGGTGAAGGCTGGGGCAGCGGCTGTAGTATGTGGTTGTATCGTTACGGTCTGCATGACGGATGCTGGTATAACCCACCTTCAGCTGCCGTAACGCTTTGAAAATATATCCTTCTGGCTTATTACCGTACTCAGCCATGATCAACTCCTTATCAGTTGATTGGCGAAATTGGCGTCCAGGTCGGTGATATTGCCAGGACGCAGGGGCAGCGGTGGGCGAAGCATTTGGGATAATCTCGAGGTTTTATTACGGGAAATCAGCGAATGAATTGAGTGAAGAGGAGAAACAGACAGTCAGCGGGCTGGCTACACTGGCGGCGGGATTTCTCCTGGTCAGGCAGGATAATCAGCAAGAAGCCAACCACGCTGGCGCGCTCGCGGGAGGATTCCAGCGTGTCGATAGTGGCGAACGTGGTGTTGTCTTTTCCGGCCAGCAGAGTGGCTATTGCGGCCATCACACTTTTACCGCTGCCGCCGAGGCCGATGACCTCAAGGAACATCTGCCAGTCATAGCGGTTTGCCAGCACCATAAATAACGCCGCGAGGATGCGCTCCTGCTTGTCGTGATTATGTCCGGCCGCCCGCGTTAACCAGCGCCAGAATGCCGGAGCGTGGTCTGCGAGGTTTTCACCCGGACGCGGGGAGATGTAGTCCACGCTGTTGACGGTGCGCAGCCAGTGCTCGCGTCGGTGCGGGCTGAAGGTGCCTTTCGTGGTGTCATAAACGCCGTTACGGAAGCCAATCAGGCGGCAGGACGGTTCCCTCATCAGCGGCACAATAAGCTTGAGCGTATCCAGCACGCTGCCAAGACCGGCGGGCGAGAACGGGGCGCGCACCTTCTGAAACCGCGCGGCGATTTCCCGGCGCAGGTTTTCGCCTCATCACCTGCCATGCGCCGTTCTCATGTCGGCTGATATCTTCGACTACTACACACACAAAAAAGCCCGCCAGGCTTACGCCGTGCGGGCTTTCAGGACTTCTACAGATGACTCTGGTAATCATCTTTGAAGAATTTTGGTGGAGCTGGCGGGAGTTGAACCCGCGTCACAAGTCGACATTTCCCATTGATTATAAAGACTATTTTTGGAAATAAAATTTTCACGTGCATTACACGTGCATTTTCCAGTCTTGCTGCTGTCCATACCGTGTCGAATAAGTAACGATCCTCTTAACTATTTCGCCGCCTGATTCCCTCCCACAACGGCCAGGTGATTTGGCTGCTTCGATGTATTTCCGTCATAGTCTTTCAGGTACGAACCGTAATGCCTGAAAAGCATCTCTGGCCCTTTATGCCCCATTTGCCCACAAAGCCAGTAAAGGTTTACGCCAATACTGATGTGCCTGGTCGCATAGGTGTGTCGTGTCTGGTAAGGATTCCGGTACCGCACCTGCGCGCGGCGTAACGCTGGCATCCAGGCCTTTTTACGAATTGCCGCTGAACCGCTCCATGGCTCCATTGTCTTCGGATCCTCAAACACATACTCGCTACGCATAAAGGTATGCGACCGCATGCCCGCCAAAGCTGAAAGCGCCATCTCATCGAGTTCAACCTTTCGCGTACCAGCTGCCGTTTTGGTGCCCTTGATCACGCCAATCACGCTCGCTTTCTGAACGTGTATGGTGTTGTGCACCAGGTCAACATCCTGCCAGCGCAGTGCACAGAGTTCGGAGCTGCGTAAGCCGGTGTGCATCGCGAACTGGAAGAGGTAACGCCACTGCTCATAGGTGCAAGCGGCAAAAATGGCTTTGGCCTCCTGAGGTGTAAAAGGATCGACCACATAGTCATCTTTTTCTTCAGTCGTTTGTTTGGGGCGATAGCGCGATGCGGTAACCAGAGATACCGGGTTTAGCTCGATAAGCCCATCTGTCACGGCTTCGTCCAGTGCGCTGCGCATGAAGGAAAGCAGATTCCTGATGGTTTTGAGTTTGGCGTTTTTATTGCTGATCCACGTCTTCAATACGCCTGCTGTAAGTTCGGTGACAGGAAGCGCATGAAGCGTGGATAATGATGTGATGCACTTCTGATAGCCATCGATGGTGGAGGGGGAAAGCTTGCGGTTGATGCAGATGGTGATGTACTCGTTCAGGTATTCCCTGACCGTTTTCGTTTTCTTTACTTCACCAAATGTGGCCAGCTTACGTGATTTAGGAAAGTAGTCACCATAAGCGAAAGTGCCCAGTGATATTTTGTTTTGTATTTCGCCCAATAGGCGATCGGCATATTTAATATTGCGTGGGTTCACCTCCAAACCTGAAAGGGGTTCCCGGCAAAGAACCCCTTTATAAGTGAAGGTGAGCTGAAGAGTTTCGCCGGTCTGATGCCGGCGAACTGTTATGCCCCGCGGTAAAGCGGATCCCTGCTCTTTCTTGCCCATCTATTTACCTCTTCAAGATCAATCCAGCGTTCTTGGACGCCGTCCACTTTTAATACGTGAACACCCACCTGCCAGATCTTCCTTTGTATCCGTTTGTTAATGGCATCGACGGATTCACCGGTGGTTTGGCAGTATGTGGAAATGGGCATTACATCAAGGCTCATGCGATTTTCTCCTGAGTCAAAGGTGAACACATTTCAGGTAAATTCGCGCGCACCAGCGCTTCGGCGAACGGTGGCGGAACTGCGTTGCCGCAACGGGCAACCTGCTTGTCTTTGGCGTATTTATTGCCGCGGTAATCCCGATCGATGATGTACCAGGAAGGGAAGCCCTGGGCTGCGTACAGTTCATGCGGCTGAAGCATGCGCATCCCGATATCAACGATTTCGTAGTCAGTACCGTCTACGGTCACCAGGCCGAAACGATCGTTGGTGGTTACGGTGCCGAGCGGATCAGTCAGCCCGATACCGCCTTTCTCATTGCCGTAATACTTCATAAGGAAGGCGCGTACCTCACCGACATGCTGCCCGCCAGCGGTAACAGTCGGCATCGGCTCGTCAGTGCGCTGGCCGTCCCGACAGGTTCCCCGCAACTTGACGAGATTGCTGGTCACCAGAGCATGATGATCAGTGGTCGTGACAGTAAGTGCCGGAGCATCCATACCAGCACCGGGGCCGGAATAGTTGCCGCCGAAGTGCTTGGCCAGAAAAGCGGATACCAGCGCATGCTTACCGCCGCCGGCGACAATGGTTCCGAGTGGGCGAGCAAGTCCTGGCGCGCGCGGCGCCTGCCCGGGTCTTTCACCATAACCGACCTGTATCAGCGTTGGGCTCACCAGCGCGCTTTTCCCTCCGCCGCCGGCCGTTACCGTACCTGCAGGTTCATCCAGTGCGTGGCCTATGCTCTTGCCGAACTGTCGGGAAATGACCGGCGCCAGCCGCGGGCAAATCACATTGGTTCTGTTCTGCGTTAGCAGCGTGAAAAACGGTTTATCTACAGGCCGTGGTTTCATCTGGAATGTGGATCCGCCGGTACCGGCGAACACGGGCGCAACCACCGCATAGCCATGGGTCTGTGTGATTGTCTTGAGCGGCTCATCCAGCGACTGGCCGCGGAAGCAGTCGTACTTCGTTTTGCTGCTGGTGTGGTTGCACTTCACGATAAATGGCGTGGGATTATCGATCACGAAGCGCTGGATGCCGCGGGCGATGCGCTTCAACGTGTTTTCGGCCAGAGGTTTGCTGCGGCCAAAAATGCTCGGGCATGGGATAGACCAGTCGATGCATTCAGCTGCTGTTCGCCATGGTTTTAAGTGGCCAGACTGAACCGTGAGGCTTTTCGGGTCACCATGGGTCGCCTGTGGCCAGACAACCGGCTGCCCATCGCAGCGCATCACCATAAAGAAGCGTTTGCGGATCGTTGGCGCGCCATAATCGCAGGCACGCAGCTCGCGCGATTCAACTGTATAGCCAAGCCCAGAGGTCAGGCGACGCGCGTCGGCGCTTTGGCGGCCGATTTGAAGAAAGTCGCAAACCTCATCCAGCGCGGGATGATCGGCCGGCACGCCGGTGGTCAGCATGCCAACGAACGCAGCGAACGTTTCCCCTGCGCGCGCCGGATCTGGCCGCTCTTCATCGATCAGCAGCGGCCCCCAGGTCTTAAACTCTTCCACGTTTTCCAGCATGATGACGCGTGGTCGCTTAGCCAGAGCCCACCGGATGACGATCCACGCCAGCCCGCGAATCTCCTTTTTGACCGGTTTGCTGCCCTTCGCTTTACTAAAATGACGGCAGTCTGGCGAAAACCATGCCAGACCTACCGGAGCGCCAGCGGTCGCGGCCAGCGGGTCGATATCGAAGACCGACTCACAATAATGCAACGTCTCCGGATGGTTTGTGGTGTGCATGGCGATCGCGTTCGGGTCGTGGTTAATCGCGATGTCAACGCTGCGGCCGGTGGCCATTTCAATCCCGGTGCTGGCACCGCCGCCGCCGGCAAAGTTATCGACGATGATCTCCCTCATTGGGCATGCTCTCCGAATGTGGTGGCAAGCGACTGAGCTGCCGTTATGATTTCAGCGTGCGGCTGGCGTTCCAGCAGCATACGATTGATGTGATGCTTCACTTTTCGCTGGTGGTCATCAGCGAGATTGGACAGGACAGGTAACTGCTGCGCCAGCAGCAGCACTTCAGCGGGCCAGACATTTGACGAAGAATCATGGGGCAGAGTGGGCTGATCATAAGGGGCCCGACGCGCAGCTGCGCGCTCTATCTGCTTCATAAAAGCGGCACCGCGTGCTTCCAAATCGTCGCGGCTTATGTAATCGAACGCTGGTCCGCGCCATTTCTTATCGAACACCGCGATCGCCGCGCCGAATCCGGCGGATGATTCAGCTGGCTGACCATCGGCTGGCCGGTACCAGGTTGGCAGGTCGAAACTGATTCGCCCGCGCACGAAGGCAATGTGATCCGCATCTTCCGGCCACCACACCTCACCAGTGGCCGCTTTTATTAGGAAGACGTAACGCCCACCCAGCTCGCGCATCGCCATGGTGTGCGCCATGATGTGACGCATACCGGTGATATATACGTCCCCATTCATAGCGGCGCGGCTGTAAGGCGGATTTGCGTAGGCTGTGCCATTAAGTTCAGCCAGGCGTTCCGACCAGTTTTGGGTCAGGGCATTATCTTCAGCTGTGTAATACGCCTCGCATTTTGCGTTATCACGGTCGGCAAACAGGTCCAGCACGAATGGACCGAACAGCGAATTTATTCCCCACCAAAGCCGCTCTGGCGATCGCCATTGATCACCAATCTCTTTTAGCTTGTGGGTTGGCTGCGCGCGCAGCTGTTCCAGCGCCGCGCAATATGGATTGAGCGTTATCTCTGTCATTTAAGATTGGCCTCAACGAATAGGGCTGCGATCAGTAGCGTGATCCAAAAAGCACCGATGGCGGCGACTTCATAGAATGGCTGGTGGCGCGCGTAGTGCGCGCGGAGACGTTTTTTCATCTTTACAGGCACAAAAAAACCGCTCACGCGGCTATCGGTAGACGGGGGAACACTCGAGGCGCGCTAATGGCCGCCGCTCGAGTAATCGCTTTTTTACTTGCTCACACGCTGTTTTGTCGGGGTAGATGCGCTCGCTAACCGGCATTGGCTCGGCGGTGGCTGAGGTGATAAGCAGAGCGAAGCCAATTAACGTTGTGCTTACCATTGCCGTTGCCCCTTCTCTATAAACACGATTGTGGACATGTTGAACTTGGCTGCGTACTTTTCTATCGTACTGATATAAGTATGTTTACTGTTCATCAACTGGCGGAGCGTACTGACAGAAACACCGCAAAACCACGCGGTTTTTTTGATGGTCCATTTACGCTCGTGCGCGACTTTGCGTACAGCCAGGTTGAAAGAAAATTGCTCTGCCATCTACTCATCCTCCACGCGCTTAAACTCAATGACCCACACCCACGGGCTAGCCTGCCAGCTTTCCTCTCCGTAAATGGATTTCCACAGCGTCGCGAACGAACCGCGCGCGCTGAGCTGGTGCTGAGTCCATTCCGGCTGATAGTGACGCCAGTAGCCGCCGCGCAATGGCTGCACACCTTCTGCGCGCGCATCGTTCTCGCTAATGTCATTCAGCCGCTCCACACGCACGCCGGTAATCTCCAGCGTTATGCGGGAAGCCCATCGCGGCATGTGGATAGCAGGTCGCCACGGGAAGCCACGGTCCACGCGGTTAGATACGCCAAACTCTTCAGCGTAAACCGCATGCCAGTAGCTGTCTGATGATTTGGGGATTGATGGAATCCAGGTGCGTTCATCGACATTGCCAAACTCATCAAGCGAGTCGTGTATTGCTTGCCACGTCTCACGCACCCACAGGCGATCACCTACTGCACCGAATGGGCAGCGAATAGCCCCCAATACAGGATTCATTTCGGTATGGTCTTTTTTTCCCATCGCAACGAAAATCTCCTGACAGTCAATATCCCATTCCGGTGTAAAACTCACCGCATTCTGGAATAACTTTAGAGCTCTGCGCGTCTGCGTCTTGCGGCCATCCAGAACTGCACGAACCATTTCGGCGTTGAAAATCATCCCGCGTTCAGTCATGGGCTGTCTCCTTGAAATTAGCCTTCCACGCCTGATCCAGTAACCATGTATGCCGGTCATTGCACTTGCGGTAATGCCCACGCCGGCTGGTGATGCTGTAAGGGATGTGATCTTTATTGACCATCCATTTCGCCCAGTGAAAGCGAGGCCATTCTTTAGCGTAAATCGTTCCGTCTGCCAGGATGATACGCAGATTATGGCGCACGTTCTTTTCGACGCCGTTTGCATCAATGTTACTAACCCTGCCGCATTGCTCAAATTGCGCATTTTCAAAATTGATCACTGGCTTAGCCATCACACACCATCCTTACCAGCATTGCTGGCCGTGCGGGCGGGCAGCGTTATGTTTTTTGCGGCGCAGCGGCTGAAATGCCCGTAATAATCGCCTTCGTCAAACTTGATGAGTGTGCCGCTGGCGCGCCGGTGGTGCATCCACATTAAAGCGCAGGAATCGACCGGAACGCCGCGGGCGCGTTGCTTAATCATTTTCATCACCTTTATCTAATGGGCAATGACGGCCGGAAAATGCTGGCTCACCATCATGGATTTGCGGGCAACGAGGGTGGCAGCATTCACCGTCTTTTGCTGCAGCACAGTGTTCAGGGGGAGCATCCTGTACCTGAATGGCATTACCCACACGCATTTCTTCAACCGTTACCAGTCGAATTTCCACCGGATGAACCGGACGGGCTTTAAGCAGACCACCGTCCAGCGCTGTTAACTGGGATGCCAGAAGATTTGCTTCAAATTCGTCCAGTTTTCGCAGGTAACCCTGACCAGTTCGAGCATCGGTGAAAACCAGAGCGGCATTCGATAATTGGATTGTTTTAGCCATGATGATTGCCTTTCAAATCGTTGTAGCGCTGGAGGAACAGAACGCGCGACTGCCGCGGATTAAGCGGAGAAAGAAGAAACGGTGCAGGCTCTACACCTTCGAGGATTGGCCAAGGTGTGCCGTCATCTAAATCGAGGTCGCGGCGTTCTGTGGCCAGCATGATCAGGTCTGCTCGCTTAACTTCAGGCCATTTACCAAGAGTGCGGATACCGAAACGCTTAGCTACTGCCAACTCCACGCGCTTTTCTATTTCCTGATAATCGGGCAGCAGTGCTTTAAGGGGAGACACGCAATCACCGATGTATGCTTCCGCTGCGTCGTGTAAAAGTGCATCCAGTGCAAACGTCGGTGGAACCAGATAACTGACGTGAACCGAGTGCTGCGCCACGCTGTAAAAGTCCTGCACGTGGCCGGTGAAACGGCACAGATTTGACAGCGCGCAGGCGATGTCTTCGATGCAAATAGCATCGGGAGAAATGTTGTTAAAGTCGAAATGCTTGCCTGACTGAGTGGTTATCCATGACATGGTGAAATCTCATAAAAAAACCGCCTCAGGTGCAGGCGGTTATGGTGAACGGTAATCGAAATATTGGCTGTTTTTAGAACGGAATATCGTCGTCGAAATCCGGCTGCGGTTGCTGCTGCATACCGCGTCCGCCGGCATTTTGTGCCAGCCGCGAGGTATTGCCTGTGCCACCAGTCTGCTGACCTCCCAGCATAGATCGCGGCTGATTTGCCTGTGTATGTGCCATGCCACTGTGGGTAGGTGGCTGGCGTTCATCCCGATCTGAAAGCGTAGCCAGCAGCTTATCAACCGCTTCAGCGGGTAGATTTTCCATCGCCTCTTTGTAGGTTTTGCGGGTCTTTGTGCCAAAGGCCTGGCGAATCTCAAATCTATAGCCATCACCGCCATCGCCTTTGGTGTAGAGCACCTTCTGCAGGACAAACCCGATAGGCTTACCTTCAAGCTCGCGGCAATGCATTTCCGGACCGTTCTCGCCCTGAACCTCAGTAGCAAATAGCTGTTTGGTGTTGGTGAGACCCATGATGGCGTTGATCATCGCAGTGCCCCCCTTTAGCGGGGTGCCATCACGGCCAATGTATGAAATGCGCAGGTAATTAATGGCGCCCACGTCCGCATCCATTGAGAGCTCAATCGACTGCGACTGCGAATCGCGGCCATTGGTAAACAGCGCTGTGCGGATGTTGCCGGTATACGCGCCGGTTTCAGTGGCGCCACCCGGACCAGAGGTTTTTGCTGAGTCCGGATCGAAGATGAAGATAGGGTTTTGCATTATGCGGTAGCTCCGTCATTGAGTTCGTAATAGTCCCGTATCGCCGTGTCGACGGCGTTCAGGTCGTTGTCGATCTGGAATTGCTCGAAGAGACCGATCGGCGATTTAACCGGGTCAGTGCCATCAGACTGCGTGGTGAAGTAGTAGCGACCATCCGTCACGCCGGTGCGCAGGGCGATGCTGAACATGCCCTCAACTGTGATTTTCTCGTCCAGCATCTTGCCGATGGTTTTCATCTTGATGCGGCCGGCGGGCGTCTCTTCGGTATGCGCGAGGAAATAAACAATCAGGTCATCTTCGGCTGCCTGCGCCGCGCGGATCACATCCCATGCGCCGCCGCCAATTTCCGTGAACTTCTCGAACGATTTTTCACTGCGGCGCCGCATGAACTGGTTGCCCATCACGTATTGGAAATCGTCGACCACAACAAACTTTTTACCGGCGCGCCGCGCATGGCTGATGATTAGCACAATATCGCCAGGCACATCAGTGAAGAAAACATTCCCGGTTTTCGCGGCAAAATCGCGTGGCTTCCAGCCGCTGGACTTGAAGGGCAGACGCTTATTTTCCGGGTTGATCAGGAAGCCATGATCGGGATTGAGATGCATCAGGCTGGCCGATTTGCCTGAACCTGAGTCACCCAGGATAAGGACCGGGATACCCATATCAGCCCCCTTGCTGCAGGTGATGTTGCATGGTGAATGTCTGGTCTTCATCCAATTCCATATTTCCCAGCGCCCAGCGTAGATAGCCGGGATCTTTGGCGGCTATCTCTTCGAACGTTTTGCCCTTGTGCTTACCGAAACGCATAGCATGCAGCAGGGAAGGGCGCGCGGAGATGTCGCGCATCTGGGCGATCGTAAAACGTGCTTCACGGTTCAGGCGCAGCAGCAGCGCAGCCGTGACATAACAGTCATATAGCGCGCGGTGCGCGTGCAGGTGTTCCGGCACTTCGACATCAAGCATGAAGTGATAACGTAGGTACTGGTTCGAATGGCTTTCCAGCTCTGGATAGAGCTTCCGCGCCAGCTTGAGCGTGCAGATCCAGGGGCCCGTGATTTGCGGCAGCTTGGGGCGGTCAAACGCGGCATTGTGCGCGACATAAACAGATGCGCCCAGATAGCGGCCAATCACGTTATCAATCGGCAGCGCGTCGGCGACCATTGCATCGGTGATGTGGTGTACTGCCATCGCAGCGGTAGTGATTGGCTCAGGCGGCTTAACGAAGTCGCTCATCGGGTTACACAGCGTGCCATCGACAATATCGATGCTGGCAATCTCACACACGCCGCCTTCAAAGCTGGTGGTTTCAGTGTCGATCACGCGAATAACTGCAGACATTCAGGGCTCCTGTTCGGGCGTCGGCGTTCGCATCGCGCTGCGCAAGCTGGTTTGCCAGCTGCTGCAGGTCCGCCGGGGTTAAGTGGTTTTGTTCGCATATGGCGAGGACGGTGCTCATCGCGAGATTGCGCATTGCTTCGCTGATAGCGAAATCGGTCGGGATAATGGTTTCTACATCCATCCGGCGCACATCCCTGCTACGACAAGCGCGGCTACAATGACCGGTACCAGCCAGTGGCGGCGGCGCGGGTGAAAATCGGCGCCAGTCAAGCGGTGGCGAAACTGCAGGCGTTCAATGGGGCTCATGAATAGTTTCTCCGTTTAACTCCCAGGCGGCTCGCCGGGACGCGAATTGATTGCTGATAGCGGTGTGCGCACTGGCTATCTGCGCAGAAAATTTTGTTTTCGGTGCGGTTCCAGAACTGGATTACGCGAAGGGCTGTATCACCGAGGCGCCGGAAGCGGCCGCAGTAATCGCACAGCTCTGAATCGATGAATTCGGTACCGGACTGCAAAACTACCCACTCGCTGAACCGCCGGTGCTGGCCATCCTCATCAATGAAGTTGATGAATGTGTCATCGACGCCTTTGTAATCCGCCTCAATGCTGCAGCCGTTGAAAATTACGCTCTGGTTACCGATACGGATCGGCGTTCCGATGGGCAGTTCGCCGAGGCGCTGCCGCGTCAGTTTGGGGATGATGTGCATGGGATTTCCTCGGTTAGCTGATCTGCAGTCAAAAAAATGCCCCCGAGGCGGGGGCTAAAGACTACACACAGCATTTAGTGGGTGTGGCGCCAGGCGCTGATCTTCTGGTTGTCTCTGTGGACTGCAATTCACCACAACGGGCTGGCAACTCATCCGGCTACACCACTCATCGGCTGGGCCCAACCCCGCTCGCCTGATGGGAGTTGAACCCATCCACCGTACTCGTTACCACGGAATCGAACCGCCACCCCGTTGTGTGCCGGGATGATGCCCGGCTTATCCACCGCCTTTACTTTTAAGCCCAACATATAGCTGCGGTACTCCGGGCTTGCCCTGGTCAGGCGCTAATCCTGCTGAGACGGGGCCAATGCTGCGCAAAACTCGTCAAAACTTAATACTTCATCGTCTTCGCTCAGGCTTTCGAAGTAGGCTTCATATGCTTCATCCATCATCAATTTCCTCTTTCGCTGAAATGGTCAGTTCGTTTTGATGCTGCGCCCGAAGCGTGCTATCAGCCTAAATCCCGGCGGAGCCGTCCGGCTATGACTGCCTCGCTGCCTATGGGCGCAGCTCAAAAGAAACTGAATCACCACACTGTCCGCCGCATGCCTGGGATGCCTTAGCCCCGTAGAGCCAGGGGATGCCAGGGTGCTGAGTTCGGGCCTCTCGGCCGCCAGCGCGGTGATATCTGGTTCGATTGTTAAAGAGCGGCAGCGCTCTGCGTTGGTCTGCGTCGTGCTGTGAGGTGAATATATTGCGTCACACGCATATGCGTCAAGCGCATATTTGAAGATGGGAGATTTCATCAGGTTGGTTTTTATTTAACCTTTTGAATCGAAGAGAATTAAAATTTGTGATTTTTTTGCGATAGGCACAAAAAAGCCCGCATAAGCGGGCTGAACGGTTGAGCGGATGGTTTAACCGTGACGGCGGAACTGCTGCGATTGACTCAGCATAACGCGTCCAGATACATGGAGCATTTCGGCTTCTTCAGGGTTGATGGTCCATTCACGATATTTAGTGTTGTCAGAGATAACGAGCAGGTCGGCTTTAACTTTTTGCAAGCGCTTAACGTAAGTATCCCCATTAAAATCAAAGACATATATACCATCCCCATCAAAGTAATTGACGCGTTGGTCTACAAATATCAGATCTCCGGGTTCGATTGTCCCCTGCATGCTATCGCCGCGAACGTTGATGAGTTTAACCATTTCCTGAGGTGCGGAGCCGAATATCAGCTTCGCTTGTTCGGGATCATATTCAATAGATCTAATGACTTCCACCACATCCCTAGATGGTGAACCATTTCCGGCGCTGGCGGATACTTCAAGCACATCAACCCTATACACATCATCCCTCCTCGCATTAGTTAGCGAAACAACACTGTATGAATCCACAGTATCATTTACATCACTGGATGAAAATAGGTCGGAAGTTGGCACCTGAAGCGCAGCGGCAATTTTTTTTAATTGCGCATCACTGTAACCCTGTTTACCGCGCTCTAAGCGCGACAGGTTCCCCACATCGCTGTCCGCCAGCAATGCCAGTTCATTAAGGGTCATTTTTTTCGCCTTGCGGATTTGGCGAATTTTTTCTCCAACGTTCATTGGTCCATTTGAAACCATTTATGCGTCACTCGCAAAGCGTGTTGCGCAAATTATGCGGATGCAATAATATGCGTACAGCGCATTAAATGAGGGCGTAACATGCAAAATATGCGGACACCGCTGCGAAGAATGCGTGAAGCGAATGGACTCACCATCAGTGAGGTCGCGCTGGCTGTACAGATTGATGTCGGAAACCTGAGTCGCATTGAACGCGGCATCCAGGTCACCTCAATCGAAACCGCTGAAAAAATATCTCGTTACTTCCAGGGGAAGATCAGCGAGATGCAGATTCTTTATCCGCAGCGGTACATCCAGCAAACCAAAACTGAGTGAAGGGCATTCATTTCACTGCGAATGCTCCAGCAGTGCTGGAGCGCCTGTTCAATAAAAATTCGATAAAGGAAAAATATCAATGGATTCAAACACAACGTCACGCAACAAAGCGCGTGATATCGAAAGCGAGATTGTCAGCCGCATCGCCGCTCAGGGGGTGACGGCAGTTGCGAAGAAACTTGGGGTTGATAAATCCCAGGTGAGCCGCTGGCAAAGCCGCGGCGGTCTGGTCGAGAAGGCCAGCTGCTTACTTGCGGCCATAGGCTATGAGCAGCCGGCCGGAATGGTGATCTTCAAAGGGGATGAGACTGGCCAGCTGGCGCAATGCCTGATTGGCATGCTGGACCATCTCCGCACACAGGGCGGGGAAGCGGGTGAATGAAAGATTCGTTCAGACCAGTAAAAAATACCGCGATCGTCGCGGCATCGTTGTTCACGTCCTCGGTTACGACAGACAGGAACGGCGTGTGCTGTTCAGGCGCCCGGATTATCCGCACGAGTGCTGCGTACCGAAGTGGTATTTCGAGAGGTATTTCAGGGAGTTTGAAGGGGAAGGCTGAACAGCGCGAACTGATCAGCCTGATACAGCGTTGCTTTGGGAAAGCGAGGTCAATTATGCGACAGAAACGCCGTAAACCGCAAGCAGAAACCACTGTACATAAAGACATGGCGCGCAATGAGCTTGTGCGCCATTACGCGCCCGGCGTCGGGCCGCGCCTTCGTGATGCACTTGAGCATGCTAAGCAGCTGCGGCGCGAGGGTGATGGCCATGAGTAATACCGCCGAGATCATAAATTTCAACGCTCACAAAGAGCGTGAGGAGCAGCGCGTGGCCGATACCGATGATGGGTATTCCAGACTGGCCAACATGCTGCTGGAAGAATATGCCGGTGCCGATTTAACGAAGCGCCAGTTTAAAGTGCTGCTGGCTGTTCTGCGGCTCACCTATGGATGGAATAAAAAAATGGACCGCATCAGCGATTCGCAAATCGCCAGCATCGCCAAGCTCCCCGTTAAGCGCTGCAACGAAGCCAAGCTGCAACTGGTTTCAATGAACATTCTGATCCAGCAGGGTCGCCAGTTTGGGCCCAATAAAAACGTCTCTGAATGGCGTATCCCTCAAAATGAGGGAGAATCCCCCAAATCAGGGGATAAAAAATCCCTCAATTTAGGGGAGCGTTATCCCTCAAAACAGGGGGACACCAAAGACATTATTCCAAAGACAGTAAATACAGATCCCCCTAAATCCCCCAGGGGGGAGTTTTCGGAAGAAGTTTTATCACAGGCAAAACAGGTCCTGGAGTATTACAACCAGGTCACAGGCTCTGCCTGCCGCTCTGCAGAAGCCTTTGCCGTTTTACTCACAGAACGCGCTGCACGTGATGCCTACACCGTCGCGGACCTGCAGCTGGTGATCCGCTGGGTAGCCCAGACGTGGAAGCGCCGCAACGGTACCGTGGCCAAGCCGGCTAACATCTGCCGGGTGAACCGCTTCGATGGTTACCTGGCCGACGCGACTGTCTGGAGCCAGAACGCCGTTGATATCGACTGCGCTGCCGTGGTCGATGCCTGGAATGAAATCACCGCAGGCCGGCTGGCCGCTGCTGAACTTGACCGCGATCGTGAAAACGCCATCCGCGCGCTGGTGGGGCACATGACGAAAAAGGACGTTGAGGCGTTCCGCAAATATTTCAGCGCGTTCATGGCTGATGCGCGTGATTTCCACTTCGGCGGCCCAGATGGTACCGGCTGGCGCGCCAGCTTCGATTACCTGATGCAGCCAAGAACACTGCGCGCGGTACGGGAGGGCACACTGTGATTGATTTGTATGTCGAAGCCAGCGTGTGTGGCGCGTTGCTGATTGGCGGCCTGACTCCTGATGCACAGGACGTACTCAGCACCGTTCATCCTGAGGCGTTTTCGCACCCGTTTTATCAGCGGCTTTACCGGGAGATTCGACGTCATGCGAGCCATCACAAGATGATCGACTCGCTCCTGGTGGCTGAATCCATGGGTGATGAGCCTGGAACGTTTGCTGATGTGATGGAGGCCGCCAAATCAACGCCGACGGCGCGCAACATCAAGGGTTACGCTAAAAAACTCAATGAAATGTACTGCATCCGCAGTTTTACGCGGCTGATGGAAGAGAACTACGACAGCATTACCCGGGCAGTAAACAGCGAGCGCGCGCTGGAAAGCATCCAGGAGTTTACGAGGCAGTTGTCCGTGATCAACCGACCGGCCGATGAAGTTGTACCGCAGCAGATCGGCGAGCTGCTCGATGGTTATATGGACGTTCTCGAAAAGCGCGTCAGTGACGGGGATGAATCCTACACAGTGAAAACCGGCATTGAACCTCTCGATAACATTACCGGTGGCCTGAATGATACCGACCTGATCATCATCGCGGCGCGGCCGGGTATGGGGAAAACCGAGCTGGCACTGAAGATTTCCGAAGCGGTGGCAAATCGTACTGTGACACTCGGTAGCGAGCAGCTTAAGCGCGGCGTGCTGATCTTCAGCATGGAAATGCAGGGGCAGCAGATTGTCGAGCGCCAGCTGGCCAACGCCTCCAGTGTATCCGTTTCGATGCTCCGCAAAGCGAACCATCTCAACGACGAGGACTGGGGCCGGATCTCCATGGGCATTCAGCGCCTGGCAAACCTTGATGTGTGGGTAGTGGATGCGACAAACCTCACCATCGAACAGATCCGCGCCGTGGCCACGCGCCATAAAAACCGCTATCCCGGCACATCTCTCATCATGGCTGACTATCTGCAGCTCATCGAAAAGCCCATCGCCGAGCGTAACGATCTGGCCGTTGGCGCAGTTTCGCGCGGTCTGAAGGTGATGGCGATGGAGCTGAAAACGCCTGTTGTCTGTCTGAGCCAGCTGTCGCGCGACGTAGAGAAGAGGCCGAATAAGCGCCCGGTGAATGCGGATCTGCGCGACAGCGGAAGCATCGAGCAGGACGCAGACGGCATCTGGTTCATCTATCGCGACGGTGTTTACAACCCTGACAGCCCGGCATCAGACATCGCGGAGATCATCGTCGGTAAAAACCGCCATGGGCCGCAGGGTGTTGCGTTCCAGAAATTTTACAACGGCCATTTCCAGGACATCGACCAGATGGAAGCCGCTCAGCTTGCACACGAACGCCCGGCACGCGGCGAGGCCACTATGAGGAGAGACTTTTGAACCAGGTGTATGACATCACGCCGCTGGGCAAGCCCCGGCAGACGAATCGCGATCGGTGGGCGCAGCGTCCGGCGGTTATGCGTTACCGCGCATTCAAAGACGAGGTGCGTCTCCGCGGTGTAATGCTGCCGGAAAGCGGCTGCCGGATCACGTTTGTTATTCCCATGCCCGAAAGCTGGAGCAAGAAGAAGCGGGCAGAGCACGTCGGGCGGCCGCACCAGCAAAAACCTGACGTCGATAACCTGCATAAGGCGCTGATGGATGCCGTGTTTGAAGATGACAGCGCGGTGTGGGATGCGCGGATCACCAAAATATGGGGAGAGAGGGGGCAGATACGCATTGAGAGCATTGCCTGAACGGGAACCACAACTGATTACGACAGGAGAATCACCATGAACCTCGAAAACTCCATTAAATTTTTTGCGCCTAAGTCGCCTCAGTTAAGCGATTCTCCTCGGGCTACGGCCAGTGATAGCCTGACCATTACGGATGTGATGGCATCCTTTGGTCTCACTGAAGCGCAGGCACGCTTCGGTTTTGAGCTGTTTCTGTCAAAGCACGGCGTAACGAGTAGTGACCGCGCCGTGGAGATGCTTACTGATTTTGGCGTTAAAGAGTCGGCGCGCTACCGGGCGATCACCGAACTCGCTGAAGATACTAAACGTGAACTGGTGCAATTGCTCGCAACGTTCGCGTACCAGGATTATTCGCGCAGTGCTGCCAGCACGCGTACCTGCCCCTGCTGCAATGGCACCGGCTTCAGGGAGGCGGAAGTATTCAGCACTAAGTCGCACACGCCCTTTGTTTCCAGGGAGGTGATGAGAACCTCAATCCGCTGGGGCGTGAAGGGTGTTATTCCGTCCAGCTATGAGGTCAAACGCGATGTGCGAGAGGTTGTCCGGGCGCTTTGTACATCCTGCGGCGGGAAAGGGGAGATCAGCAACGCCTGCCGCTGCCACGGCAAAGGCCAGGTGCTCGATAAAGAGCAGAGCAATCTGCAGGGCGTCCCTGTGATGAAAACCTGCCCGAAGTGCACAGGGCGGGGCTATGCGCGGCTGCCGTCTGAGGTTGTGCGCCGCGCGGTAGGGTTTGCAGTCATGAATGTCAGTGAGCCCACCTGGCGCCGCAGCTTTAAACCGTTCTATGAGCTGTTGGTTATCCAGTGCCACCGGGAAGAATCGCACGCTGATCAGATGCTGCAGCGGGTCACCTGTAACCGCGGCGTAAACACTTTTTCGGGTTAAGATAAATCCGATGTATTGACGCCGTGACGAAAATGGCCCAATATCTCGCCAATGATGGGATTTCTGTGTGCTGTTCATCAGCAGAGAAACCGGTCAGTTGCAAAAAACTGTGAATAATTAAAAGCGCCCGCGGCCTCACCAGCCTGCGGGCGTTTTTTATTTGTATCGCCCGGGGGCGCCATGAGGCAAATAGCTGTCTGTGCGTCTGGTCCTTCCCTGACTGCAGCGGATTGCGCGCTGGTGAGTGATGCAGGCATACCACTGATTGCAGTGAACAGCAGCTGGCGCGCCGCGCCGCAGTGCCGCTTCATCTACGCTGGCGATCTGCAATGGTGGGATAAAAATCACGCTCAAATTGCCAGTGATGCGGAACGGTGGACCTGTAACCGGCGCGCTGCAGCGCGGTACGGCATTCATCTATTCGAAACGGACACATCTGGCACATTCAATTCCGGCCAGCGCGCAATCCTGTTCGCGATGAGCCTGGGTATTACAAACATCATTCTGCTCGGCTTTGACTGCTCCATCCTGAACGGCCTGCACTGGCATGGCGCGCATGAGGGCATCAGTAATCCCACAGCGGATAACATCCGCCGCTGGCATGGCGAGTTCGCACGTATCGCTGAAATGCCCGGGCGGCCGCGCATCATCAACTGCAGCCGTCAGACCAGCATTCGCTGCTTTCCCAGAGCTGAGCTGGAAGACGCCATCAGAGAAAACCATGAAACCGAAACCGCTATTCATCGACGGGATGCAGGGGCTGGGTGATTCGATTTATCAGCGCGCCTTCGTAAAACGCCTGCCGGCCGGCACCTACATCAAAACGGCGTGGCCGGAGATTTACGAAGACCTGCCGGTAAAGCCGGTACGGAGTGAAACCACGCTGCGCACCCAGCAGAAGAACGAATCGCGGTCATCTGCACTCTGGCACGAACTGCCTGAGAGCGTAGAGCGGATCCGTATCTTTTACGGACCGGCCGAACTGGAGCGAGGTTCGATTATCGACGCCATGCGCGATAAGTTCCGCGTGCAGCCCGATGGTTTCGACCTGCCTTCGCTGCTTCCGCCAAATCCCTATAGCGACAAGCCTGTGGCGGTGATTCGCCCTGCCACAGTTCGCAGTGAATGGCGCAGTGATTCCCGCAACCCGGATCCGGATTATCTGGTTCAGGCATCGCGGATTCTGCGGCAGCACTTTTTTGTTATCAGCATTGCGGATCTGGAAGAGGGCAAAGAGTGGCTGGTGGGGGAAGCGCCTGAGGCTGATTTGCAGCTTCATCGGGGCGAGCTGACATTGCGCGGCTTGATGTCTCTGGTCGAAAACGCCGCAGTGGTGGTTACTCCGGTTGGCTGGGCTCTGCCGGCGGCAATCTGCTATCGGACGCCGGTATACGTGGTTGCTGGTGGCCGTGGCGCCCATAACGCGCCCGAGATAGTCACCGATGGCACCATGAACCTGAGCAGCGTTGGCTGGGCTATGCCGGATAACTACTGCCGCTGTCACCAGTGGGACCATCAGTGCGATAAACGCATTACCGGATTCAGAGACAAATTTGAGGCCTGGCTGCATGAAAGAGTTTTATCAAAAAGTTGACAGTGAGCTGGTGTTTTTCCCTGAACTGGGAATCGGCCGCTATCCGGTGCCGCAGGAGCGCCCATACGATGCGCGTTATTTCCAGCGGTACCAGCAAATGGCGGAAACAGAAACTGGGCGCCAGCTGACTGTGTCCCGCATTGAACTGATTGCGCGCCATTATCACGGTCCCGTTCTGGACGTTGGAATCGGTGCTGGCCAGTTCGTTTCGATGCGACCGTTTACCTCAGGCTATGACGTTAATCCGGCTGGCGTTGAATGGCTGAAAGAGAAAGGGCTCTATGTTGATCTTTATTCAACGGTAAGCCCGGCGATCAGTATGTGGGATGTGCTGGAGCATATCGACGATCCGGAAGCCGCTGTGGCGCGCGCCGATGAGTTCGTATTCGTCTCAATCCCCATTTTCCGCGACAGCGCAGACATCCTGCAATCTCACCATTTCAGGAAGGATGAGCATATCTGGTACTTCACCGATGAGGGGCTGCGAAACTGGTTCCGAACGCAGGGATTTCAGTGCGTAGAGCACAACCGCATGGAGTGCGAGCTTGGCAGGCAGGGCATTGGCACATACGCCTTCCGCCGCATCAAATAAAAAACCCGCGAATTTGCGGGTTTTCTGCATCTGTGGACTGCATGGCTCGGGCTTTTCTCGTGACAAAGAAAAGTTTATCCGGGCTCGCTTATTCACGAATGGGAAAACTCCGAATTCAGTCGAGCCCCTATCAGGGGGTGGATATGAAAACTATGGCAGACAAAGTGACGACAGCTGCGGCATACACCACTTCGGGGGCAACGTTCGTCGCAGGCAGCATGTCGCTAAACGAATGGCTCGCGATCGGCGGCTTCATTCTGGCTATAGCGACATTCTGCGTGAACGTTTATTTCCAGCGTAAACGCGACCGGCGTGAGGAACGCCTTAGCCGAATGAAATGGGGGGCGCGTAGTGAGCCAGATAATCCAGATCCTTAATTTTGAGGAAGGCTATCGGGAATCGCCTTATCTCGATACACAGGGCTTTCCGACGGTGGCTGGTGGTATCCGCATCGGGCCGAAAGGTGGCAGCCTCTCCAGTTATACATTCACCGTGCCGCGCCAGGTTGGCGACGTTTGGAAACAGGTGATTGTGGATGGCAAGCTGATCCAGATGAAGGGCCGCCCGATAATTAACAACGCGCTTAACCAGTGTAATTCCGCACGTGCTGATGTGCTGCTCAGCATGGCTTATCAGATGGGGGTAGATGGTCTGGCGCTTTTCCGTGGCACGCTTTCGAGCATCACCAATGGTGATTTCGATGCGGCGGCCAATGGCATGCTTGATAGCCTATGGGCACGGCAGACGCCGGCAAGAGCGCGGCGCCACGCAGCAGTGATGCGCACCGGCACCTATGACATATACAAGGGGCTGATATGATTTTCATCATCCTGCCGCTGATCATTATTGCCGCCATTATCGCGCTGCTGCTGATCCGCAAATATACGTCTGTTGAATTTGTCGATCATGCCCGGTTGCTCTGGAAAACTTGGTCTGTCTGGCTTGGCAGCGTTGGCGCGGCGATTGGCGTCATTCTCCTGCAGTTTCCTGATGCAGCGCTGAATGCCTGGAATGCCTTACCGCCAGACCTGAAAAGCTACATTCCTCCGCACATCCTCAGCTACATCAGTCCCGCTTTGATGGGACTGGCTGTCGTCGCGCAGTATGTGCGCCAGTCTAAGCTCAAATCGCGCGCTGACGCGCTGAGGAATGGTCCATGACAGCGGTAATTTCTCTACTGGCCGGCAGCTGGCACTGGCTTGCAGCGCTGGCGGCCGTCATTGCTGCGCTGGTGGCCAGTTACTTCGGCGGTAAAAAAATCGGCGCGGTGCAGACGCAGGCGAAAGCCGATGTGAAGGCGGCGCAGGTTGAATCAAACCAGGTGGCAGCTGTGGCAAAGCAGCAGTCGCAGAACGTGGAGAAGGCAAATAGTGTTAAGCAAAACAATGCTGCTCTTAGCGATGGCGATGCTCGTGACAAGCTGCGCCGGTCGCCATTCAACAGTGACGACTGACGCGCCGGTGCGCACTGTAGATTCATTGTGCACGCTGGATAGCCCTATTCGCACCCACGGTAAAGATGCCGACGTTATGGATATAAGAACCGTCCGCGCGATCAACGACCACAACGACCTGTGGGTCAGCCTGTGCGGAGAGTCCAAATGAACTTATTCAGGGCGGCCATAGCCTGGCTGCTGACAAAACACGTCAAAGAGGAAAACAGAGTGAGTGAACCCCTGAACGATACCGCAGTACCTGAGCCAGTGATGCCTGTTGCCATTGCAGAAACCGCCGCGGCGCCAGCCGTAGCAGTTAAAGAGGGTGTGCAGGACTTTGAGAAGGCCTTGCAGTTTGTCCGTGATGGCGTGGCTAAACTTGGCGATGCAGCAGAAAGTGAGCTCATCGCGCTGGCTAAAAAATACCTGTGATTTTGCAAAAGGCGCTGCGTAGCGCCTTTGACAAAGTGACAACTTTAGAGGAACAAGATGGCAAAACCGGACTGGGGAGACCTTCAGAAACGGTTCCTGTCCGAGCATGCCAAAACCGGTATATCCCCCAAAGACTGGTGCGAAGCGCAGGAACTGAATTACTCATCTGCGCGCCGGTACATTAAAAAGCCGTCTGCGCAGCAATCTGCGCGTGAACCACTGCGCAAAAGTGCGCCTGCGCAGCGCATGTTTAGCGCAAATGCGCAGGCAGAAGCGCACGAAATTGATTTGCGCAGCTATGACCTGAACGATATGCAGATCCGGTTCGTTGAGGAGTATCTCATCGACCTGAACCGGACAGCAGCATATAAGCGCGCTGGCTATAAGGGGGAGGGCAATACAGCATACGTCAACGCCTCCCGGCTGCTAAGAAATGCTAAGGTTGCCGCTGCTGTGCGTGATGCGATGGATGCCCGCGCACGGCGCACGCAGATCACTCAGGACGCAGTGTTGCAATGGTGGTGGGACATAGCGACCGCCGATGCTACACAGTTGACCGAGCTGCACCGCTACTGTTGCCGTTACTGCTGGGGCTTCGGCCACAACTATCAGTGGCGGGATATGGTCGAGTTCGAAGAGAAGCGCATGGAGGCGATCGAGAAAAAGCAGCGGCCACCGGTGGACACCGGCGGTTATGGCTATGACGCGCTTGTCGATCCAAACCCAGAATGCCCTCGCTGTAACGGTCTTGGACTGAGCCGCCCGGTTTTTCATGACACACGCGATGCGTCTGGCGCTGCGCGCCGGCTGTTCGCCGGTATCAAAGAGGGTAAGTTCGGGCTTGAAATCATCACTCGTAATCAGGATGAGGCGCTTAAGATGGTCGCCCAGCATCTTGGAATGCTGAAGAGCAAAACAGAAATAAGCGGCCCTGAGGGCGGCCCAATCCAAACCGAGCAGGTTTCGCTGTCATCAGAGGAGGCCGCGGAGCTTTACCGCAAGATGATGGGGTAACTGCTGAAAACAGCTGTTTCGTTGTATTTTAAGGCTATGCATTTTCGGGCCTGTTTTATGCACCGTTTATGCAGTCCGTTTTCAGCTGGCAAGCGTCGTAATCCTTAATAAATAAGCGTTTCGGCGCGATATTCGCGCGAGGGCTGATCCGGCGGGGCGGGTAATGTCCCTTATGTTAAATAGAGCAAATTTCTGGATTTTTTCATGCCCATCCCCTTCCCGTTCGATTTTAAGAATCCTGACTATGGGCAGGTGTTCGAATGGCGGATGGAGCGGCTGCAGCGTATCCGCGCTAACCCTGAAGTGCTGCCGGCGCTACGGACTTTTTACCGCGACGATCCGGCTCAGTTCATCATTGACTGGGGCATCACTACCGACCCGCGAAACCTCGATTTCGGGCTGCCCGTTTCCATCCCGTTCCTGCTGTTCCCAAAACAGGAGGAGTGGATCCACTGGATAATGGACCGCCGCGGCAACCATGAAAACGGCATCACCGAGAAAAGCCGCGAGATGGGGCTGAGCTGGACATCAATCGGCCTGGCCTGTGCGATGTGCCTTTTCAACAAAGAAATGGTGATCGGCTTCGGCTCGCGCAAAGAGGAGTATGTCGACAGCACCGGCGACCCGAAAGCGCTGTTCTGGAAAGCGCGTAAATTCGTGGAGATGCTGCCGGTGGAGTTTCGCGGCGACTGGAACGCAAAGAAGCACGCGCCATACATGCGCGTTGAGTTCCCGACAACCGGCGCTGTTCTGAAGGGTGAGGCCGGCGACAACATCGGGCGCGGTGACCGCACCACACTTTATTTCGTGGATGAGGCAGCGTTCCTGCAGCGTCCCATGCTGATTGAGGCATCGCTGTCGCAGACGACCCGCTGCCGTATCGACCTATCGTCGGTCAACGGTATGGCGAACCCGTTCGCGCAGAAGCGCCACGGCGGCCGCATACCGGTATTCACGTTTCACTGGCGCAGCGATCCGCGCAAAGATGACGAGTGGTACCGGCGCGAGTGCGAGAAAATCGACAACCCTGTGGTGGTAGCTCAGGAACTGGACCTCAACTATGCAGCATCCGCCGAGGGCGTGCTGATCCCCAGCGACTGGGTGCAGGCCGCTATCGATGCGCACATCAAACTGGGCGTTGAGCCCACCGGCAAACGCCTGGGCGCGATGGACGTGGCCGATGAAGGCCGCGATAAAAACGCATTTTCCACGCGTCATGGCTTCCTGCTGGAAAACGTGCGCGAGTGGTCCGGCGTCGGCAGCGACATCTACGGGTCGGTGGAAAAGGTGTTCGGCTACTGCGAAGAGGACCGCCTCGAGGAGTTCCGTTTTGATGAAGATGGCCTCGGCGCCGGTGTTCGCGGCGACGCGCGCGCCATCAACGAACTGCGGAAGGCAGCCCGGCGGCCAATGATTCTGGCCACGCCGTTTCGCGGCAGCGGCGCGGTATTCGATCCGGATGATGAGGCGGTGCGCGGTGACAATGGCCAGGCGGCGCGTCTGAATAAGGATTTCTTCGCAAACGCCAAAGCACAGAGCTGGTGGTACCTGCGCAAGCTGTTCCAGAACACCTACCGTGCCGTAGTTGAGGGCATGGCTTTCAACCCTGACGAAATCATCTCGATCAGCAGCAAAATGGCGAATAAGGACAAGCTCGTGATCGAGCTGTCACAGCCGACCTATTCAATCAACGGAGTGGGCAAAATCATCGTGGATAAGCAGCCGGACGGCACGAAGTCGCCGAACCTGGCTGACTCCGTGATGATTAGCTACGCGCCAATGAACACCGATCTGGACATCTGGATGCGCCTGTAACGAGGAAACGATGGCACGAAAAAATAGTGGTGGCGCCGCGCGAACTCCTCAGGCGACCGCGGACAGCTACGACAACTTTATGGCGCGTGTTGGTATGCAGCAGCCGAACCAGCATGCTGCATCGACCTACCGCGCCAACTTCACCAGCCGCAACCGGCTGCAGATTGAATGGGCATATCGCTCATCGGCGATCATCGGCTCCGCGGTTGATGCCGTGGCCGACGATATGACTCGTAAGGGCGTACGCATAACATCGGAAATCGACCCGAAAGCGCGCGGCGTCATCGAGTCATTGTTCGACGAGCTGGAGATCTGGGATCGCCTCAACGACACGATTAAGTGGTCACGCCTTTATGGCGGTGCTGTTGGCTTCATCATGATAGAGGGGCAGGCGCCGTTTACCCCGCTGCGGCTTGAGACTGTCGGCGAAGGTAAATTCAAGGGCATTCTGCCGCTCGATCGCTGGATGATTAACCCAAACCTGCAGCGCCGCATTAAAGAAATGGGGCCGAACCTGGGCAAGCCCGAGCGTTACGATGTGGTGACAACGGCCAGCGGGATTCCCGCGTGGAGTATTCACCACAGCCGCCTGATCCGCTTCGATGGTGTCACGCTGCCGTATCAGCAGGCGCAGACAGAAAACGAGTGGGGTATGTCGGTGATTGAGCGCATCTGGGACCGCCTGACAGCGTTCGACAGCGCCACAATGGGCGCCGCGCAGCTGGTATACAAAGCGCACCTGCGAACCTACAAGGTGAAGAAGTTGCGCGAGCTGATCGCTCTCGGTGGCCCGGCATATGAAGCGCTGCTGAAAAACATGGACATGATTCGCCTTTTCCAGAGCAATGAAGGCCTGACGCTCATGGACGGCGAGGATGTTTTTGAAACCCACCAGTATTCATTCGCCGGCCTGGACGACGTGATAAGCCAGTTCGCCGAGCAGATCAGCGGCGCGACCGGCATTCCGCTGGTGCGCCTTTTCGGCCAGTCCCCGAAAGGTTTCTCGACCGGAGATGCGGATCTGGCCAACTACTATGATGGCATCGGCACCCAGCAGGAGCGCCGGCTGCGGCAGCCGCTTCGCAAACTGTTTGACGTGATGTACCGATCGGAGCTTGGCCAGCCGCTGCCGGACGATTTCACGTTCGAGTTTAACCCGCTGTGGCAGATGTCGGACGTTGACCGCTCCACGGTTGCGGTGAACACCGTTAACGCTATCAGCACCGCTTTAAACGATGGGCTGATGTCGCGCAAAGCGGCGATGACCGATCTGCGCGAAGCCTCTGACGTTACCGGCATTGGCGCATCAATTACCGATGAGGACATCAACGATGCCGAAGAAGAAGACCCGCCAGGCATCGGAGAGATTGACGACCCAGAACCGGTCAAAGCAGGCGGAGATCCGGTATCAAACGAGCCTACGCAAGATAGCGCGAGCCGTGGGCGACATAGTCGATGGCCGTTACGATGGTTCAAACGATAGCGTCCTGGAAATCATGGATGCGCTGGAGCGATACAGCGACATCATTGATGGCTGGGCCCACCGCGTAGCGACTGATTTTGCGCTGGAGGTGGCCCGGCAGAACGATAAAGAATGGCGGCAGCACAGCCAGTACATCAGCGCCGAACTGCGCCACATCGTTATGAACACTCCGGTCGGCCAGGTGATGCAGAGCATCGTCGCCGAACAGGTGAAGTACATCAAATCGCTTCCTCTCGAGGCAGCCGACCGCATCTACGACATCCAGAACAAGGCGATTGAGGCAGTGGTGGCTGGTGGCCGCGCTGAACCTTTCGCCAAAGAAATAGCAGCATCAGGTGACGTAGCGGCTTCCCGCGCGCGGCTCATAGCGCGCACCGAGATAGGCCGCGCATCTACAGCGCTGACGCAGGCGCGCTCACTGGCGCTGGGCTCGACTGGCTACATCTGGCGCACCGCTGAGGATGGTGATGTACGCCATTCGCACGCTGAGATGGAAGGTAAGTTCGTCAGCTGGGACAAGCCGCCAACGCTGGATGGGTTAACTGGCCACGCCGGCGCGCTGCCGAATTGCCGTTGTTACTGCGAAGTTGTCATTCCTCATGCCAACGTTGTTCGGTTGCCTACTGGCGACCGCGTGCACCGCGTCATTACCGTAGATGGCAAGCCAGTCAGTGTTGCCGCCATCAAAATCAAACGAGCTGCTTAGGCAGCTTTTTTTACGCCTGCAGGTAATCGATGAAATACCTATTTAACACCCGCCTGGGCGAAACGCGGTACCGGCTCGGCGATGGCTCGCTGCTATGCAAAGACGTGCCGATCGCCCGCATCGGTTCGCAGCTTTATAGCGAGCTGGACCTGCCAAAGCTAAAGCCGGATGCAGACGGCGAAATCGTTGTCGAACGCACCGCGGAGGAAGTTTTTAGCGCTGAGACCCTCGCATCGTTTGAAGGGATGACCGTCACCATCCTTCACCCTGAGGATGATGCCGGCAACATCATGTTTGTCGATCCGGAAAACTGGCGGGAGCTGGCAGTCGGTCACGTTCAGAACGTCCGGCGCGGCACTGGCCAGCAATCTGACCTGATGATCGCCGACCTCATTATCAAAGACGATGAGGCGATCGCATATATCGAAAACGGGCTGCGCGAGGTTTCGTGCGGCTACGACGCCGAGTACGAGCAAACCGCCATCGGCAGGGCAAAGCAGTACCAGATTACCGGAAACCATGTGGCTCTCGTCCCAAATGGCAGGGCCGGATCACGTTGCGCAATTGGAGACAGAAACACGATGGCAACTAACAAAAACAACCTGCTGACCCGCATCAAACGCGCGTGGAAAACAGGTGACACCGACACCATGAATGAGCTGCTCGAGTCGTCCCAGACGGGCGATGAAGGCGGTGATTTGCCGCAGGGCGTCAATCTGAACATCAACCTGGCGCCGCAGCACCCGATGCCGGATAAAGATCCGGAAATGGGTGGCCTTAAGACCGGTGATAACGAGGAGCAGATCCCGGCCTGGGCTCAGGCCATTCTGTCGCGCCTCGATAAGCTTGAGGGCAAAACCACCGACAGCGATGATCAGCAGGACAAAAAAGAGCCGACCGGCGACGCCGATGGCGAAGACAAGGAAGAAGAATCGACCCCTACCGGCGATTCGGCTTACCGCGCTGAACTCATCATGCCGGGTATCGACCTCTCGCAGAAGATGAAGCCCACCGCGTTTAAGCGCCACGTTCTGGCATCAGCTGATCAGGCGCTGGTGCGGCAGATTGTGGGTGACGCTGCAATCAAACAGCTGCCCAAAACGCATATTGAAATGGCGTTTACCGCTGTTTCTGAACTGGCGAAAGGCCGCAATACTCAGGCCAGCCGCACCATCGATGCTGCCAGCAAAACCGGTAGCTCTAACGCTGACCTCAACGAGCAAAACAAAGCCTTCTGGTCTAAACGCTAAGGAAAATCCATGAGCAACTCAATTCTTTACCGGATGCCGGTTGGCATCGCCGGTGCTATCTCGCGCCCTCAGGATCTGACCGTGGAGCCGGTGATCATTAACGCTTCCAACGCGTTCACTGCTTATGGCCTGGCGGGCAAGTTTGTAAATGGTCTGTTTGTGCCGCTGGCTGATGGTGACACAGCTGCGGTGATTCAGGGCATCTACGTGCGTCCGTACCCAACCACTTCAACCCCGGATCTGGTCCGCCAGGTTGGCGCTGACAAAAATTTTCCGGGCGATGCGCTCAAACGCGGCTACATGACGGTGAGCGTCGGTTCTGATGCTACTGGCATCACCAAAGGCGCGCCGGTGTATGTCGTGGTGAGCGTCGACTCGACCATTAATGTGCCGCTGGGTGGTTTTTACGCCAGCGAAGTGAGTGGCAAAACGGTTGTGCTGCCGAACGCGCAGTTCACCGGTGCGGGCGATGCCGACGGCAACGCTGAAATTTCATACAAGATTTAAGGATCGAAAATGCAGACTTTTGACCAACGCACCGTTGATTCAACAGGTGCTTTCCTGGTTGGCGAGCTCGAGCGTCTCGACCAGACGCTGAACGCGCCGCTGGTAAGCTACACCTGGACCCGCGACATTCAGCTGCGCGAAGACGTGTCGATCGCCGATGACATTTCCAGCTGGACAAATACCAGCTTCGCCGCCGCCGGCTCCGGTGCTAACCCGAACGGTAAAAACTGGGTGGGCAAGGACTCCACGGCGATCGCAGGCGTGAACGTCAACATTGATAAAGCCGGTAATCCGCTGAACCTTTGGGGCATGGAGCTGGGCTGGACCGTTATTGAGCTGCAGGCAGCTCAGCAGGTTGGCCGGCCTATCGACACCCAGAAGTATGAAGGCATGCAGCTGAAATGGCAGATGGACAACGATGAGCAGGTTTACATCGGTGACAGCGCGCTGAATCTGAAAGGCCTTCTGAACCTGACCGGTGTCGCGCCAAATAACGCGCCGAATACCTGGGCGGCATCCACCAATGATGAAATTCTGGACAGCGTCAACTCAATTCTGACCGACGCGTGGAAAGCCTCGGCCTATTCGGTGGTTCCTACTGAACTTCGCGTACCACCAGAGCAGTATGCGCTGCTGGCGAGCCGTAAAGTATCTGAAGCGGGCAACATGTCGCTGCTGACCTATCTGTCTACCAACACCATTGCGTTCCACAACAACGGCATGCCGCTGGAGATCAAAGCCATCAAATGGCTGAAAGGTCGCGGTGTCGGCGGAAAAGACCGCATGATTGCGTACACCAACGATAAAAAGTACGTCCGTTATCCGCTGGTGGCACTGCGCAGTATCCCGATCCAGTATCGCGGCCTGTATCAGCTGGTGACTTACTACGGCAAGCTCGGTGCTGTTGAGCCGGTTTACCGAGAAACCATTGCCTACACTGACGGCATTTAACCTTCACACAGCCCCGTAAGGGGCTTAGCAGGAGCCTGAAATGGCAAAGAAAACACAGGTAGAAATTCTGGTACACACGCCGTTTACCTTTACCAGCGATAAAGGGGAAAAAACGCCATTCCCGGCCGGGCGCCATACCGTTGACAAAGACGTCGCAGAGCATTGGTTTGTAGTGGCGCACTCTGACCAGACCGGCAGCGCGACAACGAGCGGCAGCGATGACGAGCTGCTGGCGCAGATCGACAGCCTGAAAACTCAGCTGGCGGACCAGGTAAAATTGAACGGCGATCAGGCCGAATCAATCGCCGCCAAAGATAAAGCACTGGAAGTGTTAACAGCAGAACTGGAAACGCTGAAAGCCGCTGGAGCAGGAGCCGATGCCAAAAAATGAGTCACTTCCAACCGCAGCTGATTTTCGCGCAACCTTTCCGCAGTTCGCTGATACCACCAATTTCCCCGACCCACAGATCGCCTTTCGGCTGAACCTGGCTGATGTTCTGCTTAGCGAAAAGCTAACCGGCAAAGCGCTGTTTCCCTACTTTGCGGAGCTCTTCGTGGCGCATTACATGGTGCTGTGGCAGGCCGACATCAAGTCGTCTCAGGTCGGCGGCGCCGGCGGCTCAACCAATGGCGTGCAGGCGTCGAAGTCGGTGGATAAGGTCAGCGTAAGCTATGACACCGGCGCCACGCTTAATCCGGATGCTGGTTTCTGGAATAACTCGCGTTATGGCGCTGAGTTCTGGCAGCTGATCACGATGTTTGGCGCTGGAGGGCGGCAATTGTGAAATCCGGTCTCACCATCCGCAGCAATAACGCTGCTGCAGTTCTGGCATCTCTTAAAGCCATCGCGGCCAAAGATGTGCTGGTGGGGATCCCCGAGGACAGAAGCGAACGTGATGATGTTCCGTTCGGTAATGCCGGTATCGGCTACATCAACGAAAACGGATCGCCCGCGCAGAACATCCCCGCGCGCCCGCACCTCGTTCCCGGTGTGCGGTCAGTTCAGGATCAAACGGTGCCGCACCTCCGCGCTGCTGCTCAGGCAGCGATGAGCGGTAATGCCGCTGCTGCTGATCTGGAACTGAACCGCGCCGGCGCGCTGGCGGCGAATGGTGTGAAGCGGTACATGACCATCACAGCATTTACGCCCCTCGCTGAACGCACCATTGATGCACGCATTGCCAGGGGGCGAACCGGTGACAAGCCGCTGATTGACACCGGCCAGTACCGGCGCGCCATCACTTATGTCGTGAGGAAAAAAAATGCCAACTCTTGATGTTAGCGATGTGCTTCTCTCGCCTGAATTCCTCGACACCGAACTCTGGTACCGCCGGAGCGTTCAGTCAGTCGATAGCGACGGTTTTCCCGTTAACGATGAAACGCGCCAGCAGTTCGGCGGCGTTGTTACGGTAGACCGCTCACTTGAGGCAAAACGCATGGAATCGGGGCAGGTAGTCGCGGGTGCAATCCTGGTAATCACACAAACGCGGCTGATTAGCGGAAAAACCGCGCTTGACGCTGACATCGTGGAATACGCCGGCGCGGATTATCGCGTGACGTTTGTTGATCCTTATCCCCGATATGGTGCGGGCTTTGTTCAGGCTCACTGTGAGCTGCAGCCATTCGATGGTGGCGCTAATGAGCAATGACAGCACGCGACCCGGTTATCTGACGCCCCTTAATGCACCGCAGGCTTACGACGAAACGCTCGAACGCGTCCTCAGTCGATGGGTGAAAGCTCTGTCTGGTTTACCGGACAGTATGGTCCGTCCTCGCTGGACGCCGGTACAGGCAGCAATCCCCGCGCAAAACGTTGACTGGTGCGGATTCGGCATCATCGGCTTTACCTCTGATGCCTCGCCAGCGTTTGTACTGCAAACCGATGACGATACCGAGATGTGGCGCCATGAGGTCGTGGAATGTATGGCCTCATTTTATGGTCCGTCAGGTCAGCAAATCGCCGCGCTGTTTCGCGACGGTATGCAGTTACCGCAGAACAATGACGAGCTGAACAGGTTCGAACTCTCCTTTTTCGATGTGAGCCAGGTAACGCCTTTCCCTGAATTAATCAATAACCAGTGGGTGCGCCGCTACGACGTAACCGTCCGTTTGCGCCGCAAAGTGATCCGTAAGTACGGCATCAAATCCATCCTCGACGGCAACGTCAGCATCTCAACCGGAGAATAATCATGGCGAAAGGTTTGCCATTAAGTCGTGTCACAAACGTGACGATGACTCTCTCTGCTCGTGCAGCACAAGGCCGAAACTTCGGCTCTATGCTGATTCTGGGCACTTCAACAGTCATTCCGATCAGTGAACGCATGCGCGCCTATTCAAGCGCTGATGACATCGGGGATGATTTTGGCATCGATAGCGAAGAGTATCGGGCTGCGGTCATCTGGTTCTCACAGTCTCCGCAACCAACAGTGATTTACGTTGGCCGCTGGGCTAAAACCCTCACCAGTTCAGAATCGGGCAGCACTGAAAGCCTGCTGCAGGCCGTTAATGCCATTATGGACTTTAACAGCTGGTATGGTCTGCACCTGGCTGTAGATGAGGCCGATTATCCGACAGACGCTGAACTGATTAATGTGGCCGCTGCGATTGAATCATCGACGGTATCCCGTATCTTCGGCATCACAACTGCAGATCCGGAAACGCTGGTGGCCGCAACCACGACCGACCTGTCATCAAAACTGAAGGCAGCCAAGTACAGCCGCACCTTTATCCAGTATTCGACCAGCAGCCTCTATGCTGCTCTCTCTGCGTTTGGTCGTGCGTTTACTGTCGATTTCACCGGCAGCAATACCACGATCACGCTGAAATTCAAGGTTGAGCCAGGCGTGACCTACGAAACCCTGAGCACCTCTCAGGCGGATGCTCTGGAAGCCAAAAACGCCAACGTTTACGTCTACTACGAGAACGATACGGCGATTCTGGAGCAGGGCGTTATGTGCAACGGCGATTTCTTCGACGAGCGCCACGGCCTCGACTGGCTGCAGAACGCAGTGCAGACAGCGGACTTCAACACGCTATACACCAGCACCACCAAAATTCCCCAAACCGATGCCGGTACCACGACACGTATCGCCAACGTTGAGCTGGTGCTGGATAAGGCTGTGGGTAATGGCCTGTTCGCGCCGGGCAAGTGGACTGGCGGTCCGTTTGGCCAGTTGAACACTGGCGACACGCTGACCAAAGGGTATTACATCTGGGCCGATACCGTTGATAACCAGCTGCAGACCGACCGTGAGGCGCGTAAAGGTGTCCCGATTCAGGTTGCAGGGAAACTGGCCGGCGCCGTCCATTATGGTTCCGTGGCTATCACGGTAGTTCGTTAAGGAGCACTGAATGTCTACTTATTCTTTTATGGACGTGTCCGCTTCTTTTACGGGGCCGACCGGAAACATTGATCTCGGTTATGGCTCCGCGAACTCCGAAGAGGGGATCGTTGTGGCCATGGGCGAGGCTAAAAACACCATGACCACCGGGGCCGATGGCGAGTTTATGCATAGCCTTCACGCAGGTAAGAGCGGAACAATCACCGTAAACCTGCTGAAGACCTCGCCCACCAATAAAAAGCTTTCGCTGATGTACAACGCGCAAAGCCTGTCGTCTGCACTATGGGGCAATAACGTCATCGTTATTCGCAACAAGGCTTCCGGCGACATCACGACCGCGCGCGGTGTGGCGTTTCAAAAGCAGCCTGATCATGCCAATGCCAAAGTTGGCAACACGGTGGCATGGGTGTTTGACTGCGGCAAAATCGACCAGGTGCTGGGGGAGTTTTAATTTATGGATTTTGAAATCAAAGGGGTTACTTACCGCACCGGTAAGCTGAGCGTTTTTGACCAGCTGAAGGTCACCCGCAAGCTGCTGCCGGTTCTCGCCGGCATCCTGCCTGACATCCAGAGTATCAAATCTGCTGCTGCGCCAAAGGGAGATGGCAGCTCTGATTCTCTTGCTGTTTATGGCGTGATGGAAAAGGCCCTGCCGAAAATTGCGGAAAAACTGGCTGACATGACCGAAGACGATACCAACGCCATAATCCTCCCGTGCCTGTCAGTGATTGCCCGTAAAAATGGCAGCGCATGGGTGCCGGTCATGAACAGCAATCAGCTGATGTTCGACGATATTAACTTGATGGACATGCTGCAGATGGTTGGCCGCGTGGTGGGTGACAACCTGGGAAATTTTTTGCCCGTAGCCCCCGCCAGCGGGACGCAGCCCCCTCCAGCGGACTAACGCTCGACTCCCTTCCTGATGGCGAAGATTATCTGAGGCGCCCGGTTGAGGCCGGGTATATCACTTATGACAAGCTTCTGGACGGCACGGTTGACCTCGCGGACGTAGCCAGAATGAACGACTGGCTTGATATAAAAGAAGATAACGATGCGCGGATCCGCCGCTGGCAACAGGACAACCAATGAACGCTGAAACCATTAAAGATTTCCTCGTCTCGCTGGGCTTCCAGATTGATGACGCCGGCGCACGCAAGTTTGATGCGGTTGTCGCCGGCACCACCGTCAAAGTGGTGCAGCTGGGTAGCGCTGTGGAAGCGGCCGCGCTATCCGTGCTGGTCTACACAGCCAAAATTGCCAGCGGCCTTGATCAGCTGTACTGGTCGTCTCAGCGCACGGGCGCTACGGCGGCAGGTATTCAGGCGATCGGCTATGCGGCCGCGCAGGCGGGTTCAAGCGCGGAAGCCGCGCGCGGCTCTCTGGAAAGTCTTGCGCGCTTCATGCGAAGCAGTCCCGGCGCGGAAGGTTTTCTGAACCGACTGGGGGTGCAGACGCGAGACGCAAAAGGCAACATGCTGGATATGGCGTCGATTTTCACTGGTGTAGGTGACAAGCTGAACCAGATGCCCTATTACCGCGCGAATCAGTATGCGCAGCTGCTGGGCATTGATGAAAACACGCTGATGGCAATGCGTCGTGGGCTCGGTCAGTTCAGCGGCCAGTATACGCAGATGGCGAAGGCTATCGGCTTTAATGCGGATCAGGCCGCTGCCAGCTCTAACCGTTTCATGACGTCGCTGCGCACATTCGGCCAGATGGCAGGCATGGCGCGCGATAAAATCGGTTCAAACCTCGCCGAAGGCTTATCCGGTTCAATCGATACGCTGCGCAAACAAATAGTCGACAACTTCCCCAAAATCGAAGGGGTGATCACCAGCGGCGTTAAAGGGCTTCTCTGGCTTGCTGAAGTCATCGGCAGGGTTGTTTACCGGCTGATTCAGGCCGGCGCGGACATCATGGATTGGTGGGCATCGCTGGATAATTCCACGCAGCAGCTGATCGAGATATTCGGCGCACTGGTTCTCGCCTGGCGCGTGCTGAACAGCGCGTTCCTGATGTCACCTATTGGCATGATAACCGGTCTTGGCCTTGCCATCCTTGCGCTGTATGACGACTACAAAACGTGGAAAGAGGGTGGCAAGTCTCTCATCGACTGGAAGAAGTGGGAGCCGGAAATCACCGGCGCCATTAAGGCGATTGATGAACTGAAAGCCCGAATTTTTGCGCTGTTCGATATTGACCCTCAGACGTGGACTGCAAAGTGGGACCTGAGCAATCTGACGCAAAACCTCGGCAGCCTTGCCCGGATGCTGGACGGCATCGCCCGGCTGATGAGCGCTATACGGGATGGGCGGTGGAGTGATGCTTATGCTGTAGGCCGTGAACTTCTCCAGCAGAACAGTAATTCAGATGCACTACCGCAGGTATCTGATAGCGCCAATGGTGCGGCTGACTGGATAAAGTCGAAAACAGGCTTTGATCCGCGCAGCATTGGTGAGTGGACACGTAATAAGTTCTTCAAGCGTCCAGAGCCCTCAAAAAATGGCGCGGCACTGCTGGGGTGGCTTGCGCCAACGCTTAATAATCTTGAGCAGATGTATCGGCTGCCAGAAGGCTTGCTGCGCAGTGTCGCTATCGCCGAATCTTCCGGTGACCCGAATGCAATGTCAGGCGCTGGCGCTCAGGGGCTGTTTCAGCTGATGCCGGGAACGGCTAAAGATCTGGGGCTGCATGGCAATGAATCGTTCGACCCGGTGAAGTCCGCCGGCGCTGCAGCAAAATATCTCAGTCAGCTTCTGAAGGCTAATGGCGGCGACCTGAGCAAAGCCCTTGCCTCTTACAACTGGGGCATAGGCAATGTTCAGAAGCATGGCATGGCATTAATGCCAGAGGAAACGCGCAATTACATCCCGCGCGTTCTGAGCAACATGCCTTCAGCTGGTGGCGCGCAGATCAGCCAGGAAACCAACATCAACATTTACGGCGTAAGCGACCCGGGCCAGGCTGGCAAGGCGGTTGCAGACCAGCAAACCTCGGTCAATTCACGCTTCAGCCAGGCGATGTCTACAGGGCCCCGATAATGGATATTCTATCAACGCTATTTTCCCTGCAAAGTCGCAGGATAGGGATGATAGTGCCTGACGTGGTGATCACCGAAAAGCACAGCGATACGCTGGAAATCACCGAGCATCCGGTTGAAGACAAAGCGCCGGTTGCTGACCACGCTTTCCGGCGCCCATCGGATCTGGTGATGGAAGTTGGTTTCGCTGGCGGCGGATCGCTGCTCGATTTACTGGATACATCATCAATCGGGGTTAGTCTTGGGCTGAGTCCGAAAGAGGTGTATCAGGAGCTTATCGACCTGCAGCGCAGCCGCGTGCCGTTCAGCGTCACGACCGGCAAGCGCATTTACAGCAATATGCTGATCCGCGTGCTGGATGTAACTACCGACAAAGCCACTGAGAACGTGCTGGCGGCCACGCTCACGCTCCGTGAGGTGTTGATCACCTCAACCCAGAGCATTGCTGTGGCTGACAAGGCAGATATGTCGCAGGGCGTCAGTACCTCAGCCGTGCAGAACGCCGGCGTTAAATCCACGGTGCCGCAAAGCGAATCAATTCTTTCCAGGGTATCTAACCTGTTTTAGGGGGAATAATGCAGGCTAACGAGATACCGCTGTCGCCGGATAATCAGCAATTCACCACCGCGATTAACGGCGTTAACTACTCCATTCTGACGCTATGGCGGGATGACGCTGGCTGGATTATCGACTTGCTGGACAGCAGCGGGAAAGCCATCGTAACGGGCATCCCGCTGGTGACCGGCGCGAATCTGCTGGCGCAGTTCGCCTACCTCAATCTCGGTTTTGGCCTGGCGGTGGTATGCGATGACCCGGCGCAGGATTATCCGACCAAAACTGACCTGGGAATTCGCAGCCACCTTCTGGCGGTAACGGAGTAAGCATGTCACAGAACTGGATGCGCCACTTTGAACTGCAGATCCTCGCGGAAAACGGGCAGGGCATCAGCCTGAGCGACTTTAAGGTGGTTTTTAACATCGCCTGGACGGATACGCGCTGGCCGCGTGTTGCGATGGTGCGGATCTACAATCTGTCCAAGGATACGGCTTCGCGCATTCTGGGGCAGGAATTCGCGAAGATAAAAATCATCGCGGGGTACGATGGCATAGCGCAGCCAGTTGATGCCGGTCAGGTTGGCGTTGTAAAAAACATCAATGCCGCCGCAGTTGGCCAGTCCAACGGCACAAATTTCGGTGAGATATTCAGCGGCGACATTCGCTTCACGATTACCGGGCGCGATAACCCCACTGATACGTGGGTGCTGATTCAGGCCATTGATGGGCACCAGGCGTTTATGAATGCCAGCGTGTCGAAAACCCTGTCCGCTGGCTACACGGTTGCTGACGTGCACGCGGCTGCAATGGACAGTTTCGACCCATACGGAGTAACGCAGGGGATCACCGGCGATATGCCGGCCACAATATTCCCGCGAGGGCGAGTCATTTATCAGTCATCCCGCGACATCATGGATAATGTGGCGGCGCAGTGCGGCGCAACGTGGCAGCTGGTCGCCGGTCAGGCGCAGATGGTGCCAACAGATAAATATGTGCAGAACGCCATTGTGCTTAACAGCGACACCGGCCTGATAGGCATGCCGCAGCAGACGATGGGCGGCGGGGTAAACGCGCGCTGCCTGATAAACCCGAATATTCAGCTCAAAGGGCTGGTGCAGATCGACCAGGCGTCAGTTTACCGCGCCAGCCTGTCAGCCGATGAGGTGAAGTCACTTCCCAGCCGGGCCGGCGAAACCAATACAAACGGCAATCTCTCGGTTAACGGAACACTGCAACAGCCTGCAAGTATTGCGGCGGACGGCGTGTATATCGTATCGGCTATAGATTATACTGGCGACACCAGAGGTCAGCCGTGGTACATGGATTTGATGTGCATCGCTCGCGGTTCGGCTGACCTGCAATCAACAAGCGCATTGAACAGGAGTGCTGGATAGTGAAAGGAAAAAATTTAATCGCATTTACGATTTTAATGATCTCAGCTGCGGCTAATGCCGACGATAAAGCTAGACCATTAATGCAATGTGGTCCTTTCACCCTATCATCCAGCTATGATGGTTTCATGCATATTAATAATGTGCGTCCGCAAAGTCAGAAATTTAAATTCCTTGGTGCGCAGGATGACTACAACAATCTGAGTTATCAGTGGATGGTCCAGCGCAGCGACGCCCCCGGCTGGTTCGGCATGGACTATGTTAAGCGCAACGGAAAAGCCATCCTAAATGTTGAAGCGATTCGCAGCAACATGGATCAGCCTCGGGTGTTTGGCTCGTTTGATTGCGTGAAAATAAAGTGATTTAGGAAAGTTTATCCTTATCGTTGCAATCTATCTCAATTGATACATCTTTACTTTCAAGTATTTTGTAGAGCTCTTGCTCATTCAAGCCTTTAACCTCAATTGTAGTGTCACCCTTCTTGAAAGTAATTGACTTGCCATGTCGCGAGCGAATCCATGCGATAACTATCGCTGCAAATGTGTAACACACATCTTTATTTTGGATAAATTCGAATATGTAGCCAACAATATTATCGCCAGCGTTACCAGATGCAGAGTCAAATGTTCTGGCTCTGATAGACATTTTCCGTGACTCTTGGGGTATCACTTTTTCGATATGTGGTTTCAGTTCTTTAGCTGCTGATTTTGAGAGGCGAACTGTGAAAAAAGACTTAGTCATAACGTTTGGTGGCTCCATCCATAAACGAGCAAAGGCCATCTGGTCACTGTCTGGCACAGTTATCGCTTTAGTGTTTAATCGGGAGGTCACAGTCACCTTTGAAGATGTGGACCTCTCAAACTCAGTAAAGAAGGTTTAACACTAAATCGCTGCCTTTTTAATCCTGACAAATGATCAGTAACCCGCATCGGCGGGTTTTTTATTGCCCGGAGTTTACATGTCAGTATCGCCTCAATCGTTGGCCGGCGGTGAACAGCAGGCCATGAAGGTGCTGTCAGACACCATCTTCTCCATGCTGCGCGTTTCGCTGCCCGGCATAATCGAATCCTTTGACCCCATCGCATGCACCTGCACCGTTCAGCCGGCGCTGAAGGGCCAGACCGCGGATGAGCTGGGAAACATGAAATCAGCGCCGCTTCCGCTGCTGGTGGATGTGCCAGTGGTTTTCCCGCGTGGCGGTGGCTGCACGATTACTTTCCCGGTGAAAGCGGGAGATGAATGCCTGGTAGTTTTCTCCGATCGCTGCATCGATTTCTGGTGGCAAAGCGGCGGCGTGCAGGAGACTGTCGATCCGCGCCAGCATGATTTGTCAGACGCCTTCGCAATTGTTGGCCCGCAGTCTCAGGCTAACGTCATCAGTAACATCAGCACCACCACGCTGCAGATGCGTACCGATGACGGCTTTGCTTATATCGAGCTGGACCCGAACAGCCACGCCATAAACATTGTGGCGCCGGGCGGATTAGACGTGAAAGCGCCGCTGTCCGAATTTAGTAATGCGGTCAAAGTGAATGGCCTGTTTACGTGGTTGGGCGGCATGGTTGGCAGTCTGGCAACCGGAACCGCGGCGAAGATTACCGGCGCTATCCAGTTCCTCGGCACGCTCACATCCAACGGCAAAGATATCAGCGACCAGCATACGCATAACGGCGTGCAAACTGGCAGCGGCAATTCCGGCAAGGTGAACTGATGCGATACAGACGCGAAGATGACGACGGTGATTACACCTTCGGGCAGGGTGATGATACCTGGCTGATTAACTCGCCTGAAGCAGTGGCGCAGGCGGTTAAAACACGATTCCTGCTCTGGTATGGGCAATGGTTTCTCGATACCACTGCTGGCACACCGTGGATTCAGTCGGTACTTGGCAAGCAAAAGCCTGAGACCTATAACCTCGCCATTCGCCAGCACATCCTCGAAACGCCGGGCGTCAATTCCCTCCTGGCCTTCAATACCGATCTGAATACCACCACTCGCCGCGTAATTTTTACCGCGACGATAGACACCATCTACGGAACGACGACCGTTACAAGCGAGGCATAATGGCTCTTGATCTCGACACGCTGGGGCTCTCCGCTACGGTGACTGCCTCGGGGATTAGTGCGCCTGATTATCAGACGATACTCTCCACCATTACCGGCTATTTTCAGCAAATTTATGGCTCAGATGCCTACCTCGATCCGGACAGCAAAGACGGACAGATGGTCGCTCTGGTGGCGCTGGCTATCAACGATGCCAACAACACTGCAGTTCAGGTGTACAACTCGTTTTCACCTTCAACGGCAATGTCTGATGCTCTCACGCGAAATGTGAAAATTAACGGCATCGCGCGCAAAGCCGCCACCAATTCAACTGTTGACCTGTTGCTTACCGGAACAGCTGGAACCACCATCACAAATGGTTCGGTTAAAGATGCCAACGGCATTATCTGGAACCTACCTGCCAGTGTGACAATCGAGCCAGGCGGTACCGTAATCGCAACGGCGATCTGCGCGACCTCTGGCGCAGTTGCAGCAGTGATTGGCTCTGTTAACCAGATCAATACGCCGACGCGGGGCTGGACGGCGGTTACGAACGCCAACGCGGCCACTGTTGGCACCGCTGTTGAGAAGGATTCTGATCTGCGCATCAGGCAAGGGCAAAGCGTGGCGCTGCCGTCATTGACGCCGTTCGATGCTGTTGATGGCGCGCTGGCAAACGTAGATGGCGTTACACGTCATAAGCTCTACGAGAATGATACCGGGTCCGTGGATGAAAATGGGCTGCCGGCGCACTCTATTTCCGCAATAGTCGACGGCGGAGATGCGACCGTCATTGCTCAGACCATTCGTAGCAAAAAGGGACAGGGCGTTGCCACTTACGGCACTACGTCGGTCACTGTGCCGGACAAATACGACAATCCGCACGTCATAAGCTTTTACCGCTCCACTGACGTGCCGATTTATGTCGCGCTTTCCCTGAAGGTGTTCACCGGATATACCACGCAAATCGGAGAACAGATCAAACAGGCGATCGCTGACTATATTAACGGGCTGCTTATCGGCGATGATGTTCTGCTTAGCCGACTTTACTCCCCGGCGAACCTCGGCGTGGTGAGCGGCGGTAACGCCAGGTATTACGACATCACCGAGTTGCAGATCGGTAAAAGCGCTGGTGCAGTGGTCCCGGCCAATATAGTCATCGCCTTCAACGAATCAGCGTCCTGCAATATCGCCAACATAGCGCTGACGGTGACCTCATGAGCAAATACACCGAACTGATCACCAACTATCACGCTGGTAAACCCCGTTTCGTCGCGCATGTAGACCTTTCAACTCGCCCGCTTACCGATGCATCAACTGCGCTTCAGGGGCTGATCACCGCGTTTGATATCGACAGCGCGGTTGGTGCGCAACTGGACATTCTCGGAGAGTGGATCGGACGAACTCGCATCGTCAGCCAGCCTATCAGCGGCGTCTACTTCTCGTTTGATACGGACGGCCTCGGCTGGGATCAGGGAATATGGCAAGGGCCTTATGATCCTGATGCTGGCTACACGAGTCTTAGCGATGACACATACCGCATCGTGCTAAAGGCGAAAATAGCGATCAACAACTGGAACGGGCAAAACGATACGCTGCCGCCAATCCTTGAGACCGCGCTGGAAGGTTCAGGCCTGAAAATGCAGATCGTCGACAATCAGGACATGACCATCTCTGTGTGGGTGTTTCCGGAAGAAGACATCAGCCAGGTCTCGCTGGAACTCATCGCTGCCATTCGTCAGGGATATCTAACCGTTAAAGCGGCCGGCGTCTGGGCTGGCGACATTCAGACACCTTCAATCGAAACACCATCTGTCGGAAACCGGTTTTTTGGCTTCGATATGGACAACGAATTTATCGCCGGATTTGATGATGGCGCATGGGAGAAAACACTCTAATGGCAACTAACAACTTCAAACCGTTTTCAACGGGGAGTAACGCAAACGTAATTCCTCAGGCAGATTATGAGGCGCTGGATGCTCTGATAAATGGATTCCAGGCGGGCAAGGCATCATCGGCTCAGATTAATAAGGCATTACGACAGTCAACGTTTGTCGCCGCGGCTCTGGCGCAGTTTCTTGTTAATAAAAACGGTACTGACGTATTAGATAACGGTGATTTGAATGGGTTTGTGACGCTGCTGGGAAATGCCTTTGCTAAAACTTACCTTTCACGATCCAATCCCTTTGCAGACATAAAAGCCGACGGCACAGCGGCAATAATTGCAGCGCTGGCTAATCTCGGGCTTGATACGGCATTGGCTGGGAAAGCAGCTTTAACTGGAAGCACCAACCAAAAGTTCTGGGTGCTTTCTGCCCCTGGTGACAATAATGCAGCCGTACCGGTGTCTCTTTTGAACTCTGGCTTAAACCAAAAAGCAGGTTTAAACGGGGATTCTAACCAGACTTTTTATGTGCAGACTAATGAAGGTGCTACAGCTGCAGTCAACAATACTCGACTAGGAAACGTGCTGGGCGGCTTTGCTTATCGAGGCGGTGATGCGTCTCAGGGTTTTGCGGTTGCAGGTGGAACGAATGCTAATAGCGCTATTGCTTACGGGCAGTTCCAGTCAGGAACTAACGGGAATGGAGCTTGGACAAAGCTCCCTGGAGGTGGGCAGTGGTGCCGTCAGAACCTCAATCTGGCAGCTAATGCCACAACCACATGGACATTCCCTGCTGGCTTCGTAGCCGCTCCAGCCGTGTTCATCACGGCGATCAATGGTGCGTTTCAATGCTGGCTTAATGGTATTGGCGCAAATAACTGTGGCATTTATAACAATGGCGCAGCACTAAACGTAAACCTTCTGGCAGTGTGGTAATTGAAAATGACAGGTGAAAACATTGAAGTTCAGGCAAAAGAAGAGATTGCACCTTTTTCTATTCGATATTTTGTTCAGACTGACAGCGATGGTTACGTTACCGGAATGATGGTGGCGGTGAGCGAACAGGAGGCGGAGGGGTATGTTTCTGCACAACTTCAGGAAGTGAGTGAAGATGTCTTCAAGTCGATTGGTCAGGATTCAAAATTTGTAGATGGGAAGGTTGTACAAGGAGAGCCAAAGCCAGTTGTTCTTACTGTTGAAAATGCGAAGGCCATAAAATCAGCGCTTTTAGCTGAGGCTAACACAAATACTCAACCATGGCAGACTCAGTTGCTCCTCGGCATCATAAGTGAAGAAGATAAGATATCCCTTATAAACTGGATGATGTATTACAAGAAGGTTCAGGAGATTGATGCATCAGTAGCACCTAACATAAGTTGGCCTGATAAACCTTAATTTGAGGCTCCATAGAGGAGCCTTGTAAACGAATAATCATTCTAGTCAATTAGACAAGCAAACTAAGAGTGATTCTTTACCTTCAACCAAGCGAGTTTCGTTTTTAAACTTACCACACTGCTCAATCTCATCGTCAGTTGGCGATGAGATATTCAGATTTTCATTTGTCAGGAAGTAGATGAGCCCATTCAAAGCCCAAGAGTCGACGTTTATGGCATTGTCATTTACAATAACGATCCTGTTCGCCTTAATTCTGCTGCTCTTAACCAAGTTGTACGACTTTATCGCTAATAAAGCATCTTTCTTTTGTGCCATTTCCGTCTGATAAAGATAGCTATTAGAAGAGATAAGGCCAAGAAAAATAGCTATTGAAAGCAATATTGCCTTAAGTCTAACCATCGATTCATTGTAAAATAAAATCATGACAGATGAGTAAAGAAACGAAATGGAAAATAGTGCTCGGGGGGTTGGGTCCCACACCTTCAGTAAAGCCAGAGGCATTAAAATAGCTGTAAGTAAAAGAAAAGGAATTAAAACTAAAGATGCAGTTAGTCTATTTGATTTAAATAAATAAGTTGCGATGTAAAGTGCCGAAGCAACTGATAAGACCATTCCAAATTGCTTTGGAATTACCCACCAATTTTTATAAAAAAAACTAGGGAGGAAAGAAAATATTTCACGCATGCGCAGCAGTGGATCTTCAACTAATCCAGCTCTTGAATCCCAGTGGTTTTCACCAAGCATATTTTTTGTTAATTTATAGAGGATGGCATAAGCAATTAAACCCACAATGATAGGATAAGCTGCCTTGAAGTTGCTAAAGGTTAACAACTTATGCTCTACAATGTAGACCCGAATAACTGAGTAGATTATTATTACAATAAAGGCGGATTGATAATTCCCGCAAATTAGAAGCACAAAAAAAGAGGCAGTTAGAGCAGGTTTGGTATCGTGTGTTTTTATGAAATTATCAAATAAAATCATATAACCAACAATGCAAATCATACAAAGAGCAAAACAAACGACAGCAAGGTGATATACAGCCATCATGCTGAAAGTTGGGTGGCTAACAATCACACCCGAAAGTAAACATGAAATAAATAAAGAAGCCCTTTTTTCTAATAAAAAAAACACTAAGAAAGATGATGCAAGAGATGTTGAAATAAAAAATAGCGGTGTGAATATAGGGCTTGAGGATACAATATTGATGTCAATATAGTTAAAAAATCCAGTAATGACCGCTTGTATAAATCGACCTTGATTGAGATAGAATGACATAGGCATCTTTTGAGAGGCCAATAAAAAATCATCTGGCATGTAAACGCCATATATGCTCCTTGAACTACCGAGCATCATTACCACGAAACTAAAGAAAACCATAAATGCGAGTGACTTTTCACGGCCTACGTCATCAATTTTCAATGCCATTAATTTACTAAACATCAACATTATTCCCTTTGGATTTTTTCAATAAATATCTCGGTCTTCTTTTTGTCTCAATATAAATTCGACCTATATACTCTCCAAGCACGCCAATGCCTATCAACTGCACGCCACCAATAAATAGTATTGATACCAAAATTGAAGGGTATCCATGCACCGGGTTTCCGAACACGAGCGTATCGAAAATCATCCATGCACCATAAAGGAATGATAAAGCAGCGACGAACAAACCTATATAGGTCCATATACGCAAGGGGAAAGTCGAGAAGCTGGTAATACCTTCCAGCGCCAAATTCCATAGCTTCCAGCCGTTAAATTTTGAAGTGCCCGCCACGCGCTCTGCTCTGGTGTATTCGACAACCTCAACACGCCCACCAACCCATGAAAGAATTCCTTTCATAAATAGATTGCGCTCTGGCATCAACTTTATTTGCTCAACCGTCTCGCGAGACAACAGGCGAAAATCACCCACATTTTCCTCTATGGAGGGCGAGCTTATCTTGTTATGCAGCCGGTAGAACCATTCAGCAGTTTTTCGCTTGAGGTGCCCATCAGAGCTTCTGTCTGTTCGCTTAGCTAAAACAACGTCAGCACCAGCCTCCCATCGTGCTATAAGCAGAGGGATTACTTGAATTGGATCCTGCAGGTCAACGTCAATTGGAATAACTACATCGCCCGTAGCATGCTCAAGACCCGCAAATAGGGCTGGTTCTTTGCCAAAGTTGCGAGTGAAACTTATCGCTTTTACATTATCATCAGAAACTGTAAGGGCGTTGATTATTCCTTCCGTGCCATCCTTGCTACCATCGTTAACGAAAACTAACTCGACTTTGTAATCAGTTAGTTCACTGCGCACTGCCTGGTAGAAAATAGGGATGGCTGCATCTTCATTAAATACAGGCACGACTAGTGATATCTTCATTTTCTTTCCCTGAAGACGATGAATTTTGAGTAAAGGAAACCGCACGCCAGACTTACAGCAGAAAACACAACAAGCGTTGCGACGGGTGGTGTATGCATCCGGTCGGCATACGAGCCAATCATTACGGCAATTAAGCCCATAAAGAAGACGTACATCATGTAACGGATAGTTGTTGCTTCTGCATTAAAAGTCCATTTAGCGTTTGCGAAAAAGGAGAAGGTGACGGCTACGCAAAATGCGACGAAGTTAGACAGCGATTGTGGCAGGCCTCGCTCAAGACAAATCGCAAATGTAATCCAATGAATTAGCGTATTGAACACACCTACAGCTGCATATCGTAAAAAAAGTTTAAATCTCATCAAGTACCCTTATTCTTTCTTTCCCTGTACCAGTCATACTCCCCCCAAACCCAAACCGCGCAAACTAATAAAAAAAGACCGTTGAAATACCAAACGTTTTTTTCAGTAAAAATAGTTAGCGCGCAAATTATACCGCTTACACGGGTAAGTATGCGGTAAAAATTCTGAGTGCTCATTTGCTTAGATTCCGTAAGTAAAGCTAACTGATGATCCTAAGATTTGTCCGGAATTTGTCAATGGATAAAATATAAAAGCTTTAAAATGACAGGTAAAAAGCCCGCTACTGGCTGCATGCAGGTTGACAGGGTTGCTAAGGTTTCGCCTGGCGATTTGTCGCGTTCCAGTGGGAGGGGAACCCCATGTTTGGAAAGTGGTACCCGAAGCACCTGATGACGGAAGACGGTTTGATAGAGGGGGAGCAACTGGAGGATGTAATTGTTCTTGGCGCGGTGACGGTGGAAGTGTTGACGCTTGATGAAAACTGGCGGCCGAAGATTTGAAAATGACCTGTAATATATAGTTTCAATTGGACACAAACAGAAAAGCCCCAGACCGAGATCTGAGGCTTTTCTGTTTGGATCCAAATGCGCGTGTATTTCACGTGCATTCTTTTTTCTATATCTGGTCCACATACTGTCTGGTCAGTGTCCTTAAATAGCTGTTTTCACTGCTATTATCCGGTCGTGGTCCTATCAAAAGTGGTGGAGCTGGCGGGAGTTGAACCCGCGTCCGAAATTCCTACATCCTCAGTACTACATGCTTAGTCAGTCTTTACATTCGCCTGGCAGCTGCGGACAGACACGCCACTGACAGACTATCCTGATTAGATTTAACGCTTCAACCCCAGGCAAGGCATCCACGCGATCTCTTTTGGGTTTGACCTCTCTTGATCCCCGTCCTAAGAGCGGAGGCTAGGGAGAGAGGGCTCTAAGCAGGTTATTAAGCTGCTAGTGCGTAGTTTTCGTCGTTTGCGACTATTTTTTTGCGGTTTTTTAGCGAGGCCTACCGCACCTCGGCATGCACCTTGGGTTTCGCAAATCCCGTCGAATCCAGAATCAGCCCCAGGAACCAACTACTCTAGCAAAAATCTTTAAAACTATCCAGTGATTAGCGGTTGCGATTTTTCATGATGCGCGCTTTATCGAGCTTCCACTCGCGCTCTTTAATATCGTCGCGCTTGTCATGCTCTTTCTTACCGCGCGCAACGCCAATCTTCAGCTTGCACCAGGCGTTCTTCCAGTAAAGCGACAGCGCAACAACGGTATAGCCTTCGCGATTTACGCGGCCATAGAGCGAGTCAAGTTCACGCTGGTTAAGCAGCAGCTTACGGTTGCGCGTCGGATCGCAGACAACGTGCGTAGAGGCCACGGCTAGCGGCTGGAAGGTTGAGCCGAACAGATAAGCTTCGCCATCGCGCAGCAGAATATAGCTGTCGCTAATGTTGGCTTTACCCGCACGGAGCGATTTGACTTCCCATCCTTGTAGCGACAATCCCGCTTCGAACTCCTCTTCAATGAAGTATTCATGACGGGCGCGTTTGTTAAGGGCAATAGTGGCAGAACCGGGTTTATGTACTTTTTTCTTTGTCATAGTGCGGCGTATTTTACATCACTTAGGCGGCCATCGCACCCCTTGTCCAGCGGGGCACCGGGAAACGGGATATTCTAGCACACCTCTCAATGCGGGGAATTTTTGTTTGATCGCTGGAAATGCTACAATTCAGCGGTTTTGTGATGAACAGGAACCATTATGGCTCAGATTAGTCGTTCAGCGCTGGTGCCCTTCAGCGCTGAGCAAATGTACCAACTGGTCAACGACGTGGATGCCTATCCACAGTTTTTGCCGGGCTGTACCGGCAGTCGCGTGCTGGAATCCTCTGAAAATCAGATGACGGCCTCGGTAGACGTCTCAAAAGCGGGCATCAGTAAGACATTCACCACGCGCAACACGCTTACCGACAATCAGCGCATCCATATGCAGCTGGTTGACGGGCCGTTCCGCAAGCTTACCGGCGGATGGCAGTTTATCTCGCTGGGCGACGATGCCTGCAAGGTTGAGCTTAGCCTCGACTTTGAGTTCACCAATATGCTGGTGGAAATGGCGTTCGGCCGCATCTTTAAAGAGCTGGCCAACAGCATGGTGCAGGCCTTCACTCAGCGCGCCAAAGAGGTCTACAGTGCCTGAGATCTCCGTTGAGGTGGTTTACGCGCTGCCGGAGAAACAGTATCAGCGCGTCGTCACGCTGGAAGAGGGAAGCACTGTCGAGCAGGCGATCGTCGCATCCGGCCTGCTTGAGCTGCGCCGCGATATCGACCTCAGCCAAAACAAGGTGGGCGTTTTTAGCCGTACGGTAAAGCTGAGCGATACGCTGCAGGAAGGCGACAGGGTGGAGATCTACCGTCCGCTGATCGCCGATCCCAAAGAGCTGCGGCGGCAGCGCGCTGAACGTTCAGCCGGCGGGAAAAAGTAACGCCGGTCAGTACCGGCCTGCCAGAAAAGCAAAAGGCGCCAGCGGCGCCTTTTTTGTTGCGTATTCAATCAGTCCTGCGATGCGGTCAGGTTCGGCTTGTTGTCGATATTGGTCAAGATGCCGTTGCTGTCGAAGGTAAGGGTCAGCGTCTGCTGCTTCACCTTTTCATGACCTGGCTCCTGACGGAACACGTAATACCAGACGTTGCTGCCAAAGGGATCGCGCATCATCGGCGTTCCAAGCGTATAGGCGACCTGCTGCTGGGTCATGCCGTTGTGGATTTTCGCCACATCGTTGGCGACCAGGTAGTTGCCCTGGTTGATATCTGGGCGGTAAACCACGCGCTCAAGGGTGGAGCATCCGGCGGTCATCATCAACATTACCACTGCCGCGGCAGTCAGCGTTTTACAGCGCATCTCTACATTCCTTTTCTGGGGCCAAACGCCTTTTTCTCAGGCTGTTTTTTTGCCATCAAATTCTGAACTCTGCCTGCGGCAGGCTTTATTATTCAGGCGACATAAGTAGCCGATGATAATAAACCTTTTCGCTATTGGAAACCTCTACATCGACAGAGCAAGCATATGACCACGCAGCGGGAAGAAAGTGCGGCTGTTACGCCGCTAAAAGTTCTTTTGCGTTAGCGAGGGTATTACGCGTGACCTCGCTGCCGCCCAGCAGACGCGCCAGCTCCTGCAGGCGCGCGCGCTTGTCCAGCGCCTGCATATGGGTTTCGGTCATGGCACCATCGGTCTCTTTGCTGACAAAGAAGTGCTGATGGCCACAGCCCGCCACCTGCGGCAGGTGGGTAACGCACATTACCTGGGTCGATTCGCCCAGCTGGCGCAGCAAGCGTCCCACTACGGCGGCGGTCGGGCCGCTGATGCCGACGTCCACTTCGTCGAAGATCATCGCCGGGGTTTCCATCTTCTTCGCGGTAATCACCTGAATCGCCAGCGCAATACGCGACAGCTCACCGCCGGACGCGACTTTACCCAGCGGCTGCAGAGGCTGGCCTGGGTTGGTGGTTACCTGGAAGTCGATACGCGTCGCGCCATCCGCCGTGAGGTGATCGGGGTTGAAGGCCAGCGCGATAGTGAAACGACCGTGCGGCATGGATAGCTGATGCATGCTCTGGGTGATCAGCTGTTCCAGTTCAGCACCATATTGCTGGCGCTGCTGATGCAGACGCTCCGCGCTGCGCAGCGCGGCTTGATAGTGTTCACTCACTAACGCCTGCAAGCTCTCCTGATCGCTCTCCTGCTGCGAAAGCAGCTCCGCCTCCGTCAGCAGCTGCTGATGCAGCTCCGCCAGCCCTTCCGGTGCGACGTGATGCTTGCGCGCCAGCGCAATATAGCGGGAGATACGCTGCTCCAGCTCATAGAGACGGTTGGGATCGAGATCGAGCCGGTCAACGTAGTGACGCAGCTCGTCGCTCGCCTCGCTGAGCTGAATCGCCGCTTCTTCCAGCATATTGAGCACGCCGCTCAGCTTGTCATCCAGGGTGACAACCTCGGTCACCATCTGACGAGCGGTGTAGAGCAGGCTGTTGAGGTTGCTGTCGTCACCGTCGGCGAGCAGCTGCAGCGCCTGCTGGCTGGTAGAGAGAAGCTGTCCGCTGTTGGCGAGGCGCTTGTACTCCTCGTCAATCTGCTCGTACTCGTTCGCCTGCGGCGCGAAATCGTTGAGTTCTTTCAGCTGATACTGCAGCAGCTCGCGGCGCGCCTCGCGCTCCTGCGACAGCTGCTGATGCTGCGCCAGATTGCGGCAGCTCTGATGCCATGCCTGATAGTCGCTGCGCATCTGTCGCAGCAGCTCGTCATGGCCGGCGTAGGCGTCAAGCAAGTGTTTCTGGTGGTCAGGCTTGAGCAGCAGCTGGTGCGCGTGCTGGCCGTGGATCTGAATCAGCAGCTGACCCAGATCGCGCAGCTGCGACAGCGGCACCGCCGTGCCGTTGATAAAGCCGCGCGAGCGGCCATCGGCGCTGATAACGCGACGCAGCAGACACTCGTTGCCGTCATCCAGCTGATTCTCTTCCAGCCAGCGCTGCGCAGAGGGGGAGGACTTAAGGTTAAAGCGGGCGCAGAGGTCGGCGCGGGCGGCGCCCTGACGCACCATATCCGCTTCAGCGCGGCCGCCGAGGCACAGACCGAGCGCGTCAATAGCAATAGACTTACCCGCGCCGGTTTCACCGGTAATCGCCGTCATACCGCGTTGGAAATCAATGTCGAGCTCACGAACGATAGCGAAATTACTGATGGTCAGCTGTGCCAGCATAGAATCACCTGTATGGAAAAACAGATATGGTTTTTCATACAGTATAAACTGGTTTTTTATCCAGTAAAGAGGGCGCGCTGAAATTAAAACAATTTTTTCGACCAGCCCAGCTTGGAACTCAGCGTATTGAAATAGCTGTAGTTTTTAGGATGAATCAGGTTGAGGTGGTTCTCGCTGCGGCGAATTAAGACATCTTCTCCTTCCTGAATCGGCAGGGCGATCTGGCTGTCGCAGCTGATCTCAAGATCGCTGCGGCGCGAAGAAAAGCGCAGTCGGATGGTGCTGCTGCTGTTGATCACCAGCGGGCGCGCCGACAGGGTGTGCGGGAACATCGGCACCAGCGCGATGGCGTCGAGCGAAGGGGTTAAAATCGGGCCGCCCGCCGACAGCGAGTAGGCGGTCGAGCCGGTCGGCGTCGAGATAATCAGGCCGTCGGAACGCTGCGAGAAGGCGAACACCTCGTCGATATAGACCTCGAACTCGATCATATGCGCCACTTTGCCGGGATGGAGCACCACCTCATTAATGGCCAGGCCGAGACGCGGCGAGCACGCCTCTTTACAGACGCGCGCCTCCAGCAGAAAGCGGCTTTCGACAAAATAGTTTCCCTGCAGCACCTCATCCAGCTGCTGCTGCGCGTTATCAGGATCGAGGTCGGTGAGAAAGCCGAGGTTGCCGCGGTTAATGCCGATCACCTTGATGTCGTAGCGTGCCAGCACGCGCGCCGCGCCGAGCATATTGCCGTCGCCGCCGACCACAACGGCCAGGTCCGCCTGCTGTCCAATCTCCGCCAGCGTGCCGGTCTGGGCATCCTGTAGGTTGAGCTCCTGCGCGATCTGCTTCTCAATAATCACTTGATAACCTTTGGACGTCAGCCAGCGCCACAGCATCTCATGCGTGGTGAGAGCGGTAGGGTGACGCGGATGGCCTACAATACCAATGCAGTTAAAGTGTTTGTTCATTTGGTGGGTCTTTCCTCATAAGCCAAAACGGCAAGGCAATGTGATGGGTTCCCTTGAAACCGTCAAACCGATCCCCATAATAAGCGGACTGGCGAGATGAATGTGCAAAACGCGGAGAAATTCATGAGTAGTAAAGAACAGAACACCCCAAACGAGCAAGTCTCAGACGAAATTCAACAGGATCAGCAGCAACCTCAGGAAGCGGAGACGGCAGTAGAGGTGGATCCGCGTGATGAGCGTATTGCGCAGCTGGAAGCTGAACTGGCGCAGCTGCAGACCGGCGTTCGCGACGCTCAGCTGCGCGCGCAGGCGGAAGTGGAAAATATCCGCCGTCGCACCGAAATTGACGTAGAAAAAGCGCATAAGTTCGCGCTGGAAAAATTCGCCAATGAGCTGCTGCCGGTTATCGACAGCCTTGAGCGCGCGCTGGAAGTTGCGGACAAAGAGAACCCGGAGCTGGCATCAATGATTGAAGGGATCGAGCTGACCCTGAAATCGCTGCTGGGCGCGGTACGCAAGTTCGGCGTTGAAGTCGTGGGCGATACCAACGTGCCGTTTAACCCGGAAATTCATCAGGCGATGTCGATGATGGAGTCGGACGACGTGGCCCCTAACCATGTGATGATGGTGATGCAGCGCGGCTATACGCTGAACGGTCGCCTGCTGCGCCCGGCGATGGTTGCGGTCGCCAAAGCGAAAAGCTAAGCATTACAAAAGAAGTCAGACGGCCGCACGGTGATGCGGCCGTTTTTATTGGTGGCTCAGCTGGCAGGCAGCTGCGGCATCCAGTCGATCGGTTTCTCGCCTGCCTGCGTCAGCAGGTCGTTGGCCTGTGCGAAGTGGCCGCAGCCAAAGAAGCCGCGATGGGCAGAAAGCGGTGACGGATGCGGCGCCTGCAAAACGTGATGGCGCTGTCGGTCAATAATGCTGCCTTTCTTCTGCGCGTGCGAGCCCCAGAGCAAAAACACCACCCCTTCGCGATGCGCATTAATTGCGGCGATAACGTTATCGGTAAAGGTTTCCCAGCCGAAGCGCGCATGGGAATGCGCCTTGCCCGCTTCCACGGTCAGCACCGTATTCAGCAGCATTACGCCCTGTTTCGCCCAGCTTTCGAGAAAGCCGTGTTGTGGACGCTTAAAGTCGGGAAACTCCTGCTCCAGCTCCTTATACATATTCTGCAAAGAGGGCGGCACCGGCACGCCGGGCAGTACCGAAAAGGCCAGACCGTGCGCCTGATTCGGGCCGTGATAGGGATCCTGGCCGAGGATCACCACCTTGACGTCACCCAGCTCTGTCAGGCGAAACGCATTAAAGACATCTTTTTGCGGCGGATAAACCGTCACGCCAGCCGCCCGCTCGTTGGCTACCAGTTTCAGGGTTTCGGTAAAGTAGGGCTTCTCTTTCTCTTCGGCCAGCTCGTCGTGCCAGGTCAGTTTATCCGTCATGGTCTGCTCCCTTATAGATCGATGCCGTTAGCTTAACGGTTCACCGCACCAGGTTGAAGGTAAAAAATATTTGAAATTTACAAAATATTTTTTAGTTAAAAATTTATCTGAATCAATTAATTGAAATTAGCAGTGAAAAGTGCGGTTGTGAAAATTGACTAAGGTCAAAACTTCCGCGAGAAGCGAGTGTTATATCAGGGCGATATTGATTTACCTACCGCGCCAGGCAGGATGGCGCCATGTTCTGGAGAACTGATTATGATCACTGGCATTCAAATTACTCAAACCAATAACCCCGATTTGATGAACTCTTTCTGGCTGATCGACGACGAAAAAGCGGAAGCGCGCTGCCTGTGCGCAAAAGCGGGTTATGAAGAAGATCAGGTTGTAGCCGTTAGCGAGCTGGGCGAATTCGCCTGGCGCGAAGTGCCGGTGGAGATGAAGCCGCAGGTGCGTATCGAAGGGGGTCAGCACCTGAACGTTAACGTGCTGCGCCGTGAAACGCTGGAAGATGCGGTTAAGCATCCTGAGAAATATCCGCAGCTGACGATTCGCGTTTCAGGTTATGCGGTGCGCTTTAACGCGCTGACGCCGGAACAGCAGCGCGACGTGATAACTCGTACCTTCACTGAAAGCCTGTAACAGGGCAACGTTGAGCGCGTGCAGAAAAATCACCCACGTCGCTGTCAAAGGCAGGTTATTAATAACGCGTAAGATTTTTATTTTTCAGCACAGGCGGCGTGAGGAGAACCTGAGACTTAAGGCGTTAGCCTTATACCACTGACAATAATCGCCGTTTTGCCCGCTTAACTAAAAAAAATCGCCTCGATTGAGGCGATTTTTTTATTGTGGTGCTGATTTATTCCGCATCGCCGCTGGCTGGCGCGGCAGCGCTTGGCTTGCGGCGTTTGCCCACGTTTTTAGTGTCGCGATGACGTTTCTTCACGCGCGGCTTTTCCGCTTCGCTCTCTTTTTTCTCTTTGCGTTTCGCCAGCGCCTTTTTCGACGGTTTTCCAGTGGTTTTAGCACTTGGCGCGCGCGTCACCGGACGCAGTTCGTCGACCACGCGCGGTTTCAGCGGCTCGTTCAGATAGCGGCTGATTTTGCCGAGCAGCAGATGGTCGTGCGCCTCTACCAGCGACAGCGCGGTGCCTTTACGTCCGGCGCGTGCGGTACGGCCGATGCGGTGCAGATAGGTATCGGCGGTGCGCGGCATATCGTAGTTAAAGACGTGGCTCACATCCTCGATATCGATACCGCGCGCGGCAACGTCGGTCGCCACCAGCACGTTGACGCGGCCGTCGGTGATGCGTTTGATCGCCTCGGTGCGTTTAGCCTGCACCATTTCGCCTTCCAGATAGCAGCAGCGGATTCCCGCATCGTGCAGCCACTGCACCAGCTCGTGCAGACGCTCGCGCTTGCGCACGAAGACGATGGAGCGCGTCACGTCCGGCTGCTTCAGCAGATGAACCAGCAGTTTGGTTTTATGCTCCAGATCGTCGGCGCGGTAGTACCACTGCTGGATCTTTTTACGCTCGCGACGGCTGGGATCGGCTTCCACTTCAACCGGATCGTTAAGCAGACGCTCGGCAAAATCTTTAATCGCGTTGCCTTCCAGCGTGGCAGAGAAGAGCATGGTTTGCTTGCGCCAGCGGGTTTCGCCCGCAATGGTTTCGATATCCTGCGCGAAGCCCAGATCCAGCATGCGGTCCGCTTCGTCGAGGATCAGGGTTTCAACGGCGCGGCAGTCGAAGTTTTCTTCTTTAATGTACTGAAGCAGACGACCGGTGGTCGCCACCACCACATCCTGGTTTTCGCTGAACACTTCCGCGTGGTTCATATACGCCACGCCGCCGGTAATGGTGGCGATATCGAGATGGGTATGTTTCGCCAGCTCGCGCGCGTGATCGGCGACCTGCATCGCCAGTTCGCGGGTAGGGGTCAGGATCAGGATGCGCGGCGGCCCCGATTTCTTGCGCGGAAAATCGATCAGGTGCTGCAGTACCGGCAACAGGTACGCGGCGGTTTTCCCGGTGCCGGTAGGCGCCGAACCCAGAACGTCGCGGCCCTCCAGCGCGGGCGGGATCGCCTCGGCCTGAATGGCGGTAGGGCGAGTAAAGCCTTTATCCTGCAGGGCTTTCAGCAGGCTTTCGTCGAGTTCGAGTTCGGAGAATGTGGTTACTGTCATGGTCTACCTCAGTTTGGGGCGCTGATTATAGACAGATCGCACGCAATCTTCATCTGTTAATCCGCGCCGGCCAGCCCATTACGTGTATTCCTCACGCCGTCACGTTACACTGAAGCGCTGCCGCACGGCAGGAAAAAAGGTAATGGTTGCAGAGTATGACGCAGGAAAAGCCGCATGTGCGGCCGGTATTAAAAAGAAACGGTTTCACCTTCAAACAATTCTTTGTGGCGCACGACCGCTGCGCCATGAAAGTCGGCACCGATGCCATTTTGCTGGGCGCCTGGGCGCCGGTAGCCAATGCGCGCCGGGTGCTCGATATCGGCAGCGGCAGCGGGCTTATCGCCCTGATGCTGGCGCAGCGCACGGCTGATACGGTGCCTGTCGACGCGGTCGAGCTGGATGTTGCCGCCGCGCAGCAGGCGCAGGAGAATGTGGCGCAGTCGCCGTGGGCGGCGCGCATTCGCGTCCATCAGCAGGATATTGCCGCTTTCGCCGACAGCTGCCAGCAGCGCTATTCGCTGATCGTCAGCAATCCCCCCTATTATCCACCCGACGTCGCCTGCGCCACGCCAGCGCGCGACGCGGCCCGCTCGACGGCGACGCTGGATCATGCCAGCCTGCTGCGCTACGCCGCGCGTTTAATCGACGAAGAGGGTTTCTTCTGCGTCGTGCTGCCGGAAGCGATAGGGCAATCAACGATCGCGCTTGCGCAGGCGTCAGGCTGGCATCTGCGTTTTCGCATCGACGTGGCGGAATATGCGCACCGGCCGCCGCATCGCGTGCTGCTCGGCTTCTCCCCCAGCGCGGGGGAAACGCTGCTGGAGCGCATGGCAATCCGCAATCAGGATACGCGCTACTCGGAAGCCTGGTGCAGCCTGACCCGCGACTTTTATCTTTTTATGTAGGAAGGCGTTAAGATCGTTGGCTTAGCGTCGGGCAGCATATCGGGATAGTCGCGGGTAAAATGGAGCCCGCGGCTCTCTTTGCGCTCCAGCGCGCAGCGCACCATCAGTTCGGCGACCTGCGTCAGGTTGCGCAGCTCCAGCAGGTCGCTGGAGAGACGAAAATGGGCGTAGTATTCGTCGATCTCCTGCTGCAGCAGACTGATGCGGCGCAGCGCGCGCTCCAGCCTGCGCGTGGTGCGCACAATCCCCATGTAATCCCACATAAACAGCCGCAGCTCGTGCCAGTTATGCTGGATCACTACGCGCTCGTCCGCATCGTCAACGCGGCTCTCATCCCAGGGGGGCAGCTGGTCAGGCGCGGCTCTTTGCGGCAGCCCCTGAATCAGATCTTCCGCAGCCGACCAGCCGTAAACCAGGCACTCCAGCAGCGAGTTAGAGGCCATGCGGTTGGCGCCGTGCAGGCCGGTATAGCTCACTTCGCCGATAGCGTAGAGCCCGTCGATGTCCGTGCGCCCGCGCGCATCCACCATAACGCCACCGCAGGTATAGTGCGCGGCGGGCACGATGGGAATGCGATCCCGCGTCAGGTCGAGGCCGAACGTCAGCAGCTTTTCATAAATCGTCGGGAAGTGTTCGCGGATAAACGCTGCCGGCTGGTGGCTGATATCCAGGTAGACGCAGTCGACGCCGAGCCGTTTCATCTCATGGTCGATGGCGCGCGCCACGATATCGCGCGGCGCCAGTTCGGCGCGCGCGTCAAAGTCGGGCATAAAGCGGCTGCCGTCGGGCCGCAGCAGCCAGGCACCTTCGCCGCGCAGCGCTTCGGTGAGCAGAAAGCTGCGCGCCTCGGGATGAAACAGCGACGTTGGATGGAACTGGTTGAATTCCAGATTGGCGACGCGGCAGCCGGCGCGCCACGCCATCGCGATACCGTCGCCGGAGGCGACGTCGGGATTGGTGGTGTATTGATAGACCTTTGCCGCGCCGCCGGTTGCCAGCACCACCGCGCGGGCGCTGCAGGTTTCCACCTGCTCGCGGTTGCGGTTCCATATCCAGGCACCGACGGCGCGGCGCGGGCCTGGCAGGCCCAGCTTGTCCGACAGGATCAGATCGACCGCGTTGCTGCGCTCCAGAATATGAATGCGGGGATGGCTCAGGGCCTGGCTCACCAGCGTGGTTTCAACCGCGCGCCCCGTGGCGTCGGCGCTGTGAAGAATGCGTCGGTGGCTGTGGCCCCCCTCGCGCGTCAGATGATAGGGCATATCGCCTGCCGCCTGCGGATCGCGATCGAAGGCGACGCCGTTATCAATCAGCCACTGCACGCAGTGGCGCGCGTTGCTGGCGACGAACGAAACCGCCTCGCTCTCGCACAGACCGGCGCCGGCAATCAGCGTATCCTCCACATGAGATTCGATACTGTCGGTCTCATCAAAGACTGCGGCGATGCCGCCCTGCGCGTAAAGCGTTGAGCCTTCGCTGACCTGCGCTTTGCTCAGTACCAGCACGTCATAATGTGCCGCCAGCCGCAGTGCCAGCGACAAACCCGCCGCGCCGCTGCCGATGATTAAAATATCGCACTGATAATCGGGGGAGAGTGAATGTGCCATGGTGTTTAATTTACTAAACAAGGGTGGCTTGAGAATAGGCGTTTCCCGTTCTGTTGTGAAGTATTTTAAACGCGCAGGCGCTTGCCTTAGATCAATTAACCGGCGGATATACGTAAAAACAAACAGTTAAAGAAAAAGCCAAATAAGATGTGTTTTTTATATAAAACGCGGCGCCCGGACAGGATTTAAAGATGAAAAAGCCTCTGTCATAGGGTACTCTGCCTGCGATTCTGCGTTGATAGCCGCAGTCTGGATTACACTGTCTTGAGAATGAAAAACAAATGACAGCGCGTCTGGAAGAGTCATCATCAGCGCGTTAAGTGAACTTTTTGCCGCACCACGACTCTAAGCGGATGCTTGCTCAGAACCATGAAGATGTGCTGGCAGTTCCTTTACGCATTTAAAAGAATTTGGGGAGACATTACCTCGGATGAGCGAGCAGTTAACGGATCAGGTACTCGTAGAGCGGGTGCAGAAGGGAGATCAGAAGTCATTTAACCTCCTGGTTATTCGCTACCAGCATAAAGTGGCGAGCCTGGTTTCCCGCTACGTCCCGTCGGGAGACGTGCCTGATGTCGTGCAGGAGTCCTTTATCAAAGCGTATCGCGCGCTGGAATCCTTTCGCGGCGATAGCGCGTTCTATACCTGGCTTTATCGTATCGCGGTCAATACCGCCAAAAATTATCTGGTTGCTCAGGGGCGTCGCCCGCCATCCAGCGATGTGGATGCGATCGATGCAGAAAATTTCGAAAGTGCTGGCGCGTTAAAAGAAATTTCGAACCCTGAGAACTTAATGTTGTCAGACGAACTGAAACAAATTGTCTTTCGTACCATTGAGGCACTCCCTGAAGATCTGCGTATGGCGATTACGCTCAGGGAACTGGACGGACTGAGCTACGAAGAGATCGCCGCCATTATGGATTGCCCGGTCGGTACAGTGCGTTCACGTATCTTCCGTGCGCGAGAGGCCATTGATAATAAAGTTCAACCGCTTATCCAACGTCAGTGATAACGGCTACTGGAAGGGTACTTAGGCATGCAGAAAGAACAACTTTCCGCTTTGATGGATGGCGAGGCGCTCGATAACGCGCTGCTGTCAGCACTATCTCAGGATGCAGAGCTGCAACAGCGCTGGAAAAGCTATCATCTTATCCGCGACACCATGCGCGGGGATGTAGGCGATGTGCTGCACTTCGATATCTCTGCGCGCGTCGCGGCGGCCCTTGAACAAGAGCCAGCCCGTAAGGTTACGCCGCTGATTGTTGAATCTCAGCCTGAACCGGCCAGCGTGGCTAAGATGCCTTTCTGGCGCAAAATGCGCCCCTGGGCGGCACAGCTGACGCAGGTTGGCGTGGCGGCGTGCGTATCGCTGGCGGTAATCGTCGGCGTACAGCACTACAACCAGCCGAGCGGCACCTCCGCCGAACCTTCTGATTCGCCAGTGTTTAATACGCTGCCGATGATGGGCAAGGCATCGCCGGTCAGCCTGGGCGTGCCGTCTGACGCCTTTGACACCAGTGGTGCTAACCAGCAGGTTCAGGAGCAGCGCCGTCGCGTTAACGCGATGCTGCAGGATTATGAACTGCAGCGCCGTCTGCACTCCGATCGCCTGCAGTTTGAAACCAACGCCCCGCAGCAGGCGCAGGCGGACGTTCCCGGTAATCAGACCTTAGGTACGCAACAGCAGTAATGAAGCAGCTTTGGTGCGCCGTTAGCCTGCTGGCAGGCAGCCTGCTTTGGTCATCTACCGCCCCGGCGCAAACCTCCGCGTCCGGGGCGTTGTTACAGCAGATGGAGCAGGCAAGCCAGACCCTCAACTACGAATTCGCTTATATCAACGTCTCGCGCATCGGCATCGAGTCGCTGCGTTATCGTCACGCGGTGATCGATAATCGCGTCTATGCGCAGCTGCTGCAGATGGACGGCCCGCGTCGTGAAGTGATTCAGCGCGGCGGCGATATCAGCTATTTCGAACCCGGGCTCGATCCTTTCTCTTTGCCCGGTCAAAACATCATTGACGCCTTGCCGTCGCCCATCTTTGCTGACTTCTCTCAGCTCGCCAGCGCCTGGGATTTTATCCCGGTGGGGCGTTCGCGCATCGCCGATCAGCTCTGCGAGGTGATCCGCATCGTCTCGCGCGACGGTACGCGCTATAGCTATGTGGTGTGGCTCGACGTCGACACGAAACTGCCGCTGCGCATCGATCTGCTGGATCGCGACGGTGAAACGCTGGAGCAGTTCCGCGTCATTAGCTTCGCGGTTGACGAAGGCGTGCGCAATCTTATGCAGGGACTGCAAAAAGCTAATCTGCCGCCGTCGCTTTCGGTGCCGGAAGGCGAGAAGGTGACGCTGGGCTGGCAGCCAGGCTGGGTGCCTGCGGGCATGAAGCTGGTATCGCAAAGCCGACGCGACATTCCGGCAATGAATAAAACCGTTGAGTCGCGCCTCTACAGCGACGGCCTGTTCAGCTTCGCCATCAATATTACTCCGGCCGATAAAAGCAGCGTCACGCAGACGTTGCGCACAGGACGTCGTACGGTACAGACCGAAGTGCGCAATAATAGCGAAATCACCGTCGTGGGCGAACTACCACCCGCCACGGCAAAACGCATAGCGGACAGTATTGATTTGGGGTCGCAACGATGATGAGAGAGTGGGCCACGGTGGTGGCATGGCGTGACGGCATTGCCACGCTGCATACAGAGGCGAAAACCTCCTGCAACAGCTGCTCGGCGCGTAAAGGCTGCGGCAGCCATATGCTTAACAAACTGGGGCCGAAAGATGCGCACGTAATGGAGATTGTCAGCGCGACGCCGCTGCAGCCTGGCCAGCGCGTTGAGCTTGGCATCAAAGAGAGCAGCCTGCTCGGTTCGGCGCTGCTGGTCTATATGACGCCGCTGTTTGGGCTGTTTCTGCTGGCTAGCCTGTTCCAGGCGCTGTTTCACAGCGATCTGGCGGCGGCCTGCGGCGCGCTGCTCGGCGGCATCGGCGGCTTTATCGTCGCCAAAGGCGTGTCGATGAAAGTAGGCGATCGCGCTGCTTTTCAGCCCATCATTCTGAACGTTGCGCTTCCACCTGACGCCCTGCGCGTGGAAAGCGAAGCGTAATCCTCTGCAGGCCGCGTATATCGCGGCCTTTTAGCGCCTGTTTCTCGCCAAAAAGTGTTGTGATTCCGCTACGTTCCATTCTTTTATGCGCGGCCTTAACAGTGTAATATGCGTCGTCATTAATGAGGCTGACAGGATTGTAGGTAAAGAGCGATCTTCCTGAATGTGTCTGTGCTCAGGTTCTCAACTGTTTTTCTACGTGAAGATATTCATATAAATGAAGCACATAAGAAACTTCTCCATCATCGCGCACATTGACCACGGTAAATCGACGCTCTCTGACCGCCTGATTCAAATCTGTGGTGGCCTGACCGATCGCGAGATGGCGGCGCAGGTTCTCGACTCAATGGACCTGGAGCGCGAGCGCGGCATTACCATCAAAGCGCAGAGCGTGACGCTCGATTACAAAGCGCTCAACGGCGAAACTTACCAGCTCAATTTCATCGATACCCCAGGGCACGTCGACTTCTCCTATGAAGTATCGCGCTCGCTGGCGGCCTGCGAAGGCGCGCTGCTGGTGGTGGATGCAGGACAGGGCGTAGAAGCGCAGACCCTGGCGAACTGCTACACCGCGATTGAGATGGATCTGGAAGTTGTGCCGGTACTGAATAAAATCGACCTGCCCGCCGCCGATCCGGAACGCGCGGCGCAGGAGATTGAAGATATCGTCGGCATCGACGCCACCGATGCGGTGCGCTGCTCGGCGAAAACCGGCGTCGGCGTGCCGGAAGTGCTGGAGCGTCTGGTGCGCGATATTCCGCCGCCAGAAGGGGATCCAGAAGGTCCGCTGCAGGCGCTGATTATCGACTCCTGGTTCGATAACTACCTTGGCGTCGTCTCGCTGATCCGCGTGAAAAACGGCACCCTGCGCAAAGGCGACAAAGTTAAAGTGATGAGCACCGGCCAGGTCTACAACGCCGATCGCCTCGGCATCTTCACGCCGAAGCAGGTCGACCGCACGCAGCTTAACTGCGGCGAAGTGGGCTGGCTGGTCTGCGCCATCAAAGATATCCTTGGCGCGCCGGTGGGCGATACCCTGACGCTGTCGCGCAACCCGGCGGAGAAAGCGCTGCCTGGCTTTAAGAAAGTGAAGCCGCAGGTCTATGCCGGTCTGTTCCCGGTCAGCTCCGACGACTACGAAGCCTTCCGCGACGCCCTCGGCAAGCTGAGCCTTAACGACGCCTCGCTGTTCTATGAGCCGGAAAGCTCTACCGCGCTCGGCTTCGGCTTCCGCTGCGGCTTCCTGGGTCTGCTGCATATGGAGATCATTCAGGAGCGCCTGGAGCGCGAATACGATCTCGATCTGATCACCACCGCGCCAACCGTAGTGTACGAAGTTGAAACCACCAGCGGCGAAATTGTCTACGTCGACAGCCCGTCGAAGCTGCCGCCGCTGAACAACATCGAAGAGCTGCGCGAACCGATCGCCGAGTGTCATATGCTGCTGCCGCAGGAGTACCTGGGCAACGTCATTACGCTCTGCGTTGAGAAGCGCGGCGTGCAGACCAATATGGTCTACCACGGCAACCAGGTAGCGCTGACCTACGATATTCCGATGGCGGAAGTGGTTCTCGACTTCTTTGACCGTCTGAAATCGACCTCGCGCGGCTATGCGTCGCTTGATTACAACTTCAAGCGTTTCCAGGCGTCTGACATGGTGCGCGTAGACGTACTGATTAACCAGGAGCGCGTCGATGCGCTGGCGCTGATCACCCACCGTGATAACTCGCAGTATCGCGGTCGCGAGCTGGTTGAGAAGATGAAAGATCTGATCCCGCGTCAGCAGTTCGACATTGCGATTCAGGCGGCGATCGGCAACCACATCATTGCTCGCTCAACCGTGAAGCAGCTGCGTAAAAACGTACTTGCTAAATGCTACGGCGGCGACGTCAGCCGTAAGAAGAAACTGTTGCAGAAGCAGAAAGAAGGTAAAAAGCGCATGAAGCAGGTGGGTAACGTTGAGCTGCCGCAGGAAGCCTTCCTCGCCATTCTGCATGTCGGTAAGGACAGCAAATAAGGATCCCTAATGGCTAATATGTTCGCCCTGGTTCTGGCGCTAGCGACGCTGATCACCGGTATTATCTGGTGTATCGATCGCGTGAAGTGGGCGCCGGCGCGCCGGGCTAAACGAGCGGAAGCGCAGGCTGCGGCTGGCCACTCCCTCGACGACAAAACGCTGGCGAAAGTCGGCGGACAGCCCGGCTGGGTGGAGACCGCTGCGTCGGTCTTCCCGGTGCTGCTGGTGGTATTTGTGGTGCGCTCGTTTATCTATGAGCCCTTCCAGATCCCGTCTGGCTCTATGATGCCAACGCTGCTGATCGGCGATTTTATTCTGGTGGAGAAGTTCGCCTACGGCATTAAAGATCCCATCACCCAGACAACGCTGATCCCGACCGGCCATCCGCAGCGCGGCGATATCGCGGTATTTAAATACCCGAAAGATCCGAGCCTGGATTACATTAAGCGCGTCATCGGCCTGCCGGGCGACAAAGTTGTGTTCGATCCCTACAGCAAAACGCTGACCGTCAGCCCGAACTGCGCCGCCGGCCAGCGCTGCGCCAGCGCGCTGCCGATTACCTACACCAATATCGAGCCGAGCAACTTTATCCAGACCTTTAGCGGCTTTGACGGCAACGAAGCGGGCAACGGCTTCTATCAGGTGCCGCAGGGCGAAACGATGCGCGGCGGTCTGCGTCTTGGCACGCGTAAAGAGACGCTGGGCAAGGTTACGCACGATATTTTGCTGGTAAACGAAGCGCAGAGCCAGGCGAGCATGTATTATCAGCAGCCGGGCCAGCCGCAGGCGACCTGGATCGTGCCGCAGGGGCAATATTTTATGATGGGCGATAACCGCGACAACAGCGCCGACAGCCGCTACTGGGGCTTTGTCCCGGAACGCAATCTGGTCGGCAAGGCGGTCGCCATCTGGATGAGCTTCGATAAGCAGGAAGGTCAGTGGCCGACAGGCGTACGCCTGAGCCGTATCGGCGGCATTCACTGAGTAATCTGGCCCGGATAAACGGGCAAAACGGTTGGCCTCCTGCGGGGGGCCACTGCACACTAAACAGAATGTGTTGGAAAGCCAGCCCTGTTTCGTATGCAGAGTCACAGACGCACAAAAGAACTGGAATCGCATGAACCCCATCCTCATTAATAAGCTTCAGCGCAAACTGGGCTACACTTTTACTCATCCGGAACTCTTGCAACAGGCGCTAACGCACCGCAGCGCCAGCAGTAAGCACAACGAGCGTCTCGAATTTCTCGGCGATTCCATTCTCAGCTATGTGATCGCCAATGCGCTTTATCATCGCTTTCCTCGCGTTGACGAGGGCGATATGAGCCGCATGCGCGCAACGCTGGTGCGTGGCAACACGCTGGCGGAGATGGCGCGAGAGTTTGACCTTGGCGAATGTTTGCGCCTGGGGCCGGGCGAACTGAAAAGCGGCGGATTTCGTCGCGAATCGATCCTGGCGGATACGGTGGAGGCGCTGATTGGCGGCATCTTCCTCGACAGCAATATCCAGACGGTGGAAAAGCTGATCCTTGACTGGTATCAGACGCGCCTCGAGCAGATTAGCCCGGGCGATAAACAAAAAGATCCGAAAACCCGCCTGCAGGAGTATCTGCAGGGGCGTCACCTGCCGCTGCCGTCCTATCTGGTGGTGCAGGTGCGTGGCGAAGCCCACGATCAGGAATTCACCATTCACTGTCAGGTGAGTGGCATGGCTGAACCGGTGGTGGGCGTAGGCTCCAGCCGCCGTAAAGCAGAACAGGCAGCTGCCGAACAGGCGCTAATTAAGCTTGGTCTCGAATAGCAATATCCCGGCGCCTGAACAGGCGCTGAAAAAGTCAGGACTCGAATGAGCGAACAGAATACCTATTGCGGCTTTGTCGCGATTGTCGGCCGACCCAACGTCGGCAAATCCACCTTACTGAACCAGCTGCTGGGGCAGAAGGTGTCGATCACCTCGCGTAAGCCGCAAACCACGCGTCACCGCATTATGGGCATCCACACCGAAGGCGAATATCAGGCCATCTATGTGGATACGCCCGGGCTGCACATGGAAGAGAAGCGCGCCATCAACCGCCTGATGAACCGCGCGGCCAGCAGCTCCATCGGTGATGTCGAGCTGGTGATCTTCGTGGTCGAAGGCACGCGCTGGACGCCAGACGACGAGATGGTGCTGAACAAGCTGCGCGACAACAAAGTGCCGGTAGTGCTGGCCATCAACAAAGTGGACAACATTCAGGATAAAAGTATCCTGCTGCCCCATCTGCAGTTCCTGAGCCAGCAGATGAACTTTCTCGACATCGTGCCGATCTCCGCTGAAAGCGGAAAAAACGTCGACACCATCGCGGCGATTGTGCGCAAGCGTCTGCCGCAGGCGGATCACCACTTCCCGGAAGATTACATCACCGACCGCTCGCAGCGCTTTATGGCGTCGGAGATTATCCGCGAGAAGCTGATGCGCTTCCTCGGTGCCGAACTGCCGTACTCGGTTACGGTCGAGATCGAGCAGTTCGTCAGTAACGATCGCGGCGGCTACGATATCAACGGCCTGATCCTCGTCGAGCGCGAAGGGCAGAAGAAGATGGTGATCGGCAACAAAGGCGCCAAAATCAAAACCATTGGTATTGAAGCGCGTAAAGACATGGAAGAGATGTTCGAAGCCAAAGTGCATCTCGAACTGTGGGTCAAAGTGAAGTCAGGCTGGGCCGACGACGAACGTGCGCTGCGCAGCCTGGGCTACGTAGACGACCTCTGATCCTATGGAAGGCTGGCAACGCGCCTTTGTGCTGCATAGTCGCCCCTACAGCGAAACCAGCCTGCTGCTCGATCTCTTCAGCGAAAGCCATGGGCGGGTCAGGGTGCTGGCGAAAGGCGCGCGCGCGCGCCGCTCGCAGCTGAAAGGCACGCTGCAGCCCTTTACGCCGCTGCTGGTGCGCTGGACCGGGCGCGGCGAGGTCAAAACCCTGACCAAAGCCGAAGCGGTCTCGCTGGCGCTGCCGCTCAGCGGCATTACGCTCTACTGCGGCCTTTACGTGAACGAACTGGTGTCGCGCGTGCTGGAGCAGGAATTTCCCTTCTCAGAACTCTTCTTCGACTACCTGAACTGTCTGCAGACGCTGGCGGCCGACAACAGCTCGCCAGAACCGGCGCTGCGCCGCTTCGAGCTGGCGCTGCTCGGGCATCTCGGCTACGGCGTCGACTTTCTGCACTGCGCCGGCAGCGGCGAGCCGGTTACCGACGCCATGACCTACAGCTACCGTGAAGAGAAAGGCTTTATCGCCAGCCTGGTCACTGGCCAGCGCAGCTTCACCGGCCGTCAGCTGCGCGCGCTGTGGGAGCGCGATTTCCCCGATGCCGACACGCTGCGCGCCGCCAAGCGCTTTACCCGCATCGCGCTGAAACCCTACCTGGGCGGCAAACCCTTAAAGAGCACCGAGCTGTTTCGCCAGTTCGTGCCGAAAAAGCGGCCCGACGCAACCAGCCCGTAGCGCTGTGCCTGCGCCGCGCGCCGCGGTACACTCTGATTTTTCGACATAGTTAAGCTGAGGATTGTCATGGCTGAGTTGCTGTTAGGGGTCAATATCGATCATATCGCCACGGTACGTAACGCGCGCGGCACCCACTATCCCGATCCGGTGCAGGCCGCTTTTGTTGCCGAGCAGGCGGGCGCGGAAGGCATTACCGTCCACCTGCGCGAAGATCGCCGCCATATCACCGATCGCGACGTGCGCATTCTGCGCGACACCATCCAGACGCGTATGAACCTGGAGATGGCGGTCACCGACGAGATGGTCGGTATCGCCTGCGAGATCAAGCCGCACTTTGTCTGTCTGGTGCCGGAAAAGCGCGAAGAGGTGACCACCGAGGGCGGCCTTGACGTGGCGGGCCAGCAGGACAAAATCAACGCGGCGGTTAAGCAGCTGAGCGACGCGGGCATTCAGGTTTCGCTGTTTATCGACCCCGATCATCGTCAGATTGAGGCGGCGGTTGCCAGCGGCGCGCCCTACATTGAAATTCATACCGGTGCCTATGCCGAGGCGGCGGAGGGGCTGCCGCGTGAGGCGGAGCTGACGCGTATCCGTCACGCCGCCACCTTTGCCGCCAGCCTGGGCCTCAAGGTCAACGCCGGCCACGGCCTCACCTACCACAACGTCCAGCCGATCGCCGCACTGCCGGAGATGCACGAGCTGAATATCGGCCACGCCATTATCGGCCGCGCGCTCTTCAGCGGCCTGGCCGACGCGGTAAAAGAGATGAAGCTGCTGATGCGGGAAGCGCGTCGCTGATGGCTATTCTCGGACTGGGCACCGACATCGTCGAAATCGAGCGTATTGCCGGGGTGATTGAGCGCTCCGGCGACCGCCTGGCGCGGCGCGTGCTGAGCGAAGCCGAGTGGCAGCAATATCAGCAGCACCAGCAGCCGGTGCGCTTCCTGGCTAAACGTTTTGCCGTCAAGGAAGCGGCGGCCAAAGCCTTCGGCACCGGCATTCGCGGCGGGCTGGCGTTTAATCAGTTTGAAGTTTACAACGACGAGCTGGGTAAACCTGGGCTGCGCTTTTTCAACCACGCCAGCGACGTGGCGGAGAGGCTGGGCGTCAGGCAGGTTCACGTCACGCTGGCGGATGAGCGTCACTACGCCTGCGCAACGGTGATTATTGAAAACTAGTGGTGCAGCACCACGAACTTCTCCCACAGCGCATCGCGCGACTCGATGTGCTGTGGATCGATAATGATGGTGTTATCGATAGGGCAGACGCTCTGGCAGGTCGGGGCGTCGTAATGGCCGATGCACTCGGTGCAGCGGCCGGGGTCAATCTCGTAGATCTCCGCGCCGAGCCTGATCGCCTGGTTAGGGCATTCGGGTTCGCACATATCGCAATTGATGCATTTGGCGGTAATCAGCAGCGCCATGATTTCACCTGATCAGCTAAAAACGGCGCCATTATACTCGCGTTCGCCGCTCAGTTCAGCTTTTTCACCAGCGCTTCGCTGTGACGGATATGGCTGGCGGCGCGCTCTGGATCGTTCTGCACCAGCGCCATAAACAGCAGGTCGGTCAGCGCCAGCTGCGCCGTGGTCGACGAGATAGCGGCGCTGCGCGTGCTCTGTTCTTCCGCCACGGTGTAGAGGCAGTGGGTGGCGGTCTGCTGCAGGCTATTGGGGGTAAAGCCGGTAAACGCCAGCACGTAGGCGCCAATCTGCGCGGCCTCCTGCGCTGCCAGGTTGATCTCTTTACGCTCGCCGGTATAGGAGATCGCCAGCAGCACGTCGCCGGGACGCATCGCCTGCACGCTGGCCAGCAGGGCGTGCATATCCTGCTCCGCTACCGCATTGATGCCGATCTTCATCAGCTTCCAGGAAAAATCTTTCGCCACCAGCCCCGAGGCGCCGATGCCCACCAGCACGATGCGCTGGGCGTTTTTCAGCAGGTGCAGCGTCTCGTGCAGCTTCTCTTCGCTGTTGATATCAAGCGTGGCGCGAATCGCAGAGAGTTTCTCTGTCAGCAGCTTCTCGCCCACGGTTTTCAGCGAGTCGTCGCTGAGAATGTGGTTATGCACGGTAATGGCGTCGCGATCCGCCAGCGACTCGCTCAGCGCCAGCTTAAGCGCCGGAAAGCCCTTATAGCCCAGCTTCTGCGCGAATTTCACCACGCTCGACTGACTCACCCCCGACTCTTCAGCCAGCTTCTGCGAGCTGAGATGGCGCGCCCGATCCGGCTGTGATAACAGAAAGTCCGCCAGCCGGCGCTCGTTTAGCGCCAGACGCGGATAGAGCTGACGAATGCGCAGCAATGAGCTCATGCCTGGTCCTCGTTTAAGTAGCCTGCCCTAAGATACCTGTACCTGCTGAAGAATAAACTATTCATCTGGCATTGTAGCCGCTGGAATTAAAAATAGCTGTCGTCGCCGCTGCGGCAGTTGATGGCTACAATAAGGAACCATAGGGCGAATAAAACAGAAAGGAGCGTTTTTTGACCAAAGGTACACAACGTCGCGTGGTGTTTTTCGATCTGGATGGCACATTGCATCAGCAGGATATGTTCGGCACCTTTATGCGCTATACGCTGTGGCGTCAGCCGCTCAATTTGCTGCTGGTGGTCCCGCTGCTGCCGGTGGTGGGGCTGGGGCTGCTGATCAAAGGGCGCGCGGCGCGCTGGCCAATGAGCCTGCTGCTCTGGTCGATCACCTTCGGCCGTTCGGAGCGCACACTGCAGCAGCGCGAAGCCGCTTTTGCGCAGTGGTTTCGCCAGCGGGTGACGGCGTTTCCGGTGGTGCAGCAGCGCCTTACCGACTACCTCGGCAGCGACGATGCCGACGTCTGGCTGATCACCGGCTCGCCGCAGTCGCTGGTAGAACAGGTTTACTACGATTCGGCGTTCCTGCCGCGCGTCAAACTGATCGCCAGCCAGATGCAGCGCGGCTTTGGCGGCCGCGTGCTGGCGATGCGCTGCCTCGGCCATGAGAAAGTGGTCCAGCTCGAAGAGAAGATCGGCACGCCGCTGCAGCTCTATAGCGGCTACAGCGACAGTAAGCAGGATAACCCGCTGCTCTTTTTCTGCCAGCACCGCTGGCGCGTAACGCCGCGCGGCGAGCTTCAACAGCTGGAGTAGGGTTGCATCTTCGATTCTGCGCGCGGGATCGCTATAATGCGCCGCTTTGCTGCTGCCGGGAGTGAGCCTGCGTGAATCAATCTCAAGACGAATACTGGATGCGCCACGCGCTGCGGCTGGCGCGCATCGCCTGGGAACAGGGCGAGGTGCCGGTCGGTGCGGTGCTGGTGCAGGGCGATCGCGTGATTGGCGAAGGGTGGAACCGGCCCATCGGCCAGCACGACCCGACCGCTCACGCCGAAATCATGGCGCTGCGTCAGGGCGGCAAGGTGCTGGAAAATTACCGCCTGCTGGATACCACCCTCTACGTCACGCTGGAGCCCTGCGTGATGTGCGCCGGCGCGATGGTACACAGCCGTATCGCGCGACTGGTCTACGGCGCCGGTGATGAGAAAACCGGCGCGGCGGGCTCGCTGATTGACGTACTCGGCCATCCCGGTATGAATCATCAGGTCGCAATGCAGAGCGGCGTGCTGGCGGAAGAGTGCGCGGCGATGCTGAGCGACTTTTTCCGCATGCGTCGCGAGCAGAAAAAAGCGCTGCGTCAGGCGCAGCGCGGAAGGGAGTAGCGCTGCGGCGCGGCGCAGTGCTTTTTGCGCGCTGCCTAGTTCATGGCGATTTCCGGCGCCACCGCCGGATAGCCGCTGGCCAGCTCCGCCTCGCGCGCCGACTGCTGGGCCAGCCGTTTCTCCTGCTCCTGCAAATACCCCACCAGGCTCAGCTGATACTTACGGATGTTCTCGACGTAGTTATAGGCTTCGTGGCCGCGCGCGTAGCCGTAGGTGGTCTGCGCGTAATAGCGTTTCTGGCTCAGCATCGGCAGCCGCAGCTTTACGTCGGCCCAGCTGTCGGGGTTGCCGCCCTGTTTCACCGTGAGTTTGCGCGCGTCCAGCATATGGGCGTAGCCCATGTTATATGCCGCCAGCGCGAACCAGATGCGCTCCTCTTCGGGAATGGTGGCGGGCACCTTGTCCATCATGCGCTGTAAATAGAGGCTGCCGCCGCGAATGCTCTGCTCGGTATCGGTGCGATCCTCGACGTTAAGGCTGTCGGCGGTGCTGCGCGTCAGCATCATCATGCCGCGCACGCCGGTAGGGGAGGTCGCCAGCGGATTCCAGTGCGACTCCTGATAGGAGATCGCCGCCAGCAGCCGCCAGTCGATGCTGGCCGCATACTTCTCAAACAGCGGTTTGATCTCCGGCAGCGTGACGTCGATGGCGCGCAGGAAAGTGCGGGTATCTACATAGTCGAAGGTGCCGACGTGACCGAGGTACTTCTCCTCCAGGCGCGCCATAACGCCTTCTTCGCCCATAGAGTTAAAAAAGTCGAGCATCGCGGCGTTCAGGCTGCTGTCGTCGCTGTGCGGCACATACCAGGTAACCGGCTCTTCATCCGTGACGTCGAACGCCACCGCCAGCTGCGGATGGATGCGCTGCAGCAGGGCGATGGTAACGGAGTCGCCGATGGTGTAGTCGAGCTTGCCGTCCGCCACCGCTTCCAGCAGCGCTTTAGGCGCCTGGTCGGTGGAGATAACCCAGTTAAGATCGGGATATTGCTTATCGCGCGCCGTTTTCAGCGACGACAGATAGGCGGAGCCGGATGCGACCCGCAGCTCTCCTTTCAGGTCGCCGAGGTTTTTCGGGCGCGGCTTATCGACGCGATAGACCAGCTGCTGGGACACGGAGTAGTAGCTCGGCCCGGTTTTATAGCGCGTCAGCCGTTCATCGTTATAAATCAGCCCTGCCGCCAGCATGTCCGCCTTGCCATCGTCGAGATCGTCAAACAGATCGCTGAGGTTCGGGCGCACCGTGACCTTGAGCCTGACGCCCAAATAGTCTGCAAAGCGCTTCGCCAGTTCGTAATCCATACCGGCAGGGGCTTTATTGATGGTGTAGTAAGTCAGCGGGGAATTGATGGTACTGATACGCAGCACTCCCCGTGATTTTATCTGCGAAATCGCATCCTGTCCGTTGCCGTACCACGGGATCGATGGCCATAACGCCATCGCCAGCAGCAGGGTGACGAGACCGATCAGCAGATAGTTTAATTTTAGGCGTTTCAAATAGTTGTCTCTCGCTGGCTCTAAGGCCTCTGTCTTTTAAAGGCAGTATTGATCTTTTTTGAACTCCCAGAGCGAGGGGCATTTTGCGCAACTCGGCAGCGTAGAGCAACTTATAAAGCAGGTTTTGCGCAAAATTCAGGCTATTCCGCAGAGAGAGAAATTATGCGCAAACGGTTTCGTCGGGCGGGGTGTTTCTCTATAATACCGCCCGTTTTCTGCTGTTGTGCCCCTTGAAGCGTCGCACGGCGCTCTGACGAGAGATTAAATGATGGAAATTCTGCGTGGTTCGCCCGCCCTGTCGGCATTTCGTGTAAACAAACTGCTGACCCGCTTTCAGGACGCTCACCTGCCGGTGAGTGACATTTACGCCGAGTACGTCCATTTTGCCGATGTCAGCGCACCGCTGAACGCTGATGAAAAAGCGCGCCTGCAGCGCCTGCTGAAATACGGTCCTTCTCTCGCCGAACATGCGCCGCAAGGCCGCCTGCTGCTGGTGACGCCGCGTCCCGGCACCATTTCGCCCTGGTCATCCAAAGCCACCGACATCGCGCACAACTGCGATCTGCCGCAGGTGCGCCGTCTGGAGCGCGGCCTGGCTTTCTACGTGCAGGCGCCGCAGCTGACCGACGCCCAGTGGCAGACGCTTCAGGCGCTGCTGCACGACCGTATGATGGAGACGGTCTTCAGCGATCTGTCGCAGGCGGAGGCGCTGTTCGCACACCACGAGCCGCAGCCGCTGAAAAGCATCGACGTGCTCAATAGCGGCCGTCAGGCGCTGGAAGAGGCTAACCGCACGCTGGGGCTGGCGCTGGCGGATGATGAAATCGACTACCTGCTGACGGCGTTCCAGCGTCTCGGGCGCAACCCGAACGATATCGAACTCTATATGTTCGCCCAGGCTAACTCCGAGCACTGCCGCCATAAAATTTTTAACGCCGACTGGATTATCGACGGTGAAAAACAGCCGAAGTCGCTGTTCAAGATGATTAAAAACACCTTCGAGACCACGCCGGACCACGTGTTGTCAGCTTATAAAGACAACGCGGCGGTAATGGAAGGCTCGGAAGTAGGGCGCTTCTACGCCGACGCGCAAAAAGGCGAGTATGAGTACCATCAGGAAGCGGCGCATATCCTGATGAAGGTTGAAACCCATAACCATCCGACGGCGATCTCGCCGTGGCCCGGCGCGGCGACCGGCTCCGGCGGCGAAATCCGCGACGAAGGCGCAACCGGGCGCGGCGCGAAGCCGAAAGCTGGCCTGGTCGGCTTCTCGGTCTCGAACCTGCGTATTCCTGGCTTTGAGCAGCCCTGGGAAGAGGATTTCGGCAAGCCGGAGCGCATCGTCAGCGCGCTGGATATTATGACCGAAGGCCCGCTGGGCGGCGCAGCGTTCAATAATGAATTTGGCCGTCCGGCACTGAACGGCTATTTCCGCACCTATGAAGAGCGGGTCAACAGCCACAACGGCGTCGAGCTGCGCGGCTACCACAAGCCGATTATGCTAGCGGGCGGCATCGGCAATATCCGCGCCGACCACGTACAGAAAGGCGAGATTAGCCTGGGCGCGAAGCTGATCGTGCTGGGCGGCCCGGCGATGAATATCGGCCTGGGCGGCGGCGCGGCCTCTTCTATGGCATCAGGCCAGTCGGACGCCGATCTCGATTTCGCCTCCGTACAGCGCGACAACCCGGAAATGGAGCGCCGCTGTCAGGAGGTGATTGACCGCTGCTGGCAGATGGGCGAAGAGAACCCGATTCTGTTTATCCACGACGTCGGCGCGGGTGGCCTCTCCAACGCCATGCCGGAGCTGGTGAGCGACGGCGGCCGCGGCGGCCGTTTCAACCTGCGCGACATCCTTAACGACGAGCCGGGCATGAGCCCGCTGGAAGTGTGGTGCAACGAGTCGCAGGAGCGTTACGTGCTGGCGGTGGCGCCGGAGAAGCTGGCGCAGTTCGATGCGCTCTGTCAGCGTGAGCGCGCGCCTTACGCCGTGATCGGCGAGGCGACCGAAGAGCAGCACCTGAGCCTGAGCGACAGCCACTTCGGCAATACCCCTATCGATATGCCGCTGGACGTGCTGCTGGGCAAAACGCCGAAGATGACGCGCGACGTGGCGACGCAACAGGCGAAAGGCGAGCCGCTGCTGCGCGACGGTATCACCCTGAGCGACGCGGTAAACCGCGTGCTGCACCTGCCGACCGTGGCGGAGAAAACCTTCCTCGTCACCATCGGCGACCGTAGCGTAACCGGCATGGTGGCGCGCGATCAGATGGTCGGTCCGTGGCAGATTCCGGTGGCGAACTGCGCGGTCACTACCGCCAGCCTCGACAGCTATCACGGTGAAGCCTTTGCGCTGGGCGAGCGCGCGCCGGTTGCGCTGCTCGACTTCGCCGCCTCTGGCCGTCTGGCGGTGGGCGAAGCGCTGACCAACCTGGCGGCGACGCAGATTGGCGATCTCAAGCGCGTGAAGCTCTCCGCTAACTGGATGGCGGCGGCAGGTCACCCGGGCGAAGATGCCGGCCTGTATGAAGCGGTCAAAGCGGTGGGCGAAGCGCTCTGTCCTGCGCTCGGCATTACGATTCCGGTGGGCAAAGACTCCATGTCGATGAAAACCCGCTGGCAGGAAGGCATTGAGCAGCGCGAAATGACCTCGCCGCTGTCGCTGGTGATCACCGCCTTCGCCCGCGTAGAGGATGTGCGCCGCACCGTGACGCCTGAGCTGCAGGCGGACGGCGAAAACCTGCTGCTGCTGATCGATCTCGGCAACGGCGCCAATACCCTGGGCGCGACCGCGCTTTCTCAGGTCTACCGTCAGCTGGGCGACAAGCCGGCCGACGTGCGCGACGCGCAGCAGCTGGCTGGCTTCTTCAAGGCGATTCAGACGCTGGTGGCGCAGCAGAAGCTGCTGGCCTACCACGATCGTTCAGACGGCGGCCTGCTGGTCACGCTGGCGGAAATGGCCTTTACCGGCCACTGCGGCATTGAGGTCGATATTGCCGCACTGGGCAGCGACGCGCTGGCTGCGCTCTTTACCGAAGAGCTGGGCGCGGTGATCCAGATTAAAGCGGAAGACCGCGCGGCCGTGGAGAAAGTGCTGGCGGATTGCGGCCTCGCAGGCTGCAGCCACGCAATCGGCAGCGCGCAGCGCGGCGATCGCTTTGTGATTCGCTCTGGCGACAGCGCGATCTACAGCGAAAGCCGCACGACGCTGCGCACCTGGTGGGGCGAAACCAGCTGGCAGATGCAGCGCCTGCGCGACAACCCGATCTGTGCCGATCAGGAGCATGAGGCGCGCAAAGATGACAACGATCCTGGCCTGAACGTCTCTCTGACCTTTAACCCGGAAGAGGATGTCGCCGCGCCGATGATTGCTACCGGCGCACGTCCGCGCGTCGCGGTGCTGCGCGAGCAGGGCGTTAACTCCCATGTCGAAATGGCGGCCGCGTTCCATCGCGCTGGCTTTACGGCGGTCGACGTGCATATGAGCGATCTGCTGGCGGGACGTCGCGATCTGGAGGCGTTCCAGGCGCTGGTGGCGTGCGGCGGCTTCTCCTACGGCGACGTGCTGGGCGCTGGCGAAGGCTGGGCGAAATCGATTCTGTTCAACAACCGCGTGCGCGATACCTTCGAGGAGTTCTTCCATCGTCCGCAGACGCTGGCGCTGGGCGTATGTAACGGCTGTCAGATGATGTCGAACCTGCGCGAGCTGATCCCTGGCAGCGAACTCTGGCCGCGCTTCGTGCGTAACCAGTCAGAGCGTTTCGAAGCGCGCTTCAGCCTGGTGGAAGTGGCTGCCAGCCCGTCGCTGCTGCTGGACGGCATGGCCGGCTCGCATATGCCGATTGCGGTCTCTCACGGCGAAGGCTTTGTCGAGGTGCGCGACGGCGCGCATCTGGCTGCGCTGGAGTCCAAAGGGCTGGTCGCGCTGCGCTTTATCGATAACTACGGCAAGGTGACTGAGAGCTATCCAGCTAACCCGAACGGCTCGCCTAACGGCATTACGGCGGTGACGAACGAAAGCGGCCGCGTCACCATCATGATGCCGCACCCGGAGCGCGTCTTCCGTACGGTAAGCAACTCCTGGCACCCGGCGGAGTGGGGCGAAGATAGCCCGTGGATGCGCATCTTCCGTAACGCGCGGAAACAGCTGGGCTAAGCGAGATAAAAAGGAGACAGCGATGTCTCCTTTTTTTCCTGTTGGGAAATAGCGACAGGGTGCGCTCTTCGCTGTCTCTAAAAGGCGACATTTATCTCCCTGATTAATCAGGGAATGATTTCCCTGGCCTTTAACTGTTGGGTTTTAGCGACAGAAGAGCGCGTGCGGCGAGGAATGGGTGCTGGCAACTCTCTGAAAAAGAATGTTATTTCTTTTTTGGCACGAAGTTTGCTAATATTAGCTCGTGGCTCATTCTCCTGTTTATGATTGCCCCGCACTGCGGCAGAGCTCATAAAAACTGAATGACGCACCAAACGGAGCCTGCCGTCCACCTGTTGATAATCGTTTGCTCTGCAACGTTTTCAAATATCGGGCGCAACGTTGAGTTAGGCTCCACCTTATTTTCAGGCGATGCTGCGGCGTCGCTCTCACGGCAGGCCGAAAGGCCTGCCGTTTTCATTTCCGCTCTATCTTCCACTAGCGGACTTCGCTAGCATTCACACAGCGTTTATTAAAGGAAGCGACCGCGTGAGAAGATGGCGTTTATTTCCCCGTTCGTTGCGCCAGCTGGTGCTAATGGCGTTTTTGCTGGTGCTGCTGCCGCTGCTGGTGCTCGCCTGGCAGGCCTGGGAAAGTTTGTCGGCGTTAAGCGATCAGGCCGCCGATACCAACCGCAATACCTTCACCGACGTGCGCCGCAGCGAAGCGATGGCACGTACCGCGCTGGAGCTGGAGCGCAGCTACCGCCAGTATTGCGTGCTGGGCGACGCCACCCTGGCGCGCCTCTATCAGACGCAGCGCGCACGTTACAGCCAGATACTTGATTCTCACGCCTCCAGCCTGCCCGCGCTGACCGCATTCCAGACGCTGCGTACCATTCTGCCGCAGCTCACTCAACTCCAGTGCAGTAACGGCAACCCGGTCGCGGCCGCCTCGCAGGCGCTGGATCGCTTTTCCGCCGTTAATGCGCAGCTGGTGCAGGAGACGCGTGAAGTGGTATTCGCTCGCGGGCTGCAGCTGCAGCGCGAAATTGCCGATCGCGGCCAGTTTTTCGGCTGGCAGGCGCTTATCCTGTTTATCGTCAGCCTGGCGCTGGTGCTGCTCTTTACCCGCATGATTATCGGGCCGGTCAAAAGCGTCGAGCGCATGATCAACCGGCTCGGCGAAGGGCGCGAACTGGGCGCGACCGTGGCGTTCCGCGGCCCGCGCGAGCTGCGCTCCCTGGGCCAGCGCATCGTCTGGCTTAGCGAGCGGCTGGCCTGGCTGGAGACGCAGCGTCACGCGTTCCTGCGCCATCTCTCCCACGAGCTGAAGACGCCGCTCGCCAGCCTGCGCGAAGGCACGGAGCTGCTGGCGGATGAAGTGGTCGGTGCGCTGAACGACGATCAGAAAGAGGTGGTGGCGATTCTGGATACCAGCAGCCGCCATCTGCAGCGCCTGATTGAACAGCTGCTTGATTACAACCGTAAGCTGGTGGAGGAGCCGACGACGCTGGAGACGGTGGATATCGTTGAGCTGGTGGATATGGTGGTCAGCGCCCATGCGCTGCCGGCGCGCGCCAAGCTGATGCATGTGCAGCGCGATCTGCAGGTGAAAAGCTGCCTCGCGGAGCCTGAGCTGCTGATGCGCGTCATCGATAACTTATACTCTAACGCCGTGAACTATGGCGGCGAATCCGGTAGCATCTGGCTGCGCAGTCAGCTGCACGGCGACAAGGTGTGGATAGAGGTCGCCAACAGCGGCACGCCGATTCCTGAGAAAGAGCGCGAAATGATATTCGAACCCTTTTTCCAGGGGAGCCTGCAGCGCAAAGGGCCGATAAAAGGCAGCGGGCTGGGACTGAGCATCGCCAAAGACTGTCTGCGCCGCATGCAGGGGGATCTGCAGCTGATCGACAGCAAAGATGCCGACGTTTGTTTTCGTATTGTACTGAATCACACAGCCGGGACTCTCTGACAGATGAACATCTTCTTCGCCTCACTCTTAACCGCGCTGCTGAGCCTGTCGCTCAGCGGCTGCAGCGCCTCCCCGGCCGCTTCGTCCGCGCATCACGACGCCGTCATCGCCGAGCCGGAGGTCAGGCTGCCCGATTATCTGGCGACCGACTGCGCCAGCGTCTGGCGCAATGAAAGCACCACGGCGACGGGCAATCCGCTCTACTGGCTGCGCGCCATCGACTGCGCCGAGCGCCTGTCGCCCGCAGAGGCGCGCGCCGAAGCGCATCGCTGGCCGGTGGAAGGCTGGGCGCGCGCCTTTAAAAACGGCATTCTGATGGCTAACGGCAACGTTACGCCGCTGGAGCGCCGCGATTACGTTGAGGCGCTGGATGCCTACAGCAGCCGCTTTCCCGGCGCGGTGCGCCCGCTGATCCAGCTGTGGCGCGGCAATCAGGTCGCGCAGCTCGAACTCAGCGAAACGCGCTCGCGCTTCGCGCATTTGCAGCAGAGCAGCGATGCGCAGCTCGACGCGCTGCGTCAGCAGCAGACCCAGATGCGCAACACCCTTAACGACACGCAGCATAAGCTGGAGCGCCTGACGGATATTGAGCGCCAGCTCTCTTCGCGTAAGACGCCAGATGTCACCGAGAGCGGCCATGCGCCGGAAACGTCGTCACATGAGGAGCCTTAATGGCCAGACAATCCGCACGTCTGCTGCTGGTAGATGACGATCCCAGCCTGCTGAAGCTGCTGGGCATGCGCCTTAGCAGCGAGGGCTACCAGGTCACCACCGCCGCCAGCGGGCCGGAAGCGCTGCGCCTGCTGCAGAAAGAGCCGATCGATCTCGTCATCAGCGATTTGCGTATGGACGAAATGGACGGGCTGGCGCTGTTCGGCGAAATCCAGAAGCGCAACGCCAGCCTGCCGGTGATTATTCTCACCGCGCACGGCTCGATACCCGACGCCGTCTCTGCCACGCAGCAGGGCGTCTTTAGCTTTCTGACCAAGCCGGTCGATCGCGATGCGCTCTATAAGGCGATCGACGACGCGCTGGCGCAGCGCGCCCCCGCCAGCGACGACCGCTGGCGCGAAGCGATCGTTACCCGCAGCCCGATCATGCTGCGGCTGCTGGAGCAGGCGCATATGGTGGCGCAGTCCGACGTCAGCGTCTTAATCAACGGCCAGAGCGGCAGCGGCAAAGAGGTGCTGGCGCAGGCGATCCACGCCGCCAGTCCGCGCGCGGGCAAACCTTTCGTCGCCATCAACTGCGGCGCGCTGCCGGAGCAGCTGCTGGAGTCGGAGCTGTTCGGACATGCGCGCGGCGCCTTTACCGGCGCGGTCAGCGCGCGCGAAGGGCTGTTCCAGGCGGCGGAGGGGGGCACGCTGTTTCTGGACGAGATCGGCGATATGCCGCCGTCGCTGCAGGTGAAACTGCTGCGTGTGCTGCAGGAGCGCAAAATCCGTCCGCTCGGCAGCAATCACGATATCGACATTAACGTGCGCATTATCTCCGCCACCCACCGCGATTTGCCGAAGGCGATGGAGAAGAAAGAGTTTCGCGAGGATCTCTTTTATCGCCTGAACGTGGTCAACCTTAAGCTGCCCGCGCTGCACGAGCGGACCGAAGATATTCCGCTGCTCGCCGCCCATTTGCTGCGCCAGGCGGCGGATCGACATAAGCCTTTTGTGCGCAGCTTCTCTGTAGATGCGATGAAGCGGCTGATGACGGCGAGCTGGCCGGGCAACGTGCGCCAGCTGGTGAATGTGATCGAGCAGTGCGTGGCGCTGACCTCGTCGCCGGTGATCAGCGATGCGCTGGTCGAGCAGGCGCTCAGCGGCGAAAGCAGCGTGCTGCCGACCTTTGTCGAGGCGCGAAACCAGTTTGAACTTAACTACCTGCGCAAGCTGCTGCAAATGACCAAAGGCAATGTCACCAACGCCGCCCGACTGGCCGGGCGCAATCGCACCGAGTTTTATAAGCTGCTGTCCCGACATGAACTGGACGCCAGCGATTTTAAAGAGTAGCTTTCTGGCGCGATGAAGCGCCTGAGAGCGTCGACGAATGCCCCTGCGGGCGGGATGCGTTGCGGGCAACGCCCCTGTAGCCTGCGGCTGCGGGTCTATACTTACAGCACCCCATCCGGCCACGGAGGGAGTGAGAAAAGGGTCTGACATGAAAAAGATTGATGCGATTATCAAACCATTCAAACTCGATGATGTGCGCGAAGCCTTAGCTGAAGTGGGCATTACCGGGATGACGGTTTCTGAAGTGAAAGGCTTTGGCCGTCAGAAAGGGCACACTGAGCTCTATCGCGGCGCGGAATATATGGTCGACTTTCTGCCCAAGGTGAAAATCGAAATGGTGGTGGGCGACGACATCGTCGACACCTGCGTGGAAACCATTATGAAAACCGCGCAGACCGGTAAGATCGGCGACGGTAAGATTTTTGTTTTCGACGTGTCGCGCGTGGTGCGTATTCGTACCGGCGAAGAGGACGAAGAGGCGATCTAATTTCTGCTGTAGCAGAGAGAGGAGAGCCAGTAAAAGGCCGCTTTATCAGCGGCCTTTTGTTTATGTCTGGCTAGAGTCCCTTATGTGGACCAAACACCTCATAGTGAATGCGTGAAGCGTCTACGCCCGCGTCGCGCAGCTGACCGGCAATAAACTGCATAAAGCCTACCGGCCCGCACAGCCAGAACTGGGTGCGCGCATCCTGCAGCCGCGCGATTTCAGCGGTCAAATCCATAACGCCCTCGGCATCGTAACGGCCCGCGTCAGCCGCCTCCGGCACGCGGTACCAGATGCGCTTCTTAACGTCGCGCAGGCGGGCGGCCGTCTCGGCCACTTCATCCGCAAAGGCGTGCTGCGCGCCGTTTTCCGTGGCGTGCAGCCAGGTCACCGGCGCGGCATGCTGCTGGTCAGCCAGCGCATGCAGCATCGCCAGCATCGGCGTCACGCCGACGCCCGCCGAGATCAGCGCCACCGGCGTCTCCGTACTCACCGCCATAAAAACATCGCCGTGCGGCGCGGTTAACGCCAGCACATCGCCGACCTGCGCGTTGTCATGCAGCCAGCCGGAGACGGTGCCCTGCGCGTCGCGTTTCACCGCAATACGGTAGGTTTCGCCGTTGCTGGCGTGAGTAAGCGAATACTGGCGGTTCTGCTGAAACTCAAAGCCGGCAGGGTGCAGATGCAGGGTAAGGTACTGACCCGGCTTAAAGGCCGCCACCGCGCCGCCGTTGACCGGGGCCAGGGTAAAGCTTTTGATAACGGAACTCTGCGTCTCGATAGCGGCAATGCGGAAGGGGCGAGTGCCGCGCCAGCCTCCTTTTTGCTGCTCGGTCTCCTGATAAATCGCCTCTTCACGCTGGATAAAGACCTCCGCCAGCACGCCGTAAGCGCGGCCCCACGCCGCCAGCACCTCATCCCCTGGATTCAGCAGCGCTTTAATCGTCGCCAGCAGGTTCTCGCCAACGATGGCGTACTGTTCCGGCTTAATCGCCAGGCTGGCGTGCTTCTGCGCGATCTTTTCAACGGCGGGCAGCAGCGCCGCCAGATTATCGAGATTCGCGCCATAGGCGCAGATCGCGTTAAACAGCGCTTCTCGCTGGTTGCCGTTGCGCTGGTTGTTCATATTGAAGACGTTTTTGAGTTCGGGATGCTGCGTCAGCATGCGGTCATAAAAGTGAGCGGTAAGCTTCGGTCCGACGGCGGCAACGGCGGGGAGGGTAGATTTCACGGTAGCAATGGTTTGTGCATCAAGCATAGGAATACCTCTGGCGGCGTAAAGTTGCATTTTAAATACATGTTATGATCGCGCCCTGAAGGTTGTAAATAACCCGCCGCGAAATAAGGTGATTACGCTGGCAAGGTTTAGCGACAGGCTGAAAAAATCTGCGTCACAACCTGATGAAATATCGTGATAAGAAGAGAGGGACAAAAAGCGTAAAAAACCTTTGCCAGCGGCGAGCCAATCGTTTGCGTGGATTACGGAATTGGCGCTACCGTCACCCGGCAAAACGGTTTACACTGTTGGCCTTTGCTCCTAAGGGAGCCTAAACCGCCGTTAAAAAGTTAGCTGAGTCAGGAGATGCGGATGTTAAAGCGTGAAATGAACATTGCCGATTATGATGCCGAGTTGTGGCAGGCGATGGAGCAAGAAAAAGTGCGTCAGGAAGAGCACATTGAACTGATTGCTTCTGAAAACTACACCAGCCCACGTGTAATGCAGGCGCAAGGTTCACAGCTCACCAATAAATACGCGGAAGGGTATCCGGGAAAACGCTACTACGGCGGTTGTGAATATGTCGACATCGTTGAGCAGCTGGCGATCGATCGCGCTAAAGCGCTGTTCGGCGCTGACTTCGCCAACGTGCAGCCGCACTCCGGCTCGCAGGCTAACTTCGCCGTCTATACCGCGCTGCTGCAGCCGGGCGACACCATTCTGGGTATGAACCTGGCGCACGGCGGTCACCTGACTCACGGCTCGCCGGTCAACCTCTCCGGCAAACTCTATAACGTCGTGCCTTACGGCATCGATGAGAGCGGCAAAATCGACTACAACGAGCTGGCCGAGCTGGCGAAAACGCATCAGCCGAAAATGATCGTCGGTGGCTTCTCCGCCTATTCCGGCGTTTGTGACTGGGCGAAAATGCGCGAAATCGCTGACAGCGTTGGCGCTTACCTGTTCGTCGATATGGCGCACGTGGCTGGCCTGGTCGCCGCTGACGTCTATCCGACCCCGGTGCCGCACGCCCATATCGTCACCTCGACCACCCATAAAACCCTGGCGGGTCCGCGCGGCGGCCTGATCCTGGCGAAAGGCGGCGACGAAGATCTCTATAAGAAACTTAACTCTGCCGTCTTCCCTGGCGGACAGGGCGGTCCGCTGATGCACGTTATCGCGGGTAAAGCGGTCGCGTTTAAAGAGGCGATGGAGCCGGAGTTCAAGGCGTACCAGCAGCAGGTGGCGAAGAACGCTAAAGCGATGGTAGAAGTACTGATCGCGCGCGGCTACGACATCGTATCTGGCGGCACCCATAACCATCTGTTCCTGATTGACCTGGTCAGCAAGAACATGACCGGCAAAGAGGCGGACGCCGCGCTGGGCCGCGCCAACATCACCGTTAACAAAAACAGCGTGCCGAACGATCCGAAAAGCCCGTTCGTTACCTCTGGCGTGCGCATCGGTACGCCTGCGGTGACCCGTCGCGGCTTTAAAGAAGCGGACGTTCGCGAGCTGGCTGGCTGGATCGCCGACGTGCTGGACAATGTTAACGACGAAGCGACTATCGAACGCACCAAACAGAAAGTGCTGGAGATCTGCTCGCGTCTGCCGGTTTACGCATAAGCGTACGCCTGTGCGATCGTAAAAAAGGATGGCTTCGGCCATCCTTTTTTTTGCCGCTGCCAGGCTAAAATCGCGCGCACTTACTGATTATGGACGCTTGCTGCGGGAGGCAGAATGACTATCGGCTCGGCTAAATGGCTCGGTCTTGGCTATTTCACTTACTTTTTTTGCTACGGCATCTATCTGCCTTTCTGGGGCGTCTGGCTGAAAGATACCGGCCTCGACGCGGGAAAGATCGGCCTGCTGCTGGGCTGCGGCATGGTGGCGCGCTTCGTCGGCAGCCTGCTGATCGCCTCGCAGGTAAAGCATCCGGCGCAGCTGATTAACGCGCTGCGGCTGCTGGCGCTGATGACCGGCCTGTTCGCCGCCGGCTACTGGATAGGGCAGCAGTGGCTGTGGCTGCTCTTCGTGATGGTCGGTTTTAACCTCTTTTTCTCGCCGCTGGTGCCGCTCAGCGATGCGCTGGCCGCGACCTGGACGCAGCAGATTGGCCTGAAGTATGGGCCAGTGCGGCTGTGGGGATCGCTGGCGTTCGTTATCAGCTCTGCGCTGACCGGGCTGCTGGTGAATCACTGGTCATCGCAGGCGATTCTGGCGCTGCTCTCCGTCGGCCTGCTGGCGATGCTGGGCGGCATGCTGTTGCCGCCGCACACCCGGCCGCAGGGCGAAGAGCGCCACAGCGCGGCGAGCGGTGGCTGGCAGGCGTGGCGCGATCTGCTGCGTGAAAACAGCGTGTGGCGATTTATGCTGTGCGTCACGCTGATGCAGGGGGCGCACGCCGCCTATTACGGCTTCAGCGCTATCTGGTGGCAGCAGAGCGGCTACTCCGCGTCGGTGGTAGGCTATCTGTGGTCGCTGGGCGTAGTGGCGGAGATTGTGATTTTCGCGCTGAGCAATCGCCTGTTTCGCCGCTGGCGCGCGCGCGATCTGCTGCTGCTCTCCGGCCTCTGCGCGCTGGCGCGCTGGACGCTGCTGGGCGCGACCGTGGAGCTGCCCTGGCTTATTGTCGGGCAGATCCTGCACTGCGGCAGCTTTACCGTTTGCCATCTGGCGGCGATGCGCTTTATCGCCGCGCGCAGCGGCCCGGACGTTATTCGCCTGCAGTCGATCTATTCGGCGCTGGCGATGGGCGGCGGCATCGCGGTGATGACCATGATCTGCGGCGTGCTGTTTACCCATCTGCAGGGACATCTCTTCTGGGTGATGGCGCTGGTGGCGCTGCCCGCGCTCTTCCTGCGGCCGCGCGCGGTTTAAGCCTCCAGCAGCGCCCGAATACGCTGCTGCTGATGTTCGCTCAGCGGCAGCTCGGCGTGGATCAGCGGCGGCGAATAGAGCGGCAGCGAGGTGGCGTAAGGTGAAATCACCAGCGCGATCTCGCGCGGCGCGCCATCGCGCTGAAAGTCGCTCATCTCCTGATATTTGATATTTATCGGCAGCAGCGAAATTTCCCGAATCTGCTGCTCGAGCTGCTGCTCAAGCCGGGCGTTTTCGCCGGTCAGCAGCAGCACCTGCTTCTCCTGCAGCGCGTTCTCCTGCATCAGCCAGGCACCGAAGATGACCGCGATCAGGCTCACCTCCTCCTGACTGAAGCGCAGATCGTAAGCGGTTTCGAAATCGTTCAGCGCCTGCTGGGTGGTACGCAGCAGGCGCGGATAGAGCTTAGTCACGTCCAGCGCCACGCTGTTATCGATGCCGATGCCGAAATGGGAGCGATCCAGCGCCTGGGCCAGATGGGTATAGAGCTGCTCCGTCAGCTCCTGCGGCTCCTCGAAGCGCAGTTCAGCCAGCTGCTCGAAGTCGGCGACCAGCTGCCTGGTGGCCTGCATCAGCCGCTGGCTGCAGGGGTGATCGAGGGCGTCAGGCGCTGGCGCGTGGATCAGGCTAAACAGCAGCGTCCAGAACTCCGCTTCACTGATATGCGGCGCCAGGTGACAGCGCTTTTGCCAGTGCAGAATGACGTCCATCGCCGCCTCGCGCTCATACTTTTGCTGCAGCCAGGCGAGCTGGCGCTCGTTGAACAGCGCGGGCTGGCGCTGCATCAGGCCATACTTCATAAAGATTTGCAGAAACAGGCGATCGCGCGCGCTGAAATCGCGGCAGAGCTTCAGGCTGCAGTGCTGGATCAGCGCCTGCAGATTGGTCTCGTCGTAGAGCGCTTTCTCTATTTTCATCACTTTCAGCCGCTGGCGCAGCGGCGCGGCGAAATGGTCGCGCACGAAGTTTTCCGACAAGCGCAGTCCGCGCCGCAGCCAGTGCAGCAGGCAAAGTCGCCGATCCAGCTCGGTGCCGTGAATGCGAAAGCTGCCGTCCACCATATGATGCAGTTCCAGCTGGTGATAACGCTGTATCTCATCCCTGACATCTTCGATATCCTGTCGGGCGACGACAGCATCAACCCCGTTCAGCTGACAGAGTTTTTCGAGCGTAAGTGCGGGAGTGGGCAGATACAATAGCAGCAGCAAATGACAACGACGCTGTGAACGGGTGAAGAGTGGTGCTGAAGAGGGAGCAGAACTCATCAGTCTGGATTCCAGCGGCCCGGTATTGCGCTAAGAATAGCCAATGGCAAAAAAGGCCGCGGCTTTCGCCGGGTTTTTTCTGCAATGCTTCAGCACGGGTCACAATTTTTTGCCATTCACAGGAGCTTTTTATCGGGTATGTCACTTTTTAACCTTACAAGAAGCGCGCTTTTTTCGTTACTGATGACGCTGAGCGCCGCCGGCTATGCGCACCCGCACAGCTTTATCGATATGCAGACCGAACTGCTTGCCGACGGCGATACCCTGACCGGACTGAAAATGCGCTGGACGATGGATGAGATTACCTCGGCCGATCTGCTCTATGACGCAGGCGATGCGAAGCCCGGCAGCGAAACCTGGAAGAAGCTGGCGGCAGAAGTCATGGCGAACGTGCTGGGCCAGCACTACTTTTCCGAGGTCTGGCACAACGGCCAGCGCGTTAAGTTTCTTAATTTGCCGACCTCCTACGCGCTGTCGCGCAGCGGCGACAAAGCGGTGCTGACGTTTATTCTGCCGCTGGCGGAGCCGCCGCAGCTGGCCGGTCAGCGTTTCGACATCCTGACGTTCGATCCCACCTATTTCGTCGATATGACCTATCGTGACGCCCACGCCCTGAGCCTGCCAGACTCGCTGCAGGCGCGCTGCCAGCTAGCGCTACAGACGCCAAAACCCGACAGTTCGCTGAAGCAGTACGCGCTGTCGCTGGATAAGGCTGACGCGCCGCCTGAGCAGATGGATCTGGGGCGTCAGTTTGCACAAAAGGTGACGCTGACATGTCGTTGATGCCTTCTTACCTTCGTGCGCGTCGCGCCTGGCCTCTGTGGCTGCTGGCCGCTGCGCTGGCGGCGGGCGCCTTTGCGCTGTGGCAGTTCTGGCCACAGATTCTGCTGCAGAGCACCATCTGGCAGAGAGGGCTACATCAGCAGATGACCCAGCTGTTGCAGCAGGTTAAAACCGCGCCCGGCCAGGCTGGCGGCCTGCTGGTGCTGTTCAGCCTGGCGTATGGGGTTCTGCATGCGCTGGGGCCCGGTCACGGCAAAGTAGTGATCGCCACCTTTCTTGCCACCCATCCGACACGCCTTACTGTCACGCTCAGGCTGACGCTGCTGGCGTCGCTGCTGCAGGGCTGCGTCGCCATTCTGCTGGTGACGCTGATGCTGGTCGTGCTGCAAACCTCATCGCGACAGCTGCATCTCAGCAGCTACTGGCTGGAGAAGGGCAGCTATTTGCTGGTGATCGGCCTCGGGATATGGATCGGCGTGCGGGCCATAAAGGCGCTGCGACGCCAGCTGCGGCCGCGCTCGCCGATGAAGATTCACGCCCTGCGCGCCGAACATCAGCACGACGCGCACTGCGGCTGCGGCCATGCGCATATGCCGGACGCGCAACAGGTCGCTGGCGCGGTCAGCGTTAAAACTCAGCTGCTGCTGGTGGCGTCGATGGGGCTGCGCCCCTGTTCGGGCGCGATCATGATGCTGCTGTTTTCGCGCGTTATTGGCGTTTATCTCTGGGGCGTGCTGTCAGCCGCGGTGATGGCGCTGGGCACGGCGTTAACCATTTCCGCCATCGGCCTGCTGGTGCAGCGCTCGCGGGCACTGGCGCAGCGGCTCGGCAGCGAAAGCCGCGCGGCCTCTGCGGCGGCGCTGGTGACGCCTCTGCTGGCGCTGCTCTGCAGCATGCTGCTGATCGCAGCGGGGCTGGCGTTATGGCAAAGCGCTGCGCCGGGCATCGGCGGCGGCCTTCGCCCGTTCGGCTAGCCGTCGCACCGGGGACGCAAAAAATATTATCTTGCGTCCTTGATTTATTACGCTTTGCTTATCTCAAATTTTCACGCTTCGGTTATTGCAATATATTGCCGCTTGCTCTGGTGAAAATAGTTTTCTCGTCTACGCTAAATAACAACAACCAATTGTTATGTTCCTTTTTAATATTGATTATTTAACGTTGTCTGTTGCGAGGAGAACCACCATGCATGAAACCCGGATTAATAATAATGGCACAACAGAAACCATTACTGAAACGCACGCGGGGCTACCGTTAAAACGTATTTCCTGGAGCGCCGTATTCGCTGGCGTAATTGGCGCGCTGATCGTTCATATTTTACTGACGCTGCTCGGCACGGCGGTGGGTGCCACCACTGTCGATCCGCAACAGGAGCAAAATCCGCTGCAGCACCTGGGCACTGGCGCTTTAATCTGGACCGGCGTGAGCATGTTAATCGCGATGGCGGTGGGCAGCTATCTGGCGGGCCGTCTGGCGCAGCGTGAAGGCGCACTGCATGGTCTGCTGATGTTTGGCCTGAGCACCTTATTCACTATCTGGCTGGCCGTTTCTCTCGCCAGCAGCCTGATTGGCGGCGCGTTCAATATTATTGGCGCAGGCTTCCAGGCCGTGGGTAGCGGTATTTCTGCTGCGGCGCCTTCTGTAACCGATTATGCGAAACAGAAGCTGCAGGAGAATAATATTAACCTCGACGATTTGCAGAATGAACTGCAAACCACCCTGCGCCAGACCGGCAAACCTGAACTGCAGCCGGAAAATTTACAGCAGGACGTAAATAGCGAAGCGAATAACGCGGAAAACCAGGCGAAAAATACTGCGCAAAATCCGCAGAACGCCGATACGGATATTACTAACTGGATTAGCGGCGTGATGAATCGTCATGCTGATACGCTGCAGGCGGCTGACCGCGACGCGCTGAAAAATATCATCAAGGCGCGCACCGGTAAGAGCGATCAGGAAGTTGAACAGATCGTGAACCAGACCGAACAGAGCTATCAGAAAGCGATGCAGCAGTATCAACAGCTGAAGCAGCAGGCAGAACAGAAAGCGCGCGAAGCGGCTGAGCAGGCGGCTGCGGCCACCGCGAAAGCGAGCTGGTACGCCTTCTTTATGCTGCTGATTGAAGCGGTGCTGGCTGCGGTGATGGGACGCATTGGTCGTCGCACTCAACCCCGTCAGGTTCTGAGCCACGAACGTCGTTAAGATCGAGAGTTAGCGAATAAAAAGGCGGCTGAAAAGCCGCCTTTTTTATGCAAATATGCACGAATTCTGAAGCGGGGGTGGCTTAAACCGAAGAGCAAAGCGTCCCGCGCCATGGACGGCGCGGGCCGGGCGGTCAGGGATGACTCAAGCGACTTTGCGATCGGTTTAAGCTACCCCCGTGGGCACGATATCTACCCGGAAAAAAGCGGCTGTAAGCCGCCTTTTTCATCTCAGCGCTTCAGCGCTTCGCTCAGCTCGTCACGCATGCTGGAGAGCAGCGATTTCACCACGCGCGGATTGCCCGCCACGATGTTGCCCGAATGCATATAACCATGGCCGCCGGTAAAGTCTGTCACCAGACCGCCCGCTTCGCGCACCAGCAGTTCGCCCGCTGCGAAATCCCACGGCTTCAGGCCGATTTCAAAGTAACCATCAACGCGGCCAGCGGCGACATAGGCCAGATCCAGCGCGGCAGAGCCGGTGCGGCGGAAGTCGGCGCACTGGGTAAAGAGTTTCGCAACCACGTTGATATAGGCTGGAGCGTGCTGCTTGGTTTTAAACGGAAAGCCAGTGGCGAGAATAGTGCCGTCGAGATCGCGTGCGTTGCTGCCGCGCAGACGGTAGCCGTTAAGCTGCGCACCCTGACCGCGCACGGCGGTAAAGAGTTCGTTACGCATGGGATCGTAAACCACGGCCACTTCGGTACGGCCTTTAATGCGTACGGCAATAGAAACAGAGAAGTGCGGCAGGCGTTTGATAAAGTTGGTAGTGCCATCCAGCGGATCGATAACCCATTGAATGTCCTGATCGTCGCCCGCCAGTTCGCCACTCTCTTCAGTAACGATGGAGTGCTGCGGGTAGGATTTGCGAATCACTTCGATAATCAGTCGTTCTGCATCACGGTCAACATTGGTAACAAAGTCGTTGCTGCCTTTCTGGCTGGCTTCGACCGCGTCCGGGGTTTCATAATTTTTGGCAATCAGGTTGCCGGCCTTGCGCGCAGCGCGCACGGCGATGTTGAGCATCGGATGCATCGGTATCTCTCACTGGATGTTAAAGAACGAGGAAAAACGGCGCGGATTATAGCAGCACGTTCTTTAAATGTCTCGACTTATGTTAGCATGCTGCCCATCATTTCCTCACTGACGCCAATCTATGCTGCAAAATATCCGAATCGTACTGGTGGAAACCTCTCACACCGGCAATATGGGCTCCGTGGCCCGCGCCATGAAAACCATGGGCTTAAGCAATCTCTATCTCGTCAACCCGCTGGTTAAGCCTGACTCGCAGGCAATCTCGCTGGCGGCGGGCGCCAGCGACGTTATCGGCGACGCGCAGATCGTCGACACGCTCGACGACGCCATTGCCGGCTGCAGCCTGGTGGTTGGCACCAGCGCCCGCTCACGCTCGCTGCCCTGGCCGATGCTGGACGCGCGCGAATGCGGAGTAAAAAGCGTGGAAGAGGGCCAGCAGGCACCGGTTGCGCTGGTATTTGGCCGCGAACGCGTCGGGCTGACCAACGAAGAGCTGCAGAAATGTCACTACCACGTTGCCATTCAGGCGAACCCGGAATACAGCTCGCTTAATCTGGCGATGGCGGTGCAGATTATCGCCTACGAGGTGCGGATGGCGTGGCTGGCGGCGCAGGAGAAAGCGCAGCCCGCACCGGTCTACGCCGAATCGCCTTACCCGCTGGTAGACGATCTGGAGCGCTTCTATCAGCACATGGAACAGATGATGCTGACCAGCGGCTTTATCCGCGAAGGCAACCCGGGACAGGTGATGAGCAAGCTGCGCCGCCTCTACACCCGCGCCCGCCCGGAGCGCGACGAGCTGAATATTCTGCGCGGCATGCTGGCCTCGTTTGAAAAGCGCAAAGGCGAAAAAGAGTAGTTGAGTAAATTACTCGGTTAAATAGTTGACCAAAATACTCGGGAATGTCAGACTTCGGCTATCTTTTGCTAATCCTCCGATAACCGGACGCTATTGAGGTAGTACGCTATGAGACTGACATCCAAAGGACGTTATGCCGTTACCGCGATGCTGGACGTTGCCCTGCATTCCCATGAGGGGCCGGTTCCGCTGGCTGATATTTCCGAGCGTCAGGGCATTTCGCTCTCCTATCTGGAGCAGTTATTCTCGCGTCTGCGTAAACATGGCCTGGTAGCCAGCGTGCGTGGTCCGGGCGGCGGCTATCTGCTGGGCAAAGAGTCGAGCGCCATCGCGGTAGGCGAAGTCATTACCGCCGTGGATGAATCTGTCGACGCCACCAAATGCCAGGGCAAAGAGGGTTGCCAGGGCGGCGAACGCTGCCTGACTCATGTGCTGTGGCGCGATCTTAGCGTGCGCATTAGCGACTTCCTGAATAACATCACGCTGGCTGAGCTGGTGAACAATCAGGAGATCCTCGACGTCGCCGACCGTCAGAATTCACAGGACAATCGTCGCTTCCAGAACAACCGCGTTCAGGAAATCAACGTCAATCTGCGCGCCTCCTGATCCCCTTCTGTGCGGCCCTTACTGCTAACGCGGTCAGGGCCGAATCTGCTATAAAGACGTATGATTTTTGATACGGAGCTTTAGCGCAATGAAATTACCGATTTACCTGGATTACGCCGCAACCACGCCGGCCGATCCGCGTGTGGCCAGCAAAATGATGCAGTTCCTGACGCTGGACGGCACCTTTGGTAATCCGGCTTCGCGCTCGCACCGTTTCGGCTGGCAGGCGGAAGAGGCGGTGGACGTGGCGCGCAATCAGGTGGCGGAGCTGGTCAACGCCGATCCGCGTGAAATCATTTTCACCTCCGGCGCGACCGAATCGGACAACCTCGCGCTGAAAGGCGCCGCGCACGCCCGGCGCGCCCGTGGCCAGCATATCATCACCAGCCAGACCGAACATAAAGCGGTGCTCGACAGCTGCAAGCAGCTGGAAAGCGAGGGCTTTACGGTAACTTACCTGACGCCGCCCGCTAACGGCATTATTACCCCGGACGCCGTGCGCGCCGCGCTGCGCGACGACACCGTGCTGGTGTCGCTGATGCATGTGAATAATGAAATCGGGGTGATTCAGGATATCGCCGCCATCGGCGAGCTGTGCCGCGCACGCGATATTCTCTTCCACGTCGACGCCACCCAGAGCGTCGGCAAGCTGCCGATCGACCTGAGCGAGCTTAAGGTCGACCTGATGTCGTTCTCCGCCCACAAACTCTACGGCCCGAAAGGGATCGGTGCGCTCTACGTGCGCCGTAAGCCTAAAGTCGTTATCGACGCGCAGATGCACGGCGGCGGTCATGAGCGCGGCATGCGATCCGGCACGCTGCCGGTACACCAGATTGTGGGCATGGGCGAGGCTTTTCACCTTGCGCGTGAGGCGCAGGAGAGTGAGATGGCGCGCCTGGCGACGCTGCGCGCGCGTCTGTGGCAGGGGCTGAGCGCGCTGGATGGCGTACAGCTTAACGGCGATCTGGCGCAGAGCGCCCCCAATATTCTTAACGTCAGCTTCGCTGGCGTCGACGGCGAGTCGCTGATTATGGCGCTGAAAGATCTGGCGCTCTCCTCCGGCTCGGCCTGTACCTCTGCCAGCATGGAACCCTCCTATGTGCTGCGCGCCATCGGACTCGATGAAGCGCTGGCGCACAGTTCGCTGCGCTTTTCGCTCGGCCGCTTCACCACCGAAGAAGAGATTGACTACGCCGTTGCGCTGGTGCGGAAGGTCGTTCTTCGCCTGCGCGCGCCGGTGTCTGCCTCACGTTAACGTCTGCGCCGCCGTGCCGGAGAGATCCGGAAACGGCGCGCCTCCAGCTTGAACCGCTGGCGTCACCCGGCAATATCTGTTATCAGGTCTGACGTTTAACGGCTAAAGCCTGCGCTTCTGGCTGGATGATACTTATAACGCATATGGAGTTTCGCGATGACAACACAACCGATGAACATTACGCTGAGCCACCAGCCCGCTGATGCGCGCTGGGGCGAGAAAGCGATTCTGACCAGCAGCGACGACGGCATGACCATTCACCTGCACGGCGCGGATCAGCTCAATACTATCCAGCGCGCGGCGCGCAAGATCGACGGGCAGGGCATTCGCCACGTCGCGCTGAGCGGTGAAGGCTGGGATCTGGAGCCGTGCTGGGCGTTCTGGCAGGGCTATCGCAGTCCGAAAGGGCAGCGCAACGTGGACTGGCCGACGCTGAACGAGCAGGATCAGGCGGAGCTTTCCCGTCGTCTGCGCATTATTGACTGGGTGCGCGATACCATTAACCTGCCGGCAGAAGAGCTGGGCCCGGAAGATCTGGCGCACAGCGCCATCGACCTTATCAGAGAAGTTGGCGGCGAGGCGGTCAGCTACCGCGTCACGCGCGGCGACGATCTGCGCGAGCAGGGCTATCTCGGCCTGCACACCGTGGGACGCGGCTCCAGCCGTCCGCCGGTGCTGCTGGCGCTGGACTACAACCCGACCGGCGACGACAGCGCGCCGGTCTACGCCTGTCTGGTTGGCAAAGGCATTACCTTCGATACCGGCGGCTACAGCCTGAAGCAAAGCGCCTTTATGGACTCGATGAAGTCCGATATGGGCGGCGCGGCGACCCTGACCGGTGCGCTGGCGCTGGCGATTTCTCGCGGCCTGAAGCAGCGCGTCAAGCTGTTCCTCTGCTGCGCCGACAATATGGTCAGCGGCAACGCGTTCCGCCTGGGCGATATCATTCGCTACCGCAACGGCAAATCGGTGGAGGTGATGAACACCGATGCAGAAGGTCGCCTGGTGCTGGCCGATGGCCTGATCGACGCCAGCGAGCAGCAGCCGACGCTGCTGATTGACGCCGCAACGCTGACCGGTGCGGCAAAAACCGCGCTCGGCAACGACTATCATGCGCTCTTTACCTTCGACGACGTGCTGGCGCAGTCGCTGATGGGCAGCGCCACCAGCGAGAACGAGCCGTTCTGGCGTCTGCCGCTGGCGGAGTTCCACCGCAACCACCTGCCGTCTAATTTCGCCGACCTGAATAATATCGCCAGCGCGGCCCATTCAGCGGGCGCAAGCAGCGCGGCGGCGTTCCTGTCGCACTTCGTCACCCGCTATCAGGAGGGCTGGCTGCACATCGACTGCTCGGCCACCTACCGCAAAGGCGCGGTGGATCAGTGGTCGGCAGGCGCAACCGGGATTGGCGTGCGTACACTGGCAAATCTGCTGCTCAAGTAAAGGATCCGGCGACGGCCCTGACCGTCGCCTTAGCAAGAAAGGCAAAACATGAACCGTCTTGAAGAGGTGCTGAAGCTGGCGGCGACCGAGCCAGCGCACCGTCCGGAGTTTTTTCAGCTGTTGCTGGCCGCTGACGTCTGGGTGCCAGGCGAAAGCACCGAGACGCAGTTCGCGGCGGATACGCCGGTCGATCTGCAGCACTGGGAAAAAGAGGATGGCCGCAGCGTCATTCCGTTTTTTACCTCGCAGGAGGCGATGAGCGAAGCGATTGAGGGCGAGCAGGCTTATCTGCGTCTGCCGGTGCGCACGCTGTTTGAGATGACGCGCGGCGAAACGCTGTTCCTCAACCCCAAACTGCCTGCCGGCAAAGAGTTCTCGCCGGCGGAGATCGCCCATCTGCTGGGCGAAGAGGGCGACGCCCTGAGCCAGCAAACCGTGCTGGAGGGAGGCCACGCGCTGCTGCTGTCGGAGGTGGCGACCCCCCCGGCGCAGATGATCGACTCGCTGACGCAGCTGTTCAGCAAATATAAACAGGTGCGCCGCGCCTTTATCGCCAGCATTCGCGAACGGGCGGACGAACAGCCAAATCTGCTGATCGGCATTGAGGCGGAAAGCGATATTGAGGCGATTATCCAGGCGGCGGGCAGCGTTGCGACCGATACGCTGCCGGACGACGCGCCCATCGATATCTGTGAAGTGGTGGCGGACGAGAAGGGCATCAGCCACTTTTTCACCGCCCACATCACGCCTTTTTATGAACGTCGCTGGGGCAGTTTTCTGCGCGACTTCAAAGGCAGCACGCGCATTATCTGAATCGGGTGCGGCGTAGTGCCGCACCTTGCTGCTACTTCTCGATCGGCAGATCGTTCCGGCTGCCCCATTCGCCCCATGAGCCGTCATAGAGCGTAACGTCGCGTGCGCCCAGCACCGTCAGCGCCAGAATCACCACCACGGCGGTCACCCCTGACCCGCAGCTTGCCACCACCGGCTCATCCAGCTTTACGCCCGCTCGGGCGAAAACAGCGCGCAGTTCCGCTTCCGGCTTCAGGGCGCCGTTCGCCACCAGATCGTTCCAGGGCACATTCAGGCTGCGGGGAATATGGCCGCGATGCAGGCCAGGGCGCGGCTCATCGACCTCGGCGTTGAAGCGGTTAGCCGCGCGCGCGTCGACGATCTGCGCGCCGCCTTCATGGCTGATCAGCAGCACATCGGTCAGGCGTCTGACCTGCGCCTCGTCGAACGTCGCCTCGAACTCTCCCTCCGGCAGCGCAACCTGCCCGGTCGCCAGCGGCAGGCCCGCCGCTTTCCAGCCCTGCAGGCCGCCCGCCAGAATCGACACCTGCTCAACGCCGAATGTGCGCAGCATCCACCAGGCGCGCGGCGCAGAGAAAAGGTTGCCCTCGTCGTAAACCACCAGATGTTTGTCGCTGTTGATGCCCAGCTCGCGCATCGCCACGGCGAAGCGCTCGGCGCGCGGCATCATATGCGGATAAGGACTGGTGTGGTCTGAAAGCGCTTCAATATCGAAAAAAGGCGCGCCCGGCAGATGGCCCGCCAGATACTCCGCCGTGATATTGCGCACGGCCTCCTGGCCCGGCGGCAGCATGCGGGCGTCCAGCACCTGCACGTTCTCGTCGGCGTAGTGTTCATTTAACCAGTCAGCGGAGACAAATATGGCTGTCATAGCAACCTCTTCTTATCGTCAGGAAAAGCACAGTGTCAGGGAATGTGAAGGCTATCTCAAGGAGAGCATTGCTAAAATGGCGAGTTTGCGATGAAATTGCGCGGCGAAATTATACCAGCCGGGACGGGCGAGGGATTTACCATGGAAAGAGTGATAAAACATCTGCTCGCTGGCGTGGCGCTGGGTGCGGCGCTGCTGGGCGGGGGCACCTTTACGCTGGCCGCCGCCGAGCCTGCCGCGACGCAGCCGGCGGCGAAGGCGATCGCCATTATCGACTTCTCTGAGCTTCAGCTCGACGGCGCGGCCGCGCTGGTGCTCACCTTTAACACGCCGCTCGACGACAAACAGGATTTTGCCGCGCGCGTAAAGCTGGTCGACGATAAAAACGGCCTGGTAGACGGCGGCTGGGAGCTGGCCCAGAACGGCAAGTCGCTGCGCTTTCGCCATCCTGAACCCTCGCGCAAGCTGACGGTCAGCGTAGAGGCGGGGCTGCGCGCCGCTAACGGCACCACCTTAACCACGCCCTTCAGCCAGTCGCTGACCACGCGCGATATTCAGCCGATGGTGGGTTTCGCCAGCCGCGGCTCGCTGCTGCCGCTGCGTCTGACCCAGGGCCTGCCGGTGCTGGCGCTCAACGTGTCGCGCGTCGACGTCGATTTCTTCCGCGTCAAGACCGCCTCGATGAACGATTTCCTCGCCCAGTGGAACTACGGCAATAATCTTTCCTACTGGTCGTCGCGCGAACTGCTTAACCACGCCGATCTGGTCTACACCGGCCGCTTCGATCTCAATCCGGCGCGCAACACGCGGGAGAAACTGCAGCTGCCGCTGAAGGATGTGGCGCCGCTGAAGCAGCCAGGGGTCTATCTGGCGGTGATGAAGCAGGCGGGGTCCTATAATTATACGCTGCCCGCCACGCTGTTTACCCTGAGCGACATCGGGCTGTCGCTGCACCGTTTCCCCGGCGAAATGACGCTGTTTACCCAGAGTCTGGCGAGCGGCGCGCCGCTGGCTGGCGTCACTGTCCAGCTGCTGGATGAGAAGGGCCGACAGCTCGCCAGCGGCGTCAGCGATGAGAGCGGCTATCTGCGGCTGCCGACGCAGGCGAAAGGTAAAGTGCTTATCGCAACGCAAAAAGAGCAGACCTCGCTGATCGACCTTAACCTGCCGGCGCTCGATCTGGCGGAATTTCCGGTCGGCGGCCCGCAGGGTTACGACAAGCAGCTGTTTGTTTTCGGCCCGCGCGATCTCTATCGCCCCGGCGAGACGGTTATCGTAAACGCGCTGCTGCGCGACGCCGACGGCAAGCCGCTGCCCCCACAGCCGCTGAAGGCTGAAGTGGTGCAGCCCAACGGCGAAGTGGCGCAAACTTTTCTCTGGCAGCCGGAGAACGGCTTTTACCAGCAGCGCTTTGCGCTGCCCGCCTCAGCGATGACCGGCGACTGGACGCTGCGCCTTAACGGCGGCGACAGCCAGCCGCGCAGCTGGCGCTTTCACGTAGAGGATTTCCTGCCGGAGCGCATGGCGCTGACGCTGCAAAACAGCGACAGCCCGCTGTCGCCTGATGACGACGTCATTTTTAATATTGAAGGCCGCTATCTCTACGGCGCGCCCGCCGCGGGCAATGAACTGCAGGCGCAGCTGATGCTGCGGCCGGCGCGCGAGGCGGTCGCCGCGCTGCCGGGCTACCTGTTCGGCGACGTTATGGAACAGGACACCAGACGCAACCTGGACGATATCGACGACACGCTGGACGACGAGGGCAAGCTGCAGCTGACGGTAGAGAGCGAGTGGGCGCAGACGCACTCGCCGCTGAACCTGATCCTGCAGGCGAGCCTGCTGGAGACGGGCGGGCGGCCGGTCACGCGCCGCGTCACGCAGGCAGTCTGGCCTGCGCCCGCGCTGCCCGGCATCCGGCCGCTGTTTAACAGCGAATCGGTCTATGACTACCGCTACGATCGCTATACCCAGCAGCCGACGGTGCCGGAGAACAGCCTGGCCGAATTCGACATCGTTTATGCCAACAGCAAAGGCGAAAAGCTGGCGGCGAAAGATCTTGAGGTGCGCCTGATCCACGAGCGGCGCGACTACTACTGGAGCTTCTCCGACAGCGAAGGCTGGCAGATGCGTCATGACGAGAAAGATCTGCAGGAGGACGCGCTGCGTATTTCGCTGGCGGCCGGCAGCAGCCGAAAAGTGAGCTTCCCGGTAGAGTGGGGCGCCTATCGTCTGGAGGTGCAGGCCGGCGAGAAGATTATCTCCAGCGTACAGTTCCGCGCCGGCTACTGGTGGGAAGATAACACCAACGGCACCGGCGCGCTGCGGCCCGATCAGGTGAAGCTCAGGCTGGATAAAACCGCGCTGCGTCCCGGCGAAACCGCCCGCGTGCAGGTGGAATCGCCAGCGGCAGGGAAAGGCTTTCTGATGGTGGAGTCGAGCAGCGGCACGCTCTGGCGGCAGCCGATCAGCGTGCCTGCGGGCGGCACCACTGTCGCTGTGCCGCTTGACGCCAGCTGGAAGCGGCACGACCTCTATCTCAGCGCCATCGTGGTGCGCGACGGCGATAAGACGAGCGGCGCCACGCCGAAGCGCGCCGTCGGCCTGCTGCCTCTGCCGATGGCGACCGACGCGCGCCGCCTCGCTCTGACGCTGGACGCGCCGCTGAAGATGCGTCCCGAGCAGACGCTGAAGGTCAGGGTCAAAGCCAGCCGCGCCGGCGGCGAGCTGCCGCAAAACATCCAGGTGCTGCTGTCGGCGGTGGACAGCGGCGTGCTGAATATCAACAGCTACAAAACCCCCGATCCCTGGGATGGTTTCTTTGGCCGCAAGCGCTACAACGCCGATCAGTATGATGTCTTTGGCCAGCTGATTGAGGGGGGCGGGCGGCTGGCTACGCTGCGTTTCGGCGGTGACGGCGACGATGATTCACTGTCGCGCGGTGGTAAAAAGCCGCTCACCGAAGTCAATATCGTGGCGCAGCAGCTTCAGCCGGTCACGCTGGATAAAAACGGCGAGGGCACGCTGGAGTTGCCGATACCGCAGTTTAACGGCGAGCTGCGGCTGATGGCGCAGGCGTGGAGCGACGACAGCTTCGGCGCGGCGGAGCGTAACGTCGTGGTGGCCGCGCCGCTGATCGGCGAGCTGGCGACGCCGCGCTTTATGGCGAGTGGCGATCAGGCGATGCTGGCGCTCGATCTCACTAATCTCTCGGAACAGCCTCAGGCGCTGAAGGTCGATGTGCAGACCCAGGGGCAGATCGCGCTGAGCGGCGGCGCTTCGCACCGCGTTCAGCTGGCGAAAGGGGCGCGCACCACCCTGCATATACCGGTGAAGGCGCAGGGCGGTTTCGGTGAAGGGGCGGTGCTGGTGCGTGTTGCCGGCCTGGTGGTCGACGGCGAGAAGCTGGCCGACAGCCAGCGCAGCTGGAAAATCGGCGTGCGTCCCGCCTACCCGGCGCAGACGCTGAGTTTCGACGGGGAGATATCGCCCGGGCAGAGCTGGCAGGTGCAGGCCGCCGCGCTGAGCGGGCTGCAGCCTGAGACGCTGAGCGGACAGCTCTCGCTCAGCAATCAGCCGCCGCTGAATATCGCTCACTATATTAGCGAGCTTTATGCCTATCCCTATGGCTGCCTCGAGCAGACCGCCAGCGGCATCTGGCCCTCGGTTTTCACTAACCATGCGCAGCTGACGGCTATGGGCATTAAAACCGGCAGCGACGATGAGCGCCGCGCGGCGATCGATACCGGCATCGCGCGCCTGGCGGGTATGCAGCGCGGCAACGGCAGCTTCGGCCTCTGGAGCAAAGAGAGCGAAGAGGAGTTCTGGCTGACCGCCTACGTGACCGATTTCCTGCTGCGCGCCAGCGAGGCGGGCTACAGCGTGCCGCCTGAAACCCTCGCCCGCGCCGACGAGCGGCTGCTGCGCTATCTGCAGGATCCGGCGCAGATCGAAACGCGCTGGAGCAGCGATGAAGAGGCGATGCGCTTTAGCGTGCAGGCCTATGCGGGCATGGTGCTGGCCCGGCAGCAGCAGGCGCCGCTTGGCGCGCTGCGCGCGCTGTATGAGAAACGCGACAAGGCAAAATCGGGGCTGTCGCTGGTGCAGCTCGGCGTGGCGCTGAAGCTGATGGGCGATCCGCAGCGCGCGCAGCTGGCGCTGGCGCAGGGCGCCAGCCTGACGCGCGCCTCAAACGGCTGGCTGGGTGATTACGGCAGTCCGCTGCGCGACCGCGCGCTGATTGTGGCGCTGCTGGCAGAAAACCAGCTGCTGCCTGAGCTGCAAAGCACATTAATGATTGAACTGGCGAAAGAGGCGCGCGGACAGCGCTGGTTCTCCACCCAGGAGAACAATGCGCTCTTCCTGGCGGGACGCACGCTGCAGCAGCATCAGGGCGAAGCCTGGCAGGCGACGCTGGCGGGAGAGGCGCAGCCGCTGCAGGGGCGCGGTCCGATGACGCTGGGGACTGGCGAGAGCCAGCTGCAGCATGGCATGACGCTGATCAACAGCGGAACGACGCCGCTTTACGGCGCGCTCAGCGTGACCGGCTATCCGCTTGCCGCGCCGACGCCCATGCACAACGTGCTGAATATCACCCGTGACTATTTCACCCTCGACGGCAAGCCGGCGGATCTCAGCCAGCTCAGCAGCGGCCAGCTGCTGGTGGTGCGGCTGAAGGTTTCTGCCAGCAAGCGCGTAAGCGACGCGTTGGTGGTCGATCTGCTGCCCGCCGGTCTGGAGCTGGAAAACCAGAACCTCAGCGACAGCAGCGCCAGCCTCGGTGACGGCGCGGATGCGCTGAAGGAGAGCATGATGGACATGCAGCAGGCGGATATCCGGCATATCGAATTCCGCGACGATCGCTTTGTCGCGGCGCTGGCGCTGAACGGCTACAAAACGGAGACGCTGCTCTATCTGGCGCGCGCGGTGACGCCGGGCAGCTATCGCCTGCCGCCGCCGCAGGTCGAGTCGATGTACGTGCCGGAGTGGCGTGCCGTGGGCGCAACGCCGGAGAGAATCAGTGTGCGTTAAGGCATGAATTTGAAGAGCTGGAAAAAGCGGTGGCACTGGCCGCCGCTTGTTTTTTTGGCGCTGGTGCTGGCGCTGACTGGGCTTGACCGGCTGTTTCCGCTGCCGCTGCGCCAGCTGCAGCCCGCGCGCGTGGTGGTGGCGGAAGACGGCACGCCGCTCTGGCGCTTTGCCGACAGGCAGGGCGTCTGGCGCTATCCGGTGACGACAGAAGAGGTCGCGCCCGCCTACCTTGAGGCGCTGCTCAACTATGAGGATCGCTGGTTCTGGCACCATCCCGGCATCAATCCGCTCGCTATCCTGCGCGCGGCGGGGCAGAACCTGCGCGCCGGGGCCATTATCTCGGGCGGCAGCACCCTGACTATGCAGGTCGCGCGCCTGATCGATCCGCAGCCGCGCTCGTTTTCCGGCAAGGCGGTACAGGCATGGCGGGCGCTGCAGCTGGAGTGGCACCTGTCGAAGCGTGAGATTCTGACGCTCTATCTCAATCGCGCTCCCTTTGGCGGCACGGTAGAGGGCGTGGGCGCAGCGAGCTGGATCTGGCTCGGCAAGCCGCCTTCGCAGCTGACCAAAGGCGAGGCCGCACTGCTGGCGGTGCTGCCGCAGGCCCCTGGCCGCCTTCGACCGGATCGCTGGCCGCGCCGCGCCGAGGCGGCACGCAACAAAGTGCTGCAGCGGCTGGCCGATCATCGCGTCTGGCCGCAGCAGGAGGTCGATGAGATCCTGCAGGAGCCGGTCTGGCTGCCGCCGCGCCAGATGCCGCAGACCGCACCGCTGCTGGCGCGTCGCCTGCTGTCGCTCTCGGCGGAGGTTAAAATCGTCTCGACGCTGGATATCTCGCTGCAGCGCGAGCTGGAAAGCCTCGCTGCCGCCCTTAAGCCGCAGCTGCCGCCGCGCACCTCGCTGGCGATACTGGTGGCGGATCACACCGATATGAAAGTACGCGGCTATGTCGGCTCGGTGGATTTTCGCGACGACAGGCGCTTCGGCCATGTCGATATGGTCGCCAGCGTGCGATCGCCAGGCTCGGTGCTTAAACCCTTTATCTACGGCATGGCGCTGGACGACGGCCTGATCCACGGCGAATCGCTGCTGCAGGATGTGCCGCGCCGCTTTGGCGACTACCGGCCCGGCAATTTCGACAGCGGCTTTCACGGGCCGGTCAGCGCCAGCGAGGCGCTGAAGCGCTCGCTCAATCTGCCGGCGGTACAGCTGCTGGACGCCCTCGGCCCCAAAAGCGTGACGGCGCGGCTGCGCAATGCTGGACTGAACCTGCGCTTTCCGGCCGGCGGCGAGCCTAACCTGTCGCTGGCGCTGGGGGGTACCGGCGCCCGGCTGGATGAGCTGGTGGCGGCCTACAGCGCCTTCGCACGCCAGGGCAACGCCGCGCAGCTGCGCTACCTGGCGGATCAGCCGCTGCGGCAGCGTCGCCTGCTGTCGCCGGGTGCCGCCTGGATCGTACGGCGCATGCTGGCGGGCGACGCGCAGCCTCCAGCCAGCGGCGCGGTGAGCGATATCGTGCCGCTGGCGTGGAAAACCGGCACCAGCTACGGCTACCGCGACGCCTGGGCTATCGGCGTCACGCCGCGCTATCTTATCGGCGTCTGGGTCGGCAGGCCGGACGCCACGCCGGTCGCCGGTCAGGTCGGCTTCGCCTCGGCGGTACCGGTTATGCATCAGGTGGCGAACCTGCTGGCTGGTCATATGCCCGCTGGCGGCACGCCGCGCGATCCGCGTCCCGCCTCGGTCAGCGCGCAGAGCATCTGCTGGCCGGGCGGCCAGCCGTTGCCCGCCGGGGATGATAACTGCCGCCAGCGCCGACAAAGCTGGGTGCTGAATCAGACTCTCCCGCCGACGCTGCTGGCGCCGGGGCAGGAGGGCGTCAACGGCCTGCGGCTGCGCTACTGGCAAAATGCCCAGGGAAGGCGCGTGGCGGCGGACTGTCCCGACGCCCGGAGCCGCGAACAACTGCTGTGGCCGCTGCCGCTTGAGCCCTGGCTGCCACAGAGCGAGCAGCGCGCGCAGCGTCTGCCGCCGGTCGACGACGCCTGTCCGCCGCTGCGCCAGGGCAACGCGCCGCCAATGGTCATCACCGGCGTGATTAACGGTCAGCATCTGCAGCCGCTGCCGGGCAAAGCGGTGCTGATCGTGCCGGTGGCGGTGCAGGGGGGCAGCGGCGAGCGCCGCTGGTGGTTTTTAAACGGCGAACCGGTCGAGCAGGGCAAGGAGAGCGCGCGCGTGCAGCTGGCGCTGCGCGACGCCGGCGCCTGTCAGCTGGTGGTCATGGATGAGGCGGGCGATCTAGCCACCGTCGCCTTTATCCGCGACTGAAAAATGGCGCAATGCACAAAATTTGCCTGCCTGCATCGACAAATATCAATAATTTTCAATAAATCATACGATAGCTAATAGGCAACGCCCGTTGATCTCCCTATAATCGGCGCGTTTTCTTACCGGGAGCGGGTTCCCGGTTTCTTCAGGATGCTAAAGACAGAGGTCAACATGGCAATCGAACGTACCTTCTCCATCATTAAACCAAACGCCGTTGCTAAAAACGTGATTGGCGCCATCTACAACCGTTTTGAAAGCGCAGGCTTCAAAATCGTTGGCGCTAAAATGCTGCAGCTGAGCAAAGAGCAGGCTGAAGGTTTCTACGCTGAGCACCAGGGCAAACCGTTCTTCGACGGCCTGGTAGAGTTCATGACCTCTGGTCCGGTTGTGGTATCTGTACTGGAAGGTGAAAACGCCGTTCAGCGTCACCGCGATCTGATGGGCGCAACCAACCCGGCGAACGCGCTGGCGGGTACCCTGCGCGCTGACTACGCTGACAGCTTCACCGAAAACGCCACCCACGGTTCTGACTCCGCTGAGTCTGCCGCGCGCGAAATCGCCTACTTCTTCGGCGAAAACGAGATCTGCCCGCGCACCCGTTAATGGGCTGACGCCAGCCGGACAGCGCGCTTTACAAATTTCTACCTGACGCGCCGCTGTCTCTCCTGGCATCACAACGCAGATGTTGTACAATGTTGCGCCCTTGTTGAGATCGTCTCAGCAAGGGCGTCTTTTTTTTCTATCCTTAACCAGAGCCATAACGTGTAATAACGAGGCCAGAGAACATTATGTCCGAACTGATTGTGACGCCGTCGTCCGCTTCCCCCGTTGCTGTTGCCCCCAAAAGCGAAAAAATTAACCTGCTGGATCTCAACCGCCAGCAGATGCGCGAGCTTTTTCTCTCTATGGGTGAAAAACCTTTCCGTGCCGATCAGGTGATGAAGTGGATGTACCACTACTGCTGCGACGATTTCGAGCAGATGACCGACATCAATAAGGTGCTGCGCGGCAAGCTGAGCCAGATTGCGGAAATTCGCGCGCCGGAAGTGGCGGAAGAGATGCGCTCCAGCGACGGCACCATTAAGTGGGCGATCCGCGTCGGCGATCAGCTGGTGGAAACCGTCTATATCCCGGAAGATGACCGCGCCACGCTCTGCGTCTCCTCGCAGGTCGGCTGTGCGCTGGAGTGCAAATTCTGCTCCACGGCGCAGCAGGGCTTCAACCGCAATCTGCGCGTCTCCGAGATCATCGGCCAGGTATGGCGCGCGGCGAAAATTATCGGCGCTGCCAAAGTTACCGGTCAGCGTCCTATCACCAACGTGGTGATGATGGGCATGGGCGAGCCGCTGCTCAACCTTAACAACGTCGTGCCGGCGATGGAGATTATGCTGGACGATTTCGGTTTCGGCCTGTCGAAGCGTCGCGTCACCCTGTCGACGTCAGGCGTGGTACCGGCGCTGGATAAGCTCGGCGATATGATTGACGTTGCGCTGGCAATTTCGCTGCATGCGCCAAACGATAAGCTGCGCGACGATATCGTGCCGATTAACAAAAAGTACAATATCGAGATGTTCCTCGGCGCGGTGAAGCGCTATCTGGCGAAGTCGAACGCCAATCAGGGGCGCGTCACCATTGAGTATGTCATGCTGGACCACGTTAACGACAGCACCGACGATGCGCACGAGCTGGCGGCGCTGCTGAAGGATACGCCGAGCAAGATCAACCTGATCCCCTGGAACCCCTTCCCGGGCGCGCCTTACGGCCGTAGCTCTAACAGCCGGGTTGACCGCTTTGCTAAAGTCCTGATGGAGTATGGCTTTACCACCATCGTGCGTAAAACGCGCGGCGACGATATCGATGCTGCCTGCGGACAGCTGGCGGGCGATGTGATTGACCGCACCAAGCGTACGATGCGTAAAAAAATGGCGGGCGAAGCCATATCTGTGAAGGCGCTCTGAAACCAGCAACCCACCGTTTGACCCGATCGCGACGCGTGGCAGGCTACTGCCAGGCAATCTCTTTCGCGACCAGGAGAACGAAATGGGTAAAGGATTACCGGCCAGCCTGCTGGCCCTGATTGTTGTAACCGGGTGTGTCAGCCAGAAGCCCCATTCCGCCGCGGCGGATACGCGGCTGGCGCTGGGAATGCACTATCTGGCGGCGGCGGATTACGCCGCCGCGCGCCGTAACTTCCAGCGGGCGCAGGCCGCCGCGCCGCGTGACTATCGAGTGGCCCTGGCGCTGGCGCGCCTGGCGGAGAAACAGGGCCGTCGCGATGAGGCGGCGCGCAGCTACCAGCAGGCGCAGCGGCTGGCACCGGCAAATGGCTTTGTGGCTAACAATTACGGTGCGTTTCTCTGCGCTTTAGGGCAGTATGACGAAGCGCATCAACAGTTTAAGCGGGCGATGAGCGCATCGGAAAATGAAGCGCGCATCGATGCGTGGGAACTGTCGGGATATTGTTATCTTCAGGCTGATGACGCGCTGGCCGCGCGAGCGGCGCTGAGTCGGGCGCTGGAGGCGGATCGCGCGAAAGGCGACGCATTGCTGGATGAGGCGGAAAAACAACGTCTCCTCTCTCCGGCGCGTGCTCTACTGTTAATAGAGCTTTATCAGCAATATCTGCCTGCTACGGCGCGCAGCTTAGAGTTACAGATACGTTTCGCCGCGCAACAGGGAAACGCTGCTGACGTTACACGTTATGGCGACCGGTTGGCGCGAAGTTTTCCACAATCGATACAGTACCAGCGTTATTTTGCTAATGAATACTGAAGCCACTCAAGACAACTCTGCAGTACATTCCACAGGCGAACGCCTGCGTCTGGCCCGTGAGCAAATGGGGCTGACGCAGCAAAATGTAGCTGAACGCCTGTGCCTGAAACTTACGACCGTACGCGATATCGAAGAGGACAAAGCGCCTGCCGATCTGGCGTCGACCTTTTTGCGTGGATATATTCGCTCCTATGCCCGTCTGGTGCACATTCCTGAAGAGGAACTGCTGCCGATGATGGCGAAGCAGACGCCGGTGCGTGCGGCCAAAATCGAACCGATGCAGCACTTCTCGCTGGGCAAACGCCGCAAGAAACGCGACGGCTGGCTGATGATTTTCACCTGGCTGGTGCTCTTTGTGGTGGTCGGCCTGACCGGCGCGTGGTGGTGGCAAAACCATAAGGCGTCGCAGGAGGATCTGGTCTCAATGGCCGATCAAAACGGCAGCAGCGGCGACGCCAGCCAGTCTATTCCGCTCGACGGTGGCAGCAACGACGCCAGCGACGAAACGGCGGCGCCTGCCGCGCCAGACGAAACCAACGGCGTGGAGAGCAGCGCGGCGGCACCGGCTGCCAGCCAGCCGACCAGCACCGCACCGACGCAGAGCGCTGGCAACAGCGCCGCGCCGGCTGCCACCTCGGCGAACAGCGCCGTGGTGTCACCCGCTCAGGCGCCGGTAGATAATGCGGCCAGCCCAACCTCTACCGCCGGCCAGCTGCCGACCAGCGGCGCAGCCGTTGGCGAAGCCGCCGCCGATCCCAATACCGTGGTGATGAACTTCAACGCCGACTGCTGGCTGGAAGTCAGTGACGCGACCGGTAAAAAACTGTTCAGCGGAATGCAACGCAGCGGTGGTAAACTCAGCCTCTCCGGCACTGCGCCCTATCGTCTGAAAATTGGCGCACCCTCAGCGGTGCAGGTGCAATATCAGAACCAGCCGGTTGATTTAAGTCGTTTTATCCGTAATAACCAGGTTGCTCGCCTGACGTTGGGTGCGCAATAACGCTGCATCGCGCCCCGGGCAATTGTGGAGAAAGAATATGCATAACGAAGCACCCATTATCCGTCGTAAATCGACCCGGATTTATGTCGGCAAGGTGCCTGTCGGCGACGGCGCGCCTATCGCCGTTCAGTCGATGACCAATACTCGTACAACCGACGTCGACGCTACGGTCAATCAGATCAAAGCGCTTGAGCGCGTCGGCGTTGATATCGTCCGCGTTTCCGTGCCGACCATGGATGCCGCCGAAGCCTTTAAGCTGATCAAGCAGCGCGTCAATGTGCCGCTGGTGGCGGATATCCATTTTGACTACCGTATTGCGCTGAAAGTCGCCGAATATGGCGTCGACTGCCTGCGTATCAACCCAGGCAACATCGGCAACAACGAACGTATCCGCCAGGTGGTGGATTGCGCGCGCGACCATAATATTCCCATCCGTATCGGCGTAAACGCCGGTTCGCTGGAAAAAGATCTGCAGGAAAAGTATGGCGAGCCGACGCCGCAGGCGCTGCTGGAATCCGCTATGCGCCACGTCGATCATCTCGATCGCCTGAACTTCGATCAGTTCAAGGTAAGCGTAAAAGCATCCGACGTCTTCCTGGCGGTCGAATCTTACCGTCTGCTGGCGAAGCAGATCGATCAGCCGCTGCACCTCGGCATTACCGAAGCGGGCGGCGCGCGCGCGGGCGCGGTGAAATCGGCCATCGGCCTGGGGCTGCTGCTCTCTGAAGGGATTGGCGACACGCTGCGTATCTCGCTGGCGGCCGATCCGGTAGAAGAGGTGAAAGTTGGCTTCGATATTCTGAAGTCGCTGCGCATTCGCTCGCGTGGTATCAACTTTATCGCCTGCCCGACCTGTTCGCGTCAGGAGTTTGACGTTATCGGCACGGTAAACGCCCTTGAGCAGCGCCTCGAAGACATTATCACGCCGATGGATGTCTCTATCATCGGCTGCGTGGTTAACGGCCCCGGCGAAGCGACGGTATCGACGCTGGGCGTTACCGGCGGCAACAAGAAAAGCGGCTTCTACGAGGATGGCGTGCGCCAGCGCGAACGTCTCGATAACGATGATATGATCGATCAGCTGGAAGCGCGCATCCGCGCCAAAGCGACCATGCTGGACGAGAATCGTCGCATCAACGTGCAGCAGCTGGAAAACTAAGCGTCGGCGCGCGCAGCGCGACTTTGTTCAATGAACCTGTGCGGTTTCATCCTCATAAGGTATGATGCCGGACAGGTTTTTTTGCATTAAGAGATTTTAACGTGGCGAAGAATATTCAAGCTATCCGCGGCATGAACGATTACCTGCCGGCGGATACCGCTATCTGGCAACGCATTGAAGGTACGCTCAGGCAGGTGCTGGCCAGCTACGGCTACAGCGAAATTCGCATGCCGATCGTCGAGCAGACTCCGCTGTTTAAACGCGCCATCGGCGAAGTAACCGATGTGGTCGAAAAAGAGATGTACACCTTTGACGACCGCAACGGCGAAAGCCTGACGCTGCGTCCCGAAGGAACCGCAGGCTGCGTGCGCGCCGGCATCGAACATGGCCTGCTCTACAATCAGGAGCAGCGTCTGTGGTATATGGGACCGATGTTCCGCTACGAGCGTCCGCAGAAGGGGCGCTATCGTCAGTTCCACCAGATGGGTGCCGAGGTGTTCGGCCTGCAGGGCCCGGACGTGGACGCCGAGCTGATTATGCTGACCGCTCGCTGGTGGAAAGCGCTGGGCATCGCCGATCATGTGCGCCTGGAGCTTAACTCTATCGGTTCGCTGGAGGCGCGCGCTAACTATCGCGAAGCGCTGGTGGCTTTCCTTGAGCAGCATAAAGAGACGCTGGACGAAGACAGCAAGCGCCGCATGTACACCAACCCGCTGCGCGTGCTCGACAGCAAAAATCCTGACGTGCAGACGCTGCTTAACGATGCGCCGCAGCTGATGGATCATCTCGACGACGAATCGCGCGAGCATTTCCAGGGGCTGTGCGCCCTGCTGGACGATGCCGGCATCGCCTATCGCGTCAATCAGCGTCTGGTGCGCGGCCTCGACTACTACAACCGCACCGTTTTTGAATGGGTAACGGAGAGCCTCGGCGCGCAGGGCACCGTGTGCGGCGGCGGTCGCTACGACGGCCTGGTAGAGCAGCTGGGCGGTCGCGCGACGCCAGCGGTCGGTTTCGCTATGGGCATGGAGCGTCTGGTGCTGCTGGTGCAGGCGGTGAATCCTGAATTTGAACCGACGCGCGTTGTTGATGTCTATGTTATCGCTTCGGGCCAGGGCGTTCAGTCCGCTGCGATGCAGCTGGCGGAAAAACTGCGCGACGAAGCGCCGGAACTGAAGCTGATGACTAACTTCGGCGGCGGCAACTTCAAGAAGCAGTTTGCTCGCGCCGACAAGTGGGGCGCGCGCATCGCGCTGGTCGTGGGCGAAGATGAAGTGAAAGCCGGTCAGGTAGTTATCAAAGATCTGCGCAGCGGCGATCAGCAAACGCTGGCGCAGACAGAGGCTGCTGCTGCACTGCGCACGCTGTTAAAGTAAGCGTAGCACGGCACCAACCAGAGAAAGGAGAGGGATCGCGTGGAAGTCTATAGCAACGAAAACGAGCAGGTTGACGCGGTACGTCGCTTTTTTGCCAGTAACGGCAAGGCGCTGGCGGTCGGCGTGATTATCGGTATTGCCGCGCTCGGCGGCTGGCGCTACTGGGCCAGTCACGAAGAGGGCTCGTCGAAAGCGCTTTCTGCACAGTATCAGCAAGTGACCACCGCTATGAAAGCCGATCAGCCAGCGACGCTGGATGCGGTAGCGAAATTCGTCAGCGAAAACAGCAACACCTATGGCGCACTGGCAGCGATGGACGCGGCGAAGCAGTATGTCGACGCCAACCAGCTGGACAAGGCGTCTTCCCTGCTGGAAAACGGTCTGAAGAATACCAAAGATGCCAATTTGCAGGCGGTTATCAACCTGCGACTGGCGCGCATTCAACTGCAACAGAATCAGGCGGACGCCGCTCTTAAAACCCTCGACGCTGTCAAGGGCGATGGCTGGACAGCCATTGTGGCGGATATCCGCGGCGAAGCGCTGCTGAGCAAAGGCGACAAGCAGGGCGCGCGCGATGCGTGGAGCAAAGGCGTCGAGTCAGACGCTTCTCCGGCGCTGAAGCAAATGATGCAGATGAAGATGAATAACTTAAGCTAAGCCAGTCAAGAGAGAGCGCATGGAATTACGTAAATACCTGCTGCCAGGACTGATTTCAGTCACTTTGCTCAGCGGTTGTTCGCTGTTCAGCGGCGAAGAAGATGTAGTGAAAATGGCCCCGCTGCCAAAGGTGGAAAACCAGTTCACCCCTCAGGAAGTGTGGAGCACGTCGGTCGGTGACGGCATTGGCGACTTCTACTCTAACCTGCATCCGGCATGGCAGGACAACACCGTATTTGCGGCGGATCGTTTCGGCGTGGTTAAAGCGCTGGACGCCTCCAACGGCAAAGAAAAATGGAAGGTCGATCTCTCTGAGAAAACCGGCTTCTTCTCGAAAAATATCTCGGCGCTGCTCTCCGGCGGCGTGACCGCTGCGGGCGAGCATCTCTATATCGGCAGCGAGCGCGGTCAGCTGTTCGCCCTGAACAGCAGCGACGGCAGCATCGCCTGGCAGACGCAGGTCGCTGGCGAAGCACTCTCCCGCCCGGTGGTAAGCGATGGCCTGGTGCTGGTGCATACCAGCAACGGTATGTTGCAGGGGCTGGATCAGAACAGCGGCGCGGTGAAGTGGAGCGTTAACCTCGATATGCCAGCACTGTCGCTGCGCGGCGAGTCTGCGCCTGCGGTGGCCTTCGGCGGCGCGATTGTCGGCGGCGATAACGGCCGCGTCAGCGCGGTTATCATGAATCAGGGCCAGCTTATCTGGCAGCAGCGTATCTCCCAGCCGAGCGGCGCTACCGAAATCGATCGCCTGAACGACGTCGACACCACGCCGGTTATCGTCAACGGCGTGGTTTATGCGCTGGCCTACAACGGCAACCTGACCGCGCTCGATCTGCGCTCCGGCCAGATCCTGTGGAAGCGTGAAATCGGCGGGGTGAAAGATCTGATTGTCGATGCTGGTCGCATCTATCTGGTGGATCAGGATGACCGCGTGATCGCGCTTAACGCCGACGGCGGCGTCGCCATCTGGCGTCAGAGCGACCTGCTGCACCGCAACCTGACGGCGCCGGTGCTCTATAACGGCTATCTGGTGGTGGGCGACAGCGAAGGCTATCTGCACTGGCTCAACACCTCAGACGGTCGTTTCGTGGCGCAGCAGAAAGTCGACAGCGATGGCTTCCAGACCGAGCCGGTTGTCGCCAGCGATAAGCTGATCATTCAGGCTAAAGGCGGCGAGGTTTACGCGATTACGCGTTAATACGCCACCGGGATTTGCCTTCCGTCTAACGGCTCCTGACGCGTCAGGAGCCGTTTCGTTTTTAGTCAGGCATGATATTCTTAGCGCCTTCAGCCTGAACCCGGCGGTTAAAACCGTTATAATCACGCCATTCGGGCGATTAATTTTTTTATTGAGGCACTGTTATGATACCTGTGGTCGCGCTGGTTGGGCGTCCCAATGTGGGGAAATCCACGCTGTTTAACCGCTTAACGCGCACTCGTGATGCGCTGGTGGCGGATTTTCCTGGACTGACACGCGATCGCAAATATGGTCGCGCCGAAGTGGAAGGGCGCGAATTTATTGTTATTGATACCGGCGGTATCGACGGCACTGAAGAAGGCGTCGAAACGCGTATGGCTGAACAGTCGCTGCTGGCGATTGAAGAGGCCGATGTTGTGCTGTTTATGGTGGATGCGCGCGCGGGCGTGATGCCAGCGGACAAGCAAATCGCTAACCATATCCGTTCGCGCCAGAAGCCGACGTTCCTGGTGGCGAATAAAACCGACGGCCTCGATCCCGATTCCGCAGTAGTCGATTTCTACTCGCTGGGTCTGGGAGAGATTCACGCCATCGCGGCTTCCCATGGTCGTGGCGTAACCAGCCTGCTGGAAACCGCGCTGCTGCCGTGGATGGACGAAGTCGATCCGCGTGAAGTCACTGAAGAAGACGAAAACGAAGCCTACTGGGCGGCGCTGGCGGCAGAAGAGAACGGCGAAACGCAGGAAGAAGAGGAAGAGGCGTTCGATCCCACCGGCCTGCCGATTAAGCTGGCTATCGTTGGCCGTCCTAATGTCGGTAAGTCCACGCTGACCAACCGTATTCTCGGCGAAGATCGCGTTGTGGTCTACGATATGCCGGGCACCACGCGCGACAGCATCTATATTCCGATGGAGCGTGATGACCGCGAATATATCCTGATCGACACCGCAGGCGTGCGCAAGCGCGGCAAAATCACCGATACGGTCGAAAAGTTTTCCGTGATTAAAACGCTTCAGGCGATTGAAGATGCCAACGTGGTGCTGCTGGTAATCGACGCGCGCGAAGGCATCTCCGATCAGGATCTGTCGCTGCTCGGCTTTATTCTTAACAGCGGTCGTTCGCTGGTGATCGTGGTGAACAAGTGGGATGGCCTGACGCAGGAGATCAAGGATCAGGTCAAAGAGACGCTGGACTACCGTCTCGGCTTTATCGACTTTGCCCGCGTCCACTTTATCTCTGCGCTGCACGGCAGCGGCGTCGGCAACCTGTTTGAATCCGTTACCGAAGCCTACGACTGCTCGACCAAACGCGTTAATACCTCCATGCTGACGCGCATCATGAATATGGCGGCCGAAGATCATCAGCCACCGCTGGTGCGTGGTCGCCGCGTGAAGCTGAAGTATGCGCATGCCGGTGGTTATAACCCGCCGATCGTAGTGATCCACGGCAATCAGGTGAAAGATCTGCCGGACTCCTACAAGCGCTATCTGATGAACTACTTCCGTCGTTCGCTTAACGTAATGGGCACGCCGATTCGCATTCAGTTCAAAGAGGGCGACAACCCCTTTGCAGGCAAGCGCAACCTGTTAACGCCGACGCAGCAGCGCAAGCGTAAGCGTCTGCTCTCGCATCTGAAAAAGAACAAGCGTTAAACCAAAGGGACCGAAAGGTCCCTTTGTTGTTTTCGGACGCCGCAAAAAGATGCCGTGGCGTTAACACCTGTGCTTACTTTTGCGCGACACGCCGGGCAGCACGAGGATGAGTGCAAATTGAGCAGCTCAATGCAGAATTTGTAGCAAAAATGCTATTGCTGCGTGTACGCAACGTTATAGATGTTCACCTCATAATGTACCAGGTGGTACAATCCTGTCCCGTATTGCGACGGGAGTAAACAAATCTACCTGCCTCCTGCTCACAATGCCTGCATCCCGGACACAGGTCCGTACCGTTACGAATTAAAGTAAAGCGATATCCGACGCATCAGACGTCGTCACGCTTCAGAAGGCTGAGGCGCGGTGGCTTTATTTTTTCAGGAGAGTAAGTGTTATGGCTGAAACAACATCCCGATCCGGCAAAGGATTGGGTATCTGGTCGATTTTGCTGGGGCTGGTGCTGCTGGCAACTGGACTGTTCTTTGCTATTGGCGGCGGCAAGCTGGTCTCGCTGGGCGGTAGCTGGTATTTCCTGATTGCAGGCATTGTAACGCTGCTGTCGGCGATCCAGTTCTTCCGCCGCAAGTCTTCAGCCGTCGTGCTGTTTATTCTGGTCTTCGTCGGCACGCTGATTTGGGCGCTGGCGGACGCGGGCTGGTCGTTCTGGCCGCTGGTATCGCGCATGATGGTGCCGTCGGGTCTGATGCTGCTGGCATTTCTGACCTGGCCTGCGCTGCGTAAGCGCGAAGGCAAATCCTCGCTGGCGAAAGTCTCTTATGCGCTTTCCGCTCTCATCGCCGTTGGCATGGTCGGTACGCTGGTGCAGATGTTCCAGCCGCATCCCACCGTGGCCTTTACCGGCAAAGAACTGCCGCTGATCCCGGTCGATAAGAGCAAACCGCAGCAGGACTGGAATAACTATGGCCGCACGCCAGGCGGCGACCGTTTTGCCGCTATTGATCAGATCACCCGTGACAACGTGAAAGATCTTAAGGTGGCATGGACTTTCCGCACCGGCGATACGCCGATCAGCCCGACCGGCAACGGGGCGGAAGATCAGCAAACGCCGCTGCAGATTGGCAACACGCTCTATCTCTGTACGCCGCACAACAATGTAATTGCAGTAGAGGCGGACAGCGGCAAGCAGATCTGGAAACGTGAAATTAACGCCCAGGCGGAAGTCTGGCCGCGCTGCCGCGGTCTGGCCTATTTTGACGCCACTAAACCGCTGACGCAGCCGAGCAAGCCTGGCTCCACGCCGGTACCGGCTGTTAGCCTGGCGGCGGGCGACACCTGCCAGCGTCGTATCCTGATGAACACCATCGACGCGCGTCTGATCGCGATTAACGCTGACAACGGCGAGTTCTGCGAAAACTTCGGCAACCACGGTATCGTTAACCTGAAAGAGGGCCTGGGCGAAGCGCAGGATCCGAAATATCAGCTGACGTCAGCGCCAACGATGGCGGGCACCACGGTGGTCGTCGGCGGTCGCGTCGCGGATAACGTCCAGACCGATATGCCGGGCGGCGTGCTGCGCGGTTTCGATGTGATCACCGGCAAACAGCGCTGGGCGTTTGACCCGGGCAATGTCGATCCTAACGCCGTGCTGATGCCGGGCCAGAACTACAAACGCAGCACCCCGAACTCCTGGGCGCCAATGTCCTACGATCCGGCGATGAATACCGTATTTATCCCGATGGGCAGCTCCTCTGTGGATCTGTGGGGCGCGAACCGCACCGAACTGGATCATAAATATGGCGCCTCTGTTCTGGCGCTGGATGCGACCACAGGTAAAGAGAAGTGGGTCTACCAGACCGTACATAACGATCTGTGGGATTTCGACCTGCCGATGCAGCCGAGCCTGGTCGATTTCCCGATGAAGGATGGCACCACCAAACCTGCGGTGGTGATCGGCGGTAAAACCGGCATGATTTTCGTGCTGGACCGCGAGACCGGCAAGCCACTGACCAAAGTCGAAGAGCTGCCGATGCCGCAGGGCCATATCCCGAACGAGCAGTACAGCAAAACGCAGCCCCATTCCACTGAAATGCCGCAGATCGGCAATCAGACGCTGACCGAGTCAGATATGTGGGGCGCGACGCCGTTCGATCAGCTGGCCTGCCGCATCGCCTTTAAATCGATGCGCTACAACGGCCTGTTCACCGTACCGGACACCGACAAATCGCTCAGCTTCCCCGGTTCGCTCGGCGGTATGAACTGGGGCAGCATGTCGTTCGACCCGAACAACCAGTACATGTTCGTTAACGATATGCGTCTCGGCCTGTGGGTGCAGATGATCCCCGCCGATACCAGCAATATCTCTCGCGGCAGCAACGGCGGCGAGGCGATCAACACCGGCATGGGTGCAGTCCCGCTGAAAGGCACGCCGTACGCGGTCAACAAAAACCGCTTTATGTCGCCGCTGGGCATTCCTTGTCAGGCGCCGCCGTTCGGCACGCTGTCGGCGATCGATATGAAGACGCGTAAAATCGTCTGGCAGGTGCCGGTCGGCACGGTACAGGATACCGGCCCGTTCGGTATTAAAATGCACGCGCAGATGCCGATCGGCATGCCAACGCTGGGCGGCACGCTGGCGACGCAGGGCGGACTGGTGTTTATCGCCGGCACCCAGGATTACTATCTGCGCGCCTTCGACAGCTCGACCGGTAAAGAGGTATGGAAAGCCCGTCTGCCGGTAGGCAGCCAGGGTGGCCCGATCAGCTACGTTTCACCGAAGAACGGTAAGCAGTACATTCTGATCTCCGCAGGCGGGGCGCGTCAGTCGCCAGATCGCGGTGACTATGTGATTGCCTACGCGCTGCCGTAATGGCTAAGCGTTATTAACTAAACCCTGCGCTTCGGCGTGGGGTTTTTTATTTGGCGCACAATAAGCTGTAAGCGTGGCGGCAGTTGCAAAAAGGCATGAGAAGCGGGTCGCTAAGTCGTCGCGTGCGGGTTGGGGAGAAAAGAGGAGAGGGTATAATCGCGACGGCGCTTGAGGTTTCTGCCTTGAGCGATCGGCATGCTGGTTGTGAGGCAGAAAAGAGAAAGCCCCGTAGTTAATTTTCATTAACCCACGAGGCTGCCCAATGTCCCAACAACAGCAGGGTAGCCTCTTACCGCGCTCTGCGCAAGGAGGAGTGACCATGAAATTGCCACAGCTAACGCTGGTTTGTTGCGTATTACTGGTGTGTCTCACACTTTTAATCTTTACCTGGCTGACGCGAAAATCGCTGTGCGAAATCCGTTACCGGGACAACCAGCGCGAGGTGGCTGCTTCGATGGCTTACGAATCTGGTAAGTAGCGACCGGAAGGCGGGGAGGCATCCCCGCCTTAACCGGCTGTTGGACGGACAGGCCTGAAGCGCCTTTACAAGGCCGCCCTCTGCGTGGCGGCCTTTTTTAATGCGCGGGATCGTCACCGTCGCGCCACAGCGCTTCCAGCTCCGGGGGCGCGATCTGCTCAGGGATCAGCAAGACGATAGTGCCGACCTCGCGGTGCGTGGCGTAGCTGATCTGTATGCGGAAGTAGCGCTGATCGCTGCGGCCGATCTCCGGCGCTTTATCTTCAGGCTCGCCCAGCGGCAGCGCCTGTTCCAGAACCTGACAGACGCGCTGCTTTTGCGGCTGCGGCAGCTGAGCCAGCGCGAAACGCCGCGCCCCGCGCAGGCCGGGAATAAAGGCCAGTCCGCCCTCGCGTTCGACCTCAATGACCGCATCGTCGGTCAGTTCAGGAAAGGAACTCATAGCACGCCAACCTCCTTCCATGCCTGTTCAATAGACTGCGCCACGGAGCGATTAAAGCGGCGTTCGCCATGCTGAATGGTCAGCCGGGCGAAGGTGCTGAAATCGGCATCCTGCGGCAGCGATTTGTCGCATACCGTATCGTACCAGGCATGGCCTGCCTGTTCCCAAGCATAGCCGCCCAGCGCTTTCGCCGCGAGGTAAAAGGCGCGGTTAGGAATACCCGAATTCAGATGCACGCCGCCGTTATCTTCACGCGTCTTGATGTAGTTATCCATATGCGCAGGCTGCGGATCTTTGCCCAGCATCGGATCGTCATAGGCGGTACCCGGCTCCGCCATAGAGCGCAGTCCGCGTCCGTTGATGCCACTCGCCAGCAGGCCTTCGCCGATAATCCAGTCGGCGCTGTCGGCGCTCTGCTTCAGATGGAACTGCTTCACCAGCGAGCCAAAAACGTCGGAGAGCGACTCATTTAGCGCTCCCGCCTGCTCGAAATAGATCAGTCCCGCTTCCGTCTCGGTAACGCCGTGCGCCAGCTCGTGCGCCACCACGTCGATGGCGATAGTAAAGCGATTGAAGATTTCGCCGTCGCCGTCACCGAAGACCATCTGCTGACCGTTCCAGAAGGCGTTTTGATAGGCCTTGCCGTAGTGCACGGTGCCGAGCAGCTTTAGCCCCTGATTGTCGAGGGAGTTGCGCTGATAGGTCTGCCAGAAGAAGTCGTAGGTTACGCCAAGGTAATCCCAGGCTTCCCGGGCGGCGATGTCGCCGGTATCAGGCTGGCCTTCGCTGCGCACCAGATCGCCCGGCAGATTTTGGGTGTTTTTCGCATCATAGATTTCACGCTCGACGTGACCGCCCGTCGCCGTCTGCGGCGCGACCGGCTTTTGCCAGTTCTCCGCCATCAGGTGCTGAACGTGCATCAGGGTGCGGCGCGCGTAGTCCTGCTGATGACTGGAACCGTGGGCCACGATGTTACGCAAGATATAGGGAGGAATAACGCTGTAGGACATACCCGACTCCTTGGCACAAGTAATGTGCCAAAAAGTATAGTCTTTGTTCAGGAAGCGGTTTTAGGGCGGCGTTTTTTTTCTGGCAGCAGGCTGGTCACCTGGCTTTCCACCCAGCCGTCGTCAAGGCGCGTGCGCAGGGTATCGCCGCTCTTCAGCTGGGCGGTTTTTTTCACTACCTGGCCGGCACTATCGGTGGTAACGCTGAAGCCGCGCGCCAGCGTCGCCAGCGGACTGACTCCCTCCAGCTGCGCGGCGAGCGTTGCAAAGCGCTGCCGGTCGCGGTTGAGCATCTTCTCCATGCTCTGCTGCAGGCGATAGCGCGTCTGCTCCAGCTGGCGCTGCGCCTGAAACAGACGCGGCTGCGGCTGATGCGCGGCAAGACGCTGAGAAAGACGATCCTGCTGGCGCAGGCTCTGACGCAGGCAATTTTCCATCGCCTCGTTCAGCCGCTGCTGCAGGCGGAACAGGGCGGTCTGCTGACGCGCCAGGCGGAGCTGCGGGTGCTGCTGCTGCAGCCGGTGATCGAGACGGGAGAAGCGGCGTTGTTGCTGCGCCAGATAGTAATCCATCGCCATTTCCAGCCGTTGTTGCTGTGAAAGCAACTGTCGCAGCAGTTCCGTCTGATTTCTGCTCACTATTTCAGCGGCGGCGGAGGGCGTTGGTGCGCGCAGGTCGGCGACGAAATCGGCGATGGTGACGTCGGTTTCATGGCCGACGGCGCTGACAACGGGAATGCGGCTGGCAAAAATAGCGCGCGCGACGCGCTCTTCGTTAAAGCTCCAGAGATCTTCCAGCGAGCCGCCGCCGCGGCCAACGATCAGCACGTCGCACTCCCCACGCTGGTTCGCCAGCTCAATGGCGCGCACGATAGCGGCTGGCGCTTCAGCGCCCTGAACCGGCGTAGGGTAGATAATTACCGGCAGCGAAGGATCGCGGCGGTGCAGCACGCGCAGCACGTCGTGCAGCGCCGCGCCGGTTGCCGAGGTGATCACCCCAACCTGTTTTGCCGGCGCGGGCAGGGGCTGTTTATGCTGCTGGTCGAACAGGCCTTCGCTCGCCAGCTTCGCCTTCAGCAGCTCAAACTGCTGCTGCAGTGCGCCTTCGCCCGCCGGATGCATGCTTTCGATAATCAGCTGATAGTCGCCGCGCGGCTCATAAAGCGTAATGGTGGCGCGCACCAGAATTTGCTGGCCGTGCTGCGGACGGAAGGTGACGCGGCGGTTGCTGTTGCGGAACATCGCGCAGCGCACCTGGGCGCCGTCATCCTTCAGCGTAAAGTACCAGTGGCCCGACGCGGGCTGAGAAAAGTTAGAGATCTCCGCGCTCAGCCACACCGATCCCATCTCCTGTTCCAGGAGCTGGCGCACCGTGGTATTCAGGCGGCTGACGGTAAAAACATTGGCGACGGGCGGTAGCGACATGTGATAGAGATCAAATAGTAAATCAGAGGGTTAATTAACCGATACTACATGGCTGCTAGCGAGGATCAAGAGTTTTTCTAAAATAATGCTGGAGGCAAACGATTACGGCCTGTATAATGCCGCGGCAATATTTTATCTGTTCTCATTCACCCCAGGTTGAGATATTGCCATGCTAAGAATCGCTAAAGAAGCCCTTACTTTCGACGACGTTCTGCTCGTTCCTGCTCACTCCACCGTTCTGCCTAACACGGCCGATCTCAGCACTCAGCTGACGAAAAATATTCGTCTGAACATCCCGATGCTCTCCGCCGCTATGGATACCGTAACCGAAGCGGGTCTGGCAATTGCGCTGGCGCAGGAAGGCGGTCTGGGCTTTATCCACAAAAACATGTCGATTGAGCGTCAGGCGGATGAAGTTCGCAAGGTGAAGAAACATGAAAGCGGCGTGGTAACTGAACCGCAAACCGTTCTGCCGACCACGACGCTGGCGGAAGTCAAAGCCCTGACCGAACGCAACGGCTTTGCTGGCTATCCGGTTGTAAACGAAAGCAACGAGCTGGTCGGTATTATTACCGGTCGCGACGTGCGCTTCGTTACCGATCTGACGAAGCCGGTTACCGCGGTGATGACGCCGAAAGAACGTCTGGTCACGGTGAAAGAGGGCGAAGCGCGTGACGTCGTCCTGCAGAGAATGCATGAAAAACGCGTTGAGAAAGCGCTGGTGGTGGATGACAGCTTCCATCTGCTCGGCATGATCACCGTAAAAGATTTCCAGAAAGCCGAGCGTAAGCCAAACGCCTGTAAAGATGCGCAGGGCCGTCTGCGCGTTGGCGCGGCAGTGGGTGCAGGCGCAGGCAACGAAGAGCGCGTCGATGCGCTGGTCGCTGCAGGCGTCGACGTACTGCTGATCGACTCCTCGCACGGCCACTCAGAAGGTGTGCTGCAGCGCATCCGCGAAACCCGCGCAAAATATCCTGACCTGGAGATTATCGGCGGCAACGTCGCGACCGGCGCGGGCGCGCTGGCGCTGGTGGAAGCGGGCGTGAGCGCGGTGAAAGTCGGCATCGGCCCTGGCTCTATCTGTACTACCCGTATCGTTACCGGCGTAGGTGTGCCGCAGATCACCGCCGTTTCTGACGCGGTCGAAGCGCTGGAAGGCACCGGCATCCCGGTTATCGCCGACGGCGGTATCCGTTTCTCTGGCGACATCGCCAAAGCTATCGCCGCTGGCGCGGCAGCCGTTATGGTCGGTTCTATGCTGGCCGGTACGGAAGAATCGCCGGGCGAAATCGAACTCTACCAGGGCCGCTCGTTCAAATCCTACCGCGGCATGGGTTCACTGGGCGCGATGTCTAAAGGCTCTTCCGACCGTTACTTCCAGAGCGATAACGCCGCTGACAAGCTGGTGCCGGAAGGTATCGAAGGTCGCGTCGCCTATAAAGGCCGCCTGAAAGAGATCGTTCACCAGCAGATGGGCGGCCTGCGCTCCTGTATGGGCCTGACCGGCTGCCAGACCATCGACGACCTGCGCACCAAAGCAGAGTTCGTGCGCATCAGCGGCGCCGGCATCAACGAAAGCCACGTACACGATGTGACCATCACCAAAGAGTCACCGAACTACCGTATGGGATCCTGATCCCGTAAGATTTATCGCCCGGCATAAGCCGGGCGCTTTCATTATCAAGTTACCCGTTCTGGAAACGCCTCAATGACGACGGAAAATATTCATAAGCATCGCATTCTGATTCTCGATTTTGGTTCTCAATACACGCAGCTGGTCGCGCGCCGCGTACGCGAGCTGGGCGTGTACTGCGAACTCTGGGCATGGGATGTCACCGAAGAGCAGATCCGCCAGTTCAACCCGAACGGCATCATTCTTTCCGGCGGCCCGGAAAGCACCACCGAACTCAACAGCCCGCGCGCGCCGGAATATGTCTTTAATGCTGGCGTACCGGTACTCGGCGTCTGCTACGGCATGCAGACCATGGCGATGCAGCTGGGCGGCAAGGTTGAAGGCTCTAACGAGCGCGAGTTCGGCTATGCGCAGGTAGAAGTACTGACCCCAAGCGCGCTGATCCGCGACATCGAAGATGCCATCAGCGCCGCAGGCAAGCCGCTGCTCGACGTCTGGATGAGCCACGGCGATAAAGTAACCGCGATCCCGTCCGACTTCGTTACCGTCGCCAGCACCGAAACCTGTCCGTTCGCCATTATGGCTAACGAAGAGAAGCGTTTTTACGGCGTGCAGTTCCATCCGGAAGTGACCCATACCCGTCAGGGGCTGCGCATGCTGGAGCGTTTCGTGCTCGATATCTGCGAATGTGAAGCGCTGTGGACGCCGGCAAAAATCATTGAAGACGCGGTTGAGCGTCTGCGCGTGCAGGTAGGCAACGACAAAGTGATTCTCGGTCTGTCCGGCGGCGTCGACTCCTCCGTAACCGCCATGCTGCTGCACCGCGCCATTGGCGATCGTCTGACCTGCGTCTTTGTCGACAATGGTCTGCTGCGCCTGAATGAAGCGGAGCAGGTGATGGATATGTTCGGCGATCATTTCGGTCTGAATATCGTTCACGTTCCGGCGGAAGGGCGCTTCCTTGACGCGCTGGCGGGCGAAAACGATCCAGAAGCCAAACGTAAAATTATCGGTCGCGTTTTTGTTGAAGTGTTTGATGAAGAAGCATCAAAGCTGACCGACGTGAAATGGCTGGCGCAGGGCACCATCTATCCTGACGTGATCGAGTCTGCCGCTTCTGCGACCGGCAAAGCGCACGTGATCAAGTCTCACCACAACGTGGGCGGCCTGCCGAAAGAGATGAAGCTGGGCCTGGTCGAGCCGCTGAAAGAGCTGTTTAAAGATGAAGTGCGCAAGATCGGCCTGGAGCTGGGTCTGCCGTACGATATGCTCTATCGCCATCCGTTCCCGGGGCCGGGCCTCGGCGTGCGCGTGCTGGGCGAAGTGAAGAAAGAGTATTGCGATCTGCTGCGTCGCGCTGATGCGATCTTTATTGAAGAGCTGCGTAAAGCGGATCTCTATAACAAAGTGAGCCAGGCGTTCACCGTCTTCCTGCCGGTGCGCTCCGTGGGCGTGATGGGTGACGGCCGTAAGTATGACTGGGTCGTCTCGCTGCGCGCAGTTGAGACCATCGACTTTATGACCGCACACTGGGCGCATCTGCCCTATGATTTCCTCGGCCGCGTCTCTAACCGCATTATCAACGAGGTCAACGGTATCTCCCGCGTGGTATACGATATCAGCGGCAAGCCGCCGGCGACCATTGAGTGGGAATAACCTTTCCGCTTACACTGAAGCGCGTTGATTAATTCCTCGCCAGCCTCTCGTCAGAAAGGCTGGCGATTTTCTTTCCGCTTTTCACTCCAGGAAATATCTATGCTGCCACTCAAGGCATTCAGTTTCTGCATTCTGCTGGTGATCCTGCTGTCGCTGGGGGCCAGCCTGGCGCAGGCGACGCGCAGTGGCGAACAATCGGGCGGTCAGGGCGGCTGGTGGTCGGCAAGGCGCGATTCATCCGGCCTGGCACCCGATCCACAGCGCTATGCGGCGCAGGCGATCGTGCAGGTCTACGCCGCGCCGACCTACGGCTGGAAAGGGGCGGTAGCGGTGCATCCGTGGATAATTTTCAAGCGCGCAGGCGAGACGCGCTACAGCCGCTATGAGGTAATTAGCTGGGGCAGCGGCGATAAAGTGCGGCGCAACAGTAATCTGCCAGATGGCTACTGGTACGGCGCAAAACCGCGCCTGCTGGTGGAGCATCGCGGCGAGGCGGCAGAGGCGATGATCCCGCGCATTGAGGCGGCGATCCGCTCTTATCCCTGGCCAAACACCTATCACGCCTGGCCGGGGCCGAACAGCAACACCTTTCTCGCCCATATCGGACGGGAAGTGCCGGCACTGAAACTCGATATGCCCGCCAACGCGCTCGGCAAGGATTATCGTCCGCTGTGGCGTCCGGTTGGCTTGCCGCCGTCAGGTCGCGGCATTCAGGTTTCCGTGCTGGGCGTAGCTGGCGTAACCATCGGTGCGGAAGAGGGCGTTGAGCTGAACGTGCTCGGGCTGAATATGGGCGTAGATTTTACGCCGCTGCGTCTGCGGCTGCCGTTTATTGGCGGCATCGGTAATCAGAACGTTCAGCAGGACAATCCGCCGGGCTGACTGCCCGGCGCAGGCCTCAGCAGACGCCGAAATCGCCCTCTTCATGGTAGAGGTTAACGCTGTCTGCCTTGACCTCAATCTCTTTTTTCGTCGCGTCATCAACGCGCGCGCACCATAACGTCTCGCCTTCCACGCGCAGCACCAGCATCTTCGGGCCGCCGGTTTTAGACTGCACAAAATCATCGGGTTTAAACATGCTTATCTCCTTGGGTTTTAAGCAAGTGTAGGGCGCGCCATACGCGCCTGCATAAAATTTTTTGCGGCGCCTCTTCCATGATTTTCCCTGAGATTACCCAAATAAAATAGCTTCAGGCTGGCTGCTTTACAGACCATATTTTCTGGTCTGGTTGTCAATTGACAACCAGGTAAGTCCGGCGTAAGGTACAGGCAAATGGAAAGAAGACGGCATCCAGATAGAGAGATCGAGGCGGCGCTGCGCAAACTGCACTAAGGAGCAATCATGGAATATATCTTTACGCTGCGTTTTCAGTTGCCGAAACCGCTTTTGCCAGAAAAGCAACTGCAGCAGCAGCTTATCGAAGCGGGATGTGACGATGCGCTCATCGGGCTGGGCGTGCCGGGAAAAGTGGCGCTGGAGTTTACCCGCGAGGCATCCAGCGCGAAGCGGGCGGTGCTGAGCGCTATCCTGCATGTGCAGCGCGCGGTGCCGGAAGCGCAGCTTATTGAGGCGGCGCCTGACTTTGTTGGCCTGACCGACGTGGCGGATATTATCGGCGTTTCGCGTCAGAATATGCGCAAGCTGATGCTGAACCACAGTACGCACTTTCCGCAGCCGGTACATGACGGCAAAACCGCGCTCTGGCATCTGGCGGACGTGCTGGAATGGCTGGAGCAGCGCGGCAGCTACGCTATCCCCGCCGGGACGCGCGATCTGGCGCAGGTGACGTTGCGGCTTAACCTGCAGCAGGCGATGCAGCGCTATGCGCACTGCATCGCCTCCGCTGCTGACGCCGGTAATCAGTGATGGAGCAGAAACAGCGTCGCCAGGCCAAGGAAAATAAAGAAGCCGCCGGTATCGGTAATGGCGGTAATCAGGACGTTGGAGCCAACCGCCGGATCGCGCTTCAGTTTGGTCATAATCAGCGGGATCAAGACGCCCATTAGCGCCGCCAGCAGCAGATTAAGCATCATCGCCAGCATCATCACGCCGCCCAGCTGCAAATTGCCATACATCAGCCAGGTGATCAGCCCCATTGTGCCGCCCCAGAACAGGCCGTTAAGCAGCGCTACGCCCAGCTCGCGGCCAATCAGAAATGAAAAGTTGCCTGGCTCGACCTGATGCAGCGCCAGCGCGCGCACGATCATGGTAATGGTCTGGTTGCCGGTATTGCCGCCGATGCCGGCGACAATCGGCATCAGCGTCGCCAGCGCCACCAGCTGCGAGATGGTATCTTCAAACAGCCCGATCACGCGCGATGCGATAAAGGCGGTACAGAGATTGATCGCCAGCCAGGCCCAGCGTCGGCGCACGGCTTTGCGCACCGGCGCGAACACATCCTCTTCCTGGCTGATACCGCCCATGCGGCGAATATTGCTCTCGTTCTCTTCGTTAACCAGGTCGATCACGTCCTCAATGGTGACGCGGCCAATCAGTTTGCCTTTGGCGTCGATAACCGCGGCGGAGATAAGGTTATAGCGCTCAAAGGCGCCCGCCGCGTCTTCGGCTTTGTCGTTGAGCTGAAAGGTGGTAGGCGAGGTGTTCATCACCTCTTCGACGCGCTTTTTCGGCTTGTTGAGCAAAATATCGGTCAGTGACAGCTCGCCCAGCAGCAGGTTGTCATCATCGGTGATGAAAATCTTGTCTGTGCCGTCCGGCATGCTTTTTCGGTGGCGCAGATAGCGCTGCACCGTGGCCAGCGTAACGTCGGCGCGCACCGTCAGGATATTGAAATCCATAATGCGCCCGACGCGATCGCGATCGAAATCGACCACGCTGAGCACGCGCGCCCGCTGCCCTGGCTCCAGCGAGGCGAGCAGACGGCCGGTCAGATCGCGCGGCAGGTAGCGCGCCAGCCACACCTGGTCGTCGATATCGAGCGGTTCAATGGCGCGCAGGATATCGCGATCGCTCATCTCTTCCGTCAGGCTGTCCCAGACGGTTTCCGACGCCTCAACCAGCACATGGCCGCGCTTCGCGACGGGCACCAGACGCCACAGCGCCTGGCGCGCCTCTTCCGGCAGCGCTTCAAGAATATCGGCTAAATCTGCTGCGTGCAGCTGAGCGATATCCTGCTCCAGCGCAGCCTGGTGCGCCGCATTTTCACGTTGCTGTTCAGGAGTGCGATCGCCGGATTTCTCCAGCAATGCCTCTACCAGATCTGGCTCACTGAGCAGCAGCGTCAGAATGCGATGACGAATTTCACTTAAACGTTGAGTATGCGAGACAGACATAACGAGTCCTTTGTGTCTGAAAGTTACAGCACGAAGTGTAGCGTTTCGCCTCGCAAAAGGACGCAAAAAAAGACGCGGTTATTCAGGCTGCGTTTAGCCGGAGGAGGCAGAGGACATAAAAGGTTAACGGCTGTCGCGAATAGTGGTGCTCAACGGAGTGGCATCCGGCGCAGCTTTTTTTTGCTGATGATGTTCAAAAGCGGCGGGCAGGATAAAGATCAGGCGGCTAAAGAGAATAATAAAGCTAATCAGTAACACGATCCGGGTAAAGGAACTGGTTTTGGCACGTCTTCGGGAAGGGATGGCGCTGTTCACGCGAAATGTTTCCTGTAATGACCCTGTCGGGCGATAGCAACATTTAGTCATAATGCTGCGTTGAAATCAATCAATGATTAAAAAAAGAGCAGGGTGAAAGGGGCCGCATGCGCAGCCCCGCTTTACAGGCTGGCTTTTTGCGCCAGCAGCGTGGCGAAGCGGCAGCTGATACGGTTGCCCTGTTCGTCGCGCTTATGCAGCTGACCAACATGTTCGTTATATTTCAGGATATGCCAGTTACGGTAGTAGTGGCTCAGCTCGCCCGATTTAAAGGTAAAAGGGAAGGCGAGCGGGCAGGGATAATCGTCAGTGCTCATCGCCGCCACAATCAGGTTATGCCCGTCTCTTACCGTGCTCGCCTGCATATCGGCGATCAGCTGCGGAATGGTCTCCGGCTGCAGAAACATCATCACCACGGTGGAGAGCACAAAGGTGTAGCCGCCGTTGAAACGCGTCTGATTCAGATCGCGCTGCTCGATATGAATGTTGGTGATGCCTTCCTGAGCGGCAATCTGCTCAAGACGCGCCAGGCTGGCGGGATTGTGATCCCAGGCGGTGACGTCAAAGCCGTTCTGGCTCAGAAACAGGCTGTTGCGGCCGTTGCCGCAGCCAAGATCGAGCGCTTTGCCGGGATTAAGATGGGGCAGCGCCGCCAGTACTTCAGAATGGGTCGGCGTCAGGCCATAGGTTTCGGCAAAATAGTTTTCAGTTTTAATCATGATTCGCTTTTATCAGAGAACAGAAGGGCGCAGGCGCCCATCTGCTCAGGCTTCTTCTTCCAGCATCAGCTTCCAGCCGGTGACTTCGTTCCAGTAGGTTTGTTCACGCTCCAGATCGAGCTGCACCAGGTTGTTCTGGCTGAAATAGCCCGCCGGGAACGTCAGCGTCCAGTGGCCTTCGTCGGTCGTCAGCTTCAGCGAGTCGGGACGGGTGGTCGCCTGACGCTGATTATTGAGTAAGGTGCCAAGGCGCAGCAGGAACAGTAGCGGCAGGAACTGTTTTTTCTTGAACAGCATGACGCGCGGCAGATCTTCGACCTTGACGGCTTTACGGTGAAAGCGTACCAGCGCCGCCAGCAGCGTTTGCTGATCCTGGTTAAAGCCAGGCAGGTTGGTGTTTTGCAGAATATAGGCGGAGTGGCGCTGCATACCGCTGTGGTTGATGGTGAGGCCCACTTCGTGCAGCATCGCCGCCCACCTCAGCAGCGCCGCCAGCTGCGGATTCGCCAGCTTAGGATTTTGATCGCGCCACTGCAGATAGAGCTGATCGGTGGTGTCCAGCACGCGACGCGCCTGATCGTTGTCGATCGCGTAATGGTTCGCCAGGCTCTGTGCCGTTCGGCTGCGGATATCCTGATGGCGGAATCGGCCCTCCATCTCGTAAAGCACGCCTTCGCGCAGCGCGCCGTCCGAGAGGCGCAGCTCGCGGATCGCCAGCGCGTCAAACACGCCGCAGATAATCGCCAGACCCGGCACGAACACCGATTTACGCTCTTCAGAGAGGCCCGGCAGGCTCAGCGCGCTGAAAGATTTATGCTTCATCACCTCGTCGTAGAGCATATCTAGCCGCTCCGGCGTGATCATCTTCTCTTTCTCGCCCATCGCCAGCAGCACTTCGCACGCCGCCTTAATGGTGCCCGACGCGCCGAGCGCATACTGCCAGCCGTGCAGGCGATACTGCCACGCCAGCGTCTCCAGCTTCTGCGTCGCCGCCAGGCGCGCGCGGCGGAAGTTCTCGCGGCTGATCTCCCCGTTAGGGAAATAGAGCTGGGCGAAACTGACGCAGCCCATGCGTCGGCTTTCGACCAGCTGCGGCTCGAAGTTTTCGCCGATCACCAGTTCGGTCGAGCCGCCGCCGATATCGATCACCAGCTTGCGACCTTTTTCCGGCTGCGTATGTTCGACGCCCATAAAAATCAGCCGCGCCTCTTCATGGCCGGAAATGACCTCGATAGGGTAGGGGATCACCTCAGCCGCGCGCTGCAGAAACTCCTCTGCATTTACCGCCTGGCGCAGCGTATGGGTGCCGACAATGGTGACGTTGCTCGCGCTGAAGCCCTGCAATCGCTCGGCAAACAGCGCCAGGCAGCTCAGCCCGCGCTCTATCGCCTCTTCGCTCAGGCGATTTTTGCTGTCGAGACCGTCAGCCAGATGCACGCGCTGCTTCAGACGGCCAAGCACCTGCAGAGCGCCATCCACCACGCGCGCAATGACCATATGAAAGCTGTTTGAGCCAAGATCGATTGCCGCAAATTCTTGCGGTCTCGGCGTACTTTTATGAGAAATGGGCATAGATTATTCAGGCTGTTCCAGTTTCTTGATGTAATCATAAATCGCCAGTTGAGAGCGGACCTTACGACGATTGCCGCGCGGAACATAGCGGTTCCCCAACTCTTTATCAACGATACGCGCTTTCACCGTATCACTAAACAGGATAGCGATAATGTCCAGAATGCGTTGCTTAACGCGCGGATCGAGGATCGATACCGCTACTTCGATGCGGTGATCGATGTTGCGCGTCATCCAGTCGGCGGAAGAAAGGAAGACTTTTTTGTCGCCGCCGTTTTCGAAAATATAGACGCGATCGTGCTCAAGATAGCGGTCAACGATACTGATCACGCGAATATTTTCACTGATCCCGGGCAAGTCAGGGATCAGTGAGCACATGCCGCGCACCAGCAGATTAATCTTAACGCCTGCGCCCGACGCCGCGTAGAGACGATCGACCAGACCGTTATCCACCAGGTTGTTAATTTTCAGCGTAATGCCACACGGACGACCCTGCTGTGCATTGGCGATTTCTGCATCAACCAGCTGATAAAGCATCTGACGCGAGTTCTGCGGCGAGACCATCAGATGCTCGAAGCTCACCGGGCGATAGGGGTTTTCAATAAAGTTGAATACCCGGCGCACTTCGTTGGTGATGCGTGCATCGGCGGTTAACAGCGAATAGTCGGTGTAGAGGCGCGCGGTTTTCTCGTTGAAGTTGCCGGTGCCGATATGGGCGTAGCGCACCACTTCGTCGCCTTCCCGGCGCGAGATAAGAAACAGCTTGGCGTGAATTTTCAGGCCCGGCGCGGAGAAAATCACATGTACGCCCGCTTCGGTTAAGCGCTTGGCCCACGAAATATTGGCCTCTTCGTCGAAGCGCGCCTGCAGCTCCACTACCACGGTGACTTTCTTGCCGTTATAGGCGGCGTGTATCATCGCATCCATAATGCGCGAGCGCTTCGCAACGCGATAGATATTGATTTTAATCGCCAGCACGCTCGGGTCGAAAGAGGCCTGACGCAGCAGCTCCAGCACATGCTCAAAGGTGTGGTAGGGGTAGTAGAGCAGGATGTCGCGGTCACGAATGGCGTCGAAGCCGTTGCGGAAGCCGTCGAAGCCGATATGGCGGATCTGCGGCAGCGGACGGTTGACCAGGTTGCTTTTGCCCACGTCCGGGAAGCCGATAAAGTCTTTAAAGTTATGGTAGCGGCCGCCCGGCACGATGGAGTCGTAGTTGGAGATGGTCAGCTTATTACGCAGCAGCTCCACCATGGCGTCCGGCATATCGCGCTGATAAACGAAACGCACCGGCTCGGCGGTGAGACGCTGCTTAAGGCTAGAGGACATCAGCTCCAGCAGGCTCGACTCCATCTCCGTCACCAGATCGTATTCCGCATCGCGCGTCATCTTCATCGAATAGGCATTCAGCGCGTCGTAATCGAAGAAGCCTTTAAAGATGTCGTCGAGACAGTAGCGCAGAATATTGTCCAGCAGGATCATCGGCTTGCGTCGGCGCGGTGATTCAGCCGGCAGGTTGATGAAGCGCGGAACTTTATCGGAGGGGATCTCCAGCAGCGCATAGCGAATATCATCGCCGCGAATAATCTCCACCGCCAGATAGGTGTAGTCATCTTTCAGGAATTCGGTGAGATCGGTGTCGTGATTAATCAGAATCGGCGAAATGTGCTGGCGCAAATCGTGTTTGAAATAGTGACGCAGCCACACCTGCTGATTGGCGGAAAGCTGGCGTTCGTTGATCAAAAAGATCTGGTTGCGCGCCAGCTCCAGCAGCAGTTCGTTATAGAGACCGTCAAATTCCTGCTCCGACTTCATGACGCGCTGCTGAATTTTCTTCAGCAGATGGCGCGGCAGGCCAGGCGACCCCTGCTCCTCGCCAATCAGAATACGACGCTTAAGGTCGGCAAAGCGCACCTTGTAAAACTCATCAAGGTTATTGGAATAGATCCCCAGAAAACGCATACGTTCGATCAGCGGGTTAGTTTTATCGGCCGCTTCCTGTAAGACGCGCTCGTTGAAGGATAACCAGCTTAATTCTTTTTCTATATACAGCTTTTCCTGACCCATTCTGACTCCATATCGCGTTCGCAGGACTTAAAGAACCAGTGTCCATCAACATTATGGCGAGAGTATGGCAACCTTGTCCAACGCCAATAGTTGTCTTATCAACCAGCTACGGGCAACATAGCGGCTTAATACCGATCTCATTCAGAGCCGCATGAGCCTAAAGCATATTCCCGTCAACTTCAGCGACCGCCGTCGCCGCGCAATCGATCGTTTTACGCGGCGTCTGGTCACATCCTGCGGCATCGCTATTTTGCTGCTGATGCTGCTGCTCTTTTTCTGGTTGATTTGGGTGGTCCTGCCGCTGTTCGCTGCGCCTGGCCTTCATCAGCAGGCGGCGCAGCAGCTGTGGGACAGCGAGCCGGCGCTGATAATCGGCAATCAGGGCGATCGCGGCTGGCGTATCGGACGCGACGGCGCGGCGCGCTTTATTCCGCTTAACGGGCAGCCCGCCGAAGCGCCGCTGATGCTGCGTCCAGCGCCTGAGCGGGCGGTCAGCAGCGCCGACCGGCGCACCCTGTTGCTCAGCGCCCAGGGCGCGCTGACGCTGCTGCAGCCCGTCGACGGCGAATGGCGCTTCCCGCTCGGCGAGACGCCGCTGCGGCTCCCTGGCGGCGCGGTGAACGCGATGGCGCTGGCGACGCTGAACGAAAACAGATGGCGTATTGCTCTGGTCACCGAGAGGGGCCTCAGCGTCCTGACGCTGGCCCCTCAGCAGGCGCCGCGCGCCGTGGATCTGCCGCAGGCCCATGCCGACCATCTGCTGCTGTCGCCGCAGGGCGATCTGCTCTATGCCAGCGAAGGCGATGTGCTGCGCGTCTGGCAGCTCGACGACGATCGCGCGACGCTGCGCGAAACCGTGACGCTGGCGCAGCCGCCGCGCAGCCTGCATCTGCTGGCGAGCGGGCGCAGTTTATTGATTCAGGATGGACGCGGCGTAACGCAGTGGTTCGCTATCGCCGGGGCGGAAGGGCCGCGGCTGCATGAAATCCGCACCTTCGCCGGAAGCAGCCCGACCGCCGCCGTGGTAACGGAACCGCAGCGCCGCGTCTTCGCTACCCTGGAGCCTGACGGCGCGCTGGCGCTCTTCGCCAGCAAGCAGCCAGGCCCGATCCTGCAGCGCCAGCTGGCGGCGGGCGTCGAGCATGCCGCGTTTTCGCCGCGCGGCGACGCGCTGCTGCTGGAGCGCGCCAGCAGCTGGCAGCTATTGCGCATTAACAACCCCTGGCCGGACGTGAGCTGGCGCAGCTTCTGGCAAAAAATCTGGTATGAGAACTACCCCGCGCCGGACTGGGTCTGGCAGTCCACCAACGCTGCAGACAGCTATCAGGCCAAGTTCAGCTTTATGCCGATGGTCACCGGCACCCTGAAAGCGGCGGCGCTGTCGCTGCTGTTCGCCACGCCGCTGGCGCTGGCGGCGGCGATCTATACCGCCTGGTTTATGTCGCCGGGCCTGCGACGCTGGGTCAAGCCGGCGATTGAGATGATGGGCGCGCTGCCCAGCGTGGTGATCGGGCTTATCGCTGGACTCTGGCTGGCACCGCATATTAGCCAGGCGCTGCTCGGCGTCTTGCTGCTGCCGCTGACGCTGGCGGCGACGCTGCTGATCTGCGGCGCACTCAGCCGGCATCTGCCGCCGCGCTGGCGCCAGCCGGGACGCGAGGTGATGCTGCTGCTGCCGCTGCTGCTAATTGTCACGCTGGCCACGCTGATTATCCCGACCTTTCTGATGCGCGACGCTGCGGAATGGCTGCCGCACTATGAGCAGCGCAACCTGCTGGTGGCGGGACTGGCGATGGGCTTCGCGCTGGTGCCGCTGATCTTCACGCTGTCGGAAGATGCGCTGTTCAGCGTGCCCGCGGCGCTGGGGCAGGGGTCGCTGGCGCTGGGCGCGACGCCGTGGCAGACCCTGACGCGCGTGGTGCTGCCGGGGGCGTCGGCGGGAATTTTCGCCGCGCTGATGATCGGTTTTGGCCGCGCTTTGGGTGAAACCATGATCGTGCTGATGGCGACCGGCAATACGCCGCAGAGCCAGGGTGGCCTCTTTTCCGGGCTGCGCGCGCTCTCCGCTAATATCGCCATCGAGATGCCGGAAGCCGCGGCAGGCAGCGCCCACTACCGGATTCTGTTTCTCAGCGCGCTGGTGCTGCTGCTCTTTACCCTGATAATCAACACCCTGGCCGAACTGATCCGTCAGCGCCTGCGCCAGCGATACAGCCAGCACGAGGGCCAGGCATGAAGGCGATGCGACAAAACGACCGCTGGCGCTGGCTGACCGCAGGCGCGGTCGCCGTCTGCCTGCTGGCCTTTACCCTGCTGATTGCGCTGCTGGCCTGGCAGGGCATGCGCGCCTTCTGGCCGCAGCGCGTTGATCTCTACCAGCTGACGCAGCCGGAAGGGGAGACAACGGCGCTGCTGGGGGAAACCCTTGAGCATCAGCCACATTTTCCCGCCCCCGCGGCGGAGAGCGGGGCGTCGCCGCCGGTCAGCCATCTCCATCGCTACCTGATTAAAACCGGCAACCGCGACTGGGATGCGCCCGATTTCCGCGTAATCTATGCGCGCGAAGCGCTGAGGGTGAGCCAGCCAAAAGAGGTCATGGTGCTGCAGCGGCGCGGCGGCGGCAACGCCTACGGCTGGTTTACTGGCCTGCGCGAAGATAATGAGGCGCTGACGGCGCGCGATCCCGATGCGCTGCTGCATCAGCGGCTGGGGCAGGTGCGCGAACTGCTGCATAAAATCAACCGCATTCGCCACGTCGATCTGACGCGGCTCAACGATCAGCTGGCGGCGCTGGACGCGCGTGCCGATCGGCTGCGGCAGCAGCAGCAGTTCGATACGCGCGCGCTGTCGGAGTTTGAGGCCAACCAGGCGGCGCTGCAGCGCCGTTTCGTCCTGCTCAGCAGCCAGCTGGCTGATTTACAGCGCCAGAGCCAGCGTGACGTGCTGATGCTGCGCGACGCGCAGGGGCGCGAGCACGCCATTCCGCTGGCACAGGTGGTTGAAGCCTGGCGTCCTAACGCCATGAACGCGCAGCAGAAGCTAACCCACGCGCTGCGTCAGATCTGGCATTTCGTCAGCGATTCGCCCGCAAATGGTGAAAGCGACAGCGGCGCGTTTCCGGCGATTTTCGGCACCGTGCTGATGGTGCTGCTGATGTCGCTGGTGGTGATGCCGTTCGGCGTTATCGCCGCTATCTGGCTGCATGAATATGCCGGCCGCAACGCCCTGACGCGGCTGGTGCGCACTGCGGTGGTCAATCTGGCGGGCGTGCCGTCAATTGTGTATGGCGTGTTCGGGCTGGGCTTTTTCGTCTGGCTGGTCGGCGGCACGCTCGATCAGCTCTTCTTTTCCCGCGCGTTGCCCAATCCTACCTTCGGCACGCCGGGGCTACTGTGGGCGTCGCTGACGCTGGCGCTGCTGACGCTGCCGGTGGTGATCGTCGCCACCGAAGAGGGGCTGTCGCGCATCCCCGACTCGCTGCGTCAGGGCTCGCTGGCGCTGGGCGCCACCCAGGCGGAGACGCTGTGGCACGTGGTGCTGCCGATGGCGCTGCCGGCGATGCTCACCGGCCTGATACTGGCGGTGGCGCGCGCCGCAGGAGAGACCGCGCCGCTGATGCTGGTGGGCGTGGTGAAGATGGTGCCGGAGCTGCCGGTTGACGCGGTTTTTCCCTGGCTGCATCTCGACCGCAAATTTATGCACCTCGGCTTCCAGATCTACGATCTCGCCTTTCAGAGTCCCAACGTCGAGGCGGACCGCCCGCTGGTCTACGCTACGGCGCTGCTGCTGGTGACAATTATTCTGTCGCTCAACCTGCTGGCGATGGCGCTGCGCCATCGGCTGCGCGAACGCTATCGCCTGATGACCCAATAAAAGATGATGACTATGATGCCCGATACCGAAACGGCGCTGACGCTAAACCACCTTTCGTTATGGTATGGCGATCGTCAGGCGCTGCATGATATTTCGCTGCGTATCCCTGAGAAGCGCATCACCGCGCTGATCGGGCCTTCCGGCTGCGGCAAATCGACGCTGCTGCGCTGCTTTAATCGCATGAACGACGTGGTAGACAACTGTCGCATTGAGGGCGAGATCCTGCTGGGCAGCCACGCTATTATGCAGCCGTCGCAGGATCTCTCGGCGCTGCGCCGCCGCATCGGCATGGTGTTCCAGCGGCCCAATCCCTTTCCTAAGTCGATCTATGAAAATGTCGTCTACGGCCTGCGGCTGCAGGGCGTGCGCGACAGGCGGGTGCTGAACGAGGCGTGCGAGCGCGCGCTGCGCGCTGCGGCGCTGTGGGGCGAGGTGAAAGATCAGCTGGGGCAGAACGCGCTGACGCTCTCCAGCGGCCAGCAGCAGCGTCTGGTGATCGCCCGCGCCATCGCGATTGAACCGGAAGTGTTGCTGCTGGACGAGCCGACGTCGGCGCTCGATCCTATCTCGACGCTGGTGATTGAGGAGCTGATGACCACGCTGAAGCAGCACTTTACGCTGGTGCTGGTTACCCACAATATGCAGCAGGCGTCGCGCGTCTCCGACTACACCGCTTTTATGCATCAGGGGGCGGTGGTGGAGTTTGATGAAACGGATCGCATCTTTACCTCGCCGCGCAACCGGCGCACCGAGGATTATATTACCGGCCGCTACGGCTAGCAGAGGGGGCTTACCCAGGTCGTCACCCGCTCGCAAAGTCCATTGCCTTCCTGCGCGTCCGGCCCGCGCGACGATGCACCCCGTCCCTGAAGCGCGCCCGTTGCCGGGCCAGCGCGCAGGGTTGGGCAAAAACGCGCCCGGCGTTTTTGCCCCTGTCGCGGGACGCTTTGCTCTTCAGTTGATGTCGCCTGCGTTGTGACTGAGTGAGCCGTCGGGCATCGGCTAGTCGTGCGCGTAGCCCTGCGGCGGCAGCGGCTGATTATCCAGCCAGGCCCGACCTTCACGCATCGCTAACCGACCTTCGACAAACCAGCTAATCACCAGCGGATAGATCGCATGCTCCTGATGCTGCACGCGCGCGGTGATCTCATCTTCGGTGTCGTCGGGGAAGACCGGCACGCGGGCCTGCAGGATCACCGGGCCGCCATCCAGCTCGTCGGTAACGAAATGCACCGAGGTGCCATGTTCGGCGTCGCCATTCTCCAGCGCCTGACGATGAGTGTGCAGGCCCGGATATTTCGGCAGCAGAGAGGGGTGAATATTCAGCAGGCGATCCTGATAGTGCGCGACGAAGGCGCTGCTCAGGATGCGCATATAGCCCGCCAGCACCACCAGATCCGGCGCGTAGGCGTCGATCTCCCGCATCAGCTGACGATCGAACGCTTCGCGGTCGGCAAAATCGCTGGCCGCCAGCGCGTGGGCCGGCACGCCCGCTTCGCGCGCGCGCGTCAGGCCGTAAGCGGTCGATTTATTACTGAAAACGGCAGCGACGCTGCCGTTAATCCGCCCGCTTGCGCAGGCGTCGAGGATGGACTGAAGATTGCTTCCGTTACCGGAGATCAGTACAACCAGCTTTTTCATGCGTTGATAACCACGCGCTCTTCGGCATCTGACGCCTTGATGACGCCGATCTTCCAGGCTTTTTCGCCTGCGGCGCGCATCAGCTCAACCGCCTTGTCCGCCTCGGCGGCGCTCAGCGCGATTACCATGCCAACGCCGCAGTTAAAGGTGCGGTACATCTCATGACGGCTGACGTTGCCCGCCTGCTGCAGCCAGTCAAACACCACCGGCCACTCCCAGCTCTTCTCGTCGATGACCGCCTGGGTATTATCCGGCAGCACGCGTGGAATGTTTTCCCAGAAGCCGCCGCCGGTCAGATGGGCAATGGCATGCACATCGACCTGCTCGATCAGGCTCAGAATGTTTTTCACGTAGATGCGGGTCGGTTCCAGCAGGTGATCCGCCAGCGGCCTGCCGTCCAGCTGTTTGGTCAGCGGATCGGTCTGGCTCACCTCAAGGATTTTGCGCACCAGCGAATAACCGTTGGAGTGCGGGCCGCTGGAGCCGAGCGCGATCAGCACGTCGCCGTCCTGCACTTTTGAGCCGTCGATAATTTCAGATTTCTCAACCACGCCGACGCAGAATCCCGCCACGTCGTAATCTTCGCCGTGGTACATGCCCGGCATTTCCGCGGTTTCGCCGCCTACCAGCGCGCAGCCGGACTGCAGGCAGCCCTCGGCGATGCCGGTGATAACGGCAGAGGCGGTCTCGACGTCCAGCTTGCCGGTGGCGTAATAGTCGAGGAAAAACAGCGGTTCCGCGCCCTGAACCACCAGATCGTTCACGCACATGGCGACCAGATCGATGCCGATAGCGTCATGGCGTTTCAGATCCATCGCCAGACGCAGCTTGGTGCCGACGCCGTCGGTTCCGGAGACCAGCACCGGCTCGCGGTATTTCTGCGGCAGCGCGCAAAGGGCGCCGAAACCGCCGAGCCCACCCATCACTTCCGGGCGACGAGTCTTTTTCACTACGCCTTTAATACGATCAACCAGAGCATTACCAGCATCGATATCAACGCCGGCGTCTTTGTAGCTGAGAGAGGTCTTGTCGGTCACTGCGGAATCCCCACGCGATTGCGGTTGGTGGTTAACAAAAAGCGCGGCAATTCTAACAGCGCAGGCAAACGTTTGCGAGTCCCATTGCCAGGTCAAATTGCGCGCCGGACGATTTTCATCAATCCTTGAATAACGGATCGAAACGTCGCCTCATTGCGCAACGACATATGGCGCGCTTGCAAAAAGGCGGTATAATCCCGCGATTTTTTTTTAGCTCAACTCATTCCGGGAGAACACCAATGAAGATCGTGGAAGTCAAACACCCGCTGGTCAAACATAAACTGGGCTTGATGCGTGAGCACGATATCAGTACCAAACGCTTCCGCGAGCTGGCGTCGGAAGTTGGCAGTCTGCTGACCTATGAAGCCACCGCCGACCTGGAAACCGAGCGCGTTACTATTGAAGGCTGGAACGGCCCGGTAGAAATCGATCAAATCAAAGGTAAAAAAATCACTGTGGTGCCGATTCTGCGCGCCGGTCTGGGGATGATGGAAGGCGTGCTGGAGCATGTGCCGAGCGCGCGCATCAGCGTAGTCGGGGTCTATCGCGACGAAGAGACGCTGGAGCCGGTACCCTATTTTCAGAAGCTGGTCTCCAACATTGAAGAGCGCCTGGCGCTGGTGGTCGATCCGATGCTGGCCACCGGCGGTTCGATGATCGCCACGATCGATCTGCTGAAGAAAGCGGGCTGCAGCAGCATTAAGGTGCTGGTGCTGGTGGCGGCGCCGGAAGGCATCGCCGCGCTGGAGAAAGCGCATCCGGACGTTGAGCTTTATACCGCGTCTGTCGATCAGGGCTTAAACGAAAAAGGTTATATCATTCCGGGGCTGGGCGATGCCGGCGACAAAATTTTCGGAACTAAATAACTGCATCAGCCGACCAGAGAGTCGGCTTTTTTTTGGCAAAAACAGACCATTTTAAGGGGATAAATGATGACTCGACGCGCCATCGGCGTTAGTGAACGTCCGCCGCTACTGCAAACCATACCGCTCAGCCTGCAACATCTGTTCGCCATGTTCGGCGCAACGGTGCTGGTGCCCATTCTGTTTCATATCAACCCGGCGACGGTGCTGCTGTTCAACGGCGTTGGCACGCTGCTTTATCTCTTTATCTGTAAGGGCAAGATTCCCGCCTATCTCGGCTCCAGCTTCGCCTTTATCTCGCCGGTGCTGCTGCTGCTGCCGCTTGGCTATGAGCTGGCGCTGGGCGGTTTTATTCTGTGCGGCCTGCTGTTCTGCATCGTGGCGCTGATTGTGAAAAAGGCCGGCACCGGCTGGATCGACGTGATGTTCCCGCCAGCGGCGATGGGCGCTATCGTGGCGGTGATCGGTCTTGAGCTGGCGGGCGTGGCGGCCAATATGGCGGGGCTGCTGCCGGCAGAAGGCAGCAGCGCTGACGGTACCACCATCACTATTTCACTGGTCACCCTGGCCGTTACCGTTTTTGGCTCGGTGCTGTTTCGCGGCTTCCTCGCCATCATTCCGATACTGGTCGGGGTGGTCGTGGGCTATGCGCTCTCCTTCGCTATGGGCATCGTAGACTGGACGCCGGTCTATAACGCGCCCTGGTTCGCGCTGCCGACCTTCTATACGCCGCGCTTTGAGTGGGCGGCGATGCTGACCATTCTGCCCGCCGCGCTGGTGGTGATCGCCGAGCACGTCGGGCATCTGGTGGTGACCGCCAATATCGTGAAAAAAGATCTGATCCGCGATCCCGGCCTGCACCGCTCAATGTTCGCTAACGGTCTTTCCACCGTGATCTCCGGCTTCTTCGGTTCGACGCCGAATACCACCTACGGCGAAAACATCGGCGTGATGGCGATTACCCGCGTCTACAGCACCTGGGTAATCGGCGGGGCGGCAATCATCGCGATTCTGCTCTCCTGCGTCGGCAAGCTGGCGGCGGCGATTCAGGCGATCCCGGTGCCGGTCATGGGCGGCGTGTCGCTGCTGCTTTATGGCGTTATCGGCGCATCGGGCATTCGCGTGCTGATCGAATCCAAAGTGGACTACAGCAAGGCGCAAAACCTGATCCTCACTTCCGTTATCCTGATCATCGGGGTCAGCGGCGCGAAAGTACATATCGGCGCCGCCGAACTGAAAGGCATGGCGCTGGCAACGCTGGTGGGGGTGCTGCTGGCGCTGATCTTCCGCGTTATCTCGCTGCTGCGCCCGGAAGAGGTGGTGCTGGACGCTGAAGAGAAGGGCGGTCACTGAGTCGGTGCGGGCAGGGATGCCCGTTATCCTCACCCGGCGAAAACTGTGGTAGACTTGCCCCGTTTTTTGCCTGTTCTCTTTGAGGTGCTTCTGAACACGCCGGCACAACTGTCACTGCCACTTTACTTACCGGACGACGAGACCTTCGCCAGCTTCTGGCCGGGGGAAAATCCGTCGCTTATCGCCGCGCTGAAAGGCGCCCTCAGTCAGCAACACGGCAGCTATCTCTATTTCTGGTCGCGCGAAGGCGGTGGCCGCAGCCATTTGCTGCACGCGGCGTGCGCGGAAATGTCGGCGCGCGGTGAGGCGGTCGGCTATGTGCCGCTGGATAAGCGCACCTGGTTTGTGCCGGACGTGCTGGACGGCATGGAGCATCTGGCGCTGGTCTGCATCGACAATATCGAGTGCATCGCCGGCGAAGAGGCGTGGGAGATGGCGATCTTCGATCTCTATAACCGCATCCTGGAAACCGGTAAAACCCGGCTGCTGATTACCGGCGACCGGCCGCCGCGGCAGCTTAACCTTAATCTGCCTGACCTGGCGTCGCGCCTCGACTGGGGCCAGATCTATCGTCTGCAGCCGCTGAGCGATGAAGACAAACTGCAGGCGCTGCAGCTGCGCGCCGGTATGCGGGGCTTTGAACTGCCGGAAGATGTCGGGCGCTTTATGCTGAAACGCCTCGATCGCGAAATGCGCACCCTGTTCGAAACGCTGGATCGCCTCGATCACGCCTCGATCAGCGCGCAGCGCAAACTCACCATTCCTTTCGTAAAAGAGACGCTCGGGCTTTAAAGGATCGCCAGCACCGCTTCCGGCGGTCGGCCGATGCGCGCCCGATCGCCGTTAATCACCACCGGCCGCTCCAGCAGCGCCGGATGTGCCGCCAGCGCGTCAAGCAGCTGCGCTTCATCGGCGTTTTCCAGCCGCAGGGTTTTATAAAGTTCCTCTTTGGTGCGCATCAGCTGCCGGACGCTGCTCATGCCGAGCTTTTGCAGCAGAATTTGCAGCGTCTCGCGATCGGGCGGGGTCTCAAGATAGCGGACAATCTCTGGCTTAACGCCGTTCGCCTCCAGCAGCGCCAGGGTTTCGCGGCTCTTGCTGCAGCGCGGGTTGTGATAAAGGGTGACCATGCTCGATTATCCTTTTTGGTACTGTTTAAAGCGAGTTTGCAGCTGACGAAGCTGGTCGATACGCGCGTCGTAGCGCGCCTGCTTCAGGCTGCCGACCGGCACCTGCGCGCTGGCGCTGCTCAGCGTAGTAATCGCCTGATCGAGCTGACCGTTAAGCGCCAGCGTTTCGGCGCGCGCCGACATCTCTTCATCATTCAGTCCCTGCTGCGCCGACGCCTGCGCCAGCAGATCCCAGCCGTTCACATCGTCTGGATGCGCCCAGGTATAGCGATTCAGAATGCGGCTGGCGTTAGCGGGCTGTTTCGCCTCGACGTAAGCATTCGCCAGATTTAGCTGTACCACCGGGCTGTTTTTAGCCGCGCCCGCGGCGTTAAGCCGGGCGATCGCCTGCTGCGGCTGATTCATACCGATATCGATATCGGTCATGATGTCGAGATACCAGACGTTGTCGGGCTGCTTCGCCAGCAGCGGCTCGATGATCTTTTTCGCGCTGGCGAAACTTTTCGCCTGTAAAAACTGCACCGCTTTGCCGTACTGCGCCGCCTGCTGTTCGCGGCTGTTGCCGTGGCTATAGCTCTCCAGCAGCTCGTCGGTCAGCTGGTTACGGCCGGTGGCGTACATGCCGAGGGCGCGCACTTTCGCCATGTAGTAATCCTGCGAGGACTGCACCATTACCGGGCGCATCTGGTTGGCGCGGTTGCGCGCGTCCGCCAGACGGCTGTCGGGCAGGGGATGCGTCAGCAGGATCTCCGGCGGCTTCGACGAGAAGCGGCTCTGATCGGCCAGCTTCTGTAAAAAGTTGGGCATCGCTTCGGGATCGAATCCGGCGCGCTGCAGCACCTGAATGCCGATGCGATCCGCCTCCTGCTCGTTGCCCTGGGTGAAGCTGATAATGCCCTGCTGGGTGCCTGCCAGCGTACCGGTCAGCGCCGCCATACCCGCCTGTGGGCTGGCCATCGCCAGCAGAATCGAGCCCAGCGCGCCGACCCAGGTCAGCGGTGCGTTGCGCTTCTGATCTTCCATCGCGCGCGCCAGATGGCGCTGGGTGACGTGGGAGATTTCATGCGCCATCACCGACGCCAGCTGGCTCTCATTCTCGGTAAAGCGAAACAGCGAGGCGTGCAGCACTACGTTGCCGCCGAAGAAGGCGAAGGCGTTAAGCTCGTCGTTCTGGATCAGAAAGAAGTGAAAGGGCGTTTTTACCGAATCGGCATGGGCAACCAGTCGCTGGCCGAGCTGATTGATGTACTCATTAAGCAGCGGGTCGTTGATCAAGGGCGCGCTGGCGCGCAGCTGACGCACGTAAAAGTCGCCCATCTGCATCTCCTGGCCAATAGAGAGCGTCGAGCCTGCGGTCGTGCCCATATCGGGCAGCGAGTCGCTGACGTCGGCCCAGGCGGACGCGTGCGGCATCAGCATCAGGGTGGGAAGCAGCGCGGCGAGTAGCGTTTTCTTTAACCGGTTCAACATGCCTGGATCCTGTAGAGAAACTCTGCGGCCTGGAAAATACAATGTGCTTTTTCAGGGTAAAAGACGCGTCGCGCCTATCTTAACCAGAGCTTTAAAAGAAAGAAACGGTCTGATCCGCTATTAATCTGCGCTACAGCGACGCTTTTGCAGCAAAAAATTGAACGTTACGGGCGGGTGCGCTTTCGTTGAAAAACCAAACGCGCATTTATTTCATAAAAGGGAAACGCCGGTATAGCAGCGCCGTAACAGGCGTCGCTTTTTTAAGCGAGCCGGAGAGGGCAGCTCATTATTATAAATGCGCGAGATCCTCAGCACCCTTTTTAATTAAAGATATGTAAATTTACTCAAAAAAACTGAATGTGGCATGTTTTTTTCCAGGCTTACTCTGAAAAAAGCGCGTTATCAGCGCAAAAGGCGCGAAAGCGAAAATCAATAAGTTTTATGGTATGGCCGCTGAAGCCTCTGCGGTAAATATAAATAGCTGGTATCAGTTTCAGGCTAATTAATTTTATTTAAGGCCACTCCCTGCATAAATATCGATCCACTTCAATGTTAAAAGGCGCGCGCTTCGCCATCGAAAGCCTTTATCAATTAGCAGAATGAATAGTTCACCTGGCAATTAACGCACCGCAGGCGGTCAGCGCCGCGCCCTTTTGCCACGGCGGGGCTGTGGTATAGATAGCTCACCCAATTCGGGATGTGAACCAGCACTACGCTGTTATCCGGAGATAATTTATGCGTTCAGCTGTATCTTACGCGCTCATCGCCATTATTGGCGGTGCTGTTGGCGCGGGCGTTACCCAAAGCGGCGCGCTCTATCAAAAAGTCGTTAACCATTTCGCCGCCAAACCCAGCGATCCCGACGGCTTCTGGAGCACGCCCGCCGTTGACGGCTACGGCAAGATCCACTACGAGCCGGATGCCGCCTTTAAGCCGGTTGCGGGCCTGAGTAATAAGATCGTTTTCCAGATCACCCGCAGCGACGGCGCCATGACCGACGTCAACCTTGGCCTGGAGCGCGTGGCGCGCGTGGTCAACCTCTATGTCGCCTCCGGCGTGCCGGCGGAAGATCTGAAATTCGTTGTCTCGGTAACGGGCGACGCAACGCCTGCCATGCTGGATAACGCCCACTTCAAACAGTTTTACGGCGTAGATAACCCCAACCTCAAGCTGATCAGCCAGCTCGATAAGCTGGGCGTGAAGGTTTCCGTCTGCGATCAGTCGGTGGCTTTCCACCATTACCCCAACGACTGGATCGATAAATCAGTGGTTCATGCGCTCTCCAGTCCAACGACGGTCTCAACCCTGGAAAATCAGGGTTACGCATGGCTACAGATGTAATCACACTTTAAAAATAACGAGCAGGAGAATAACGATGCGTCCAGCGGCCTATATTGTGGTGGCAGCGATAGCCGGTTTTATTGGCGGTAATGTATTACAGCTGCCGGAATTATATGACAAGGTGAGCGGCAAATTTGCCAGTACCCCGACACAGCCAGCAGATTTCTGGAGTACGCCTGCAATTGAAGGCTTTGGCAAAATTCACTACGTCGACACGCCCGCTTTTAAACCCGGTACCGTGCCGGGCCTGAGCAATAAAATTGTTTTCCAGATTAACCGCAATGAGGGCGATATTCGTCAGCCGAATCTCGGTCTGGAGCGCGTTGCCCGCGTGACCAACCTCTATTACGCCGCAGGCGTGCCGCTGGATCAGCTGAAATTCGTGGTGTCGATCAACAGCGATGCGGTGCCGGCGGCGCTGAATAACGATCAGTTCCATAAGGCCTACGGCGTGGATAACCCTAACCTTAAACTGATCGACGAGCTGAAGAAGGCGGGCGTGCAGGTCTCGATCTGCGACCAGTCGGTGGCCTTTCACAATCTGCAGCGCGACTGGATCGATCAGCGCGTGACCCACACTATCTCCAGCGGCACCACGGTGGCGACGCTGCAGAACGAAGGCTACGCCTTCCTGATGCTGTAACCCCCCTCGACAGCGGCCCCGTGCCGCTGTCATCTGTTCGTCATTCCGCTGCGATTGTTCTGTCATACAACCCCTTTAGTTTGAGCGCCAGTGAGATCGTTCTCATCAGCGTATCAGGGGAAGAAAATGACCGATTTGATAAGCGTAGCGAAACTGGCGGGCGTCTCGCGCGCCACGGCGGCGCGCGCCTTCTCCGATCCCCATCTGCTGAAAGAGAGCACGCTGCAGCGGGTGCTGGCGGCGTCGGACCAGCTCGGCTTCCGCCCTAACCATATCGCGCGACAGCTGCGCACCCAGCACTCCACCACCCTTGGCGTATTGCTGCCTTCGCTGCTCAATCCGGTATTTGCTCATCAGCTGCAGGCGATGGAGCGTCAGGCGCGGCTGGCCGGCTTCGGGCTGCTGGTCGCCACCAGCGACTATCAGGCCGAGCGCGAGGCGGCAATCGTCGAACATATGCTGCGTCAGCGCGTCGCCGGGCTGGTGTTAACGGTGGCTGACGCGGACCGCAGCGCGGTGCTGCCGACGCTGGCCGCGGCGCAGATGCCCTTTGTGCTGGCGCACAACGTGCCGCAGTGCGCCAGCTGGCCGAGCGTCTGCGTCGATAACCGGCGCGCGATGGCCGAAGCGGTCGAACATCTGCTGGGGCTGGGGCACGGCCATATCGGCATGGTGACCGGCCCTGTCTGGCAGTCCGATCGGGCGCAGCAGCGTTTTCTCGGCTACTGCGACGCCATGCGGCAGGCGGGTCTGAAACCCTTTCCGCTGATCGAGATGCCGAGCCATACGCGCTCCGACTTTCAACAGCTGCAACCGCGCCTGCAGGGGGCTAATCCGCTGACCGCGGTGATCTGCAGTAACGACCTGCTGGCCATCAGCCTGATGGGCGCCGCCGCGCGCGCGGGCGTTCAGGTGCCGACGCAGCTTTCCGTTATGGGCTTCGATGGCATTGAAACCGGCGAGCATCTGACGCCCTCGCTTGCCTCGGTGGTGCAGCCCAGCGATCTGCTCGGTGCCTGCGCCATCGATATGCTGTTACAACACGCCAGCGGCGGGCTTCGCATGCTGGCGCACCATCTGCGGCTGGGCGAAAGCATCGCGCCCGCACCGCGCTCTACCTTCGTTAATTCCAGGGAATCCACATGTCAACGCACAAGAGAATGAAAATGTTAAGCGCTGCGGCGCTGCTGGTTGTATGCGGTATAGCGAGCCAGGCTGCCCACGCGGCGGAAAGCGCCATCTGCTACAACTGTCCGCCGGAGTGGGCGGACTGGGGAGCGCAGCTGAAAGCTATCGCCCACGACACCGGCGTCCAGGTGCCGCAGGACAATAAAAACTCTGGCCAGGCGCTGGCGCAGCTGGTCGCCGAGCAGGGCAATCCGGTCGCCGACGTGGTCTATTACGGCGTCAGCTTCGGCATTCAGGCGGCGGGCGCTGGCGTTATCGCCGACTATAAGCCGGCGCGCTGGGACGAGGTGCCGGCAGGCATGAAAGATCCTGACGGGAAATGGGTGGCGCTGCACTCCGGCACCCTGGGCTTTATGGTCAATGTCGATGCGCTGGGCGGCGCGCCGCTGCCGACCTCCTGGGATGATCTGCTGAAGCCGGAATATAAGGGCATGGTCGGCTATCTCGATCCCTCCAGCGCCTTTGTTGGCTACGTCACCGCCGTGGCGGTGAATCAGGCGAAAGGCGGATCGCTGCAGGACTTCACCCCGGCGCTGAACTGGTTCAAAAAGCTACAGGCCAACCAGCCGATCGTGCCGAAGCAGACCGCCTACGCGCGCCTGATTTCAGGCGAGATCCCCATTCTGCTCGACTACGACTTCAACGCCTACCGCGCAAAGTATAAAGATCACGCCAACGTCGCCTTCGTGATCCCGCAGGAGGGGACGGTTACGGTGCCGTACGTTATCAGCCTGGTGAAGAACGCGCCGCACGCTGCCAACGGCAGGAAAGTGATCGATTATGTGCTCTCGGATAAAGGTCAGGCGATCTGGGCCAACGCCTACCTGCGCCCGGTGCGTCCGTCGGCGATCTCCGCCGAGGCCAAGGCGAAATTCCTGCCTGACAGCGACTATGCCCGCGCGACCACGGTGAATTATCAGCAGATGGCCGATGTGCAGAAAGCCTTTTCCGCCCGCTACCTGAGTGAGATCCGTTAATGTCGCTGCTGGAAACCCGCAGCGGCGCGCCGACGGCCCTGCGCCGTCGGGCGCATCAGGGCGCGCGCTGGCCCTGGATGCTGCTGCCTGTGCTGCTCTTTTTCGCCGCCTTCTGGCTGCTGCCTTTCGCGCGCCTGCTGCAGACTGGGCTGACGCCGGATCGCACCACCGGGCAGAGCGGCTACTGGACGGCGATCGCCCAGCCGCACTATCTGCAAAGCCTGCTCAACACCCTGCTGCTGTCGCTGGCGGTGACGCTGATAACCCTTCTGATCGCCGCCGTGGTTGGCTGTTTTCTGGCGCGTCAGCGTTTCGCCGGGCGCGGCACGCTGCTGGCGCTGCTGACCTTTCCGCTCGCCTTTCCCGGCGTGGTCGTGGGGTTTCTGGTGGTAATGCTGGTGGGGCGGCAGGGGTTGCTGGCGCAGTTGAGCATGAGCCTGTTTCACGAACGCTGGACGCTCGCCTATTCGCTCAGCGGCCTGTTTATCGGCTATCTCTACTTCTCGCTGCCGCGCGCCATCGTCACGCTGGTGGCTGCCAGCGAAAAGCTGGATCGCTCGCTGGAAGAGGCGGCGCGCTCGCTCGGGGCCAGCCAGTGGCGCATCACCTGGGACGTTATCGTGCCGGGACTCAGGCCGGCGCTGCTCTCCAGCGGCGCGCTCTGCTTCGCCACCAGCATGGGTGCGTTCGGCACCGCCTTTACCCTCGGCACCAGCCTTAGCGTGCTGCCGCTGACCATTTACGGCGAGTTCACCAACTACGCCAATTTCGCCACCGCTGCAGCGCTGTCGGTGGTGATGGGCGCGGTCGCCTGGCTGGGTCTGATAGTGGCGCGCGCCTTAACGCACCATTCGGGAGAGAAATCATCATGAAGCGTCGCACGCTGTTCTGTTTGCAGGCCGGGATCACCGCGCTGACGGCGCTGTTTATGATTGTGCCGGTGGTGCTGTCGATGCTGGCGGGCGTGACAGAAAACTACTTCGCTGGCCTGCGCAGCGGCCTGACGCTGAAGTGGGTCGGGCAGGTGTGGGCGCTCTACGCCGATACCTTCTGGCTGTCGCTGCTGATTGCGCTCTGCTGTCTGGCGATCGTCGTGGTGACGGGTATTCCTGCCGCCTGGGGGCTGCTCAAGGCGCCGCCGCGCTGGGCCGCCCGCATCGAGGAGTGCCTGATGCTGCCGGTGGCGCTGCCGGGCCTCGCGACCGCGCTCGGGATTATTCTGCTTTACGGCCGGTTTGACGCGCTGCGTGACAGCTGGCTGTTTATTCTGATCGGCCATGTGCTCTTTACGCTGCCCTTTATGATCCGGCCGGTGCTGGCGGTGATGCAGGCGATTCAGCTGCCGCGCCTCGAAGAGGCGGCCGCCAGCCTCGGTGCCGGTTTCTGGCGCCGCTTCTTCACCGTGGTGGTGCCGAACTGCCGCAACGGCATTCTGGCGGGGGCGTTTATGGTAATTACCCTGTCGGTAGGCGAGTTCAATATTACCTGGATGCTGCACACGCCGCTGACCAAAACCCTGCCGGTCGGGCTGGCGGACAGCTACGCCTCGATGCGGCTGGAAGTGGGATCGGCTTATACGCTGATCTTTATCGTCATGATTTTACCGCTGTTGCTGATGCTCAACGCCTGCAATCACTGGCTGGCGCGCCAGACGACGCGAAACGCTGTTAAGGAGCTGGCATGAATAACGCTGCCGTTAACGTCACGCTGCGCCGCTGCGCGCGCCGCTTTCATCAACATACCGCGCTGCATCCCCTCGATCTTACCGTTCACGCCGGCGAAACCCTGGTGCTGCTCGGGCCGTCCGGCTGCGGCAAAACCACGACGCTGCGCATTATCAGCGGGCTGGAAAGCAGCGACGAGGGCGGCGAGGTCTGGTTTGACGATCGCGACGTCACCGCGCTGCCGATTGAGAAGCGCAACGTCGGTATGGTGTTCCAGAACTACGCGCTGTTTCCCAATATGAACGTGGCGCAGAACGTGGAATATGGCCTGAAGGTACAGGGCGTGGCGCGCGGCGAGCGCGCGGCGCGCGTGCAGGAGATGCTGGCGCTGGTGGATCTCAGCGCGCTGGCGAACCGCGCCATCGACAAACTTTCCGGCGGACAGAAGCAGCGCGTGGCGCTGGCGCGCGCGCTGGCCGCGCGGCCGAAAGTGCTGCTGTTTGATGAACCGCTGGCGGCGCTCGACGCCAAACTGCGCGAGCGTCTGAGGCTTGAGATCGGCGCGCTGCTGAAAAGGCTCGCGATTACCGCCGTCTATGTCACGCACGATCAGCAGGAGGCGATGGCGCTCGGTGATCGCATTGCGGTGATGGAGCAGGGGCGCATCGCCCAGATCGACACGCCGCAGATGATTTATCAGCGTCCGGCGACGCGCTTCGTTGCCGACTTTGTCGGGGCGATCAACTGCATCGCAACCGACGCCCGGGGGGAGCCGCATCAGTTCTGCCGCCCGGAGGATATTCTGCTGGCGGACGACACCCGCTACGCACGCCACGGCTATATCGTCGGCAGCACCTTTTTGGGTGCCGCGCAGCGTTTGCATATCGATATCGGGCTTGCCGCGCCGATTCAGGTCGATCGTCATGCGCGAGAGGCCTGGCATGCCGGGCAGCACGTCACCTGGACGCTGGCGCCGCGCGCCGCGCTGGATTTTACCGGTTATTAAGGAGAGCGTCGTGTCCGACAACCCTACGCTGATCGCGCAGATCAGCGACCTGCATATCAAGGCGAACGGTCGCCTGTCCTATAAAAAAGTCGATACCCAGGCGGCGCTGCTGCGCGCCATCGAGACCCTTAACGCGCTGCGACCGCAGCCGGATATGGTGGTGATTACGGGCGATCTGGTCGATTTCGGCGCGGTGGAGGAGTATCAGACGCTGCGGCAGCTGCTGCGCCGCCTGCAGCTGCCGTTCCGCCTGATGCCGGGCAATCATGACGATCGCCAGGCGCTGCGCGAGGTGTTTGCCGATCACCTCTATCTTCAGCACGGCGTCACCCTGAACTGGCAGCTAAAGGTCGGGCCGCTACAGCTGCTTGCGCTCGACTCCAGCGTGCCGGGGCAGCCCTGGGGCGAGGTCGATGCGCATCAGCTGAGGTGGCTGGAGCAACATCTGGCGCGCGAACCCGCCGCGCCGACGCTGGTGATGCTGCATCATCCGCCTTTTATCTGCGGCATCGACCATATGGATCGCCAGCGGCTGCGCGACCCCGGCGCGCTGGCGGCGGTGATCGCCCGCTATCCGCAGGTAGAGCGGGTGCTGTGCGGCCATCTGCATCGCAGCCTGCAGACGCGCTTTGCCGGTACCCTGGCGGTGTGCGCGCCGGGCCTCTCCCATCAGGTGGCCTTTGACCTGCAGCCCGACGGCCCGGCCCATTTCGTGCTGGAGCCGCCTGGTTTTCTGCTGCACCGCTGGCAGCCGGGGCAGGGCATGGTGACGCATCAGTGCGCCATTGGTGATTATTCTGGCCCCTGGCCCTTCTACGATGAGCAGGGGCTGATCGATTAGCGCCAGGGGTAAACAGGCGGTTTCTGAGAATGTCGGGCTTGAGGGGTGCTCAGGCGGGCGACAGCGTGTACACTTGCCTCTTGCCTCACCAGGGCAGACAACCTCCAACAAAAACGACATTCTCAGGCCTTTCAGCATGTACTTATCTTTTACGGCGGGTGCGCTATGTTAATGCGCCTGCGTCCCCGAACCGATCTACGCACGCTTATCGCGTTGCTCGCCATCGTCAGCATTGTGGTTACGCTCACCAACGCGCTCTATGCTACCTGGCGCGTGCAGCGTATGGCGCTGATCGACAGCACGCTGGAGGCGAACCGCGCTTACGCCACCAAGCTCGCCTCCACCACCGAAATCTTTTTCCAGCTGGCGCAGTCGCAGCTGCACTACAGCGCCAGGCTGCTCGGCGAAAACTTTGAGGATCCCGCGCTGCTGCGTCAGGAGGTCGATCGCCTGCGCGAGCAGACCAGCAGCTTTAACTCGGTAGCGGTGGTCGACGCTAACGGCGTGGTCAAGGCTATCTCACCGGAATCCCTGATGCTGCAGGGCATGCACCTGACCAGCGATGCGTCGCGTGAGGCGCTCAGCTCGCGCCAGCCCGCCATCAGCAAGCCGACCATCTCAGCGGCCAATAACCTGATTATTTTTGTCTCCTGGCCCATCTGGAGCCGCGACGGCCGCTATCTCGGCTACGTGGGCGGCACCATCTACCTGAAAAAGAAAAGCATCTTAAATACGCTGCTCGGCGAGCAGTACTATCGCGACGGCACCAGCGTCTACGTGCTCGACAGCACCAGCCAGGTGCTCTATCACCAGAACGGGCAGCTGGTTGGCAAAACCCTGCCCGCGCTGCTGAGCGGGCGCGGTGAAACCACCAACGGCTCGCTGCAGCTGCGGACGGCGGGCGAGCCGCCGCGCCTTGTCGGATACGCCGTGGTGCCGACCACCGGCTGGACGGTGGTGGCGCTGAAGCCGACCGCCGTTACGCTGGAGCCGCTCTCTGGTCTGCTGATGCAGGTGCTGAAGCACTCGGTGCCTTTCGCGCTGCTGACGCTGCTGGTGGCGGTGGTGCTGGCGCGGCTGATCGCGCTGCCGCTCTGGCAGCTGGCGCGTAAGGCGCGTCAGATGGATGCGCCGGGCGTCTCAATGGAGCTGGACACGATTCATGCCTGGTATTTTGAGGCGGCGCAGGTAAAACGCGCGCTGCTGACCGGCATCGGGCTGGTGCAGGACAAAATCGGCCGCCTGAAGTCAGAGGTGCAGACCGATCCGCTCACCCAGCTGCTTAACCGGCGCGGCCTGAGCGCGGTGCTCGACTTCTATCATACGCTGCGTCAGCCGTTCGCCGTGCTGGCGCTTGATATCGACCACTTCAAGCGGGTCAACGATAGCTGGGGACATGACGTTGGCGATCGCGTAATTAAGCAGGTCGCGAAGACGCTGAGCGCCAGCGCGCGTCAGAGCGACGTGGTGTGTCGCAACGGCGGAGAGGAGTTCCTGATGCTGCTGCCGATGACCGAGATTGATGAGGCGAGCCGCATTGCCGAACGTATACGCGCCAGCATCGCCGAGGCGTCGATAGCTGATGTCGGTGCCATTACCCTTTCCGTCGGAGTAGCCGCCTGGCAGGATGAGGCGCAGCCGCTGGAGCAAAGCCTGAAGCAGGCTGACGCCGCGCTCTATCAGGCGAAACATGACGGGCGCAACTGCGTGCGGGTCGCGGAGGGGCGGCGGTCAGAGAGCCTGACGCCGTAAAAGAGAGAAGGCGGGATGCGGCGCAAGGCCGCATCCGCGCCGCGTTACGCCGACTTCAGGTAATCCATCACGATGTCGTGATGGTTCGAGGTTTTAAAGTCGTCGAATACCTTTTCAATCGTGCCGTCGGTGCCCACCAGGAAACTAATCCGGTGAATGCCGTCATAGGTTTTGCCCATAAAGGTCTTTTCACCCCAGACGCCGAACGCCGAGCAGACCTGATGATCTTCATCAGAGAGCAGGGTAAAGTTCAGCAGCTCTTTTTCGGCGAAGCGCGACAGCTTTTCAGGTTTGTCGGTGCTGATGCCGAGCACTTCCACGCCCGCTTTCTTCAGCTCATCCATATTGTCGCGCAGGCCGCAGGCCTGCACGGTGCATCCCGGCGTCATCGCTTTCGGGTAGAAATAGACCAGAACGCGCTGTCCCTGGAAGTCGGTTAAATTTACCTGTTCGCCATCCTGGTCGGGCAAGCTAAATTTCGGTGCGGTATCACCGGCTTTCAGTGGATTCATCACTACTCTCCATTTTTTCTTTATGCTGTGGGCGACAGACCGCCTGACAAACCGCGCCAGGCGAAAAGCCGCCATCAGGGGATATTGCGCCACATAGCCAGACAACAGTGATGTGGAGGAATAGCCCCGGCTTATTTACAGCTTAGCGTGAACCCTGCAGCGTCGCCGCATCGTCGTCGGCCAGGCTGTAGAAACGCAGCGTGCCGTCGGCGTTGAGTTCGCGACACAGGGCGTAAAACGCCTGCTCAAACTGAGAGTCGCCGACGCCCGCCGGGCTGTGCGCCGTGATTTGAATATAGAGCGTCGGCGTCTGATCCGCCTGACCCGGCTTAATGCGCGACCCCAGTTCAGCGATGTTCATCGCATGTTTGTCAAACAGATCGGTAAAGCGCTCAATTAGGTGGGGCGAATCAGGCACCTCAACCTGCACCCACACCGTCGCCGGCATCGGCGGACGCGTTCTGGCGCGGGTGCGCTTCATCACAATCAGCAGCTCCAGCTCTGCGCCTTTCAGCGGCAGCGTCGACTCAATCAGCGCGATAGCGTTCCAGCTGCCGGAGAGCAGCATAATAAAGGTGAACTCATCCCCGAGCATGGCGAGACGGCTGTCTTCGATATTGCATCCGCAGCTGCTGACGTGACGGGTAATAGTATTGACGATACCCGGACGGTCAACACCCAGAGCGGTGATCACCAAATGGTGGGGCTGAGACTGCGGCAAAGTGGGATTTCCTGTTCATTCGCTAATAACTATAAGGTAAACATAAAAAAAACTGCTGACAAGCGCAGGAGGGGCGTGGCCTGCTTGCTTTTCAACAGAAGTAAAACGTACCATGAAGCACTTGTTTGTCGAGGGGATCGCCAATGTTCACGGGAAGTATTGTTGCACTCGTTACGCCAATGGATGACAAAGGTAATGTCTGCCGTGCGAGTCTGAAAAAACTGATTGATTATCACGTCGCCAGCGGCACCGCGGCGATCGTCTCCGTCGGCACCACCGGCGAATCCGCGACCCTGAGCCATGAAGAGCATGGCGACGTGGTGATGCTGACGCTGGAGCTGGCGGACGGGCGTATCCCGGTGATCGCCGGCACCGGGGCCAACGCCACCGCAGAAGGCATCTCTCTCACCAAACGTTTCGAAAACAGCGGCGTGGTCGGCTGTCTGACCGTGACGCCCTACTACAACCGTCCGACCCAGGAAGGGCTCTACCAGCACTTTAAAGCGATCGCGGAAAGCACGGCGCTGCCACAAATGTTATATAACGTCCCCTCACGCACCGGCTGCGATATGCTGCCGGAAACCGTTGCGCGCCTGGCTGAAATTAAAAATATTATCGGAATCAAAGAGGCGACCGGGAACTTATCGCGCGTTAGTCAGATCCAAGCACTGGTCGATGAAGCCTTTATCATCGTCAGCGGCGACGACGCCAGCGCGCTGGACCTGATGCAGCTGGGCGGCAAGGGGGTCATTTCGGTCACGGCCAACATCGCGGCGCGTGAAATGGCTGAGCTGTGCGCGCTGGCGCAACAGGGCAATTTCATCGAGGCGCGTCGCCTGAATCAGCGTCTGATGCATCTGCACCAGACGCTTTTCTGTGAACCCAATCCGATCCCGGTAAAATGGGCGGCGAAACAGTTAGGATTAATCGCCAGCGACACGCTGCGTCTGCCGATGACGCCGCTGAGTTCAGCGGCCATACCAAAAGTTGAACAGGCGCTGATTAAAGCGGGTTTGCGATAAGTTAGGGAGTTTCAATGAATCATTCTGTAAAGCGCTCAACGGTTGCGACCGTCGTGGCGCTGTCTACTGCGATGCTGTTAACGGCGTGCTCTAGCGATCAGCGTTACAAACGTCAGGTAAGCGGTGACGAGTCCTATTTACAGGCGAGCGAGCTGCAGGATCTGAAGGCACCCGCCGGTATGATCCTGCCGGTGGCGCACGGCGACTACGACGTGCCGCACACCGCCGCCAGCGGCAACGTCGGCAAGCAGCTCGACATTCGCCCGCCGGCGCAGCCGCTGGCGCTGGTAAACGGCGCCCGCGCGCAGTTCACCGGCAACACCGGCGTGCTGATGCTGGAAAACAGCCGCGGCGCCGTCTGGTCGCAGGTGACCAAAGTTGTTGAGTCGAACAATTTCCCCATTGCGCAGCGCAACGATGCGCGTCAGCAGCTGACCACCGACTGGGTGCAGTGGAATCGCGCCGACGAAGATAACCAGTATCGCGGCCGCTACGAGATCAGCGTGCAGTCGCAGAGCTACCAGCAGGTGCTGACGGTGCGTCTGCTTGAGCTGCAGCAGCAGGATAAAGCGGTTACCGCGCCGGTGCAGATCCAGCGCTATACCGCGCAGATGCTTAACGCCATCAGCGCCGGGCTGGACAAAATTGACGTCGCCAGCGAAAACGCAGCGGCCGGTCGCGCCAGCGGCAGCATTGACGTACAGAGCGGCGCGGACGATACCGGACTGCCGATGCTGGTGCTGCGTACGCCGTTCAGCGTTGCCTGGCAGCGTCTGCCGCAGGCGATGCAGCGCGTCGGTATGGAAGTCACCGACAGCAATCGCTCGCAGGGCAGCATGAACGTCACCTACAAGTCGCCGGGCAGCGGCGCGTGGGATGAGGTCGGCGCGAAAGATCCAGAGCTGCCGAACGGCGACTATAAAGTGCAGGTCGGCGATCTCGATAACCGCAGCAGCCTGCAGTTTATCGATCCGAAAGGGCATGTGCTCACCCAGTCGCAGAACGATGCGCTGGTGGCCGTGTTCCAGGCGGCCCTTAACAAATAAATCGCCTCAGGGCCGGAGATTCTCCGGCCTTTTTTTTTCGTCTCTGGCATAATAGCGCGCGGCGAAGTAAACGATTGCGTCGCGGCAATCCCCCAGCGGCCCGCCGTCGCAGAACACCCGTAATTTTCAAGTCTGGAGTTAACAAGATGCAAAAGCGAGCTGAGTTGTATCGCGGTAAAGCGAAAACCGTATACAGCACCGACAATCCGGATCTGCTGGTACTCGAGTTCCGCAACGATACGTCAGCAGGCGACGGAGCCCGAATCGAGCAGTTCGATCGCAAAGGAATGGTAAACAACAAGTTTAACCATTTCATTATGACCAAACTGCAGGAAGCGGGCATTCCGACCCAGATGGAAGCGCTGCTCTCCGACAACGAAGCGCTGGTGAAAAAGCTGGAGATGGTGCCGGTGGAGTGCGTGGTGCGCAACCGCGCGGCTGGCTCGCTGGTAAAACGTCTCGGCGTGGAAGAGGGCATGATCCTCAATCCGCCGCTGTTCGATCTGTTCCTCAAAGATGACGCGAAGCACGATCCGATGGTCAATGAATCCTACTGCGAAACCTTCGGCTGGGTCAGCAAAGCGAACCTGGCGCGCATGCAGGAGCTGACCTTCAAAGCCAACGAGGTGCTGAGCAAGCTGTTTGACGACGCGGGCCTGATCCTGGTCGATTTCAAGCTGGAGTTCGGCTTGTTCAAAGGCGAAGTGGTGCTGGGCGACGAGTTTTCGCCGGATGGCGCGCGCCTGTGGGATAAAGAGACGATGGATAAAATGGACAAAGACCGTTTTCGCCAGAGCCTCGGCGGCCTGATCGAGGCCTATGAAGAGGTGGCGCAGCGTCTGGGCGTTAAGCTCGACTAAGCTAACCCCTTGTCAGAAGGAGAGAGGAGAGCCGCGGCTCTCCTTTTTTCATTTGGCCGCAAGGCTGGTAGTTGTCTCGCCGCGCAACTAAAATCACGGAAAACTATCTCAATCAGGAGCAGATTATGCGCTGGCAAGGACGTCGCGAGAGCGACAATGTAGAAGACCGTCGGGATCAAAGCCCAGCCTACAGCGGCGGACGGCAGATTCGTATCCCGCGCGGCAAGGGCGGCATTATTCTGTTAGTGGTGGTCGCGGTTGCCGGCTATTACGGTTATGACCTGACGGGACTGCTCACCGGCGGCGGGGTCGCCCCCACCAGCCAGCAGCAGCAGCGCGTCAGCGCCAATGACGACGAGGCGGCAAAATTTACCCGCGTCATTCTCGCCTCCACCGAAGATACCTGGAGCAAACTTTTCCAGCAGATGGGCAAAGAGTACAGCGCGCCGACGCTGGTGATGTACCGCGGCGCGACCCAGACCCGCTGCGGCACCGGTCAGACGGCGATGGGCCCGTTCTACTGCCCGGCCGATCGGCGCGTCTACATCGATCTCTCCTTCTATGACGAAATGAAAAACAAGCTCGGCGCGGGCGGCGAGTTCGCGCAGGGCTACGTGGTAGCGCATGAGGTGGGACACCACGTGCAGAATCTGCTGGGTATCGAGCCGAAAGTGCGTGAGATGCAGCAGGGAGCGAGCCAGACGCAGATCAATCAGCTCTCGGTGAAAATGGAGCTGCAGGCGGACTGCTTCGCCGGCGTCTGGGGCCACTACGTCAGCAAAGACAACTGGCTGGAAACCGGCGACCTGCAGCAGGCGCTGAACGCGGCGCAGGCGATCGGCGATGACCGTCTGCAGCAGCGCAGCCAGGGACGCGTGGTACCCGACAGCTTTACCCACGGCACCTCGGAGCAGCGCTACACCTGGTTTAAACGCGGCTTCGACGGCGGCGATCCGGGACAGTGCAACACCTTCGCCGCTAACTGATGTCGCCTGAGCAGCTTAGCCAGCAGATGCAGCTGGCGGGCGTCAGGCGGCTTTGCGCAATCAGCGGCGACGCGGCGTGGTCTCTGGCGCGCGCCGCCGAGTGGCGCGCCGCCCTGCCGGGGGACTGGCTGGTGGTAGGCGACGCGCCGATGGCGGGGCTGCCGCACTGCGCGCCGTCGGCGCTGCGCACGCTGCTTGGTCGCGAATTCACCCACGCTATTTTCGACGCGCGCCGCGGTTTCCACGCCGAGGCGTTTGCCGCGCTGGCGGGCACGCTGCGCGCCGGAAGCTGGCTGCTGCTGCTGACGCCGCCGTGGTCGTGCTGGGCGCAACAGCCCGACGAGGACAGCCTGCGCTGGGCTGACGTTGCCGACCCTCTCCCGACGCCGCACTTTGTCCGCCATCTGCAGCAGAGGCTGCTCGCCGATCCCGCCGTGGCGCTGCTGCGTCAGGATGCGCCACCGCGTATCGCGCCGCTGGCGCAGATGCCGCGCTGGCAGTGTCGCGCTCCGCAGCAGCAGCGGGCGATTCTTCAGCAGCTGCTGGCGATGCCGCCAGGCGTCGCGGTGCTGACCGCGCCGCGCGGGCGCGGCAAATCGGCGCTGGCGGGCATGCTGGCACAGCAGATCCCGCGCGCGCTGATCGCCGCCCCGGCGAAGGCCGCAACCGACGTGCTGTCGCGCTTTGCGCAAGATCACTTTCACTTTATGGCGCCCGACGCCATTCTCGCCCAGCCGCATCTGCCTGCTGCCGACTGGCTCATCGTCGACGAGGCGGCGGCGATCCCGGCACCGATCCTCACGCAGCTGGTGGCGCGCTTTCCGCGCGTGCTGCTGACCACCACGGTACAGGGCTACGAAGGCACCGGCCGCGGCTTTATCCTGAAGTTCTGCGCCACGCTGGAACAGGTACGTTACTTCACGCTGGACGAGCCGCTGCGCTGGTCGCGTCAGGACCCGCTGGAAGCCTGGCTTAATCAGGCGCTGCTGTTTGAAGACGCCGCGCCCGCGCCGCTCTCCCTCCCTGGCGCGCCGCGCCCTCTGCCCGCCGACGTCTGGCAGCGCGATCCCGTGCAGCCGGCCGCCGCTTATCGGCTACTGGCGAGCGCTCACTACCGCACCTCGCCGCTCGATCTGCGCCGCTTAATGGATGCACCCGGCATGACGCTGTGGCTGAGCGGCGAAGCGCCTGCGCTGCAGGGCGCGCTCTGGCTGGTGGAGGAGGGCGGGTTAACGCCTGAGCTGGCGCAGGCGGTCTGGGCGGGCAGGCGACGCCCGCGCGGCAGTCTGGTGGCGCAGTCGCTGGCGGCGCACGCCGGCTTCGTCGAGGCGGCAACCCTGCGATCGAGACGCATCAGCCGTATCGCCGTGGCGGCAGAGCAGCGCAGGCAGGGTATTGGCCAGGCACTGGTCGCCGCCGCGCAGAGGCAGCAGGATGTGGACTTTCTCTCCGTCAGCTTCGGCTACACCGAGGCGCTGTGGGCCTTCTGGCGCGCCTGCGGCTTTAGCCTGGTGCGTGTCGGCACGCAGCGCGAAGCGAGCAGCGGCTGCTATGCGGCGATGGCGATGCTGGCGCTGACGCCCGCAGGCAGAGCGTTACAGCAGCGCGCCGCGGCGCGGCTGGCGCGCGACTGGGCGCAGCTGCGTCAGCAGATTGCCGAGCCGATCAGGCTACCGGACGCGCCGCTGACCTTTACCGACGAAGATGCCTGGCTGACGGCGGGATTCGCCTGGGCGCAGCGGCCGCTGGAGGCGAGCCTGCCGGTGCTGTCTCGGCTCGCCGCCTGCGCCTCTGTACCGCCGCTGCTGCAGGCCGCGCTGCAACCCCAGGCGGACCCGGTCGCGCTGGCGCAGCAGGCGGGGCTGACCGGGCGCAAGGCGCTGATCGCCCGGCTGCGTCTTGAAGCGGGTGCCGCCCTGACCGCGCTGGACGCCGCGCGCGCCGACCGGCTGCGTCGGCAAGTAGAATAAATCCACAGACTTGTTCAAATATTCCCAATAGCGCTCTGCGCAGGGCGGCGTATAGTGATTAGAGGAGGTCACTATGACACTGCAATATGTAATTGTTCAGCAGCCGAGCGCGGAAGCGCAACAGCTGTTCCTGCTCTATCACGGCGTCGGCGACAATCCCCACTCAATGGCGCAGCTGGGCAGCTGGTTCGCGCGCGAGTTCCCGCAGGCGCAGGTGGTGGCGGTAGGCGCGCCGTCGCCGGGCCACTACTGGTTCAGCGAAACCGCGCAGCACGACCAGAGCGAGCAGCAGCGGATTAACGCCGTGCTGCCGCAGTTCGTCGATTCGGTGCGGCACTGGCAGGAGCAAAGCGGCGTGCGCGCCGACGCGACCGCGCTGGTGGGCTTTTCGCAGGGCAGCACCATGGTGCTGGAGGGCGTGAAGGCGCAGCCGGATCTGGCGGGCCGCGTGGTGGCTTTTAGCGGACGCTATGCGACGCTGCCGGAGCACGCCTCGACGCGCACCACCATTCATCTGATCCACGGCGAGTATGACGAGCAGATTCCGATGCAGCACGCCGAGCAGGCCGCGCAGCGGCTAACCGCGCTGGGCGGCGACGTGACGCTTGATATCGTTGAGGATCTGCCGCACGCGGTCGACGACCGCAGCATGGCGCTGGCGCTGAAGCATCTGCACTATACCGTGCCGAAGCGCTATTTCGACGAGGCGCTGAGCGGCGCGAAACCCGGCGACGACGATGTCATTATGATGATGTAAAAACGCCCTCGCGCAGGCGAGGGCGTTTCAGGACGATGGCGCGACTAAAAAGGCCCGTTACTTCTTCTTCGGCCAGTCGTCCTCATCGTCCCATTTATCGTTAAAGTCGCGATGCGGCGGCAGGTCGGGCTTGTTCGCCATAAATTTTTTATGGTCGATGCGCTTCAGATCTTTATAAACGTTCATCAACACGCCGACCAGCAACAGGATCACAAGGATCCACCAGTAATCTTTGATAAATTCCATTTGCCTGCTCCTCTTGATCGCGATCAGGCGACCAGCTGTTCCATAATGCGCTGATACATGCGGCTCAGCGTCTGCAGATCGGCTGCCTTCACGCACTCATTGATTTTGTGAATGGTGGCATTCACCGGGCCAAGCTCGACCACCTGCGCACCCATCCGCGCGATAAAGCGTCCGTCTGAGGTGCCGCCGGTAGTCAACAGCTGCGGCTTGATTTCATTATAGTGCGATACCGCCCTGACTACGGCGTCAACCAGCTTGCCGCGCGAGGTCAGGAACGGCTGGCCAGAAACGTTCCACTCCAGCGTATAGCGCAGCTGATAGCTGTCGAGCAGCGCCGCCACGCGATCCTTAATCATTTGATCGGTGAGTTCGGTGCTAAAGCGGAAGTTGAACTGCACGAAGAATTCGCCGGGGATAACGTTGTTGCTGCCGCTGCCGGCCTGCACGTTAGCGATCTGCATGCTGGTCGGCGGGAAAAAGGCGTTGCCGCTGTCCCACTCGGTGGCGACCAGCGCGTTGAGCGCCGGCATGGCGCGATGCACCGGATTATCCGCCAGATGCGGATAGGCAACGTGGCCCTGCACGCCGTGGATAGTCAGGTTCGCGGTCATCGAGCCGCGACGCCCGTTTTTCACCACGTCGCCCACCACTTCGGTGCTGGACGGCTCGCCCACCAGGCAGTAATCCAGACGCTCGTTGCGCGCCATTAACCGCTCGACCACTTTTACCGTGCCGTTTTTCGCGCTCGCCTCTTCGTCGGAGGTGATCAAAAACGCCAGGCGGCCTTTATGGCTGGGATGCGCGGCGACAAAGCGCTCCGCCGCGACCACCATCGCCGCCAGCGATCCTTTCATATCCGCCGCGCCGCGGCCAAACAGCATGCCGTCCCGGATCGTGGGTTCGAAAGGCGGATTGATCCAGCGGCTGGCGTCGCCCGGCGGCACCACATCGGTATGGCCGGCGAACGCCAGGGTTTCGCCCTGGCCGCGCGTCGCCCAGAAGTTGAGCGTGTCGTCGATAACCATCGGCTCAACCTGAAAGCCAATTGCCTCCAGACGCGCAATCAGCAGCGCCTGGCAGCCTGCGTCATCCGGGCTGAGCGAGGGGCGGCGGATAAGCTGCTGCGCCAGTTCGATTACAGGACAGAACATATTATGACTTCTCCTGGATAAACGCGTGGTAAGCGGTCTCGCTAAAGCCGACCAGCTGCGTGCCGTCTGGCGCGCGCAGCACGGGGCGCTTGATAAGGGCAGGCTGCGCCAGCATCAGCGCTTTGGCGCTCTCAGCATCAACAACGGCCTCGCGTTCGGCATCCGTCAGCTTGCGCCAGGTGGTACCGCGGGTATTAAGCAGCGTCTGATAGCCTGACTGATCGATAAGCTGCGACAGCAGCGCATCGCTCAGCCCGCTGGCGCGGTAGTCATGGAATTCAACGTCGATGCCGGCGGCGTCTAAATAGCGGCGCGCTTTTTTTATGGTGTCGCAATTTTTTATGCCGTACATCACCCACTGCGCTGTCATCAGGATTCCTCGTCTGAAAATAAGGAGGTCAGTTTAACACAGTGAGCCGGGGTGCTAAGCGGTGTCGCAGGAAAAGCGGCGAAATAACGCGAACAAAATCATTAGGATTTGTCTTAGTAACCGCTTTCATTTGCCGGGTTATTGTCACGCAGTTTATCATGATCCTGTTAAGAATTATCTTAGTGACGTTCCAGACCCGCTGGTCCGAATCTTTTTACTGTTTCTTTCGTGTTTATAGTAAGTTGCTGAAATGTGCGTCAGCTAGCAGAACGAAAAAACTACAGTAATTAATCGACTCTGCCGATAGTGAAAACAGGTGTAACCGTATTCACCTGACGGAAATTTACGCGTAAAATCGTCAGCACAATAAGAGAGGGTTTATATGATCGACGCTGAAATGGGGAACTGGAAAGAATTCATCGCGGCGATGTTACGCAACAAGTAACGCGCGGCGGAAAAGGCAGGAGATCTCCCCCTTGCTCTGATTCGGACCACACATAGCAATAAGGCAGCCACCCCGGTGGCTGCCTTTACTTTTTCCATCAGTCGTGCGGCTTCGCCTTTAGCGGAAAGCGGCGGCGCACCAGCACGAAGAACAGCGGCACAAAAAATATCGCTAGCACGGTGGCGGAGATCATGCCGCCCATTACGCCGGTGCCGACCGCGTGCTGGCTGCCGGAACCGGCGCCTGCGCTGATGGCCATCGGCAGCACGCCGAAAATAAAGGCCAGCGAGGTCATCAGAATCGGGCGCAGACGCTGGCGCGAAGCGGAGAGCGTCGCCTCGACCAGCTCGCCGCCCTTGCTGTTGATCTCGTTGGCGAACTCCACAATCAGAATGGCGTTCTTCGCGGAGAGTCCCACCACCGTCAGCAGCCCGACCTGAAAATAGACATCGTTCTCCAGCCCGCGCAGCCAGGTAGCGACCAGCGCGCCAACCACGCCGAGCGGCACCACCAGCATGACCGAGAAGGGAATCGACCAGCTCTCATAGAGCGCCGCCAGGCAGAGGAACACCACCAGCAGCGAAAGCGCATAGAGGGCAGGCGCCTGCGAGCCCGACAGCCGCTCCTGATATGAGGCGCCGGTCCACTCAAAGCCGACGCCGAGCGGCAGCTTCGCCACCAGACGTTCCATGGCGTCCATCGCCGCGCCGCTGCTGACCCCCTGCGCCGCCTCGCCGACGATTTCGAGCGAGGAGTAGCCGTTATAGCGCTCCAGACGCGGCGAGCCGGTTTCCCAGCGGCTGGTGGCGAAGGCGGAGAAGGGCACCATGCCGCCGCTGGCGTTGCGCACGTACCACTTGTTGATATCGTCCGGCAGCATGCGGAAGGCTGGCGCGGCCTGCACGTAGACCTTTTTCACCCGCCCGCGATCGAGGAAGTCATTAACGTAGGTCGATCCCCACGCGGTGGTCAGGGTGTCGTTGATGGTGTCGATAGAGAGGCCCAGCGCCTGCGCTTTGCGCTGATCGACATCGATCTGCAGCTGCGGGCTGTCGTCCAGGCCGTTGTGGCGCACGCGCGACAGTGCAGGATCGGCCCCCGCCATTTCTAACAGTTTATCGCGCATCGCCATTAGCTGCGTGTGGCCGATTCCGGCGTGATCCTGCAGCTGCAGATCAAAACCAGATGAACTGCCCATGCCGGTAATGACTGGCGGGCTGCTGGCGATAACGCGGGCCTCTTTGATGTCGCGGAAGGCTTTTGTGGCGCGTTCGATAATGGCGAATGAGCTGCGATCCGCGCCGGGGCGCGCTTCCCACTCTTTCAGGCGCACAAACAGCCGCGCCACGTTCTGGCCGTTGCCGCCCGGCCCCGAGCCGATAGTCGAGAAGACCGACACCACGTTCTCTTTCTCCTGCGTCATATAGTAGTTCTCGACCTTCGCCACCACCGCAGAGGTTTGCTGCAGCGTCGCACCTGGCGGCAGCTGCACCTGCGTCAGAAAGACGCCGCGATCCTCCAGCGGCAGAAACGAGGTGGGCAGCCGGATAAACAGGAACGCCATCAGGGCAATAAGAGCCAGGTAGAGCAGCAGCCAGCGGCCGCCTTTACCCAGGATGCGCGCAACGCCGCGCTGGTAGCGGTCAGCGTTGTGGTTAAAGTGGCGGTTGAACCAGCCGAAAAAGCCGCGGCGGCCGTGATGTTCTCCCTGCGCCAGTGGCTTCAGCAGCGTGGCGCACAGGGCAGGCGTCAGGATCATCGCCACCAGCACCGACAGCACCATCGCCGATACGATGGTGATGGAGAACTGGCGGTAGATGGCGCCCACCGTGCCGCCGAAAAAGGCCATCGGCACGAATACCGCCGACAGCACCAGCGCGATCCCCACCAGCGCGCCCTGAATTTGCCCCATCGACTTACGCGTTGCCGCGCGCGGCGAGAGACCCTCCTCGCTCATAATGCGTTCGACGTTCTCCACCACCACGATGGCGTCGTCCACCAGCAGGCCGATAGCGAGCACCATCGCGAACATAGTAAGGGTATTGATGCTGAAGCCGCAGACGTAGAGCACAGAGAAGGTGCCCAGCAGCACTACCGGCACGGCGATGGTGGGGATCAGCGTGGCGCGAAAGTTCTGCATAAACAGATACATCACGCCGAACACCAGTACGATCGCTTCCAGCAGCGTTTTTACCACGTCGTGAATCGAGGCTTTAACGAACGGCGTGGTTTCATAGGCGATTTTGGCTTCCAGCCCGTGGGGGAAAAAGTGCGACAGCTCTTCCACGCGCTGACGCACCAGCTTATCGGTGTTCATCTCGTTGGCGCCGGAGGCGAGCTTAATGCCGAGGCCCGACGCCGGCTGGCCGTTATAGCGGCTCAGGTAATCATATTTCTCGGCGCCCAGCACCACCTGCGCCACGTCGCCCAGCGTCACCACCGAACCGTCGGGATTGGTCTTCAGGGTGATCGCCCGGAACTGCTCCGGCGTCTGCAGCAGCGACTGCGCATTGACCGTGGCGTTCAGCGCCTGCTTGTCCACAGAGGGCAGGCCACCGACCTGACCCACGGCGACCTGCGCGTTTTGCGCTTCAATAGCGCTGACCACGTCGTCGGTGGTCAGCGAGTAGGCGATCAATCTGGCGGGATCGAGCCAGATACGCATCGCATACTGTGAGCCGTAGGCGTCCACCTGACCAACGCCGTCGATGCGGCTCAGCGGATCCTGAATATTACTGGCGACATAGTCTGCAATATCCTGTTTATCCATACTGCCGTCGGTAGAGACGAACGCAAGCATCAGGATATTGCTGTCGCCGGTTTTATTGACCGTCACGCCCTGGGACTGCACCGCCTGCGGCAGCTTGCGCAGCGCGGACTGCAGCTGGTTCTGCACCTGCTGGCGCGCTTCGTCGGGATTGGTGCCGGCCGAGAAGGTGAGGGTGATCTGCGCCTGGCCGGTATTGCTGCTGTTGGACGACATATACATCAGGTTGTCGATGCCGGTCATGTTCTGCTCGATAACCTGGGTGACGGTGTTTTCCAGCGTTTCCGCTGAGGCGCCCGGATAGTTGGCGGTTATGCGCACGTTGGGCGGCGCAAGGTCGGGATATTGCTCAATGGGCAAAGAGATAATCGCCAGCGTGCCGCACAGGCTGATTAAAATTGCCAGCACCCAGGCAAAAACGGGACGGTCGATGAAAAAATTCGACATCGAATCGACACTCCTCAGCAGCGTTTCGCTTTTATTCTCAGAATGCGGCCCACGCTTCACGCAGGCCGTGCGGGCAGGGAAAAGTCACTCTTTCGCTGAAACTTACTCTACGTGCTGCAAATCAGGAAAGCGTGGAGAAATTGTGGAGAAAGTGTAAAACCCTCGTCAGGTCAGCCGTGGCGATTTTCCAGCCACATAACGGTTGCGGCGACGCGCGAGCGCACGTCGAGTTTTTTCAGCAGATTGCGGATATGCACCTTAACCGTCTCTTCCGAAATATGCAGCGCGGCGGCGATCTCTTTGTTCGACAGGCCGCGCGCTACCTCCTGCAGCACGTCGCGCTCACGCTCGGTGAGCAGGCGAAACGGACTGGCGCTGTGCTGGCGCGTGGCGAGATAGTCGTGCACCGCGTCGCTGAAGATTTTCTCGCCGCGCGCCGCCTGCAGGATCTGACCGGGCAGCAGTTCCGGATCGCTGTCTTTAAGCAGGTAGCCATCCGCGCCGGCATCCACCATCGCGTCGATATCGCTGCGCGCATCCGACACGGTAAAGATCAAAATGCGCGAACTGATCCCCTCATGACGCAGCGCCTTCAGCGTGTCGAGGCCCGACATGCCTTTCATATTGAGATCGAGCAGAATGATATCTGGCGCCAGGCGGCGCGCCTCAGCCAGCGCTTCGGTGCCGTTGTTCGCCTCGGCAATCACCTCCAGCCGGGGCTCCAGCGCCAGCAGCTGGCGAATACCGCGACGCATTAGCGGATGGTCATCCACAATCATTACCGTCAGCGTAGGTTGTTGCATATTAACTCCCGGCGAATAACGCGAAAAAGCGCGTCTGAAAAGGTTAAAAAGAGGCGTTGTGCGTCAACGCGATAATATTACGTCGGCGGCGTGGCGGGCCGCGGTGGAAAACGCAGCGCGACCTGCGTACCGCGCGCCTGCGCCTGTATCTTCAGCTCGCCCCCCAGCCGCGCCGCGCGCTCCGACATGGTGGTCAGGCCGTAGTGGCCCTGCGGCTCTTCGGTGCTGGCGATGCCGACGCCGTCGTCCGTCACCGTAAGTAAATGCTCACCTTCCGCATTGCGCTCGTAGCGTACGCTAATCGTGGCGGCATCGGCGTGACGAATGGCGTTGAGCACCGCCTCGCGGGCAATCTGCAACAAATGCACCTGCTGCTGCGCATCCAGCGTTTCCAGTCCGGGCTGGAAGCTAAAGTTAATTTTAGCCGTAACCTGCTCCTGCAACGATGTAATCATCGCCTGCATCGCCGCCACCAGATCGGCCTGCTCAATGGTCAGGCGGAAGGTCGCCAGCAGCTCGCGCAGCTGACGATAGGCGTCGGAAAGCGTGCGGTCGACGTCGGCGATGATGCTTTGCGTCTCGGGGCTGGAGGTGCCGAACGTGCGGCGCAGTAGCGTAAACTGAATACGCAGAAACGAGAGCGCCTGCGCCAGCGAATCGTGCAGCTCGCGCGCGATAGTGGCGCGCTCTTCAATTAACAGCATCTGCTGCACCTGCTTTTGCGTCTGCCAGATCCAGACGGCGCGCGACAGCATATTGCCTAAACTCTGCATCAGCGCCTGACGCGGCTGAGCCTGTTCGCTTTGCCAGCGCAGCGCGCCGGTCTGCTCGTCATCCTGCTGCAGCACGACGCTGTGCCAGCCTGCACGCTCATCGCTTTCGCCGACGCTGAAGCGGCCATGCTCGCTCTCCAGCACCAGCGCGCGCAGGTTTTCGCGCTCGCGTACCTGTGCCATTACGCTTTCGAACAGCGCCGCGCTGAGGGGGCGGGCGGTCAGCATTTGCGAGCTTTCATAGAGCAGCGACAGCGTACGGTTCGCCTCCTGCAAATCGCGCGTCTTCTCTTCAACCGCGCTGGCCAGCGCCTGATGGTGCGAATGCAGACGCGCCGCCATGGCGCTAAAGGTCTGCGCCAGCACGCGCAGTTCGTTATTCTGCTCTACCACCAGCGGCGGAAAGGCGAAGTTGCCGCTTTCGACGTAGCGGCTGGCGGTGACCAGCGCATTGAGCGGACGCACCACCTGGCGGCGGCTAAAGCGAATGGTGGTCAGCGCCAGCGCCACAATTAACACCACGCCCAGCAGGCTGCTGGCCGCCACCAGCTCCATTTTTCTTTCGCTGTAGCGCTGCAGCCCCATCACAAAGCGATCGATCTCGCCGACGTAGTTCGCCACCTGCTGCTGATAAAGCGCAGCCTCGCCGCGCTGCAGCTGCTGCTGTAGCGTGGGCCAGGCGGTGCGCAGATGGTGATAGCGGCTGACGACCTCCCGCGGCACCCAGGGGCGATCGAGGTCGCGCAGCGCAGATCTGTTGAGCGTCTCTTCATACTCCAGCAGATGCTGCCGCAGCTGCTGCGGCGCGCTGGTGCTGTCCCAGGCCAGCCGGTAGCTCTGCATGCGCAGCGAGCCCGCCAGGTTAATCGCCTCGGCGTCGCGCAGGCTGCTGGAGAGCGTCATCAGCGCCAGTCCGGTGGTCAGCAGCGCCAGCAGCACAATGGCGCTCAGCGCCTGGGCGATACTGCGAGTCACAGAACGTTTCACAATCACGGCAATATCCCTGTTTCAGGTGTGGGCATTATAAAGGAGCGAGCGCGTAGCCGCCAGGGCCGCGCAGCTCATCGATACGCCGGCTTACACTCTGCACAAAAAATGAACTCTGCTGACATAACCCAGGAGAGCACGCGGCGCAGCGTGTAAAAAGCAGACAGGTTTACATCGGCCAGATGTTGGTTTTCATTACGACGCTAATAATTCTTAGCAGTATTAAACAACTCACCTGCAACCCCCTTGAAGGAGCATGCTATGAAAAAAGGTATTCTGATTCTGGCTGGCGCCCTGTTGGCAACCGCTTCGTTCTCTACGCTGGCGGCCACGCCGGTTGACCAGGAGCAGGCGCAGGGTCTGCAAAGCCTCGGCAGCGTATCCGTTTCAAACGCGCGCGGCTCGCTGGATGACGCCACGCGTCAGCTTTCGCAAAAAGCTGAAGAGATGGGCGCCAGCCACTACCGCGTTATCGGCGTCGAGAACCCAGGCGACTCCAGCCTGTGGCGCGGCACCGCAGAGATCTACCGCTAACCCTCACGCCACGCTTTCCATCCCTGTAGCGCTTACCGGTCTGCCAATGGCCGGTTTTTTTGTGCATTAAACCCGATTCTTACAAAACACTTTGTGCACCTTATCGGTATCTTTTGCTTCGTTCAGGCAGAACGGGTAGGATTCATCGCCGTAATTTCCCCTGCCGCTTTACCTATAACTCACAGGCAGATTAAGCGGATAATTACCCCATTTCACATGGCGTACGCAATCGTTTGTGATCGCCGTGATTGATGGTCAGGACAAACAGGAAGGCTATGAAATCTACTAAAAAAACCGCAGCCGAAATGCGTGCTGCGAAAAGACGCTGGCTGAACTCACATGACACCGGCTACCACAAGGCGATGGGCAATCGTCACGTTCAGATGATTGCTATCGGCGGCGCCATCGGCACCGGCCTGTTCCTCGGCGCAGGCGGACGCTTACAGGCGGCAGGACCGGCGCTGGCGCTGATCTATCTGGTATGCGGTATCTTCTCGTTCTTTATCCTGCGCGCGCTCGGTGAGCTGGTTCTGCACCGTCCCACCAGCGGCAGCTTCGTCTCCTATGCGCGCGAGTTTCTTGGCGAAAAAGCCGCCTATGTCGCGGGCTGGATGTACTTTGTCAACTGGGCCATGACCGGCATCGTTGATATCACCGCCGTGGCGCTCTACATGCATTACTGGGGGGCCTTCGGTGACGTGCCGCAGTGGGTGTTTGCGCTGGGCGCACTGGCGATTGTCGGCACCATGAACATGATCGGCGTGAAGTGGTTTGCCGAAATGGAGTTCTGGTTTGCGCTGGTGAAGGTGCTGGCGATTGTGATTTTCCTGGTGGTCGGCGTGGTGTTCCTCGGCACCGGTAAGCCGCTGGACGGCAACGCCACCGGCTTCCACCTGGTGACCGATAACGGCGGCCTCTTCCCGCACGGCCTGCTGCCGGCGCTGGTGCTGGTGCAGGGCGTGGTGTTCGCCTTTGCCTCTATCGAGCTGGTGGGAACGGCGGCAGGGGAGTGTAAAGATCCGGAAACCATGCTACCGAAAGCGATCAACAGCGTTATCTGGCGTATCGGCCTGTTTTACGTTGGCTCTGTTGTGCTGCTGGTCCTGCTGCTGCCGTGGAACGCCTATCAGGCGGGCCAGAGCCCGTTCGTGACCTTCTTCTCGAAGCTGGGCGTGCCCTATGTCGGCAGCATCATGAATATCGTGGTGCTGAGCGCGGCGCTCTCCAGCCTGAACTCCGGTCTCTACTCCACCGGTCGTATTCTGCGCTCCATGGCGATGGGCGGTTCTGCACCGAAGTTTATGTCGAAGATGAACGGTCAGCAGGTGCCCTACGCCGGGATTCTGGTCACCATCGCGGTCTATGTGATCGGCGTGGTGCTCAACTACTACGTGCCTTCGCAGGTGTTTGAGATCGTGCTTAACGTTGCATCGCTGGGCATTATCGCCTCCTGGGGCTTTATCGTGATCTGCCAGATGCGTCTGCGCAAAGCGATCAAAGAGGGCAAAGCGGACGATGTCAGCTTTAAGCTGCCGGGCGCGCCGGTCACCTCCTGGCTGACGCTGCTGTTCCTGCTGAGCGTGCTGGGGCTGATGGCGTTTGATTACCCGAATGGTACTTACACCATCGCCGCTATTCCGGTTCTGGCGGTGATTCTGGTGCTGGGCTGGTTCGGCGTGCGCAAGCGCGTTGCCGCTGTGGCGCAGACCGAGCACGATCATCTGCACGACGACGAAAAGCCGCACGCGCTGGCTGATGACGCCGCGCGCTAAGCTGATTATCCCGCACTGAAAAAGCCTGCCCGCTGACGGCAGGCTTTTTTATTCCCGCCGCTTATAGTTTTCCCGCGCGCTTCCCCCTATGATGGCAGGCTCCCCTAAATCGGCAGTGGAGCCACTATGTCGTTCAAGATCAATATCATCAAAGACAAACTTCTCTCCGACAACTACTTTATCCTGCGCAACTTCACCTATGAGCTTGCCACCAAAAACGGCGAGGTGGTGCGCCACAAGCGCGAGGTGTATGACCGCGGCAACGGCGCCACTATCCTGCTCTATAACCGCGAGAAAAACAGCGTGGTGCTGACGCGCCAGTTTCGTATCGCCACCTGGGTTAACGGCAACGCCAGTGGCATGCTGATCGAGGCCTGCGCCGGGCTGCTGGATAACGACACGCCGGAAGACTGCATTCGCAAAGAGGCGATTGAAGAGACGGGCTATGCGGTGGGCGAGGTCGAGAAGCTCTACGAAGCCTATATGTCGCCGGGTGGCGTCACCGAGCTGATTCACTTTTTCGCCGCTGAATATAATGAGTCGCTGCGCGATAACGCTGGCGGCGGCGTAGAGGATGAGGATATCGACGTGCTGGAGATCCCTTTTCCCGAGGCGCTGGCGATGGTGAAGGATGGCCGTATCCGCGACGGCAAAACCATTATGCTGCTGCAGCATGCCCGACTGGCGGGCTGGCTGAAAGCCTGACGCGACGCATCAGGATGGAGCCCCGGGCGAGGCGTCGCCGCCTATTGTCCGATAAATCTGATTGAGATAAATCCGGGCGCTCCCGATGATGAAAAAGGTGATTTCTGTGGCACCGCATCGCATTATAGTATGCTTTTTCAGCAGTTAAGTGCGCTTTCCGGACGTGGTCACAGTTTAGGTCCAGCCGATCTCCGGCCGTTGCGCTATCATCTTCACTCTGAGATTTTGGGGACCGTTTTTCCTGATGCCGACCTGGACGAAGTCACTGCTGGTATTGCCACTCTTTTTTATCGCCTGCGTTAAAGCCGATCCACTGCAAAAGTCGTTTTCCGACTGGCAGGTGACCTGTAATAACGCCGGGTTCTGCGTGGCGCGCAATATACCTGGCGACAAGGGACTGGTAATGACTATCGCTCGCCATGCCGGCGTCAACGATCGCCCGCTGCTGCGCATCGACTACGGCAGCGCCTACAGCGGCGAGCTGCCCGGCGGGCCGCTGCAGGATAATTTACTGCTCGACCAGCGCCGTCTGCGTCCCGACTTCAAACACTGGACGGTTGAACCGCACCATCTTGCCACCAGCAACGCCATTGCCATTGACGAATTCCTGGCGCAAATCCTCGACGCGGACGCGATCCAGCTGACCTATAACGCGCAGGCGGCTATTTCACTGCACGGGCTGAAAGCGGCGCTGCTGCTGGTGGATGACGTGCAGGGCAGGGTCAACGGCATGAGCGCGTGGATAAAGCGCGGTTCGCGCGCGCTGTGGGATGTGCCGCCGCAGCCGCCGCTGCCGCCGCTGCCCGATATGGGCCCGCTGCCCGCCGCGCTGACGCGTGAGGAAACCAGCGGACTGCTCGATTACGGCACCTGGCGGCTTAACAGCGACGCCTGCTCGCTCGACCCGATGCGGCGCGAAGTCAACGTCGCGCCGCTGACCGACAGCAAAGCGCTGCTGATGGTGAGCTGTGAGATGGGGGCCTATAACGTGATCGATCTGGCGTTTGAAGTGACGCGCGCTGCGCCCTATGTCGCACGCGGCATCACGCTGACGCTGCCCTTTACGCCGCCGCGCGGCGAGCGTCAGCTGGAGCTGATCAACGCCGACTACGACGCCAGCACCGGCCAGCTCTACACCTTCAGCAAAGGGCGCGGGCTGGGCGACTGCGGCTCCGCCACGCGCTGGCGCTTTAACGGCACCAGCTTCACGCTGGCGGAATATGCTGAGGAGTCCACCTGTGACGCCTGGCACAGCAGCGACGACTGGCCGACCCTGTGGGTCTCCCAGCCGCCGCCCGCGCCTTAGCGAATCGCCTGCACCATCATCGGCGAGCCGTTCTGGTTGCCGACCAGCTCCGCCAGCATATCGTTGACGCCGTCGCTCATCGCGGTAAAGCGCGTCAGCGGCGAGCGGGTGATCACCACAAATACCCCAACGTTATGCTGCGGCACCATCGCCATATAGGTGATGAACCCGCCGCCGCCGCCGGTTTTCTGAATAATGCCGGGGCGACCGTTTTTCGGCCCCATATAGACCCAGCCCATGCCAATGGCGTCGGCTCTGCCCGGCACGTCCATGCCTTCTACCTTCGCCAGCTGATCGCGGCGATAGATCAGCGTCTGCATGCGGTCGACCTGCGGCGAACGCGGGTTAATAGCCGAGTCGAGGAACTGCTGCATCCAGCGGCCCATATCCTCCGGCGTCGAGTAGACGCCGCCGCTGCCGATAGCGGCGAGCGTGTTATTGCACGGGCTGGCGCCTTTCTCCGCCACCATCAGGCGATCGCACTGCTCTGGCGAGGGGGTAAAGGTGGTGTCTTTCATGCCGAGCGGGCGGGTGATCAGCTGCTGCAGCAGGGCCGGATAGGGCATACCGGCGGCGCGCGCCAGCGCATCGCCCAGCAGATCGTAGCCCAGATTCGAATAGGAGGCGTTGGTGCCCGGCGCCGCTTTCAGCTTCGCACCCGACAGCCACGCCCAGCGGTCGCTGCGCGTCGGCCAGACAAACACCGGACGATGCGCTTTGCCGCCGGGCTGCTCGCGCGGCAGGCCGCTGGTGTGGGTTGAGAGGTTGATCAGGCGAATCGGCTGCCCGGCGTAGCTCGGCACGCGCGCGCCAGCCGGCGCATATTTGCTCAGCGGATCGTCAAGGCGGATCTGCCCGCGTTCCGCCATCTTCACCATCACTTCGCTGGTCAGCAGCTTGCTGAGCGAGGCGATGCGGATCAGGGAATCTTTCTGCGGCCGGACGTTGTTGCCGGGGCGAGTTTCGCCAAAGCTGGCGAAAACGCGCTGGTTGCCGTCGATAGCCACCAGCGCCATGCCGGTCGCGCCGCTGCCGTAAAAAATATGTTCAGCGTAGCGATCGACGATCTGGGAAGAGAGCAGAGGATCGGGCGCGATCTGCGCCTTGCCTGCCAGTGGCATCAGCGAAACCATTAAGGCGAGTAAATAGGGCGTACGTTTTTTCAACGGAGAAGCATCCAGCGAGAGGAAAAAGGGAAAGATCCTATAGTAATGGGTTTACGCAAGCGGTGAAGGGGGCGAGAAAGATTTTTTTCCGTTTCAGGCTATAAAAGAGAATGGCCCTTCCCGCAGGAGAGGAAGGGCCTGAAGCATTACGCTGGCTTGAGTAACGACTCCGCCTGCGCCACGACGTTTTCCACCGTGAAGCCGAAGGCAGGGAAGAGTTTGCCCGCCGGCGCGGATTCGCCAAAGGTGGTCATGCCGACGATTTTGCCGTCGATGCCGACATATTTAAACCAGTAATCGGCGATGCCCGCCTCAACCGCCACGCGCGCGCGCACCGTCGACGGCAGCACCGATTCGCGATAGGCGATATCCTGCTTGTCGAATACGTCGGTGCTCGGCAGCGATACCACGCGTACCTTGTGCCCGTCGGCGGTCAGCTTCTCCGCCGCGCCCAGGGTGATCTCCACTTCGGAACCGGTGGCGATCAGGATGATATCCGGCGTGCCGTCGCTGTCTTTCAGCACGTAGCCGCCGCGGGCGATATTCTCCACCTGCGCCGGGCTGCGTTCCGGCTGCAGCAGGTTCTGGCGCGACAGGATCAGCGCGGTCGGGCCGTGATGGCGCTCAATCGCGGCTTTCCACGCCACCGCCGTCTCTACCTGGTCGCAGGGCCGCCAGGTGCTGAAGTTCGGCGTCAGGCGCAGGCTGGCGAGCTGTTCAACCGGCTGGTGCGTCGGGCCATCTTCGCCGAGGCCGATGGAGTCATGGGTATAGACCATAATCTGGCGCGCCTTCATCAGCGCCGCCATACGCGCGGCGTTGCGCGCATACTCCACGAACATCAGGAAGGTTGCGGTATAGGGAACGAAGCCGCCGTGGTGCGCGATGCCGTTGGCGATAGCGGTCATCCCGAACTCGCGCACGCCGTAGTGAATATAGTTGCCCGCCGGATCCTCTTTAATCGGCTTCGAACCTGACCAGATGGTGAGGTTGCTTGGCGCAAGGTCCGCTGAACCGCCCAGCAGCTCCGGCAGCAGCGAGCCGAGATGCTCCAGCGTATTTTGCGACGCTTTGCGGCTGGCGATCTTCTGCGGATTAGCCTGCAGCTCGGTGATAAATTTGTGGGTTTCTTTTTCCCACGTCGACGGCATTTCGCCGTTCATGCGGCGCTGATACTCTTCAGCCAGCTCCGGATGCGCCTGTTTATAGGCTGCCAGCTTGTCGTTCCAGGCGCGCTCGCGCTCGGCACCCGCCTCTTTGGCGTCCCACTGCTGGTAGATCTCCTGCGGGATTTCAAAGGGAGCAGAGGTCCAGCCCAGCTCTTTACGCGCCAGCGCCACTTCCGCGTCGCCCAGCGCCGCGCCGTGCGACTCCTCTTTACCGGCTTTGTTCGGGGAACCAAACCCGATAATGGTGCGGCAGATAATCAGCGACGGCTTGTCGGTAACGCTCTGCGCCTCTTTAATGGCGCGGCTTACCGCCTCGGCGTCGTGACCGTCGATCTCGCCGACGACGTGCCAGTTATAGGCTTCGAAGCGCTTATGGGTGTCGTCGGTGAACCAGCCTTCGGTTTCGCCGTCGATTGAGATGCCGTTGTGGTCGTAGAAGCCGATCAGCTTGCCGAGACCCAGCGTGCCCGCCAGCGAGCAGACTTCGTGGGAGATCCCCTCCATCAGGCAGCCGTCGCCCATAAACACATAGGTAAAGTGGTCGACAATATCGTGACCCGGACGGTTAAACTGCGCGCCCAGCGTGCGTTCGGCAATTGCCAGACCCACGGCGTTAGCCAGCCCCTGGCCCAGCGGGCCGGTGGTGGTCTCCACGCCTGGCGTATAGCCGATTTCCGGGTGGCCTGGGGTTTTAGAGTGCAGCTGACGGAAGTTCTTCAGCTCTTCCATCGGCAGATCGTAGCCGGTGAGGTGCAGCAGGCTATAGAGCAGCATCGAGCCGTGGCCGTTAGAGAGAATAAAACGGTCGCGGTCGGCCCATGCCGGGTTAGTCGGGTTGTGTTTCAGGTAGTCGCGCCACAGCACTTCGGCGATGTCCGCCATGCCCATCGGCATGCCCGGGTGACCTGAGTTCGCTTTCTGTACCGCATCCATACTTAACGCACGAATTGCGTTCGCCAGCTCTCTGCGTGATGACATAGGGTTCTCCCTTCATTGAGCGGAAGTGCGGGCGGGAAACCCGCCCGACGAAATGAAACAGACAAAAACTACAGGCGCGCGGCCAGCACGTCTTCGAGTTTTTGCTGATCGACGGCAAACTGACGGATGCCGTCGGAAAGTTTTTCGACCGCCATCGGATCCTGGTTGTGCTCCCAGCGGAACTCCGCTTCGGAGAGCGAGGCGGGCTGGTGGAAGCCTTCGGTGGAGGGCTCCAGCTTGCGCTCAACCGGCGCATCGCTGTTCTGCAGCTCTTCCAGCAGGTTCGGGGAGATGGTCAGACGGTCGCAGCCCGCCAGCGCGATAATCTGCTCTACTTTACGGAAGCTCGCGCCCATGATGATGGTGCTGTAACGGTGCTTTTTGTAGTAGTCGTAGATGCGGCGCACAGATTTCACGCCCGGGTCTTCATCGACCACATAGGGATCGAGCGGCTTGCGGCTGTTGTACCAGTCATAGATACGGCCAACGAACGGCGAAATCAGGAAGACGCCCGCTTCCGCGCAGGCGCGCGCCTGGGCAAAGGAGAAGAGCAGCGTCAGGTTGCAGTGGATGCCGTTTTTCTCCAGCTCTTCGGCCGCTTTAATGCCTTCCCAGGTAGACGCCAGCTTGATCAGAATGCGCGAACGGTCAATGCCGTGCTCTTCATACAGGCGAACCAGTTTTTCCGCTTTGGTCACGCACATGCCACGATCGAAAGAGAGGCGCGCATCTACTTCGGTCGAAACACGGCCCGGTACGCTTTTCAGGATCTCCATACCGAGGTTAATAGCGACTTTGTCGCTGGCGTTGATAATCTGCGTCTCTTTGCTGCCGCCCTGCTTTTTCGCATAGTCGATGGCGTCGTCGATCAGGTGCTTGTAGCCTTCGAGGCCGGCAGCTTTCAGGATCAGGGAAGGGTTGGTGGTCGCATCTTCAGGATGGTAGTTGCGAATGGATTCGATATCGCCGCTGTCCGCCACAACGGTTGTAAACTGTTTTAATGCCTCTAGCTGGTTCATCTTTTAACTCCTTGATGAGCAATTCTTTATTGCGAATGATTTCACCCTGCAACACAGTGCATCAGGCGTTCGATGATGAAAATACTCTTTTTCTGATTATTGCGATGGGTTGAACTCATCGGGGCCCCGCGCGACGAAAACAGCGTGACGTCAAACAGGGAGAGCCTGCTGCAACATCCTGTCAGCCAGCCGGGGGGCGAAAATCGCGCATCACAAAGGTTAGCAGAACTGACGGGTTCTGCCGGGTTAACCGCACTTTCCGCCCTGTGCCACCTTTACGCACCGAACTCTCTTATCGCGATCGCCCCAACGTTTTCCTTTCAGCCAGCCTTTTATACTGCCAGCGCACCGAAGCTGAAAAAGGAACCGACAATGGACGACCAACTCAAGCAGAGCGCGCTCGATTTTCATCAGTTTCCCACCCCGGGCAAAATCCAGGTTTCCCCCACCAAACCGCTCGCCACCCAGCGCGATCTGGCACTGGCCTATTCGCCCGGCGTCGCGGCCCCTTGCCTCGAGATCGCACAGGATCCGCTGGCGGCGCATAAATATACCGCGCGCGGCAATCTGGTGGCGGTGATCTCCAACGGCAGCGCGGTGCTGGGGCTGGGCAATATCGGCGCGCTGGCGGGCAAGCCGGTAATGGAAGGCAAGGGGGTGCTGTTCAAGAAGTTCGCCGGTATCGACGTCTTCGATATCGAAATCGACGAGCAGGACCCCGATCGGCTAATCGACGTTATCGCCGCGCTGGAGCCGACCTTTGGCGGCATCAACCTCGAGGATATCAAGGCGCCGGAGTGCTTCTATATTGAGCAGCAGCTGCGCCAGCGCATGAAGATCCCGGTATTCCATGACGACCAGCACGGCACGGCGATTATCTGCACCGCCGCCGTGCTCAACGGGCTGCGCATCGTAAAGAAAGCGATTAGCGAGGTGCGGCTGGTGGTCTCAGGCGCAGGCGCCTCGGCCATCGCCTGTCTCAATCTGCTGGTGGCGCTCGGCATGCAGAAGCGCAACATTGTGGTCTGCGATTCGAAAGGGGTGATCTACCGCGATCGCGATGCGGGCATGACGCCCACTAAAGCCGCCTACGCCGTCGAGGATAGCGGCGCGCGCAGGCTGGAGGAGGTGATAGCGGACGCGGATATTTTCCTCGGCTGCTCCGGGCCGCGCGTGCTGACGCCGGAGATGGTGCAAAAGATGGCGCGCGATCCGCTGATTCTGGCGCTGGCCAACCCCGAGCCGGAAATTATGCCGCCGCTGGCGAAGGCGGTGCGCCCCGACGCCATTATCTGCACCGGCCGCTCCGACTTTCCTAATCAGGTTAACAACGTGCTCTGCTTCCCCTTTATCTTTCGCGGCGCGCTCGACGTCGGGGCGACCAGCATTAACGAGGAGATGAAGCTGGCGGCGGTACACGCCATCGCCGCGCTGGCGCAGGCGGAGCAGAGCGATGTGGTCGCCTCCGCCTATGACGATCAGGATCTCAGCTTCGGCCCGGACTATCTGATACCTAAACCTTTCGATCCGCGCTTGATCGTGGAGATTGCCCCGGCGGTGGCGCGCGCCGCGATGGAGTCGGGTGTGGCGACCCGTCCCGTCGAGGATTTCGACGCCTACCGCGAGAAGCTGACCGAGTTCGTCTATAAAACCAATCTGTTTATGAAGCCGATCTTCTCTCAGGCGCGCAAAGCGCCGAAGCGCGTGGTGCTGGCGGAAGGTGAAGAGGCGCGCGTGCTGCACGCCACCCAGGAGCTGGTGACGCTCGGGCTGGCGCGCCCGATTCTGATCGGCCGCCCCAACGTTATCGCAATGCGTTTGCAGAAGCAGGGGCTGAAGATCGAGGCGGGCAGAGATTTCGACGTGGTCAACAACGAATCGGATCCGCGCTTCAAGGCCTACTGGAACGAGTATTACCAGATAATGAAGCGGCGCGGGGTTACGCCCGAGCAGGCGCAGCGCGCGGTGATTGGCAATCCGACGCTAATCGGCGCCATTATGGTACATCGCGGCGAGGCGGACGCGCTGATCTGCGGCACCATCGGCGACTACCGTGAGCACTATGACGTAGTGGAAAAAGTGTTCGGCCTGCGCGACGACGTCAAGGTTGCGGGCGCGATGAACGCGCTGCTGCTGCCCAGCGGCAATACCTTTATCACCGACACCTACGTCAACGAAGACCCCACGGCGGAACAGCTGGCCGATTTGACGCTGCTGGCGGCGGAAACGGTGCGTCGCTTTGGCATCGAGCCGCGCGTCGCGCTGCTGTCGCACTCCAGCTTCGGCACCTCGAACGCGCCGGGGGCGCGTAAGATGCGCGAGGCGCTGGCGATTATTCAGCGCCGCGCGCCGGAACTGGAAGTGGATGGCGAGATGCACGGCGATGCGGCGCTGGTCGAGAGCATTCGCCGCGAGCTGATGCCGGACAGCCCGCTGAAAGGGGCGGCGAACCTGCTGATTATGCCCAACGTCGAAGCAGCGCGCATTAGTTACAACCTGCTTCGCGTCTCCAGCTCGGAGGGCGTCACCGTCGGCCCGGTGCTGATGGGCATCAGCAAGCCGGTGCATGTGCTGACGCGCATCGTGTCGGTCAGGCGAATCGTGAATATGGTGGCGCTGGCGGTCGTCGAGGCGCAAACCGCGCCGTTATAGCCAGTCGCGCACCGGCAAAAAGTCGCGCGTCAGCGCGGCTTCCGGCGAGTCAGGCTTTGGCTGGTAGTCATACTCCCAGCGCACCAGCGGCGGCATCGACATCAGAATGGACTCCGTGCGGCCGCCGGTCTGCAAACCGAAGAGCGTGCCGCGATCCCATACCAGATTGAACTCGACGTAGCGTCCGCGACGATAGAGCTGAAACTGACGCTCGCGCTCGCCCCAGGTGAGCGCCTTACGGCGTTCAACGATTGGCAGGTAGCCGTCGAGGAAGCCGCGGCCCACCGCCTGCATAAAGGCGAAGCTGGTGTCGAAGTCCGGCGTATTGAGATCGTCAAAGAAGAGGCCGCCGATGCCGCGCTGCTCGTCGCGGTGTTTCAGGTAGAAGTAGTCGTCGCACCATTTTTTATAGCGCGGATAAACCTCGTCGCCAAAGGGCTGACAGAGGTCGAAGGCGGTCTGATGCCAGTGTACCGCATCCTCCTCGAAGCCGTAGTAGGGCGTCAGGTCGAAACCGCCGCCGAACCACCACACCGGATCGGCACCCGGCTTTTCGGCGATAAAAAAGCGTACGTTGGCGTGGCTGGTCGGCACGTAGGGGCTGTGCGGATGGATCACCAGCGAGACGCCCATCGCCTCAAAGCTGCGGCCCGCCAGCTCTGGACGGTGCGCCGTCGCCGAGGCGGGCATTTGATCGCCGTGTACGTGGGAAAAGTTAACCCCTGCCTGCTCAAACACCGCACCGTCGCGCAGCACGCGGCTGCGTCCGCCGCCGCCGCCCGGACGCTGCCAGCTGTCTTCAATAAACTGTGCGCCGCCGTCAGCTGCCGCCAGTTGATTACAGATTGTCTCCTGCAGGTTCAGCAGAAAGGCTTTAACGCGGGAAATATCGGGCATGGCACTGGACTCATTACAAAAAAGTGGCGCAATTATACCTGACCATTGCGGCGATCGTACTCATCAAAGTAGCGGGTAATGCCGTCGGCGATCGCCGTGGCGATTTTGCGGCGGAAAGCGTCGGTACCGAGCAGCTGCTCTTCGCGCGGATTGGTAATAAAGGAGGTCTCTACCAGCACTGACGGTATCGACGGCGATTTCAGCACGGCGAAGGCCGCCTGCTCGGTGTGTTCGCTGTGCAGACGATGCACCGGGCGGATCTGATCCAGCACATGTTTGCCCAGCGTCAGGCTGTTGCGGATGGTGTCGGTCTGCACCAGATCGAACAGAATCTGGTTCAGATAGTGATCCTGCTCCTCGACTTTCGCGCCGCCCACTTTATCTGCCGCGTTCTCTTTATCGGAGAGATAGCGCGCCATGGCGCTGCTGGCGCCGCGGTTAGAGAGGGCGAACACCGAAGCGCCGCTGGCCTCGGGGCTGGTAAAGCCGTCGGCGTGAATCGACATAAACAGGTTCGCGCCGTGCTGGTGGGCGATCTCGACCCGCTGGTAGAGCGGAATAAAGTGGTCGCTGTCGCGCGTCAGCCGCACCTCAATGCGCGGATGCGCCTGCAGCAGCTCGCGCACCCGGTTGGCAATCGCCAGCACGATATGTTTCTCTTCCGAGCCTTCACTGCCGACGGCGCCGGAGTCGATGCCGCCGTGACCGGGATCGATCATCACGATGCGTTTGCCGTTTTTCTGCGGCGGCGCAGGCTGCGCATGGCGCGGGCTGACGCGCAGCGGGGCGTTCTCCTCTTTCGCCTGAATCGCGCGTGGAGAGAGTACGGCCAGCGCCAGGCCGGAGAGCAGCAGCTGACGGCGATTGGTAAGGCGCTTGAGCAGAGAAAGTGTGGGCATAGGCTGGTCCATTAGCGGATGATGTGCACAGTGTTATATCGTAACAGTATGCTCGCGGCGAGGGCGGAACCCTTTCAGCCCATTACTTTGTATGTCAGGTTGCTAACAGAAAAATTGCCGGTTTTTGTTCCGCGCTGCGCTAGCCGGGGTTGCACGCGGCGCCGAATGCGTGATAATCAGCAAATTGTGCTTATTTGCAAGGTAAAGAAGATGGAAATCCGCCCCTTCCGCCAGGAAGATTTTGAAGAGGTCATTACGCTCTGGGAGCGTTGCGATTTGTTACGTCCGTGGAACGATCCAGAGCTGGATATCGAACGCAAGATGAACCACGACGCGGACCTCTTTTTGGTTGCGGAAGTGGGCGGCGAAGTGGTCGGTACGCTAATGGGCGGCTATGACGGCCACCGCGGCTCCGCCTACTATCTGGCGGTGCATCCCGACTATCAGGGCCGCGGCTTCGCCAACGCGCTGATGAACCGGCTGGAGAAAAAGCTGATCGCGCGCGGCTGTCCCAAAATCAACCTGATGGTGCGCGAAGAGAACGATCAGGTGGTGGCGTTCTACGAAAAGCTGGATTACGAACCGGTGGATTCGGTGCTGCTTGGCAAACGCCTGATTGAAGATCGGGAGTATTGATGCGGTGAAGTATCTGCCGGATGAATATGACGGGAAAGGGCAGCTGCGGCTGCCGTTTCTTTTTTGGCTGACCCTGCTGCTGCTGGCGCGCACCTGGATCCTGCTGGTGATGGCGGGCGCGTCGCGCCAGCAGGGCAGCGATCTGCTGGGGCTGTTCTATCCCGATCGCCAGGCGTTCTGGCTCGGGCTGGCGCTCGGCGCGCCCGCGCTGATCGGCCTGCTGCTGACCGGCTATCGCGCGCGCTGGCCGCGGCTCTGGCAGGCGTGGCGCTGGGTGCTGTCGCTGTCGCTGGCGGTAAACCTGGCGTGGCAGGGGGCAACGTTTGCGTCTGGCGATCTGCTCGCGTCGCCCTGGCCGCTGCTGCTGACGCTGTTCGACGGCCTGGCGCTGCTGTGGCTGCTGGTCAACGTCCGGCTGCGCGACTGCTTTCTGCCGGAACATCAGCTGGCGGAATAAACTTTTTTGCTGCTGGCGACTCCAATGAGTTCTGCCGTTTGGCACAGTGTTAACAGGAGTTTTCATGAAAGTTTTACCTATTTCGCTGCTGGCGGCCGCCGCGCTGCTTAGCGGCTGCGCCAGTTCAGGGTCGGGTTCCGCCTCCGCATCCGACGTAAGCTGGTACAACCCGCTGAGCTATCACTGGTCGTCGGCGCTGCCGTGGAACTGGTTTGGTTCATCGCTGACCGCCACCGAGCAGGGCGTCGGCGGCGTCGGCAGCGCCACCGCGATGAGCGAAAGCGCCATCAGCGACGGCCTGAAAGGCAACTACAAGCTGCGTCAGGGCATGCGCAGCGAGAACGGCGACGTTATCGCTTTCTGGCAGGCGCTCGACGACGGACAGGTGAAACTCCAGATCAGCGGCGGCAGCAGCGTAGAGCGTATTGAGGTAACCGACAGCGATATCAGCGCGCAGGACGGCGCTAAAATCGGCGACGCTTTTAGCGACCGTTTCAGTAAGGCCTTTAACAACTGCAGGCTGGCGGGCGGCGCTGGCAATCACGACGTAGAGTGCCGCGCGCCGGGCAGCCAGCATCTCTCCTACGTATACAGCGGCGACTGGCACGGCCCGGACGGTTTGATGCCGTCAGACGACGTGCTGAAAAGCTGGAAGTTGAGTAAAATTATCTGGCAGCGCTAACGTCCTGAGCGTCAGCGCTTTCCCGCCTGACGCATAAACTCTTGCGCCCGCTTATGCCATTTTCGACTTTGAAATCATCAAACGATATATAAAACCGCTACTGCTTTTCATGGGGTTATAAATACACTGGGCGAACGGCTGGCATAAGCCGGATCTCTTGTTTTCTCAGGGTGCCCAATGACCAAAAGAACGATGAAAAATATCGTTGGCGGTATCGCCTTGTCGCTTAGCCTTGCGGGCGCGGCCGGTGCCACCGAACTGCTTAATAGCTCGTATGACGTTGCGCGCGAGCTGTTTGTCGCCCTGAATGCACCGTTCCAGAAAGAGTGGGATGCCAGCCATCCCGATGATAAACTCACCATTAAAATGTCACACGCCGGTTCGTCGAAACAGGCGCTGGCGATCCTGCAGGGGCTGCGCGCTGACGTCGTCACCTATAACCAGGTTACCGACGTGCAGGTGCTGCACGATAAAGGCAATCTGGTCGCGGCCGACTGGCAAAGCCGCCTGCCGAACAACAGCTCCCCCTTTTACTCCACCATGGCGTTTCTGGTGCGCAAGGGCAATCCGAAGCAGATTCACGACTGGGCCGATCTGGGCCGCGACGGCGTGAAGCTGGTCTTCCCGAATCCAAAAACCTCCGGCAACGGCCGCTATACCTGGCTGGCGGCCTGGGGCGCGACCAGCAAAGCCAACGGCGGAGACGAAGCGAAAACCCGCGCCTTTATGGCGCAGTTTCTGAAGAACGTCGAGGTGTTCGACACCGGCGGACGCGGCGCGACCACGACCTTCGCCGAACGCGGCCTCGGCGACGTGCTGATCAGCTTTGAATCTGAGGTTAACAATATCCGTAACCAGTACGGCAAAGATGAGTATGAAGTCGTGGTGCCGAAAACGGATATTCTCGCTGAGTTTCCGGTGGCCTGGGTCGATAAAAACGTCGAGCATAATCACACCGCCGACGCGGCGAAAGCCTATCTCAACTACCTCTACTCGCCCCAGGCGCAGCAAATCGTCACTGATTTCTACTACCGCGTGAACAACCCGCAGCTGATGGGCGAGCATCAGGATCGCTTCCCGCAGACGCAGCTGTTTCGCGTAGAAGATCAGTTTGGCGGCTGGGATAAGGCGATGAAAACCCACTTCGCCAGCGGTGGCGAGCTGGATCAACTGTTATCAGCGGGGCGTGGATAATGTTTGCCTTAACTCAGAAGCGCGTCCTGCCGGGATTTGGTCTTAGCCTCGGCACCAGCCTGCTGTTTACCTGTTTAATTCTCCTGCTGCCGATCAGCGCGCTGCTGATGCAGCTGTCGAAGATGACGCTGGCGCAGTACTGGGAAGTGATCAGCAATCCGCAGCTGGTAGCGGCCTATAAAGTGACGCTGCTATCGGCGGGCGTCGCGTCGCTGTTTAACGCGGTGTTCGGCATGATTATGGCGTGGATCCTGACGCGCTATCGCTTTCCCGGCCGCACGCTGCTGGATGGCCTGGTGGATCTGCCGTTCGCGCTGCCTACGGCGGTGGCGGGCCTGACGCTGGCCGGTCTCTTCTCGGTGAACGGCTGGTACGGCGAGTGGATCTATAACGCCTTCGGCATCAAAGTTTCCTATACCTGGCTCGGCATCGCCGTCGCCATGGCCTTTACCAGCATTCCCTTCGTGGTGCGCACCGTTCAGCCGGTGCTGGAAGAGCTGGGGCCGGAATATGAAGAGGCGGCGCAGACGCTGGGTGCGACTCCCTGGCAGAGCTTCCGCCGCGTGGTGCTGCCGGAAGTGGCGCCTGCGCTGCTGGCGGGCACCGCGCTCTCCTTTACCCGCAGCATCGGCGAGTTCGGCGCGGTGATTTTTATCGCCGGTAATATCGCCTGGAAAACCGAGGTCACCTCGCTAATGATTTTCGTGCGTTTGCAGGAGTTCGACTATCCGGCCGCCAGCGCTATCGCCTCGGTGATTCTGGCCGCGTCGCTGGTGCTGCTGTTTGCCATTAACACCCTGCAGAGCCGCTTCGGCCGCCGACTGGGAGGTCACTAATGGCGCATATTTCGCACATCAACGCCACCGACCGCCAGCCGTTTAACTGGAGCAAATGGCTACTGATCGGCATCGGCGTGCTGGTATCGCTGCTGCTGCTGGTGGTGCCGATGATCTCTATCTTCTACGAAGCCCTGAAGATGGGACTGGGCGTCGCCTTCCAGAACCTCGGCGACAGCGACATGCTGCACGCCATCTGGCTGACGGTGCTGGTGGCGCTGATTACCGTGCCGGTCAATCTGGTGTTCGGTACGCTGCTCGCCTGGCTGGTTACGCGCTTTAACTTTCCCGGCCGCCAGCTGCTGCTGACGCTGTTTGATATCCCGTTCGCCGTGTCGCCGGTGGTGGCAGGGCTGATGTATCTGCTGTTCTGGGGCGTCAACGGCCCGGCAGGCAGCTGGCTCGACGCGCATAACATTCAGGTGATGTTCGCCTGGCCCGGCATGGTGCTGGCCACCGTGTTCGTAACCTGTCCTTTTGTGGTGCGCGAGCTGGTGCCGGTGATGCTGAGCCAGGGCAGCCAGGAAGATGAGGCGGCGATCCTGCTCGGCGCCTCCGGCTGGCAGATGTTCCGCCGCGTAACGCTGCCGAACATTCGCTGGGCGATGCTCTACGGCGTGGTGCTGACCAACGCGCGCACCCTGGGCGAGTTCGGCGCGGTCTCGGTGGTGTCGGGATCGATTCGCGGCGAAACCTATACGCTGCCGCTGCAAATTGAATTACTGCATCAGGATTACAACGTGGTGGGCGCTTTTACCGCCGCCGCGCTGCTGACGCTGATGGCAATTGTGACGCTGTTTCTGAAAAGCATGCTGCAGTGGCGTTTAGAACAACAGCAGCATCGCCTGCAACAGGAGGAAAATCATGAGCATTGAGATTAAACAGATCAACAAATCTTTCGGCCGCACCCCGGTGTTGAACGATATCTCTCTGGATATTCCTTCTGGCCAGATGGTGGCGCTGCTGGGCCCGTCCGGCTCCGGGAAAACCACGCTGTTGCGTATTATCGCCGGGCTGGAGCACCAGAACAGCGGGCAGATCCGCTTTCACAATAAAGACGTCAGCGCGCTGCACGCCCGCGACCGCCAGGTCGGCTTCGTGTTTCAGCACTATGCGCTGTTCCGCCATATGACGGTGTTTGACAATATCGCCTTCGGCCTGACGGTGCTGCCGCGCCGTGAACGTCCTTCTTCCGCAGAGATTAAACAGCGCGTCACCCGCCTGCTGGAGATGGTGCAGCTGGCGCATCTGGCGAACCGCTTCCCGGCGCAGCTGTCGGGCGGCCAGAAGCAGCGCGTGGCGCTGGCGCGTGCGCTGGCGGTTGAACCGCAGATCCTGCTGCTTGACGAACCTTTCGGCGCGCTGGACGCGCAGGTGCGTAAAGAGCTGCGCCGCTGGCTGCGTCAGCTGCATGAAGAGCTGAAGTTCACCAGCGTCTTCGTCACCCACGATCAGGAAGAGGCGATGGAAGTGGCCGACCGCGTGGTGGTGATGAGCCAGGGCAATATCGAGCAGGTAGGCACGCCGGATGAGGTGTGGCGCGATCCCGCCACCCGCTTTGTGCTGGAGTTCCTCGGCGAAGTGAACCGCTTCGACGGCGAAGTCCACGGCTCGCAGTTCCACGTTGGCGCGCACCACTGGCCGCTGGGCTACACCCCGGCTCATCAGGGCGCGGTCGAACTTTTCCTGCGCCCGTGGGAAATTGACGTCTCCCGTCAGAGCAGCCTGGAGACGCCGCTGCCGGTCCAGATCCTTGAGGTGAGCCCGCGCGGCCACTTCTGGCAGCTGGTGGTTCAGCCGACCGGCTGGCAGAGCGAGCCGTTTTCGCTGGTGTTTGACGGCGAAAGAAGCGCGCCGGTGCGCGGCGAACGGCTGTTCGTCGGCCTACAGCAGGCGCGCCTCTATCAGGGGGCAACGCCGCTGCGCGCTGTTGCCTTTGCCGAGAGCGCCTGATATTTTCTCACGCGACAGCGGGCGGGAATTATCCCGCCCTTTTTTTGTTCGCTTAGCTTCGCCGGGAAACGCACCTTGACCACTCTGCAAAATACCATCGGCAATACGCCGCTGATCAAACTCCAGCGCCTGACGCCCGCCAACGGCAGCGAAATCTGGCTCAAGCTGGAAGGCAATAATCCCGCTGGATCCGTCAAGGATCGCGCGGCCTGGTCGATGATCAATCAGGCGGAGCGGCGAGGTGATATCGCCCCTGGCGACCGCCTGATTGAGGCCACCAGCGGCAATACCGGTATCGCGCTGGCGATGATCGCCGCGATGAAGGGCTACGCGCTGCGCTTGCTGATGCCTGAGAATATGAGCCAGGAGCGGCAGGACGCGATGCGCGCCTACGGCGCCGAACTGGTGCTGGTAAGCCGCGAGCAGGGCATGGAGGGGGCGCGCGATATGGCGCTGGCGATGATGGCGCGCGGCGAAGGGCATGTGCTCGACCAGTTTAATAATCCCGACAATCCGCTTGGCCACTACCAGACCACCGGCCCGGAAATCTGGCAGCAGAGCGCCGGCCGCCTGACCCACTTCGTCTCCAGCATGGGCACCACCGGCACCATTACCGGCGTTGGCCGCTATCTGAAAGAGCAAAGCGACAGCGTCGCCATTGTTGGCCTGCAGCCGAAAGAGGGCAGCGCCATACCCGGCATCCGCCGCTGGCCGCAGGCCTATCTGCCGGGCATCTATCGGCCCGAGCTGGTGGATGAGGTAATCGATATGGGGCAGTCCGAGGCGGAAGAGACGATGCGGGCGCTGGCGCGGCGTGAAGGCATCTTCTGCGGCGTCAGCTCGGGCGGCGCCGTGGCGGGCGCGCTGCGTATCGCTCAGGCGCGTCCCGGCAGCATTATCGTCGCTATTGTCTGCGATCGCGGCGACCGCTACCTTTCGACTGGCGTCTATCGCTAATCTCTCTCTTAAACGGCCCGGATGCAGCTGACCGCTGCTGCCGGGCCGTTTTTGTCTATAGTCATCCTGAGCATCGTCTGACGTCTGATCTGTAAGGAACGCGTAAAACCGGCTGCGTCCGACGCCTGCTCAGGAGAAAATAGCGGCAATTCAGGCGAGAGACCCCTATGAAAATTTTATTAGTTGATGACGATGCGGAGCTGGGCACCATGCTCAGCCAGTACCTTATTGCTGAAGGCTTTGAAACCCAGCTGGTGCTCACCGGCAGCGCCGGGATCGAAGGCGCGCTCTCCGGCCGCTACACCGCGATGATCCTCGATATTATGCTGCCCGATATGAGCGGCATCGATGTGCTGCGGCAGGTGCGACAGAACAGTCGCCTGCCGGTAATCATGCTGACCGCCAAAGGGGACAATATCGATCGCGTTATTGGACTGGAGATGGGCGCGGACGACTATATGCCCAAACCCTGCTATCCGCGCGAGCTGGTTGCGCGGCTGCGCGCCGTGCTGCGCCGCTTTGAGGAGCAGACGCCGCAGCCAGATAAAAAAGAGCTGCTGCGCTGGGGCGAACTCACCCTCAATCCCGCCACGCGCATTACTGAATGGCAGGGTAAAACCTTCGATCTTACCGCCTCGGAATTTAACCTGCTGGATCTGCTGATGCGCGCGCCGGACCGCGTGGTGTCGAAAGATGAGCTGTCGGAGAAAGGGCTCGGCCGTCCGCGTGAAGCCTACGATCGCAGCGTTGACGTGCATATCAGCAACATCCGTCAGAAGCTGGCGGCGCTTACGGCTGACAGCGTGAATATCGAAACGGTGCGCAGCATCGGTTACCGCATTCGATGAAGCAGAACTACCGTGGGCGCATGTTCTGGAAGATTTTAATCGGCTTCTGGATCGTGTTCGTTATTATCAGCCAGCTGCTCTGGCTCGGCTTCAGCATCGCCGGCAATCGCCACGAGCCGCCGGAGATTATTGCCACGCGCCGCATCGTTAATCTGCAGATGGCCTCCGCCGTATCGGTGCTGGAGCGGGGCGGGCCTGGCTCGCTGAACGATATGATGGCGGACTGGGAGCCTAACGATCGTCAGTTCTTTTCGGTGATCCAGCATGCGCGCCCGGCCCATTCTGAAACGCTGCCGGCAACCTTTAGCCCGCCGTTTCAGGGCAAATTCCCTGATGTGATCGTACGCTGGGTAAAAGGCGCGGACGGAAAAGAGTATGAGCTGCGCTATAACGTCAAAGGGCTGCGCGAAGACAGTTCGATGGGCATGGACGGGCCGCGCCGCATTCTTAATATTCCTGAGCCGATGTTTATTTTCGCCGGGACGGTCGGGCTGTTGTTTAGTCTGCTGCTGGCGTGGAACCTGACGCGGCCGATGCGTCAGCTGCGCGAGGGCTTTTCTCGCGTCTCTAACGGCGATCTCAGCGTGCGGCTCTATCCCATGATGCGTAAGCGCCATGATGAGCTTTCCAACGTAGCGGAGGCGTTTGACGCCATGGTTGAGCGGCTCGATACCCTGGTGCGCGCGCGTGAGGAGCTGCTGCATGATATTTCCCATGAACTGCGTTCGCCGCTGGCACGCCTGCAGCTGGCCACCGGCCTGGCGCGTCAGACGCCGGCCAGCGTAAGCGCCTCTCTGGATCGCATCGACGAAGAGGCGCGGCGGCTGGATAAGATGATTGGCGAGCTGCTGACGCTGTCGCGCGCCGAGCATGAGTGCATGCCCGACGAGCAGTATTTCGATCTGACCGGTCTGGTACATGCGGTGGTAACCGACGTACGCTACGAGGCGCAAATTCCCGGCGTGCAGGTCGATTTCCTGGTTGATGAAAACGCTGATTACACCGTGCGCGGCAACGCCGAGCTGATCCGCCGCGGCATTGAGAATGTGCTGCGCAACGCGCTGCGTTTCTCGCTGCCCGGTCAGCATATTCAGGTCAGGCTTCAGGCGGAGCAGCAGTGGCTGGCGATTCGCGTACGCGATCAGGGGCCTGGGGTCGATGAGGAGAAGCTCTCCAGCATCTTCGATCCCTTTGTGCGGGTCAACTCGCCGCTGCTGGGCAAAGGCTATGGTCTGGGGCTGGCTATCGTACGCAAGGTGGTGCTGGCGCATCACGGCGAGGTGCAGGCGGTGAACCGCCCTGAGGGGGGGCTGGAGCTGACCATTCGTCTGCCGCGCTGGCAGGCGCAGGATAAGGCCTGACGCTGTGCGCCAGAGAACAGAAACAAAAACGGCACCCAGTGGGTGCCGTTTTTCTTAGCTGAATCTGTTACTTCTTGATGCGGATCACCGGCGTCTCGCCAACGGTAACCTGACCAGAGAGCTTAACCAGCTCTTTGATCTCGTCCATGTTGGAGATCACAACAGGCGTCAGCGTAGATTTCGCTTTCTCTTCCAGCAGCGGCAAATCAAACTCGATCACAACATCGCCTTTCTTGACCTTCTGGCCTTCTTCCGCGATGCGCTTGAAGCCTTCGCCTTTCAGCTCGACGGTGTCGATACCGAAGTGCACAAACAACTCAATGCCGTTGTCAGACTCGATTGAAAACGCGTGGTTGGTTTCGAAAATCTTGCCGATGGTGCCATCGACCGGCGCAACCATTTTGTTGCCGGTTGGCTTGATGGCGATACCGTCGCCGACGATCTTCTCGGCAAACACCACATCCGGTACGTCTTCAATGTTTACGATTTCGCCTGACAGAGGCGCAACAATATCAATCGTCCCAGATGTGCTTTCTGATTTATTGCCAAAAAGCTTGTCAAGAAAACCCATATTCTTCTCCTAAACAGTATTGTTGGGCCAGCGTCTCGTGGATCAGCAGAGTGTTTTCTCTTTGATGAACTTGTTAACCAGGTTCATCAGGTCTTCCGCTGTAGGTTGAGCCAGAGCCTGCTCCGCCAGAGCCTTCGCATCTTCGAAATTAGTATTGCGAATAATTTTCTTAATGCCTGGGATTGAAATGGCACTCATGCTGAATTCGTCCAGCCCCATACCCAGTAACAGTAGTGTAGCACGTTCATCACCGGCCAGCTCACCGCACATGCCGGTCCATTTACCTTCGGCATGAGAAGCATCGATCACCTGCTTGATCAAATTCAGCACCGACGGGGTCATCGGGTTATACAGGTGGGAAATCAAATCATTACCACGATCGACCGCCAGAGTATACTGCGTCAGGTCGTTTGTCCCAATACTGAAGAAGTCGACTTCTTTAGCCAGGTGACGCGCAATCACCGCTGAAGCCGGGGTTTCCACCATAATGCCGACTTCAATGGTTTCGTCGAACGCTTTGCCTTCTTCGCGCAGCTGCGCTTTCAGGGTTTCCAGTTCGGCTTTCAGGATGCGCACCTCTTCAACAGAGATGATCATCGGGAACATAATGCGCAGCTTGCCGAAGGCGGAGGCGCGTAAAATAGCGCGCAGCTGAGCATGCAGGATCTCTTTGCGATCCATGGCGATACGGATTGCGCGCCAGCCGAGGAACGGGTTCTCTTCCTTCGGCAGGTTCATATAAGGCAGATCTTTGTCGCCGCCGATATCCATAGTACGCACGATTACCGCCTGCGAGCCGACAGCTTCAGCGACGGCTTTGTAGGCCTGGAACTGCTCTTCTTCGGTCGGCAGCGCGTCGCGATCCATAAACAGGAACTCGGTGCGGTAGAGGCCGACGCCTTCTGCGCCGTTGCGCTCAGCGCCTGCGACGTCGCGCACGGTGCCGATGTTGGCGCATACTTCAACCTGATGTCCGTCCAGGGTAATCGCCGGCAGATCTTTCAGCTTGGCCAGCTCATGTTTTTCGCTCAGATACTGAGTCTGCACCGCTTTCAGCTCTTCCAGCTCGCTCTCTGACGGATTAACGTAAACTTTGTTGTTCACGCCGTCCAGAATCAGGAAATCGCCGTTTTTCACCGTGGCGGTGACGTTGCCGGTACCGACAATCGCCGGCAGCTCCAGCGAGCGCGCCATAATCGAGGTGTGCGAGGTGCGGCCGCCGAGGTCGGTGATAAAGCCCAGCACCTTTTTCAGGTTCAGCTGTGCGGTTTCCGACGGCGTTAAATCTTTGGCTACCAGAATCGACTCTTCCTGGATAGCGCTCAGGTCGACGATATGCAGACCGAGAATGTTTTGCAGCAGACGTTTACCGATATCGCGAACGTCAGCGGCGCGTTCTTTGAGGTATTCGTCGTCCAGCTCTTCGAGCGCTTTCGCCTGACCGTCAATCACGGAGTAGGCAGCAGCGTCGGCCGAAGCGTGATCTTTCTTGATCAGGTCGATGATTTCCTGCTCCAGCTCTTCATCTTCCAGCAACATAATGTGGCCTTCGAAGATAGCTGCTTTCTCTTCACCAAACGTCTCACCCGCTTTCACTCTGATCGCTTCCAGCTGCTGCGCAGCCTGAGCACGGCCGTCGAGGAAGCGTTTTACTTCCTGCTCGACCTGGTCATCAGAAATTTTCTTGCGGTTGATGACGATCTCATCCTCAATCAACAGCAGAGCTTTGCCGAAAGCGATACCTGGTGATGCTAAAATGCCTGAAATCATAACCCTACCTTTTAATCACGATGGCTCTTAGACCCAATGCGTTGCCATTGTCGCGGGAGCTGTACTCTACGGATGTGATAACGCGGACAAGTTGTCCGCGATCAAGATGTTTGCACTCAATGGAGCAAAGGAGTCGGTATACAGCAAAAGCTGACTGAATTACTCCAGTTCAGCCATCAGTTTAACCAGATGCTCCACGGCCTGCTGCTCATCTTCACCTTCTGCGGAGAGCGTCACAACCGTGCCCTGAGTCAGGCCCAGCGTCTGCAGTTTGAACAGGCTCTTGGCGCTGGCGGATTTACCGTTAGAGGTAACGGTGATTTCTGACTGGAAGGCTTTCGCTTCTTTAACGAACTGCGCAGCAGGACGAGTGTGAAGACCATTAGGCGCGGTGATAGTAACTTCTTGCTGGAACATTCTGTTTCCCCAACGTTATCAGGTTTGGTGTTATGGACTTAAAGTCTAGCCTGGAGCCGTAACTTTAGCCTGTGTAGGTGCGCGGGTATAGCGTTACGCTGACCATTAAATGCGCTTGAATGAGTGCGTCATTCCAGTTGAAGGGTCAAAATCCCTGTCGAGCGCTTCAGCTGCTAATTATGCCGTGATTCGCCGTATCGCCAAATGCGTAAATCGATTCAGCTTGATCCACTTCAAAGGCTGATTAATTTCAGGCACCGAAATAATTGGCAGCTTAAATACCAGAGCTGAGTCACTGAAATCAATCTGGCCGGTGGCGAAAGTGGGATCTGCACCACAAAAAAGCACCCATTTGGGTGCTTTTTTCGACGTTTTCGGAATCTGGCGTTACTGCTGAAGCTCTTTCTCGGTGAAAAGATCGGCAAACAGCGCGGTACTTAAATAGCGCTCGCCGGAGGAGGGGAGAATAACCACGATGTTCTTATTGGCGAACGCCTCATCTTCCTGCAGCTTCAGCGCCGCCGCGACCGCTGCGCCGGAAGAGATACCGGCGAGGATGCCTTCCTCTTCCATCAGCTGACGCGCCGTGCTGATCGCCTCTTCGTTGGTGATCGCTACGACGCGGTCCACCAGATTGAGATCGAGGTTGCCAGGAATAAAGCCAGCGCCGATGCCCTGGATCTTATGCGGGCCAGGTTTGATCTCTTCGCCCGCGATCGCCTGAGCGATAACCGGGGAGTCGGTCGGCTCCACCGCCACGGTAATCAGATCTTTCTTGCCTTTGGTGTTCTTGATATAGCGAGAAACGCCGGTGAGCGTACCGCCGGTGCCGACGCCCGCGATAAACACATCAACCGCGCCGTCGGTATCTTCCCAGATTTCCGGGCCGGTGGTCTTTTCATGGATCTCCGGGTTCGCCGGGTTGCTGAACTGCTGCAGCAGCACATATTTATCGGGATTGCTGGCGACGATCTCTTCCGCCTTGGCGATAGCGCCTTTCATGCCTTTCGGCCCTTCGGTCAAGACCAGATTGGCGCCCAGCGCTTTCAGCAGCTTGCGGCGCTCGACGGACATGGTTTCTGGCATGGTCAGCGTCAGCTTGTAGCCGCGCGCGGCGGCGACGTAGGCCAGCGCAATACCGGTATTGCCGCTGGTCGGCTCGACCAGCTCAATGCCCGGTTTCAAAATGCCGCGTTTCTCTGCGTCCCAAATCATATTGGCACCGATACGGCATTTAACGCTGAAGCTGGGGTTACGGGATTCTACCTTCGCCAGAATGCGGCCGTTACCGATGCGGTTCAGTCGAACCAGGGGCGTATGACCAATGGTCAACGAGTTATCTTCATAGATCTTACTCATAGCCTGTCCTTAACTGTATGAATTATTGGGAACCCAATGAGCATACCCTTTCTGTCTACGCGCGGAAGGAAAGAAAACGCATATCTATATGTCCCCACGCAATAAGCCTCGCTAAAAAATGCATAAGGCGCTCTGATAAGTACTAGCGTAGCTCAGCACGGGCCAGCTGCGCGCGATAGCGATCGACCCACATGGCCGTCGCGCCGCAGACTGCAACCGGCATAATCGCCAGGTTGAGAATAGGGATCATGGTGAACAGGCTGACCAGCGCGCCGAACTGCATATTGGCGCTTTTATGCTGGCGCAGGGCGCTGCGCATCTGCTGAAAGCTGACTTTATGGTTATCGAACGGATAGTCGCAATACTGCACCGAGAGCATCCACGCGCTGAACAGGAACCAGAGCACCGGTGCCACCGTCTGGCCAAAGCCGGGAATAAAGTAGAGCAGCAGCAGGCCGAGTGCGCGCGGCAGATAGTAGCCGAGCTTTTGCAGCTCGCGCTTCATAATGCGCGGCACATCCTTCAGCATCGCCATCCAGCCGCTGTCCGGCAGCGGCTTGCCCGTCAGGCGACCTTCCAGCTGCTCCGCCAGCAGGCCGCAAAAGGGCGCGGCGATCCAGTTGGCAATAGTAGAAAAGAAGTAGCTAAACACCAGCACAATGGAGACGACCGACAGCGGCCAGAGCAGGTAGCTTAGCCACTGCAGCCAGTCGGGAATATGCGCCATCAGCTGCGGGATCCAGCTGCCCAACTGGGTGAACAGCCAGGCGAATGCACCGCCCAGCAGCAGGATATTGACCAGCAGCGGAATAATGACAAAGCGCCGAATGCCTGGCAGACGGATCAGTCTCCAGCCTTCGCTAAAATAGTGCACGCCGTTGAAACTTGAGACAGTGTTCTCGTGGGCCATACAGGCAACTCTCCAGGAAATAATCAGGCGAGACCATGATAACCTGGCTTTTTCTCCTGACTATGAGGCGATTGTGTGAAAAAACAGCAAAAAACCGTGGGGTGACTATCTTATTTGTCAGAAAATACTGCACGAGCTTGCACTTGTTTAGCTGGGCAAATACAGTTAGAGGATAAAGTTTGCCGCGGTGGCAAGGTATTGGAACAACAGAGAATACAATGATGCAGGATTTGCGTCTGATATTAATCGTTGTTGGCGCGATCGCCATTATAGCGCTCCTTCTTCACGGGCTGTGGACCAGCCGTAAAGAGCGCTCGTCCGTGTTTCGCGATCGCCCGCACAAACGGCTCAAACAGCGCGACCAGCGCGACGATGAAGACAGCCTGACCGACGATGAAGAGAGCGTTGGCGAGGTGCGTGTGCGCCATGAGCGGCCGCATCAGGAGCCGCGTATCGACAATTTCCGCGACGAGCAGCAGGATGATGCGCCGCTCTTCAGCGCAACGCCGGAGAAGCCGCGTCAGTCCGCCGCGCGCCCGCAGCCTCAGCAGGAAGACGATCCGCTGCTGACGCCGCAGCAGTCGCGTCCTCAGCCGCCGCGTCCGCAACCTCAGCCTGTTCAGGCGCCAGCGCCGCAGGAACCTGCGCCGCGTTTTGCGCCAGCGCAGCCGATTCAGGCCGATCCGCTGCTCGATTTAGATCCGCTGGAAGCCGCGCAGCCCGAGCCGCAGTTCCAGGCAGAGCCGCAGCCGCAGCCGCAGCAGCCTGTACGCCATCCGGCGGAGCAGCATGAGCCGCAGCAGGTTGAGCCGGTTCGCCAGGAAGCGCCTAAAGCGCCAGGCAAGCCGAAAGAGACGGTGCTGGTGCTGCACGTCGCCGCCCATACTGGCGGTACGCTGAACGGGGAAGCGCTGCTGCAGGGCATTCTGCAGGCGGGCTTCCAGTTTGGCGAAATGAATATTTTCCATCGCCATCTCAGCCCGGCGGGCAGCGGACCGGTGCTTTTCAGCCTGGCGAATATGGTGAAGCCTGGCTCGTTCAATCCGGATGAGATGTCTGACTTCTCCACGCCTGGCATCTCAATCTTTATGATGGTGCCTTCCTACGGCGACGCGAACCAAAACTTTAAGCTGATGCTGCAGTCTGCGCAGCGTATCGCCGATGACGTCGGCGGCGTGGTGCTCGACGACGAGCGTCGCATGATGACGCCGCAGAAGCTGGAAACCTACAAGAACCGCATACGCGAAGTTATTGAATCGCGAGAATAGGGCAAACCGTTAATCCTGATTCACCAAACCCCCGCCTGTCGGGGGTTTTTTATCTGATGGGGCAATATGAAATCCGTTCAGGACCAGATCACCGAACTGCGCACCACGCTGCGCCATCATGAGTACCTTTACCACGTCATGGACGCGCCCGAAATACCGGACGCCGAATATGACCGCCTGATGCGCGAGCTGCGCGCGCTGGAAGAGCAGCATCCCGAACTTATCACGCCTGACTCGCCGACCCAGCGCGTCGGCGCCGCGCCGCTGACGGTATTCGAGCAGGTGCGCCATGAGGTGCCGATGCTCTCGCTGGACAATACCTTCGACGAAGCCGGTTTCCTCGCCTTTAACAAGCGCGTGCAGGATCGGCTGAAAAACAGCGACGATATCGCCTACTGCTGCGAACTCAAGCTGGATGGCCTGGCGGTGAGCCTGCTTTATGAAAACGGCCTGCTGACGCGTGCCGCCACCCGCGGCGACGGCACCACAGGCGAAAATATCACCGCCAACGTTCGCACCATCGGCGCCATCCCGCTGCGCCTGAAGGGTGACGATGTTCCCGCGCGGCTGGAAGTGCGCGGCGAAGTCTTTATGACGCAGCGCGGCTTTGAGAAGCTGAACGCCGAAGCGCGCCGCACCGACGGCAAGATCTTCGCCAACCCGCGCAACGCCGCCGCCGGCTCGCTGCGCCAGCTCGATCCGCGCATCACCGCGAAGCGTCCGCTTACTTTTTTCTGCTACGGCTTCGGGCTGCTGGAAGGCGGCGAGCTGCCGGGCAGCCACTATGCGCGTCTGCAGCAGTTTAAAGCCTGGGGACTGCCGGTCAGCGATCGTATTAAGCTGGTACACAGCGCGGACGAGGCGCTGGCCTTCTACCGTCAGGTTGAGGAGACGCGTCCAGAGCTGGGATTTGATATCGACGGCGTGGTAATCAAAGTTGACTCGCAGGAACTGCAGGAGCGCCTCGGGTTTGTGGCGCGCGCGCCGCGTTGGGCGGTCGCCTTTAAGTTCCCGGCGCAGGAGCAGATGACGTTTGTGCGCGACGTTGAATTTCAGGTAGGCCGCACCGGCGCCGTTACCCCGGTAGCGCGTCTTGAGCCGGTGCTGGTAGCGGGCGCCATGGTCAGCAACGCGACCCTGCACAACGCGGACGAAATCGAGCGTCTCGGCCTGCGCATCGGCGACAAAGTGGTTATCCGCCGCGCCGGTGACGTTATTCCGCAGGTGGTTAACGTTGTGCTCTCCGAACGCCCGGCAGATGCGCGTGAAGTGGTGTTTCCTGCCCACTGTCCGGTGTGCGGCTCCGACGTTGAGCGCGTCGAAGGGGAAGCCGTAACGCGCTGCACCGGCGGGCTGATCTGCGGCGCGCAGCGCAAAGAGGCGCTAAAGCACTTTGTCTCGCGTCGCGCCATGGACGTTGACGGCCTGGGCGATAAAATCATCGACCAGCTGGTAGAAACCGAATATGTCAAAACGCCGGCGGATCTGTTCAGGCTGACGCCGGAGAAGCTACTCGGTCTGGATCGCATGGGACCGAAGTCCGCGCAAAATGTAGTGAACGCACTGGAGAAAGCGAAGTCGACCACCCTGGCGCGCTTTCTCTACGCGCTCGGCATTCGCGAAGTGGGCGAGGCGACCGCCGCTAACCTGGCTAACCACTTTGGCGAGCTGCAAAAAGTGATGGACGCCGACCTGGAGGCGCTGATCGCAGTGCAGGACGTCGGTACCGTTGTTGCCACCCACGTACGCAACTTTATGGAAGAAGAGAGCAACCGCGAAATCATTCGCCAGCTGGTGGAGGAGACAGGCGTACACTGGCCGAAAATCGACGTGGTTAAGGCGGAAGAGATCGACAGCCCGTTCGCCGGAAAAACCGTGGTGCTGACCGGTTCGCTGACCCAGCTCACGCGCGACGAGGCGAAAGATCGCCTGACCGCCCTCGGCGCGAAAGTCAGCGGCAGCGTATCAAAGAAAACCGATCTGGTTATCGCAGGCGAAGCGGCAGGCTCCAAGCTGGTCAAAGCGCAGGAGCTGGGCATTGAGGTAATCGACGAAGCCGAAATGATCCGGCGGCTGGATGCCTGATATGGACAAAGCGCACCTGGTGGAGATCGCCAATACGGTGATGCCGTTCGGCAAATATAAAGGCTGCCTGCTGATCGATCTGCCGGAGCCTTACCTGCTGTGGTTCGCGCGCAAAGCGGAGTTCCCCTCGGGTCATCTGGGCGAGCTGATGCAGATGACGCTCGCCATCAAGATCGAAGGCCTGGAAGGGCTGGTTAAACCGCTTAAACGCAACGCATAAAAAAGCCCGCTTCGGCGGGCTTTTCGTTATTTTTGCGACTCGACAACGGTCGGCTTCACCTGCTGCGCCAGCTTCTTCTCGTGGCTGACTTTATAGCGCTGGGCGATCCAGGAGCAGACCATAAGCTGCACCTGATGAAAGATCATCAGCGGCAACACGATAATGCCCACCGCGCTGGCCGGGAACAGAATATTGGCCATCGGCACGCCGTTCGCCAGGCTCTTTTTCGAGCCGCAGAACAGCACCACGATTTCATCGGCGCGGTTAAAGCCGAACAGGCGCGAAGCGCAGAGGTTAATCACCAGCACCAGTGCCAGCAGCAGGATGCAGCCCGCCAGAATCCACAGCAGGGTATCGATGCCGACGCGATGCCAGATACCGTTAACCACCGCTTCGCTAAAGGCGGAGTAAACCACCAGCAGAATCGAGGTCTGATCGGTTTTACCGATCAGGCTGCGATGTCTCTCCACCCAGCCCGCAATCCAGCGACGCGACAGATGACCCAGGATAAACGGCACCAGCAGCTGCAGCATAATCTTGCCGACCTGCTCAAAACCGTCGGTGGGCGTACTGCTGTGAACATCCATTACCAGGTTCACCAGCAGCGGGGAGATAAAGACGCCCAGCAGGCTCGACGCCGAGGCGCTGCATACCGCCGCCGCAACGTTGCCGCCAGCCATCGAGGTAAAGGCGATAGCGGACTGCACCGTGGCGGGCAAAATGCAGAGATAGAGAAAGCCGGTGTAGATCTCGGCGCTGACGTTAACCGGATGCCACCAGACGATCAGCAGGCCGAGGATCGGAAAGAGCACAAAGGTGCTGAACATAATCCACAGGTGCAGTCGCCAGTGGCTGCTGCCTGCGATGATCTTTTCCCGCGACAGCTTGGCACCGTGCATAAAAAAGAGCAGGGCGATAGCGGCCGTGGTCAGATAGTCAAAGATATCGACAAAAATGCCTTTGGCGGGCAGAAAGGTGGCCAGCAGCACCGTGATGATCAGTTTGATCATCATCGGATCGAGTCGCAGAAATCCCATTGTTAAAATCCGGTTAAAAGTTACATGCTGTGATTGTGCGCGATGCGGGTTTAGAAATAAAATTGATTTATTGCATCAATCTATGAGCGATTTAGATGAATTATACCCTGCGCCAGCTGCGCACCTTTGTCGCCGTCGCCCATCACGGCGGATTCAGCCAGGCCGGACAGGCGATCGGCCTCAGCCAGTCGGCCGTCAGCCACAGCATTAAAGAGCTGGAGGCGGTTATCGGCGTGCGGCTGCTCGATCGCACCACGCGCGAAGTGATGCTGACGGAAGCGGGGCGGCAGCTGGCGTCGCGCATGGCGGGTCTGCTGGGGGAGATGGACTCGACGCTGCTCGATATCCGCAGCTACGGCGAACAGCGAAGCGGCACGGTGCGCATCGCCGCCAGTCAGACCATCTCTGCCCATCTGATGCCGCAATGCCTCGCTGCCAGCCAGAAAAGCTATCCAGATATTCACGTTATTCTGCACGACCGGATGCAGCAGGTGGTTTTGCAGAGCGTACGCAATGCCGAAGTCGATTTTGGCATTGTTATCGGCCCGCTTAGCGACAGCGATCTCGACTGCCAGCCGATCCTGGAAGAGCCTTTTTTACTGCTGTGCCGCAGCGACGATCCGCTCGCCGCGGTGGATAAGGCGCAGTGGCGCATGCTGGCGGGACGCGACATGGTGCTGCAGGATTACGCCTCCGGCAGTCGCGTGTTGATTGACGCAGCGCTGCGTCAGCAGCAGGTGGAGATTAAGGTGGTGCAGGATATCGGGCATCCGGCAACGCTGTTTCCCATGGTCGATGCGGGCATTGGCATCAGTATCTTGCCGGCGCTGGCGCTGCCGCTCCCGGCGGGCAGGGCGCTGACGGTGCGTCGACTCTATCCCGAAATCAACCGCAGCCTGATGCTGGTCAAGCGCAAAAACCGTTCGCTGACGCCGGCGGCGCAGGCCATCTGGCAGGAAGCGCGTCAGCAGGCGATGCTGCTGACGCAACAACGTGTGAGTAATCCGCCGTTTTAGATATAAACGTTTAGCTGATTGGTTGCGGTCGGGCGATTGATGCCGTCGGCGCTCTGGGCGTCGCTCATCTGATTCGCCGGTTCGCTTTTCTGCTGTGCCTGCTCGTTTTGTTTCTGTTCAAGCTGGGCGATTTGCGCTTCGAGCATTGCGATCTGTGACTGGTACATCTGTTCCATTTCCGACTTCTGCTCGTCGGTCAGCTCCTGATTATCTGCAAGCTCTTTAACCTGCCTGGTGATGCTCTGGATCTGTTTATTTAGCGCGGAAATCTGCGACGACACGCTGCCGTCGCTCCCGCCGCTGCTACTAACCGTGCTGGCTAATAAAGCGGATATTGATGACATCGGTTTTCTCCTTTTAAGTAGACAAAAACGTTATCGGTTGGGGAGAAAAAGCCTTGAGGCAGGAAAGCGTTAAGGTTTGTAAAAGACAGGGAAAACTACCCCTGATTTTTCTCAAACGCCTCACGATGCCAGATAAAGGCGCTGAATCGCTCCGGCGATTCAATCGAACCTGCGCAGTTTCTCATCCTGCACGCTAACCCTCGGCGCACAAAAACGAAAAAAGCGCCCATAAGGCGCTTTTCTCTGAATTGGTGGGTCGTGCAGGATACGCCTCGGCCCATCCAGGGCCTCGCCCTGCGGGTGATGCTGCGCATCAGCTTGAATCGCTCCGGCGATTCAGTCGAACCTGCGCAGGTTCTCATCCTGCACGTTAACACTCGGCGCACAAAAACGAAAAAAGCGCCCATAAGGCGCTTTTCTCTGAATTGGTGGGTCGTGCAGGATACGCCTCGGCCCATCCAGGGCCTCGCCCTGCGGGTGATGCTGCGCATCAGCCTGAATCGCTCCAGCGATTCAGTCGAACCTGCGCAGGTTCTCATCCTGCACGCTAAGCCGCGACGCACAGAAACGAAAAAAGCGCCATAAGGCGCTTTTCTCTGAATTGGTGGGTCGTGCAGGATTCGAACCTGCGACCAATTGATTAAAAGTCAACTGCTCTACCAACTGAGCTAACGACCCGAAGTGGTGGGTGATGACGGGCTCGAACCGCCGACCCCCTCCTTGTAAGGGAGATGCTCTACCAACTGAGCTAATCACCCACTTCGGTACTGCTTAACAAGAGCGTCATCTGACTGAGATATGGTGGGTGATGACGGGCTCGAACCGCCGACCCCCTCCTTGTAAGGGAGATGCTCTACCAACTGAGCTAATCACCCATATCTTATCTCTTGTTCACTGCGGGCCACCTTTAGAGTGGTGGGTGATGACGGGCTCGAACCGCCGACCCCCTCCTTGTAAGGGAGATGCTCTACCAACTGAGCTAATCACCCCCGCTGTGTGGAGTCGCATTATAGGGATCCTTCGAAGTGAGTCAACGCTTTTTAAAACTAAAATGCGCGTTCGCTTTAAAATTAGACATCACGCGCTGCTTTTAGCCAATATGCTGGTTTTATTAGCAGAAACCCGGGGCATTCCCCCTTTGCGCTGGCGCACAGTCATTGAGGATTCAACGCCAGGTGCTAGAATGTGCGCACCGTTTTTTCGCGTCTAACCCATTTTTTGTCATCCAGACAAAGAACCTGCGCATCTAAGGCACTGCTGAATGAAAATCAAAACTCGCTTCGCGCCCAGCCCAACCGGCTACCTGCATGTCGGCGGCGCACGTACCGCGCTCTACTCCTGGCTCTTCGCTCGCCATCACCAGGGCGAATTCGTCCTGCGTATCGAAGACACCGATCTCGAGCGTTCAACGCCGGAAGCCATCGAAGCTATTATGGACGGCATGAACTGGCTGAACCTGGACTGGGACGAAGGCCCGTACTATCAGACCAAACGCTTCGACCGCTATAACGCGGTTATCGACGAGATGCTGGAAGCGGGCTCCGCCTATAAATGCTACTGCTCTAAAGAGCGCCTGGAACAGCTGCGCGAAACCCAGATGGCGAACGGCGAAAAGCCGCGCTATGACGGCCACTGCCGCGACAGCCATGAGCATCACGCGGCGGATGAGCCTTGCGTGGTGCGCTTCCGCAACCCGCAGGAAGGCTCGGTCATTTTTGACGACCAGATCCGCGGCCCGATTGAGTTCAGCAACCAGGAGCTGGATGACCTGATTATTCGCCGCACCGACGGTTCGCCAACCTATAACTTCTGCGTCGTTGTCGACGACTGGGATATGGGTATCACCCATGTGATTCGCGGCGAAGACCATATCAACAATACGCCGCGCCAGATCAACATCCTGGAGGCGATCGGCGCACAGGTGCCGGTCTACGCGCACGTCTCCATGATCCTGGGCGACGACGGCAAAAAGCTCTCCAAACGTCACGGCGCTGTTGGCGTCATGCAGTACCGCGACGACGGCTATCTGCCGGAAGCGCTGCTCAACTATCTGGTGCGTCTGGGCTGGTCCCACGGCGATCAGGAGATCTTCTCTGTGCCAGAGATGAAAGAGCTGTTTACGCTTGATGCCGTGAGCAAATCCGCCAGCGCCTTCAACACCGAAAAGCTGCAGTGGCTCAACCACCACTATATCAACAGCATGCCGCCAGAATATGTGGCAACGCATCTGCAGTGGCACATTGAACAGCAGAACATCGACACCCGCACCGGCCCGGAACTGGCGAAGCTGGTGACGCTGCTGGGCGAGCGCTGCAAGACGCTGAAAGAGATGGCGGCTTCCTGCCGCTACTTCTATGAGGAATTTGACGCGTTCGATGCCGACGCGGCGAAAAAACATCTGCGCCCGGTGGCTCGCCAGCCGCTGGAAGTGGTGCGTGACAAACTGGCCAGCCTTACTGACTGGACGGCGGAAAACGTGCACCAGGCGATTCAGAGCACGGCAGACGAGCTGGAAGTGGGGATGGGCAAGGTCGGTATGCCGCTGCGCGTCGCCGTGACCGGCGCCGGCCAGTCGCCGGGCCTGGACGTTACCGTCGAAGCCATCGGACAGCGCCGTAGCGTAGCGCGTATTGAAAAGGCGCTGGCTTACATCGCTGAGCGCGAAGCGCAGGCCTGATAAACGAAAACCGGAAGCGCAAGGCTTCCGGTTTTTTTTATTCTTCGCTGATTCCCAACCGCTGCAGCACACCTTTTATCCCTTCACGCAAAATCATTGCGGCAAGTTGATCCTGCTCATTCTGCGTCATTTGCTGTACAGAACTTAATAGTAACGCCGGTAAGGCGTTCTGTTGTGCAGTGTAGGAAGCGTTCGGCTCGTTCAGGTTACGTAGGGAGTGGATAAAGCTTTTCACGCGTTCATCAATAAGAACCACGCGCGCCTTACCTCCCTGTACGCCGGGCTTCGGCATGGTGGTCCAGTTTTCGCGCTTGATCCATTTATTCACCGTTTGCCGGCTGTAACCTGTTTCTTTCGCGAGTTCTTCCGGGGTTAACCATTCCTTTTTCACGATGCTGTCCCTGTTTAATACATTAGTTCCACATATTACAGCAAATCGTTAAGCGTAAAAGTTACAGGAACTGTGGAAGCCATTGGACAGCGCCGTAGCGTAGCGCGTAGTGAAAAGGCGCTGGCTGAGATCGCTGAGCGCGACGCGCAGGCCTGATAAACGAAAACCGGAAGCGCGAGGCTTCCGGTTTTTTTATTCTTCGCTGATTCCCAGCCGCTGCAGCACGCCTTTAATCCCTTCGCGTAAAATCATCGCGGCAAGTTGATCCTGCTCATTCTGCGTCATTTGTTGTACAGAACTTAATAGTAACGCAGGTAAGGAATTTTGTTGTGCGGTGTAGGAAGCGTTCGGCTCGCTCAGGTTACGCATGGACTGGATAAAGCTTTTCACACGTTCGTCGATATGGATCAGTCGCGCCTTACCTCCCTGTACGCCGGGCTTCGGCGTGGTGGTCCAGTTTTCGCGCTTGATCCATTTATTAACTGTTTGCCGACTGTAGCCTGTTTCTTTCGCGAGTTCTTCTGGGGTTAACCATTCCTTTTTCACGATGCTGTCCCTGTTAAATACATTAGTTCCACATATTACAGCAAATCGTTACGCGTGAAAGTAACAGGAAGGCAAATTGCCTTTTGCCTCACGACAAAAGGCAATAAAAAATTACTGCGCAGTGCCTACCGCTTCGGCGGAAGGACGGAAAGCGAGGAAGTAGGCAAGGCCGACGAATACTGCGCCGCCGACGCCGTTGCCCAGGAAGACAGCGACGAAGTTCGGCAGATACTCCGCCCAGCTCAGCTGACCGGCAAAAATAGCCGCAGGTACGATAAACATGTTGGCAACAACGTGCTGGAAGCCGATGGCGACGAAGGCCATGACCGGGAACCACATGCCGAAGATTTTCCCTACCACATCTTTACTGGCGAAAGCGAGCCACACCGCCAGGCAGACCAGCCAGTTGCAGCCGATGCCGGAGATAAAGGCGTGCAGGAAGTCCGCATGCACTTTCGCGCTGGCGATAGCCACGGTTTTCTTCAGGTAGTCGCCTTCGGTCATGCCGAGCATATGGCCGAAAAACCAGGCGATGGCCAGGCTGCCGATAAAGTTGGCGATGGTGACCCAGAACCAGTTGCGCAGCACGGCGAAACCGCTGATACGGCGTGCAAACCAGGCGACCGGCATCGTCATCATATTGCCGGTCAGCAGTTCGCCGCCCGCCAGTACGGTCAGGATCAAGCCCACCGGGAAAACGGCAGCGCCCAGCAGACCGCCGAACGAGCCCCAGTCGGCCGGCAGCGAGTTAATCACGTGCAGGTCAAGCAGGAAGCCGGTAGCGATAAAGGCGCCAGCCATAAAACCCAGAATTAATAACGTCGGAATGGAGGCGCGGCTTTTAGTGACGCCAGCCTGAATCGCCAGTTGAGCGATCTCTTTAGGTGAATGCAGCGACATAGTATCTCTAATAGTATTGATAGCTGTGACAGGGATGGTGTTGTTATAAGGCGTGGGCAGCGATGTCCACTTGATTAGCGGGCTAAGTTTTACATGGCTTTTAACGGAAAACAAGAAAAATCCTAAAGGGTGTTTAACCGTAATTTAACCTGTCGCAGCGGAGAAAAAAGGCGACGCCGCGGTATCGGCTGAGCGCTTCTTTCACGCTGAATAAACGCCGCTGAAAACAACGCGATCCGGTATTTGCCGCCTTTTTCAGCGATCAAACGCAGTTTTTGATTTTGCCGTTGACACCCCGAGGGCGGTTTCATATTATGCCGTCCGTCGAGAACATCCGACGGTTTTTTCGGTTCGGGGCTATAGCTCAGCTGGGAGAGCGCCTGCATGGCATGCAGGAGGTCAGCGGTTCGATCCCGCTTAGCTCCACCAAATCGAATCCCAACGATTTGGCACTGAAAAAACGATTCCAGATGTGGGGGTATAGCTCAGCTGGGAGAGCGCTTGCATGGCATGCAAGAGGTCAGCGGTTCGATCCCGCTTATCTCCACCATTATCTCACGCCTGATCCCTCAGGCAGCGTCTCAAATAATCCCAAAAAATCAACGAAAGCCTTGCCGCGCGCAAAAAAAGAGCGACATTGCTGCCGCCCTGTTTGCCTACGCCGTTACGCTTTGCTTCTCCGGCTGCAGCACGAGAAAGCCGTGCGTGCCGTCGCGATCCAGCTGCGCCACCAGCCCATACTCCCAGTCGAGATAGGCCTGCATCACCGCCGGTTCGATATCGGTACCTTCATACGGGCGACGATAGCGATCGATGGCGGGGGAGAGCAGCGTCTGTTCGCCAGCTTCCGTCGGCAGCCCGGCGTTGCGCCAGGCGGCATTGCCGCCCTGCAGCAGCCAGACCGGCTTGCCGGTTAGCGCTGCTACCTGCTGCACCGCATAGCCCGCCAGCAGACTACTGCCACAGGTCAGCACATAGCGTTCGGCCTCGGGCAGTAACGCGCTGCCCTGCTGCTGCAGCGTTGAGCGCAGCAGCCAGGCGGCCCCAGGAATATGGCTTTTTATATAGTTGGCGCGCGTGGTGAAATCCAGCACCTGGGTATCGCCCTGCTGTAGCCAGTCGTTCAGCTGCTGGGGAGAGATCGCTTCGGCCGCAGGCGCTGCGGGCAGCTGCGGTGACCAGCCGCCCGTGGCGCTGAAGTCCTGGGGTTGCAGCCCCTCCAGCACGGCGGCTTCCCAGCCCATCTGCGCCAGCCAGGAGGCCGTCATGCTGGCGCGCACGCCGTCGTTGTCAATCAGCACGATTCGCGCGCCGCGCACGCTGGCGTAGTGATCGGTTTCCTGCACCAGCTGGCCGCCCGGCACGTGACGGCTGCCTGGCAGATGCCCGGCGGCGTACTCGTCGGCGTCGCGCGTGTCGAACAGATAAGTTGTGCGTGGCGCCTGCTGCCAGCGGGCCAGCGTTGCCTTATCGATGCGCGCCACGCCAGCGCGATCCGCCACCTGCCGCGCTGCCGCTGCCGCATGACGACGGGCGGTTTCGCTGGTCTCGCCGTAGCGGCGCGCCTGATGCTGCTCCAGAGCGAATCCCGCCAGCGTCCAGCCGATGGTGCCGTTGCGCAGCGCATAAACCGGATTACGGATGCCGGCGTTAACCAGCGACTGGGTGCCGATAATGCTGCGCGTGCGGCCCGCGCAGTTGACGATCACCGTGGTATCGGGGGAGGGGGCGAGATCGCGCACGCGCAGCACCAGTTCCCCGCCCGGCACGCTGATGCCGCCGGGAATCGACATGGTGTGGTATTCATCAAAGCGGCGCGCGTCGAGCACCACCACGTCAGCCTGGTCGCGCAGCAGCGCGTTGACCTCTTCAGCCGCCAGCGATGGCGTATGGTTGTGGTGTTCCACCAGCTCGCCAAACGCTTTGCTCGGCGAATTCACATCGATAAACAGCTCGCCGCCCGCCGCCTTCCAGCCGGCAAGGTCATCTTTAAGCAGGCTGATAGCGGTGTAACCCCAGGCCGCCACGCGCTCCGCCGCCGCCTGCGCCAACCCTTCGCCGTTGTCGTAAAGTGTAATCGCCGTATCGCGGCGAGGAAGGCGATCCAGCCACTCCAGCTCCAGCTTCGAGAGCGGAATGTTCACCGCGAACAGCGGATGCCCCTGCGCATAGCGCGCCTCGTCGCGCACGTCGACCAGCGCCACTTCCTGCTGCTGGCGCAGCGCCTGCTGAATCTCTGCGGCGTCGCGCAGAGGAAAAGTTTTAGCCATGTGAGAGATCCCAGATATTAGGTAAGTAGCGGTTGCTGTAACCGGAGATAAAGGGCTTTTCGCTGCCGTCATCGCGGTAGACCGCGCGTTTTACCGCGCCGATATTGGCGCCGTAGACGTGGATGCTGACAGAGACGCGATCGTCGTAAGCGTTGCTGACGCGATGGATATCGCCGACGCGCGGCGATACTGCCTCGATCTGGCCGGGGTCGAGACGAACCGGTGCGCCCGCCGCCGCCAGCCCGCCCTGCGCCGGCCGGAAGCTCTGCGACACTTCTGCGCCGCGCAGCATGCCGATTAATCCCCAGACGCGATGATCGTGCACCGGCGTCTGCTGGCCCGGCCCCCAGACAAAGCTCACCACCGAGAAGCGCTGCTGCGCGTCGGCATGCAGCAGATACTGTTGATAATGCTGCGGATGCGGCTGGGCGAACGCCTCATCCAGCCAGTCGTCGTGCTGCAGCAGCGGACGCAGCAGCTCGCTGCCGCGCGCCAGAATGGTCGCCTCGTCCGGCTGCCGATCGAGCAGGGCGGCGAGCTGCGCCACAAAGTCGCGCAGCCGCTGATAGTTCAGAACGCTCACGATTTGTTCTCCTGATAGTGCCGCGCCACCTGATTCGCACCGCTGGCCAGGCTGAAATCGAAGGCGCCGCTGACGTCGACCGCTTTTGGCAGCACCTGATAGCGATGGAAGAAGTCGGCGGATTTTTGCAGCGTCGCGATAAGAGAGGAATCGAACACCAGCGGGCGAATGCGCGCGTCGGCAATCCAGCTGCTGGTGATGGTGGTCGGCATATTCAGCGATTTGCCCAGCGCCTGCGCGAACGGCTGCGGATGCTGCGCCGCCCAGACCTGCGCCTTCGCCAGCCGCGTCAGCAGATCGGCGATGGCCTGGCGTTTCGCCGGGTCGGCCAGCGCCTCTTTGCGCGCCAGCGCATAGGAGTAGCCCGACATAATGCCGCTGCCGCCGCCCTGCGGCACGCGCACCGTGCCGTCAACCTGGGTTGAGGTAGCGATATAGGGCTCCCACGGCGCCCAGGCGGAAACCGCGCCGGAGGTCAGCGCCGCGCGGCCATCCACCGGGCCGAGAAAGCGCAGCGTCACCTCGTCCGGTTTCAGTCCGGCGCGCTCCAGCAGGCCCAGGATCAGATAATGGCCCCAGCCGCCGCGGTTGACGGCGATCTGTTTGCCTTTCAGATCCTGCAGGCTGTGGATGCCGGCGTCAGGGCGCGTCAGCAGCGCGATGCTGTCGGGATTGTTCTGCCAGGCACCCACCGCTTTTACCGGTGCGCCCGCGGCATAGACAAACAGAAAGGGCAGATCGCCGGTAAAGCCGACATCCAGCGCTCCCGCGTTCAGCGCCTCCTGCACCGGCGCGCCCGAGTCAAAGGCGGTGAGCTTCAAATCGTAGGGCAGATTATCGAGTTCGCCGGACGCTTTCAGCGAGGCGAAGCGATCCCCTTTGACATCGCCGAGGCGCAGCGACACTTTTTCAGCGGCCAGCGCGTGGTTAAGGGTGAGCGCCAGCGCGATTCCGGCAAATAAGGCGGCGAGACGCATCAGGCGCTCCTTTTGACGCGCGTCAGAGCGGCGACTTTTTCGCGCGTCAGCGGCAGCAGCTCGCGGCCATACTCTTTCGCGTCGTTGAGGGGATCGAAGCCGCGGATCAGCACGCTGTCGATGCCAAGGTTGTAGTAATCCAGCAGCGCGTCAGAGACCTGATCGGCCGTTCCCACCAGCGCGGTGGAGTTGTAGCCGCCGCTGACCAGCTTCGCCACGCCGGTCCACAGCACTTTATCGTGGCGGTCGCTGGCGTTCGCCGCCGCCAGCAAGCGCTGCGCGCCGACGCTTTGCGGCTTCGGCAGGCCGAAGGTATAGCCCGATTCAGCCAGCTGCTTCTGCGCTGTCTGGTAAATATGTTCCGCGCGTTCCCAGGCCTCTTTCTCGGTTTTACCGATAATCGGGCGGAAAGAGATATTGAATTTAATGTCGCGTCCTCTTTTCGCCGCGGCGGCGCGCACGGTTTGCACCGTTTCCGCCGCGCCCTGCAGCGGCTCGCCCCACAGCGCGAAGACATCGGCGTGGCGCGCGGCGACCTCTATCGCCTCGGGCGAAGAGCCGCCGAAGTAGATCGGCAGTTTGCTTTGCAGCGGCTTGATCGCCGAGAAGGCCTGCTCGGCCTGATAAAAATCGCCCTGATGATCGTAAGGCTGCGCGGAGGTCAGGCTTTGGTTCAGTACATGGAGAAATTCGTCGGTACGCGCGTAGCGTTCCGCCTTGTTGAGAAAGTCGCCGTCGCGGCGCTGTTCGCTGTCGCTGCCGCCGCTGATAATATGCACCGCCAGGCGTCCGTCGGTCAGGTGATCGAGCGACGCCAGCTTGCGCGCCGCCAGCGTCGGCGAGACAAAGCCGGGACGGTGCGCCAGCAGAAACTTAATGCGTGACGTGCTGGCGGCGGCGTGCGCTGTTACCAGAAAACCGTCTGGTTGATCGGACCAGTAGCCCACCAGAATCCGGTCAAATCCCGCCTCTTCGTGGGCGCGGGCAAAATCAGCAATATAATTTTTATCGAATAACGGCCCGCTGGCCGGAATGATTTCAGAGGCCAGACGATGGCCGATCATACCCAGAAATTGAATGCTCATGCGCTTCTCCCGATGTTGAGTAATGAAAAAACTACGGGGCGACGGGCCTGAGATGAAATTCGATATTGTGCAAAGGATTTGCGGGAATCGGGGAAGGGCGACGCCGCGCGGCTGAGGCGGTGCGACAGGCGTTATATCAGTCAGGAATAATTAAGAATAAGCGGAGAGAAGCCGTGCTGACGTGAATGACAGGGAACCCTCGCGCCCTCGCTGGCGGCTCGTCCCGCGCACTCCCTTGCGCAGGTGTCATTCACGTCCTGAATTTATGTGCCGTCTGCAGGGCGAGAACCTGTCTCGCCCCTTATTATCAGAACGCCAGCACCAGACCGGCGATGGCGGCGGAGAGCACGCTGACCAGCGTTGAACCGTAGAGCAGCTTCAGGCCGAAGCGCGACACCACGTTGCCTTGCTCTTCGTTCAGGCCTTTGATCGCGCCAGCGACGATGCCGATAGAGGAGAAGTTAGCGAAAGAGACCAGGAAGACCGACAGAATGCCTTCAGAGTTCGGCGACAGCTGGCCCGCCAGCTTCTGCAGATCCATCATCGCCACAAACTCATTGGAAACCAGCTTGGTAGCCATAATGCTGCCGACCTGCAGCGCTTCGTGCGCCGGTACGCCCATTACCCAGGCGAACGGATAGAAGACGTAGCCCAGCACGCCCTGGAAGCTGATGCCGAAGATAAAATCGAACAGCGCGTTCAGGCCGGAAATCAGCGCGATAAAGCCGATCAGCATCGCCGCGACGATAATCGCCACGCGGAAGCCGGCGAGGATATATTCGCCCAGCATCTCAAAGAAGCTCTGGCCTTTATGAATATCCTGCAGCTGCAGATCCTCTTCGCTGTCGACGCGGTAAGGGTTGATCAGCGACAGCACGATAAAGGTGCTGAACATGTTAAGCACCAGCGCGGCGACCACATACTTCGGCTGCAGCATGGTCATATAGGCACCGACGATCGACATGGATACGGTCGACATCGCGGTCGCGGCCATGGTGTACATGCGGCGCTGCGACATTTTGCCGAGGATATCCTTATAGGCGATAAAGTTTTCTGACTGTCCCAGAATCAGAGAGCTGACGGCGTTAAAGGATTCCAGCTTGCCCATGCCGTTGATTTTAGAGAGCACGGTGCCGATGCCGCGGATCACCCACGGCAGAATGCGGAAATGCTGCAGGATGCCGATCAGCGCGGAGATAAAGACGATCGGGCACAGCACGTTGAGGAAGAAGAAGGCCAGGCCTTTCTCATTCATGTTGCCGAACACGAAGTTAGTGCCTTCGGCCGCATACTTGAGCAGATGATCGAACAGGCCGGCGAAGCCTTTTACAAACCCGAGGCCCGCCTCGGAGTTGAGGAAGAACCACGCCAGCAGCACTTCAATGACCAGAAGCTGGACAATGTAGCGAATACGAATACTTTTACGGTCGTGGCTGACGAGTAACGCCAGCACGCCTACCACCACCAGTGCTAAAAGGAAGTGCAAAATATGGGACATGCTTGCTCCAGATTTGAGGAGGGTTGTAATTTGCTGCGTATTCTATGTAACGCGTTACTTAAAAACGAGATCAATTCCACATTATAAGGATTCGCTATCACCCCTTTTCTCAGAAAACTCTTACCAGTCACAGCCTGTTCACAAAATGTTCACACCTAATATCCACAAATTCATTGTCTATAATATGTCCGAAGCGTAGAGTGAGGTGCGTTGCACATTTTTTAGCAAGTCTCGCTTTACCGTAAGGTATAGCAATGGCTATACTTTATAGCACTATCTATCACAACGATAACGATAACCTCATTTCACTTGCCGCGATCAGACCATAAGCTGCCATGGTAAAAACGCGTTCAGACAGGTAGAGAGATATGTTTGAGAGCCGTACCGCCGAGCGTGCCGCTCGCGGAGTCAGAAAAATCAAGCTCGCGCTGCTGGGGCCGGCCTTTATCGCCGCCATCGGCTATATCGATCCAGGTAACTTCGCCACCAATATCCAGGCCGGTGCGGCCTACGGCTATAAGCTGCTGTGGGTCGTGGTGTGGGCCAATATCATGGCGATGATCATTCAGCTGATGTCCGCCAAGCTCGGCATCGCCACCGGTAAAAACCTCGCTGAGCATATTCGTGACCGCTTTCCGCGCCCGGCGGTCTGGTTCTACTGGGTGCAGGCGGAGATTATCGCCATGGCGACCGACCTGGCGGAGTTTATCGGCGCAGCGCTCGGTTTTAAGCTGCTGCTCGGCATTTCGCTGCTGCAGGGCGCCGTGCTGACCGGCGTGGCGACCTTCCTGATCCTGATGCTGCAAAACCGGGGTCAGAAGCCGCTGGAGGTAGTGATAGGCAGCCTGCTGCTCTTTGTGGCGGCCGCCTATATCGTTGAGCTGTTCTTTTCGCAGCCGAAGGTTAGCGAACTGGTGACCGGCATGGCGCTGCCGTCGCTGCCGACGTCGGATGCGGTCTTCCTCGCAGCGGGCGTGCTGGGCGCGACGATTATGCCGCACGTTATCTACCTGCATTCGGCGCTGACGCAGGGCGGCGAGAGCGGCAATAAGAGCCAGCGCTACTCGTCGACCAAGCTGGACGTGGCGATCGCTATGACTATCGCCGGCTTTGTTAATCTGGCGATGATGGCGACCGCCGCCGCCGCGTTTCACTTTAGCGGCCACAGCGGCATCGCCGAGCTGGATCAGGCCTATCTGACGCTGACGCCGCTGCTAGGCCATGCGGCGGCGACGGTGTTCGGCCTCAGCCTGGTGGCGGCGGGCCTCTCCTCTACCGTTGTAGGTACGCTGGCGGGTCAGGTGGTGATGCAGGGCTTTATCCGCTTTCATATTCCGCTCTGGGTGCGTCGTCTGGTGACTATGCTGCCCTCGTTTATCGTGATTATGGCGGGCTGGGATCCGACGCGCATTCTGGTTATGAGTCAGGTGCTGCTGAGCTTCGGCATTGCGCTGGCGCTGATGCCGCTGCTCTCCTTTACCGGCAATCGCGAGATTATGGGCGAGATGGTCAATTCACGCCTGATGCAGAACGCTGGCCGCGCCATTGTGGTGCTGGTAGTCGCGCTCAACGCCTATCTGCTTGTTGGCGAAATCCTCGGCCTGTAAAGGTAATTCACAGGCTGGCCCGCGTATGCCGGGCCAGCCGCGCTTTTAACCGCCTGTGCTGCCGCGCTGGCGGCCCGCCTCAGCTCATTTACTCTCGATATGCAGCCGTTTTCTCTTTTCACACAGGAGTCAGGTTATGCATGCACTGGTAGTGGTCGCCCATCCCGATCAAGATTCTTTTACTCACGCCGTCGCGCGGGCGCTAACCAGCGAGATTCGCGCGCCGCACACCTTTGAAATAGCCGATCTGATAGCGGAGGGGTTTGATCCGCGCTATGCCGCCGCCGATCTGGCGCTGTTCCGCAATGAATCCGCGCCGCCCGCCGATGTGCTGGCCGAGCAAAAGCGCATTGATGGCGCCGACGCGCTGGTGCTGGTTTATCCCGTTTACTGGTGGTCATTTCCCGGCGTGCTGAAGGGCTGGATCGATCGCGTCTTTACTCACGGCTGGGCATATCAGGAGAGTCCCGACGGCAAAATCGACAAGAAGCTGGGCCGCCTGCAGGTGCATCTGCTGGGAATTGGCGGGGCAAATCTGCGCACCTATGCGCGGCGCGGCTACTATGCCGCGATGCGCACGCAGATCGACGAGGGCATTTTTGACTATGTCGGCGCGCCGGTGAAAACCTCGGAGCTGATCCTGCTGCCTGACGCCGACTCGCCGGAAGCCCGTCTGGCAACGGCGCGGCAAACGGGACGTCGGCTGTTTGCTGATTAAAGGCCGCTCAGCGCCGGTATTGCGCAGCGGCCTTTAGCCGCGCCATCAGTGATGGTGGTGGTCATGGCGATCGTGGCGATCGTGATGGCGCTGCGCTTCGCGCCAGTGGTGGCGACGCTCGCGCTCATGCCAGCGTCGCTCGCGCTCCCACTGCTGATGACGGCGCCACTCTTCATGGCGCCACCAGCGATGGTTATTATACTGATAGCGGTCGTGCCACCAGCGCGGCTCGCGCCAGCGGCCGCCGTCCCAGTAATAGCCGCGACGATCCTGGTCTCCCAGATTCAGGGTCACGCCCGGCGCCAGGCTGATAGAAGCGCCGGCAGCCTGAACGTTGTGGATCGCCAATGGCGACAGGCAGGTCAGCAAAGCAGCAAAAACAGCAAATTTCATCTTCTTCTCCTTATCAGCGACAGCGCCGCTGTGGTGCAGGCGTTATACCCGCGCATTGCTTGTGTAGCGATTCAGAGTGTCGCTGACAATTGTGAGGAAAATTGGAAGAAAAAGGGGATTGAGACAATTCTGTCTGCAGAAACGCCCGGCGCGGCGGCCGGGCGGGCAGGGATTAGAGCAGTACGCCTTCGATAGCGGAGAGTTCGGCGATGGTAAAATGCTGATTAGCCAGCATCTCCACCGCGTCGTCGATCTGCGCGGTTTTGCTTGCGCCGATCAGCACCGAGGTGACGCGCGCGTCGCGCAGCGTCCACGCCAGCGCCATCTGCGCCAGCTTCTGGCCGCGCTGCTGCGCAATCTCATTCAGCTTGCGCACTTTTTCCATTTTCTCGTCGGTAAGCTGATCTTCGCGCAGGAACTTGCTGCCGCTCGCCACGCGCGAATCCTCGGGAATACCCTGCAGATAGCGGTCGGTCAGTACGCCGCCCGCCAGCGGAGAGAAGGCGATGCAGCCGACGCCGTTGTCGCCCAGGGTTTCCAGCAGGCCATTTTCCGGGCCGCGTTCAAACATTGAATAGCGCGGCTGATGGATCAGACAGGGCGTGCCGAGATCGCGCAGAATGGCGATCGCTTCCGCCGCACGTTCCGCCGGATAGTTGGAGATGGCGGCATAGAGCGCTTTACCCTGACGTACCACCTGATCCAGCGCGCGCATGGTCTCCTCCAGCGGCGTTTCCGGGTCGGGGCGGTGGTGATAAAAAATATCTACATACTCCAGCCCCATGCGCTTCAGGCTCTGATCGAGGCTGGAGATAAGGTATTTGCGCGAGCCCCAGTCGCCATAGGGGCCATCCCACATGGTGTAACCCGCTTTGGTGGAGATCACCAGCTCATCGCGAAACGCGCGGAAATCTTCGCGCAGAATGCGGCCAAAGTTCTCTTCCGCCGAGCCCGGCGGCGGGCCATAGTTATTGGCCAGATCAAAATGGGTAATGCCGCGATCGAACGCGTGGCGCAGCAGCTCGCGGCTGTTGTCGACGCGCGTGTTGTCGCCAAAGTTATGCCACAGGCCAAGCGAAATCGCGGGCAGTTTTAGCCCGCTGCGGCCGCTTCGGCGATATTCCATTTGCTGATAACGACCGGGATGCGGAAGGTAGGTCATACGGCTTTCCTGTCAGAGGGAAGAATTTTAAAGCGCAAGAATAGCAGTGTATGCGCTTACACACAGTCACACTGGGCTGCAAAACGCATACTTACAGAATAATCCCCCATCGTAACGCCGGGTTGCCACTTTTTTGTTCAGCCGATTGCGCTGCTTTCTCGCCGCTTTTGCAGCATAGCGGATACTCAAACCAGACATCGGGTGAAAGGAGTGGCATATGCAACGCTTTACCGTAGGAGATTATCTGCTGACGCGTCTGCAGGAAATGGGCGTCGGCCATCTGTTTGGCGTGCCGGGCGACTATAACCTGCAGTTTCTTGATCGGGTGATCGCCCATCGCGATATCGGCTGGGTAGGCTGCGCCAACGAACTCAACGCCGCCTACGCCGCAGACGGCTACGCCCGCTGTCGCGGCGCGGCGGCGTTGCTGACCACCTTCGGCGTCGGCGAGCTGAGCGCCATCAACGGCACTGCCGGCAGCTTCGCCGAATATCTGCCGGTGATCCATATTGTGGGCGCGCCCGCCAGCGGGGCGCAAAAGCGCGGCGACTGCGTACACCATTCGCTGGGGGATGGCGATTTCCGTCACTTTCTGCGCATGGCGGGCGAAGTCAGCGCGGCGACGGCGCAGCTCAGCGCGGGCAACGCCGCGGCGGAAATCGATCGGGTGCTGGCCACCGCGATGCGTGAAAAGCGGCCGGGCTACCTGATGCTGGCGGTTGATGTCGCCGAGGCTGAGGTGGCGCCGCCCGCCGCGCCGCTTGACGCTGCGCCGGGATCCAGCGAGCAGGCGCGCCGCGCGTTTCGCGCCGCCGCCGAACAGCTGCTGGCGCCGGCGCGCCGGGTCGCGCTGCTGGCGGACTTTCTCGCCGGACGCTGGCAGCAGCAGGCGGCGCTGGCGCAGCTACGGCGGCTGCGCGCCGTTCCCTGCGCCACGCTGCTGATGGGCAAAGGCGTGCTGGACGAGCGCCAGCCTGGCTACGTCGGCACCTACGCCGCAGCGGGCAGCGAGCCCGGCATCTGCGAGCTGATTGAGCAGACCGACGTCACTGTCTGCGTCGGCGTGCGCTTCAACGATACCCTGACGGCGGGCTTTACCCAAAACTTTGCCGCTTCGCAGCTGATCGATCTGCAGCCTTTCGCCGCCAGCGTTGCGGGCGAGCGCTTTGCGCCGCTCAACATGGCGGATGCGCTGGGCGAGCTGGAGGCGCTGTTTGGGCGCTACGGCGCAGGCTGGGCGCTGGCGCCGCAGCCGCAGCCGGTCGAAACGGCGGATGCGCGCGCCGATATCAGCCAGAGCGCCTTCTGGCAGGCGATGCAGCGCTTTCTCCAGCCGGGCGATATTATCCTCGCCGATCAGGGCACCGCCGCCTTTGGCGCGGCGGCGCTGCGCTTGCCGTCCGGCGCACAGCTGCTGGTGCAGCCGCTCTGGGGCTCTATTGGCTATACTCTTCCGGCAGCCTTCGGCGCGCAGACCGCCGCGCCTGCGCAGCGGGTGATCCTGATTACCGGCGACGGCTCGGCTCAGCTGACGATCCAGGAGCTGGGCTCGATGCTGCGCGACCGGCAAACGCCGATTATTTTCCTGTTGAACAATGAGGGCTATACGGTGGAGCGCGCCATCCACGGCGCGACGCAGCGGTATAATGATATTGCGCAGTGGAACTGGACCGCGCTGCCGCAGGCGCTTTGTCTGCACGGGCAGGCGCAGAGCTGGCGCGTCACCGAATGCGTGCAGCTGGAAGAGGTGATGGCGCGTCTGCAGGCGCCCGACTACCTGACGCTGGTCGAGGTCGTGATGCCCAAAGACGATCTGCCGCCGCTGTTGCACAAGGTGACGGCTTGCCTGGCGCAGCGCAACGGAGAATAAGATTCGGAGTGTTGCCGCTGTCAAGCGGCTTGCCGGACGGGTAGGCTGTGCTCACCACCTTCAACGCTCCTCTTTTGTCACGGCGAGCGTTGTTGTTTTACCGGCAGACTTTTATAGTGTCCTGCATCTTAGGGACCCCAAGCGGAGCAACAAAAGAATGACAACTTATGCCCTGGTCGGCGACGTCGGCGGCACCAACGCCCGACTCGCCCTGTGTGAGGTGGAAACCGGCAGCATCTCCCAGGCCCAAACATTCTCAACATCAGATTATGACAGCCTCGAAGCCGTCATCCGCCACTATCTTGGCGAGCAGCTGCAGAACGTTAAAGACGGCTGCATTGCCATTGCTTGCCCTATCACGGAAGACTGGGTCGAAATGACCAACCATGACTGGGCTTTTTCCACCAGCAAAATGAAAGCCAGCCTTGGCTTCGATCATCTGGAAATCATTAACGACTTCACCGCCGTTTCGATGGCGATCCCGATGCTGAAGGCTGAGCACGTGATTCAGTTCGGCGGCGGCGAGCCGGTGAAGGATAAGCCTATCGCAATTTACGGCGCGGGCACCGGGCTGGGCGTCAGCCATCTGGTGCATGTCGATCGCCGCTGGGTCAGCCTGCCGGGCGAGGGCGGCCACGTCGACTTCGCCGCCAACAGCGATGAGGAGGATTTGATCCTGGAGGTGCTGCGCGCTGAGCTGGGCCACGTCTCCGCGGAGCGCGTGCTCTCCGGCGCCGGTCTGGTGAATCTCTATCGTGCCATTGTGAAGGCGGATAACCGCGTACCGGAAAATCTCAAGCCAAAGGATGTCTCTGAGCGTGCGCTCGCCGACAGCTGCACCGACTGCCGTCGCGCGCTGTCGCTGTTCTGCGTGATTATGGGGCGTTTCGGCGGCAACCTGGCGCTGAATCTCGGCACCTTCGGCGGCGTCTATATCGCGGGCGGCATCGTGCCGCGCTTCCTGGAGTTCTTTAAGGCCTCGGGCTTCCGCGCCGCCTTTGAGGATAAAGGGCGCTTCCGCGACTACGTTTCCCGTATTCCGGTCTATATGATCACCCACGATCAGCCCGGCCTGCTGGGCGCTGGCGCGCATCTGCGACAGACGCTGGGGCGGATCCTGTAAACCCTTCTGAAAACGGCCTGCGGGCCGTTTTTTTATCGCCCTTACGCCTGTTTATCTACAGGCGCATCAGCTCGCGAAAACGCTTTGCCTTGCTGCGGCTGACCGGCACCTGAAACGCCAAATCGCGCAGCCTGAGCAGGTAGGTATTGTTAAACCAGGGTTCAATCTCGGAGATTTTGCTCAGGTTCACGCAGTAGGAGCGATGACAGCGGAAAAAACGCTGCTCCGGCAAACGGGCGCAGAACTCGCTGATGCTCATCGACATCACATAGGCCTCGCGCCGCGTATAGACAAACGTCAGCTTCTCATGCGCCTCCACGTAATAGATATCATCAATATCCGTCACGATAATGCGATCGTCTTTCACCAGATTCACCGTGTGCGGGCCATCGGCGATCGGCGCCTGCGCCACGCTCTGCTGCTGCCCGGCGGCTTCCAGCTTGTTGAGCATGGTGACGATGCGCGCCTCGTGATAGGGCTTGAGAATATAGTCGAAGGCTTCCAGCTCAAAAGCCTCTACCGCATGCTCTTTCCAGGCGGTGATAAACACAATCAACGGCCGCTGCGCGAACTGACGAATATTCTGCGCCAGCAGCATGCCGTCCAGCGACGGAATATTGATATCAAGAAAGATGACGTCGACGCGGTGCTGCTGCAGATACTTCAGCACCTCCAGCCCGTCGTCGAAGCAGGCCTCGATTTCGATCTTGCTGTGCTGCTGGATCATCCAGCTCAGCTCCTGCTGCGCCAGAAATTCATCTTCGACAATAATGGCTTTCATTACACGCTCTCCGCGACGGCAGGCGGCGGCTCGGTCAGCAGCTGTCCGCTCTTGCTCAGGGTAAAGGCGATTTCGGTGCCGGGCTGCAGCCGGGTAATCTCGAGCCCCTGGCCGGTCAGCAGTTTGACGCGGTGATGCACATTCAGCAGGCCGATCTTATTGCCCGGCATCTCATTATTCGCCACGCGGCGCATCACCTCGTCGCTGATGCCCGGCCCGGTATCGCGCACGGCGATACGCACCCGGTCGCCATACGCCTTAACGCTCAGCGTCACCACGCCTTTGCCGCGGCAGGGCTGAATGCCGTGTACGATGGCGTTCTCCACCAGCGGCTGGATCAGCAGGCTGGGCAGCGAGAAGTGAAGATCTTCGTCAATGTCATAGATCATTGACAGTTTGTCGCCGAAGCGCGCCTGTTCGATGGCGATATAATCTTTTACCTGCCACAGCTCGCGTTTGATATCGATCGTCTCGTCGTCGTTCAGCTCAAGGTTGTAGCGCAAATAACGGGAGAGATTGATCACCAGCTGCCGCGCCGTATCGGGATTCAGGCGAATAGAGGAGTTAATAGCGTTTAGCGCGTTAAACAGAAAATGGGGATTAATTTTGCTCTGCAGCGCGCGCAGTTCCGCTTTATTTGCCATTTCACGCAGCTGCTCAGCGCGCGACACCTCAAGCTGGGTTGAGATCAGCTGCGACAGGCCGATCGCCATCTCTTTCAGCGAGCCGGTAATGCGGTGCGCGCGGCGGTAGTAAATCTTCAGGGTGCCGGTAACCCTTCCTTGCTCCCGTAGCGGAATAACGATCATCGAGTGAATATCCCGGGTGCGATGCGCCTCATCGTTGTTTTTAATGATGATTTTTCCCGTGGCCATCGCCTGCGCGGTGGTGGGGCTGATGCCGTCGTCGCCGTTCTGGTAGTTCTGCTCGCCGTAGCCGACGTAGGCGAGAATATGGGTTTTATTGGTAATGGCAACGGCGTCAGCGTTGATATCGTTACAGATAATTGCGCAGATGCGGCGCAGCGAGTCGCTGTTGACGTCGCGGAACAGCGGCAGCGTTTTGTTGGCAATATCCAGCGCCAGCTTGGCCTGACGCGCCGCAATCGCCTCTTTCTCGCCTTCGACGCTCTGCACCAGCAGCACAATCAGACCGATGCTTGAGGCGCCGAGGATCATCGGCAGCGCAATCTCCGACACAATCGCCAGCCCAAGGGAGATCGGCTTTGCCCACAGCACAATCAGCAGCATGGTAAGGCTCTCGCACAGCATGCCGCCGATGATGCCGACGCGCCAGCGCTGCGCTTTCGGCACGCGGCGGTTGATGGCACCGGCCACGCAGCCCGCGATAATGCTGGTAATCAGGCAGGGCACCGAGGTGACGCCGTGGATATCGATAAGAAAGCGGTGCAGGCCGGCGATAACGCCGGTGGTGATGCCGACCCAGGGACCGAACAGAATGCCGCCGGCCATCACCGCGATCACCCGCACGTTCAGCAGCGAGCCGTCGACGTGAATGCCCGACCAGGTGCTGAAGAGGGCAAACAGCGAGAAAATGGCGATAACGGCGGCTTTCTCCAGCGGCGCATGTTCATCTTTTTGCAGCAGCTGGCGGAAAAGCTGGGTTCGGGTCAGGAAGAAAAGGCAGATCAGCATCAGGGCGGCGCGGTCAAACACCGCCAGCAGCATATCGAAGTGAGAGATCACAGCCAGCCTTCAGGTCATAACAGGGAGAGGCCTATGATAAAAAATGTGATCGCGATACGCCAGTCTGCAAAAAGAGTGAGCGCTTCCTTCATGTTGTGGATCAATTTTCACGGCTGAAATGGTAAAAAGGGGAAACCTGAGTAGCAAAACAGGGAAGGTTTTTCGCCGACCGCAGGCTGGCGAGCCGATAGCGTTTTTATTCCGACAGCCCTTATGGCTATCCTCACCGGGAGCAGTTCATGCAGTTAATCACGCCGCGCCTTACCCTCACCACCCTAAAGCCCGAAGACTGGCTGCTGTTTCGCGCCGTGCATGAAGACGCGGCCACCATGACCTGGGTTAGCGAAATACCTGACGAGGCGGATTTGCGCCAGCGCTTCAGCGAGCGTCTGGCGCCCTGGCAGGTCAGCAGTTTTCATATGCTGTGCGTGGTGGCGCGCCTGCGCGACAGCGGCGAACCGATCGGCCTGTTCGGCTGCAGCCCGGAGTGGCAGCCTTATCGCCAGGCAGAGGTCGGCTATATGCTGCTGCATCGATTCTGCGGCAAGGGATACGGCAGTGAGGCGCTGGCCGCGCTGAGCGACTTCCTGCTGACGGCAGGTTTCCATAAGCTCAAGGCGATGGTGGTAGAAGGAAATGTGGCATCGCGCCGTATTCTGGAGAAGAATGGCTATGAGCTTGAGGGTACTTTGCGGGATAATTATCTGCTAAATGGCGAATGGGTGAACGATTGGGTGTTTGGTCGCCTGAATCCGGAAAATTAAAAAAATTTTATTCTCCTCTCGACAGCGCGGCGATCGCCGCGTTATGGTCTTTTTTCGGTCACAGCAGTGACCTGCGTCGCTCGGACGGTCCGGGCGCTTACGTATTCAAGAGGACATTATGGCTGACAACAGCACACCCCGTCGTTTCTCGCGTATCGATCGCCTTCCCCCCTATGTGTTTAACATTACCGCTGAGTTGAAGATGGCTGCGCGTCGGCGCGGCGAAGATATCATCGACCTCTCGATGGGGAATCCCGACGGCCCGACGCCGCCGCATATCGTGGAAAAACTCTGCCAGGTGGCGCAGCGCGAAGATACGCACGGCTACTCCACCTCGCGCGGCATTCCGCGCCTGCGCCGCGCCATTTCGCGCTGGTACGCCGAGCGCTATCAGGTCGAGATCGATCCTGAGTCGGAAGCTATCGTCACCATCGGCTCGAAAGAGGGGCTGGCGCACCTGATGCTGGCGACGCTCGATCACGGCGATACGGTGCTGGTGCCGAACCCCAGCTACCCGATTCATATCTACGGCGCGGTGATCGCCGGCGCGCAGGTGCGTTCGGTGCCGCTGGTGGCGGGCGTCGATTTCTTCGCCGAGCTGGAGCGGGCCATCCGCGAAAGCTATCCAAAGCCAAAAATGATGATCCTCGGCTTTCCCTCTAACCCTACTGCGCAGTGCGTCGAACTGGACTTTTTCGAGCGGGTTATCGCGCTGGCGAAACAGTACAACGTGCTGGTGGTTCACGATCTCGCCTACGCCGATATCGTCTATGACGGCTGGAAAGCGCCTTCGATTATGCAGGTGCCCGGCGCCCGCGACGTGGCGGTGGAGTTTTTCACGCTGTCAAAAAGCTACAATATGGCGGGCTGGCGCATCGGTTTTATGGTGGGCAACAAAGAGCTGGTCGCCGCGCTGGCACGCATCAAGAGCTATCACGACTACGGCACCTTTACGCCGCTGCAGGTGGCGGCTATCGCCGCGCTGGAGGGCGATCAGCAGTGCGTGCGCGACATCGCCGAGCAGTACAAGCGTCGTCGCGATGTGCTGGTGAAAGGGCTGCATGAGGCGGGCTGGATGGTGGAAAATCCCAGGGCCTCAATGTACGTCTGGGCAAAAATCCCCGATCGCTACGCCGATCTCGGCTCGCTGGAGTTCGCCAAAAAGCTGCTGCAGGAGGCGAAGGTTTGCGTCTCGCCCGGCATCGGCTTCGGCGAGTATGGCGATACCCACGTGCGTTTCGCGCTGATTGAAAACAGCGATCGTATCCGACAGGCGGTGCGGGGGATTAAAGCGATGTTTCGCGCGGACGGCATCTTGCCGGGCAGCGTAAAAGCAGTAGAAGAAGCGGAGTAAAGCAGTGCGGGGCGACAGCGCTGTCGCCCCTGGCTTAGGCTACAGCATCAGCACAAATGTGCCGAGCCAAAGCAGCGCAAAGAAAGAGATTCCCATCAAGGCGTATTTCACAGACAACTCCTCTGAGCGGTTACGACGATAGCGATCCCAGGCCAGCGCAACGCGAACAGAATGAGAAAAACGCATCAGGTCATCATCGCCTCAGGCATTTTCTCAGGTCGTTCTGAGTAACTCAGAACAGGATCGAACGCTAATTTACGCGTAATCGATCCTAAAATAAATAGCACCAGCGTGTGAGATGTATCACATTTTTACTCTGCTTCAATCTCCGGGATCGCCGACATTCCAACCCTTAACTGCGAGAGGTCAGGCTGGTTCGTATCCAGCACGATTTTGACCGGGAGGCGCTGGACGACCTTAGTATAGTTACCAGTCGCATTATCGGGTGAAATTGCTGAAAACGTTGCGCCGGTCGCCGGGGCGATGCTGTCGACATGGCCGGTGAAATGTTTGCCCGGCAGCGCATCGATGGCGATCTGCACCCGCTGTCCTGGACGCACGTCGCTGAGCTGCGTCTCAAGATAGTTCGCCGTGACATAGGTCTGCTGCAGCGGCACCACCGCCAGCAGCCGCGTCCCGGCGGAGACGTATGCGCCGACGCGCGCCGCGCGCTGGCCCACCATGCCGTCCACCGGCGCGACGATGCGCGTATAGGAGAGATTCAGGCGCGCCTGATCCACACTTGCCTGCGCCGCCGCCACATCCGCCTGCGCCTGACGCACCGCCGCCTGCAGCACGCCGGTCTCTTTTATCGCGGAAGCCAACGCAGCCTGGCTCTGGCGCACCGTTGCCGCGGCGGAGCGCTGGGTTGAGCTGGCCTTTTGCTGGTCGTCTGCGGCGATAATGCCGCTTTTATAGAGTCGGTTATAGCGGTCAGCGTTCTGGCCGGCATACTGCGCGGTCGCCTGGCTGGCCGCCAGGGTCGCCTTTGACTGCTCGATAGCCGACTGCTGCTGCTCAAGCTGCGCCTGGCTGCTGAGCAGTTTCGCCTGGCTGACCTGCAGATCCGCCTCGGCGCTCTCCAGCGCCACGCGATAGTCGCGATCGTCCAGCGTCGCCAGCACCTCACCCGCTTTCACCTGCTGGTTATCCTGCACCTTCACCTCGGCGATATAGCCCGAAACCTTGGGCGCCACCAGCGTGTAGTCGGCGTTGACGTAAGCGTCGGTGGTGCGGTGATCGTTGTCGGTCATGGCTGACCAGATAAAAAACGCGATGGCCAGCAGCACCAGCAGCAGCAGGCTCAGCAGCACGGTTTTTCTCATTACTAAAGCACGCATAATCTTATTTTCTCGATGTCGAAGAAGCAGGTTGAATCAGGGTTTGCGGCGGCCAGACGCGCTTCGGCAGCCAGCCGGTCAGCAGCAGCAGCAGCGCGGCGAAGGCAATCAGCATCAGCCAGCTGTCGCTCAGGCTGAGTACGGTGGCCTGATGCTTAACCAGCGTGGCGAAGCCGCTCAGGTTTTCACTGCTGCTGACGCTGCCGTCCATAAGCAGCGGCCGACTGGCGCTGGCCTCCGCGCTGCTGGGCGCGCTCATCAGCCAGGGGCGGCTGGCGGCCTGATCCAGCAAAATATTGGAGTGGATCTTTTCGCGGTGGCTGAGGAACACCTCTACCAGCACCGAGGCCGCGACGCTGGAAAAGCCGCGCACGGTATTAAACATCGCCGAGGCGAAGGGGCCTTCCGGCGGCGCTACCACGCTGGTGGCGCTCATCAGAATCGGCAGGATCACCATCGGCTGGCCGAACGCCTGCAGTATTTGCAGCGTCCAGAAGTTCTGGCGCGCCCAGTCGCTGGTGATCTGCGCGCCGAGCAGACAGGCGGCGATCAGCAGCGCGACGCCCACCGCCAGCACCCAGCGACAGTCGATCCAGCGGATATTCAGCAGCGCGGCGACCAGCGGCGCGATCAGCAGCTGCGGCAGGCCAACGGTCAACGCCAGCGGCGCAAACTGCAGGGTGCGGAAGCCCTCTACCTGGCCAAAGTAGGCGGAGGGCAGCGCCGAGCCGGAGAGCGAGACGATCAGCACGGTTGCCAGCGCCAGCAGGCCATGCGTCAGATTGCGGCGCGACAGCATCTGCAGCCGAAACAGCGGCAGCGGGTGAAACCATTCGTTAATCAGAAATACCAGCAGCAGCGGCGCGGCGGCGAGCAGCATAGCGGCGATCAGCGGCGAGTCGAACCAGTCCAGACGCTCGCCCTGGGTGAGCCCCAGCACCAGCAGCGCCATACCGCTGCAGCCGGTGAGCATGCCGAACAGGTCAATCTGCTTAAAACGCTCCAGGCGCAGCGGATCCTGCGGCAGGCCCCAGCCGAACAGCAGCATGGCGATAAGCATCAGCGGCACCACCTGCCAGAATACAAACATCCAGCTGACGTCATCGGTCCAGAAGGCCGCCAGCGAGGCGGCCATATTCGGGCCGAAGGTCGCCGTCAGCGCATAGCCGCCCAGACCGTAGAGCTTGAGCGGCGGCGGCAGAAAGCGCAGCGCCACCGTCATCAGCATCGGCGGCAGTGCGCCGCCGAACAGCCCCTGCACTACGCGCAGGGCGATAAAGCTGCCGGGCGAGGGGGCCAGCGGCAGCAGGATGCCGCACAGCATAAAGCCGGTCGACACCGTCAGCGAAAAACGGCGCAGCGAGAAGGTGACGGCAAACCAGGGCGCAATCATCATTGCCGCGACTTCGGCGGCCTGGTAGGCAGAGACGATCCAGCTCCCCTGGTCATAGCTGACGCCAATAGCGGCGCGAATATCCGCCAGCGCGATATCGGTAACGCGATCGTTAAGGCCCGAAGTCAGGGCGGCGATAAGCACGCCGACCAGTCCCAGCGCAAGGCGAAGCGTAAAGGGTTGCGGCGTCGGCGCAGCGGCAGGCTGAGCGTTCATAGCAGGTTTCTCATTATTATGATGCAGTGTATTGCGATGTGATACAGGGTGCGATCTTACATTTCGATATGCTGTATTGCAATGTGGTACATGCTGTAAATCGTGCCTTTTTCGCGTTAGAGTAAGGCAGCTGAAAAGGACGACTCATGGCAAAACTTCCATCCAGCCGCGAGGATGAAAAATCGGGCGGTATCCAGGTCATCGCCCGCGCGGCAAAAATTCTTAACGCGCTGGGAGAACATCCCGGCGGCATGAGCCTGGGCGAAATCGCGCAGGCGGTGGATCTGCCGCGCTCCACGGTGCAGCGCATCGTCGCCGCGCTCGACAACGCCCAGCTGGTGCGCAGCAGCGGCGCAGGCGGTTTGCGGCTCGGCCCGGCGCTGCTGAAACTGATCTCCAGCGTGCATACCGACGTCGTCGATCTGATGCGGCCCAAGCTGGAGGCGCTCTGCGCGGCAACCAATGAAACCGTTTCGCTGTCGCGCGCCAGCGGCACGCAGCTGACTATCATTCACCACGTCGTAGCGTCGCGCGAACTGCGCGTGGTGCCGCGCATGGGGCTGAACCTGCCGCTCTACAGTACCTCGGGCGGCCGCGCGCTGCTGGCACTGGAGTGCGACGAGGATGTGCGGGTTATAGTTGGCGAAGCCTGGCGCGAGCTAACGGATAAAACGGTCAAAACGCTGCCGCAGCTGATGGCGCTGATCCATGAGGTGCGTAAAACCGGCATCTCTTACGATCGCGGCGAAACGCTTGAAGGCATCTCCACCATGGCGGTGGCGCTGGATACGCTGTTCGGCCGCTTCTCTGTCTCTCTGCTGGTGCCTACGTCGCGTTTTCAAAAAAATGAAGAGGCATACCGTGAAGAGATGCTCAGGTGCAAAGAGGCGCTGATACGTGAAATCGGCAAAACCGCCGCTGTTGAAGGATAAACTCTGATGAAAACACTGCTGATGGCTGTTGATAATTCGCCGGTTGCCCAAAAGGTGATTGCGACGGCAATTGATGAGGCACTAGCGCACAAGGCGCAGGTTGTGGTGCTGTGCTGCGTCGATCCTGCTTACTCCTCCTGTAATCAGCCGATCGAGATTACCGCTGGCGAAGATCCAGAAGATTTTGCCGTGGCAAAAGATGAACAGAATACCGCCGAGCTGGTGGTGCGACACGCGCTGGCGCCGCTGCTGCGCGCCGGCGTCGACGCGCGCGGGCTAATCGTCGCGGGTGAAGCGGCGGATACCATCGTCGCCCAGTCGCAGCAGCTTAACGCGCAGATGATCATTATGGGGCGTCGCCATCTCTCCTCTTTTAATCGCCTGCTGAAGGGCTCGGTAAGCGCGGCGGTGATCGAGCGCGCCCACTGCCCGGTATTAATCGACGTTCGAAAGGATTGAGCAACTTCGCATGACCTCGCTGTGGATCGTCACGCTGGCCGCCTTCGCGCTGCTGGCGTTTATCATCGTCGTTCTGATTAAAACTACCCGTCTGCGCGCCTGGCAGGGCGTGCTGCTTTTCCTGCTGCCGCTGCTGCTGGCAAACCTGCTCTGGTTTAGCTGGCTGAAGCCGCAGCAGCAGCAGGCGGCGCAGCAGCAGGCGGCGATTGATTATCTGGCGCAAACGCCGGGCTATCGCGTACTGCAAACGCAGGAGCCTGCGCTTTGGCAGTTGCTGGTGCAGGAGATGCAGCTCAGGCTGCGCCGCGGCGAAACGCCGCAGCAGGCAACGGGCGAGCTGCGCGGCTGGCTGGCCGACCTGATCAATCAGCGGCTGATGCGCGCGCCGGATGCGGCGGTGGTTAACTATATTCGCGTCTCGGTCAGTGCGATGCAGGCCCTGGGGCAGCGCGATCCCCGGCTCTGCTTCCGCTTTCTTTATCCGCAGGTGAATGGTGGGGTTAATCTGACGAAGACGCTGTCGCCGACGCTTAACGCGCAGGAGGCGGCGGCGATGGAGCAGCTGCTGCTGTCGAGCCGCGGCGGCGATTTGCCGGTGGATCAGCCGCAGGCGCAGCAGGATTTGCAGCGCATCGTGGCGGCGCTCTATAAGAAGTGGGGCGATAAACTGCAGCAGCTGAATATGCCTGCCGATACGGCGGTCGATCGCTCATCTATGTGCGCGATGTCAGTGGATCTCTACAGCGCGATCCTCGCATTGCCGGACAAACAGGCCGCCAATCTGTTGCGTAGAATGGTGGCTCTCTCTGGCTGACAGACGAAAAAATGCCCGCTTAGCACGGGCATAAAATCAATCTGAATGTCTTCTTAAGTATCACCTGGTGTGGTGCAGACGCTGTTTTGTCTGAAGGCATCATCTCACCCTTTTGGTGATAGAGATAACCGTTTGGTAGTATCACTTTAATCGGTAAAAACTTAGATGTGTGGAATCAAGCCGGGCAGTTTTCCGATAGGCGACGCCCGCGCGGCGGCTTAAACTGCTGCGGCAATAAGAGGAAGAAAGAAAAAATGAAATCAATTATCGCCAGCGCGATGGCGCTGTTATTGCTGACCGGCTGTAGCGTCAGCAAACCCGGAGGCTTTGAACGCGTTGATGAAGATCCGAGCGCAAATACCGTACAGTACCGTTACGATCCGCAGAAATTAAACAGAGATGCGATGGAGCTGGATCTGGCGAATTATTGCGGCAGCAAAGGATTTGATAAAGTTGAATCGCTGACGCCGAAAGACAGCTATATTCCAGGACTGAAAACCAGCTGGTTCCAGTGTAACTATGCGCTGAAAAGCTAATATTGCTTAATAATAAACTGGGCGGGTAATATCCCGCCCTTTTTTTATTGTTTGCTGTGTGAAATCTTTGCCCTTAGCGGTGATGATGATGCCAGCCATGCCCGCCGCCGTGATGCCAGCCGCCGCCATGACCTCTGTCGATAATGCACCCGCTAAGCATAGAGATAACGGCAAAAACGGTGGCAACTTTAACGATTTTTTTCAAACAAAGTTCTCCTCTTTTCCGATAGGTACGACATTACGCCGGAATAGTGGAGTGATGATGCAGCGAATGTAGAGTTATTTAGAGAGATATTACGGAATATTTCAGAGCCAGCGATTGCCAGAGTCTTATTTAATAAGCCTATCGGAACAGGCTGAATAAAAGAGATTATCGGCAAGATAATTCTGAAAAGCAAGCGCGGCGTTTTTACCCGTCGCGACGAATTCAGGCTAAAGTATGCTGATGCGAAATAAAAAGGAGCGATAATGAAGCCCGAAGTCAAAAATGTACTGGCGCTGCAGGCGGAGCTGGGGGAGTGCCCCACCTGGTCGGTGCGCGAACAGGTGCTGTGGTGCGTGGATATCCTGGCGCCCGCGATTCACCGCTTCGATCCGCGCAGCGGCGCGCTGGAGACTTTTCCGCAGCAGGAAGAGGTGGGCTGTATCGGCCTGCGTGAGCAGGGCGGGCTGATTGCGGCGCTGCGCAGCGGCGTCTGGCTGCTGGATGAGCAGGGCAGGCCAGAGCGTAAGATTGCCGACAATCCGGGCGAAGCGGCAAAAAGCCGCTTTAACGACGGGCGCGTCGATCCCTGGGGTAATTTCTGGTGCGGCAGCCTGTGGGAGCCGCAGGATAAGAATGGTGGGCTGCTGTGCCGCGTCACGCCCTCGCTGTCGCTGGAGGTAAAAGCGCGCGACATCATGATCTCCAATGGCGTCGCCTTTTCACCTGACCGCCGCTGGATGTACCACAGCGATACGCCGAATGAAGTGCTCTACCGCTATCCGCTGGATGAAAAGGGCGAGCCGGGCGCGCGGGAAATCTTCCGCCAGTTTGACGCCGCAGGCGGTTTGCCGGACGGCGCCGCTGTCGACAGCGAAGGTTTTTACTGGTCAGCACAGTTTGACGGCGGACGTGTGGTGCGCATCGATCCCGCCAGCGCGGAAATTGTTGATGAGATTGCGCTGCCGGTGCGCTGGCCGACCATGGTCGCCTTTGGCGGTCCCGATCTGAAAACGCTCTATATCACCAGCTCGCGTGAGGATCGCACCGAGGAGGAGCTGGCGCGCTATCCGCAGTCGGGCGATATTTTTGCCGTAGAGGTGGAGGTAGCGGGGATCGCCGAGCCCTGTTTTCCAGGCTAACAGGGTGCCGGAATAATTAAGGCGCACCTCATCGCTGAGGTGCGCCTTTTTTCGGGCCAGCGCGCCGGCTGGCGCATCAACCTCCGCTGCGCTGCAGCTGTTGCCCGGCAAGCGGCTGGCGCTGCGGCAGGCGAATGATCAGCGACAGCAGCAGCGACATCACCAGCAGCGTCATAATCAGGCTAAAGGTAACGGTAAAGCCGCCAAACAGTGACGCCACCAGCGAGCCGAGTACGCTGCCGATACCGAAGCCGAGATAGAGCAGGCCATAGTTTTTCGTCAGGTTGTTGAGGCCGAAGAAATCGCTCACCAGCGACGGGAAGACGGTAATGGTGCCGCCGAAGCTGAAGGCGACGCAGGCGATAGAGAGAAAGAAGGTAGTTTCATTCATGCGGGTAAACAGCAGGATACTCATGCCCGCCAGCGAAACGATCTGCGCCAGCGAAATCACCCGAATGCGGGCCATTTTATCGGACAGCACGCCCAGCACCAGCCGACCGCTGAGGTTGGCGATAGCGATAATGGTGACGGCGTTGGCCGCCGTTTGTGTGCTGAGATGCACCAGGCCTTCGCCAATATCTTTCGCCACGCCGATGACATAGAGGCCGCTCATGCAGGCGGTCAGGAACATCATCGCCAGCATCCAGTATTGCGGCAGCCGCACCGACTCAGCCAGGGTGTAGTCACGCGCCTGCTGGGCAACCGGCCCGGCTGCGCGCTGAACCGGCGCATCGCGCATCATCAGCGCACCGACCAGGATCATGCCCATTGCCATCAGTCCCCAGAGAATAAAGGTCTGCTCCAGGCCGACCGCCCCCAGCAGCGCGCCGCAGATAAACTTAAAGCCCAGGCTGCCGAGACCGTACGCGCCGATGGCGCAGGCTGAAATCACCCCTTTGCGCTCCGGGAACCACTTCACACAGTTTGACAGCGTCATCAGGTAGCCCGCGCCATCCGCCAGCCCGACCATAATGCCGGCACTGAGATAGAGCATCATCAGGTTGCTGGCGTGGGCCGTCAGCCAGAAGCCCAGCGCCATCAGAATGCCTGCGCCGATAGTGACCCGCCGCACGCCAAAACGCTCCTGTAATTTCCCCGCCAGCGAGGAGGCGACCGCCAGCCCCAGGCTTAACAGCCCAAAGGAAAAGGCGACCTGACTGACCGGCTCATCCAGTTTTGCGGCGAGCTGGCCGTTAAACAAACTCCAGGTATAGACCGACCCCAGCGCGAACTGGGTAATGATGGTGCCGAATAATGTCAGCCAGCGGGTACGCTGGTAAGAGGGGGATATTGACTGGTTCATGATTTTCTCTCCCGTTCGGGAATCTAAAAACTGTTGCCAGATTAAGCCGCCGCTACGCGCGTGCGAGACAAAAAGGCATGAACGGAAGGAAATGCGTCATGAAATGCCGCTCAGAAGGTATGAATAACAGCGCCTGTCGCTTCGTTAAACTGTGAATAATCCGGCAACCTGATAATCATTGGTTACAGCGGGTAAGCAGATGTGTCATACAGGGCGCTTCACCGGCAGGCTCACAGAATTTTTGCCAGGCTTATAGTTCACTAAACAGGAGGAAATATGAAAGACCGGGCATATGAATCCCTTAGCTGTGAGGATGAAGTTCGCTGCATCATCGGTCAGGCAGTGATTGAACTTAGCGATGAGCAGCAGCCAGTCACTAAATCGACGCTGGCATTGAAATTGCTCTCCATGGCCGACCAGGACACCGACGATGAGCGCGTGCTGCTTTACTGGATCGCGCGCAAGGCTATCAATCGCCCCCATCAACTAACCGCTATGCAGCGCCGGGCATAACGCTCACGCGGAGCGGGCAGCAGCCCGCTCTTTGCTTTATGCCGTCACGCGCCGCCTGAAGGCAGGCAAGCGAGCAAACATCACCAGATTTCCCGCCAGGATCATGGTTAATCCCAGCAGCGCCCCGGCGTGCCACTGATACCCTTCATAAAGCGTAGATAACGCCAGCGCCACCAGCGGAAACAGCAGCGTGCTGTAGGCTGCCTGACTGGCGCCGATGCGTCCCACCAGCGTGAAGTAGGCACCAAAGCCAATGACGGAGCCGAATATAGCCAGATAACCGAGCGCGCCAAGCCATTGCAGGTTCCAGACCGGAGCGAGTGATTCCCCCCGTAGAAGAGTGAACAGGGCGATGGCCAGCGCACCGTAGAGCATGGCATAGCTGTTGGTGGTCAGCACATCCCGTTGCAGACGCTGATGGCGCAGGCTGATCATATTGCCCAGCGAAAACCCCAGCGTGCCCAGGGCGCTCAGACCCATGCCCCACAGCAGCGTGACGGAGGCTTCGCTGCTGTGCAGATCCTGCCAGAACAGGGCGATAATGCCGCCGATACCCAGCACGATAGCGGGCAACAGTCGGGCCGAGGGGCGCAGCCGAAAGAAAAACCAGCTGTTCAGGGCGTTATAGAGTACCGCCATAGAAAAAATCACCGACTCCAGCCCGCTGTTGATCCAGGCGGCAGCGTGATAAAAGCAGATAAAGTTGAAGCCAAAGACGCAGCAGCCCTGAAGCAGGCAAAACAGGTGATCGCGCGCCGTCAGCCTGCGCAGACGTTTCAACGCTTTTAAGGCAATCAGCATCACCAGCGACGCCACGATAAACCGCCAGAATACCGCTGCGCCGACGCTGCCGCCGCTTGCCGCCTGCTGCGCATAGATCGCAATCCAGGTTGTGCCCCAAATAATCACCACGGAAAGATACAAAAACAGATTCATCCTACGCCTCCTGTTGATTCAGCGCTCAGTGTCGTGCTTCCTGGAGCGTGCCGCTTGCACTGGCCTGCGCTGCACTTGCATATTCTTGCGCTTTTTTTTCCACGGTGGCGGATAAGACTGTTCTCGCGGCGCGGCTCTTTTTAAACTGGCATGCCGCCATCAGGAGATCGCCCGTGAACTACCAGACCTTTGATATGCTGCAACGCCATAAAGCCCAGCTGCGTCATCACGCCCGGCTTAACCACGGCATTCAGCTGGCGCACTGGTTTAACAGCGGCGATCGCGTCACCAACCTCAGCAATCACCATACCCTGAGCCTCTATATCGCTGACGGCTATGATACCTGGCATAAAACGCCCTATGGCTGGCGTAACGGCGGCGGGCCGGATCGCTTCTGCCTGATGCCCGCCGGTACGGAATCCACCTGGGATTTGCGTGCCGATCTCTCGTTTGTACACCTTTACTGCACCGAAGCGCATTTGCGCCAGATGGCAGAAGAGATATGGGATCGCAGCCCGGCGCAGCTGCAGCTGCACGAGAAGGTGTTTGCCAGCGACGACCGCATTACTCAGCTCTACCGCCATTTTCTGCTGAGCTGCGACTGGCAACAGCCTGCCAGCCAGCTGATACTCAGCAGCGCCTCAACGCTGCTGATGACCCATCTGTTGCAGCATTACAGTGATGTGCAGTGGCGTGCGCCGCGGGTGCGCGGAGGGCTTGCGCCCGTTGTGCTGCGCAACCTGCTGGATTTTATTGAGGCTCATCTCGATCAGCCGCTGACCCTGGCGCAGCTGAGCCAGCAGGCGGCGCTGAGCGAATTTCACTTTGCGCGTATGTTTCGCCACTCGGTGGGCGAAGCGCCGCATCAGTATGTGATGCGCCGCCGGATGCTGCGGGCGAAGGCGATGCTGGCTGATGACTCGCTGTCGTTAACGGCGATCGCCCTGAGCTGCGGGTTCTCCTCACCCAGCCACTTCACTAATCGCTTCAGGCAGATGCATGGCATGTCGCCTTCCCTGTGGCGCAGCAATCCCCCATCCAGTGGTGCAGACGAAGGTTAATCGCGGGCTGCTTCAACACTATTTACCCCTTCCTGCTATTGCCACGATAGCGGGTAACAGGGATCGCGCGGGTGTGAATTCAGCAAAGCGGGCTGGCGCTGCCTGAGCTGAGCGCCTGCCGGCTACGGCGAAAATCATTCAGGGAGGCGGGGCGCATCAGCTTATTTCTCTCCGCTTCAGGAGCCTGCTGAAATATGAGCAACCCCTGAAACCGGTCGCCGTTTTCATGCTGCAACAGCCCATGCCTGCCGAGTGGAAATATGCGATAGAGGCTGAATTAAAAGGCGCTGGCCTGGTGTGCCAGGGATCCCCCTTTATGCCAGAAGAGAAAGTGATGCCAGGCCATCTCCGGCGGCAGCAATTGTTTACTCACATTCATTCCAAATAAATAAACTGCCGTCCGTTCTGCCCGGCCTGATGAGAAGAGAGGATGCCGCCGCAGATAATATCTCTCTGCAGAGCGATCGGCGGAAGGCGTCATTATTTTGCTTGCGGGATATAAGAATTTTCCACACGAAAATTCTGTGATCTATTAACGGCGATGTTTAATGGTGATCGGTAAGATGACAATCTGTGTAGCGGGGTGGTTTTATATTTTTGCCATTAAAATCAATGGTTAGTAATTAAATTTTTAGGGCATCATTAAACGCTTCTTGCTGAAAAATATCTATAGAAATAGTGAAGAAATTAGCGGAACTAACCAGTATTTTCTGTCAAAAAAAGAGATTAAGCAGCACAAATAATTAAGAATATTCTAGTTGAATATCGTCGAACTTTATATTTGATCGCGGGCGGTAAATTGCTCTATTATCTCGCTCGCACAAATAAATATCTGATACCACACAGCGATTAAACGAGGGAAAGAATAATGGCTGATAGTTTCCAGAACGAGGTGCCAAAGGCACGTATTAACCTGAAGCTTGATCTGCATACAGGAGGTGCAAGTAAGAAAACCGAATTACCGTTAAAGTTACTGGTCGCGGGCGATTTCAGCCACGGTCAGGAAACGGCGCCGCTGTCAGAAAGAAAAAAAGTGAACGTAAATAAGAATAATTTTAACAGCGTGCTTTCTGAATATTCCCCAAAAGTTAATCTCACTATTAAAAATACGCTGGCCAACGACGGCAGTGAAGAAAATATCAGCCTGACTTTCCAGGATTTAAAAGATTTCTCCCCCGAACAGGTGGCGCGCCAGATCCCGCAGCTGAAAGCCATGCTGGCGATGCGCAATTTGCTGCGCGATTTAAAAGCCAATCTGCTGGATAACCAGGCTTTCCGAAAAGAGCTGGAAAAAATTCTGCTCGACCCGGCATTAAGTGCTGAGCTGCGCAATGAGCTCTCTGCGCTGGCACCCAGGTCTTAATCGCATCAATAACTTAAATGGATTAGAGGAATGCTCATGACTGTTCAAAACGAAGGTCTGGCTGGAAGCGAGAGCGTGGTGCAGGAACGTTCTGAAGCGGACGGCGTTTATGCCTCCCTGTTTAGAAAGATCAATTTAAACCCGGTTTCTCAACTGAGCGCGCTGGATATCTGGCAGGACAACCAGGCGATGTCGGATGCCACGGCGGATGAGCGTCTTACCGCCGGCATGCAGGTGTTTCTGGAGTGCCTGAGCAAAGCGGGAGCAAGGGTTGACAAGCTCGACAAATCTCTGATTGATCACCATATTTCCGAGCTGGATCGCCAGATTAGCCGCCAGCTCGATGCGGTGATGCACCATGAAGATTTTCAGGCGGTAGAGTCCCTCTGGCGCGGGGTGAAATCGCTGGTGGATAAAACCGATTTCCGCCAGAACGTAAAAATCGAGCTGCTGGATATGTCGAAAGACGATCTGCGCCGCGACTTTGAGGACAGCCCGGAGATTATCCAGAGCGGTCTCTATCTGCAGACCTACGTCGCCGAATATGACACTCCGGGTGGAGAGCCGATTGCCGCGCTGATTTCCGCCTACGAATTTGACGCCTCGGCGCAGGACGTTGCCCTGCTGCGCAATATTTCAAAAGTCTCTGCCGCCGCGCATATGCCGTTTATCGGCTCGGCCGGCCCGAAATTCTTCCTGAAAGAGAGCATGGAAGAGGTGGCGGCCATCAAGGATATCGGCAACTACTTCGACCGCGCCGAATATATCAAGTGGAAATCTTCCGCAACACCGAACTGTGATATTAACCTTTTGATTTAAATGCCTTGCAACGTGCTTACGCTCAGACTGTGCCCACAGTTATGCCCACAGAAAACGTGCCCGCCGGTACGCATCAGTTCCGGGAAAATGACTGCTTCCAGAGCTGGTATTCCCTGTACTCCCACCGGGACGCGCGACCAAATTTTCTGGGCGGTGGCAGCTTGCCCTGCTGGATTTGTTTGTAGAAGTAGCGATCGGTAAAGCCAGAGTCGCGTACCATGAATTTCATGTCAATAAGTGAATCATCACGAAGTTCCATCATTTTTCCCCTGGGATTAAGCCTGCTCAGGCTGTTCATGATTGACCAGGCGCAGCCGGAAACATCTTCAGCTGCTGGCGGAGCCTGGCGTTGACTCTCTTCTTCAGCGGGATGCGGTATATTGTGAAGAGGGATGCAGCACAGAGAGGGCTTCCGCCAGCGCCTCGTTCATGAAAGAGGCCGGGCCCGTAATCGTCGTGCGCAGACGGAGCATCCCCGTCGTTTCCACCACCGCGCCCGGAACAACGCTGAGTGCTGCACTGACCACCCGGACCAGGCGCGGGAGGCGGAACAGAGAGGCCGTCAGGATCAGAGAGGCCTGTTTACTGTCCTGCTGACAGATGATTTTCATGGTGTCTCCTGAATATGCGTTAGCCGGGAATACCGGCAAGATAAGCCACAACGATCACCAGGGCGGACAGGGCAAGCGAGCCTGCTGTCAGGCCGGCGCCTGCGATCGCAGAGAGAGTAAAAATCCAGACAAGCGCACGTAATACCGGGCGCTTTCTGGTGCGGTCAGAATGGTTATTCATGAAAAGTTCCGGGCATATAAAATCAGATCCCTGCGCGGCGACGGACGTATGGCGCGACTGACGTCACAGAGCATCTGTTATGGCCAGTTGTCAGTCGTCGCGAAGGGAGAGGGAATAACTTACAAGCTGCCGGCCAGCCGGATGAGTATGCCCGGTGCGGGCGGCAAAACCGGTAACGTGGGCGTCGTTATCCGTGATGAGCGGGAGCCTGCATCAGGAATGCCGTTCATCGCTGCCTTCTTTTGCACAAGAAGACTCGTCGCGTCCTGAAGCCACAGTCGGGATCCGTTCATCCATGGCCTGACAGAAACCGGCACGTTTTTCTGCCCAGTTCTGATTGGCTGCCCGGCAGGCACAACCGGCCGCTTCCTTCCACATTTTCGCGGCAAGCGCATAGTTACCGTCTCTTTCAACCCTCGCCGCGTCAGAAGCAGTAAGGGAATACCGGCTGACGCGCTGGCCGTAAACAGGGGATTTCATTCTTTTCTCCTTTCTGTGTCACCCACGCCGGACCTGAACGTTTCGGCCGGCGTGAGCAGGCGGCATATCAGGGCATCCACCTCATCGCTTTCAGATGGCGGATGGCGTTCAGCTCAGCAGTGATCAGGCTGTCCACCAGCCGGGCGTAAGCCTCCTCAGCGTCTTTGCTGTAAAGCGTGCAGACAATGCCTGACGGCAGGTAAGGGGAGACAAACTGATGGAGCTTTTCAGGGAAGAGCGACGCAAGCTCTTCCCGCAGCGCCTTCATTTCATCCTCTGCAGCCTCAGCGTTCCGCTGTTCCTGACGTCGTCCTGGGCGGGAGAAACAGATCATGGCTGGCCCTCCTGAAGCAAAATTTCAACAACATGGTCAAAGGCAATCTGTAACAGCGGCAGCGGTGGCTGAGGTGGAAGGGCTGGCGGCGGCTGGGATGAAAAGCTGGCGCCGGTGACGATATTTTCCGGTGCAAACTCGATATTGCGGATGGCGTTAAAAGGGCGAGCAAAAGCGGCATCGCCCCTGATGTGTGACTGCATCATGGGAAATGTTCCTCTGTCAGGCTGGGGGATTAAATCTGGTTGTTGTAGTCGGCATGGCTGAGCAACTCCCAGTGCCGACCGTTGTCTCGTGAAAGCAGGCGCCAGTGCGGCGTAACGCGGAGTGTCAGGTACCCGTCACGCCAGGTTCGTCTGGCGTGAATATGTCCAGCGCGCCACTGTCTGATTTGCTGTTGCGCGCGCCGGGTTATCCTGTCGGGTGCATGAGGCTTGGACATCACGGCTGCCTCATTTCAGCGGCGCAGGCAGCGGCGAGCTTCTGCACAAACACCCAGACAATGCCTTCCATGAAGCTGACAAACTGCCGGCTTCGGTTTAATACGCTGGCGGTAAAGATGTACCGGCCATGACGGATCTGAATAACCACAGGGGCCTCCTTCAGGCATAAAAAAACCGCCACAGCGGGCGGTTGGATTCAGGACTGCCATTGAAAGCTTCACGGTTGCAGGTCTGCCTCATCCTCTTCAGAGTCGGTGCAGCAGCAGCAGGTGGGACGCAGGTCAGGATGAATACTGAAAATCGGGCTGACGATGGCATGATCCATCTCTTCCAGTAAATTCATTAGGGCCGTACGATAAGCGTCAGCCTCTTCTTTGCTGATTTTTCCTTCCTGTGAGCAGGCATCAGTCATGTCCATTGATGCATACAGTTTTTCAGCCACATCGAAAAGTGTGTCGATGACGTTTTCTGCAACTTCACGGTTTTGCATAGTGACCTCCGGGTCAGATGAATGCCCTGTCGGGCGGGGTTAACGTAACGACGTTTCAAAACTCATGGGCGCCATATTCATTGACGACGACGATGCGTGTAGTTCTCATGAAATCAGCGATTTCATCGCCTACATTCTGCCAGTGCGCCAGTGCCAGAAGCACATCACTGCGGCTCTGGCAGTGGCAGGCACCCACATATGCCTGCACATGAACAAGGGCGAGGCGCTGCATTTCTTTCTGAGTCAGGACAGATGACGATTTGTCTTTTTGCATTGGATTCTCCGGATTTAGACGTAAAAAAACCGCCTCAGTGGACGGTGCGTATGCCTGCTTTTAACAGCATCAGGCGAGATGGTATCCTCCTATTAACCATGGGTATAAAGGGGAATTACTATGTCCAAATGAAACTACATAATTGATTAATAATTGCTACGGTGTTTGCGCGCTGATAGATATGTTGAAAGTCATTACATATTGGAGAATGTTTTGGAAATAGATAAATTAAACACTTTTCTGGCAACAGCTCTGGGTGGCTTAATGCTTAAATGGTTGGTAAGCACTATTAAAGCCTTTTGGAACTGGGTGCATAAAGTTTATCCCGAAGAAAATTTTCTTGTAGATGAGCTTGGGATTAACGCCCCTCTAATCAGGTTTAGTTACTGTAAATACAAGAAAAATATTAAGCCAAGGACAGCCAGGCAACTTTCTTCTCAAGTCAAAGGGGGAATAGCTATTGCCATTTTTTTCTTACTATCATTTATATGGATTGCGCATTTATTCAGCAAGCTCCCTCTGGAGAGCATGGAGGTGACCATGCAATCAAGTCAAGATACAATATGGATTCGACCTGGGAAAGCTCAAAACCCTCAAGGTGCACAAACCTGGAGTATCACCCCAGATATCTGTAAAGACATGAGTGAGCTTAATAAGATAAAAAGTATAAAGACATCTACAAAGGAAAGTGTTTGCGATTACATGCTAATTCCTGAAAAGATGGAAAAGTTAAAAGATCTCAGTTCTAAGAACTACTTTTTTACTATCTTGCTAATTTCAGTCATTCTCCCGGCTTTGCTTTATCTTGCGTCTGTAGGAGTTGCAATGGTTATTGATGTAAGTATAACTAAAAAAATATTTGAATATAATAAAAGGGAATTATCCAAAATCGCGTCTTATATAACTTAGCGGCTCCTTTTTAATTTGAAGGTGGTGGAAAATGCATGATCTTACCATCTTCAATGATTTTTATGCGTTATGCTATTCAAATGAGAATATCTTTTTTATTCAAACCAATGATATTGGTGTATGAATACGCCTCTGTTTCACATGGATTGTGCGTCCAGCTTCATTACCGATGCGCTGGTGTTGTGGCTTCGAACGGTATTCACTATAAGACGAAGCACCTTTCATAATCTGTTTGTGATACTCCGTTTCTGTCTCCACTGCCTTACTGACGCGATCGCTTGCTACTCGCCTGCATTGGTTTTCCGCCCGGCTGAGTTCAGTACCCCGTGCTGGTGGTTCCCATCCCAGCTCAGAAGCCAGAATCTCTTCAATCTTGCGACACTCAATCGCCTCAACCATGCGACACATATGTCGGCGTGTTCTGGCGTTGTCTTTCAACACAGGTTTAACAGATCTGCCATAGCTGATATTTGCCATACTTCCCCCGCTAAGTTACTGGCTGCACAGTCGCAACAATGCACTCAGTAACCTGAGGTCGGTGCGTTCTCGGCACCTGCCGTAGAGCTTCCTGCTCGTTGTTAAAGAGCCTATGTCATGCAGGTTGATAGGATATCGCTGCTTAAAAAGACTTTATCTTCATGATAAATTCGCGTCAATATCAAAATGATAAATATCACAAGTTGTGATTTATCTTTTTGATTTAAAAATGTTTGGTTTAGCTCGAAACCTGCATGAGAAGGTTTCGAGAAAAGAGAACTTATGAAGGGGGGAGTGCGGTTAACTGACTTTATCGAGGCGTTCGAGGAAACGCGTATGCTTTAGTATTGCTGCAACATACTGGATTTTTTCAATCTCGTCTGGAGCCAGCGTGATTGGATGATGCTGGCTATTTACACTTGTAAAAAGATAAGACCCATCTCGGGTTTTATTGAAAATTTTTATCATGTTACGCCCGTCCCTGGTCCTTACGAAAACTTCATCTCCGACCTGGACAGGAGTATTGGGTTCTATTACGACGAATTCACCTGATTGAATCCTTGGCCACATGCTATCGCCTTTCACTTTCAGCCCAAAAGCTTCCAGGTCCTTACTACATATGCATAACCAGCCAGCGTGAAGCTCCATCATATCCACCGAGCCATCTGTGCCCAGTAAAGCCTCTCCTACCACTCGTACAAAGCCTTTAGCAGGTGCGCCTGCAATCTCAACCTCATCTTCCGGGATGTTGTCAGGATGAATGCTATCCAGCCATCCCGTAGGAAGCTTTAACGAACTTTCAATTCGGCGGGCAAGCCTGTCACCAATATTTCTAAATGCCTCATTGCCTAATACCTGGCTGAGCTGGGCGGGGTTCAGTCCACACTGCTCTGCAAAGCCAGCCTTAGTTGCATCGGTTTGCTGCAAATGTTCATTTAGAAGCTTTGACAGGTTGACCTTTCTGATCTCTTTGTTTTCCATCTTTAAATTCTCACATGATTTATCTGCATGATAAATGTTCAAAAAGATAAACTTGGTTGCTTGTAATTTATCTAATTGATAAAGTCGCATCGGTTTTAAAGCAGAGGAGGGTAGCGGATGAACAATGAACTTTTACGTTGGCGCAAAGATGCTAGCAAAGAAGAGTGGGCGCTATTAGCTGGTAAGGCAATGACGACCGTAGGCTATCTGGATCAGCTGGCTTACGGTTTCAGGAAGGCTTCTCCCTCAAAAGCTGTTCAGATTGAGAAGGCCTCAGCTGAATTCACCTCAAGGAAGCCGGTAACTAAAGAAAGTCTGGTGTTTGGTTCACGTGCCTAGCTGAGAAAAATCAAAGCACGGCTTTTAAACGGAGCTGTTATGAGCATGACACTCATGACTCAGGCTATGAGCATCAAAGTAGGAAATCCCATCCGAAAGCTGGTGCTGATCAAGCTTGCAGACAATGCCAATGATAAAGGCGAGTGCTGGCCTTCCTATCAGCATATTGCTGACCAGTGCGAAATCGGACGGTCCACAGTAAAAGCCCACATCAGGGCTCTGGAGGAAATGGGGCTAGTACGACGTGAGTATCGTAAGAATGGAGACTTCAATCAGTCAAATCTCTTCCATCTCACATTCGATAAATTAACCCAAAGCGCTAAAGCCAGTAGTGGGGCAAATAATGACCTAGGGCAGGATTTGACCGAGGGGGTAGGGCAAATCATAACCGGGGTGGGTCAGAATCTGACCGAGGGTGGGGCAGGAGTTGTCCCAGGGGGTGGGGCAGGAGCTGCCCCCAGAACCAGTCACTTTTTTGAACCAGTCATAGAATCTCAAAACATAACACCCGCCGCTGACGCGACGTACGTGACGAAAACGGGCTTATCTCGTTACGCTTTCGAAGGCAGGGTGGTGAAGCTGAACCACGCAGACTTTGCATCGTGGCAAAAACTCTACTCGAGCGTTGATTTGCTCTATGAGCTGCAGAAACTCGACATTGAGTTTTCACATGAGCGGCCAAAAAGCTGGTTTATCACAGCCAGCCAGAAGCTCAGCTACCAGAACAAACAGGCTGCACGGCGGGGCCAGCTACCGGCTGAGGATACAAGCCAGCCACACTGGAATGATCTCAGCGAGTGGGAGAATAATTTCATATGACGAATCGTGTAGCAGTTTACGATGACCTGCAGCAAAGCAAGGGGCCCGGCATGGATGGTATCAGCGCTCGGCCGGACAATCGTGGTTTCAACTCAACTGCGGAGCAGTTGGTGGACACACTCTTCAGTAGTCTGAAGCTGGTCTTTCCCGCTTCCATCAGCACGATTCTAAAAGAACCCAGGGATGAAGCAGCAGCGAAACGCCAATGGGTTGCCGCGTTCGTCGAAAACGGCATTACCTCTAAACAGCAGCTATCAGCAGGGATGAAGCGAGCACGTGCCAGCGGTTCACCGTTCTGGCCATCACCTGGGCAGTTCATCAGCTGGTGCAGGGACGGTGAAAATGGCGCTGCAGGCTTGCCGGATGAAAATACGCTTTATGACATGGTTATGCGCTACAGTGCACGCCGCGGTCTATATAACTCTCCAGAAGCCTATCCGTGGCAAGCCAATGCGCACTACTGGTTGGTAACAGGCCTGTACAGCATGATGCGCGCGCAAGGGCTGACGGAGCAGGAGCTAAGCATGAAGTGTCGCAGTGAATTGCGTAAGATGGCTGCACGTATCCAGTCTGGTGAGTTGATTCCGCCACCCCGCGCTCAGGTTGAGAAGCTATACGTGCCAGCCAGTACCGAAAGGGCAGTGGCACATATCAGGCAGTTGAAGGCTTTGCTCAAAGCAAATGGCACAAAGCGCCGGAGTTAACTTCCTGTATGGGCGATAAGCGGACCTTCGACCCCATGAGCTGTATTTTTACTGCACCCGTTCTGGTGCATGAAAGACATAGGCTGGAGGTCAAATCTCCGTATATAACCGTAATCAGGTTCTTCATTTACACAAAGTTCGATCCTTGCTATATCTTATCTCGAATCGGCGGGCATTCTGGCCTCTCCAGTCAGCTCTAGCGCTTATAAAGGGTACCGTAATGAATAAGACCCACTCCGTTCCGGAAATTTATAATCCTGATGTGCCGTATGCAGTAAAATGCGAGATCGTGACACAGTTGTGCCGGGTACTCGCTCACCATAAAAAAATGGCTCCAGGCGATCTGAGAAGGTATCTTCTGGAGAAAACGCACGTTGATTTCGAAAAACTTTATGATAATCCGGTTGGATTACTCCTGCTGTATGAGTATCTGTACTCTCAACGCCCCTCTGCTTGTTCCGAAGTTAAAGAAAACTATCACTGAGATTAGCCTCCACCAGACAGGGCATTTTCAGCCCACTCGGCCCACAAAATCCTGTGTTACCGGCAGACATAGCTGGTTCAGTGTTGTCTAATTTTTGCACAAAGCAGGCCAATGCTTGCCAGTCCGTGGATGGGTACGGATCAGAGTATCAGCGTGTCTCCGCACAGGTAGGCAAGACTGCTGATGAAGGATGAGACGGGAAGCTTTTTCTTTAGCGGAAAGTTGATTAGCTTGAGCCCATTAAGAAGGTGCACGTCGCAACGCCCCTCTGCGCTATGCAGAAACAGCCTGTCTATATGTCGGGCAGCGTAGTCGCGGCATCGTTCACGGTTGCGCCTGTCGGCCAGGTTCAGTGCGGCAATCCACTCTCTGGAACCTGCTACACCTCTGCTTCTGAGGGCGCGAAGCTTCAGTTCACCCGCCCGTAGCTCTTTGCTCAGTTCCCGCACCTTCATGGCCAGCTCAGGAACGTCCGGCGCAATCTGAAGCGCGGCGATAAGCCGGTTGATGCTCATATTGAGTTCGACCAGCCGGCTTTCTAGCCGACTGGCGGTGCCCACTACGGTTCCGTTTGCCTGCAGCATATCCATGCTGCACAGCAGGACGTCCACCAGCGCAGCATCAACGTGATCGCGGCGTATGGCCGGCTCGTTGCAGCGCTTCAGCCGCCTCATTGGACAGGCGTAATAGCCCCGGCCCTTTTTGTCGACGCTGGTCAAAATGATGGAATGCCCGCACGTTCCGCAGTACATCAGGGATCTGAAAATATTAATGAGATAAGGATTGTCGCTGACGCCAGGGTTACCGAATCGGGCGAGACGGACGCTCTGCACGTCGTGGAACAGTTTGTCCGGAACCACCTGAGGAAAATACCCGCTGATTTCGCTTACTCCTTTTGCCATCGTCTGATAAGACGGAGTAAACGTGCCTGTCAGGGCCTTGTTGCCAAGCAGACTTTCAATGGTGCTGGGATTCCATCGCCCAATTTCCCCCGTCAAGGTTGGAACGCCGCGTTCATTGAGCGTTTTCGTGATGCCATTCAGTGAGGAGCCTTTAAGTCTGAGCCTGAATATCACATTAATGGTTCTGGCATGTTCTTCAATCAGCTCAAACTTCTCACCGTCAGGCGAAACAGTCAGCCAGCGCGGGCAGCTGCGCGTAATGAGCTTTCCGGTTGCCGCCGCATCTTCCCGTTTTTTCTGCCAGGCCGCACGCATGCGTCGTGACTTCGTCTCGCTCTCTTCATTCGCTCGTTGTGCGATGAGGATAGCTTTAATGAGGATATAAGGGTCATCAAGCGAATCGATGCAGTAGTGAGTATGATCACACAGCGTGACTACTTCGACGCCGGACCGCAGGATGCTCCTCAGCCGTTCGGTGGCATCGCTGATTTTTTCACGTGAAAGCCTGTCCAGGCTCTCTACCAGAAGAACGGTTCCTGCAGCAATGTACCCGTGCTCTACTGCGTCCAGGAAATCGTAAAGCGCGCCGCGGGTAGCGTTCATACCGCTGTAAGCACTGAGCCCCAGATCCTGGTAGGTTGTGTCATCGAGCTCATAATCCGGATGCTGGGACAACCACTCAGAAATGAGCGCGTTCTGACGACGCAGGGAGTCACCGTACTGCTGGGAAGCATTTGAAAATCTTACATAGGCTATGGCTTTTTTATCATGATGACCTCCCTCATATCGTGACAGCATGACACTTGTGTCGCTCAGGTTATGTGAAGGCTGGCACACCATTAGTTTTAATGGTCGGGCATTTCATCGTTAAGGATTGCCTTACAGGCGAGGGGGAACTTCTCTCTCTCTGCACGGCTTAAAGAACGCTGGTTCACGAAGGCGGGCACCGACATTGTAAGCGGTTTCTTACATGACGACTGAAGTCGTTCTACGGTGGAGCCGGATCATTAACTTTTAGCTTCAAATTCTTTTGAAAGGTTGGAAGACGGGAGCTAGCCAAACGTAAGTGGCCAATGCGATCGGTTCGAAACGGTGACTTCCGGCTGCAATGAAATGAGCGCGCACCAGCGGTTCGCCGTTCTGGCCCTCACCGGATGAGTTTATCCAGTGGTGAAAACGAGACGATTAAAGTGCTGTCGGCTTGCCGGATGAAGACGAGCTCTACGACATGGTAATGAAATACTGCGCCCGACGGGGCCTGTATAAAACTCCTGAAAAATATCCCTGGAAGACTAACGCGGATTACTGGATGGTCACGAGCCTGTACAGCACGATGCGCGCGCAAGGGCTTTCTGAGCAGGAGCTGCGTCTGAAGTGTCGCAGAGAACTGCAGAGAATGGCCATGCGCATTTAGTTTGGCGAGCAGATTCCGCCACCTCGCCCTCAGGGTGAGAAGCTATATGTGCCAACCAGCACCGAAAGAGCGCTAGTTCACGTGGCGCGCATGAAGACGCTTATCAAATCGAAAGAAGTTCCGGATGGCGAAAGTGACATAGCTCATCTCGGAGCAGTCGCACTAAGAGCAGGCCCGCCAGATAATGCTGGCGGTTATCAGTCTTGCCAAAAAGCCGGTAATGCCCTCAGAGGAATATCAGGACTGGCTACTTGCGATCAGCATGCTGGCACGCGAAGTGCACGACACGATTGTTGACGTCGAATCCGATAAAAGCAGCCTTGAGCCTGTTCAGATTACTGAATGTCGCGCACTTTGACGATCAGAGGGGAATCGGTTCTGACATGTACAGTTGGCCTTTAAACTGGCTCAGCGGCTGATGGTGGAGCGAAAGGTTTGAGGGCAGGGACGGTACAAAGTGATGTTAACATCATATCAGATACAGGCTATAAGATTCTGTGAGAGGCCTGCAGTAGCAAGATACAGTTCAAAATTTCCACCATAGGAGAAAGGGGGACTATCGGCTACATATTTAAGCCGTTGAATTTAATTAATAAATTTTCTTAAAATCATTATTATGCGTTAGCTTAGCATTTTTGATGTGTTCAAAAAGAGGATGAATGGAATGACGCTTTTAAAGGTAATCCTTCTACAAAATGCATACCCAGCTTTTGCAAACAATAATCCATTGGATTACAATGGGCACTAATGAATGGAGGTATTGTATGAGTGAAGAGTTCATAAAAGAAATGACTGCTGAACACATTAAAAGTATGAGGATGAAAACAGGACTAACCCAAGAAGAGTTTTGCGAACATTTTGGTCTAAATCTCAATACCTTTCGTCATTGGGAAAGAGGTGACCGCAAACCTACAGGTTCATCATTGGTTCTTTTGAACATGATCGAAAGTTCTGGACATGAGGTTCTGAAGATCCTTAACGGTGTAAAGAAGACCGAGGGGCATATGTCTGATGGAAAGAGTTTGCTGATTGATATTTTTGAACGAAGGAAATTTCTAACGCTTGAGGATTATATTTCTTCTAATGAATTTAATATTGAAACTATTCCTCCTTTATTAAGGGCTAATGGTTTTCCATATGTTAAGGCGTATGAACAAAGTAATAGTGTTATTTTCATGGCGGGGTATGAATTAAATACTCTTAAGGAGGTTTTGAAAGTCGATATGAGAAAAAAATCATATTGTGGTGATTTTAAAAAAATTATTGATAAAACTTATTTAGTTGCCTATGCCCTTGAGCAAGATTTACGTGATGCTGTTTTTTGGTCTCCAGCAATGAGAAAAGAACGTGTAGAAAATATTTTGAAAGAAATTGATGTTGATAGTGAATTTTATAATAATGTATTAAGGAATTGGTAAAATGAAGGGTAAGTTAATAAGTTTCGAAGGTATTGATGGGAGCGGTAAAGGAACGCAATCCACACTTCTGCACGAAAAATTAAAAAAAATAGGAGTAGATTCAATACTTTTTAGCTTCCCTTGCTATGACAAAACTTTTTTTGGAAAAGAAATAGGCGCTTTTTTACGAGGGGAATTTGGCGGTATAGATGAAGTTCATCCTAAACTTGCTTCAATACTTTATGCAATGGATCGCTATGAAATGCGAGATAGCATATTAAGCAGCTTGGAAGATGATAAAATTGTTATTTGTGATCGATATATAGATTCAAATATTGCTCATCAAGCATCGAAACTTCCTGGTGGCGAAAAAAAAGAATTCATAAAATGGATTGAAGAACTTGAGTATGGTTTTAATAAAATGCCTTCTCCGGATATTACATTCTTTCTGGACGTGCCCATTGAGGTTTCTAGAGAATTAGTGTTAAAAAAACAGAAAAGGAATTATACTGATTCTTCTGAAGATATACATGAAAAAGCCCATGGTTATCTCCAAAAAGTGTATGAGGCATATCTGGCTATAGATTATGGTAAAAGATGGCAAAAAATCGAATGTTGCAACGGTTTAATTATGAAACATCCTGAAGAAATTAATGAGAATGTTATGGATATTCTGAACATGGAATTAATAATAAAATGAATGAAATTCTTAGCAAGCGACATACTAGAAATTTTTTCTATAGCGCTGTAGTAATTGGTGCCGTTTTAATCTTATTAATAAGGTTTTTTTTACTACCTATTAAATTTCCTGAAACAACTTCAACTTTTGGCAGTTTTTTGGCTTTATTGCTTAATGGAGTAGTAACGTCACTAATAGTGACAACAATAGTAGGTTCATTCCTCTATTGGGTTCTGCCGGAGTCACTGAACAATTCGAAAATAGAAATAGAGGCGCAATCTGCTCTAAAAGATATGTTTCAGAGCGCATTTTCATCATCCGAAATTTGGTACTATAAAGGAGGGTGCGGTCGTTACTTTAGAACCAAAACGTTACCAGAGTTAGCACGTGCAGCTCGTGAGAAAAGTCAATCAAGAGAAATATTGGTTGTTATTCTTGACCCCACTAACGATGATGTATGTAAAAAACATGCTATCTACAGAAGTGGCATGGCTTCTCAACAATTAGAAAAAAATAAATGGGATTTATCTATGGTACAAGCAGAGCTGTTTGCTACCATAGTTTCAACAGTTGTTACTCAAGTGCAAGAACCACTGCTAAGAATAAGTATTTCCTTGTGCCCTCATTATTCATCGTTCAGAATTGATTTGTCAGATAAATATGCTGTGATCACAAAAGAAGATAGGAATGCGCCAGCAATAATTTGTCATAAGGGGTCTTATTTCTACAATTCTTATAAAGACGAAGTTATTCTCTCTTTGAATCAGTCTAGTCCGTTAACTAAAATTAAAGAGGCAAATTTTAGAATTAGTGATATAAATGCCTTAGAAGTGAAGAGCGTATTGAGTGAACTTAATATTCACCATGCTTCTTTAGATAGCAATATGCTTGAGAAAATTGCAAAAATATGTCGGGAGAATGATAATCCTTATGTATGATTTTCTGAAAGAAGTCTATGATAAACTATTGGGTGAAAAAGAGTTGAGCCCTAAGAATATACTTGATTTTATCATAGAAAACTATGAATGCTTTGAGCCAAACTGGCATGCTTTAGGATTTATTCATTGCAAGCTTCTTGATTTTGGGAGCGGATCTTTAAGGCTACATTTTTGGTCAGATAAATTAAAGCATGCTGATGAGCAGCTCGAAAAAATTCATGATCATCTATTTTCTCTTAAAATTTACGTTATATCTGGGAAGATTAAAAATGAAGTTTTTGTAGTTTCGGAAGCAACTAGTAAAAAGTTTACACACTATGCTTATACTGTTAAGTATGGTGAGGGATACTCGTATCTAATCCCAAGTGATAATTATTTTTATGACGTTAGTACATCAAGTGAAGAAATAACAGCTAGTGGTGAATATTATGGTATAAATTCGTCAAGCTTTCATCGATCAAATTTGACTAATGAAGGGTTTGCTTTAACTCTTGTTGCTACTTATGAACACTTAAAAAAAGAGCCTATTACCTTATCGACTATTGAAAATGAGAGTTACAAGTATCGTAAATTCTTACCATATGACAAAGTTGAGTGGCGTAGAATTCTTATGGAATGTCGTGATGGACTCACTGAGAATATTAGGGCTGATTAAAGCAACCCCCCTTATAGCTCGGTTATTATGGAAGCACGTATGGTAACATCAATCAGGGATGACATCCATCTGGTTTAAGATGGAGGTGCTGGCTTGTTGTCTATAAGAGAAATTGTCTCGCAGCTAGATGACAGTCAAGGATTAATCCGCAAACGCTCAAAGTGCCATGACTGCCAGTGAAATTAAGAAGCAAAAATTGAAAGCCATTCTGATGATCTAGTACGCAATCAGATGGCTGTTTTGAGATCTTGTCGGACTTCAGCAAACGTCACTATTTACTTTTTAACTGCCTCTGCTCACGCCGGTATATTTTGTTCTCAACAGGCGTGAGTGGCCTGTAGATCCCGAACGGTATGAGACTGCCTGCGCTGAAGACTCATTTGCGGTAAAACGGCGATCGCAGTCCAGCTCCACAACATTGAGTTCAGCCATCATCCTGACATACTCTCTCAGCATATTTTCCTTAAATCTGAACCAACCTTTTCTTCCTTCAAGGGCGGGAATAATTACCTTACCGTAATCATCTGTTTTCAGTTTTAAAAACTGCCGGTCAAACTGTTTACTCTCAAGCTGACTGTAGCCACGCGCTTCACAAATGTGACTGTACGAGAAGAAGATGGTTTTCTTTTCCCGCTGCAAATAGCCAGAGTCGGTCATAACCCATCATCGCTGGATGAAGCATCATGACTTGCAGACCCGTTCAGACAACCCCTGAATAAAAACCCTCAAAACCGTAAATTCAGAGTGGTGTATACATATCGGTCACAGAAAAGAGCCCGTATTGATTGGTTCAGGCTTTGCCTCTTCGGCTGATTTTGCCACCCTTTCTGCCTGCTTCTATTGCCCTTTCAGGATTTTTACGAAAGTTACCACCGCTGGCTTGTCCGCCTTTCCAGCCCGCCTCAGCTGCCCGCTCAGGATTTTCGGCAAAATTACCCTTACCACCACGACGCTCACTCATGTTTACCCCACATTATGTGAAAATAAAAATTCCGCCGTTCACAGATTAACGATACGGCAATATTTATAATATAAGCATCAGGAAACAATTATGCCTTTCAGCGGGCCTGATAGCTGAGTAATTGAGAATTTCCTTAATATTAACCGGTCCGTTTATTTATAAAGATTTTACTTTAAAAGTTAAAGGGAGAGTATTTAAGCTATCTTTGATTTTTAACTTAAAAGAGCGAAGAGCTGCTGGTTAAGGGGGCTTTATTCAAGGTTAATCACACGTAGCCCTGACCAGCCCCGTTCTGCTGAACGGGTAATGAGAATGGTCGGCTCTTCACTGAAGCTGCCTAACAGGTCAGTTATACGCTCCATCAAAACGGTAACATTTTCAGGACCGACATAAACAAATTCATCTGTTGGTAAGGCATAGGTTAATCCCTTGCTACAGACCACGCTTCGTGAAAAGCCATTTTCCAGCATTGTGCACATAAGCCTGGTACGTTTTTTTTCAGACTGCGCTTTCAACTCAATACGGATCGTATAACTGGCCATAACCACACCTGATAACAATTATTTAAGATAACTTAATTTTAGTATGTGTCTGAGTGAAAAATGTACATTTAAGACAAGTCCTGGTGGTGACAATAACGGTGGGGTATTTTTTGGCTTTAAGAAGCAGGCGATAAAATCAGAGTTATCAGCTCATGAGTAGTACTACAGACACTACCGGTACAGGCATTCCCATGTCAGAAAGAGACAGGTTCGGACGAGAAACCGGGATTAACCATACTGCTAAGAAAGGAGCGCAAGAACAACGTGATCCTGTCCTGACAGTGTCGGGCAACTTCTGGCATCACATTCTGTTATTTCAGCTTTTTAGCAACAAGACTTCATTATCCAGAGGTCAGCGGATCTGATAGTGAGATGAAGAACGCTAAAAAATATACCAGAGGTGACTGAGGCATTCGGAGCAGAATCAGCCTCTGTCATCAGGTTGCCAGTATGTCAGATTCTTGCGCTTACGTGCTGGTATTCAGGTTCGCAATCTTGCACATGCCCTCTATGGCGCTTACCTGTAGTGATGCAGTTCTCTGGCATGCCTTTCATTCTGAACATTTCAACTTCTGTACTGGCTCAGGCCGAAATCCTTGCTTATTTAATTTAAGTAAACTTAAATTAAAGGGTGGCTTAGTTCACAATCCGGTTATCTGAAAAAACAGAGCCACAGTAGCTGCCAGAAAGCTGAGCCATCAGGGGGCAAAATGATAGTCAAAGATATCCGGGAAGCGTTATCCCTCCATAGTCCTCTGGGACGAAGCATCAGCATTTTTTTGCTGTTGCTGCTTTTTACTGTGTCGGGCAGCAATACCTGGGCTCTGTACAGTAACTGGCATAAGCGCGTCAGGGAAATGGCTGATGAAGCGATGAATCTGTCTGTTTCACAGGCAAGGCAGGCAGAAGATACTTTTCTGCAGGTAGAGTTTACTCTCAGAGATATTCTGCGGGAAGTCCGGGAGCATGGCATGCCGGATATCCGCTCGCCTTCCATGCACCGCTTTCTGCAGATACATCATGAAAGGCTGGCTCAGCTGCACGGTTTATTTATTTATAATGCGGCGGGCCACTGGATAGCGACAGCCGGAGAAAAGGTGCCAGAGAATCCTGACAACTCCGATCGGGAATATTTTCAGTGGCACAGAAGCCATCCCGACAATGCGATACATATCGGAAAAGTGCTCCGCAGTCGCTCTACAGGTGACTTAATCATCCCCGTCTCAGCACGTATGGATGACAGCACAGGCAACTTTGCGGGCGTTGTGCTTGCCACTGTTCGGGTAGATTACTTCCGGCAGTTCTATAGCTATTTTGAACTGGGTGCCCGGGATATTCTGGCTCTGACCCTGGCGGACAGTACAGTTCTTTACGCCCGTCCGTACCCTGATGCTTTTATCAACAAAAGCGTCATCAGCAGCCCGGTATTTACTGCACACTCGGCTGAATCAAAAAGCGGTAGCAACATCTGGCATTCTGAGCTGGATGGAGTTGAACGCATTCATGGCTATGCCCGCCTGAAGCGATTTCCGCTGGTGGTCATTTCTGGGTATGACAAAGCGGCTGCCCGGGCACAATGGCTGAAGGAACAGCTGCCTGGTGTGATTGTGAATGGGATGCTGCTGGTCGTTATTCTGTTTATGGGGATAATGGTGTTACGTCAGGCAGGCACGCATATTCGTAATCAGAAGGAACTGACACGGACGCGGGATCGCCTGACATCGATAAATCAGACCCTGCAATCTCTTGCGCTGGTTGACGGCCTGACCGGACTGGCAAATCGCCGGCAGTTCGATGTGTTTCTGAAAGACAGTTTGAAGCGCTCAGCCAGAACCGGCAAGCCGATCTCCTTGCTCCTTGCGCAAATTGACTGGTTCAGGGATTACGAGAAAAGAGAGGGGCAGGAAGCTGCTCAGAGCTTACTGCAGGCAACCGGAGCCGTGCTTCGGGAAATGTCTTTGTTGGGGACAGATATGCCGGCGAGATTTGATGAGGAAAAGTTCGCCATTCTTATGCCTGATACGCTGCCAGAAATGGCGCTGGAGGTGGGAAGCCAGTTCCTGCAGGCTGTACGCTTGCGTAAGTTTTCCATCCCAGCTGGAAAGATGCCTGAAAGTGTGATGAGTCTTAGTGTGGGTTATGCTTCGCTCACCGGAACCGGCAGTGGTGACGATGCGTCCAGGCTTTTGCAGCGAGCCGGTGAGGCACTGAACGAAGCCATCGAAAAAGGAGGCAACCAGGTCGCGCAGCATAAGCGACGGTAGTTGTCTGCTGATATTAAGAAAATACTCTTTGCCAGTAACTGTATAAGCATAACAAACAGTATCTAGTGCAAACGACGCTGTACCGAAAGCCTGAGCATAAGCCATGTGTATCTTTCGCTGACGCGCAATGTGGAATATCAGGATGAAAACTCTGATTAAATGGCTTACGCCGGAGGAACAGTTAAAAACACTCCTCAAGAAAAAGCGAATTCAATGCGCTGCATGTATGCTTTCTGATAAAAGGATTAATACACGCCTATCCGCATTGATAATATTTCGCAAAAGAAATGTCTCGTGTCGATAACCCTGCTGCCAGAGAAGTCTTTGCTTATATGAAATGTATGAGATAATAAACATCACAAGCGTGGTTCATTAAAAAATTATATAACGTTGTGATACGGGGTAGTTCCTTTTTTAACCATTTAGGTGCCCGGAGGAATTAATGCGCGATATACAACAGGTACTTGAGCGCTGGGGCGCGTGGGCTGCTAATCATCACGAAACGATGACCTGGTATCATACTGCAGCAGGCTTCGGTCGCTTAATCCCCGATAAGGTTTTATCACGCCCTCAGTGCAGTGATAACGATGCACTTATTATCAGCACATGCATTGCCAGACTCTGTAAAAATAACCGTGATATGCATGACCTCCTGATTGATTATTATGTGCTGGGTTATACATTTATGTGCCTGGCAAAGAAACATGGCTGCTCTGACGGACATATAGGGAAAAGGTTACAGAAAGCAGAAGGGCTGATTGAAGGAATGCTGATAATGCTCAATGTTCCGCTTGAAATGGACCGGCATGTCCAGCGTTTTGCGAGTGTCTGTCCTGTAGAATAAAGGTATTTACGTACGTGAAATGACGGGTATGCTTTATACAGTAAAAAATGTGCCCGGACATTTAATTTCAGGAGGCCCGCCTTTAAGGCGGGCTTTTTTTATACCCAAAGTCGCCGCTGGTTCCCACCGCGCACCCTGCGCACGCCGACGCGCGGCTTTTTTCTTCAAACCCTGTCGTTGCCCACACCAGTGAGGGCAGAGCATGCATCGTATGGATTCTACATCTCATCAAATGCCGTACTGGTGGTCTGCGTGTCTGGCGTTCTTCTCAACGCTGACGCTTTACGACTGCGTTTTTTGCATCGGCGCAGCGATCTCGGCGTTCTTCACAATCAAAACCTATTACGCCTCGCGACACGAAAGGCGACAGCTGCTGGAGGAAGAGCGCAAGCGAACAGAGATGCTCAGAGCCTATCTGGACAGCGTTATCGCTAAGCCGGAAAGCGAGCGCCCAACCGCTGCTGAAGTCGTGGCTAAAGCAACTGAAGGCGGGAGGAAGACAGATGCCAACAATTAACAGAAAAGCCGGCGCAGCAGGCGCGGTATGTACTGTTGGTGTCATCGTTGCAATCGTGCTTTCGGGCGGCCAGGTGCGCACTAACCAGCGCGGGCTGGAACTCATTGGTAATGCAGAAGGGTGCCGGCGTGAGCCGTATATATGTCCCGCGGGCATCATTACCGATGGCATAGGTAACACGCACAGTACTCAGCCAGGCAGACGCAAAACTGACGAGCAGATAGCTGCAGACTGGCAACAAAATATCCTGGACGCCGAGGCATGCGTCAATCGCTACGCCGCCGGCATTCGACTGCCGGATAACACATTTTCCGCTGCGGTCTCGATTGCATTCAATGTCGGCTGTCCAAAAATGCAGAAATCAACGATGTTCCGCTATTTCCGCCATGGGCAGCTGGTGGACGGATGCAATGAATTTCCCCGGTGGGTTTTCGGTGGAGGCAAAGAGCTGCCCGGGTTGGTGACACGTCGCGAGGAAGAAAGGCAGCTTTGCCTGAAGGGTGTGAAATGATGCGGTATGTGCTGCTGTGCCTCTGTCTGGTTTCGCTGGGAGCCGGACTGCTCGCCAGCCATTATCACGACAAAGCCACAGAATGGCGCGCGGCAGTACATCAGACGCAACAGCTGGCGAAGCAGCAGGACGCCACTATCAGCGAAATGCAGAGGCGACAGCGTGAGGTTGCCGCGCTCGATGCGAAATACACAAAGGAGCTAGCCGATGCTCAGGCGACTATTAATCAGCTTCACCATGACGTTATTGCTGGTCACAAGCGGCTGTACCTCAAAACCCGCCGTTCAGCCATGCCAGAGGGTAAAGCCCCCGGCGCCAGCGGCGTGGATGATGCAGCCCGCACCCGATCTGCTAAGTCCGCTGAACGGGATTATTTCACTCTCAGACGTCGAATCGAGCTCGCCAGAAAGCAAATAGCCGGTTTGCAGCAGTACATCAGAGAGCAGTGTCTGAAATAACGGGCCTCGCATTAGCGGGCCTTTTTTTCGTCATCAATAAATCCATGCGCCTCGTACGCGCAGCTATTAACCCAGAGCCTACAGAAAAGTGAGCCTGAGAGAAACCGTATAGGTACGGACCTCTCTGGGGCGGTTTCTCTGTGCGACAGGCTCACTTTTCTGTAGGTGTCCGAAATGAATGAACTGATATTTAACAATCACAGTGTCGTGCCATTTGACAACGGTGACGGGAAAATCTGGTTTACAGGCGAGCAGCTTGCTGAGTTGCTGGATTACGCGGACAGCAAAAAGATTTCAAATATTTATAACCGCCACAAAGATGAATTCACGGAGAGCATGACCTGTATCCTCAAAGTGAGGACTTGTAGTAATAACAATGAGATACATTACATCAAGGTAAGGGCATTTTCTGTCCGTGGCTCTCACCTCATCGGGATGCTCTCCAGAACGAAAGTCGCTAAGGATTTGCGTATCTGGCTGCTGAACCTGGCAGAAAAAGAGTCGGGTATCGAACTCGGTCAGCTCCCGGTCAACGAACTGGCCAGCCTTACAGGTCAGAAACTTCACGATGCCATTGCAGGCTTTGACCAGAAATCCTTTGCCTTACGGGGGCAGCGCGGCAGCGGACTCATGGCCCAGCGTAAGCGCGATATCAAACGTGTGAAAGAAGCGACGCGTCTGGCACTCAGCCTTACACAGATGGCCATTCCGGATCTGGGCGAGTTTTCTCTGGAGGAAACATCATGAATCTGACGCCAGCTCAGTTTCTGGAGAAAAACATCATTTCTGAACTCACCCGTCAGGGCTTCGCCACTGACGTCGCGAATATCGGCGCGCGTGAGGCGCTGAAGTTTTACCGTCGCACAGGCTCGGGCGGTGGAAAGAATAAGATGTTCGATGAGTGCCTGAGCGTGGCGAAGACCTGGGCTGTTAAAAGCCAGACCAGTAAAAAAAAATTGCCCCAGCACGCCCTGAACCTGCGGGTCCTCCCGGAGGGGTACCCTGTCCACGAGGCGGCGGCCCCGCAGAAAACGGCTAGTTTTGCGATTTTCATAGGGACACCACCACGTGTCGTAACTAATTGAATCTATGAGTTAAATCGGCTTCTGAGGTGTCCATTTCGCCAAAAACAGGGACAGGTGGGTAGCGGTTAATTACATGATATTAAAAAGGAAATCCGTAAATGAGCTGGTGTGTTGAGGTGAGGAATGTCAGACATCAGCAGAATCGGGGATGCCTATAACTGGAGTATTGCGAAAATTGCTGAAGCTTTCGGCATAGATCGTAAGACGGTCAGAAAGAAAATCATGAACGCTCAGGTTGCATCCGCCGGAAACATTCGTGGAAATCCGGTCTATGCCCTTAAGGACATCGGTCCTGTTCTCTTTGCCCCTGACGAAGCCGCCACACCTGAAACACTTCATGATCCCTCCCGCATGGATCCTAAATCCCGGAAGGACTGGTTTCAGTCTGAGAATGAGCGCGTAAAGCTTGAAGCTGCGCTCAGCCAGCTCGTTCCTGCTAATGAAGTACATCGCGAGATGGCCATGATGGCGAAGTCTGTTTTACAGGTACTGGATACATGGCCTGACAGGCTGGAGCGCGATCGTGGGTGGTCTCCCCATCAGATTTCAGAAGCACAAAGCATTGTTGATGAAATTCGAGAAGCGCTGGCTGCAGAGATCCGTAGTGCAGATATCGTCGAGGAGCGTGGGTCATGACATACGCCTCAGCTGCTGAGATACGTCGAGACATCTCCGAACTCTTTAAGGCTCCCCACAGAATGCCAGTAGCTGATGCGGTTAAACGCTACATGCGCGTGCCTTTGGGGGGCGGCAGTTCACTCCCCTGGGATGCGACGCTGACGCCCTATATTGTTGAACCCATGAACTGCCTGACGTCACGCAATTATGACGCGGTGGTTTTTGTCGGCCCCGCGCGGACGGGTAAAACGCTGGGGCTGATTGATGGCTGGATAACCTATTCTGTGGTCTGCGATCCGGCAGATTTTCTGCTGATACAGATGACAGAAGAAAAGGCGCGCGAACATTCAAAGAAACGCCTTGAACGCACTTTTCGCTGCAGCCCTGAGCTTCACAGCCGTCTCAGCCCGCGCGCCAGCGATAATAATGTGCACGACCGGACTTTTCGCGCCGGCAACTACCTCAAAATTGGCTGGCCATCCGTCAATATCATGTCCTCATCTGATTATCGATATGTTGCACTCACTGACTATGACCGCTGGCCCGATGATATAGACGGGGAGGGGGATGGTTTTTCCCTGGCGTCCAAACGCACCACCACCTTTATGTCAGCTGGCATGACGCTGGTGGAGAGCTCCCCGGGCCGGGATATTTGCGATACAAAATGGAAGGCTTCGACGCCACATGAAGCTCCGCCAGCTACAGGGATCCTCTCGTTATATAACCGGGGCGATCGCCGCCGGTGGTACTGGCCGTGCCCGCATTGTGGGGAATATTTTCAGCCGGAAATAGCCAGTATGACAGGCTATCGTGGCTATACCGAGCCGGTAGTGGCCAGTGAGGCTGCACGTCTGCAGTGTCCGGCCTGCTCTGAACTGATTGAACCCGATATGAAGCGTGTCCTGAATGGCCGTGGCGTCTGGCTACGTGACGGGCAGAGCATTAATTGTGAGGGGCAACTCAGCGGGAAGGCACGCCAGTCCCGGATTGCCTCTTTCTGGATGGAGGGGCCGGCGGCGGCATATCAGACATGGACCCAGCTGATTTATAAATATCTCACTGCCGAACAGGAGTATCAGGCAACAGGCAGTGAAGAGACCCTTAAAGCCGTCTTCAATACGGATTTCGGCAGGCCTTATTTTCCCAAGACCGCTTTTGAACAACGCAAGGGTGAACATCTGGAGAGCCGGGCAGAGGATATTCCCGAGCGAACGGTTGCAGACGGGGTGAGGTTTCTTGTTGCGACCGTTGATGTACAGGGCGGCCGGCATCGCCGTTTCGTGGTGCAGATAACCGGATACGGTTCGATGGGAGAGCGATGGGTTGTTGACCGGTACAACATCCGTCATTCGTTACGCAGCGATGACCTTGGCGAAAGCCGTCCTCTCGATCCCGGCAGTTACCCTGAGGACTGGGATCTGCTTCTCTCGGACGTGCTGTATAAAACCTGGGCGCTGGCCAGCGATCCGTCAAAGCGAATGTCGCTTATGGCGATGGCTGTGGATTCCGGAGGTGAGGACGGTGTGACCGACAACGCCTATCGCTTCTGGCGAAAATGCCGTCGGGAGGGGGAAGGAAAGCGTGTTTATCTTTTCAAGGGCGACAGCCATAAGCGTGAAAAGCTGATTACCCGGACATGGCCTGACAATACCGGACGCTCAGCACGCCGGGCAAAGGCCGCAGGGGATGTTCCGCTTTATCTGCTCCAGACCGATGCGCTCAAGGACCGGGTGAACAACGCGCTGTGGCGTGAAGCTCCGGGGCCCAATTACGTTCATTTTCCGGCCTGGATCGGGAGCTGGTTTTATGACGAGCTCACCTATGAAGAGCGTTCGCCAGAAGGCCGGTGGCGTAAACCGGGGCGGGGAGCCAATGAAGGGTTTGATCTGCTTGTCTATGCCGATGCGCTGGTCATTCTGCATGGCTATGAAAAAATCAAATGGCCTGATGCACCTTCATGGGCTCGTCGGGACACCTGGCTTGAAGACATTGATACAGACAACACACTGGAAAGTGCGTCTCCGCCACTGAAAGTCCGCAAATCCTCATCAGGCCCGATTCCCGACATGACCAACAATCCCTGGATTACAAACGGAGGCTGGATATGAACCAGAGCGATGTGGAAACCATGATCCGCTATTACACCGAGGCAGAGGTTGCCGTACTGAGTGGCAAAACCATCATGCTGAACGGGCAGTCCATGACGATGGAGAATCTGGCAGACATTCGAAAGGGACGGCAGGAGTGGGAGCGCCGCCTGGCCGGATACCTTAAAAAACGCTGTGGTCAGACGGGATATCGTTTAGCGAGGTTTTGATGTCATTCCTGGATAATGCAATCGGTGTTTTTTCGCCTTCGTGGAAGGCTGCCAGGCTACGTGCCCGCATGCAGATCCGCGCCTACGAAGCCGCGCTTCCCACCCGCACACATAAGGCCAGACGCGAAACACGCTCAGCCAACCAGCTCAGTCAGGCCGGGGCCGTTTCCCTTCGTCAGCAGGCCAGGGCGCTGGATGCGAATCATGACCTGGTGATTGGCATACTGGACAAGCTGGAAGAGCGCGTTATCGGCGCAAAAGGCATCATCGTTGACCCGCATCCGCTGCTGAAAGACGGCCGTGTGGCCACCGAGCTGGTGAAAACCATACGCAAAAAATGGGGTGAATGGTCACTGCGGCCTGATGTCACTGGCGAGTTTTCCCGGCCAGTACTGGAGCGTCTGATGCTGCGCACCTGGCTCAGAGACGGAGAGGTTTTTGCTCAGCTGGTGAGCGGCCATGGTGCCGGGCTCAGGGCAGATAGCGGCGTACCTTTCTGGCTTGAAGCACTTGAGCCAGATTTCGTGACCATGAACTCCGATCCTGCCGCCGGGCTCATCCAGGGCGTCTGGCTGAACGAGTGGGGTAAACCGCTTAAGTATCAGGTCTATAAAAATCTCCCCGTCAGCGGTTTGCTCTCTGATACCAAAGAGGTTCCTTCTGACGCCATGCTGCATCTTAAATTTGCGCGGCGTCTGCACCAGGTGAGGGGCATTACCATCTTGTCCGGTGTGATGATCCGTCTGAGCGCACTGAAAGATTATGAAGAAAGCGAAATGGTCGCCGCGCGCATCGCCGCTGCGCTGGGGATGTACATCAAAAAAGGTGACGGGCAGGACTATTCAGAAAGCCTGAGTGGCAACAGTGAGCGTGAACTGACTATTCAGCCGGGCATGCTGTATGACGATCTTCGCCAGGGTGAAGAGATTGGCATGATCAAGTCAGACCGGCCCAACACCAATCTTGAATCATTCCGGAACGGGCAGCTGCGTGCCGTGGCTGCCGGTACACGTCTGAGCTTTTCGAGCACAGCCCGCAATTACAACGGCACATACAGCGCGCAGCGACAGGAGCTGGTGGAGTCTACGGACGGATATCTCATTCTGCAGGACTGTTTTATTGCTGCTGTCACCCGGCCGGTTTATCGCGCATGGCTGAAGCAGGCGCTTGCGGCGGGTGTGATTAAGCCACCCGCCGATATCGAACTTTCCACACTGTATGACGCTATTTACTCGGGACCCGGTATGCCCTGGATCGACCCTGTGAAAGAGGCGACAGCCTGGAAAATTCAGATACGGGGTGGGGCGGCAACCGAATCCGACTGGGCTCGGGCGTGCGGGCGCAACCCTGATGAGGTTAAACGTCGCCGCAAAGCGGAAGTCGATGAAAACCAGAAAGAGGGGCTGGTGTTCGACACTGACCCGGCAAACGACAAAGGAGTCAGCAGTGACCGAGAAAATAAAGCAGATCAGCCAGCGTCAGGCGACACAGGCGAGGAAGACTGAATCCTGGTTCCGGATGGCCGCACGGGGCGAGGCTGAGGCAGAAATTTATATCTATGACGAAATCGGTTTTCAGGGCGTGACGGCAAAACAGTTTATCAGTGATCTCAAAGCACTCGGCGAGATCAAACACATCACTCTTCATATTAACTCGCCAGGCGGATGCATTTTTGACGGGATCGCCATATTCAACGCACTCAAATCTCATCCTGCTGGCATTACGGTTCATGTCGACGGCGTGGCGGCGTCGATGGCTTCCGTCATCGCCATGGCCGGTAATCTGGTCATCATGCCGGCAAACAGTTTCATGATGATCCATAAGCCTCATGCAGTTGCGAGGGGGGGCGCCGCGGCCATGCGTGATCTCGCTGAGCTGCTGGATAAGATCGAAGCTGTGCTCATTCCGGCTTATACCGCAAAAACAGGGCTGGCTCATGAGGTTATCGCCGGGATGCTGAAAGAAGAAACCTGGATGGACGGGACCCAGTGTGTCTCGCTGGGATTCGCTGACCAGCTGGCTCCCGCCGTTCAGGCAATGGCCCGCATAGATTCAAAACGTATCGAGGAGTACGAAAAAATGCCAGAAAACCTTCGTAATATGCTGACGCCGCCGCAGAACAGCCTGACGCATGATCCTGCTCCACCTCAGGCAGGTGTGAACGAAGCGGGTTTACGTGAACAGTTCATTGAAGAACAGCGTGTCCGCGCACGGGCGCTCACTGACCTGTTTGGGATGTTCGGTGATAAATACAATACCTTGCAGGCAGCCTGCATCGCGGATCCGACGTGCACGCTTGAGCTGGCACGTGAGAAGCTGCTGACGCAGATGGGCAAAGACAGCACGCCTTCTAACAAATCAGCCGCACCTCACATCTATGCCGGAAACGGTAATTTTACCGGTGACGGTATCCGGCAGGCCATCATGGCGCGGGCCGGATATGAGCCACTCCAGCCGGATAACCCTTACAACGCCATGACGCTTCGCGAGCATGCGCGCCTGTCACTGACCGAACGGGGCTTCGGTGTGGCCAGTTATAACCCGGTACAGATCGTCGGGCTGGCGTTTACGCACAGCACGTCCGATTTTGGCAATATCATGCTGGATGTGTCCTACAAATCCATTCTTCAGGGCTGGGAACAGGCCCCTGAGACGTTCGGTGAATGGACCAAAAAGGGACAGCTGTCCGATTTCAAAATTGCGCACCGTGTGGGGCTGGGTGGTTTTCCTTCGCTACGTCAGGTCCGCGAGGGGGCGGAATACAAATACGTCACGACGTCAGACAAGCAGGCAACGATTGCCCTGGCCACCTACGGGGAGCTGTTCAGCATCACCCGCCAGGCCATTATCAATGATGACCTGAGCATGCTGACCGATGTTCCCATGAAACTTGGCCGTGCGGCTAAAGCCACGGTGGCAGATCTGGTCTATGCCATCCTCGTGAAAAATCCGCAACTGAGCACGGATAACATTGCGTTGTTTGCAGACAGCCATGCAAATCTTCTGACCAAAGCCGCAATGGATGTAGCGTCCCTGGATAAAGCCCGGCAGATGATGCGCCGTCAGAAAGAAGGCGAACGCCATCTCAATATCCGTCCGGCTTTCGTGCTGGTGCCGACCGCCATGGAGTCCACGGCCAGTCAGGTCATTCGCTCAACGTCTGTTAAAGGCGCCGACATCAATGCCGGTATCATTAACCCCGTGCAGAACTTCGCGACGGTGATTGCCGAACCACGTCTGGACGATGCCAGCCAGAACACGTTCTACCTCGCGGCGGCAAAAGGTTCGGACACGATTGAGGTAGCTTACCTTAACGGTGTGGATACGCCGTTTATCGACCAGATGGAGGGATTCACTTCTGATGGTGTCACGACCAAAGTACGCATCGACGCTGGTGTTGCGCCTGTTGACTATCGCGGCCTGGTGAAGTGCACCGCCTGATGCGCCCTGAATAAATCTGAACGCCCGGAAGGGCTTTTTTTATGCCTGAAATCCGGTCAACGCGGACCGGGAAGGAGAATAACCATGGCAAAAAATTATGTGCAGGATGGCAAGACGCTGACGTTCATTGCGGACGAAGACTATAAAAGCGGCGATATGGTGCATGTGGGGGATCGTATCGTTATTGCCGTAACCGATACCCCGAAAGGTTGCGCCGGAACTGGCCTGGCGGAAGGCGTCTTCAACTTGCCGAAAAAAACAGATGTCTCTGTTCAGGCCGGCAAGCCTGTTTATGAGCAGGGGCATCAGGTTGTAGCCAGCAAGGCAGAGGGGGCCGTACCCCTGGGGACCGCATGGGAGAACGCCGAAGGCAAGGCGCCCTTTGTGGCCGTTAAGCTTTTTGGCTAGCCCGTTTTTCCGTCTGACTGACAGGATGGACGATGTCACCGCACGCCGGTTCGGTCAGGCCGTGGTAATTAATGGACGAACGATATGCGCAGCTGAACATGCCTTTACGGCTGACATGGGACCACTGTCCGGAGAGGGCGTGTCGTTAATTGTCTTCGACCGGGCTTATCAGCCCGAACGCCATGATCGGGTTGAATGGCAGGAGAAACACTGGCGGGTGACCCGCTGGCAGTTTTACAACGGCAAGCCGCAAATCTGGCTTGAGGAGGATAAAAGTGCAGGGGCTGAAACAGGCACTGAATAACCTGCATGAGCTCGATCGTCAGCTGGTCCCCCGCGCGCTGGCGCAGGCGGTGAATCGTGTGGCCCGTCGCGTCATTACGCGCTGCACACGCGAGGTTGCAAAGGAGACGAGCGTTCCCCAGAAGCTGATCAGGCAGCGTGTCCGGCTACGCCCGGCCACGCCCGGCCATGCTGATCCGACCGCGCGACTGGTCGTTAACCGCGGGGATTTGCCGGCTATCAGTCTGGGCACGGCCCGTCTGCAACTGTCCCGGCGTAAAACAGTGTCCGGCCGGCACGGCAGTGTGCTGAAAATCGGGCGGTTTACTTTCCGGAATGCATTTATACAGCAACTGGCTAACGGCCGCTGGCATGTCCTGCAGCGGACCGGCCGCAGTCGCTATCCGGTTCTGGTTGTAAAAATTCCGCTGTCCGGAGCGCTGACGGATACTTATCAGAAACAAACCCAGCAGCTGCTGAAAACAGATATGCAGGCCGAACTGGCCGCCGCGCTCAGACAGCAACTGAGGCTGTACCTGAGGAGGAGGGTATGAAAAAACATGCTGAAATCAGGCGCACCCTCACGGATGCGCTTAAGTCCCATATCAGCGGGGCGGCCTTTCATGATGGCCGCCCCGTTTTTATTGATGAAAAAGAACTGCCCGCCATAGCCGTTTACCTGTCAGACGCCCGATACAGCGGTAACTATCTGGATGCGGAAGCCTGGCAGGCCACGCTGCATATCGAGGTATTCCTCCGGGCAACCCAACCGGATACGGCACTGGATGAGTGGGTTGAACGCCATATCCTTCCGGCACTCGTTAATGTGCCGGCACTTTCATCCGTGATCGATACGCTCACGCCGCAGAGTTATGACTGGCAGCGAGACAGTGAAATGGCGAGCTGGGGTTCAGCCGATCTGACTTATCTCATTACCTATCAGATGTAAGGAGCCACTATGGCGACACCAAATCCTCTTGCATCAGTCAAAGGTGCAGGTACCACCCTATTGATTTTCACCGGCAGCGGCGATGCCACCGCTAAGCCACTGAACGATGACGGCTGGACACGACTCGCCCAGATCCGGGAGCTGCAGCCTGGAGAAATCAGTGCGGAAAGTTACGACGACACCTGGCTGGACGATCCGGATGCCGACTGGAAAGCCACGGCGCAGGGCGAGAAATCTGCGGGTGAAGCCAGTATTACGCTTGCCTGGAAACCCGGTGAGCAGGGACAGAAAGATTTACTGAGCTGGTTTCACAGCGGGGAGGTTCGCTATTACAAAATCCGCTATCCGAACGGCACGGTCGATCTGTTCCGGGGCTGGGTCAGCAGCCTGGGCAAGACCATTCCGGCAAAAGAGGTCATCACGCGAACCATCAAAGTAACGAACAGCGGCCGTCCGGTTCTGGCTGAGGAAATTTCGCAGTCGCCTGCACCTGCACCTGCACCTGCACCTGCACCACATTCTGACAATAACAATGAGAAAGGAGGGCTCTGATGTTTCTGGAAAAAACCGTGTTTCATTACGGGCCCGAGCAAATGGAGTTATCTGAACTGACAGCACTGCAGCGCGCCGAGTTTTTTGATTTTGTTGCCAGTTCAGAAGTGGTTAAAGATAAGGCCCCCACTGACGCGGCCCGGAATGCAGTACTGGTCAGGCTCAATACTGAGTACAGTGCCTGGCTTGTCTCTCGCGCGCTCTGGAACTGTCATCGTGAGGCGGACGTTAACGATATTTATCAGGGGGTTCTGGCCGACTGGCCCGAAAAGGCGCTGTGTCTGGCTGCGGAAAAGGTGATGGTTCTCAGCGATCTCAACGGGGATGGAAAGTCGGCCGAGCCCTCCGGCCCCAGGGAGGATGACGTGAAGGTAAAGCCGACGAACGGGAGCTGAAATTTATCATGTTTCTGGCCCATGAGTTTCGCCGTCCTGACTGGCGCCGGATGCTGAGCGAGATGACGTCTTCTGAACTCGCAGGCTGGCAGCGTTATTTCGCCGCGGTGCCGTTCAGCCATCGCCTGCTGGATGCTGAATTTGCGGCGCTCAGCAGCACAATGGTGGCGCTCGCCACAGGCGAATGCGGACTGACTGCAGAAGATTTCAGCCTGCTCAGTCGCTCTGGAACCAGTGACCTCATGACTGATGACATGTTGATGGCCGTGGCTGAGTCCATGGGAGGAGAACGCCATGTCCCGGCAGATCGCTGATCTTGTCGTAAACCTTGGGGCTGAAACTACCCGGTTTCACGAGCAAATGGGCCGGGTCGAACGTCAGCTGAAAAACGCGGGGCAGCAGGCCGGGCGTACTGCGCAGCAGGTTTTCTCCGTTTCGCGCGCTGAAGTGCAGGCCACGCAGGCAAAAGCCCGCTTTCTCAGCCAGCTCAAGGCACAGCTGGCTACACAACGGCTTTCACGTAAAGAGATGCTGAGAACGCGCGCGGCACAGTTGGGGCTGGGCGATGCGGCGGAAATCTATATCCGTAAGCTGGAGTCGGCCCGTCAGAAAACGCACTCTCTGGGACTGGCGAGCGCGGCGGCGCGGCGCGAGCTTGGCGTGTTGTTTGGCGAAATGGCGCGGGGCAATTTTGGCGCACTTCGTGGCTCCGGCATTACGCTTGCGAATAATGCCGGATGGATAGAAAAGCTGATGACCCTGCGCGGTCTGAGCATAGCCGGGATGGTGGGTGGTATTGCCGCTGCTGTCTGGGGACTGGGGAGAGCCTGGTATCAGGGCAGCCAGGAAGCTGAGACCTTTAACAGGAATCTTATCCTCACCGGCCACTATGCCGCCCGGACAACCTCAGCGCTACAGGCGATGAGCCGCTCTCTGGCGGGCAACGGTATTACGCAGCACGAAGCGGCTTCTGTGCTGGCGGAGGTCACCGGCTCGGGTTTATTTAACGGGCAGCACCTCCGGCAGGTCGCTGACGTCGCGGCCCGTCTCAAAACGGTAACCGGTCAGGCCACCGAAGAGACTATCCGGCAGTTTGCGCGGCTTCAGGACTCGCCCGTTGCTGCCGTCCGGGAGGTGGATAAATCCCTGCACTTTCTGACGGCGACTGAACTGGAAAACATCACCCACCTGGCTGAACAGGGGCGTGAAGCCGATGCGGCAGCGCTGGCTATGGATCGTTACGCGGAAACCCTGCGTCTTCGCAGCGACGATGTGGCACAGCATCTGGGAACGCTGGAAAAAACCTGGAAATGGCTGGGGGAAACGGCGGCGGGGGCATGGGATACCATGCTGGGCATCGGACGGGAACGGTCGCTGGAAGAGCAGATTGCTGCCCTGAAGGAGAAGTTAAACGCGGGTGGAAAGGCCCTGGGCAAAGCCTGGATACCTTTCACGCAGCAGGACAGGGACAGGCTTTCCCGGCTGGAAGAGCAGAAGTTTCAGCATGACCTGAAGGCCGCGCGCGATAAAGCAGCCCAGGATGCGGAAATCCGTAAAAAGCGCCGTTTTGATGCTGACCAGGCCCTGAAAAAACAGTACGAAACGGAAGAGGAAAAGCATCAGCGCGCGCTGTCAGTTATTCGCCATTCATGGGCATCCCGAGAGGTTAAAGAGGAGGCGATGCGCCGTGAAAAACAGCGCTATGACACGCTTGTCGCAGGCCGCCGAAAACGGCAGGACGCCTATCACCCCTCCGCGTCTGCTCTCGCAGGTGAAAAGGCGCAGGCTGACATGCTGGCACTGCAGGCCCGGCTTCATGCTCTGAAGACGCATCACGAAGCAGGTATTGTCAGCCAGCAGCGTAAAGACCTCTGGGCCTCCCAGGCGAAATTTCATGTTCTTGAGGAAGCCGCACAAAAACGCCAGCTGACCCATGAGGAAAAATCCCTGCTTGCTGGTAAAGCCAGCGTCCTGCTTCAGCAGGAAAAACTGGCCATGCTGGGGGATGAAGTTGCGCTTCAGGAACGCATAAATCAGCTTCAGGTGCAGGCTGGAAAATTTACGGAGCAGCAGCGCACGCGGCAGGCAGAAATTGCGGCGCTTGAACACGGCCTGTCGGCCCGGGAGGCGCAGCAGCATGCCAGCGTTACGCGACTCGGTGCCGCCTATGCAGAGGCGCCAGATATGCTTGCAGCGGTGTTAAAGGCACAGCAAAAAACCTGGCAGGCGGAAGAAAAGCTGCGGGCTGACTGGCTGGCGGGAGCTAAAAGCGCATGGGCTGAGTACCGTGATGCAGCGCTTGATGCCAACAGCCAGATAAAACAGGCTTCGTCCAGGGCACTTGACGGGTTAAGCACACAGCTGAGTGCTCTGCTGACGGACGGTAAGGCAGGTTTTCACGACTTTACCCGAACCGTTCTGAGCATGCTCACCCAGATCCTGGTGAAAATGACACTGGTCAGGGGCGTGGATTTTTTCGCCGGGCTGATTAAGCAACATGCGTTGTCATTTCATGCGCAGGGCGGTGTTTTTCATTCTCGGGACCTCCATGCCTTCAGCGGAAGTGTGATCAGGACGCCTACACTGTTTGCGTTTGCCCATGGTGCCGGCGTCATGGGAGAGGCCGGGCCGGAAGGTATCTTTCCACTACGTCGCGGTGCCGACGGTAAGCTGGGTGTGGTGGCCCGGATGACAGGAGCCAGCCTGAAATACGCACCCGTCTTTAATGTCACCATTCACAATGACGGCCGCAACGGGCAGCTCGGGCCGGAGGCCATCAGAATGATGTATGAGCTGGGGCGTCAGGGCGCGAAAGATTTCTTCCTTCAGCAGCAGCGTGACGGCGGCATGATGAGCGGAGGCCGGGTCTGATGGAGTCATTTAACTGGAAGATCAGGCCGGGTATGCGTGCGGAGCGAGAACCGCGCGTGCAGACAATCCGGTTTGGAGACGGGTATGAGCAGCGGCGCGCAGATGGCCTGAATGTTCTTCAAAGCCGCTACGCCATTATGCTGTCCGGACCTCACGTCTCTATGCAGGCGGTGGAGGATTTCCTTACCCGGCACAGCGGTATCAGAGCCTTCCTGTGGCAACCGCCGGGCCAGCCTGATCCCGCCGCCTTTGTCTGCCGACGCTGGTCGGCGGTGCGTCTGGCGAGGCGCACGGAAATAACCGGTGAATTTGAACAGGTCCCCGCCTGAGGTAACAGCGATGAACACCATTCCTTCTCAAATGCTGAGTGAACTGACCCGGACAGAGCCGTCTGCCCGTATTGACCTGTGGGAAGCGGATCTGACCGCAACAGGCGGTAAACGTTATTTCTTCTGCAATGAACAGAATGAACTCGGAAAAGCGGTTATCTGGCAGAAACGTCGCTACCGGCCTTATCCCGTCAGGGTGGAAGAGTGTGGCATGAGCGGTCGGGGCCCGGCTGCGCGGCCGTCGATTGTTGTCTCAAACCTGTATGGCATCGTGACCGGCCTGGCTGAGGCGCACCAGAGCCTGGTGGGCGGCGTTGTCATACGGCGAACGGTTTGTGCACGGTTTCTGGATGCAGAGAATTTCAGGCAAGGAAATCCGGACGCCGATCCGCAGCAGGAAGTGGTCAGCCATTATGTTATAGAGCAGCTGGCGGAACTGACATCACTGACGGCCAGATTTATTCTGGCCGTGCCGACAGAAACCGAAGGGCTGCTGTGCCCGGGCCGCATTATGCTGTCCGACCTTTGCCCGTGGGAATACCGCTCTGCAGACTGTGGGTACACTGGGCCAGCAATTGCGGACAGCAACGGACAACCCGTGAAGGATGCCGCTCAGGATCACTGTGGCAACTGTGCGGCAGGTTGCCGGCTTCGTCATAACACCGGGCGCTTCGGCGGGTTTCTCTCGCTGAATACGTACTCTGCAGAATGACTTACGCCTGTAGCGCAGCGACAGTCGGGCGTCTCTCCGAAGATATCTTTGCCCACGCCCAGGCCTGTCATCCGCAGGAGTGCTGCGGACTGGTCATCCTGACACCGGACGACTGCCAGTATCGGCCATGCATTAACGCTTCCCCTGAGCCACACCGGCATTTTCTGATCACCCCTGAAGATTACCTGAGTGCCTCTGCCGCCGGCACGATTATCGCGCTGGTTCACAGTCACCCTGATGGACCACCTGAACTGAGTCCTGCGGACAAAGCCGCCATGAGGTACAGCGCCTGCAGCTGGTGGCTGGTCTGCGGCGACAGCATTTATCGCTTTGGAGATGAAAATGAGTTCACCTGAATATTCATCTGAAAGGGCCCGGCCGATTCGGGTGTGTCTGTACGGCAACCTCGCCAGGTCTGGCAGGCGCATTGATCTGCATGTGAGGACTGCGGCAGAAGCGCTGCATGCGCTGGTGATGCAGTCCGGTGAGTTCAGGCGTCAGTTCAGCGAAGGGCTTTATCAGGTGCGTATTGCCGGCAGCGATCTTGATACTGGCAACCTGCATACCCGCCTGCATGAAAAGCTACCGTCCGGCGCAGTTGTCCATCTGGTTCCCCGGCTGCAGGGCGCTTCCCGGCGGGGCCTGCTTCAGTTGTTTGCCGGTGCCGCGCTCATCGCGGCGTCATTTATTCCGGGTCTGAATGCTTTTGCCTGGACAGTGGGCGCGACAACGCTTTCGCTGAGCGGGGCGGCTTTTTCGCTGGGGGCCAGCCTGATGCTGGGCGGAGCCGCACAGCTGCTGGCTCCCCGACCTGCGGGCGCAGATGCCAGGGATAACAAAAGCACCTGGTTTTCAGGCACAGAAAACATGATGGCTCAGGGCGCGCCGGTACCGGTCCTGTATGGAGAAATGCGGGTGGGATCACGCGTAATTTCTCAGGAGATTGCCACCCGGGATATGAGCGGAGAGGGAAAAGTGATTGTTATTGGTCATTGAAGGTCGCGGTCGCGCTAAAACAAGAAAGCAAAAAGCCCACTCAGGTGGGCTTTTTGTTTACTTTATCCTGTTCTTCTTCAAGTTTTTCCCTGCGATCGATCTCCTGCTTCAAAAGGGGGGCTACCTTCTCAACAAACTCATTCAAAATGGCGCTGATTGGGTAATTGCTTCGAATGTCAGGACTAGAATTCACAAGATCAATTGTCGCTTGATTGCTTTCAAGTTGCTCATATTCGCTAACCCAATGTTCAATGGCGGCAACCATCTCAGCATTAGCTGATCGCTTATGTTTGTCGGCCAGCTTTGCCACCTTATCTTTCAATTCCTCAGGTAACCTAAGGTTAACTTGCGGATTTTTGTACCTTCTTTCTGACATCTTGACTCCTTCGCCTAAGCGGGCGCTGCGCTCATATAGAAATGGTACGTACATACCTATTGACTAGCAATGCGTACCAAAATAATATGCATGCATACCTACTATATATGGATAATGTAATGAAAGTTAAAACGTTGCGCATGCCAGAAGCTTGGAAAAGTGATGGTGGATTTAGCGCAGAAAGGAGATCGATCCTTTAGTAAGGACGCGGTGCGAGCAATGAAAAAGTATGCAGAACGGCAGGGTGTCAAGTGCCCAGAATGACAGAAGCCTAACGGTGGTCAGACCGTCAGGCTTCATTTATCGAAAATCCCCAGCAAGGAATTAACGATATGAACATTGTAGCGAGCTCAGAACTTAACTTCCATGGTATTACCATACTACCAATTACTCACCATAGCGGTATCTGGCTGACGTCGGCAGACATCGCCACTGCACTTAAGTATAAAAGCCCCAAATCGATCACCAATCTCTTTAACCAGAATGCAGATGAGTTTACTAGCGCGATGACTCAGGTCATTGAATCAGTGACCTCAGGCAATTACCGCAAAAGAGCTCGCGTTTTCTCACTGCGCGGCGCTCACTTACTGGCCATGTTCGCGCGCACTCCGGTCGCTAAAGAATTTCGCCGCTGGGTGCTGGATATTCTGGAACAGGAGGAAATGAAACAAGTTCCATCAAGCCAGTTTACGGATGAGGAACTGCGCACACTCTGCCTGCTCTGGAGTCATTCAGTGAACATGCTGGGAAACATTGCCGATATTGCGCCGTTACTTAGAGTGGCTGAACACAGACTTGCCGCTGAATTCAGCGCCATGCCGCATCTTTACGTTGAGACCCTCAACAATGCCCGCGCCATGCTCGAACGTGAAACGTTGCATATTGATATTTCAGGGGAGGCTAACCGCGACTGGCGAATACTGGACAAGCTGAGGTTAGGGAAGTACGCATCATTGTTTGGCGCTTAGAACAGCGCAAAAAAAACCGCCAGTTGGCGCTGGCGGTCTACATCAATTAAAACGACCAGGTATCAATCAATGCTTACAGATAATTTAACAGTGCTCGGATCTGTTGTCACGGAGAAAACCATCGATAGTCAGTCCCTGCTGGCAATGGTTAATGAAGCGCGCAAGCAGTGCGGTGAGCCAGAAGTTCGCAATAACAAGTTTATCGAAAAAGTCGAAGATGAGCTTGAAGGGGAGTTTTACACAAAAAGTGCAAAACCTTCTGGCACTAACGGTGGGCGGCCTTTTGACGTTATAGAGATGACCATCAAGCAGGCGCTTCGCGTGGCTGCCCGTGAGTCAAAAGCGGTTCGTCGCGCACTGGTCGACAAACTGGAGGCAATGAGTCAGCCGGAGTTTGATCCCATGGCTGCGCTTAATGATGCCGCGTTTCTTCGTGGCACTTTGCTGTCGTACAGTGAAAAAGTCATCGCGCTTGAGCACCAGCTTGAAGAGATGAAGCCTGATGTTGAGGCGCTTGACCGCATCGCAAAAGCCCACGGCAGCATGTGCATTACTGACGCTGCTAAGCACCTGCAAGTCCAGCCTAAATCGCTTTTCAAAATGTTGTCTGAAAACCACTGGATATACCGCCGCACTGGTGGAAAAGCATGGCTGGCGTATCAGGATCGCATCCAGGCTGGCGTGCTGGAGCACAAAGTTATCGTCATAGAACGTTCAGACGGCAGTGAAAAAGTCGTTGAGCAGGTTCTTGTTACCGCAAAAGGCCTGGCAAAGCTGTCTAAAATTCTCAGCATGAAAACTGTCGCGGCTTGAACAGCCCGGTTCATCGTCAGAAAACTAACCCGCTTCGGCGGGTTTTTTATTGGGGGCATAATGAGCGTCTTGCATCACCATGGTAAAACGCCGCACGACAAACCTGACAATCTTCGCTCCTGTCAGGTACTGAGCGTAATGGACGTTATCAGCGAAGGCCCCGTTGCCGGTCTCGTTGACGGCTTAAAAAGCGTGCTGATTAATGGCACGCCTGTGCTTGGGCCGGACGGACAGGTGAACGTGCAGGGCGTCAGTATGCGCTTTCATGCCGGAACGGCGGATCAGCCACCGCTGAGCGGATTTGAGGCATCAGCCCGGGAACAGCTGATCAATGCTGACGTAACCGCGCAATATGCCGTCACGCGCACAGTCGATGGAAAGGAAACAGACCGGCTTCGCCTGACTCTGGGGGTTCGCCAGCTGTTCTCGGTCAACAAAAAAGGCGAAACGCAGGATGCGTCAGTCAACCTGCAAATTCATATCCGGCATCCTGATGGCTGGAAAACGGAAAAAGACATTACCGTGAAGGGGTGCACGCATGAGCCGTTTGCGTTTTCGGTGATCCTTGAAGACCTGCCGGCTGCGCCCTTTGACGTTCGCGTAACGCGTATTACGCCTGAAAGTACCGGTAACCGGCTGTTCAATAAGACCTTCTGGTCATCATATACAGAAATCACCGATGTCCGGCAATGCTATCCCCATACGGCCGTGACGGGCCTGAAAATTGACTCAGAGAAATCGGGCAATCAGCGCGCGGAGCGTAATTACCTGATGCGGGGGCGCCTGGTCAGGGTGCCGGCAAATTATGACCCGGTGACGCGCCGCTATGCCGGAGAACGCTGGAATGGCGAGTTCAAAGAAGCCTGGACGGACAACCCGGCCTGGTGCCTGTATGACCTGCTGATGCACCCACGCTATGGTCTGGGTCAGCGAATGGGTATTGCAGATGCAGACAAGTGGGCACTGTATAACATTGCCCGCTACTGTGATGAAAAGGTCAGTGATGGCTATGGCGGGCTGGAGCCCCGCATCCGCTGCAACGCGTGGCTGACCCGGCAGCGGAAGACGTTCGATGTCATCGGTGATTTCTGCAGCATGATGCGCTGTATGCCCGTATGGAGCGGCCAGCATCTGACGTTTATTCAGGATGCGCCTTCAGATGTTGTCTGGACCTACACCCGTGCCAGCGTGGCCGGCGGCCAGTTCCATTACAGCTTCAGCGCGCTGAAAGATCGCCATAACGCGGTTGAAGTGCGTTTCATCGATCCACACAATAACTGGCAGCCTTCCGTAGAGCTGGTGGAAGACCGCGAGGCCATAAAGCGATACGGGCGCAATCTGCTGAAAGTCGATGCGTTTGGCTGTACCAGCCGGGGGCAGGCACACCGGACCGGCTTATGGATCATCCAGACCGAACTGCTGGAAACCCAGACCGTCGATTTTTGCGTGGGGGCAGAAGGGCTGCGTCATATCCCTGGTGATATCTTCGAAATTTGCGACAACGATTATGCCGGGACCGCAACCGGTGGCCGGATCATTGCCGCAGAGCATGAGAAAAAACTACTCAGGCTTGACCGGCCTGTGTTTCTTCCGGATGAGGGGCGTGCCACGCTGAATCTGATGAGTGAGACCGGGCAGCCTGTGACCGTCAGCGTGACCGGCCATCCTGAACCTGACTGTGTCGAAGTGGACAACATGCCTGAAGGCATAATGTCATTCAGCGTCTGGGGACTGAAACTGCCGGGTCTGCGGCGGCGCCTGTTTCGCTGCGTGGCCATTCGTGAAAGCGAAAACGGCGGCTATGCCGTGACCGCGCTGCAGCACTGCCCGGAGAAGCAGGCGCAGGTGGATGAAGGCAGGCGCTTTTCAGAGCCACCGGCCAGCGAGCATGCGGTCTTACCACCAGCAGTCAGACACCTTCGTGTCAGCCTCAGCACTTCATCCGGACGCATTCAGGCCCTTGCCCGGTGGGAAATTTTGCGGACATTAAGCAGCGTGCATTTTGAAATACGGGTCACTCGTGGACATGATGCCACGGGAGAGCTGGTTTTCAGCAACACCGCAGACCGGCCTGAATGTACTTTCATTCTGCCAGAGACGGGGGGCTATGCGCTGAGTGTCTGTTCAGTCAATGAGGCCGGGCAGAAAAGCGAACCTGTCTCTGTCAGTATTACGGTTGCTGCACCTGAGCCTCCCGTATCCGTCGATGCCACACCCGGCTATTTCCAGGTCACGCTGGTGCCGCATCAGTCCGTTTATGATGCCACAGTACGTTATGAATTCTGGTATTCCGGAACCCGGCTCGCTGACGCGCAACAGACCGAATCCCAGGCGCAATATCTTGGAGAAGGAAGCTGCTGGATAAAAGACGGCCTCATGCCAGGCAATGTTCACTACTTCTATATCCGCAGCGTAAATGCGCTGGGCAAATCTGCTTTCACCGAACAGGCCGCCAGTCCGAGTGATAAAGCAGAAGACTATCTGGCGTTTTATAAGGGGAAAATCAGCGACACACATCTTGGCCAGAGCTTACTGACAAAAATGGACCAGCTGTCAGAGGGCGCAGCTAAAATCGGGAAAATTGAAAAGAGCTGGAAAGACACGGAAGGACGACTGAATTCGCAATGGTCAGTCAAATTACAGCAGCTGAAAAATGGTCAGTACTGCATGACTGGCTTTGGCATGGGAATTGAAGAAAAACCGGGGGGGATGCAGAGTCAGATCCTGATGGCAGCCGATCGCGTAGCTTTTGTGAACCCTGAGAATGGAAACGCCGTGCCCGCACTGGTTATTGAACATGACCAGATCTATTTCCGTGACGCGCTCATCAGGTACCTGCGTGCGGTCAGCATTACCAGTAGTGGCAATCCGCCAGCTTTTGCACTCACGCCTGAGGGCAAGCTAACGGCAAAAAATGCTGATATCAGCGGCAGACTTCGTGCTACATCGGGTGAGCTTGAGAATGTCACGATCAAAGACAGCTGTACGATTGAAGGTGTACTGGATGCCAGACAGATCACCGGTGACATTTTTAATGTTCAGTCAGGCGGGGTGCGGTTGCCCGAAGGCGCTTTCAGCTGGTCCGACAAAGCGGGAGAACACGTTCTGTTCAGAATTGCTGGCGAGTCATTTGACCGTATTCTGGATACGAATCTGACGCTGGTGGCTCAATGCCAGAATAAACGGCAGCAGTTCAGGTTAATCGTCCGGCATCATCGCACCAGTGCAATACACACAGATGTTGAGCTCAGTTATGCGGATACTCGTAATAAGGGACATGCCCCGGGTATGAGTTACAAAATAAAAGGAATAAGCATGCCGGCAATCGGCCGTTCGCACGTGCATGAGTTGATCGTGATTGTGGTTAACAGTAACCGGTCTGGCCGTGTTTACTGTTATATCCCTCCCGGCGAGGCACCAAAATTTACGGCCTATCGCGCTGGCCGATCGTTTGTTACCAGCGGGGAAATATAATAAACCGTGCTGAGCGATCACTCTGAATAGCCGGCCAGGCTCTGCAGCCAGACCCTGGAACAATCAGAAGGGATTGAATACCAGCAAAGCCGGATGCTCTTCACCCGCTGAGTTCACCAGTTCCCCATAAACCAGCGAGCGTCAGATAGATACCTAGTCAGGCTGGCCGGTAGTCTGTGCGACAAGCCTCAAATCCAGTTCAGATATATGGCTGTACCGATAACAAGCGCAACGGATGAAATAACATTGAGTGTAATAGCAGTGCGGGGTGATATGTCCATTTCTGAATCTCCTTCAGTGAAGACTCAAAGGTTAGCACCTGTGACAATTTACTCCAGGTTGTCATCAAGCCAGTCTGCCCACCACTGCATCATTTCGCGCCGCTTTTCCAGATACTGAGCGTGATTGTAGACCGTACGCATCTTGTTGTGATCAAGATGTGCCAGCTGACGTTCAATCGCATCTGCCGGCCACTGATATTCATTCATCACTGTACTGAACTGGTGTCGGAATCCATGCCCGGTAGTCTGACCTTCATAGCCAATACGGCGGATAACGCCAAGGATGGTGTTATCACTGATGGGCTTATTCTTGTTTATTCTGCCCGGAAAGCACAGCGCGCCATGGCCGGTGATCTTCTTCATTGAAATCATCAGTGCATGAACCTGATCTGACATCGGCACAACATGAAGGCGCCGGTTTTTCATTACTTCCGCGTCAATAACAATAAGGCGGTTTTCAAAGTCGACGTTTTCCCACCTCATAGAGCGAAGTTCTGCCGTTCTCAACACTGTATAATGAAGAATGAGGGCGGCATTTTTTGCCACCACGCCACCTCCATAGCTTTCCAGGGAACGATGAAACGCCTGTATGCGGTTCATGGGCAGAAAGGCATGGTTCCTCTTTTTGTATCCTTTGAGAGCCTTGAGCAGGTCGGGCGCCGGATTGTATGTGGCCCGGCCGGTGACAATCGCATATCTGAACACCTCTCCGCACCGTTTCCTTGCCTTGTCTGCGCGCTCCATTGCGCCGCGTTCCTCGTACCGACGGATCACCTTCAGCAGCTCCAGCGGCTCAATCTCATCCATCTGCATATGACCCATGATCGGCAGGATGTCATTCTCAAACATACGGCGCAGTTCACCGGCATACTTCTCTGACCACACGACGGCTTTATGGGCATACCACTCTCTGAAGATGCCGGCAAAGGTCCAGGCATCCGGCCTCTTTTCTTTCTTTTTCATGGCCTGTTTTTGGTGAGCCGGATCGATGCCAGACAGCAGTTTCATTTTCGCTTCCGACTGCCGCGCGCGTGCTTCTGTCAGGGATATCTGCGGCCAGGGGCCAATGACCAGCGTTTTCTCTTTGCCATCAAAGCGGTAGCGGAGCCGCCATACCTTCTTTCCGGTAGGCGGGACAAACAGAAACAGGCCTCCTGCGTCAGCCAGGCGATATGACTTATCCTTAGGTTTAGCGGCGTTGATCTGCTTTACCGTAAGCATGTGGGCATAACTCCGGATGTGGTTACTTTATGCCCACAATATGCCCGCAAAAAACCGGCGTAGTCAATGCCTGACGGTTCATGCCAGTTGTGCTCAGAAAGCCCTGAAATCAAGGCGGGGAGGGAGATTGTTCGTGTCGGTGGTGGCGGGTTCATACCAGAATGGCGTCCCCTGCAGGAATCGAACCTGCAACTAGCCCTTAGGAGGGGCTCGTTATATCCATTTAACTAAGGGGACGGCGGCGCGAAGTATAGCGCAAATGCGCCGCAAGAATAACCCAGCTGCGGCGCGTTTGCTCATTTCCTCAACAGCTTAGCGCGCTTTTTCCTGCTGCTTCGCTTCGCGCTGTTTCGCTTTCGCCTCTGCTTTCGCCGCCTCGCTCATATCGTTGCGGATCTGCGCATGGCTGATTAATGCGAAAATCAGCGTACCGCCGGTGATATTGCCCAGCAGGGTCGGCAGCGCGAACGGCCAGATAAACTCATACCAGCTGATCTGGCCGGTAAAGACCAGATAGAGGATCTCCACCGAGCCCACCACGATATGGGCCAGATCGCCCAGCCCGACCAGCCAGGTCATCATCACGATCACAATCAGCTTGGTGGCACCCGCCTGCGGCATCATCCAGACCATCGTCGCGATAATCCAGCCGGAAATCACCGCATTGGCGAACATCTCGCCGGGCGTGTTCTCCATTACTTTCTGGCTGATGGCGCTAAAGGCCTGGCGCGTCGCGTCGTCGAAAATCGGCATCTCCGCAAAGGCGATCGAGGCGAGGGCGGTACCGATCAGGTTGCCGAGCAGCACCAGTCCCCACAGTCGCAGCAGCAGGCCAATATTGCCCAGCGTCGGTTTGTGCATCACCGGCAGCACCGCCGTCACCGTATTCTCGGTGAAGAGCTGCTGGCGCGCCATAATGACGATAACGAAGCCGAAGGTGTAGCCCAGGTTCTCCAGCAAAAAGGCGCCGGGCAGACCGTCAAGATGTACCTGAAAAATCCCTTTTGCCATCAGCGAGGCGCCCATTGACAGGCCGGCGGCAATCGCCGACCAGAGCAGCGCCATCCCGTCGCGCTCCAGCTCCTTTTCGCCATCCTGGCGAATCTCTTCATGTATCGCCGCCGCGCGCGAGGGCAGGGCGTCTTCGTTTACCTCAATCTCCGTTCCTTGCTCTTTTTCTTCGCTGTCGACATCGTTTTCATCCTGGTGAACAGATGGGGAAGGTTTCATGTTTGCTCCTTGTTATTATTGCTGCGCGTAATAAGCGTAGCCTGTTTTTGCAAGGGCGAAATGTAACTATCTTTTCAGCGAAGCGTTACAAAATTTTAACGTAGTATCTTTTTTAAGCATATTCACGCTGCAAGGGGCATTACCACCGCTTCAGGCGCGCCGTGCCGCACGCCATGAGCTTCGGCCCACCGCAACCTTATGCTATTATCCTGCCCACTTTTTTTCCTGGCGCGACTCCTCCGGCATGCTCGAAGTCATTAATCTCTCTTGCGTTCGCGACGAACGCACGCTGTTCCACGGCCTCTCATTCGGCGTGGCGGCGGGCGATATCGTGCAGATAGAAGGGCCGAACGGCGCCGGTAAAACGTCGCTGCTGCGCCTGCTGGCGGGACTGAGCCGCCCGGAAGAGGGCGAGGTGCGCTGGCAAAGCCAGCCAATACGCCAACAGCGCGAACAGTGGCACCAAAGCCTGCTTTTTCTCGGTCATCAGCCCGGCGTAAAAGCGGTACTATCGCCGCTGGAAAATCTGCGCTTCTGTCACCCGAACCGCAACGACGCGCAAATCTTCGACGCCCTTGAGTGCGTCGATCTGCTGGGCTACGAGGAGGTGCCGGTGGCGCAGCTTTCAGCGGGACAGCAGCGGCGCGTGGCGCTGGCCCGGCTCTGGCTCAGCGACGCCGCGCTGTGGATCCTGGATGAGCCGCTGACGGCGATAGATAAAGCGGGTGTGGAAAAATTAATGAAGCGTTTTACGCAACATGCCGAAAAGGGCGGTCTGGTGATCCTTACCACCCATCAGGATCTGCCAGAAAGCGATGGGCGCGTGCGTAAAATAGCGCTTACCGGCGCGGAGCTGCTCTGATGTCGCTGCGCGTGATTCAGCGCGAGCTGCGCATCGCCTTTCGCAGCGGCGCGGAGGTGGTTAACCCGCTCTGGTTCTTTCTGATCGTGATAACGCTGTTCCCGCTCGGCATCGGGCCGGAGCCGCAGCAGCTGGCGCGTATCGCACCGGGCGTCGCCTGGGTGGCCGCCTTGCTCTCATCGCTGCTGGCGCTGGAGCGCTTGTTCCGCGACGATTTTATTGACGGCTCGCTGGAGCAGCTGTTGCTGCTGCCGACGCCGCTGCCGGTTACCGTGCTGGGCAAAGTGATCGCTCACTGGCTGGTAACGGGGCTGCCGCTGATCCTGCTGTCGCCGCTGGCGGCGCTGCTGCTGTCCCTCGATTTCAACAGCTGGCTGGCGATGGCGCTGACGCTGCTGCTCGGCACGCCGACCTTCAGCTTTCTCGGCGCCATCGGCGTTGCGCTGACGGTGGGGCTGCGGCGCGGCGGCGTACTGCTGAGCCTGCTGGTGCTGCCGCTGGCGGTGCCGGTGCTGATTTTCGCCAGCGCGGCGATCGACGCGGCGGGCCAGGGATTGCCGATCGGCGGCTATCTGGCGATCCTCGGCGCCATGCTGGCGGCCAGCGCGACGCTGTCGCCGTTCGCCACCGCCGCCGCGCTGCGTATCGCGCTGCACTGATCCGCACATGCGTCAGCCATGGCGGAAATGATTTTTTAACCTGTGAGCAATGCAACATGTGGAAATGGTTACATCAGCTGGGAAGGCCGGAGCGGCTTTATCAGCTCTGCGGGCGTTTAATTCCCTGGTTCGCCGTGGCGGGCGCGGCAACGCTGCTGCTCGGCTGGATCTGGGGCTTCGGTTTTGCGCCGGCCGACTACCAGCAGGGCGACAGTTTCCGCATTATGTATATCCACGTTCCGGCGGCGATGTGGTCGATGGGCGTCTACGCCGCAATGGCGGTCGCCGCGTTTACCGGCCTGGTGTGGCAGATGAAAATGGCCGATCTGGTCTCGACCGCAATGGCCCCGGTCGGCGCGGTTTTTACCTTTATCGCGCTGATCACGGGCTCCGCCTGGGGCAAGCCGATGTGGGGCACCTGGTGGATCTGGGACGCGCGCCTGACGTCGGAGCTGGTGCTGCTCTTCCTTTATATGGGCGTGATAGCGCTCTATCAGTCGTTTGACGACCGCCGCACCGCGGGACGCGCAGCCGGCATTTTGATTCTGGTCGGCGTGGTTAATCTGCCGATCATTCACTTCTCGGTACAGTGGTGGAACACCCTGCATCAGGGCTCATCGGGCATCCTGCAGCAGGCGATCGCGCCGAGCATGCGCACGCCGCTGCGCTGGGCGATCCTCGGCTACCTGCTGCTGTTCATTACCCTGACGCTGATGCGCCTGCGCAACCTGATCCTTTACACCGAGCGTCACCGTCCCTGGGTGGCAAACCTCGTCAGCGGAGGCCGTAAAGCATGACGCCCGCTTTCTCTTCCCTGTCCGCCTTTTTCGCCATGGGCGGCTACGCCTTTTACGTCTGGCTGGCGGTGATCTGCACCCTTGTGCCGCTTGTCGGTCTGCTGCTGCATACGCTGCTGCAGCGCCGCCGCCTGCTGGCTGAGATCCGCCAGCGCCAGTCCAGGGAGCGCCGCATCCGTTCGGCGAAAATGAAACAAGCCGCCGGTGAAGCGGCAGGAGATCCAATGTGAATAGCCGTCGTCGTCAGCGCCTGTATGTTGTGGTGGCGATCCTGGTGGGGCTGGGCCTCGCCACGTCACTGGTTATGTATGCGCTGCGTTCCAATATCGACCTGTTCTATACCCCAGGCGAAATCCTTTACGGCAAAGGTGAAGATCATCAGAAGCCGGAAGCGGGTCAGCGCCTGCGGGTCGGAGGCATGGTGATGCCGGGCAGCGTGAAGCGCGATCCAAATACGCTTGCCGTCTCTTTTAAGCTCTACGACGCCAACGGCGTGGTCAGCGTCAGCTTCGAAGGGATATTGCCGGACCTGTTCCGCGAAGGGCAGGGCGTGGTGGCGCAGGGCGTGCTGGAAGAGGGCAACCTGATCAACGCCAAAGAGGTGCTGGCGAAGCATGACGAGAAATACACGCCGCCGGAAATTGAGGATGCGATGAAGAAGAATCACAAGAGCCCGCAGGCGCTGGCGGAACAGGCGAGCACAGCGCCATGATGCCGGAAGTCGGAAGTTTTCTGCTCTGCCTGGCGCTGGGCCTCGCGCTGCTGCTGAGCGTCTATCCCCTGTGGGGCGCGGTGCGCCAGGATGCCCGCCTGATGGGGCTGGCGCGTCCGCTCGCCAGCGGGCTGTTTCTCTGTGTCGCTGGCGCCTTCCTCGTGCTGGTGCACGCCTTTGTGGTCAACGACTTTACCGTCGGCTACGTTGCCGCTAACTCCAATACGCTGCTGCCGGTCTATTACCGCATCGCCGCAACCTGGGGGGCGCACGAAGGCTCGCTGCTGCTCTGGGTGCTGCTGCTCAGCAGCTGGACGCTGCTGGTGGCGATTTTCAGCCGCGGCATGCCGCAGGACGCGCTGGCGCGCGTGCTGGCGGTGATGGGAATGATTAACCTCGGTTTCCTGCTGTTTATTATTCTTACCTCGAACCCCTTTACCCGCACGCTGCCCGATTTTCCCATCGACGGGCGCGATCTCAACCCGATGCTGCAGGATATCGGCCTGATCTTCCATCCGCCGCTGCTCTATATGGGCTACGTTGGCTTCTCGGTAGCGTTCGCCTTCGCCATCGCCTCCCTGATGGCGGGACGGCTGGATACCGCCTGGGCGCGCTGGTCGCGTCCCTGGACCACGGCAGCCTGGGTGTTCCTGACCATCGGCATCGTGCTGGGCTCCGCGTGGGCCTATTACGAACTCGGCTGGGGCGGCTGGTGGTTCTGGGATCCGGTGGAAAACGCCTCCTTTATGCCATGGCTGGCGGGAACCGCGCTGATGCACTCGCTGGCGGTAACGGAGAAGCGCGGCACCTTTAAAGCCTGGACGGTGCTGCTGGCGATCACCGCCTTCTCTCTCAGCCTGCTCGGCACCTTTCTGGTGCGATCCGGCGTGCTGGTGTCAGTACACTCGTTCGCCTCCGATCCGGCGCGCGGCATGTTTATCCTCGCCTTCCTGGTGATCGTCATCGGCAGCTCACTGCTGCTCTACGCCATTAAAGGCGGACAGGTGCGCAGCCGCGTGCAGAACGAAACCTGGTCGCGCGAATCTTTCCTGCTCGGCAATAACGTACTGCTGATCGCCGCCATGCTGGTGGTACTGCTGGGCACGCTGCTGCCGCTGGTGCACAAGCAGCTCGGCCTCGGCAGTATCTCCGTGGGCGAGCCGTTCTTTAACACCATGTTCAGCTGGCTGATGGCGCCGTTCGCGCTGATGCTCGGCATCGGGCCGCTGGTGCGCTGGCGTCGCGACGAGCCGCAGAAGCTGTGGAAGCGTCTGGCGCTGGCGCTGGTGGTCACGCTCGCCAGCGCGATCCTGCTGCCCTGGCTGATGCAGGATCGCATCGAGGCGATGACGGTGGTGGGGCTGCTGATGGCGGTGTGGATCCTGGTGCTGACGCTGATGGAGCTGCACGAGCGCGCCACGCATCGGCACGCCTTCTTGCGCGGCCTGCGCCATCTGTCGCGCAGCCACTGGGGCATGGTGCTGGGCCATATCGGCGTCGGCGTCACGGTGATCGGCATCGCCTTCAGCACCCAATACAGCGTCGAGCGCGACGTGCGCATGAAGGCGGGCGACAGCATCGATATTCACCGCTATCACTTTGTGTTCCGCGACGTGCATAACCTGCAGGGGCCGAACTACAGCGGCGGCGTCGGCATTATCGACGTCAGCCGCGACGGCAAGCCGGAGGCGGTGCTGCACGCGGAAAAACGCTTCTATACCGCGGCGCGCACCATGATGACCGAGGCGGCGATCGACGGCGGCTTTACGCGCGATCTCTACGCCGCGCTGGGCGAGGAGCTGGATAATGGCTCCTGGGCGGTGCGCATCTATTACAAACCCTTTGTGCGCTGGATCTGGTTCGGCGGCGTGTTTATGGCGCTTGGCGGCCTGCTCTGCCTGCTCGATCCGCGCTACCGCTCGCGGAAAAAAGCCGCGCGTGAGGAACGGGCATGAACAAGAAAATTCTCTTTATTCCGCTGATCCTGTTTTTGCTGCTGGCGGCGGCGCTGCTGTGGCAGCTGTCGCGCAACGCCAGCGGCGACGATCCCACCCGGCTCGAATCGGCGCTGATCGGCAAGCCGGTGCCGCTGTTTAAGCTGGAGGCGCTCGATCGGCCCGGCCAGCTCTACGACCAGAAGATCCTTAACGACGGCAAACCGATCCTGCTGAACGTCTGGGCGACCTGGTGCCCGACCTGTCGCGCCGAGCATCAGTATCTCAACCAGCTGGCGGAGCAGGGCATTCGCGTAGTCGGACTTAACTATAAAGACGACCGCGCCAAAGCGGTCGCCTGGCTCAATACGCTGGGCAACCCTTACGCGCTTAGCCTCTATGACGGCGACGGCATGCTGGGGCTCGATCTCGGCGTCTACGGCGCGCCGGAAACCTTCCTGATCGACGGCAACGGCATTATTCGCTACCGCCACGCGGGGGATCTCAACGCGCGCGTCTGGCAGCAGGAAGTGCTGCCGCTGTGGCGGAAATACAGCAAGGAGGGCGCATGAAACCCTTACTTTCAATTCTCTGCGGCCTGCTGCTCAGCTTCAGCCTGTGGGCGGCGATCGACACATACCAGTTCGACTCCGTGGCGCAGGAGGAGCAGTACCGCGACCTGACCGCCTCGCTGCGCTGCCCGAAATGCCAGAACAACAGCATTGCCGACTCAAACGCGATGATCGCGGCGGATATGCGCCTCAAGGTCTATGAGCTGATGAAGCAGGGGCAGAGCCGTCAGCAGATCATCGACTATATGGTGGCGCGCTACGGCAATTTCGTTACCTATGAACCGCCGGTGACGCCGTCGACGTTGATCCTCTGGGTCGGCCCGGCGCTGTTCGCCGTGCTGGGCTGCCTGGTCATCATCCTGCGCAGCCGTCAGCGCAAAACGCGCAGCGAGCTGGATGAGACCGATCAACAGCGCCTTGCGGCGATACTTAAACGCGACGGGAAGCTGAAATGAGCGCTTTGTGGATTAGCATTATTGTGCTGCTGATGGCCGCCAGCGCCCTGTTTCTCGGCGCGGGCTGGCGTCAGCGCCAGGCGAGCAACACCGATCGCGACCGTCTGAATACCGATTTTTACCACCAGCGCCTGCGCGAGCTGGAAGAGGATGAGGCGCAGGGCGTGATCGGCGAGCGCGCCACCATGGTAAGCGAACTGCAGCAGACGCTACTGACCGATGTCCCACAGCAGGATGCCGCAGCGCCGCGCGCCAGCAGCCGTCTGCTGCTGCTGCCCGGCGTCGTGGCGCTGATCGCGGTGTCGCTCGGCTTCTATCTGAAAAGCGGCGGGCTGGCGCAGGTCGCCGGCTGGATACAGGTGCAGCAGGAATATCCGGCGCTGCGCGCGCGGGTAATGGATCCGCAGGCGAAGCCGCTCACCATGGAGGAGCTGGCGCGCCTGCAGCTCGGCCTGCGCACCGCGCTGCAGTCAGAGCCTGATAACCTGAACGACTGGACCATGCTGGGCCGCCTCGGCATGGTGCTTAACAACGCCGCCAGCGCCAGCCAGGCGTTCGAGCATGCGCTGCAGCTCGCGCCCAACAACCTGGCGCTGAAACAGGACTATGCTGAAGTACTGACCCGCTCCAGCGATCCGCAGGATAACCGCCAGGCGGGGCTGATGCTGCGCGATATGGTGAAAGAGGATGGCGACAATCTGCGCACGCTTGGCCTGCTGGCGTTTAACGCTTATGAACAGCAGCAGTATGAGCAGGCGATTAGCGCCTGGCAGGCTATGCTGAAACGGATCCCGGCCGACGATCGCCGTCGCGTAATGATTGAGCGCAGCATTGAACAAGCAAAAACCGACGCCGGTCAGCAGAATACGCAGCTGGCGCTAACGGTGACGCTGACGCCGGAGGCAGAAAAAATGTTACCGCCGGGCGGAGTCATGTATATTTCTGTTTCTGACGGTGTTTCACCGGTGCCCGTGGCCGTTAAGCGCTTGCCGCTGAGCCACTTTCCGTTATCGCTTACGCTGGATGACAGCAACGCCATGATGCCGGAGCGCCTGCTTTCGGCGCAGCATCAGGTGCAGGTTCGGGTGCGTATTTCCCGCGACGGCAGCGCCAGTCCGCAATCCGGCGACTGGTTTGGTCTGAGCGCGGTAACGCCCTGGGATGGTCATCAGCACATGGCTGTGGAGATTAATCAACAGCAGCCCTGAAGCGATACTTCATTAAACCGCACAGGGAGATAACAATGGCTTACCGCCTGACCAGCCTGGTTTTGGCCAGCGTCATTCTGGCTGGATGCGCCAGCTCAAAGCCGGAGAGCGAGGCGCCTGCGCAGCGCAGCGATCCGCTCGAAGGCTTTAACCGCACGATGTTCAACTTTAACTACAACGTGCTGGATCCATACGTGCTGCGTCCTGTCGCGGTGGCGTGGCGCGACTACGTGCCGGTGCCGGCGCGTACTGGCTTAAGCAATTTCCTCGGCAACCTGGAGGAGCCGGCCAGCATGGTGAACTCTATTCTGGTTGGCGAGCCGCGCCAGGCGGGAATTCACTTTACCCGTTTCTTCCTGAACTCGATTCTGGGCCTGGGCGGTTTTATCGACGTGGCGGGCAAGGCGAACCCGGAGCTGGCGCGTGAAGTGCCGCACCGCTTCGGCAGCACTCTGGGCCACTACGGCGTCGGCTACGGCCCCTACGTGGAACTGCCCGCCTACGGCAGTTTCACCATCCGCGAAGATGGCGGCGACTACGTCGATACGCTCTATCCGGTGCTGGGCTGGCTGACCTGGCCGATGTCCATTGCGAAGTGGACGCTGGAAGGGGTAGAGACGCGCGCGCAGCTGCTTGACTCCGATGCGCTGCTGAAGCAGCAGTCTGACCCTTACGCCTTTATTCGTAACGCCTATTTCCAGCGTCATGATTTCCTGGCGAACGGCGGCCGTCTCAAGCCGGAAGAGAACCCGAACGCCAGCGCGATTCAGGACGATCTTAAAGATATCGACGCGGAGTAACGGCGGTAAAAACAGCAATGGCGACCCTGGGGTCGCCATTTTTTTAATGCGTGCATCGAACGCGAAACGCGAGTGGCCCGGGCCGATCGCAAAGACGCAAAAACGGCATCCCTGCCTGCTCGGCCCGCGCCGTCCATGGCGCGGGACGCTTTGCTCCTCTGCCCGGGCCACTCGCGTCGGCGCCTTTCCCCAATAAAAATGGCGACCCAAAGGTCGCCATTTATCCAGCTATATCATCAGAACTTGTAGTTAAAGTTCGCGCCATACAGCCAGGCTTTACCCACGGAATTAAAGGTATAAGGCCCTTCTTCAACCGTAACGTGCTGGCCGTGCATATAAGAGACGCCCACATCGACAGAGGCGTCGTCGTTAAAGGCGTAGGAGGCGCCAGCGCTCAGCCAGAGACGATCCTGATCGGGGATTGAGATCGAGCGCTTATCCGCCGGAACCGGGCTGTCATCAAAGGCGATACCGGTACGGAAAGTCCAGTTCTGGTCGTAATAGTAGGTGGTGCCCAGCGCGATACGGTAGGCATCCTTGAAGCTCTCATCTTTATAGAACAGCGTCTGACCGCTGGAGCCGGTGGCTTTCAGCTCCTGGAACTGGCTCCAGCTGGTGTAGGCCAGGCTGTAGTGTACCGCCCACTGCGGTGCCACTTTATGCCAGCCAGACACTTCCCACATCTCCGGCAGGTTCAGCGTCAGCGCGCCCGGAATAGTCGAGCCGCCGGTGGCGTAGGGGAGGCCTAAATTGGCTGCCTGATTGATGCGGTTAATCGCCGTCGGCAGGCTGCTCTTATAGTCGCCGTCGAAATCAACCTTCACCTCCGAGCGATAGCTCAGGCCAAAGCGGTTGTTTTTATCCACCTCATACAAAATACCGGCGTTCCAGCCGTAGCCCCACTCATCACCCTTCAGGTGGGCCACCTGCGTATCGGCAGGAATGCTCAGCGCAGCGCCTGCTTCGCCCGCGTAGCGCTCAATCTTGGCGCGCGCGTAAACCGCGTCGAAGCCGACGCCGAAGCTGAAGTGCTCGTTAAGACGATAGGCGGTGCTGAGGTTAAGGTTGCCGGTCATCAGATCGGTCTTGCCGCCGAAGCCGCCTGCGGTATAGCCGTCGTTGAACTCCGTCGCCAGACCATAGTTTGAGGTAGCGGACGCGCCGATCCACCATTGATCGTTAATCGGCTGCACATAGTGAATATTGGGCACCCACTGCGTCGGTGCGATATTGCTGGCGTCGAGGCTGCGGCCGGTCGGGCTGTTGCCGGTAATATCGACATCGGGATCGATAAATACCGCGCCGACGGAAAACATCGGTCGATCCATCAGCGCCATGGTCGCCGGGTTGCGGCTGGCTGAGGCGGCGGTATCGCCCATTGCGCCCTCGCCGGAATAGGCGCGGCCCAGACCAGCAGAGGAGAATTCGTTAAGCTGAAAGCCCGCTGCGTATACGTGTGAAGAGACAAGCGCCACTGCAGCCGCCACGGCTGACTTTGCGAACAGGTTTTTATGGCTCATGACCACAACCTCATCTGAATTATTATTATTAAACTGTAATTGTTACATCGCGTAACAAGGGTCGGCGGATTGTAGGGACTGACCAGAAGCTGACAAATCAGACCAGTGCGGCAAGTATAGGTCTGACCTGTGTCGATGTTGCAATATTGTTTTTAAAATATTTCTGAATTGATCTTCAAAATTTCGATCCGCTTAACAAAACCGGCGGAGCAGAGCGTAGCATACCGGCTCTAATTTGTTTTGGATCAAATTTTATTGTGATATTCGTCACTTAGCGCCTCTGACATAGCGCATTTTAAAGCGGAGGCGTAGAATTTCGGGCGTTAATCCAGATCGCTAACAGATTTATTCCCAGGAGAACGCAATGACCAATACCATGAATAAATGCAGCGCCAGTGAAACCGCTGCCTGCTGTTGCGTGGATGTCGGCACCGTGATGGATAACAGTGACTGCACCGCCAGCTGGTCAGAGTGGTTTGCGCAGCGCAGCGAGGCGGAAGCTAAACTGGCGAGCCTGACGGAAAAAGCGCGGCAGATTGAGTCGGACCCCTGCCAGATCGATGCCCGCTTCGACGCGCGCGACAACGGCGTGCAGCTGGATATCGATTTCACCTTCGCCTGCCAGGCTGAAACCCTGATTTTTCAGCTGGGCCTGCGCTAACTCTCTGAACGCCGTTGCTCAACGGCGTTTTCTATTTTCGTGTTTTCCCTCGCACTTTTTTTCTTTCCTGATTGGCGGCGCGCCCGCTTGTCGTTAACACTGTGGATCAGGTCAGACCTCTCAGGGCAATGACGCCCGGTCAACATTCACAGGTGAAACAGATGAGCAAAGCGCAGCCGTTGCTGACGCGTGCGGGCGATCGCATCGCCATTACTCACGGACTTCGCACGCCGTTCCTGCGTCAGGCGACAGGCTTTCATGGCATCCCCGCCGTGGAGCTTGGCCGGATGGTCGTAAGCGAACTGATGGCGCGCAGCGAACTGCCGATCGAGGCGATAGAGCAGCTGGTGTTTGGACAGGTGATCCAGATGCCGGAAGCGCCCAATATCGCGCGAGAAGTGGTGCTCAGCAGCGGGCTGGGCGTGCATACCGATGCCTACAGCGTCAGCCGCGCCTGCGCCACCAGCTTCCAGGCGGTCGCCAGCGTCGCGGAAAGCCTGATGGCGGGCACCATCAAAGCGGGCATCGCGGGCGGCGCGGACTCCTCATCGGTGCTGCCCATCGGCGTCAGCAAAACCCTGGCGCGCGCGCTGCTCGATCTCAGCAAGGCGCGCAGCCTGGGGCAGAAGATGCAGATAGTGCGTCGCCTGCGGCCGCGCGATCTGCTGCCGGTGCCGCCTGCGGTCGCCGAGTACTCTACCGGCCTGCGTATGGGCGATACCGCCGAACAGATGGCGAAAACGCATCACATCACACGCGCGGCGCAGGATGCGCTGGCGCTGCGATCGCACCAGCGCGCCGCCAGCGCCTGGCAGTCGGGCGTGCTGCGACAGGAGGTGATGCCCGCCTTCGCGCCGCCGTGGAAAGCGCCCATCGAGCAGGATAACAACGTGCGCATGGCGGCGAAAATCGAAGACTATGCGCGGCTGCGGCCGGCGTTCGACCGCCAGCACGGCAGCGTCACGGCGGCCAACAGCACGCCGCTTACTGACGGCGCGGCGGCGGTGGTGCTGATGAGCGAAGGGCGCGCGCGCGAACTGGGCGTTGCGCCGCTGGGCTATCTGCGCAGCTACGCCTTTACCGCCATCGACGTGCAGCAGGACATGCTGCTCGGCCCGGCTTACGCTTCCCCGCTGGCGCTGGAGCGCGCCGGCGTTGGGCTGGCCGATCTGACGCTAATTGATATGCACGAGGCGTTCGCCGCCCAGACGCTCTGCAACCTGCAGTGCTTTAACGACGAACGCTTCGCGCGGGAAAAACTCAACCGTTCTCACGCGCTGGGCGAGGTCGATGAGGCGCGTTTCAACGTGCTCGGCGGCTCAATCGCCTACGGCCATCCTTTCGCCGCCACCGGCGCGCGTATGATTACCCAGACACTGCATGAGCTGCGGCGTCGCGGCGGCGGGCTGGCGCTGGTCACCGCCTGCGCGGCGGGCGGCTTAGGCGCGGCGATGGTTCTGGAGGCGGAATAATGGAACAGAGCGCTTTCTCTTTACAGATGCGACCGGATCACGTTGGCGTCATCGTAATCGACGTGCCGGGTGAAAAGATGAATACGCTGCGCGCCGCCTTTGCGCAGCAGCTGGCGGCGGTGATTGACGAGGCGCGGCGCGATACGCAGCTGGCTGGCCTGGTGCTGATCTCCGGCAAGCCTGACAATTTTATCGCCGGCGCCGATATCGGCATGATCGCCGACTGCGGCAGCGCGCAGGAGGCGGAGTCGCTGGCGCGGCAAGGCCAGCAGGCGATGGCGGCGATCGCGGCGCTGCCCTTTCCGGTGGTGGCGGCGATCCACGGCGCCTGCCTGGGCGGCGGGCTGGAGCTGGCGCTCGCCTGCGACGCGCGCATCTGCTCGCTGGATGACAAAACCCGGCTTGGCCTGCCCGAGGTGCAGCTGGGGCTGCTGCCGGGATCGGGCGGCACCCAGCGTCTGCCGCGCCTTATCGGGCTGCGCCAGGCGCTGCCGCTGATACTTACCGGCAAAACCCTGCGGGCGAAGCAGGCGCGCAGGCTGGGGCTGGTGGATGACGCGGTGCCGCAGGCGATCCTGCTGGAAACCGCGGCGGCGCGCGCGCTGAAGGGCAAGCATGCCGCACGGACGCTGCCGCTGCGCGATCGCGTAATCGAGGGGCCGCTGGCGCGCCATGCCTTTTTCGCCCTGGCGCAGCGGGAAACCGCGCGTAAAACCCACGGCAACTATCCGGCGGCGCAGCGCATTATCGACGCGGTGCGCACCGGCATTGAACAGGGCAGCGAGGCGGGGTATCTGGCGGAGGCGCGCGCCTTCGGCGAGCTGGCGATGACGCCGCAATCCGCCGCGCTGCGCAGCCTGTTTTTCGCCAGCACGGCGATGAAAAAAGAGCGCGGTGCCGAGGCTGAGCCGCGCGCGCTGCATCAGGTCGGCGTGCTGGGCGGCGGGCTGATGGGCGGGGGGATCGCCAGCGTTACGGCGATTAACGCCGGGCTGCCGGTGCGCATCAAGGATATCCATCTGCAGGGGGTCAACCATGCGCTGAAAGCGAGCTGGGAAGGGCTGAGCAAAAAGGTCAGACGACGCCATATCAGCGCGGCGCAGCGTCAGCAGCAGATGGCGCGCATAACCGGCGGCACCGATTATCAGGGCTTCGCCGGGCGCGACCTGGTGATTGAGGCGGTGTTTGAAGAGCTGTCGCTGAAACAGCAGATGGTGCGCGAGGTTGAAGCCCACTGCGCGCCGCACACCATTTTCGCCTCGAATACCTCATCGCTGCCGATCGCGGATATCGCCGCGCAGGCGCAGCGGCCGGAAAACGTTATCGGCCTGCACTACTTTAGTCCGGTGGAAAAGATGCCGCTGGTGGAGGTGATCCCGCACGCCGGCACCTCGCAGCAGACGCTGACCACCACCGTGGCGCTGGCGAAAAAGCAGGGCAAAACGCCCATCGTTGTGGCGGACCGCGCCGGCTTCTATGTAAATCGCATTCTTACGCCCTATATAAATGAAGCGATGCGCTGCCTGCTGGAGGGCGAGCCGGTTGAGCATATCGATCGCGCGCTGGTGAGGGCGGGCTTTCCCGTTGGTCCGATACAGCTGCTGGACGAGGTGGGCATCGACGTCGGCAGCAAGATCGCGCCGGTGCTGCAGCAGGCCTGGGGCGAACGCTTCGCCGCACCCGCCGCCTTTGACGCGGTGCTGAAGGACGATCGCAAAGGGCGTAAAAACGGCAAAGGCTTCTATCTCTACGGCGGCGGTCGGCGCGGCGGCAAAAAGCCCGATCCCGCAATCTATCCGCTGCTCGGCGTGCAGCCGGCGGCCAGGCAAAGCGAAGCGCAGATCGCCGAGCGCTGCATAATGATGATGCTGAACGAGGCGGCGCGCTGCCTTGACGAAGGGGTGATCCGCAGCCCGCGCGACGGCGACATCGGGGCAGTATTCGGCATCGGCTTTCCCCCTTTTCTCGGCGGGCCGTTCCGTTATATGGATCGGCGCGGCGCGGCGGATATCGCGCAAACATTACGCGAATTAATGCGCCAGCATGGCGAGCGCTTTGCCCCATGCGAAGCGCTACTGGCGGCGGAACAGCAGGAGAGGAAATTTTACATTTCCTGACCGAATGGAATATCCGCACCGATTCAGCGGGTTAGAAATGCGCCGCCAGGGCAGGCGGCGCGGCACGATTCTGAGAAGCGCTTATTTAATAAACAACCGGTTGACTATACTCAAGTCATTGGGGTACAACACAGCGTTCATTCGCAGAGTGAAGAGTCAGGCGCCTCCGCGCCGGGCGATATCGACAAACAACAGCGGTGCTTTATGCAAGTTTTTATCATGCGTCACGGCGATGCTGCTCTTGAAGCCGCCAGTGATTCGGTCCGACCTCTCACCCATTGCGGCTGTGATGAATCACGCCAGATGGCGAGCTGGCTCAACAGCCAGACGGTGGATGTAGAACGTGTGCTGGTCAGTCCCTATCTTCGTGCCCAGCAGACGCTGGCGACGGTACGCGAAGCGTTAAAACTGCCGGAAGGGCAGGAGGTTTTACCCGAGCTGACGCCAGGCGGCGATCCCGGCCTTGTGGCCTGCTACCTGCAGGCGCTGGGAAATCAGGGGGTAAAATCGGCCATTGTGATTTCACATCTGCCGCTGGTGGGCTATCTGGTTTCAGAGCTCTGCCCGCAGGAAGCGCCACCGATGTTCGCCACCTCCGCCATCGCCTGCATCGATTTCGATCCCGTCAGCTGCGAAGGCAAGCTGCTGTGGCAGGTCAGCCCCTCTAAACTGGCGAAAGCCATATAACGCCCGCGGGCCGCGCAGACGGCCCACCCCTCTTAAGGCAGCTCGGGCGGTTGCCACTCCTCTACCTCAATCAATACCAGCAGCGCCGCGTCGCCGCCGAACATTTTTGGCGCCTGATGAAACGCCATTACGTAAGGATGCTGCGCCAGCCAGAGCGGCGTCTGCTGCTTGAGAATATGCTTGCCGTGGCCGGTCATCACGCTGGCGCAGAACAGGTGCTCGCGACGACAGGCGGCGATCAGCGCGCCCAGCTCCTGTTTAGCCTGCTGCTGCGTCAAGCCGTGCAGGTCGAGGAAAATCTCCGGCGTATAGTCGCCGCGGCGCAGCTTTTTCAGCTCGTAGTGGCTGACGTCGGCGCGCACGTAGCGCATAGCGCCTTCGGTCGCCAGCAGCGGCTGAAATTCGTCGGAAAAATAGTGGCTGTTGTCCACCTGTTCGGAAATCAACCGCTTCAGCGGCAGCTCGCGGCTTTTTACCACGGGCTTATGCACCACGGTATCCTGCTTTATTTTGCGCGTGCCGCTCATTAGCTGGCGAAACAACGCCTTGTCGTCGTCATTAAGAGATGTTTTTTTACTCATTTCAGGCGAATCTTGTCTGATAAGGCTGGAAAACAGCGAATGGCGTTACCTTACCGCCCGATCCGCTAATTGTCAGCTTTTTCACCTTGCTGCGCTGAATTCTCTCCGGCTTCATGGCACACTATCGGCCGATTTAGCAATTGGGCCTGCGGAGGGCTACGTGGACAAAATTTTCGTCGATGAGGCAGTCAACGAACTGCACACCATTCAGGATATGTTGCGCTGGGCGGTCAGCCGTTTTTCCGCCGCCGGGATCTGGTACGGTCACGGCACCGACAATCCGTGGGACGAAGCGGTACAACTGGTCCTGCCCACGCTCTGGCTGCCGCTGGATATTCCGGAAGATATGCGCAGCGCGCGCCTGACCGCCAGCGAGCGTCACCGCATCGTTGAGCGGGTGATCCGCCGCGTTAACGAGCGCATTCCGGTTGCCTACCTTACCAACAAAGCCTGGTTCTGCGGCCACGAATTCTACGTTGACGAACGCGTGCTGGTGCCGCGCTCGCCGATCGGCGAACTGATTGAAAACCGCTTCGCCGGCCTGGTCGCCGAGGCGCCGCGCCATATCCTCGATATGTGTACCGGCAGCGGCTGTATCGCTATCGCCTGCGCCTACGCCTTCCCGGAAGCGGAGGTGGACGCGGTGGATATCTCTTATGATGCGCTGGCGGTCGCCGAGCAGAATATCGAAGAGCACGGTTTAATCCATCAGGTGACGCCGATCCGCGCCGATCTGTTCCGCGAGCTGGCGCCGGTGAAATATGATCTGATCGTAACCAATCCGCCCTATGTGGACGCGGAAGATATGGACGATCTGCCGAACGAATATCGCCACGAGCCGGAGCTTGGCCTGGCGGCGGGCAGCGACGGCCTGAAGCTGGTGCGCCGCATCCTCGCCTGCGCGCCGAATTACCTGAGCGAAAACGGCGTCCTGATCTGCGAAGTCGGCAACAGCATGGTGCATATGATCGAGCAGTATCCCGACGTGCCCTTTACCTGGCTGGAGTTCGACAACGGCGGCGACGGCGTCTTTATGCTGACGCGCCAGCAGATCGTCGACGCACAACATCACTTCTCTATTTATAAAGACTGAGCGAACGCTTCGTAACAAGGAATCCCCATGGCCGGAAACAGCATCGGACAATTCTTTCGCGTAACCACTTTTGGCGAGTCGCACGGCCTCGCGCTGGGCTGTATCGTCGACGGCGTGCCGCCGGGCATCCCGCTGACCGAAGCGGATATCCAGCACGATCTCGACCGCCGCCGTCCCGGCACCTCGCGCTATACCACCCAGCGACGCGAGCCGGATCAGGTGAAAATTTTGTCTGGCGTTTTCGAAGGGGTCACTACCGGCACCTCGATCGGCCTGCTGATTGAAAATACCGACCAGCGTTCGCAGGACTACGGCGCGATTAAAGATCTCTTCCGTCCCGGCCACGCCGACTACACCTATGAGCAGAAGTACGGCCTGCGCGACTATCGCGGCGGCGGCCGCTCGTCGGCGCGGGAAACCGCCATGCGCGTTGCGGCGGGCGCGATTGCCAAAAAATATCTGCAGATGAAGCATGGCGTCGTGGTGCGCGGCTATCTGGCGCAGATCGGCGACGTGGCGTGCGAGCTGAAAGACTGGAGCATCGTTGAAGAGAACCCGTTTTTTTGCCCGGACGCCAGCAAGCTGGAGGCGCTGGATGAACTGATGCGCGCCCTGAAAAAAGAGGGCGACTCTATCGGCGCCAAAGTTACGGTGATGGCGGAAAATGTCCCGCCGGGCCTTGGTGAGCCGGTGTTTGATCGCCTCGACGCCGACCTGGCGCACGCGCTGATGAGCATCAACGCGGTAAAAGGGGTAGAGATTGGCGACGGCTTTGCGGTGGTGAACCAGCGCGGCAGCCAGCATCGCGACGAGATCCGCGCCAGCGGGTTCCAGAGCAACCATGCTGGCGGCATCCTCGGCGGCATCAGCAGCGGCCAGACCATCAGCGCCAACCTGGCGATGAAGCCGACCTCCAGCATTACCGTACCGGGGCAGACCATCACCCGCAGCGGCGAAGAGGTGGAGATGATCACCAAAGGACGACACGATCCCTGCGTGGGCATTCGCGCCGTGCCGATCGCCGAAGCGATGATGGCGATCGTGCTGATGGATCATCTGCTGCGCCAGCGCGCGCAGAACGCAGATGTTAACAGCACCGTGCCGCGCTGGTGACGCCATGAAATCTCTGCTTATTCTTGCCTCGGCGCTGCTGTTCAGCGCCTCCGCCCTGGCCGCGACGCCGTGGCAGCGCATTCAGCAGCCGATCCCGGGCAGCGCGCAGTCTATCGGCTCCTTCGCTAACGGCTGCATCGTCGGCGCGCAGGCGCTGCCGCTTAACGCGCCGGAATATCAGGTGATGCGCCAGGATCAGCGGCGCTACTTCGGCCATCCCGATCTGATCCAGTTTATTCAGCGTCTCAGCACGCAGGTGCATAACCTGCAGCTGGGCAACGTGCTGATTGGTGATATGGGCATGGCGGCGGGCGGGCGCTTCAGCAGCGGCCACGCCAGCCATCAGACCGGCCTCGACGTCGATATCTGGCTGCAGCTGCCGAAAACCCGCTGGAGCGCACAGCAGCTGCTGAAGCCGCAGCCGCTCGATCTGGTGACCGCAGATGACAAGAGCGTGGTGGCGCGCCACTGGCGACCGGAGATCGACAGCCTGATCAAACTGGCGGCGAAAGATAACGATGTCACGCGCATCTTCGTCAATCCGGCGATTAAAAAGCAGCTTTGCGCCGACGCTGGCGCCGACCGCGACTGGCTGCGCAAGGTGCGCCCATGGTTCGCACATCGCGCGCATATGCATGTGCGGCTGCGCTGTCCCGCCAACAGCATCGGCTGTGAAGATCAGCCTGCGCCGCCGCCGGGCGACGGGTGCGGCGCCGAGCTGGAGAGCTGGTTCCTGCCGAAGAAACCGGGCAGCGGAGCGCCGGTGAAGCGCGAGCCGCCGCCGCTGCCGCAGGCGTGCCAGGCGCTGCTGGATAAACATCTTTTATAAGGGAGCTACATGGAGTGGTTTGTCGTCAGCCCGATAGAGGTCGGGGTGCTGTTTCTGGTCGCGATGCTGGCGGCTTTTATCGACTCCATCGCCGGCGGCGGCGGGCTGCTCACCGTGCCCGCGCTGCTGGCGGCCGGTTTCTCCCCTGCGCAGGCGCTGGCCACCAATAAGCTGCAGTCGGTGGGCGGCTCTTTCTCCGCCAGCCTCTACTTTATCCGCCGCGGCGCGGTGAATTTGCGCGAGCAGCGGCTCAATATCGCCATGACGTTTGTTGGCGCAGTGCTGGGGACTATCCTGATCCAGCATATGAACGCCGATGCGCTGCGCCAGGTGCTGCCGCTGCTGCTGATCGCCATCGGCCTGTGGTTTCTGCTGATGCCGCGACTTGGCGAAGAGGATCGTGCGCGCCGCCTTTACGGTTTGCCCTATGCGCTGGTGGGCGGCGGCTGCGTCGGCTTTTACGACGGCTTCTTCGGCCCTGGTGCCGGCTCGTTCTACGCGCTCGCCTTTGTCACGCTTTGCGGCTTCAACCTCGCCAAAGCCACCGCGCATGCCAAAATTCTGAATTTCACCTCCAATTTCGCCAGCCTGCTGTTCTTTATGTTCGGCGGCAAGGTGATCTGGGGAACCGGCTTTATTATGCTGCTGGGTGCCTTCTGCGGCGCGCGGCTCGGGGCGCGGCTGGTGCTGAGCCGCGGGCAGAAACTGATCCGCCCGATGGTGGTTATCGTTTCTGCGGTAATGAGCGCGAAGCTGCTGTGGGACGCTCACGGCAGCGCGCTGCTGGCGTGGATCGCCGCGCTGTAATACATTCATTCTCGGCGCCGCGATAATGACGCCGTTTTTACGATGACACCATGAACACGACGCACCATTACGAACAACTGATTACGATTTTCGATAGCTGCTTTCGCGACGAGTTTCAGACCCGTCTAATTAAAGGCGACGACGAACCCATCTACCTTCCGGCAGATGAGAGCTCGCCGTGGAACCGCGTGGTGTTCGCCCACGGCTTTTACGCCAGCGCGCTGCACGAGATCTCTCACTGGTGCATCGCCGGCGAGGCGCGGCGCAAGCTGGTGGATTTCGGCTACTGGTACTGTCCCGATGGACGCGACGCTCAGACGCAGAATCAGTTTGAGTCGGTGGAGATTAAGCCGCAGGCGCTGGAGTGGATGTTCTGCGTGGCGGCAGGCTTTCCGTTCAACGTCAGCTGTGACAATCTCGACGGAGAGTGTGAGCCGGATCGCGTCGCGTTTCAGCGTAAGGTCCATGCTCAGGTGATGTCTTATCTGGAGAACGGCATACCTGCGCGGCCCGCGCGTTTTATCGCCGCTCTGGCGGACTTTTATGGCACGCCTGCACTGACGTCAGCACATTTTCCCTGGCCAGACGATCTGTGATGAGTGCAGGCATTTTTAAAGAGGAATTGAGATGATCGCAGAATTTGAAGCGCGTATTCTGGCCCTGATCGACGATATGGTCGATCACGCCAGCGATGACGAGCTGTTCGCCAGCGGCTATCTGCGCGGTCACCTGACCCTCGCGGTTGCGGAAATCGAACAGTCGGGCGAGCACACGCCGGAAGCGTTGCAGATCCAGGTTGCCAACAGCCTGCAAAACGCCATTGCCGCCGGTGAGCTTTCGCCGCGCGACCAGGTGCTGGTGGTCGGCATGTGGGACAACCTGTTCCTGCAGGCGCGTCAGACCGCCTGATCCATCGGGGCGGCGCCTGCCGCCCCGGTGCTATTTCCCCGCTTTTTTTCCTTTCAGCAGCTTTCTCACCCAGTAGCGGTTCGGGCTGAGCGCGGCCAGCGTCGCGCTATCCAGCGGCTGCGGTTCGCCGCTCATCTGCGCCGCCAGCGCTTCGGCGGCGAGCGGGGCGCTGCAGAGTCCGCGCGAGCCGAGCGCCCCCAGCAGGAACAGACCCGCGTGATGCGGCGCCTCGGCGATAGCTTCGCCGCGTGCGCGTCGGGCGGGCAGATCCTGATAGCGCGCCAGCGTTGCGTCATAGTCAGGCACCGCGCCCGCCATCGGCAGATGGTCGCGCGTGGCGCAGCGCACGCCGACGCGCGCCTCGCCGGCGCTGACGTCCACTTTTTCCGCCCAGCCGCAGCCCGGCAGAGAGTGCAGCAGCCGCGCCCGGTTTTGCTGCTGGTCATCTTCGCGCCAGGCGGTCGAGGTATCGCCGCGATGGTAGCTGGCACCGATGCAGTGGGTGCCAAACTGCGGGCTGACCGGCGTCAGATAGCCGTCGTAGCAGAGCACGGTTTGCAGCGCATCGAGGCCGGGCGTGCTGGGCACGTGGCTCACCTGGCCGGAAACCGGGTAGGTCGGCAGCTGCGCGGTTTCCGGCAGGGCGCTGAGGGCGTGGCCGGTCGCCAGCGTCACGTTTTGATGCGTTGCGGTTTTGCCGTCGGCGAAGCGCAGCGTCCAGCCCGGGTCCGCCGGAGAGAGCTGCGTCAGACGATGCAGCCAGTGGATGCGCAGCCCCTGGGTTTCGCCGTGCGCCAGCAGGCTGGCGGTAAGCTCGGCGGGCGAGAGCCAGCCGCCGAGCGGATAGAAAATGCCGCCGACGTCGAGTTCGACCTGCGCCAGCGCCGCCGCTTCTTCCGGGCTGACGCCGCGCGCAATCTCTTCCGGCAGCGCCATCGTCAGCATCTGCGCGATTTTGTCGGCGCTTTTCTCATCCCAGCCGAGCTGCAGCACGCCGCTCCAGCTGTGCTCAAAGCTCACCGGCAGCGCGTCATAAAGCCGGCGGGCGAAGCTAAAGGCGGCGGGGAAGAAGCGCGCCAGCGCCGGGTCATGCTGATTCAGCAGCGGATAGAGCGCGCCCTGGCGATTGCCCGACGCGCCCAGCGCGGCCGCTTCGTCGGCGCAGTAGAGCGTGACGCGCCAGCCGCGGCGCAGCAGAGCGAGTGCCAGCACCGCGCTCGCCACGCCGCCGCCGACAATCGCCGTCTCTTTTTCCCGCGCGGCGGGGCGCGCAAACCAGGGCTGGGCGACGGGCAGATCCGGCGCCTGCGTCAGGACGCCGCACAGCATTTCGCGCTTGGGGCCAAACCCTTTGCGGCGGCTGACCTCAAAACCCGCCTCCTGCAGTCCGCGACGCACAAAACCGGCGGCGGTGAAGGTGGCGAAGGTCCCGCCGGGTCGGGCCAGCTTCGCCATGGCATTGAAGAGGCGCGGCGTCCACATATCGGGGTTCTTCGCCGGGGCAAAGCCGTCGAGGAACCAGGCGTCAACCTGGCGATGCAGGCTGTCATCAAACGTCTCTATCAGGGTATTAATATCGCCGAGCCAGAGATCGAGCGTCACGCGGCCGCCGTCAAACAGCAGGCGCTGGCAGCCGGGCAGGGCGACCGGCCACTGCTGCTGCAGCTGCTCGGCCCAGGGCTGAAGCGCCGGCCAACGCTGATGCGCCGCGACCAAATCCGCCTGCGTCAGGGGGAACTTTTCAACGCTGATAAAGTGCAGTCGCTGCAGCGCCGCGTCAGGATGTGCCAGCCGGAAGGCGTCGAACGCCTGCCATAGCGTGAGAAAATTAAGCCCGGTGCCGAACCCGCTCTCTGCGGCGATAAAGAGATCGCGCGGATGGTGCGCAAAGCGGCCAGGCAGATCGTTGCCGCCGAGAAACACGTAGCGCGTCTCTTCCAGACCGTTGTCATTGGAAAAATAGACGTCGTCAAAGGCTCGGGAAACAGGTGTACCCTGTTCATTCCAGCTTAGCTGGGCATGTTCAACCGGGGATAATTTCACGGTAAAGGCTCATCTTTCAGGCAGTGGCGCGATTTTAGCGACCAGGGTCACATGACGCAAATTTACAAAAGGAAATGGCTGATCGGACTTGTTCGGCGTACAAGTGTAAGCTAGAGTGCGTGTCAATCCAAAAGAAGTGGAATGAGGACAACTGAATGAAACGTGCAGTGATTACTGGCCTGGGGATTGTTTCCAGCATTGGTAATAACCAGCAGGAAGTACTCGCATCTCTGCGTGAAGGCCGTTCCGGCATTACCTTCTCTCAGGAGATGAAGGATTCCGGTATGCGTAGCCACGTCTGGGGTAATGTCAAACTGGATACCACCGGCCTTATCGATCGCAAGATTGTGCGTTTTATGAGTGATGCGTCCATCTATGCTTACCTCTCCATGGAAGAAGCGATCAAAGATTCCGGTCTGACCGACGAGCAGTATCAGAGCAACCCGCGCGTGGGTCTGATTGCTGGCTCAGGCGGCGGTTCGCCGCGTTTCCAGGTATTCGGCGCTGACGCGATGCGCAGCCCGCGCGGCCTGAAAGCGGTCGGCCCCTATGTGGTCACCAAAGCGATGGCGTCCGGCGTCTCCGCCTGTCTCGCCACGCCGTTTAAGATCCACGGCGTAAACTACTCCATCAGCTCCGCCTGTGCGACCTCGGCGCACTGTATCGGTAACGCGGTTGAGCAGATCCAGCTGGGCAAGCAGGACATCGTTTTTGCCGGCGGCGGCGAAGAGCTGTGCTGGGAAATGGCGTGCGAGTTCGACGCCATGGGCGCACTCTCTACCAAATATAACGACGCGCCGGAAAAAGCGTCCCGTACCTATGACAGCGAGCGCGACGGCTTTGTTATCGCCGGCGGCGGCGGCATGGTTGTGGTGGAAGAGCTGGAGCACGCGCTGGCGCGCGGCGCGCATATCTATGCAGAGATCGTCGGCTACGGCGCGACCTCTGACGGCGCGGACATGGTTGCACCATCGGGCGAAGGCGCGGTGCGCTGCATGAAGATGGCGATGCAGGGCGTGGATACGCCAATCGACTACCTGAACAGTCACGGCACCTCCACGCCGGTTGGCGACGTGAAAGAGCTGGGTGCCATCCGTGAAGTGTTTGGCGACAACACCCCGGCCATCTCCGCCACTAAAGCGATGACCGGCCACTCGCTGGGTGCGGCGGGCGTGCAGGAAGCGATCTACACCCTGCTGATGCTGGAGCACGGCTTTATCGCGCCGAGCATCAACATCGAAACGCCAGACCCGGCGGCGGAAGGCATGAATATCGTCACTAAACCGACGGAGAAAGCGCTGACCACCGTTATGTCCAACAGCTTCGGCTTCGGCGGCACCAACGCGACGCTGACGATGCGTAAGTTTCAGGCGTAATCGCTAAAAATGTTTTATAAAGGGCCGGTCTGACCGGCCCTTTTTCTTTTGTGGCCCGGGTGCAGACGCGTTTGACATCAGGGAGCTATGTCCGTTATGACCACCACCGCAACAGAACCGCAGGCCGCCTCTACTTTGCCGCTCGCCTGCTCCTCGCTTGCCGTCTTTATTACCTACCTTACCGCCGGACTGGCGCTGCCGGTTATTCCGCTCTATGTCCATCAGGAACTGGGCATGAATAACGTGATGGTCGGCGTCGCGGTCGGCATTCAGTTTTTCGCCACGCTGATGACGCGCGGCTTTGCCGGCCGCCGCGCCGATCGGCACGGCGCAAAGCGCACCACCCAGCAGGGGATGCTGGCGATTATGCTGGTGGGCATCGCCTACCTGGCCGCCGCGCTGCTGCCGGTTCCGGCGCTCATCAGGTTTGCGCTGCTGGCGCTGGGGCGTCTGCTGCTCGGCTTCGGCGAAAGCCTGCTGCTTACCGGGAACCTGACGTGGGGGCTGGGGCTGGTCGGGGCGAAACGCTCCGGGCTGGTGATGTCGTGGAACGGTATGGCGATCTACGGCGCGCTGGCGGCTGGCGCGCCGCTCGGGCTGCTGCTGTACCAGCACGGCGGCTTCGCGCTGCTGGGCGCGGTAGCGACAGCGCTGCCGCTGGTGGCGCTGTTGCTTAACAGCGCCATCCGGCCGGTGCCGGTGATGGGAGGCGAGCGACCTGCGCTGTGGCGCGTGATTCGCACTATTTTCCAGCCGGGCCTCGCGCTGGCGCTGCAGGGCGTCGGCTTTGCGGTGATCTGCGCCTTCACCTCGCTCTACTTTGCCGCGCAGCAGTGGGGCAACGCCGGCTTTACCCTGACGGCGTTTGGCGTCGCTTTTGTGCTGGTGCGGCTGGCGTTCGGCGGCACGCCGGATCGGCACGGCGGCATCCGCGTCGCGCTGATTTCACTGCTGGTAGAGGCGGCGGGGCTGCTGCTGCTGGCGTTCGCCGCGGAGGGCTGGATGGCGCTTATCGGCGCGGCCCTGACCGGCTGCGGCTGTTCGCTGATCTTTCCGGCGCTCGGCGTAGAGGTGGTGAAGCGCGTCTCGCCGCAGGTGCGCGGCACGGCGCTGGGCGGTTTCTCTGCGTTTCAGGATGTCGCCTACGGCGCCAGCGGGCCGCTCGCCGGACTGCTGGCGACCGCGCTCGGCTACGGCTCGGTCTACCTGGCCGGTGCCTGCTGCGCGCTGCTGGGTATCGTTGTGACCTGTCGCTTTGCCCGCCGCGCCTGAAGCGCGCGGCGACTTACTCAGATCACCAGCCACAGCAGCAGGAACAGCACAATCAGCACCGCGGCGACGCCCAGCAGCGGGCGCTGCGCCAGCGGCTGCGGCAGCGCGGCAATAAAGGGTGCCCAGATCGGCTGCGGGCGCAGCGCGCTTTCGGCCAGCGGCTGCTCCTGATGCCGTTCGGCGCGGCGCGCGAAAAGCTGGTTGAGCAGATCCTGGGTCTGCGCAGGCGTCAGAATCGTCTGCGGCGTCGCCTGAAAGCGCTGCAGGCTGTAATCCTCCAGCTGCTGGCGCTCGTTGCTGTCGAGCGGCTGCTTCAGCGACGCTTCCAGCACCAGCAGGGTGGGGGCGGCGTGTTGACTCAGCGTCTGGCGCACCTGCAAATATTGCGTCAAAAGCGGGAAGAGGCGCGACGGGATGGGATCGCCGCTGGTGAGATTGGCCAGCTTCAGCGCCGAGGCCCAGATCTTGCCGGTGGACTCGCCGGTGGCGGCGGCCAGTCGGGCAATCTGCTGATTCAGCGTCTGATGCTCGGCGGGCAGCAGCGTGCGGTCGGTGGTGCGCGACTGCTGCGGCTGCGGGATCGCCATCTGGCCGTTCTGCAGCATGGTCAGCACCTGACGCAGCTGATCCTGCGACAGCGAGCTCAGCACCGTCTGGCCGAACTGTTGGCGAATAAAGTCGCTTACCGCCTGGCGGTTATTACCCTGCGGCAGCAGGTCGGTGAGCTGGGTAAGCAGCTGGCGCGTGGCGCGTCCGTTTTCCGCCTGCGTCAGACGGCTATTCAGATACTGCTCTGCCGCCGGGAAATGACGCGACTGCAGCTCCGCCTCGCTTTTTACCCCGACTTCGCGCTGCACGCCCGCCCAGAGTTCAGGCGCTTTTAAGGTGCTGAATGACATAATGCGCACGATCAGGCGTTCCAGCGTGGTGCGCTGGGCCGGAGAGAGGGGCTGATCGCCCGGCGTCACGCCGGGACGGGACGCGCCGGTTGACGGCGGGACAGCAGAACGATCGCCCATCGGCGCACCGGGGCCGCTAAGAGGTTGCATGGCGAAATCCTTGAAAACAGAACAGCGTGGGGTGCGCCGGAAAAAAGATGCGCCATGATAGCAAAAGCCCCCGGGAAATCCCACGGGGGCCGCGGTTTATTCAGCCGGGCGTCGCCTCCGCCCTGGAACGCCTGAGGGGAGTTTTCAGCCGCTGGGCGAGGATCACCCCCAGCAGCGTCATAGCACCGCCGATCCAGTGCCAGGCGTGCAGCTGCTCATGCAGAAACAGCACCGCGATAACGGCGGTAAAAACCGGAACGAAATTCATAAAAATGCTGGTGGTGCTGGCACCCAGACGCTGCACGCCCAGGATCCACAGAAAGGGGGCGATAATCGAGGCGAAGAGTCCGGCAAACAGCACCAGCGGGATATTGCGCGCGTTAAGCGTGACCTCGGGCGCATGCAGAAAGCCAGGCAGCAGCAGCAGCACGCCGAAAAAAACCTGTACGTAGAGGCTCTGCCATGTCGGCAGCGGGATCGCCCAGCGTTTGGTCAGCACGCCGTAGAGCGCGTAGGAGGTAGAGGCGGCCAGCATCATCAGCTCGCCGCTGCCGAGACGCTGGTGCAGCAGCTGGGCGGGATGACCATCGCTCACCAGCCACACCAGACCCGCAAACGACAGCAGCCCGCCGATAAGAATGCCGCGCGTCGGCGCCAGCCGCAGCACCACCAGGCTAAGCAGAATGGTCAGCAGCGGAATGGTAGCGCCGAGAATGCCCATCATCACCGCCGAAACGCTATGCGCCGCGTAGTAGGCCAGGCTCTGATAGAGCACCATGCCAAGCAGGCCGAGGATCAGCAGACGTCCCAGGCTGGCGCGGATGGCGCGGCGATGTCGCCACGCGCCCGGCAGCGCGAAGGGCGTAAGCACCACCAGCGCCAGCAGCCAGCGGTAAAACGATATGGCGGCGGGATCGATGCTGCCGGCGGAGAGCTTACTGACGATGGTATTCACCGACCAGATCAGCACCGCCAGCAGCGGAAAAAGTAAATTCATGATCTTCTCCTGCGGATGTAGGGCGCCAGTTTACTTTTGACCGCTTTTAAGGAGATAGTGAAAAACAGACAAAAAAAGGGGCTGACCGGACAGAATGAGTGTACAGGTTGAATACCAGCCGCCCGAAGATGCGCTGCAGCTTCGCTATTTTATGCGCTATGAACAAGCCAACGCCAAAACCGAATATCTGCCGCACGCCCATGAATGGGGGCAGCTGATCTTTGTGACGCGCCACGTACTGGAGATGAGCGTAGAGGGTGAACGGCTGCTGACGCCCGCCAGCATTCCCATCTGGATCCCACCGCGACAGCGCCACGCCAGCTACAACCACCAGCAGGCGCAGTTCCGCACCTTTAATCTCGCCGCCGCGCTCTGCGAGGGGCTGCCGCCGCAGGCGTGCCTGCTGAACGTCGACGCCATCGTCCATGCGATTATGGATGAGTTCGCGCGTCTCGGCCTTGAACAGCCAGAGAGCGCCGAACAGTGGCGGCTGTGCGAGGTGCTGCGCGATCGGCTGCGGCTGGCGCCGGTGCAGGAGAGCTATTTGCCTGGCTCGCAGGATAAGTTTCTCGCGCCGGTGCTGCACGCGCTGGAGGCGAATCCCGGCGATAACACTACGCTGGCGGAATGGGCGGCGCGCGTTTTTACAACGGAGCGCACGCTGGCGCGCCGCTGCCGTCAGGAGCTGCATATGTCCTTTGGCGAGTGGCGGCAGCGGCTGCGTTTTCTGCACGCCGTCGCGCAGCTGGGGCAGGGCAAAAGCGTGCAGGCGATTGCGCACGATCTCGGCTACAGCTCGGCGTCGGCGCTGATCGTGATGTTCCAACAGCAGGCGGGCACCACGCCGGATCGCTACCGCGCGCGCCTGGGTTAACAGGCGCGTTTGTGCCACAATAGTTCACCTCAACAATGCAACCAGCAGGAAAGCCGTGGTGAAGATTCTTGTCGATGAAAATATGCCTTATGCGCGTGAACTGTTCAGCCGTACCGGCAGAGTACAGGCGGTGCCGGGTCGTCCGCTGCCGCAGCAGGAGCTGGAGGATGCTGACGGCCTGATGGTGCGCTCGGTCACTCAGGTGAACGAAGCGCTGCTGGCGGGCAAGCCGGTAAAATTCGTCGGCACCGCCACGGCGGGCACCGACCATATTGATGAAGCCTGGCTGCAACAGGCGGGCATCGCTTTCTCCGCCGCGCCGGGCTGCAACGCTATCGCGGTCGTGGAGTATGTCTTCTCCGCGCTGCTGCTGCTGGCAGAGCGCGACGGTTTCGCGCTGCGCGACCGCACCGTTGGCATTGTCGGCGTCGGCAACGTCGGCGGCCGACTGCAAAAACGGCTGGAAGCCTGGGGCGTAAAAACCCTGCTGTGCGATCCGCCGCGCGCCGATCGCGGCGACGCGGGCGACTTCCGCTCGCTCGACGCGCTGGTGGCGGAGGCGGACATCCTGACCTTCCATACGCCGCTGTTTAAAGAGGGGCCCTATAAAAGTTGGCATCTCGCCGATACGGCGCTGCTGATGGCGCTGAAGCCCAACGCTATTCTGATCAACGCCTGCCGCGGACCGGTGGTGGATAACGCCGCGCTGCTGGAGGTACTGAAGATGCGCCCCGATCTCAGCGTGGTGCTCGACGTCTGGGAGCCGGAACCGGCGCTGTCGCTCGATCTGCTGGATCGCGTGGATGTCGGCACCGCCCATATCGCTGGCTATACGCTGGAGGGCAAGGCGCGCGGCACCACCCAGGTGTTTGAAGCCTGGTGCGACTTCCTCGGCCAGCCGCAGCAGGTGCCGCTCAGCGAGCTGCTGCCGACGCCGGAATTCAGCAGCGTCACCCTTAACGGCCCGCTCGATCAGGCAACGCTGAAACGTCTGGCGCATCTGGTGTATGATGTGCGCCGAGACGACGCGCCGCTGCGTAAAGCGGCGGCAAAACCTGGCGAATTTGACCGCCTGCGCAAGGAGTATCAGGAGCGGCGCGAGTGGTCATCGCTGGAGGTGATCTGCAACGACGCAGAGACCGCCAGCTTACTGAACGCCCTCGGTTTTAGCGCGCGTCTCAATAACTGCTAAATTTTTCCTCTCGCTGTGGCGGACATAGCGGGGGATAATTCCGAAACCTGGGCGGTGAATATCACCGCCTTCTGTTTTTATGTCATTGTCTGGAGTAAACCAACATGTCTGACGGCTGGAATATTGCGCTACTTGGCGCGACAGGCGCAGTAGGGAACGCTGTACTGGAGCTGCTGGCGGAACGCCAGTTCCCGGTTGGTGAGTTATATCTGCTGGCGAGTGAAAACAGCGCCGGCGAAACGCTGCGCTTCGAGGGGCGCTCGCTGCGCGTTGAGAACGCGGCGGACTTCGACTGGTCGCAGGCGCAGCTGGCCTTTTTCGTCGCCGGTCGCGACGCCTCGGCGCGCTATGCCGATGAGGCCGCCAGCGCCGGTTGTCTGGTGATCGACAGCAGCGACTGCTTCGCGCTGTCGCCGGATGTGCCGCTGGTGGTGCCGGACGTCAACCCGCAGGTGCTGGCGGACTACCGCAACCGCAACCTGGTCAGCGTCGCCGACAGCCTGACCAGTCAGCTGCTCAGCGCCATCAAACCGCTGGTAGACGCGGCGGGTCTGGGCCGTTTGCAGGTCACCAACCTGATCTCCGTCTCCAGCCACGGCAAAAGCGCGGTTGACGGCCTGGCGGGCGAGAGCGCGCGACTGCTTAACGGTGTGCCGGCGGAAGATCACTTCTTCGGCCGCCAGCTGGCGTTCAACCTGCTGCCGCAGCTGGCCGACGCGGAGGGCAGCGTAGCCAGCGAGCGTCGTCTGGTCGATCAGGTGCGTAAGGTGCTACAGGACGACGGGCTGCCGATTGCGGTCAGCAGCGTGCAGGCGCCGGTCTTTTACGGCAGCGCGCAGATTGTCCACCTGGAGAGCCTGCGCCCGCTGTCGGCGGATGAGGCGCGCGCCGAGCTGGCGCAGGCGGCTGATATCAGCCTGAGCGACGAGGATGACTATCCGACGCAGGTCGGCGACGCCTCCGGCAATGAACAGCTCAGCATCGGCTGCGTGCGCAACGACTACGGCATTCCTGAACTGCTGCAGTTCTGGTCGGTGGCGGACAACATTCGCTTCGGCGGCGCGCTGATGGCGGTGAAGACGGCTGAGAAGCTGGTGCAGGAGTATCTCTATTAATGTTGGCTGAAGGTCAGACGCATAAACTGGCGCTCGGTATTGAGTATGACGGCAGCCGTTACTACGGCTGGCAGCGCCAGCAGGAAGTACGCAGCGTGCAGGAGAAGCTGGAAAAAGCGCTGTCGAAAGTGGCAAATCATCCGGTAAGCGTCTTCTGCGCCGGGCGTACCGACGCCGGCGTACACGGCACCGGCCAGGTGGTGCATTTCGAAACCACGTCGCAGCGCGCCGACGGTGCCTGGACGCTGGGCGTTAACGCCAATCTGCCGGAAGATATCGCGGTACGCTGGGTAAAAGCGGTGCCGGACGAGTTTCACGCGCGCTTCAGCGCGACGGCGCGCCGCTATCGCTATGTGATCTACAACCAGCGGCTGCGTCCGGCGATCCTGGGTCGCGGCGTCACCCATTTTTATCACCCGCTGGATGCAGAGAAGATGCACCGCGCCGGACAGTGTCTGCTGGGCGAGAATGACTTTACTTCGTTTCGCGCCGTGCAGTGTCAGTCGCGCACGCCGTGGCGTAATGTGATGCATCTGAACGTCACGCGCCAGGGCGCCTTTGTTATCGTCGATATTAAAGCCAACGCCTTTGTGCATCACATGGTGCGCAATATCGTCGGCAGCCTGATGGAGATCGGCTGCGGCAACCAGCCGGAGGAGTGGATGGCGACGCTGCTGGCGGCGAAAGATCGCACCCTGGCGGCGGCGACGGCCAGAGCGGAAGGACTCTATTTAGTGGCGGTGGACTATCCGTCGCATTTTGCGTTACCCGAACCGCCGATGGGGCCGTTGTTCCTGGCGGACTAATTTAGCAGGTCATTTCAGAGAGGCGTTATGGAGTTCGTCCATTTTTTGGTTGATTTTATTCTGCATATTGATGTGCATCTGGCCGAGCTGGTTGCGCAGTACGGCATCTGGATTTACGCCATTCTGTTCCTGATCCTGTTTTGCGAAACCGGCCTGGTGGTCACCCCCTTCCTGCCGGGCGACTCGCTGCTGTTCGTGGCAGGCGCGCTGGCGGCGCTGCCGGGCAACGACCTCAACGTCCACCTGATGGCGGCGCTGCTGGTGGTGGCCGCTGTACTGGGCGATGCGGTGAACTACACTATTGGTCGTCTGTTCGGCGAGCGGCTGTTCAGCAACCCGAATTCGCGCATCTTCCGCCGCAGCTATCTCGATAAAACCCATGCGTTTTACGATCGTCACGGCGGCAAAACCATTATCCTGGCGCGTTTCGTGCCGATTGTGCGCACCTTTGCGCCTTTCGTCGCTGGTATGGGGCATATGTCCTATCGTCACTTTGCCCTGTTTAACGTCGCCGGCGCGCTGGCGTGGGTGCTGCTCTTCTCCTACGCGGGCTATCTGTTCGGCGACCTGCCGGTGGTGCAGGAGAACCTGAAGCTGCTGATCGTCGCCATCATTGTGGTCTCGGTGCTGCCCGGCGTCATTGAGGTGTGGCGTCACCGCCGCCAGGCGAAGCAGGGCAAACAGTCGTAACGGGTTCGGTCGCGTTGCGGTTAGACCAGATTTTTATCCACAGTCGGAATGGGTTGTGGTTTAATGAGCGACATTTCATGTCTGCTGAAGCGGTTTTCAGCAGCAAATAAGATGACTGGACCAGGTCAGTTTTAAACAAAAAGGTCTTCAATGAGCTGGATTGAACGCATTCTTAATAAAAGCAACGTTACGCCTGCACGTCGTGCCAGCATCCCGGAAGGGGTCTGGACCAAGTGCGACAGCTGCGGTCAGGTTCTGTACCGCGCCGAGCTGGAGCGTAATCTTGAGGTCTGCCCGAAGTGCGACCATCACATGCGCATGCACGCCCGCGAGCGCCTCAACAGCCTGCTCGACCAGGGCACGCTGACCGAGCTGGGCAGCGAGCTGGAGCCGAAGGATATCCTGAAATTCCGCGACTCCAAGAAGTATAAGGATCGCCTTGCCGCCGCGCAGAAAGAGACAGAAGAGAAAGACGCGCTGATCGTGATGAAAGGTCAGCTGCACGGCATGCCGGTTGTGGCCGCCGCGTTTGAGTTTGCCTTTATGGGCGGCTCAATGGGCTCGGTGGTCGGCGCACGCTTCGTGCGCGCGGTTGAGCAGGCGCTGGAAGACAACTGTCCGCTGATCTGCTTCTCCGCCAGCGGCGGTGCGCGTATGCAGGAAGCGCTGATGTCGCTGATGCAGATGGCAAAAACCAGCGCCGCGCTGGCTAAAATGCAGGAGCGCGGTCTGCCCTATATTTCGGTGCTGACCGACCCGACCATGGGCGGCGTTTCCGCCAGCTTCGCGATGCTGGGCGATCTTAACGTCGCCGAGCCGAAGGCGCTTATCGGCTTTGCCGGTCCGCGCGTCATCGAGCAGACCGTACGTGAAAAACTGCCGCCGGGCTTCCAGCGCAGCGAATTCCTGATTGAGAAGGGCGCGATCGATATGATCATTCGCCGCCCGGAAATGCGTTATAAACTGGCGAGCCTGCTGGCGAAGATGATGAATCTTCCCGCGCCGCTGCACGATGGCGAACCGACCGCGCCTGCGGAAGCGCCGGAAAGCAACGAGGCCTGACAGGAGAGAGAGGCGCGCGCGGCGCGCCTTTCACCAATGCACCGTCGAACCGGCTGAACCGGGTCAAAATCTGTTAAACGGGACATATGGATACTCTTCACCTTCCTCAAGCCACGTCGCCTTTGGCCACGTGGCTTTACTATCTTGAGCATCTGCACTCGCAGACCATCGAGCTGGGGCTCGATCGCATTCGCTGCGTCGCGCAGCGCCTCGACCTGCTAAAACCCGCGCCTTTTGTTTTCACCGTCGCCGGCACCAACGGCAAAGGCACCACCTGCCGTACGCTCGAGACGCTGCTGATGGCGGCGGGCTATCGCGTCGGGGTCTACAGTTCGCCGCATCTGGTGCGCTATACCGAACGCGTGCGCGTGCAGGGTCAGGAGCTTGACGAGGCGCAGCACAGCGCCAGCTTCGCGAAAATCGAAGCCGGACGCGGCGACGTCTCGCTGACCTATTTTGAATTCGGCACGCTCTCCGCCCTGAACCTGTTTCAACAGGCGCAGCTGGACGTCGTGATCCTTGAAGTGGGGCTGGGCGGCCGGCTGGATGCCACTAATATTGTCGACGCCGACGTGGCGGTGGTGACCAGCATCGCGCTGGATCACACCGACTGGCTTGGCCCGGATCGTGAAAGCATCGGCCGCGAGAAAGCGGGCGTCTTTCGCGGCGGCAAGCCCGCCGTGGTCGGCGAGCCAGATATGCCCGCCAGCATCGCCGCCGTTGCGGCGGAGAAGGGCGCGCTGCTGCTGCGTCGCGGCCAGGAGTGGCACTACAGCCAGCAGCCGGAGAGCTGGGCCTGGCGCGACGCGCAGGGAGAGCTGAACGATCTGCCGCTGCCGCAGGTGCCGCTGCCTAACGCCGCCACGGCGCTGGCGGCGCTGCGCGCTTCCGGCCTGAACGTCAGCGAGACGATTATCCGCAATAATCTGCCGCTGGCAGTTCTCCCTGGCCGTTTCCAGACGGTAAGCGAATCGCCGCGCGTGATCCTCGACGTGGCGCACAACCCCCACGCGGCGAGCTATCTGGCGTCGCGTCTGGCGCAGCTGCCAAAAAGCGGCCGGGTACACGCGGTGGTGGGGATGCTACATGATAAAGATATCGCCGGCACCCTGGCGGCGCTGGCGCCGCAAATCGACCGCTGGTACTGCGCGCCGCTTGAGGGGTCGCGCGGTGCCACCGCCGATGAGCTGATGACGCATCTGCCTCGCGACGCGGCGACCGCCTTTGCCGACGTGGAGAGCGCCTGGCAGGCGGCGCGCGCGCAGGCCGGGACGCAGGACATTGTGCTGGTATGTGGATCTTTCCATACCGTGGCGCAGGTCATGGAATCGACAGAGACGGAGAAAGGTCGTGGCAAGTAAGTTTCAGAACCGCCTGGTCGGCACCATTATTCTGGTGGCGGTCGGCGTGATTGTGCTGCCGGGCCTGCTGGACGGCAAAAAGAAGCATTATAAAGAGGAGTTCGCAGCGATCCCGCTGGTGCCGAAGCCGGATGACCAGCAGGATAGCGAGATGGTGCCGCCGGTGACGCAGCCGCTGCCGTCACAGCCACCGCAGGGGGCGGGCAGCGCGGTAAACAGCAACAGCAGCACCGCCCACAATCCGGTCGCCGAGCAGGGCAACGCCACGCCGCAGAGCGAAAGCGAGCCCAGCGTGGTGACGCCGCCGCCGGTGCACCAGAATACACCGTCGAAACCGCGTCAGGTGGAACAGCCGAAAACCCGCCCGGCGGAACAGCCAAAGGCGAAACCGGTCGAGCAGCCGAAAGCGCAGCCGAAACCGGTAGAGCAGGCGAAGCCGGTCGAGTCTAAGCCGGTGGAAACGAAGCAGAGTGAACCGGCGAAGCCAGCGGAAACGCCGAAGGCTGCCGAGCAGAGCGCGCCAGCCGGTCAGGCTTATGTGGTGCAGCTCGGCGCGCTGAAAAATGCGGCGAAGGTCAGCGAAATCGTGGCGAAGCTGCGTCTGTCGGGCTATCGCGCCTTTACCGTGCCCTCTACGCCTGTACAGGGACAAATCACCCGCATTTATGTCGGCCCGGACGCCTCGAAAGCCAAACTGCAGGGCTCGCTGTCGGAGCTGCAGAGCGTCTCTGGCCTCGGCGGCGTGGTGAAGCCCTATAGCGCCCGTTAAGGCATTGATTGGTGCCGCCGATAGCATAAAAAGGCGGCGCCGCACGCAGTGTTAAAGCTGCGCAGCTTAATATAACTGATTGAGATTCAACGGCTTGAATGGCTGAATCTCCACAGGGCGAGGAAAGTTTTTTTCATCGCCCTTTTTATGGAAGGTGAAAAGGAAAAGCGCTACGCAAACGTTTTCTTTTTCTGTTAGAATGCGCCCCGAACTGGATGCAGGGGTGCAAACGCACTGGCGCTGGAAGAGTTCATGGTCTGGATTGATTACGTCATTATTGCGGTAGTTGGTTTTTCGGCTCTGGTCAGCCTGATTCGAGGGTTTGTCCGCGAAGCCTTATCTCTCGTTACCTGGGGATGCGCGTTTTTTGTCGCCAGTCATTACTACGCCTACCTTGCAGTCTGGTTTACAGGTTTTGACGACGAACTGGTGCGTAACGGCATCGCCATCGCGGTGCTGTTCGTCGCGACGCTGATTGTCGGCGCGATAGTCAACTATGTGATCGGCTCGCTGGTTGAGAAGACCGGCCTGTCGGGAACCGACAGGGTGTTGGGGGTCTGTTTCGGGGCGTTACGCGGCGTGCTGATCGTAAGCGCGATTCTTTTCTTCCTCGATACATTCACCGGCTTTTCCAAAAGTCCGGACTGGCAGCAGTCCCAGCTCATTCCCCAGTTCAGTTATATAATCAGATGGTTTTTTGACTACCTGAAAAGCACGTCGAGTTTTTTGCCCCGGTGACGCCACCGGGAGTGCGGCTAATGAGGAAATGACAACATGTGCGGTATTGTTGGTATCACCGGGTTTATGCCGGTCAACCAGTCGATCTATGATGCGTTAACGGTGCTTCAGCACCGCGGGCAGGACGCCGCAGGCATTTGTACTATCGATGCGCTGAACTGCTTCCGTCTGCGTAAGGCGAACGGCCTCGTCAGCGATGTCTTTGAAGCTCGCCACATGCAGCGTCTGCAGGGCAATATGGGGATCGGCCACGTTCGCTACCCGACCGCAGGCAGCTCCAGCGCCTCTGAAGCGCAGCCGTTCTACGTTAACTCGCCGTACGGTATTACGCTGGCCCATAACGGCAACCTGACTAACGCGCACGACCTGCGCAAGCACCTGTTCGAAAAGGGCCGCCGTCACGTCAACACCACTTCAGATTCTGAAATCCTGCTGAATATCTTCGCGCAGGAGCTGGACCGTTTTCAGAACGACCCGCTGGAAGCGGACAATATTTTCGCTGCGGTGGCGGCGGTGCATCAGCAGGTGCGCGGCGCTTACGCCGTTGTTGCGATGATCATCGGCCACGGCATGGTCGCCTTCCGCGATCCAAACGGCATTCGTCCGCTGGTGCTGGGCAAGCGCGTGCTGCCTGACAGCCGCGTCGAGTATATGGTCGCCTCTGAGAGCGTGGCGCTCGATACGCTGGGCTTCGAGTTTCTGCGCGACGTCGCGCCGGGCGAAGGCGTCTATATCACCGAGCAGGGCCAGCTCTTTACGCGCCAGTGCGCGGAAAACCCGAAGAGCAACCCCTGCCTGTTCGAGTATGTCTACTTTGCGCGTCCCGACTCTTTCCTCGACAAGATCTCCGTCTATAGCGCGCGCGTGCGCATGGGCACCAAGCTGGGCGAGAAGATTGCCCGCGAGTGGGAAGATCTCGATATCGACGTGGTGATTCCCATTCCGGAAACCTCTACCGATATCGCGCTGGAGATCGCGCGTATTCTCGACAAGCCCTATCGTCAGGGCTTTGTGAAAAACCGCTACGTCGGCCGCACCTTTATTATGCCGGGACAGCAGCTGCGTCGCAGCGCCGTTCGCCGCAAGCTCAACGCCAACCGCGCCGAGTTCCGCGACAAGAACGTGCTGCTGGTAGATGACTCTATCGTGCGCGGCACCACCTCTGAGCAGATTATCGAGATGGCGCGTGAAGCGGGGGCGAAACGCGTCTACCTGGCCTCCGCCGCGCCGGAAATTCGCTTCCCGAACGTCTACGGCATCGATATGCCGAGCGCCACCGAGCTGATCGCACACGGCCGCGAAGTGGATGAAATCTGTCAGCTGATCAAGGCCGACGCGCTGATCTTCCAGGATCTCAACGACCTGATCGAAGCGGTGCGCGAAGAGAACCCCGATATCGCCCAGTTTGAATGTTCGGTGTTTAACGGCGTTTACGTGACTAAGGATGTCGATCAGCAGTATCTGGAGTATCTCCAGTCGCTGCGCAACGACGATGCCAAAGCGCTGCAGCGTCAGAATGAAGTTGAGAACCTCGAGCTGCATAACGAAGGCTAAGCGCGTTTTCAGCGCTAACCAGTAGAGCACGGGGCGGAGAAATCCGCCCCGTTTGTTTTCCTGTTCTGGCCCGCGCTATCATAGCGCCTCACTGAACCGGCAAGGAACACCCATGAAACGACTCATCATTGGCATCTCTGGCGCAAGCGGCGCGATCTACGGCGTGCGGCTTTTGCAGGTGCTGCAGCAGGTCAGCGAGGTGGAAACCCATCTGGTGGTGAGTCCGGCGGCGCGGCAGACGCTGAGTCTGGAAACCGACTATACGCTGCGCGAAGTGCAGGCGCTGGCGGATGTGGTGCATGACGTGCGCGATATCGCCGCCAGCATCTCGTCGGGATCGTTCAAGACCCTGGGCATGGCGATCCTGCCGTGCTCGATGAAAACCCTCTCCGGTATCGTACACAGCTACAGCGACAGCCTGCTGACGCGCGCCGCCGACGTGGTGCTGAAAGAGCAGCGTAAGCTGGTGCTGGGGGTGCGCGAAACGCCGCTGCATATCGGCCATCTGCGCATGATGACCACCGCCGCCGAGCTGGGCGCGGTAATTATGCCGCCGGTGCCGGCCTTCTATCATCGTCCGCAGTCCATTATGGAGCTGGTGGATCAGACGGTTAACCGGGTGATCGATCAGTTCGATATTACGCTGCCGCAGGATCTTTTTACGCGCTGGAACGGTGCATAACCCGCATGTTTTGCACTGTTCATGTGCAAATTCGCGCGGCCGATCACTCTTCGTGCATTTGGTGCACCAAAAGTTAACAAGGTCGCTTTTTCTCGCTGACATCACTGATATATTCCCCTCACAAACCCGGCGGCAACGCCTTGCTGGCGCGCTGCCGGGTGCGCGAACGGCTTGCATTGCTGGCATGAAATATGCAAGAAATATGTGGCTTAACAAGCGCAAACACATCACGCACCCATAACAAAAAGCACTTCACTGAGGGTAATCTATGAAAAAGCGAGTTCTGGCTCTTTCTCTCATGCTGGGCCTGACCAGCGCCGCCAGCGTTTTCGCCGCGGTGCCGTCGTCGATTCGCATTGGGACTGACCCGACTTACCCGCCGTTTGAATCGAAAAACGCGCAAGGAGAGCTTGTCGGCTTCGATATCGATCTTGCTAACGAAATCTGTAAACGTATTAATGCGAAGTGCACCTATGTAGAAAGCGATTTTGACGCGCTGATCCCTTCGCTGAAGGCGAAGAAGATCGACGCCATCATCTCCTCGCTCTCTATCACCGCCAAACGTCAGGAAGAGATCGCCTTCTCTGACAAACTCTATGCGGCCAACGCCCGCCTGGTGGCGCCGAAAGGTTCGCCGATTCAGCCGACCATCGAGTCGCTGAAGGGCAAAAACATCGGCCTGCTGCAGGGCACCACGCAGGAAACCTACGCCAACCAGAACTGGCGTCCTAAAGGCGTTAACGTGACGCCTTATGCTAATCAGGACCTGGTTTATCAGGATCTGAACGCGGGTCGTATCGACGCGGCGTTTCAGGATGAAGTGCAGGCGAGTGAAGGCTTCCTGAAGCAGCCGGTGGGCAAGAACTACGCCTTCGCCGGTCCGGCGGTGAAAGACGACAAGATTTTCGGCGTCGGCACCGGTATGGGACTGCGTAAAGACGACAGCGAGCTGAAGGCGGCCATCGACAAAGCGTTTGAGGCGATGCGCAAAGATGGCACCTACGACAAGATCGCGAAAAAGTATTTTAATTTCAATGTGTACGGTGACTAATCCTGTCGACCCTTATCTGATCCTTCTGCGTTGAGCCGCACGGCGCAACGCACCATCCGATCAGGACTGCCCGCTGGCGCGCCCGCGGGCAGGACATTGATGTTTTCTCCACGACGGGATCGATTAAATGTTGTACGGCTATTCCGAGGTTATTCTCAAAGGCACCCTGGTCACGCTGGAGCTGGCGCTCAGCTCAGTGGTGCTGGCTGTTGTGCTCGGCCTGATCGGCGCGGGCGCAAAGCTCTCCCGCAGTCGCCCGCTGGCGATGCTGTTTGAAGGCTACACCACGCTGATTCGCGGCGTGCCCGACCTGGTGCTGATGCTGCTGATTTTCTACGGCCTGCAGATCGCCCTTAACGCGCTGACCGACGCCATGGGCCTGGCCCAGTTCGATATCGATCCGATGGTGGCCGGTATTATTACGCTCGGCTTTATCTACGGCGCCTACTTTACCGAAACCTTTCGCGGCGCCTTTCTTGCCGTGCCGAAAGGCCAGATCGAAGCCGCCACCGCCTTCGGCTTTACCGGTTCCCAGGTATTTCGCCGCATCCTGTTTCCCGGCATGATGCGCTACGCGCTGCCCGGCATCGGCAATAACTGGCAGGTTATCCTGAAAGCCACGGCGCTGGTGTCGCTGCTGGGGCTGGAGGATGTGGTGAAAGCGACGCAGCTGGCGGGTAAAAGCACCTGGCAGCCGTTCTACTTCGCCATTGTCGCTGGCGCGATCTATTTAATCTTTACCACGCTGTCTAACGGCGTGCTGTGGTGGCTGAATCGCCGCTACTCGGTCGGCGTAAAAAGGGCGGAGTTATGATCGATATTATTCAGGAGTACTGGAAATCCCTGCTCTGGACCGACGGATATCGCTTTACCGGCGTCGCTATTACGCTGTGGCTGCTGATTTTGTCGGTGGTGATCGGCGGCTGCCTGGCGGTGCTGCTCGCCATTGCGCGCGTCTCCCCAAACCGTTTCGTCAGCACCCCGGTCTGGCTCTTTACCTATGTGTTTCGCGGCACGCCGCTCTACGTTCAGCTGCTGGTGTTCTATTCGGGCATGTATACGCTGGAAGTGGTAAAAGGCTCGGAGCTGCTTAACGCCTTTTTTCGCAGCGGGCTGAACTGCACCCTGCTGGCGTTTACCCTGAATACCTGCGCCTATACCACGGAGATCTTCGCCGGGGCGATCCGCGCCGTGCCGCACGGCGAGATCGAGGCGGCGCGCGCCTACGGCTTCTCTACCTTTAAGCTCTACCGCTGCATTATTCTGCCGTCCGCGCTGCGCACCGCGCTGCCCGCCTACAGCAATGAGGTGATCCTGATGCTGCACTCCACGGCGCTCGCCTTTACCGCGACGGTGCCGGATCTGCTGAAAATTGCGCGCGATATCAACTCGGCGACCTATCAGCCCTTTACCGCGTTCGGCATCGCGGCAGTGCTCTATCTGATTATCTCCTGGGTGTTGATTAGCCTGTTCCGTCTGGCGGAGCGCCGCTTCCTCGCACACATCAAACCTTCGTCATCGCATTGAGTAGAACTATGGCTGATAACAAATTAAGCGTGACCGAACTGCATAAGCGTTACGGTGACCATGAAGTATTAAAAGGGGTCTCTTTACAGGCCGATGCGGGCGATGTCATCAGCATCATCGGATCGTCGGGATCGGGGAAAAGCACTTTTCTGCGCTGCATCAATTTCCTGGAGAAGCCGAGCGAGGGCACCATTTCCGTTACCAACGAGCCGATCAACCTGGTGCGCGACACCGACGGTCAGCTGAAGGTGGCCAATAAAGAGCAGCTGCGTTCGCTGCGTACCCGTCTCACCATGGTGTTTCAGCACTTTAACCTGTGGAGCCACATGACGGTGCTGGAGAATGTGATGGAGGCGCCGATTCAGGTGCTGGGGCTCAGCAAAGCGGACGCCCGCGCCCGCGCCATTAACTATCTCAACAAGGTTGGCATCGACGAGCGCGCGCAGGCGAAATATCCGGTGCATCTTTCCGGCGGTCAGCAGCAGCGCGTCTCTATTGCGCGCGCGCTGGCGATGGAGCCGGAAGTGCTGCTGTTCGACGAACCGACCTCGGCCCTCGATCCAGAGCTGGTGGGCGAAGTGCTGCGTATCATGCAGAAGCTGGCGGAAGAGGGTAAAACCATGGTGGTGGTGACCCATGAGATGGAGTTTGCGCGCCACGTCTCCAGCCACGTCATCTTTCTGCACCAGGGCAAGATTGAAGAGGAAGGGCCGCCGGACGTGCTGTTCGGTAACCCGAAAAGCCCGCGCCTGCAGCAGTTTCTTAAGGGGTCGCTGAAGTAAAGGCCGCCTCCTCCGTCCAGGGGAGGAGGCGGAAAACAGCCTGACTCTACGCCGCGCCTTTGCCGGCGTGTTTTCCCGCCACATCCTGCAGCGCTTCCTGCAGATCGTACCAGCGAAAGCCGAAGCCGGAGGCCTCCAGCCGCTTCGGCAGCACATGCTGCCCGCCCAGCACCAGCACCGCCGATTCGCCCATCATCATTTTGATGGCGCTGGCGGGAGTGCGCATAAAGGCCGGGCGGTGCATAACGTGACCAAGCGTGGCGGCGAACTGCTCGTTGCGCACCGCGTAGGGCGCCACCATATTGAACGGGCCGCTGAGGTCGTCGCGATCCAGCAGCCAGAGAATGGCGTTGACCATATCGTCGATATGGATCCAGGGCAGATACTGTTTGCCGCTGCCGATAGGGCCACCAACGCCGAGCTTAAACGGCAGCTTCATTTTGCTTAACGCGCCGCCTTCGCTGGCCAGCACCACGCCGGTGCGCAGCAGGCAGACGCGGGTGCGCTCGCTCTGGGCGCTCAGCGCCAGCTGCTCCCAGCGCGCGCAGAGGCTGTGGGTAAACTCCTCCTGACCCTGATCCTCCTCCGTCATCACCAGCTCGCCGGTATCGCCGTAGTAGCCGGTCGCCGAGCCGGAGAGCAGCACGCGCGGCGGCGTATGGCTGGCGTTGATCAGCGAGGCGATGCGTTCGGTGATTTGCCAGCGGCTTTCGCACAGCCGCTGTTTCTGCTGCTCGGTCCAGCGCTTGTCGGCGATGGGTTCGCCAGCAAGATTGATGACCGCGTCAACTCCGTCAAGGTTTTGCTGCTGCGCCAGGCCTGACCAGAGCGCGACGCGCGCGTCGAGTTTTTCGCGCGCGGCGGCGACATCGCGCGTGACGACGCTAACCTGATGTCCCAGCGTCAGCAGGCGGGGGATAAGATGGCGGCCGATTAGCCCGGTTCCGCCGGTTACAAGTATGTGCATCTCGCGTCTCCTTATCATTTTTCTGATACGCACAGTTTCAGCATAGAAGAAGCGTGGCCGCACGCTGCAGCGCTGCGTCGCGCTTTAAGAACATCGGACCAGCAGGACATTGCTTTGCGGAAAGAAAATGGGTAAATATCAGGCTACCCGGATAAGACAGTTGAGGTAACAGATGAATTACCCCTCCATCACCCTGTGGTCTGATTCATCGTTTTTTAGTCCTTACGCCATGTCTGTTTACGTCGCGCTTACCGAAAAAGGCGTCCCTTTTTCGCTGAAACGTATCGATCTTGCACAAAATCAGCAGTTCACTAATGACTATCGCGCGCTGTCGCTGACCTGCCGCGTGCCAACGCTGCAGATCGACGAGTTTGTGCTGAGCGAATCCTCCGCTATCGCTGAATATCTGGAAGAGCGTTTTCCCGCGCCGGCGTTCGAGCGCCTCTATCCGCGCGATCGCGAGAAGCGCGCGCGAGCGCGTGAAGTGCAGGCGTGGCTGCGCAGCGACTTTTTACCTGTCCGTCAGGAGCGGCCGACAGAGGTGTTATTCGCCGGCGAGCGTTTTCCGCCGTTGAGCGCGGCGGCGGCCCAGGCGGCAGAAAAGCTGATTGCGGCGAGTTTGCGTCTGCTGCCGGATCGGCAGCAGAACCTGTTTGGCGAGTGGTCCGTGGCCGATACCGATCTGGCGGTAATGCTGAATCGTCTGGCGCTGCACGGCGACGCGCTGCCGGATAAACTCAGGGAATATGCTGAATTTCAGTGGCAGCGCGCCTCGGTACAGCTCTGGCTGGCTGAAAGCGGCAAACAACGATAGATTGCGCCGCTTGCTCAGGCGAGCGGAAGTGATTACCTTACAGCACACTATAACAACGACGTGGCAATCAGGTGCGTGTCGCACGGCACGCCAGAACAGAAAAGGGTTACCGGATGGTGGATCAAACCGCGGGCGACGCTATCGAGTGGGTCGATATCGTTAATGAAGAGAATGAAGTGATTGCGCAGGCGACGCGCGCACAGATGCGTGCGCAGCGTATGCGCCATCGCGCCACCTATATCGTGGTGCATGACGGCGCAGGCAAGATTCTGGTGCAGCGCCGCACCGAGACCAAAGACTTCATGCCCGGCATGCTGGACGCCACGGCGGGCGGCGTGGTGCAGAGCGGCGAAGATCTGCTGGAGTCGGCACGCCGCGAGGCTGAAGAGGAGCTGGGCATCGCCGATGTGCCTTTCGCCGAGCACGGTAAGTTCTACTTCGAAGATGAGCATGTCCGCGTCTGGGGCGGGCTGTTCAGCTGCGTTTATCACGGCCCGTTCGCCATGCAGGAAGAGGAGGTGGACGAGGTGTTCTGGATGACCCCGGATGAGATTACCGCGCGCTGCGACGAGTTCACCGATGATTCGCTCAAGGCGCTGTCGCTATGGCTGACGCGTAACGGCGACGCTTAAAAACAGGTGATTGAAAAAACGCCCGTCTGGGCGTTTTTTTGTTTTTGCGGCCTGTGAGGCCGCCGCTTCCCTTCACCGGTTGTTGCCCGCGCCTTTATGGGGCATTGTGCGAGCTCTGTTAATGCGCCGCCGGGATGCACCAGGATGCCGCAGCAAAGTCAGTCTATTCGCGTCCCTGGTTGTCTCCGAACGTGGCGTAGCGAGCAAGATTCGGCACCAGGCGATGCGATAAAAAAAGAGCATGCGTGGGCATGCTCTTGTTCGTCAGGATGTGAACCCGGAAAACTTAGCCTTCCGCCTGCTGCGACTGAATCGCGGTCAGGGCGATGGTGTAGACGATATCGTCCACCAGCGCGCCGCGCGACAGATCGTTAACCGGCTTGCGCATGCCCTGCAGCATCGGCCCGATAGAGATCAGATCCGCTGAGCGCTGCACCGCTTTGTAGGTGGTATTGCCGGTGTTGAGATCCGGGAAGATAAACACCGTGGCGCGACCTGCAACCGCCGAGTTCGGCGCTTTGGATTTGGCCACATCTTCCATAATTGCCGCGTCATACTGCAGCGGACCGTCGATCACCAGATCCGGGCGTTTCTCCTGGGCGATACGCGTCGCTTCGCGCACTTTTTCCACGTCGCTGCCCGCGCCGGAGGTGCCGGTTGAGTAGGAGATCATCGCCACACGCGGTTCGATGCCGAAAGCATGGGCGGAGTCGGCAGACTGAATAGCGATTTCCGCCAGCTGTTCTGCGGTTGGATCCGGGTTGATGGCGCAGTCGCCATAGACCAGCACCTGTTCCGGCAGCAGCATAAAGAACACCGAGGAGACCAGCGAGCTGTTCGGCGCGGTTTTAATCAGCTGCAGCGGCGGACGAATGGTGTTGGCGGTGGTGTGTACCGCGCCTGACACCAGACCGTCTACTTCGCCGCTCTCCAGCATCATGGTGCCGAGCACGACGTTATCTTCCAGCTGCTCCTGCGCCACCACTTCGGTCATGCCTTTGTTCTTACGCAGCTCCACCAGGCGTGGCACATAGTTGTTGCGAACCACTTCAGGATCGACGATTTCGATGCCTTTGCCCAGTTCGACGCCCTGGGCTGCGGCGACGCGCTGGATCTCATCCGGGTTGCCCAGCAGCACGCAGGTTGCGATGCCGCGATCGGCGCAGATGGCGGCAGCCTTGACGGTGCGCGGCTCATCGCCTTCCGGCAGCACGATGCGTTTGCCCGCTTTGCGCGCCAGCTCGGTGAGCTGATAGCGGAAGGCCGGCGGTGACAGGCGACGGCTGCGCTCGGAGGTCGCGGTCAGCGATTCGATCCAGTCGGCGTTGATATAGTTGGCGACATACTCCTGCACTTTCTCCACGCGCTGAGTATCGTCGCTCGGTACTTCCAGATTGAAGCTCTGCAGGCTGAGCGACGTCTGCCAGGTGTTGGTTTTCACCATAAAGACCGGCAGGCCGGTCTGGAAGGCGCGTTCGCACAGCTTCGCGATGCGGCTGTCGATCTCGTAGCCGCCGGTCAGCAGGATGGCACCAATCTCTACGCCGTTCATCGCGGCGAGGCAGGCGGCCACCAGCACGTCGGGACGGTCCGCTGAGGTCACCAGCAGCGAGCCGGGACGGAAATGCTCCAGCATATGCGGCAGGCTGCGCGCGCAGAAGGTAACAGACTTGACGCGGCGCGTAGCGATCTCGCCTTCGTTGATCACGTCGGCATTGAGGTGGCGGCACATATCGATGGCGCGCGTGGCGATAAGATCGAAACTCCAGGGCACGCAGCCCAGCACCGGCAGCGGGCTGTCGGCGAACAGCTGTTTCGGATCGATGTTGGCGACGCTTGCTTTGGTGGAGTCGTCGAAAATCTCTGACAGATCCGGGCGCGTGCGGCCCTGTTCATCCACCGGGGCGTTCAGCTTGTTGATGATAACGCCGGTGATATTTTTGTTCTTGCTGCCGCCAAAGCTGCTTTGCGTCAGTTCGATACGCTCTTTCAGCTGGGCGGGAGAGTCGTTGCCCAGCGCCATAACAAACACGATCTCGGCGTTAAGCGTCCTGGCGATCTCATAGTTGAGCGCATTGGCGAACTGATGCTTCCGCGTCGGCACCAGGCCTTCAACCAGCACCACTTCCGCATCTTTGGTGTTTTCATGGTAGCGCGCAATGATCTCTTCCATCAGCACGTCCTGCTGGTTAGCGCCCAGCAGCGACTCCACGCGCGACATTTTCAGCGGGTCGGCGGCGGGAATTGACGAGTTCTTGCGGATGATCATGGTGGTCTGGTCGGGCTTGTCGCCGCCAGCGCGCGGCTGCGCGATAGGTTTAAAGACGCTGAGACGAACGCCTTTACGCTCCATGGCACGAATAACGCCGAGGCTGACGCTGGTCAGGCCGACGCTGGTGCCGGTAGGAATAAGCATAATTGTACGCGACACGTTTGAACCTCGCTTTAGGTAGTGTCAAAAACAACACCGTCAGCCGAGGCTGACGGGGAGGGAACATCAGGCGGTCAGACGCGCCGCATCCTGGGCAATCACCAGCTCTTCATTGGTCGGGATGACAATTGCCGGGCGGGTGCCCTCTTTATTAATAAAGCCGGATTTGCCGAAGCGCGCCGCCAGGTTGCGCTCATGATCGACCTCAAAGCCGAGCAGGCCCAGCTTTTTCAGCGACAGTTCGCGCACCATCGCCGCGTTTTCGCCGATGCCGCCGGTAAAGATCACCGCGTCCAGGCGGCCATCCATCATCGCGCTATAGCTGCCGATGTATTTTGCCAGACGATGGCAGAAAACATCCATGGCGCGTTTCGCGTCCTCTTTGGTTTCGTAGTTGTCTTCGACGTAGCGGCAGTCGCTGGTGACGTCGGTCAGGCCCAGCAGGCCAGACTCTTTGGTCAGCAGCTTGTTGATGGCGTCGACGCTCATGCCCAGCGTATCGTGCAGATAGAAGATAATCGCCGGATCGATGTCACCGCTGCGGGTGCCCATGACCAGACCTTCCAGCGGCGTCAGACCCATTGAGGTATCGACGCACTTGCCGTTACGCACCGCCGCCACCGAGGCGCCGTTGCCGAGGTGGCAGGTAATGATGTTCAGCTCGTCGACCGGTTTGTTAAGGATTTTTGCCGCTTCGTGCGTCACATAGTAGTGGCTGGTGCCGTGCGCGCCGTAGCGGCGAACGCCGTGCTCTTTATAGAGGCGGTAGGGCAGGGCGTAGAGATAGGACTCTTCCGGCATCGTCTGATGGAACGCCGTGTCGAAAACTGCCACATTCTTGTCGGAGAGATGCGGGAAGTTTTTCATTGCCTCTTCAATGCCGATCAGATGCGCCGGGTTATGCAGCGGCGCGAAAGAGGCGTTGTCTTTGATCCCCTGCACCACGGCGTCGGTAATAATGACCGATTCCGTCAGCTGCTCACCGCCATGCACAATGCGATGACCAATTGCAGCAATTTGTGCCGACAGCTCTGGTTTTTGTGCCAGAATAGTTTTAACAATGAAATTTAGCGCTTCGCTGTGTGCGGCGCCAGCGCCCAGAGGGGCTTCATGTTTTTCTCCGTCAAGTTTCCACTTAATGCGCGCTTCCGGCAGGTGGAAACATTCAGCCAGGCCGGACAGATATTCCTCTCCGCTGGCGGCATTCAGGATGGCGAACTTCAGTGAAGAGCTGCCGCAGTTCAGAACCAGTACTAACTTACTCGACATGGAAGTACCTATTTGTTAAAAGTGGCTAAAAAAAAGGCAATCAGACTATCAGCGTAGCCCATGAAAGCGGGATGCTTAATCATAACGCCGTTGCGGTAGTCAAAATGTTGCTTCTCCGCAAAAAAATTTCGGTAATTTTACAAAAATTTTTGAAATTTGCTTAGCGGAAGCTAGCCGCTACGTTTGTGATTTACGTTTTTGCCCGCTTCCAGTAGGTTATTGAGAGGCTGGGTCAGGATAGCGAGAGTGCCCTTTAAAGACAAAAAGTTTTGAAGGACGTCACGTAAAGTTGTGTAGTTATAAATTAATTTTATTTTTTGCAGGTTTAGTTGAGGTCCGCCATGGCGAATGATTCTGGCAATACTGGCTGGTTCCGTATTTTTCAAAACGGCCAGCACTATATGAAGACCTGGCCGAATGACAAACGCCTCGCGCCGATCTTTCCTGAAAATCGCGTATCGAGCGTGACCCGGTTCGCCATCCGCTTTATGCCGCCGCTGGCGGTGTTCACGCTGAGCTGGCAAATCGCCCTGGGCGGGCAGCTGGGTCCGGCGGTCGCCACCGCGCTCTTTGCCTGCAGTCTGCCGATGCAGGGGCTATGGTGGCTGGGCAAACGCTCGGTGACGCCGCTGCCGCCCACGCTGCTGCACTGGTTTCACGAGGTGCGCGCCCGTCTGGAAGAGGCGGGCCAGGCCATTGCGCCGGTTGAGGGCAAGCCGACCTATCAGGCGCTGGCTGACCTGCTGAAGCGGGCATTTAAACAGCTGGATCGCACCTTCCTCGACGATCTTTGATCGACCACCCTTTTCCCGCAGAGAGAATTTGTTGCTCAACCGGGTCTAAATCAAAGAAAAGTGGTGCGGGCATACCCGCATCATTCGCCTTATGCCACTATTTTCCGTCTAATACTTGAGCGGCCTGTCGGCCCAGGAGCCTATGATGGAAATGACCCACGCACAGCGTCTGATTCTCTCTAACCAGTACAAAATGATGACCATGCTGGAGCCTGACAACGCCGAACGCTATCGCCGTTACCAGACCATTATCGAGCGCGGCTATGGGCTGCAGATGCGCGAGCTGGATAAAGAGTTTGGCGAACTGACGGAAGAGACCTGCCGCACCATTATCGACATTATGGAAATGCACCATGCGCTGCATGTCTCCTGGTCGAATCTTGGCGATAAAGGCTCGCTGGACGAGCACCGCCTCGCTTTTCTCGGCTTTGATGCGGCCACCGAAGCGCGCTTCCTCGGCTACGTGCGCTTTATGGTCAATACCGAAGGTCGCTATACTCACTTCGACTCCGGCACGCACGGCTTTAATGCGCAGACGCCAATGTGGGAAAAGTATCGACGCATGCTGGCGGTGTGGCACACTTGTCCACGTCAATATCACCTTAGCGCGACGGAAATCGCGCAGATTATCAATGCCTGACGGGAGTGCCTGTGACCTATAGCGGTTTTTTATTTGATCTGGATGGCACGCTGGTGGATTCGCTGCCTGCGGTAGAGCGCGCATGGAGCAACTGGGGAGCGCGGCACGGCATCGCCGCTGAAGAGATCCTGAGTTTTATTCACGGCAAGCAGGCGATCGCCTCGCTGCGCCATTTTATGGCGGGTCAGCCGGAAGCGGCCATTCAGGCGGAGTTTCGCGCGCTGGAGCAAAATGAAGCGCAGGATACCGACGGCGTACGGGCGCTGCCGGGCGCGCACGCGCTGCTGACGCGGCTGGACGCGCTGCAGATCCCCTGGGCTATCGTGACCTCCGGCTCGGTGCCGGTGGCGCACGCGCGTCACAAGGCCGCCGGACTGCCGCTGCCGTCGGTCTTTATCACCGCTGAACAGGTAGAGCAGGGCAAGCCGGCGCCCGATCCCTATCTGCTTGGCGCGGAGAAACTGGGGCTGGCGGCGGAAAGCTGCGTGGTGGTCGAGGACGCGCCTGCCGGCATTCTCTCTGGCCTGAACGCCCGCTGCGCGGTCATCGCGCTTAACGCGCCCGCCGATACGCCGCGCCTGGGGGAAACCCTGATGCAGCTTCGCTCGCTGGCGTCGCTGCGGGTGACGCCGCAGGCTGAAGGCGGCTTTTCTCTGCAGCGGGAAGAGTGAGGCGCCGCCGCGTTACAGCGGCGACTCCTGTGAGATCTCATCCAGCGACAGGCTAAAGCTGGGAATAAATACCTCGACGAAGTAGTCCATCTCCGGCGAACGGCGCTGCTGCAGGGTTTTCTCCAGACGCGCCTTGGCCAGCAGGAACTCATTGTTGCCTGCAGATAACTCTTCAAGGCATTTCAGGTAGGCGCAGAGCGCGTCCGCCTGCTTCACCACCGACTGCTCCTCTTCGCTGTGCTGATGTTCGTCAAGCAGCGGGCGGTAAACCTCCTGCAGCTCCTCCGGCAGCATCTCGATCAGCTTCTGCTGGGCGATTTTTTCGATCTTTTTATACTCGTGGGCAATTTGCGCATTGTAATACTTCACCGGCGTCGGTAGATCGCCGGTGAGGACTTCGCTGGCGTCATGGTAGAGCGCCAGCATCGCAATGCGATCGGCGTTGAGCGTGCCGCTGAATTTTTTGTTTTTAATTACGGCGAGCGCATGCGCCACCATTGCGACCTGCAGGCTATGCTCCGACACGTTTTCGGTCCGCACGTTACGCATCAGCGGCCAGCGGTTGATCAGTTTAAGGCGGGAAAGATGGGCGAAAAAGTGGCTTCGGGTCATGCGTTATCCTGTCAGCAACGGGGGAAGCGTCACGCCTCCCCAAATGCTGTCAGTATACGCGGCAGGTTTTACTGACGATAGCCTTGCAGGAAACGGTCGAACTTGCCGATCGCCATCTCCAGATCGTCGACGCGCGGCAGCGTTACGATGCGCACATGGTCCGGCCACGGCCAGTTAAAGGCGGAGCCCTGAACCAGCAGCACCTTCTCCTGCAGCAGAAAGTCCAGCACCATCTTCTGGTCGTCGTGAATGTTGAACTTCTTCGCGTCGATACGCGGGAACATATAGAGCGCGCCGTTCGGCTTCACGCAGCTGACGCCGGGAATATCGTTGATCAGCTCCCATGCGCGCTGGCGCTGCTCATAGAGACGGCCGCCCGGCGCGATAAATTCGCTGATGCTCTGATAGCCACCCAGCGCGGTCTGAATAGCGTGCTGCGCCGGCACGTTGGCGCACAGACGCATCGAGGCCAGCATCTCCAGCCCTTCGATATAGCCTTTCGCGTGTTTCTTCGGCCCGTTAAGCACCATCCAGCCCTGACGGAAGCCCGCCACGCGGTAGGTTTTGGAGAGGCCGTTAAAGGTAACGGTCAGCAGATCGGGCGCCAGCGCGGCGATCGAGTGGTGCTGCGACGCGTCATAAAGGATCTTGTCGTAGATTTCGTCGGCGAAAATGATCAGGTTATGCTGACGCGCGATCTCGACGATCTCCAGCAGCAGCGCTTTACTGTAGACCGCACCGGTGGGATTGTTCGGGTTAATGATCACGATGCCGCGGGTGCGCGGCGTGATTTTGCTGCGAATATCGTCAAGATCCGGGAACCAGTCAGACGACTCGTCGCACAGATAGTGCACCGCCTTGCCGCTGGAAAGCGACACCGCCGCCGTCCAGAGCGGATAGTCGGGCGCGGGCACCAGCATTTCGTCGCCGCTGTTCAGCAGCGCCTGCATCGCCTGCACGATCAGCTCGGAAACGCCGTTGCCGATATAGATATCTTCCACCGTGACGTCGCGCATATCGCGCGCCTGGTAGTGCTGCATAATGGCTTTACGCGCCGAGTAGAGCCCTTTGGAGTCGCAGTAGCCCTGCGCGCTCGGCAGGTTACGGATTACATCGACCAGAATCTCGTCAGGCGCTTCAAAACCGAAAGGCGCCGGGTTGCCGATATTGAGCTTGAGAACTTTGTTGCCTTCTTCTTCGAGACGTTTAGCCTCTTTAAGTACCGGCCCGCGAATGTCGTAACAGACGTTTTCCAGCTTGCCGGATTTATCAATTTGAAAAGTCATTATTAATCGCCTTTATGGGCAGAATCCTTTTACTGCCGCAGAATCAAACCAGCACAATGTACTCTCCTCAATGCGACAAAAGAAGGGCAGCGGCAGGTTTTGGCGTCTTTGCCATCTTTTTGCGGCCCTGATGGCGTAAAGCCTAATTTCTTTGCAATTAACTGGTTAAAGAGGCTGATTTTTGGCGTGCAGGCAATATTTTTCACTGGAATACGCCTTTTTGAGTGTAAACGGCGCTGTCCGGCGGCCAGAGAAACGAATGAGAAGTTTCTGGCTGAAAGATGAGCAGGTGAGCAGTTAGATGAATCAGGAAATAGTTAAGCTATTTTATACGAATGTTTAAAAAAACAGCCGAGGCGATCGTCCAGTAAGCCAACCGGCAAACGATTGCGCCCGCCGGGGCGGCTTAGCGGCTCTGAATAGCCGGAAAAGTTCCCTGTGCGAAAGGGCCACTCCATACCCGATAAAAGGTATTTAAGGCGTATCTTCTCACTTTATCTCGACTTTCAGATACGGGTCGGTTAAAAAGTGGGCAGCGATGTGCCAGGATGGCCCTGAAATGCGATCTGGTCAAAAATTACGATGCTTTTCACAAAATCATTTCCATTTTGAAGTTAAAAATGATTAAGTATAATTTATTATTTGTCGCATTTAGCTGCTACGCAATTCATAATCCTGTAGTCGGCTTTTTCCGTCCGCTGTAGGTACGGAACCCTAGACACCAACGCAGCTTCCTGCAATTGCGCTCCCGCGCTGTCGGTCCAGAAGTTGTTTCTGTCTACTCAACGCTGCTTTCTCGCTACTTCGGGATGCGCGTTTGTCGGTATACGTCTGACACGAATTTCTTTGGCGGTCTCACACAGGACCGGCAATGAGCATAATTACCACTTATCTCTTTGATAAGTAGCGTAATAACACCAGGGTAGTAGTTTTTTAAAAATCTTATAAGTGAAGAAAACATGACTAATGCAAATCGTCCGATACTGAATCTCGACCTCGATCTGCTGAGAACGTTTGTGGCCGTTGCGGACCTGAATACGTTTGCGGCGGCCGCTGCCGCTGTGTGCCGAACCCAGTCGGCCGTCAGCCAGCAGATGCAGCGTCTGGAGCAATTGGTAGGTAAAGAGCTGTTTGCCAGACATGGACGTAATAAATTATTAACCGAACACGGTATTCAGCTTTTAGGCTACGCCAGGAAAATTTTGCGCTTCAACGACGAGGCCTGCACATCGCTGATGTACAGCAACATTCAGGGCGTGCTGACTATCGGCGCCTCAGATGATACCTCTGATACTATCCTGCCGTTCCTGCTTAACCGCGTGACCTCGGTCTATCCGAAGCTGGCGATCGACGTCCGGGTAAAACGTAACCCCTTTATGATGGAGATGCTGAACCAGGGCGAAGTGGATCTGGTTGTAACCACCTCCAGTCCTGGCAGCTTTACCCATCAGGTGCTGCGCACGTCGCCGACGCTGTGGTACTGCGCGGCGGACTATATCTTTCAGCGCGGCGAAGCAATTCCACTGGTGCTGCTGGACGAACCCAGCCCGTATCGCGATATGGCGATCGATCACCTCAATGAAGCGGGCATTCCGTGGCGCATCTCCTACGTCGCCTCTACCCTGGCTGCAGTGCGCGCCGCGGTAAAAGCGGGTCTGGGCGTGACGACACGTCCGGTTGAGATGATGAGTCCAGAACTGCGCGTGATGGGTGCGGCGGAAGGGCTGCCGGTGCTGCCGGATACGCAGTATCTGCTGTGCCGCAATCCAGACAGCGATAACGAGCTGGCGCTGGCGATTTTCAACGCCATGCAGTCCACCAACGATCCCTACAACCTGAGCGCCAATCCGGATGGGACGCTGTTGCTGGATGATGAGGAGTAAGCGGCAGAGGCTGCTGTTCAACTCACTTTCTTCCGCCTGCCAGTTGTTAAAACTGTAATAAAAAAGCCCTTCGTTATGCTTTTGCATCGAAGGGCTTTTTTTATCCCCTTAACGCACCCTTTTTCTCGCCGTTATCTCACACAAGCTCTCTGCGTCCGTTAACCAAAGCAAAGCGCTATTCCGTTCTGAGCAAAGATGAAATTCTCTTTCTGAAGATGTGAAAACTCTGTTCCGTATTTAGGCAACATTTGCTGAAAAAAAGGACAAAAAGGCCAGTTTTGTGTCCTGGATCAAAAAAATACCCCTGACAAGGGGAAGGAAAAAGCGCAAAAGCCTGCCAGAATACGTTGGTAAAATGCACGATCCATGCATTTGAATTCACGCGACATTCTAAAAGACCATACAGACTGAAGCGATTTAGCTGGCAACGCGCGCATCATATGTTAAAATTTTGATGCGCGTGTAAAATAATGTTTGGATACTTTTGTCAAAGTTGACAAAAGGTTATAGAAAGGAGTAAAAAACCCCATAAAATTGCTGCCTAATTGATAATGACAGCATAATTTATAAGGTTTTTTTCCTTCCCTTGAATCGATGTGGTGCGTTTGCTGCAAGTGACCCGCGCAGGATGCCATCGCCACTTTTGATGAGTAAGCAAAGAGTATGTCAACAGCCACCGAAGTCGTCGCTCATCACTGGGCGTTTATCATATTTGTCATTATCGCTTTCGGCCTTTGCGCCTTTATGCTTACCGGAGGATGGCTCTTAGGCGGCCGCGCCCGCGCCCGTCATAAAGAGACCCCGTTTGAATCCGGTATCGAATCCGTTGGCGACACCCATATCCGTCTCTCGGCGAAGTTCTATCTCGTCGCGATGTTCTTCGTCATCTTCGACGTAGAAGCGCTCTTTTTATACGCATGGGCGACCTCAATCCGCGAAAGCGGCTGGGTCGGCTTTGTGGAAGCCGCAATTTTCATTTTGGTGCTCCTGGCGGGGCTGGTCTATCTGGTGCGTATCGGCGCGCTGGACTGGGCGCCTGCACGTCGTCGCGTGGTGGTCAAATCCAGCCCGATCGGTCACACCAACCCTCATAAGCAGTAAAAGCGAGGCAATCTGATGGACTATACGCTCACCCGCATAGACCCCAACGGTGGTGAGAACGACCGTTATCCTCTGCAAAAACAGGAGATCGTTACCGATCCCCTTGAGCAGCACGTTCATCGCAGCGTCTACATGGGCAAGCTCGAGCATGCCCTGCATGACATGGTGAACTGGGGCCGTAAGAACTCCCTGTGGCCCTATAACTTTGGTTTGTCCTGCTGCTACGTAGAGATGACCACCTCCTTTACCGCCGTGCACGACGTTGCGCGTTTCGGTGCGGAAGTGATGCGCGCCTCGCCGCGTCAGGCGGACTTTATGGTTATCGCCGGAACGCCTTTTACCAAAATGGCGCCGGTGATTCAGCGTCTCTATGACCAGATGCTGGAGCCGAAGTGGGTGATTTCGATGGGTGCCTGCGCCAACTCCGGCGGCATGTACGACATCTACTCCGTGGTGCAGGGCGTGGACAAATTCCTGCCGGTTGACGTCTATATCCCTGGCTGCCCGCCGCGCCCGGAAGCCTATATGCAGGCGCTGCTGCTGCTGCGCGAGTCGATTGGCAAAGAGCGCCGTCCGCTGTCGTGGGTTGTCGGCGATCAGGGCGTCTACCGCGCCAATATGCAGTCGGAACGTGAAAGAAAACGCGGTGAGCGCATCGCCGTAACCACTCTTCGCGCCCCTGACGAAGTGTAAGAACACCGTACATGGATGGATTCCACGCCCGCAGCAAAACATGACAATTTAATGCGCGGCCCATCCTGACGCCTTCTTTTGAGTGCCTGGCGACAGGCCGGAATGGTGAGTAACGTATGACAGATTTAACCACGCACGATCTCGCTCAGCCTGCATGGCAAACCCGGGATCACCTGGATGACCCGGTGATCGGCGAGCTGCGTAACCGTTTTGGGCCGGATGCCTTTACCGTTCAGCCAACCCGCACCGGCATTCCTGTGGTCTGGGTAAAGCGCGAACAGCTGCTGGAGATTGTGACCTTCCTGCGTAAACTGCCGAAGCCGTACATCATGCTGTATGACCTGCATGGTATGGACGAGCGTTTACGTACCCACCGCGCCGGTCTGCCTGCCGCGGATTTTTCTGTTTTCTATCATTTTCTGTCAATCGAGCGTAACCGCGACATCATGCTCAAGGTAGCGCTGGCGGAAAACGATCTGCATCTGCCGACGCTGACGAAAATCTTCCCGAACGCCAACTGGTACGAGCGCGAAACCTGGGAGATGTTCGGCGTAACCTTCGACGGCCACCCGCACCTGACGCGCATCATGATGCCGCAGACCTGGGAAGGCCATCCGCTGCGTAAAGATTACCCGGCGCGCGCGACAGAGTTCGATCCCTTTACGCTGACCAAGCAGAAAGAAGACCTGGAGATGGAGGCGCTGACGTTCAAACCCGAAGACTGGGGCATGAAGCGCAGCACCAACAGCGAGGACTTTATGTTCCTCAACCTGGGCCCGAACCACCCGTCGGCGCACGGTGCTTTCCGTATCATCCTGCAGCTGGATGGCGAAGAGATCGTCGACTGCGTGCCGGATATCGGCTATCACCACCGCGGCGCAGAGAAGATGGGCGAGCGCCAGTCGTGGCACAGCTACATCCCCTATACCGACCGCGTGGAGTATCTCGGCGGCTGCGTTAACGAGATGCCTTACGTGCTGGCGGTAGAAAAGCTGGCTGGCATTGTGGTGCCGGATCGCGTCAACGTAATTCGCGTCATGCTCTCCGAGCTGTTCCGCATCAACAGCCATCTGCTCTATATCTCAACCTTTATTCAGGACGTCGGCGCGATGACGCCGGTGTTCTTTGCCTTTACCGATCGCCAGAAGATTTATGACGTGGTCGAAGCCATTACCGGCTTCCGTATGCACCCGGCCTGGTTCCGCATCGGCGGCGTGGCGCACGATCTGCCGAAGGGCTGGGAGCGCCTGCTGCGCGACTTCCTCGACTGGATGCCGAAGCGTCTGAAAGAGTATGACAAGGCCGCGCTGCGCAACAGCGTGCTGGTGGGCCGTTCCAAAGGCGTCGCCGCCTATAACATGGACGAGGCGCTGGCCTGGGGCACCACCGGCGCCGCGCTGCGCGCCACCGGGCTGGACTTCGACGTGCGTAAATGGCGTCCGTACTCAGGTTATGAAAACTTCGATTTTGAGATCCCGGTCGGCGCTGGCATCAGCGACGCCTATACCCGCGTACAGCTGAAGATGGAAGAGATGTGGCAGTCGCTGCGCATTCTTGAGCAGTGCCTGAACAATATGCCGGAAGGGCCGTTTAAAGCGGATCACCCGCTGACTACGCCGCCGCCGAAAGAGCGTACGCTGCAGCATATCGAAACGCTGATCACGCACTTCCTGCAGGTCTCATGGGGTCCGGTGATGCCGGCCAATGAATCCTTCCAGATGATTGAGGCGACCAAAGGAATCAACAGCTACTACCTGACCAGCGACGGCAGCACCATGAGCTACCGCACCCGCGTGCGTACGCCGAGCTTCCCGCACCTGCAGCAGATCCCGTCGGTGATCCGCGGCAGCCTGGTATCCGACCTGATCGTTTACCTCGGTAGTATCGATTTTGTTATGTCAGACGTGGACCGCTAATTATGCACGATCAAAAAATTGCCATTCATACGATCGACCCAACTGAGGTCTTCGTGCTGAGCGCGGAAGAGCATCACGCCATCGAGCACGAGAAACACCACTATGAAGATGCGCGCGCGGCGTCAATTGAAGCGCTGAAGATCGTGCAGAAGCAGCGCGGCTGGGTGCCAGACGGTGCCATCAACGCCATCGCCGAGGTGCTGGGCATTCCGGCCAGCGACGTTGAAGGGGTCGCCACCTTCTACAGCCAGATTTTCCGCCAGCCGGTTGGCCGTCACGTTATCCGCTATTGCGACAGCGTTGTGTGCCATATCACCGGCTATCAGGGCATTCAGGCGGCGCTGGAGCAGAATCTCAACATCAAGCCCGGCCAGACCACGGCGGACGGTCGCTTTACGCTGCTGCCCACCTGCTGCCTGGGCAACTGCGACAAAGGCCCGACCATGATGGTGGATGAAGATACCCACGTTCATCTGACGCCGGAAGGCATCGCCTCGCTACTGGAGCAGTATCAATGACCATCAAACAGATCATTCGTACTGCGGAAACGCACCCGCTGACCTGGCGCATGCGCGATGACAAGCAGCCGGTATGGTTCGAAGAGTACCGCAGCAAAAACGGCTATGCCGGCGCGGAAAAAGCGCTGAAAGGCATGGCACCGGACGAGATTGTTGCGGCAGTTAAAGATTCCGGCCTGAAAGGGCGCGGCGGCGCGGGCTTCTCCACCGGTCTTAAGTGGAGCCTGATGCCGAAAGATGAGTCCATGAACATCCGTTACCTGCTGTGTAACGCCGATGAAATGGAGCCGGGCACCTATAAAGACCGCCTGCTGATGGAGCAGATGCCGCACCAGCTGGTGGAAGGCATGCTGATCAGCGCCTTCGCCCTGAAAGCCTATCGCGGCTATATCTTCCTGCGCGGCGAATATATCGAGGCGGCGGTCAACCTGCGTCGCGCCATCGCGGAAGCGACCGAAGCGGGCTTCCTCGGCAAGAACATTCTCGGCACCGGCTTTGACTTTGAGCTGATTGTCCACACCGGCGCTGGCCGCTATATCTGCGGCGAAGAGACGGCGCTGATCAACTCGCTGGAAGGGCGTCGCGCCAATCCGCGCTCCAAGCCTCCATTCCCGGCGAGCGCGGGCGCGTGGGGCAAGCCGACCTGCGTTAACAACGTAGAGACGCTCTCGAACGTTCCGGCGATCCTGGCGAACGGCGTCGAGTGGTACAAAGGCCTGTCGAAAAGCGAAGATGCCGGCACCAAGATGATGGGCTTCTCTGGCCGCGTGAAAAACCCAGGGGTGTGGGAACTGCCGTTCGGCATCACCGCACGCGAGATTCTGGAAGATTACGCTGGCGGGATGCGCGACGGTCTGCGCTTTAAAGCCTGGCAGCCGGGCGGCGCGGGCACCGACTTCCTCACCGAGCAGCATCTCGATCTGCCGATGGAATTTGCCAGCATTGGCAAAGCGGGCAGCCGTCTCGGCACGGCGCTGGCAATGGCGGTGGATCACGAGATCAATATGGTGTCGCTGGTGCGTAACCTTGAAGAGTTCTTCGCGCGCGAATCCTGCGGCTGGTGTACGCCGTGCCGCGACGGCCTGCCGTGGAGCGTGAAGATCCTGCGCGCGCTGGAGCAGGGCAAAGGTCAGCCGGGCGATATCGAAACCCTGCTGCAGCTTTGCCGCCAGCTCGGCCCAGGTAAAACCTTTTGCGCCCACGCGCCTGGCGCGGTGGAACCGCTGCAGAGCGCGATTAAATATTTCCGTGAAGAGTTTGAAGCCGGCATGGCACCGCAGGTGTTTGGCAATACGCGCGCGATTAGCGGTATTCAGCCTAACCTGCTGAAAGCGCGCTGGTAATTCGCCGCAGCACACGGAACCGGCTCTGCGCCGCAGCCCCCTGACCGGGGCGAGAATATGATTAACGCTCGTCTCTGACGAGCCTTACGGAAGCATGTTCACTATGGCTACAATCCATGTAGACGGTAAAGAATATGATGTGAACGGGGCGGACAACCTGCTGCAGGCGTGTCTCTCTCTGGGCCTTGATATTCCTTATTTTTGCTGGCATCCGGCGCTGGGAAGCGTTGGGGCTTGCCGCCAGTGCGCGGTGAAGCAATTCCAGAACGCCGAGGATACCCGCGGCCGTCTCGTCATGTCCTGCATGACGCCGGCCTCCGACGGCACCTTTATCTCCATTGACGACAGCGAAGCGAAAGAGTTTCGCGAAAGCGTGGTGGAGTGGCTGATGACCAACCACCCGCACGACTGCCCGGTGTGCGAAGAGGGCGGCAACTGTCACCTGCAGGATATGACGGTAATGACCGGTCATAGCTTCCGCCGCTACCGCTTTACTAAACGCACCCACCAGAATCAGGATCTCGGCCCGTTCATCTCTCATGAAATGAACCGCTGTATCGCCTGCTACCGCTGCGTGCGTTACTACAAAGATTATGCCGACGGTAAAGATCTGGGCGTCTACGGCGCGCACGACAACGTCTACTTCGGCCGTCCGGAAGAGGGCACGCTGGAGAGCGAATTCTCCGGCAACCTGGTGGAGATCTGCCCGACCGGCGTCTTCACCGATAAAACCCACTCCGAACGCTACAACCGTAAATGGGATATGCAGTTCGCGCCGAGCATCTGTCAGCAGTGCAGCGTCGGCTGTAACACCAGCCCGGGCGAGCGCTACGGCGAACTGCGTCGTATCGAAAACCGCTACAACGGCACGGTTAACCACTACTTCCTCTGCGACCGCGGTCGTTTCGGCTACGGCTACGTCAACCGTCAGGATCGCCCACGTCACCCGGCGCTGCTGCGCGGCAACGACTGGGTGCAGCTGAATGCAGAGCAGGCGGTTAACGCGGCGGCTGACGTTCTGCGTCAGGCGAAGCGCGCGATCGGCATCGGCTCTCCGCGCGCCAGCGTTGAGAGCAACTTTGCGCTGCGCGAGTTGGTTGGCGCGGAAAACTTCTCTACCGGCATGCCGGCGGGAGAACAGGCGCGCCTGGAGCTGATGCTGAAAGTGCTGCGCGAAAGCGGCATCTATACGCCGTCGCTGCGTGAAATGGAAAGCTACGACGCGGTGCTGGTGCTGGGCGAAGATCTGACCCAGGTCGGCGCGCGCGTGGCGCTCTCGGTGCGACAGGCGGTAAAAGGCAAAGCGCGCGACATGGCCGCGGCGCAGAAAGTCGCCGACTGGCAGATCGCCGCGATTATGAATATCGGTCAGCACGCCAAACATCCGCTGTTCGTCACTCACGTCGATGAGACGCGACTCGACGATATCGCCGCGTGGAGCTATCGCGCCCCGGTGGAAGATCAGGCGCGTCTCGGCTTCGCTATCGCCAGCGCGCTGGATGAAAGTGCGCCAGCGGTCAGCGATTTTGACAGCAGCCTGAACGGCAAGCTGGACGTGGTGGTGCAGGCGCTCGCCGGTGCGAAAAAACCGCTGATTATTTCCGGCACCCACTCGGGCAGCACGGCGATGATCGAAGCGGCGGCTAACGTGGCGAAAGCGCTGAAAGCGCGCGGCGCGGACGTCGGCATCACGCTGCTGGCCAGTGCGGCCAACAGCATGGGCCTGGGCCTGATGGGCGGCAACACCCTCGACAGCGCGCTGGAACAGCTGCGAAGCGGCGAAGCGGATACGGTGGTGGTGCTGGAGAACGATCTCTACCGTCACGCGCCGAAGGCGCTGGTGGATGCGGCGCTGGCTAACGCCACCAATGTGATTGTGGTCGATCATCAGCGCACCGCCACGCTGGAGAAAGCGGGCCTTGTGCTCTCTACCGCCAGCTTTGCCGAAAGTGACGGCACCTCGATTAACCATGAAGGCCGCGCGCAGCGCTTCTTCCAGGTTTACGATCCCGCCTACTACGACAACAGCATCGTGATGCTGGAGAGCTGGCGCTGGCTGCACTCGCTGCACAGCACGCTGGAGAGCCGTCATCCCGACTGGACGCAGCTCGATCACGTTATCGACGCCGTGGTAGCGAAGCTGCCGCAGCTGAAAGGCATTAAAGAGGCGGCGCCGGACGCCAGCTTCCGTATCCGTGGGCAAAAACTGGCGCGTTCGCCAATTCGCTCCAGCGGACGCACCGCCGCGCGCGCCAATATCAGCGTGCACGAGCCGCGTCAGCCGCAGGATCGGGACACGATGTTCGCCTTCTCCATGGAAGGGAACAACCAGCCGAGCGCGCCGCGTTCGCAAATTCCGTTCGCCTGGGCGCCAGGCTGGAACTCCCCGCAGGCGTGGAACAAGTTCCAGGCTGAAGTGGGCGGCAAGCTGCGCAACGGCGATCCCGGCGTGCGTCTGTTTGAGGCGGGCGACGCGTCGCTGCCGTGGTTCACCGAGGTACCAGCCGCGTTTATCAGCGGCGATCGCTGGCGCGTAGCGCCTTGCTACCAGCTGTTTGGCAGCGAGGAGATGTCTCAGCGTTCCCCGGTATTCCAGAAGCGCATGCCGCAGCCGATGCTGGTCATCAACCAGCAGGACGCGGCGAAGCTGGGCGTAAACGAAGGCGCGGCGGTGGAGTTCAGCTGTTCGGGCGAGACCCTGCGTCTGCCGGTGCGCATCTCCAGCGCGCTGCAGCCGGGCCAGATTGGCCTGCCGCTGGGTATGCCGGGCGTGCCGCCGTTCCTGGCGGGCGCGCACATTGACAAACTGCAGGAGGCGGCGCAATGAGCTGGTTAACACCGGACGTTATCGACATCATTCTGACCGTGGTCAAAGCGATTGTCATTCTGCTGGTCGTGGTGGCGTGCGGCGCCTTTATGAGCTTCGCCGAACGTCGACTGCTCGGGCTGTGGCAGAACCGCTACGGGCCGAACCGCGTAGGCTGGGGCGGTTCGCTCCAGCTGGCAGCGGACATGATCAAAATGTTCTTTAAAGAGGACTGGGTTCCGCCCTTTACCGACCGCTTTATCTTTACCCTGGCGCCGGTCATTGCCTTCGTTTCCCTGCTGCTGGCGTTCGCCATCGTGCCGGTGTCGCCGAGCTGGATGGTGACCGACCTTAACATCGGGCTGCTCTTCTTCCTGATGATGGCGGGTCTGGCTGTCTATGCGGTGCTGTTCGCCGGCTGGTCGAGTAACAACAAATACTCGCTGCTGGGCGCGATGCGCGCTTCCGCGCAGACGCTGAGCTACGAAGTCTTTCTCGGCCTGTCGCTGATGGGCGTAGTGGCACAGGCGGGCTCGTTCAATATGACCGCTATCGTTGAGAGCCAGACGCATCTGTGGAACATCATCCCGCAGTTCTTCGGCTTCCTGACCTTCTGTATCGCAGGCGTAGCGGTGTGTCACCGTCATCCATTCGATCAGCCGGAAGCGGAGCAGGAGCTGGCGGACGGCTATCACATCGAATATGCCGGTATGAAGTTCGGCCTGTTCTTCGTCGGCGAGTATGTGGCTATCACCACCGTCTCGGCGCTGATTGTGACGCTGTTCTTCGGTGGCTGGCAGGGGCCGTTCCTGCCGCCTTTCATCTGGTTCGCCCTGAAAACGGCGTTCTTTATGGTGATGTTTATCCTGATTCGTGCTGCGCTCCCGCGTCCACGCTATGACCAGGTGCTGTCGTTCGGCTGGAAAGTCTGTCTGCCGTTGACGCTGTTGAACCTGCTGGCGACCGCCGCAGTGATTCTGTACAACGCGCAGTAAGAGGTGTTGAGATGACTTTAAAAGATATTGTCGTTGGCTTCGGCACGACAGTGCGCAGTATCTGGATGATTGGCATGCATGCCTTCGCCAAACGCGAAACTCAGATGTACCCGGAAGAGCCGGTCTATTTGCCGCCGCGCTACCGCGGACGCATCGTGCTGACGCGCGATCCCGACGGCGAAGAGCGCTGCGTCGCCTGTAACCTCTGCGCGGTGGCCTGTCCGGTCAGCTGCATCTCGCTGCAGAAAGCAGAGACCAAAGATGGCCGCTGGTACCCGGAGTTCTTCCGCATCAACTTCTCGCGCTGCATCTTCTGCGGGATGTGCGAAGAGGCCTGCCCGACCACCGCGATCCAGCTGACGCCCGACTTCGAGCTGGGCGAATTCAAACGCCAGGATCTGGTGTATGAAAAAGAGGATCTGCTGATCTCCGGTACGGGCAAATACCACGAGTACAACTTCTACCGCATGGCAGGTATGGCGATCGAAGGGAAAGAGAAGGGCGACGCCGAAAACGAAGCCAAACCCATCGACGTCAAAGGCTTGTTACCTTAAGGAGCCCGGCATGGAAATTGCGTTTTATCTTTGCGGACTGGTGGCGGTGCTGACGACGCTGCGCGTCATTACCCACACCAATCCGGTACATGCGCTGCTGTACCTGATCGTGTCGCTGCTCTCCGTCGCGGGCGTCTTCTTTTCGCTCGGCGCCTATTTCGCCGGCGCGCTGGAGATCATTGTTTACGCCGGTGCCATTATGGTGCTGTTCGTCTTCGTCGTGATGATGCTTAACATGGGCAACGCCACGGTGAAGCAGGAGCGCGACTGGCTGCAGCCGTCGCTTTGGATTGGTCCGGGCATCGTCTCTCTGCTGCTGCTGGTGGTTATGGTTTACGCCATTCTGACCGCCAACGATCAGGGCATCGACGGCACGGTTATCGACGCCAAAGCGGTAGGCATCAGCCTGTTCGGTCCTTATGTTCTGGCGGTTGAGCTCGCCTCAATGCTGCTGCTGGCAGGGCTGGTGGTCGCGTTCCACGTCGGACGCGAAGAGCGTCAGGGCGAAGTGCTGAGCAACCGTGACGCCAATAAGGAGGAGCACGCATGATCCCGTTACAACACGGCTTAATTCTTGCCGCCGTGCTGTTTGTCCTTGGACTGACATCACTGGTGATGCGCCGCAACCTGCTGTTTATGCTGATCGGCCTTGAGATTATGATCAACGCGGCCGCGCTGGCGCTGGTGGTAGCAGGCAGCTACTGGGGACAGGCGGATGGGCAGGTGATGTATATCCTGGCGATCAGCCTGGCGGCGGCGGAAGCCAGCATTGGCCTGGCGCTGCTGCTCCAGCTCTATCGTCGTCGTCAGACGCTGAACATTGATACTGTGAGCGAGATGCGCGGATGAATCTTCTCTACTTAACAATCCTGTTTCCGCTAATCGGCTTCCTGCTGTTGGCGTTTTCGCGTGGTCGCTGGTCGGAGAACCTGTCGGCCGCAATCGGTATGGGCTCAGTGGGTCTGGCGGCGCTGGTGACGCTTTATGTCGGCATCGACTTTTTCGCCAACGGCCAGCAGCCCTTTAGCCAGGCGCTCTGGACCTGGATGCAGGTCGGCAACTTCGACATTAAAGTCAATCTGACGCTGGACGGCCTCTCTCTTACCATGCTGTCGGTGGTGACCGGCGTCGGCTTCCTGATCCATATGTTCGCCTCCTGGTATATGCGCGGTGAAGAGGGCTATTCCCGCTTCTTCGCCTACACCAACCTGTTCATCGCGAGCATGGTGGTGCTGGTGCTGGCCGACAACCTGATGCTGATGTATCTGGGCTGGGAAGGGGTAGGGCTCTGCTCCTATCTGCTGATCGGCTTCTACTACAGCAATCCGGAAAACGGCAAGGCGGCGATGAAGGCCTTTATCATCACCCGCGTCGGTGACGTCTTTCTCGCCTTTGCGCTGTTTATCCTCTACAACGAACTGGGCACGCTCAACTTCCGCGAGATGATGGAACTGGCGCCGCAGCACTTTGCGGCGGACAACCATATGCTGCAGTGGGCGACGCTGATGCTGCTGGGCGGCGCGGTAGGTAAATCGGCGCAGCTGCCGCTGCAAACCTGGCTGGCGGACGCGATGGCCGGTCCGACGCCGGTATCGGCGCTGATCCACGCCGCGACCATGGTAACGGCAGGCGTCTATCTGATCGCCCGCACCCATGGCCTGTTCCTGCTGACGCCGGATGTGCTGCATCTGGTGGGTATCGTCGGCGCGGTTACGCTGGTGCTGGCGGGCTTCGCCGCGCTGGTACAGACCGATATCAAGCGCGTGCTCGCCTACTCGACCATGAGCCAGATCGGCTATATGTTCCTGGCGCTCGGCGTACAGGCGTGGGACGCAGCGATTTTCCACCTGATGACGCACGCGTTCTTTAAAGCGCTGCTGTTCCTCTCCTCTGGTTCGGTGATCCTCGCCTGCCATCACGAGCAGAACATCTTTAAAATGGGCGGCCTGCGTAAAAGCATTCCGCTGGTCTATGTCTGCTTCCTGGTGGGCGGCGCCGCGCTGGCTGCGCTGCCGCTGATTACGGCAGGCTTCTACAGTAAAGATGAGATTCTGTTTGGCGCGCTGGCGAACGGCCACATCAACCTGATGGTGGCGGGCCTGGTGGGCGCCTTCCTGACCTCGATCTATACCTTCCGCATGATCTTTATCGTGTTCCACGGTAAAGAGCAGATTCACGCCCATGCGGGTAAAGGCATTACTCATCATCTGCCGCTGATTGTGCTGCTGGTGCTGTCGACCTTTGTTGGCGCGCTGATTACGCCACCGCTGGCGGGCGTGCTGCCGCACAGCGAAACCGGCGAAGCGGGCAAGGTCGGACTGGAGATCGCCTCCGGCGTGGTCGCCGTAGTGGGCATTCTGATCGCCGCCGCGCTCTGGCTGGGCAAACGCCAGCTGGTGAGCCGCGTCGCCAGCAGCGCCCCGGGCCGCTTCTTCGGCACCTGGTGGTTCGCCGCATGGGGCTTCGACTGGCTCTATGACAAAGTGTTCGTCAAACCCTATCTCGGTATCGCCTGGCTGCTGCAGCGCGACCCGCTGAATGCGTTGATGAATCTGCCTGCGCTGGTGTCGCGTATCGGCAATAAAGGCCTGGTGGTCAGCGAAAACGGCTATCTGCGCTGGTATGTCGCCTCAATGAGCATCGGCGCCGTGGTGGTGCTGGCGCTGATGCTGGTGGTTTAAGGTTGATGAGCGGGGCGGCTCGGCGAGTCGCCCCAGGTCAAGAATGTTAAAAATTGCCCATTATGAGGGCGTTATCGGCGCAGTCAGTTTCGCTACCGCCAGCGCAGCAACCGGATGGTACTCAGGTACGTAAGGGTTGCGAGCCGGGCCGGGGGCAAAGCTGACCAGCAGGATAGCCCGAAGACAGGCAGAAAAAAGGGAAAGACTTCAGTGCTACTACCTTGGCTAATAATCATTCCATTCGTCGGCGGCTTGCTCTGCTGGCTGGCTGAGCGCCTCGGCGCGAAAACGCCGCGCTGGATAGCCCTGATCACCATGGGCCTGACGCTGGCGATTTCGCTGCAGCTCTGGCTGCAGGGCGGCTATTCACTGACGCAGGCCGCGGGTATGCCGCAGTGGCAGTCGGAGTTCTCCGCCGCCTGGATCCCGCGTTTCGGCATCAATTTCCATCTGGCGCTGGATGGCCTGTCGCTGCTGATGGTGGTGCTGACCGGCCTGCTCGGCCTGATGGCGGTGCTCTGCTCCTGGAACGAAATCGAGAAGTATCAGGGCTTTTTCCACCTTAACCTGATGTGGATTCTGGGCGGCGTTATCGGCGTCTTCCTGGCGATCGATATGTTCCTGTTCTTCTTCTTCTGGGAGATGATGCTGGTGCCGATGTACTTCCTCATCGCGCTCTGGGGACATAAGGCATCTGACGGTAAAACCCGTATCACCGCCGCCACCAAGTTCTTTATCTACACCCAGGCCTCTGGTCTGGTGATGCTGATTGCGATTCTGGCGCTGGTGTTTGTGCACTACAACGCCACCGGCGTCTGGACGTTTAACTACGAACAGCTGCTGAAGACGCCGATGTCGCATACGGTGGAATATCTGCTGATGCTGGGCTTCTTTATCGCCTTCGCGGTCAAAATGCCGGTGGTGCCGCTGCACGGCTGGCTGCCGGATGCGCACAGCCAGGCGCCGACCGCGGGTTCGGTCGACCTCGCCGGCATCCTGCTGAAAACTGCCGCCTACGGCCTGCTGCGCTTCAGCCTGCCGCTGTTTCCTAACGCCTCGGCGGAGTTCGCGCCAGTCGCTATGTGGCTGGGCATTATCGGTATCTTCTACGGCGCCTGGATGGCCTTCTCGCAGACCGATATCAAACGCCTGATCGCCTACACCTCAATTTCGCATATGGGCTTCGTGCTGATCGCCATCTACACCGGCAGCCAGCTCGCCTTCCAGGGTGCGGTGGTGCAGATGATTGCGCACGGCCTCTCTGCCGCCGCGCTCTTTATCCTGTGCGGTCAGCTCTATGAGCGTCTGCACACGCGTGATATGCGTCAGATGGGCGGCCTCTGGTCGCGCATTAAGTGGATTCCGGGCCTGTCGCTCTTCTTTGCGGTGGCGAACCTGGGGATGCCGGGCACCGGTAACTTCGCCGGCGAATTTATGATCCTGACGGGCAGTTTCCAGGTGGTGCCGGTGATTATCGTCATCGCTACCTTTGGCCTGGTGTTCGCCTCGGTCTATTCGCTGATCATGATGCAGCGCGCCTACTACGGCGAAGCGAAGTCGAAAGATCCGCTGCCGGGCATGTCGCCGCGTGAATTTACGATGATTATGGTGCTGGTGGTTCTGCTGGTGCTGCTGGGCGTTTACCCGCAGCCGATTCTGGATACTTCCCATGCCGCCATGAGCAATATTCAGCAGTGGTTTACCGCTTCAATTTCAACTACAAGGCCGTAATTCGCCATGACAATAACATTTCAACAATTGATCGCGTTGCTGCCGCTGTTGATCGTCGGATTGACGGTGGTGGTTGTGATGCTGTCCATTGCCTGGCGACGCAACCACTTTGTTAACGCCACGCTGACGGTTATCGGACTGAACCTGGCGCTGGTTTCGCTCTGGTTTGTGGCGCAGGCGGGGGCGATGGACGTAACGCCGCTGCTGCGGATTGATCCTTACGCCGTGTTCTACACCGCGCTGGTGATCCTGGCGAGTCTGGCGACCTGCACCTTTGCCTATCCCTGGCTGGCAGGTTTCCCGGACAACAAGGATGAGTTCTATCTGCTGGTGCTGATCGCCACGCTGGGCGGTATCGTGCTGGCGAGCGCTAATCATCTGGCGTCGCTGTTTATCGGCGTCGAGCTGCTGTCGCTGCCGCTGTTCGGCATGATCGGCTACGCCTTCCGCCAGAAACGCTCGCTGGAAGCGGCGCTGAAATATACCATTCTGTCAGCGGCTGCCTCCTCTTTCCTGCTGTTCGGTATCGCGCTGATCTATGCCGACTCCGGCAGCCTGAGCTTTGTGAAGCTGGGTGAGAGCCTGAACGACGCCGTGATCCAGCAGCCGCTGCTGCTGGTTGGTCTCGGCATGATGATTATAGGCCTTGGCTTTAAGCTGTCGCTGGTGCCGTTCCACCTCTGGACGCCTGACGTTTATCAGGGCGCGCCTGCGCCGGTGTCGACCTTCCTCGCCACCGCCAGCAAGATCGCCATCTTCGGCGTCATCATGCGTCTGTTTATGTACGCGCCGCTGACCGACAGCGAGGCCGTGCGCACCGTGCTGGGGCTGATCGCTTTCGTGTCGATTCTGTTCGGCAACCTGATGGCGATTTCGCAGAGCAACATCAAACGTCTGCTCGGCTACTCCTCTATCGCCCATCTTGGCTATCTGCTGGTGGCGCTGATTGCGGTGAAAACCCATCAGCTCTCGCTGGAGACCGCAGGGGTTTACCTGGCGGGCTACCTGTTCAGCAGCCTGGGCGCGTTTGGCGTGGTGAGCCTGATGTCCAGCCCGTACCGCGGTCCGGACGCCGACTCGCTCTACTCCTATCGCGGCCTGTTCTGGCATCGTCCGGTACTGTCGGCGGTGATGACGATTATGATGCTGTCGCTGGCGGGTATTCCGGCCACGCTTGGCTTTATCGGTAAGTTCTACGTGATTGCGTCGGGCGTGAATGCTCAGCTGTGGTGGCTCACCGCGGCGGTGGTGGTCGGCAGCGCCATCGGCCTCTACTACTATCTGCGCGTGACCGTCAGTCTCTACCTCAGTCCGCCAGAGCTGCATACGCGCGACACGCCGGCTAACTGGGCGCTGACCGCAGGCGGGGTAGTGGTGCTGATTTCGGCGATCCTGGTTCTGCTGCTCGGCGTTTACCCGCAGCCGCTGATCTCGCTGGTGCAGATGGCGCAGCCGCTGATGTAAACTGCGTTTACCCTTGTGAAATCAGGCCCTCGGGCCTGATTTTTTTTGTCTTCAGGAGAGCCTATGGATATCCGCTGGCAGGATCGGCATCACAGCGAACTGAGCGCGCAGCAGCTTTATGCGCTGCTGGCGCTGCGCTGCGAAGTCTTTATCGTTGAGCAGACCTGTCCCTATCTGGACGTTGACGGTCAGGATCTGGTGGCGGATAACCGTCATATTCTGGGGATGCGCGGCGAGGAGCTGGTGGCTTACGCGCGTATTCTGACGCCTGCGGATGAGGCCGCGCCGGTAGCGATCGGACGCGTGATTGTTTCCGCCAGCGCGCGCGGCCTGAATCTCGGCAACCGGCTGATGGAGCAGGCGCTGCGCAGCTGCGAGCAGCACTGGCCGTCACGCGAGATTTATCTTTCGGCGCAGGCGCACCTGCAGGGTTTCTATGGGCGTCTCGGCTTTCAGGCGGTGGGCGAGATCTATCTGGAAGACGCTATTCCGCATATTGAGATGCGCAAATAAAAACGGCGAGCCAGATGCTCGCCGTTTCTCTTTTTAGCCCACCGTCATCTGACGGTCGTCTACATATTTACGCTGATCCGCCGGCGGCGGGAAATACTGATAGAGCCAGGTTTCGCTCAGGGTTTCATCTTTGGTGCGCAGGAAGAGACGCATCTCCACCGGCGTGGTGGCGTCGCTGTCTGGATACCAGTCGAACAGGATGCGATAGCCGTTCATCGGCTCGACGAAGAGGATCTCCACCTGTTTAAAGGTGCCGGATGAGAGGGTAATTACCGGTTCGATGCCCTTTGGCGCGGCCGCTTTCAAATCGCCGCCGACGAAATCGATGGCGAAACGACGGCACCACTTCTCAGGGAAGTGCTCGCCCGGCGCCCAGCCTTCCGGGAAGCCGCCAATACCGGTACGGGTAGCGTCGACGCGCGCCAGACCGCTGCGCACCGGCGGCAGCCCGCTCCAGTAAAGCTTGTAGGAGAAGCTGAATTCGCTGCCCGCCTTCACCGGCTCGGCCGGCTGCCAGAAGCAGACGATATTATCCAGCGTTTCGCCGGTGGTCGGGATCTCCATCAGATTGATGGCGCCTTTGCCCCATTTGCCAACCGGCTCGACCCACAGGCTGGGACGTTTGTCATACCAGCCGATAACATCCTGATAGTCTTTAAAATCGTGGTTGAGCTGCAGCAGGCCAAAGCCGCGCGGGTTCTCATCCTGATAGGCGTTGAACTGCAGCTTCTGCGGGTTATTCAGCGGACGCGCGATCCACTCGCCGCTGCCGCTCCACATCGCCAGGCGATCGGAGTCGTGAATCTGCGGATGATAGGTGTTGCACATGCGGCGCTCGTTGGTGCCGCAGCTGAACATGCTGGTCATCGGCGCGATGCCGAGCTGGCGGATATCTTTGCGCGCGTAGAGATGGTTTTCCACCTCCATTACCACGCGGCTCGCCTCGCAGTGGATGGTGAACTTATAGGCACCGGTGAGGCTGGCACCATCCAGCAGGGCGTAGGCAACAAAGGTGGTGTCGTCCGCTTTCGGCGTTTCGAACCAGAATGCGGTGAAGTCAGGAAACTCTTCGCCGCCGTTGCTGAAGGTGTTGACCGCCACGCCACGCGCGGAGAGGCCATACTGATAGGTATCGTCCACGGCGCGGAAGTAGCTCGCCCCAAGGAAAGAGACGATATCGCGGCGCGCCAGCTCTGGTTTTTTAAAGGCGCGGAAGCCGGCAAAGCCGAGATCGTTTTTGCCCACCAGCTGCTGGGTATCCACCTTCGCGTTATTGTAGTTAAACAGTTCAGGACGGAAGTGAATCTCACGCGCCTCGCGGCTGTCGGCGTCGACGGAGAACATGCGGATGCGGCGCTTAAAGCCCATGCCGACGTGGAAAAACTGTACGTCGAGCTGACGATCGGGGATGTTGTTCCACAGCGAGTGACCGGCGTCGTACTGAATTTCGTTGTACGCCTGCGGCGTCAGCGTTGCCAGCGTCTCCGGCAGCGCGCCTGGCGCGCCGCCCCAGGGCTGTTTCGCCAGCGCGGCGGCTTTCTTTTTCAGTACATCGAAATCGAAGCGCACGGCGGCACCGTCTGCAATGCCATCTTCTGCCCAGGCGGATTGCGCAAACAGCGTGGACAGGCCGGTCATGCCGCTGACGGCGGAGAAGGCCATTGACGCTTTCATAAACATTCTTCGATTCATGCCAGAAATTATTCCTTAGCGTTCGAGTGTGTTGTGACTGTCCTGCTCTGCGCGCAGGTGATGAAAAAGCGCAGATAACAGCAGGGTACGACAGTCGGCCAGGTGAAAAATTCAGTCCGCCTTAAATTTATCAGATTAATCAAGAAGGCCGAGGAATTTCGTCTCAGGTCACGCCAGAGGAAACTCAGGGGAATCCTGGATAAACCATCCTGCAAACGGCGATTTAACCGCTATAGTTAAAAGACTGCTTTGTAAATGACACGGAGGAAATGATGGTAAAAGAGACAGAAGCTTTTGACACCAATCTGGATGATGATTTGGCGCTGCTGACTGAGACGCTGGAAGAGGTGTTGAAGTCGTCAGGCGATCCGACCGATCAGAAATATATCGAGCTGAAAACCAAAGCGGAGCAGGCGCTGGAAGATGTAAAAGCACGCGTCAGCCAGGCCTCCGACAGCTACTACTATCGCGCAAAAAATGTCGCTTACCGCGCCGATGATTACGTGCATGAGAAGCCCTGGCAGGGTATCGGTATCGGCGCAGCCGCCGGTCTGGTGCTTGGTCTGCTGCTGGCGCGTCGCTAATCGGTCGCCACTGAAAACGGCGGGGCTCTCCCGCCGTTTGTTTTCTCCCTCTTTGCGTTATCCCCGCTTTGTTCTTCTCCCCATGCTGACTGCCCGCTGACGCGAAAAGCGCACTATTGAGTTGAGTTTACCCAGCGCGCTTCCTACAGTAGATCGACGGACAAAAGGAGATGAACACGTGATAAGAGTCGAGATGCTGTCTACCGGGGATGAGGTGCTGCACGGCCAAATCGTCGATACCAACGCCGCCTGGCTGGCGGATTTGCTGTTTCAGCACGGTCTGCCGATGACCAGCCGCACCACGGTCGGCGACTCCCTGTCGTCGCTGGTGGAGACACTGCAGGCGCGCAGTCAGGTAGCGGATGTGCTGATCGTTAACGGCGGCCTCGGGCCGACCAGCGACGATCTCAGCGCGCTGGCGGCGGCAAAAGCCAGCGGCGTCGAGCTGGTGCTGCATCAGGCGTGGCTGGACAATATCGAGGCGTGGTTCGCCAGCCGCGGCCGCGTAATGGCGCCGAGCAACCGCAAGCAGGCGGAGATCCCCGCCAATGCCGAGATGCTGGATAATCCGGTTGGCACCGCCTGCGGCTTTGCGCTGCGGCTGAATCGCTGCTGGATCTTCTTTACGCCCGGCGTCCCCTCTGAATTCAAGGTGATGGCAGAGCAGCAGATTCTGCCGCGCCTTAAACAGCAGTTCGACCTGCCTGAACCGCCGCTCTGTTTGCGTCTTACTACCTTCGGCCGCGGCGAGAGCGATATCGCCGCCGAGCTGGAGCCGCTGGCGCTGCCGGAAGGGGTGGTGATGGGCTATCGCTCATCAATGCCGATTATCGAGATCAAGCTTACCGGCCCGGCCAGCCAGCGCGTGGCGATGGAGCAGGTCTGGCAGCAGGTGCGCCTGCTGCTGGCGGAGTGCACCATTTTTGAGGGCACCGAGGGGTTACCGGCGCTGCTGGCGCGAGAGCTAAAGGATCGCGGCTTCCGTCTGGCGCTTAGCGAGCAGTACACCGCAGGCTTGCTGCACTGGCAGCTGGCGGCGGCAGAGGTGCCGCTGAGCGCGGCGGAGATCCTCCCGGCGCACGCAGAGGGGCTGGAGCAGCAGGTACAGCGCACGCGGGCGCTGGCGGCGCACCAGGGCACGGTGCTGGCGCTGTCGACCGGCGCGCTGGAAGAGGGCGAAGTGTCGCTGGCGCTGCATACGCCGGAAGCGAGCTGGGGACAGCGGGTGAAGTTTACCCACGGGCGTCACAATCTGGAGACGCGGCAGAAGGTGGTGGCGATGATGGCGATGAATATGCTGCGCCGCTGGCTGCACGGCAGCGAGGTCAGCACCGGCCACGGCTGGATTGATGTGCTGGAGTCGGTGAAGCTGTAAAACAGGGTAGCGGAGGCGTCTGTCGCTTCGTGAGCCCACGCGGAAGGCAGGAAGCGATCGCAAAGACGCAAAAAGCGGCATCCATGCCAGCTCGGCCCGCGCCATCCCTGGCGCGGGACGCTTTGCTCTTCGCTTCCTGCCTTCCGCGTTTTGACTATTGCGTGGTCTGTGAGAGCAAAGAAGCCAGCTACAGCTCGATTTCAATCTCACCTTTCGCCAGACAGCAGCAGGGCAGAATCTCACCCTGCTGCACAAACGCCAGCGGCGTTTCGGCATAGTGAACTTCACCTTTTAGCAGGCGCGTGCGGCAGGAGCCGCAGTAGCCTTCCCGACACTGAAACTCCACGCACAGGTTGTGCGCTTCCAGCGTCGTCAGCAGGTTAGGGTGATGCTCTGCGCACTCCAGCCGCTGGCCGGAGCTGCGCAGGATAACAACGGCACGGCTCATGGTTACAGCTGGAAGTCGTTAAAGTCGTCTTCGCCCACTTCCGAGTCGATCTGACCCACCAGATAGGAGCTTACTTCCACTTCCTGCGGCGCAACCTGCACGTTGTCCGACACCAGCCAGGAGTTGATCCACGGAATCGGGTTAGAGCGCGTCTGGAACGGCAGATCCAGACCCACGGCCTGCATACGGATATTGGTGATGTACTCAATGTACTGGCAGAGAATGTCTTTGTTCAGGCCGATCATCGAACCGCCGCTGAACAGATATTCCGCCCACTCTTTCTCCTGCTCGGCCGCCTTCTTGAACAGCTCAAAACATTCGTCGCGGCACTCGGCGGCGATCTCTTTCATCTCTGGATCGTCTTCACCGGTGCGCATCAGGTTCAGCATATGCTGGGTGCCGGTCAGGTGCAGCGCCTCGTCGCGCGCAATCAGACGAATGATTTTCGCGTTACCTTCCATCAGCTCGCGCTCGGCGAAGGCGAAAGAGCAGGCGAAGCTGACGTAGAAGCGAATCGCTTCCAGCGCGTTAACGCTCATCAGGCAGATATAGAGCTGCTTTTTCAGGGCGCGCAGGTTCACGGTCACGCTTTTGCCGTTAACCTGATGGGTGCCTTCGCCCAGCAGATGCCAGTAGTTGGTCATCTCGATCAGATCGTCGTAGTACTTAGAGATATCCTGCGCGCGCGCGAGGATCTGCTCGTTGGTGACGATATCATCGAACACCAGCGACGGGTCGTTGACGATATTGCGGATGATATGGGTGTAAGAGCGCGAGTGGATAGTCTCGGAAAACGCCCAGGTCTCGACCCAGGTTTCCAGCTCGGGGATCGAAATCAGCGGCAGCAGCGCGACGTTCGGGCTGCGGCCCTGAATGGAGTCGAGCAGGGTTTGGTATTTCAGGTTGCTGATAAAGATGTGCTTCTCATGCTCCGGCAGCGCCTGATAGTCGATGCGGTCGCGCGAGACGTCAACCTCTTCCGGGCGCCAGAAAAAGGAGAGCTGTTTTTCAATCAGCTTTTCGAAAATGTCATATTTCTGCTGGTCGAAGCGCGCCACGTTGACGGACTGACCAAAGAACATCGGCTCTTTTAGCTGATCGTTTTTATTCTGTGAGAACGTAGTGTAAGCCATACAAACTGTCCAAATGTAGACGGGGCGCAGCGCGGCCCCGTGAAATAACGCAGGCGGGAGACGCGCTCCCGCCCAACCTTAAATCTTACAGGCGCCGCTTTCGCAACCGTCATCCTGGATAGACGGCGCCAGATCGTCCTGCGCGTCTTCCGCACCGTCGCGGGTGTTTTGATAGTAGAGCGTTTTCACGCCGAACTTATACGCGGTCAGCAGATCTTTCAGCAGCTGCTTCATCGGCACCTTGCCGTTGGCGAAGCGCGACGGATCGTAGTTGGTGTTTGACGAGATCGCCTGATCGATAAACTTCTGCATGACGCCGACCAGCTGCAGATAACCGTCGTTGGACGGCATTTCCCACAGCAGCTCGTACTGATCTTTCAGACGCTCATACTCCGGCACCACCTGACGCAGAATGCCATCTTTCGAGGCTTTGATGCTGATATGGCCGCGCGGCGGCTCAATGCCGTTGGTGGCGTTGGAGATCTGCGACGAGGTCTCAGACGGCATCAGCGCAGAGAGCGTTGAGTTGCGCAGGCCGTGGGTTTTGATCGACTCACGCAGGCTGTCCCAGTCCAGGTGCAGCGGCTCGTTGCAGATGCTGTCGAGATCCTTTTTATAGGTATCGATCGGCATAATGCCCTGCGAATAGGTGGTTTCGTTGAACCACGGGCAGGCGCCTTGCTCTTTCGCCAGCTCGTTCGAGGCTTTCAGCAGGTAGTACTGAATCGCTTCGAAGGTTTTGTGCGTCAGGTTGTTGGCGCTGCCGTCGGAGTAGCGCACGCCGTTCTTCGCCAGGTAATAAGCGAAGTTAATGACGCCGATGCCCAGGGTACGACGACCCATCGCGCCGCGTTTGGCGGCCGGAATCGGGTAGTCCTGATAGTCGAGCAGGGCGTCGAGCGCGCGTACCGCCAGGGTCGCCAGCTCTTCCAGATCGTCCAGGCTGTCGATGGCGCCGAGGTTGAACGCCGACAGCGTACAGAGGGCGATTTCGCCGTTCTCGTCGTTGACGTCTTCCAGCGGTTTGGTCGGCAGCGCAATCTCCAGGCAGAGGTTAGACTGGCGCACCGGCGCGATGCTGGCGTCGAACGGGCTGTGGGTGTTGCAGTGGTCGACGTTCTGAATGTAGATACGGCCGGTAGAGGCGCGCTCCTGCATCATCAGCGAGAAGAGATCGACCGCTTTCACCCGCTGCTTGCGGATGCTGCTGTCCTGCTCATATTTGGTGTAGAGGCGCTCAAACTCCTCCTGATCGGCGAAGAACGCGTCGTAGAGGCCAGGCACGTCGGACGGGCTGAACAGGGTAATCTCTTCGCCCTTCAGCAGACGCTGATACATAAGCTTGTTGATCTGCACGCCGTAGTCCATGTGACGCACGCGGTTGCCTTCAACGCCGCGGTTGTTTTTCAGCACCAGCAGGCTTTCCACTTCCAGATGCCACATCGGGTAGAACAGCGTCGCCGCGCCGCCGCGAACGCCGCCCTGCGAGCAGGATTTCACCGCGGTCTGGAAGTGCTTGTAGAACGGAATACAGCCGGTATGGAACGCTTCACCGCCGCGGATCGGGCTGCCCAGCGCGCGAATGCGGCCGGCGTTGATGCCGATACCGGCGCGCTGGGAAACATACTTCACGATGGCGCTGGAGGTGGCGTTGATGGAGTCGAGGCTGTCGCCGCACTCGATCAGCACGCAGGAGCTGAACTGGCGCGTCGGGGTGCGCACGCCGGACATGATCGGCGTCGGCAGCGAAATTTTAAAGGTCGAAATCGCGTCGTAGAAGCGTTTGATATAGTCCATACGCGTGTCGCGCGGGTAGCCGGAGAAGAGGCAGGCAGCGACCAGGATATAGAGGAACTGCGCGCTCTCATAGATATCGCCGGTGACGCGGTTCTGCGCCAGATATTTGCCTTCCAGCTGCTTGACCGCCGCGTAGGAGAAGTTCATATCGCGCCAGTGGTCGATAAAGCCGTCCATCTGCTCAAACTCTTCAACCGTGTAGTCTTGCAGCAGGTGAGGGTCATATTTACCCATCTCCACCATGCGCACGACCTGATCGTACAGCTTCGGCGGCTCGAACTGACCGTACGCTTTTTTACGCAGGTGGAAGATCGCCAGGCGGGCAGCCAGATATTGATAGTCCGGCGCGTCGCGTGAGATCAGGTCTGCTGCGGCCTTGATGATGGTTTCATGAATGTCAGAGGTTCTGATGCCATCGTAGAACTGGATATGGGAGCGCAGTTCAACCTGGGAGACAGAGACGTTATTCAGCCCTTCAGCGGCCCAGTCGAGTACCCGGTGAATTTTATCGAGATCAATGCGTTCCTGGCGGCCATCGCGTTTAGTAACGAGCAGACTTTGATTCATGTCGCGTTATACCATCCGTAAGTGAAAAAGAGTCCCCTGTTTATTCACAGGGTTATTCAATGTGAATAATTCTGTGGATAAACACTATATGTTGGGGGTTGGAAGAGAATGAGTAACAATATGGAGGTTATTCTAGTGACCTGTGGCCAGATAACAAGACAGAAAAATGATGGCTATGGGGCTTGCGTTTTGTGGGAAATTTCTTAACCCCGCGACTTATAAGGCCCGATGGCGTGTCAACTGCCAGAGTAAAAAATTCGAGATTTTGATCGACCGCTGATTTTTCGCACATCGCTGGGTTTTTTCCCGACAACCGTCTAGCGACGAAGCGGCAGAGAGTGAAAAAGCGTGACGGGGAGAGAGCAGGCGCGCAATCGCCTTGCGCGCCGGCGGGTTACTTTTTAACGTGGCGGGTGTGCACCATATAGTTCACGTCGACGCCGCGGCCGAGGCGAAACTTGTTGGTCAGCGGGTTGTAGTGCAGGCCGGTAATATGCTGCTCGCGCAGCGGGGTTTCGTCGACCCAGCCCAGCAGTTCAGAAGGGCGGATAAACTTCTTCACGTCGTGGGTGCCGCGCGGCACCATGCGCAGCACATATTCCGCGCCGAACACCGCCATCAGCCAGGCTTTCGGGTTGCGGTTGATAGTTGAGAAGAACACTTCGCCGCCTGGCTTCACCAGACGCGCGCAGGCGTGTACCACTGAACGCGGATCGGGGACGTGCTCCAGCATCTCCATACAGGTCACCACGTCATACTGGCCGGCAAACGCCTCGGCGTGATCTTCCACCGTCTGCTGCACGTAGTCGAGCGTCACCCCCTGTTCCAGCGCGTGCAGGCGCGCCACCTGCAGCGGCTCGGCACCCATATCGAGACCGGTGACCTCTGCGCCTTCGCGCGCCATGCTTTCCGCCAGGATGCCCCCGCCGCAGCCGACGTCCAGCACTTTTTTGCCGAACAGACCGTTGCTGTGCTGCGCGATAAAGCCCAGTCGCAGCGGGTTGATGCGGTGCAGAGGCTTGAATTCGCCCTCCAGATCCCACCAGCGCGAGGCTACCGCCTCAAACTTAGCGATTTCCTGCGCATCGACGTTGGGCTGCGTTTCCTGCGGTTGTGCATTCATTGAATCATTACTCCAGAAAAAATGTTGACTGAGTATAAACGCTTATTGCTTTCGGGGGCACCTTTCCGGCGCGACGAAAAGCGCGTGAAAACGGTGGTTAACGTTCACCAGCGGGCTGGTGTGTGATATACTTTCGCACCTTTAAAATCCGGGCATATGTAGAGGGAATGCGGCTCCATGAGCGACCTTGCAAGAGAAATAACACCGGTCAATATCGAAGAAGAGTTAAAAAGCTCCTATCTCGATTACGCCATGTCGGTCATCGTTGGCCGAGCCTTACCCGATGTTCGTGACGGCCTGAAGCCGGTCCACCGCCGCGTGCTCTACGCGATGAGCGAACTGGGTAACGACTGGAACAAACCCTATAAGAAATCCGCCCGTGTGGTCGGTGACGTTATCGGTAAATATCACCCGCACGGGGATTCCGCCGTTTACGACACCATCGTCCGCATGGCTCAGCCTTTCTCCCTGCGTTACATGCTGGTGGACGGACAGGGCAACTTCGGTTCCGTCGACGGCGACTCCGCCGCGGCGATGCGTTATACCGAAGTGCGCATGTCGCGTATCGCACACGATCTGCTGGCAGACCTGGAAAAAGAGACCGTCGACTTTGTGCCGAACTATGACGGCACCGAGCAGATCCCTGAAGTGCTGCCGACCAAAATCCCTAATCTGCTGGTGAACGGCTCCTCCGGCATCGCGGTAGGGATGGCGACCAATATTCCGCCGCACAACCTCACGGAAGTGATCAACGGCTGCCTCGCCTATATCGACGACGAAGATATCAGCGTCGAAGGATTGATGGAGCACATTCCTGGGCCCGATTTCCCGACCGCCGCCATCATCAACGGCCGTCGCGGCATTGAAGAGGCGTATCGCACCGGGCGCGGCAAGATCTATATCCGCGCGCGCGGCGAAGTGGAAACCGATGCGAAAACCGGCCGTGAAACCATCGTGGTGCATGAAATTCCCTATCAGGTGAACAAAGCGCGCCTGATTGAGAAAATCGCTGAGCTGGTGAAAGAGAAGCGCGTTGAAGGCATCAGCGCGCTGCGCGACGAGTCGGATAAAGACGGCATGCGCATCGTGATCGAAGTGAAGCGCGATGCGGTCGGCGAAGTGGTGCTCAACAACCTCTACTCGCTGACGCAGCTGCAGGTCTCGTTCGGTATCAACATGGTGGCGCTGCATCAGGGCCAGCCGAAGATCATGACGCTGAAGGAGATCCTTGAAGCCTTTGTCCGTCATCGTCGCGAAGTAGTGACGCGCCGCACGATTTTCGAACTGCGTAAAGCGCGCGATCGTGCGCATATCCTTGAAGGTCTGGCGATCGCGCTGGCCAACATCGATCCGATTATCGAGCTGATCCGCCGTGCGCCGAACCCGGCCGAAGCGAAAGCGGGCCTGATCGCGCAGGCGTGGGATCTGGGCAACGTTGCCGCCATGCTGGAGCGCGCGGGCGATGACGCCGCGCGTCCGGAGTGGCTGGACGACGAGTTCGGCATCCGCGACGGTCGCTACTACCTGACCGAACAGCAGGCGCAGGCGATCCTCGACTTACGTCTGCAGAAGCTCACCGGACTTGAGCATGAAAAACTGCTCGACGAGTACAAAGAGCTGCTGGAGCAGATCGCCGAGCTGCTCAATATCCTGATGAACGCTGAACGTCTGATGGAAGTGATCCGTGAAGAGCTGATCGCCATGCGCGACCAGTTCGGTGACGAACGCCGCACCGAGATCACCGCCAACAGCGCTGACATCAACATTGAAGATCTGATCAACCAGCAGGATGTGGTGGTCACGCTGTCGCATCAGGGCTATGTGAAATATCAGCCGCTCTCTGACTATGAAGCGCAGCGTCGCGGTGGCAAAGGCAAGTCGGCCGCGCGCACGAAAGATGAGGACTTCATCGATCGTCTGCTGGTGGCCAACACCCACGACACCATCCTCTGCTTCTCCAGCCGTGGCCGTCTCTACTGGATGAAGGTCTACCAGCTGCCGGAAGCGAGCCGCGGGGCGCGCGGTCGTCCGATCGTCAACCTGCTGCCGCTGCAGCCTGACGAACGCATCACCGCGATCCTGCCGGTGCGCGAATATACCGAAGGCTTCAACATCTTTATGGCGACCGCCAGCGGCACCGTGAAGAAAACGGCGCTGCAGGAGTTCAGTCGTCCGCGCAGCGCGGGCATCATCGCGGTTAACCTGCGCGAAGATGACGAGCTGATCGGCGTGGCGCTGACCAACGGCAACGACGAGGCGATGCTCTTCTCTGCCGGCGGTAAAGTTGTGCGCTTCGCAGAGAGCGCCGTTCGCGCCATGGGCCGTACCGCCTCGGGCGTGCGCGGCATCAAGCTGGCGGAAGGGGATCGCGTGGTCTCGCTGATTGTGCCGCGCGAAGAGGGCGCCATTCTTACCGTGACGCAAAACGGCTACGGCAAGCGTACCGCGATTAGCGAGTACCCGACCCGTTCGCGCGCTACCCAGGGCGTTATCTCCATCAAGGTCACCGAACGTAACGGTCCGGTGATTGGCGCGGTGCAGGTGGTCGACAGCGATCAGATTATGATGATCACCGATGCCGGCACCCTGGTGCGTACCCGCGTCTCTGAGGTCAGCATCGTCGGCCGTAACACCCAGGGCGTTATCCTGATCCGCACCGCGGAAGATGAGAACGTTGTGGGTCTGCAGCGCGTAGCTGAACCGGTGGAAGAGGAAGAGCTCGACGCCATCGACGGCAGCGTAGCGGAAGGCGAGGACGATATCGCGCCGGAAGCGGAAACTGACGACGATGCGCCGGAAGCGGACGAAGAAGAGTAACGCTTCGCGCTTACGCCGCCAGGGAAGGCGGCACTGAATTTTACGGCAGGAAAGGGCGACCCGACCTGCCGTTGCTTTTTGTGGCGCAGCACCTTAAACGCAGATGCCGACTGGCTTTTCTTCCCTGATAAAGCTAGTGTAATGAGCATTCTGAAGCCAGCCCGTTATTAACCTTGCCGTAGTGAGTTTCCCTTGAAATATCTGGTCTCTTTCCGAACCACGCTGCGCATCTCGCGCTACCTGTTCCGTGCGCTGGCGCTGCTGCTCTGGACGCTGGGCGCGGTGCTGACCACGTTCTTTATCATCAGCGTGCTGCATGAAAAAGAGACCAGCGTGCGGCAAGAGTTCGCCAGCAACTACGGCCAGGCAGAATGGTATGTGCGTCACTCCGCCGACGTGATGCGCGAACTGAAGTACATCACTGAAAACCGCCTGACCAGCGCCAGCAGCGGCCTCGATATGATCAACGGCGTGCTGCCGGGCAAGTCGACGCTGCCGCAGTTTACGCCGCTCTTCTCCGACGGCGACTGCTCCTCAATGAGCAACACCTGGCGCAACTCGCTCGACTCCCTCAGCTACTACATCAACTACTGGAAAAGCAACTTCGCCTCTACCTACGAGCTGAACCGCGTCTTTTTTATCGGCGGCGAAAGCCAGTGTCTGGCGGACTTCACCATCGGCAGCGGCAATGTAGACCGCGAACGCAGCCTGAAGATGCTGCGCGAGCGGGTGTTACGCTACCGCAACGGCAACGACGAAGAGCGCCGCAATCCCATCTACTGGGTCAACGCCAGCGCGCAGCCCGGCGTCGGCACCTTTTATATGATGGTGCCGGTTTATGTCGCCAATAAGCTGCAGGCGCTGCTGGGCGTCGAGCAAAATATCCGGCTGGACGAGTTTATTCAGCCCGGCAGCCTGCCGGTGGTGGCCACCATCGTCGACGAGAATTACCGTCCGCTGCTGACGTCGCGCCGCGGCGGCGTCGGCTTCTCGCTTAACGATCTGTCGGACGACCCCAGCTGGTTTGGCTACCTCGACGGCTATCGCCAGCTGGTGCTGAAAAAGCCCTTACCGCCCTCTGATTTAAACGTGGTGTGGTCGGTGTCAACCCGGGTGCTGGTCGATCAGCTCAAGCTGATGATTATCAACGCGCTGCTGCTCAACCTGCTCAGCGCGATTGTGCTCTTCACCCTGGCCTGGCTGTTTGAGCGCCGAATGTTTCTGCCGGCCGAAGAGAATGCGCACCGGCTGGAGGAGCATGAACAGTTCAACCGCAAAATCGTCGCCTCGGCGCCGGTGGGCATCTGCATCCTGCGCACCCGCGACGGCACCAATATCCTCAGCAACGAGCTGGCGCACAACTATCTGACGCTGCTGACGCAGGAAGATCGCCAGCGGCTCAATGAAATTATCGGTACCCAGCAGGTTAACTTTGTTGACGTGCTGACCGGCAGCAACACCAACCTGCAGATCAGCTTCGTTCACTCGCGCTACCGCAACGAAAACGTGGCGATCTGCGTGCTGGTGGACGTCTCCGCGCGCGTGCGCATGGAGCAGTCGCTGCAGGAGATGGCGCAGGCGGCGGAGCAGGCGAGCCAGTCGAAGTCGATGTTCCTCGCCACCGTCAGCCACGAGCTGCGCACGCCGCTCTACGGCATTATCGGCAACCTCGATCTGCTGCAGACCAAGCAGCTGCCAAAAGAGGTCGATTCGCTGGTGACGGCGATGAATAACTCATCGAGCCTGCTGCTGAAGATCATCAGCGACATTCTCGACTTCTCCAAGATTGAGTCGGAGCAGCTGAAGATTGAGCCGCGTCCCTTCTCGCCGCGCGAAGTCCTTAGCCATATCGCCGGCAACTACCTCTCGCTGGTGATGAAAAAGCGGCTGACGCTCTACTGCTTTATCGAGCATGACGTGCCGCTGGCGCTGGATGGCGACCCGCTGCGGCTGCAGCAGGTGATCTCCAACCTGCTTAACAATGCCATCAAATTCACCCATACCGGCTGCATTATCCTGCACGCCTATGTGAAAGAGGGCTATCTGGCGTTCCGCATTCGCGATACCGGCGTCGGCATTCCCGGCAAAGAGGTTACGCGGCTGTTCGATCCTTTCTTCCAGGTGGGCAACGGCGTGCAGCGCAACTTCCAGGGCACCGGCCTGGGCCTGGCCATCTGCGAAAAGCTGACCAATATGATGGACGGCGATATCGAAGTGGACTCCGAGCCTGGCATGGGCAGCCAGTTTATCGTGCGTATTCCGATCTATAACGGCCAGCATCCTGCGGTGCCGCTGCTCGACGGGCTGCACGAAAAAACCCTGTGGATCGATATGCGCAACGACTATCTCGCCAGCTTTATCGAGCGCGACCTGCAGCAGCAGGGCATCGCCATCCTGCCCTATAACGGCAAAGGCGGCAGCGACGACGTGCTGATCACCGACTATGAGCCGGAAGGGGAGACGACGCTGCGCGCGGTAATTATCTTTAGCGGCGCCCATATCGATATGCCGCGCGAAATCGCGCCGGGACGCTGGCTGCACAGCACGGCGACGCCGCACGAGCTGCCGAGCCTGCTGGCGCGCATCTACCGCATCGCCATTCAGAGCGACACGGCGACCAACCTCGCGCTCTCTGCGCCAGCGGAAGAGGTCATCGGCAACGATGACATTATGATCCTGATTGTTGACGATCATCCTATTAACCGCATGCTGCTGTCGGAGCAGCTCGGCACCCTGGGCTATCAGGTTAAAACCGCCCAGGACGGCGTCGACGCGCTCAACGTTATCAGCCGCAGCGAAATCGACATTGTGCTGAGCGACGTTAATATGCCGAATATGGATGGCTACCGGCTGACGCAGCGGCTGCGCCAGCTCGGCCACGTTTTCCCGGTCATCGGCGTCACCGCCAACGCGCTGGCGGAAGAGAAGCAGCGCTGTATGGAAGCCGGCATGGATAACTGCCTGTCGAAGCCGGTTACGCTGGACGTGCTGAAAACTACGCTGGCGGTCTACGCGGAGCGGGTGAGAAAAGCGCGGGAAGGTTAGGGAGAGGTCAGTATGCTGAGGCAGAAAACCAGACGGCGCCTGAGCGCCGTCTGTACAACGCGTTAGTCTTTGTCGATCTGGGTTGCGCTGACGGAGGAGAGGTAGTTCAGCAGGGCGATATCGTTATCTACGCCCAGCTTCATCATCGCCGATTTCTTCTGGCTGCTGATGGTTTTGATGCTGCGGTTCAGTTTCTTGGCGATCTCCGTCACCAGGAAGCCTTCAGCGAACAGGTGCAGCACTTCGCTCTCTTTCGGCGACAGGCGTTTGTCGCCATAGCCGCCGGCGCTGATCTTCTCCAGCAGCTTCGCTACGCTTTCCGGCGTGTACTTCTTGCCTTTTTGCAGCGCGGCCAGTGCTTTTGGCAGATCGGTCGGCGCGCCCTGTTTCAGCACGATACCTTCGATATCGAGATCCAGCACGGCGCTCAGGATTGCCGGGTTGTTGTTCATGGTGAGAACAATAATCGACAGGTCCGGATAGTGACGTTTGATATATTTGATCAGCGTGATGCCGTCGCCATATTTCTCGCCGGGCATGGAGAGATCGGTGATCAGGACGTTGGCGTCAAGCTTTGACAGGCTGTTAATCAGTGCTGTTGAGTCTTCGAACTCACCTACAACGTTGACCCACTCAATTTGTTCCAGAGATTTTCGGATACCGAAAAGAACAATTGGATGGTCATCGGCAATAATTACATTTAAGTTATTCATCTTATTGGTTACCTTGCTGCAGCAGTTCATTGACGTAAGCGTCGATGTCACTGGTGGTATTTGTAATGTTTGAATCGTCACATGCTTTGATGTGCAGTTCCAACTCTTCACAAAGCTGTTTGCCTGGCGTCAGGTTAAGCATGGCAAACACGCCTTTCAGGCGATGCGCTGTCTGAGCAAGCATGGCGTAGTCCTTTTCCGCCGACTCAGTATACAGTCTCTTTACATCAGGCGGTACTGTCTCGGTAAACAGCTGGAAGTAGCCGCCGCTGAGCAGCGGGGTCAGTTCCTCGTCTTCTGTAATCTCATCCATGGAATCATGGGCCAGCTGTTGTTCAATCAGGGCCAGCAGCGCATCCTGTAGCGCGTTGCTGAGATTGAAGTTGACCCGGTATTGCCGATCGTTTAGCGCGTGGTGACCCAGCTCATCCTCCGCCAGCAGCAGCGCCCAGCCGCTTAGCTTGTTGGGGTCGTCGGTCACCAGCACGTCATGTTCCTGGCCTGACAGCCGCTCTTCGGGCGACAGGCAGCGTGCGCCCCAGTTCTCCAGATGGCGGCAGACGATTTTATAGACATCCTCTACCTCGATCTCCATAAGCGCCGTCACGCCGTCCAGCAGCTTCTCCTCTTCCTCTTCCGGCCGCGGCTCTACCGCCAGCGGAAGCTGGATGCTGTAGCGCGTGCCGATATCGGCTTTAGCGATAATCTCCAGGCTACCGCCCATCTGCTTGCAGAGCTGCTTGCAGAGGAAAAAGGCCATGCCGGAGGCCTGACCGTAGCGATCCTGGCTGGTTTCGCCGAGGAACGGGAAGTCGGCGTTGGCCAGCTCATCGACGGTCAGACCCGCGCCGGTATCCACCAGCTCAATCAGCAGACGCTCCGGCCGCGCCTCGTCGGCGCTTACCGTCAGGGAGATCTTGCCCCAGCGCGTGGTGGTCAGCGCATAGTGCATCAGCGTGGCGAGCACCTTACGCAGCGCGCGGCGGTCGCCAAAGCGCTGCTCGTCATTAGGCTGCAGGTTGTTCACCACCAGCGACAGCCCCTTGCGGCGCATCAGCGGCAGGCTTTCCAGGGCGATCTCGTCCAGCAGCTCCTGCAGGTTGAAAACGCTGGCGTCTGGCGACCAGTCGTGCGCCTCAAGGCGGTTAAGCAGCACGATATCGTCCACCAGCCGCGCCAGGCCCTGACTTTCGTCCAGCAGGTCGAGCACGGTTTCATCTTCGTCGCGCTGGCTCAGCTGCACCAGCTGCGCCACCACCTTCTCCAGCGGACGGTTAAGGGCGTGACCCAGATTTTGCAGCAGCTGCTGACGCATCTGATGGTTGCGATCCAGCACCTGCTGCGCTTTCTGCAGCTTTTTATTCACCAGCAGCTCGCGATCCTGATCGCGCATCAAAAACAGCTGGGTATGGGGTGACAGCACGCTGCGCGCGTGGCGGATCTCATACACTTCATTGTTGATGGTCGCCTGCAGCACGCCCTGATGCTGGTCGGACATATTAATAATTTTTTGCAGGTTAAGGTGCGGCAAAAGATGTTCTGCAATCTTATTGCTGAGGATGGTGCGGTTGCTGGCGAAGTCATACACCAGCAGGCCGACCGGCAGGCTGGCGACAATCTCTTCATTCAGCACGCGCAGCGAGTCAAGCTCCGCGCTCTGGTTCTCGCTCGGGCGCAGCGACTGCTGGCGCAGCAGCGTCATTCCGGTAAAGGAGAGCAGAAACAGCAGCAGGTTAACCAGCAGCGGCCAGAGCAGGTTATGCAGCGTATCGATCATCAGGCTGGTGATCGGCACGCGATAGACCAGCTGCAGCGGCGTGCTCGGCAGGGTGGCGGCAATCTCCAGGTCAGGATTGACCATCGCGATCTGCGTGCTTTCGCCCTCTGTCTGATCGTTAGCAGCAGGCAGCGCAGCGTCCTGACGCAGCTGGAAGTTTTCGATCGGCATGTTCTGCGGCGTCAGGTCGTTGATCGGCAGATCGAAGGCGACCACCGTTGCCAGATGGCCCGGCTGATTAAAGGTGGTGCGCAGCGTAAAGTAGTGGTCGTTCTGAAAGGCGAAGTGGCGCAGCGGCGAGAAGCTTTCCCGCTCGTCCAGCGCATTGGCCTGCTGCAGCATTTCGGCGCGACGGCCATCCACCAGCGAACTGATGGCGCTCTCTTTATAGCGCGTCGCCATATCCTTCAGCGGCAGCGTGGAGATCATAATCAGGCTGTTGTCCTGACCGTTGAGAAAATACATCGACCAGGTCGGATTTTCCGCGCCCCACAGGGTATCCAGATAGCTCGACATGCGCATGGTCATATCGAGCGTGCTGCTGTCGTGCGAGCCAAAGATCAGCGCTTCGGTTTTGCGCCGGGTTTTTTCCAGATAGTAGACGTCAGGACGCAGCCGCGTCTCCTGCAGGCTGCTGTTCGGCGAGCTTCCCGCCGCGCTGGTGGCGAGATTTTCATAAATTTGCCAGGTGGCGAAGCGATAGGCGTCGATACGCTTTTGCGTCGCGCGCGCCAGATCGGCCATGGCATAGCGTTTCTCGGTCAGCCAGGTGTTGACCGAGTTGTGAACCATAAAGCCCAGCGCCAGCAGCAGCACCAGATTGAAAATCACAAAAAAGCGAGTGACATTGCCGGATGTCACTGGAAACTTAAAGGGCAACATAGCGTGTCAGGCACCTGAAATCATCGCGCAACCAGTCGGGCACTGGCGGCCACAGCCAGCAGCAGCAGCGCGATAAGCAGAAAGGCACCGCTGAGGCTCAGCCATTGAGAAATAAATCCGATTAAGGCCGGACCTGAGAGAATACCCGCATATCCCAGCGTTGTCATGGCGGAAATCCCCAGATTCGAGGGCATATCCCGTTGATTCCCGACAGCATTGAATAACATCGGCACCGTATTGGATAAACCGAAGCCCACCAGTAGAAAAGCGAGCAGCGCCATCTGCGGCCAGGGCAGGTAAACCGCCAGCGCCAGACCAGCCGACGCGGTCAGCGCGCCCGTCAGCATCACCGGGAAACGGCCGAAACGGTCAATGATCCGGTCGCCGGTCAGGCGGCCGATGGTCATCGCCACCGAAAAGACCGCATAGCCAAGGCCGGCGTGCGCGGTCGACATCTCAGGGCTCTGCAGCAGCAGCAGCGCGCCCCAGTCGAGCACCGCCCCTTCGGCGAGAAACAGAATAAAGCAGAGCAAACCGAGAAAGGCGACAAAGCCGCGCGGCATCACCAGCCAGGGCTGATCGGGCTGATGCAGGCGCTCGCGCATCAGCGTTGGCAGACTCGCCGCCAGCAGCAGCGCCATCAGAAGCAGTACCAGCGCCACCGACGCCAGCGGCGACAGGCCGACGCTGAGCAGCAGGCTGACTGCGCCCGCGCCCAGAATGCCGCCGAGGCTAAAGAAGCCGTGGAAACCGGACATCATCGGCTTGCTGGCCGCTTTCTCCACCTCAACCGCCTGCACGTTCATCGCCACGTCGAGCATGCCCAGCCCGGCACCGAAAATTATCAGCGTCGCAGCCATGCTTCCTGTGGTCTCCAGCGTCGCCAGCAGCGGCAGCGTCGCCAGCGTTACCAGCGTCGAGCCGAAGATAACGCGACGGCAGCCGAAGCGGCCCACCAGCGCGCCGGTAACCGGCATCGCCGCCAGCGAACCCATGCCCAGGCAGAGCAGCAGCGCACCCAGCGATGCGCCGCTCAGCGCCAGCCGCTGGCTGGCGAACGGCACCAGCGGCGCCCAGGAGGACATGCCAAGACCGGCAATAAGAAAAACGAGGCGTGTCCCCAGACTGACACGGCTGTGAAGTTTCCTGGGTGGTGCAGCGTCCAGTGCGGTCATAGTCATATTCGTGAGTGTCAAAGCGACGAAGTGTAGCATCAAAGCCGCAGCCGCATGCGCTACCCGAAAGGGCAGGGCGGCGATAAGCCGGCGTGAAAGCCGCCATTTTAACGACTTTTAGCCTGCCGCTAAACTTTTCCAGAACTTTCCTGGCCTCTCGCGACAGGCTGATAGCCTTAATGTCGCTTTACAGGCCGGCGCGCTACGCGGTTAACCCGCCTGAAACATCGCTGGCCTGACCCGGCGCTTGCTCTCTGCGGCATTAAGTCGATGATATTCTGCGCGCCTGTTGGCTATATATCCTGCCGGGCGGCGCAACGAAAATGAATAAGGCAGGCGCAGAGGTGTGATAAAACTTTATTACGGTGATAAATTAACAGGGAGAATATTCAGCGAATTAATTAACAACGCGTGCGATTATTAGCAATAAATGCCCATAAGCGGCGATGTTATTTTCAGCGCGTTAATTAACTTTACTCTCGGGGGGGGCAAGGGGCAGGTTTTGGGCAAAAAAATGCCGGACTTAACAGTCCGGCGGGAATTAGGGTAAACATCTCATTCGGGGTGAATGAAGGTAATAATGAAATAAATGATGATAGCGGGATCTATTGTATTCTCAGATGACGCATATGTTTTGTCATTCAGTGCTCAGATAAACTCAATCATAACTCTTTGAAATTAATGGACTTAAAATTGGTTTGATATTTTGTGCGATAATTTTTATCGATATGTGCTGGTTATTAGTTCCGCAAAATTTACACCTGGAAATAACTATTTCGCATTATGAAACAGATTTGGAAATTTCGTAGCATTTTCGTGATGGCTTATTGCCCTTTATAAAATAACAATGGCGTGCCGGCTGAATTTTTAAGCGTTCAGCTCGCAGTGGCAAAAATAAGGCATATAACAGAGGGCAATAAAATGAAACGTCGCGTTCTCTCCCTGATGATCCCTGCGCTGCTGGTCGCAGCGGGTTCTGCAAGCGCAGCGGAAATCTACAACAAAGACGGCAACAAATTAGACCTGTTCGGCAAAGTCGACGGTCTGCACTATTTCTCAGATAACGACGGTAATGACGGCGATCAGTCTTACCTGCGTTTCGGTTTCAAAGGCGAAACCCAGATTTCCGACCAGCTGACCGGTTACGGCCAGTGGGAATATCAGGCGGCGCTGAACACGGCGGAAAGCGAAGGCACCGCGAAAAGCTAAACGCGCGTTGGCTTCGCGGGTATCAAGTTCGGCGATGCGGGCTCATTCGACTACGGCCGTAACTACGGCGTAGCATACGACATCGGCGCATGGACCGACGTGCTGCCGGAATTTGGCGGCGACACCTATGGCGCGGACAACTTTATGTTCCAGCGCAGCAATGGCCTGGCGACCTACCGCAACTCTAATTTCTTTGGCCTGGTGGACGGCTGGAACTTCGCCGTTCAGTATCAGGGCAAAAACGACAACCCGAGCCGTGAAACCACAGGGCGCGACGTGCTGGGCGAGAACGGCGACGGCTGGGGCCTGAGCACCACTTACGATCTCGGCTCTGGCCTGGGCATCGGTGCCGCCATGTTCCAGTCTGACCGCACCAACAACCAGAACGGCGCAGCGCCGGGCATCCTGGGTCGCGGCGACAAGGCGGAAGTCTACACCGGCGGTCTGAAATATGACGCCAACAATATCTACCTGGCGGCGATGTACAGCCGTTCCTACAACGCGACCCGCTTCGGTTCGACGGATGACGCTATCTACGGTTTCGCCGACAAGGCGGATAACTGGGAGCTGGTGGCGCAGTATCAGTTCGACTTCGGCCTGCGTCCCTCTCTGGCGTTCGTGACCTCACGCGGCACCGACATTCAGAACTGGGGCAAACAGAACCTGAAAAAGTATGTTGATGTGGGCGCGACCTACTACTTCAACAAAAACATGTCCACCTACGTTGATTACCAGATCAACCTGATGGACGACAACGACTTCACCGACGCGGCAGGCATCAACACCGACGATACCGTGGCGCTGGGTCTGGTTTATCAGTTCTAAACCGCTAAGGAGCGTAGCCTGCGGGCTACGCTCCCGTTTGCAGAATCGCCGCCAGCGCGGCAGCCAGATCCGCCGTTACCGCTTCCGCCTCTTCTCCCCGCTGCGCCCGCACGATGGCGCCTTCCGCCAGTAACATAATCTGTCCGGTTTTGCCGCGTTCCGCCTGCGCCAGCCTGAGGGCTATGGCGTCCGCCATCTCTTGCTTATGGCGCCGAATCAGCGCGCCCACCTCAGGCAGGCTCTCGCCCAGCTCCGCGCTGGCGTTAATAAAGGCGCAGCCGCGAAAGTCCGCTTCGCTAAACCAGCTTTTCAGCGCGGCCGGCAGGGCGTCCCGCAGCGGCGTATTTTGCGCCAGCGCCTGCTGAAACCCCTGCATCCAGCGCTGGTGGCGCTGCTCCAGCGCCGCCGCGATCAGCTGATTTTTCGCCGGGAAGTGGCGGTAGAAGGTCACTTTGGTCACGCCCGCCTCCGCGATCACGCGATCGACGCCGGTGGCGCGGATGCCCTGCTGGTAGAAGAGTTGCTGCGCTGCGGTCAGGATACGGTCGCGGGCGGAAGCGCCAGCATCAAAAACAAGCGGAGCGAGCATAGTCAGACCTCTGAATTTTTTTAGTAGACAGAATTGTCTACATGCAGCAGAGTATTGCAAGTAGACAATCCTGTCTACCTACTCAGGAGATCACTATGCTGCTTCCTCCCTTTAACCAACAGAGCGCCACCGAAAAAGCCCGTCTGGCGGAAGATGCCTGGAACAGCCGCGATCCGCAGCGGGTGTCGCTGGTTTACACTCCCGACACGCGCTGGCGCAACCGCAGCGAAAGCGTGCAGGGCCGTGACGCAGTGGTGGCGTTTCTCAGCCGCAAGTGGGCCAGAGAGCTGGATTATCGGCTAATCAAAGAGCTATGGGCGTGGCACAACGACCGGCTGGCGGTGCGCTTTGCCTATGAATGGCATGATGACAGCGGCAACTGGTTCCGCAGTTACGGCAATGAGAACTGGCGCTTCGGCGCTGACGGCCTGATGATTGAGCGGTTCGCCTGCATTAACGACCTGCCGATAGCGGCCAGCGAACGACGCTTTCACTGGCCACTCGGCAGACGCCCGGACGATCATCCGGGGCTGAGTGAACTGGGTATGTAATTACGACTGCGGCGTCCGCCTGCGGCTTGCCGCGGGCTTCGCCTTTGGCGACGGCGGGGCGCTGCCTTCAAATCCCACCCCCGCCAGGGTAAACGCGGAAAAACTCAGCCACTGCTGCCACTGGCCAAACGTTGACGATGATTTACGCATGCTGCACCTCCCGGAAATAAACCCGGTCTAAACCGTGCAGCATTCATGCCAGTTCGATCGCTCTCACAGCCACGGATTTCCCGCCTGGTTTGCTACACTGCCGCAGCATTTTGGTGCACTGCTGCTCAACGCTGACGCGCCGCGCCCCAGGCGAGCCGTTTTTGGCGCCGCTGTTGCAGCAGCTTAACAATACTGAAAATAAATAGTCCGCCTGCGAACGCGAGAATCAGATAGATCATGGGGCCTCCTGTTATCAGCCGGTAGCCTGCCAGAGCCTGGGTCAGGCAGGGCGGGTTTACAAGCCGCTTTTGACTACTTTACTAACGACTTATGCTTTGTTTCAGGCTGGAATATAGCGTTACAGATGAGAGAAGAATGCGATACTGGAATATTCTGCTAATGACAGCGGCGCTCGGCGCCCTGAGCGCCTGCGACAGCAAAAGTTCGCAGCAGGGGATGGTGCTGGAAGGCAAAACCATGGGCACGGTGTGGCGGGTTTCGCTGGCGGGCGTCGACGCGGCGCGCAAAGCTGCGCTACAGCAGGCGATCCAGCGGCAGCTTGACGCGGACGATCGGACGCTGTCGACCTGGAAAGAGGATTCCGTGCTGTCGCGCTTTAACCGCTATCAGGGCGATGCGCCGCAGCCGATTAGCGCCGATATGGCCGATATCGTTACCGAAGCGCTGCGTATCGGCGCCAAAACCGGCGGCGCGATGGACATCACCGTGGGGCCGCTGGTGAATCTCTGGGGCTTCGGCCCGGCGAAACAGCCAGCGCACCGCCCGACGGAGGCGGAGATCGCTGCGGCGAAGGCGCAAACCGGGCTCCAGCACCTGCGCGTGGTACAGACGGTGGAAGGGCAGTGGCTGCAGAAAGATCTGCCGGGGCTCTATGTCGATCTCTCCACCATGGGCGAAGGCTACGCCACCGATCACCTGGCGCGCCTGATGGAGCGCGAAGGGATTGCCAACTATCTGGTATCGGTCGGCGGGGCGGTATTGAGCCGCGGAGAGAATGCGCAGGGCCAGGGCTGGCGCGTGGCGATCCAGAAACCCACCGACAGCGAGAACGCGGTACAGGCGCGCGTTGACCTGCAGGGGCACGGCATCAGCACATCCGGCAGCTATCGCAACTATTATGAACTGGATGGCAAACGCATTTCGCACGTCATCGATCCGGCGACCGGCCGTCCCATCGAGCATAAGCTGGTCTCCGCCACGGTGATCGCCACCACGGCGCTGGAAGCAGACGGCTGGGACACTGGCCTGATGGTGCTGGGCAGCGAAAAGGCGAAAGCGCTGGCGCTGCAGCAGCAGCTGGCGGTCTATCTTATTAGTAAAGAGGGCGATAAATTCGTCAGCTGGATGTCGCCGCAGTTCAAAGCCTTTCTTATCGACGGCAAGTAGCGGCGCAAGGGGAAATCATGCTTGATCTGTTTAGTGAAGACGCGCCGTGGCAGGAGCCGCTGGCAGAAGGGGCGGTGATCCTGCGTCGCCGCGCGCGCGATTCGGCGCCGGCGCTGATGGAGGCGCTGCTGGCGGTGGCGCAGCAGAATCCATTCCACCATCGCATTACGCCGGGCGGCCACCGCATGTCGGTGGCGATGACCAACTGCGGCGACTTCGGCTGGTCGAGCGACTCGCGCGGCTATCAGTACACCGAGCAGGACGCGGAGAACGGCCGCAAGTGGCCGCCGATGCCGCCGCTGTTTCGCCAGCTGGCGCTTGACTGCGCGCGCGAGGCGGGCTTCCCGCAGTTCAATCCCGACGCCTGCCTGATCAACCGCTACGAGCCAGGCGCCAAGCTGACGCTGCATCAGGACAAAGATGAGCGCGATCTGCGTCATCCCATCGTCTCGGTGTCGCTGGGGCTGCCGGCGGTGTTTCAGTTCGGCGGCTTCGCGCGCGGTGACGCCACCCAGCGCGTGCTGCTGGAGCATGGCGACGTCGTGGTGTGGGGCGGGCCGTCGCGCCTGCGCTATCACGGCATATTACCGCTCAAGCCCGGCGTTCACCCGCTGACCGGGGCGTTCCGCTACAACCTGACCTTTCGCCGCGCCTTCTGAGCGCGGCGCGAGTGCGAATAACTATTGCTATCATTCCGCATCGCTTTAAACTGCTGGCTGCTTTCCTGACTGCTGGACTTTTTTATGGCGTTGCTTAAGGTTGTTTTTCGCCAGTTTCGCTGGCCTTTCATTGGCGTGATCCTGCTGACGCTGCTCAGCGCCGCGCTCGGCATCGCCATGATCGCCTATATCAACAGCGAAATGATCTCGGCCATCAATACCTCTTTCTCGGTGCTGCCTGGCTTTTTGCTACAGCTGGTGCTGCTGATGGCGGTAACGCTCGCCGCCCAGCTGGCGCTGACGCTGCTGGGACACCAGTTTGTCTGGCGTCTGCGCGGCGAATTTATCAAGCGTATTCTGGATACCCGCGTCGAGCGGCTGGAGCAGATCGGCAACGCGCAGCTACTCGCCGGGCTGACCAGCGATATCCGCGCGATCACCATCGCCTTCGTGCGTCTGCCGGAGCTGATTCAGGGCATTATTATCACCCTGGGCTGCGCGCTTTATCTCGCCTGGCTCTCGCCGAAAATGCTGATGGTCTCCAGCCTGTGGATGGCGGTCACGCTGGTGGGCGGCTGGCTGCTGGTGTCGCGCGTTTATCGTCATATGGCGAAACTGCGCGAGGTCGAAGATGACCTTTATCGCGATTTTCAGACGGTGACGGAAGGGCGTAAAGAGCTGCATCTCAACCGCGAGCGCGCCCAGCTGATTTACGAAACCGTTTATCAGGAAGATGCGAACGCCTACCGTCACCATATCGTGCGCGCCGATACCTACCATCTCAGTGCGGTAAACTGGTCGAATATTATGACGCTTGGCGCTATCGGCATGGTGTTTTTCATGGCCAACAGCCTGGGCTGGGCCAATACCGCGGTGGCGGCCACCTTCTCGCTGACGCTGCTGTTCCTGCGCACGCCGCTGCTGTCGGCGGTCGGCGCGCTGCCGACGCTGCTCAGCGCCCAGGTGGCGTTTCGCAAGCTGAACGCCTTCGATCTGGCGCCCTATCAGGAGGGCTTCCATACGCTGCCGCCGCTGGCGGCGTGGCGCACGCTGGAACTGCGCGACGTTCGCTTCCACTACGGACAAAACGGCTTTGAAGTCGGGCCGATTAACCTGACGCTGCGGCGCGGCGAGCTGATATTTCTGATCGGCGGTAACGGCAGTGGCAAGTCGACGCTGGCGATGCTGCTGACCGGGCTCTATCAGCCGCACAGCGGCACGCTGCTGCTCGACGGCAAGCCGATCGGCGCGGAGGATCGCGATCGCTGGCGCAAGCACTTCTCCGCGGTGTTTACCGACGTGCATCTGTTCGATCGGCTGATTGGGCGCGAGGGCGCGCCCGCCAGTCCTCAACTGGTGCAGGCCTGGCTTGAGCGCCTGAAAATGCAGGACAAGCTGAAAATCGAAGGCAATAAAATCCTTAACCTGCAGCTGTCGAAAGGGCAGAGCAAGCGGGTAGCGCTGCTGCTGGCGGCGGCGGAAGAGCGCGACGTGCTGCTGCTGGATGAGTGGGCGGCGGATCAGGATCCCCATTTCCGCCGCGTCTTCTATCGCGAGCTGCTGCCCTGGCTGCAGGCGTCAGGCAAAACCGTGTTCGCCATCAGCCATGACGACCACTACTTTATGCATGCCGATCGCCTGCTGGAGATGCGCGAAGGCAAACTCAGCGAGCTGACCGGACGCGAGCGCGAGATGGCGACGCTGGATGCGGTGCAGCGCACCGATGCGCTTTATCAGCAGGATGAGAAAGCTTAGCGAAAAGGGTTAGTGGCATAGCGCCCACGGCAGGCGGTAAGCTGACCCCGGCAAAAACAGCGGTTTTTGCCTCCCTGGAATATTTTCTGTCGTCTTGTGTTTGTACCGGCTCAGCCCCTTTGCTCAGCCGGTTTTTTATTGCCTGCCACGGGATGGGTCAACAGCGTCAGCACCCGATCCGCCTCTAGCTGAAATTCCGCCTCCAGCCGCGTACCGGCGGCAAAGGTGGTGCTAAATGTCTGGTTCAATGCGAGCACGGCTCTGCCTGCGGCGATATCCGCCTCCAGCAGGCTCGCCTGATGGAAATCCATCGGCTGATGCAGCTGCGGCCAAAGCGCCTTATACAGGCTCTCCTTAAGCGAGAAGAGCAGCGTCGCGGCCAGCGAAAAGGGCAGCCTGAGCGCGCGCAGCTGCGCTTTTTCATCGCTGCTCATCAGCAGCGCAGCGGTCTCCTCAGCCGTGCGCAGGCTCATCACGCTTTCGATATCGACGCCAACGCAGCGCGGCTGGCGCGTTGCCGCCAGCGCCACTGCGCCGTCGGTGTGCGACAGCGAGGCCTGAAGGCCGTCTGGCCAGCGGGGAGAGCGATCGCTGTGGTTTTGCAGCAGGAAACCGGCGATGCCCATCTGGCCCATTACCTCGCGCGCCAGCCAGCGGCTGGCCAGATATTCGGCGCGGCGCTTCTTTACCGCCTGCTGCAGCGCGGGCGGAAAAGGCAGATTCCAGCGCGCGCCTAAACTGTCGTCATAGCGATCAAGGTCGAAGCGCGCCTGCGCCAGCAGGGTATTGCCACCTCGCAGATGCGCACAGCGAATGAAGCCGCCTTCGGGAGGCGGCAGAGAAATGTTCTGAGAATTCATCAGGGCCCACGGCGGCGCACAAAAGGGCATTAAAGCAGCCCGCCATGGCTGGGGCAACCGCTTAGTCGTTAGGCGGAATGGCAAAGCCCTTTACGGAAACAACGAAGTGATGGTGACCTCTGGTGATACGCGCGCCGCGCTCGCACCAGCGTGATGCCAGGCGAAAAAAATCGTCGCTGCCGATATTGTAAGCCAGTTCCACTTTGCTGACGCCTGAGTGAAGCAGTTCTTCCGCATCCTGCAGGCTCTTCGCTTTGATAACCATAGTGATATCCATCCGATATTCAGAGTCATTAAGATTAATGAACATTTATGACATTTTTGTTTCAGTAAGGTTAAAAAGCGCAGCGGTCTGTGGAATTTGTGAGAAAGATCAGAGTCGACTGCAAAAAGTTGAAAGCTGGAAGAGGAGACGCTGTCTCACCTGACGGGGAGAGATCGGCTTGCCCGGTGGGCTGCGGCCAGTAAAAAGGCCGCACGCGGCGGCCTTTGTGGGTCACTACTTCTGATCCGGTTCAGGACGTTTGTCGCCTGACTCCGGCGCATTGTTTGGATCGTCTTTTTCAATGTAATGCATAAACTCTCCTCTTTTTACCCACACACAGGTCAGTATAGACCCCTTTTTCATCCTGTGGCGAAGCGGGCGGGGTTCCGCAGCGCACTGATAAAAGCGGCGACGCGTGACATTACGCCGGTTTTCAGGGCGCTGGTGGGTTTTCGGCTATTAATGCGGAGCGTGAAAAAGGATGTTGCGCGAGCGGGGCGCCACGACTGGCAGGCATAAAAAAAGCAGCCTTAACAGGCTGCTTTAGTTGGGAATTTTGGTCGGCACGAGAGGATTTGAACCTCCGACCCCTGACACCCCATGACAGTGCGCTACCAGGCTGCGCTACGTGCCGAACAGTGGGGCTTAGTCTACTGTTTCTCTGGCGGAATGCAAGCAGCGGCCGTCTAACTGCCTCATAATTAATCAGTTAGCGATAAAACGCTTCTCTTCCGTCAGCACCTGCAGCAGTAACGCCAGCTGCGGCTTATGATCTTTCAGGGCGTTGCCCTGCGCGTCGTAAGCGCGATAGCTGCCGTTATTGTTAAGCACCAGCGTCACCCGCGGCGTCGTTACCACCAGGCGATTCTCTTCGCTGCTGGCGACCCAGTCGTGGCGACGCTGGGCGGCGAAGAGATCTTCTCCCTGCGAATAGTTCACCGGGTTGGTGCGCACGTGCAGCAGGCGCAGCATCAGCGTCGCCATCACATCCTGATGATTGGTAAGACGATCGATGGTCTGCGCAGGGGTGTCCGGCCAGTGGATGACCAGCGGAACCTGCAGGGTCGCGCGGTTGCCCACGCTGTCGAGGTTGCCATTCAGCGCCACGCCCTGCTGCGCGGTGATCACCACCACGGTATTTTTCAGCAGATCGCGCTGCTGTAGGGTGGCGAGCACATGGTGAATTTGTTCGTCAATCGATGCAGCCTGGCGCAGGTAGCTACGCTGGCGGGTTTTCACCGTGGTGCCGCTCAGATCGACGCCGTCCAGCGCCAGCCAGGAGAACCAGGGATTGCCGTCGCCTTTCTGGCCGTTCAGCCAGTTCTGCCACTGGGTGACGGTGCTGGCGTTAGGCTGGCTGTCGGTAGTGGGCAGCGTGTAGTCCGTCAGCAGCGCCTGGCGATAGAGCGGCTGGTTGAAGCCTTCCGATGAGAAAAGCCCGAACTGGTAGCCCTGCGAACTGAGCGCGCCGAGCAGCGCCGACGGCATACGCGCCGCCAGCACCCCATCCATATAGCTGGCGGAAATGCCGTAGAACAGGCCAAACAGCCCTTTTTCCGGCAGGTCGCCAGCGCTGAAGTGCTGGGTAAAGCGCACATTATCGCTGGCGAACTGATTAAGCTGCGGCAGCGCTTGCGCCATATCGCCTGCGTTCAGCGTCTTCACGGTGATCACCAGCAAATTATTGCGCGTGCCGCCGTCGCGGAAGGCGATATCGCTGAGCGGATACTGCACCGAAACCGCTTCCGGATCGCCTTGCTGGATCAGGCGCTGCTGGTAAGCCTGCGCGTCCAGCAGACCGTGGCGCTCGAGGAAGCGTCGCGCGGTCATTGGATAGGAGAGCGGCAGATTGGCGCGCTGCATGGTGATTGGGCGATAGAAGTTAGCATCGGCCCAGATATAGAGCAGATGGCTGGCAAAAAAGGCGCTGATAAACAGCGCCGCCAGCGGCTTGCCGAACGATCGCCGGTTCAGGCTGCGCAGCTTTTGCCAGCTCCAGGTGGCGAAGAGCATCTCCACGAGGAAAATCAGCGGCACGCTGATAAACATCAGCTGCCAGTCGCGCGCCATCTCGCTCTGGTCGGGGTTGATCACCAGCTCCCACACCACTGGATTAAGGTGCAGGTGGAAGCGGTTGAACACCGCGCTGTCTACCATAATCAGCGTCAGCCCGACGGTGGCGATAATCGCCGACAGGACGCGCAGCAGCCGCTGCGACATCACCACAAAGGTCAGCGGAAATATCGCCAGCAGATAGACGGCGAACACAATAAAGCTGAAGTGGCCGATCCAGCTGCTAAAGGCGTAAATGCGCCCGGCGAGCGACGCGGGCCAGTCGGCAACCACCAGATAGCGGCTGCCTAAAATCAACGCGAATAAAATATTAAACAGAGCAAACCAGTGCCCCCAACTGATCATCTGGGACACTTTTTCGCGGTAGCGCTGCCGGTTGGTTACCATATTATGCGATCAAATAGGCGATTAATGGGCGTTGTCGTCGCGCACGGAGGCCTGCAGGGCTTCCGCGAAAGAACGTGCCAGAGAACGGCGCTGCGCCGGGGCAACGTCGCTGTTGATCACGTTGGTCACCATATTCCCCAGCACCATCAGGGAAAGGTCGGTTGGCGCATTGTCTTTCTGCAGCACCTGGGCCAGTTGCGCGAGGAGTTTTTCCACGCGTTCGTCGCTGTAACGGGATGATTGTGGCATATCGTCGACTAATCTCGTTTCAAAAGGCGATATAGTACCGTAACAACAGGGTTTTTACCGCAATTTTATCGAAAGCGCATCGATCGGCTAAAGCATGGAGTTGAAAGCCGATGCGGGCGGTGTTTGAATACGCGCCTGAACTTAAAGGAGAGTCTACCATGAGTCTGGATATCGACCAGATTGCCCTGCATCAGATGATCAAGCGCGACGAGAATCAGCTTGAGCTGGTGCTGCGCGATACGCTGCTGCCCGCCAACGCCACCGTGGAAGCGATGGTAGAAGAGCTGCACCGCGTCTACAGCGCAAAAAATAAAGCCTACGGCCTGTTTAACCCGGAGAGCGAACTGGCGGAGGCGCTGCGCAACTGCCGCAAAGGCAATGACGACTTCCTGGCGTTCAGCCGCGCGGCGACCGGCCGCCTGCGCGACGAACTGGCTAAATATCCTTTCGCCGAAGGCGGGGTGGTGCTCTTTGTTCACTACCGCTATCTGGCGGTGGAGTATCTGCTGATAGCGGTGCTTAACAGCCAGCGCAGCATGCGCGTCAACGAGCAGCTCGACATCAGCAGCACGCACTATCTCGACATCAACCATGCCGATATCGTGGCGCGCATCGACCTGACCGAATGGGAGCTGACGCCGGAATCGACCCGCTATCTGACCTTCCTGCGCGGACGGGTAGGGCGCAAAGTCGCCGATTTCTTTATGGACTTCCTCGGCGCCAGCGTTGGCCTGGATACCAAAGCGCAAAACCGCGGTCTGCTGCAGGCGGTAGATGACTACTGCGCCGAGTCGGATCTGGATAAAAGCGAGCGGCAGAACTATCGCCAGCAGGTTTACAGCTACTGCAACGAACAGCTGCAGGCGGGCGAGGAGATCGCGCTGGAGGAGCTGTCGAAAGAGCTGCCGCCGCTCGGCGAAAAATCCTTTCAGGCCTTTACTCAGGAGCAGGGCTACGAGCTGGAAGAGCATTTTCCGGCGGATCGCAGCACGCTGCGCCAGCTGACTAAATTTGCCGGCAGCGGCGGCGGTCTGACGCTCAATTTTGACGCCGGGCTGCTGGGCGAGCGCGTTTTCTGGGATCCGGCCACCGATACCTTAACCATCAAAGGCACGCCGCCGAACCTGCGCGATCAGCTGCAGCGCCGCACCAGCGGCAAGTAGGCGTCAGCCAGCCAAAAAAAAACGCCGCATAAGCGGCGTTTTTTATGTCGATTCGCAGGCGATTACGCGCGTACGAAGTCGATGTGGTGCAGTTTTGGCTTGAACGGGTGACGCTGAACGGCCTGCACTTTCACGTTGGTTTCTTTACCGTCGACAACCAGAGTCAGCACGTCGGTGTAGAACCCAGGTTTAGCCTGCATGTTCATCACGGCGTCGTGATCCAGTTCGATAGAAACAGCGGCTTCGCTGCCACCATAGATGATGGCCGGGAATTTGTTCGCTGTGCGCAGGCGGCGGCTCGCACCCTTACCCTGCTCTTTACGTACTTCTGCGTTGATGGTCAACATGGTTATGTCTCTTCAATAATTCCTGCTACAGGCGACCCAGCAGCAGGCAGGTTGTTCAAAGGCGATTGCGAATGCAAAAGCGGGCGGCAGTATAGCGGTAATGGGCGAGGCGGGCAAATGATTCCGCCGCTTAGCGCAGCTCATTGGCGCGACGAAAGCGGCCCTGATAGTCGAAAAGCTTCTCGCGCACCTGCCAGAATTGCCCTTTAGCGCGCGCTACCACGAAATCGGGATGGCGCAGCAGCGGCTGCAGCGCCACCACGTCGGCCGCGGTTTGCCAGCCGAGCGGCACGCCCGGCGCGCGCTGGTGCGGGCGCATAAAGAGCTGCTCAAACGCCTTGCGCTGCGCGGGCGTGCGCAAACGGAAGCGCTCGTCAACGCTGGTGCCGTCCTCGTCGAAATAGGTCGCTTTTAGCCATTCGCCGCTATCGTCGCGGCCGTGCGTCAGCGTCATGCCGCCGCAGCGCAGCACCAGCGCGTCCTTGAGCTTCAGCGCCGCCTTCAGCATATCGTCAGGATCGACCAGTATTTTGTCGCACTGATGGCAGCGCCGCGTCGCAATATCATTTTCCGCGCCGCAGTCGGGACAGCTTTTAAACCGGAAGCGAAAATCGCACTGCTCGCGGTGGCCTTCGTCATCTTCCAGCACACCCTGACAGCGGCGGCCGAAGTGCTCAATAATCATGCCGTCTGCGGTGGTTTTGCCCCAGAAGGTGTTGGCAAAGCCGCAGGCGGGGCAGAACACCTGCACCGGCTCATTGTCGCTGGCCCCTTTCGGCGCGCCCACTTCCGGCGTAAAGAGATCGTGCGGGTTGCCGGCGTAGTCGAGGATCAGGCAGTCGGTTTTGCCCGGCGACAGGCGCAGTCCGCGGCCGACGATCTGCTGATAGAGGCTGACCGATTCGGTGGGGCGTAAAATAGCGATAAGATCGACGTGGGGCGCATCGAAGCCGGTGGTCAGCACCGCGACATTGACCAGAAACTTCAGCTGCTGCGCCTTAAAGGCGGCGATGGTCGCATCGCGCTCTTTCGCCGGCGTCTCCGCCGAAATCAGCGCGCTGTTGGCGGGCAGCAGCGTCAGGATCTCGCGCGCGTGCTCTACCGTAGAGGCAAATAGCATCACCCCGCGCCGATCTTCGGCGAACTCAAGGATCTGGCTGATGATATGCGGCGTCACGCGCTGCTGCTGCTTCAGCTCGCGGTTGAGATCCGACTCGCTAAACAACCCGTTGGCCTGCGCCGTCAGGCGGCTGAAGTCATACTGCACCACCGGCATATCGAGCCGCTCCGGCGGCACCAGAAAGCCGTGCTTGATCATGTAGCGCAGCGGCAGTTCGTAGATACAGTCGCGAAACAGCGCCTTCTCGTCGCCGCGCACCATGCCGTGATAGTGGAAGTGATAGATCCAGCCCTTGCCGAGGCGAAACGGGGTCGCCGTCAGGCCCAGCAGGCGCAGCTGCGGGTTATGCTGGCGCAGATGGGTAAAGATCTGCTGATACTGGCTGTTGTCGTCATCGCTGATGCGGTGGCACTCGTCGACAATCACCAGCGAAAAGGCGCTGTCGAACTGCGCCAGATTGCGCGCGACCGACTGCACGCTGCCGAATACCACCTTGCGCTGGCTCTCTTTGCGCTGCAGGCCGGCGGCGAAGATATCCGCTTCCAGGCCGTAGGCCTGATATTTGCTGTGGTTCTGCTCCACCAGCTCTTTAACGTGCGCCAGTACCAGCACGCGGCCGCGCGCCAGCCGCGCCAGCTCGGCGATCACCAGGCTTTTGCCGGCGCCGGTAGGCAGCACAATCACCGCCGGCTCGGCGTGTTGACGAAAATGGTTAAGGGTCGCGTTAACCGCGTCTTGCTGATAGGGACGTAGAGTAAAAGCCATTGCCGATCACTTTTGCGAAACTGAGCGAGATTATGCCATGAAAATGGATGAAACGCAGGAACGGCTCTGTGCGGCAGCGGTGGTTCAAGATATACTTCCCATACTTTTTCAACGGGTAAAACCCCGTTTCAGTTTCCCTCCGCAGTAACAGGCAAAGCGAATTCATGCGACTCGACAAATTCATCTCTCAGCAACTGGAAGTCAGCCGGGCTATCGCCGGGCGTGAGATCCGGGCGCAAAAAGTCACCGTTAACGGCGAAGTGGTACGCGACACCGCCTTTAAAATCCAGCCCGAGCATGAGGTGGAATATGATGGCAATCCGCTGCATCTGCAGGTTGGGCCGCGCTACTTTATGCTGAACAAGCCGCAGGGCTATGTCTGCTCCACCGACGATCCCGATCACCCGACTATCCTCTACTTTATCGAAGAGCCAACCGCGTGGAAGCTGCACGCCGCGGGCCGTCTCGATATCGACACCACCGGGCTGGTGCTGCTGACCGATGACGGCCAGTGGTCACACCGCATTACCTCGCCGCGCCACCACTGCGAGAAAACCTACCGCGTGATGCTGGAGCATCCCGTCGCCGCGGATGTGGCGCAGCAGTTCGCCGAGGGTATTCAGCTGCACGGCGAAAAATCGCTTACCCAGCCGGCGCAAATGGAAGAAATTACGCCGACCGAGGTGCTGCTGACCCTTAGCGAAGGGCGCTATCATCAGGTAAAGCGCATGTTTGCCGCCGTTGGCAACCGCGTGGTCGGGCTGCACCGCGAGCGCATCGGCGATATCGTGCTGGATGCGGATCTAGAGCCGGGCGAATATCGTCCGCTGACGGAAGATGAAATTAACAGCGTTGGGCTGCCCGACGAGTTAAAGCAGAAATAGCGGAGCGGCCGTGCGCAAGGAAAAAAATTCAGCTGCGGGACTGGTGGTGATTCTGGGATTGCTGGCGATGCTGATGCCGCTTTCCATCGATATGTATCTGCCCGCGATGCCGCAGATCGCCCGCGAATTCGGCGTGGCGGCGGGCAGCGTGCAGATGACCCTTAACCTCTATATCCTGGGATTCGCCATCGGCCAGCTGGTATATGGCCCGCTGGCGGACAGCTACGGCCGCAAGCCGGTGATCGTGCTCGGCACGCTGATCTTCGCCTGCGCGGCGGCGGCCTGCGCGCTGGCGCAGACCATCGACCAGCTGATTCTGATGCGCTTTCTGCACGGCCTTTCCGCAGCGGCGGCCAGCGTGGTGATTAACGCCCTGATGCGCGACAGCTACTCGAAAGAGGACTTCTCGCGCATGATGTCGTTTGTCATGCTGATCACCACCATCGCGCCGCTGCTGGCGCCGATTATCGGCGGCTGGCTGCTGCTGGCGTGGGACTGGCACGCGATTTTCTGGACGCTCTCGATCGCCGCCCTGATCACTACCGTGATGGTGATGACGCAGATCCGCGAGACGCTCAGGCCGGAGCAGCGCCAGCGTTTTCACCTGCGCACCATGCTGGGCAATTTCGTTACGCTGTTTCGCCACAAGCGCGCCTTTAGCTATATGCTGGCGAGCGGCTTCTCCTTTGCCGGGCTGTTTACCTTTCTCAACGCCGGTCCTTTTGTCTATATCGAGGTGAACCACGTTTCGCCGCAGAACTTCGGCTACTACTTTGCGCTGAACGTGGTGTTTCTGTTTGTGATGACGCTGATCAACAGCCGGGCGGTGCGCCGCTTTGGTCCGCTGGCGATGTTTCGCACCGGGCTGGTGATTCAGTTTGCCATGGGGATCTGGCTGCTGGCGGTGAGCGCGCTGCATATGGGGTTTATTCCCATGGTGCTGGGCGTCGCGATGTTTATCGGCTGCGTGTCGATGGTCTCCTCCAACGCCATGGCGGTGATCCTCGATGAGTTTCCCCATATGGCGGGCACCGCGTCGTCGCTGGCGGGGACGCTGCGGTTTGGCGTCGGCGCGCTGGTTGGCGCGCTGCTGTCGACCGCCACCTTTAACAGCGCCTGGCCGATGGTCGGCACCATCGCGGCGTGCGCCACATGTTCGATGCTTTTCTTTTTGTACGCCTCACGTCCTCGCGCGACCGGACACTAACCCGGTCCTGGCCCGCTAACGGACGCACCTCAGGGATGAGGTGCGCAGCAAAAATCCCTTTTTCCGCTCCGCTCCCCTGTATTCAGTCCAGTATGTTTCTTAGTTGTGAATATTAATGATTAAGAAAGTAACGAAAATGCGTCTAAACTGATTGTTAACTGTCGATGAACGCGGTACTAATAGGCCAAAATGCGAGCCGACTCGCAAATAACAATCTTTCCACACGTCGTATATTGGGAAACGAGAGAGCAGGCCTTGACGTCCGTTTCTGCCGTTTAGCAGCAACAGCAAGCGTTGTTCATCGTGACCGAAGTGAATCGCTCTGGGGATACCAATTAACTATGCTGCAACTTTCCATCGTGCACCGCCTGCCGCAGCGCTATCGCTGGGCCAGCGAGCTACATAGCGCCATTGTGGCGGAAGAGGGCGTCGCCAATGAGCAGGATCTTATTGCGCTGCGCCTGATTAGCCACGACGGACATCCCGGCTGGGAGATTATGCATCAGCTGCAGGACGCGCTGGCGTCGATTCAGGTGGAGTGCCGGGTGGCCGAATGCGAAGGCTCGCCCTGTCTCTTTATCCTGCGCAGCGACGAAAGCGCCACCAGCTGCTGCCTGAAAAACCAGGGCGTAGCGATCGCGGAAACCTTCAACGGTCACTGAGCTGCGCCGAGGCGAGCAGCTCACGCGTATAGCCTGCGGCAGGCGCGGCGAACAGCGTCTCGCAGTCGCCATGCTCCACCACTTCGCCCTGGCGCAGCACCATCACCTGATGGCAGAGCGAGCGCACCACCTGAAGATCGTGACTGATAAAAAGATAGGTCAGCTGACGCTGCTGCTGAAGGCTGCGCAACAGCGTCAGGATCTGTTTCTGCACCGAGCGATCCAGCGATGAGGTCGGCTCATCCAGCACCAGCAGCTGCGGCTCCAGCACCAGCGCACGCGCAATGGCGATCCGCTGCCGCTGACCGCCGGAGAACTCCGCCGCATAGCGGTGACGGCTCTCCGCGTCCAGACCCACTTCCTCCATCGCCGCGATAACGCGCGCCTGCTGTTCGGCAGCGCTGAGATCGGGCTGATGCACCGCCAGCCCCTCGGCGATAATCTGCTGCACCGTCATACGCGGATTGAGCGAGGAGTTGGGATCCTGAAACACCACCTGAATGCGGCGGCGCAGCGGCAACAGCTCGCGGCGCGACAGCGCGTGCAGCGGCTGGCCGTCAAACCAGATTTCGCCCTGCGCGGCAATTAGCCGCAGCAGCGCCAGGCCGGTGGTGCTTTTGCCGGAGCCCGATTCGCCCACCAGCCCCAGACTCTCGCCGCGCCGCAGCGTAAAGCTGAGGTTGCTGACGGCGACCTTTTCCGCCACCTGCCGCCTGAAAAGGCCGCGCCGCACCGGGAAACCGACGCGCAGGTTGCGCACCTGCAACAGCGGCGGCGCGTCGTCGCGCAGCGGCACGGCGCGGCCTTCCGGCTCCGCCGCCAGCAGCTGGCGCGTATAGGGATGCTGCGGCTGGCTGAAAAGCAGGCGGCTGCTGCTCTGCTCGACGATATTGCCCTGACGCATCACGCTGACCTTATCCGCCAGCTGCCGCACGATGCCTAAATCATGGGTAATAAACAGCATGGCCATATTGCGTTCGCGCTGCAGATCGCGCAGCAGCCGCAGAATTTGCGCCTGAACGGTGACGTCGAGTGCGGTGGTCGGCTCGTCGGCAATCAGCAGCGAGGGTTCGGTCAGCAGCGCCATGGCGATCATCACGCGCTGGCGCTCGCCGCCCGAGAGCTGATGAGGAAAGTCATTCAGCCGCGCGGCGGCGCTACGGATGCCGACCCGATCGAGAGCGCTGAGGATCTCCCCGCGCGCCGCCTCGCGCCGCATACCGCGATGCAGTGAGAGCACTTCGTAAAGCTGCTTTTCGAGGGTGTGCAGCGGGTTAAGGGAAACCATCGGCTCCTGAAAAATCATCGCCATCTGGTTGCCGCGCAGCGCGCGCAGCCGCCGCTCGCCGACGCGCAGCAGATCCTCGCCGTTAAAGATAATTTCGCCGGTGGGATAGCTCGCCGGCGGCGCGGGCAGCAGCTGCATCGTCGCAAGCGCCGTCACGCTCTTGCCCGAGCCCGACTCGCCCACCAGCGCCAGGGTTTCGCCCGCGTCGACGCTCAGGGAAACATCCTCTACCACATTGCGCGTGACGCCGCCGCGGGTAAAGGCGACGGAAAGATGATGAATAGCAAGCAGCGACATAATCAGACCCCTCTGGCCGGATCGAAGGCGTCGCGTACCGCTTCGCCAATAAAGATCAGCAGCGACAGCAGGATCGCCAGCGTAAAGAAGCCCGCCAGCCCCAGCCAGGGCGCCTGCAGGTTATTTTTGCCCTGCAGCAGCAGCTCGCCGAGCGACGGCGATCCCACCGGCAGACCAAAGCCGAGAAAGTCGAGCGAGGTCAGCGTGGTAATCGATCCGCACAGAATAAAGGGCAGAAAGGTGAGGGTGGCGACCATCGCATTAGGCAGCATATGCCGCAGCATAATGCGTCCGTCGCTCACCCCCAGCGCCCGCGCGGCGCGGATATAGTCGAAGTTGCGCGTGCGCAGAAACTCGGCGCGCACCACGCTCACCAGCCCCATCCAGCCGAAAATCACCGTCACCAGCAGCAGCCACCAGAAGTCAGGCTGGATCACGCTGGAGAGCAGGATCAGCAAAAACAGCGCGGGCATGCCGGACCAGACCTCAATCACGCGCTGGCCGATCAGATCGACGCGGCCGCCGAAATAGCCCTGCACGGCGCCGACGATAATGCCGATAACGCTGGAAAACAGCGTTAGCAAGATGCCGAACAGCAGCGAAATGCGCGTGCCGTAAAGCAGGCGCGCCAGCACGTCGCCGCCGCTGGCGTCGGTGCCCAGCCAGTTCTGCGCCGAGGGCGGCGAAGGGAAGGGGGTCGAGGTGGCGAAGTTAATGGTGCTGTCGCTAAAGCGGATCGGCGCCCACAGCGCCCAGCCCTGCTGCTCCAGCCTTTTTTGCAGCCAGGGATCCTGATAGTCCGCCGCGGTGGGCAGCGCGCCGCCAAAGTCGCTTTCGCTGTAGCTCACCAGCAGCGGCACGTACCAGTGCTGCTGGTAGCGCACCAGCAGCGGCTTATCGTTGGCCAGCAGATCGGCACCGAGCGACAGCAGGAAAATCACCAGAAAAATCCACAGCGACCAGTAGCCGCGTCGGTTGTGGCGGAAACGCAGCCAGCGCTGCTGATTAACGGGAGACAAGCGCATCAGCGGCCCTCGAAATCGATACGGGGATCGACCAGCGTGTAGGTCAGGTCGCTGAGGATATTCATCAGCAGACCGATCAGGGTAAAAATATAGAGCGTGCCGAACATCACCGGATAGTCGCGCTGGATGGTGGCGTCATAGCCCAGCAGGCCCAGGCCGTTCAGCGAGAACATCACCTCGATCAGCACCGAGCTGGTAAAAAACATGCTGATAAAGGTGGCGGGGAAGCTGGCGATCACCAGCAGCATGGCGTTACGGAACACATGGTGATAGAGGATGCGCCGCTCGCTCACCCCTTTGGCGCGCGCCGTCACCACATACTGCTTGCGGATCTCATCGAGAAAGCTGTTTTTGGTCAGCATGGTCAGGGTGGCAAAACCGCCAATTACCGTCGCCAGCACCGGCAGGCTGATGTGCCACAGGTAATCGCCGATCTTGCCGTACCAGGAGAGGGAGTCAAACTGCGGCGAGGTAAGGCCGCGCAGGGGAAACCAGTCAAGATAGCTGCCGCCAGCGAACAGCACGATCAGCATGATACCGAACAGGAAGGCAGGCACCGAGTAGCCGATGATAATAAAGGTGCTGCTCCAGATGTCGAAGGCGCTGCCGTTGCGCACCGCTTTTTTAATGCCCAGCGGAATCGACACCAGATAGATAATCAGCGTGCTCCATAGCCCAAGGCTGATGGAGACCGGCAGGCTCTCTTTTATCAGCTGCAGTACCGATGCGCTGCGGAACAGGCTGTCGCCGAAGTCGAAGCGCACATAGTTCCACAGCATCTCCACGTAGCGCTGCCATATCGGCTTGTCAAAGCCGTAGCGCTTTTTGATTTCGGCGATCACTTCTGGATCGAGGCCGCGCGCCCCCCGGTACTCGCTGTCGCCCGGGCCGGCGCGGTTGAGCGCGCCGCGTGCGCCGCTCTCGCCGCCGCCTGGCAGACCGGTGGTCTGGCCGAACTGAATGTTAGCCAGCGCCTGATCGACCGGGCCGCCGGGAGCGATCTGCACGATAAAGAAGTTCAGCGTAATAATCGCCCACAGCGTGGGGATAATTAACAGCAGTCTGCGCAAGAAATAGGCGGCCAACTCAGGCTCCTCAGCGTCGTTCGGCCGGCAAACGCGCGGCTTTGTTCACGTCATACCACCAGTTTTCCAGCCCGCTGGCGTAGAGGGGCTTAATGGCGGGATGGGAGAATTTATTCCACCAGGCGATACGATCTTCCGCGTTGTACCACATCGGGATCATATACGCATTCCACAGCAGGATGCGATCCAGCGCCTGGCCCAGCGGCAGCAGCGCCGCCTTGTCGCCCTGATGCGCCACAATCGCTTTAACGAAGTGATCGACCAGCGGATCTTTCAGCCGCGCGCTGTTCCAGGATGAGTCGATATAGTCGGACTGCCAGCTGAACTGCAGATCGGAGCCGGGCGTCGGCATGGCCTGATAGATTCTGGCGATCATATCGTAATCGCCTTCGCGCAGCCGGCGCAGATACTGGGACGCGTCCACCACGCGCAGCGTCAGGCTGATGCCGAGCCGCGACAGATTATGCTGCAGCGGCAGCGCCCAGTCGTTGCTGGCGCCGCTGCGCAGCAGCAGTTCGATGCGCAGCGGCTGGCCGGTCTGATCGTTAACCAGCTGCTGATTTTTTACCTGCCAGCCCGCCTGCCGCAGCAGATCCAGCGCCTTCAGCAGATTCGCCCGATCGTAGCCGCTGCCGTCGGTGTGCGGCGGCGCGTAGGGCGTGGTAAAGATTTCGGGCGGCAGCTTATCCTTAAAGGGAGCCAGCAGCGCCCTCTGCGCCGCGTCCGGCAGCCCCTGCGCGGCATATTCGGTATTCTGAAAATAGCTGGTGACTCGCTTATAGGCGCCGTAAAACAGCGCCTTATTCATCCACTCAAAGTCGAGCGCCAGCGTCAGCGCCTGGCGCACCCGACGGTCGCGGAACGGCGCCTTTTCATTGTTGATGGCCAGCCAGGTGGTATTGGTCGACGCCTGGTTGGGCGTGGTCTCTTTGATGATCTGCTGATTGTCGAAGTTACGGCCGCGATACTGGGTCGCCCACTTTTTGGCGGAGCCCTCTTCGCGCAGGTCGAAGGCGCCCGCCTTAAAGGCTTCAAAGGCCACGTTATCGTCAAGGTAGTAGTCGTAGCGCAGGGTGTCGAAGTTAAAGCGGCCGCGGTTCACCGGCAGATCCGCCGCCCAGTAGTTTTTTACCCGGCTGTACTCGATGTACTGACCCAGCTTATAGCGGCTGATGCGGTAAGGGCCGCTGGAGAGCGGCGGCGCGCTCAGCGGCTCGTTGAATTTTTTATCCTGCCAAAAGCGCTGCGACAGTACCGGCAGCGTCAGCAGCCCCAGCATCAAATCCCGGTCAGGCTTCGGCAGATCGATGCGCACCCGCTGGTTGTCCAGCGCCTTTACCGTCGCACCGCGATAAACGACGCGAAACTGCGGCACGCCTTCGCGCATAAACTTATCGAAGGTAAAGGCGACGTCGGGCGCGGTGATGGGCGTGCCGTCGTGGAACCGCGCGCGTGGATTGAGGCGAATCTCCATCCAGCGGAAGTTGTCGGCATAGCGCGCCGACTCGGCGATAAGGGGATAGTAGCTGCCCGGCTCGTCGTCGGAGGAGGTAAATAAGCGATCGTAGAGCGTCTCGGTGCCCGCGCCGGGATTGCCGCGCGAGGCGTAGCGGTTAAAGTTATCGTACGTGCCTGTTACCGCCTGAGTAAGCTGGCCGCCTTTTGGCGCGGCGGGATCCGCATAGTCGAAGTGGCTGAAGCCGGGCGCATATTTCGGCTCGCCCAGCGTGGCGAAGGCGCGGCTTTCCTGCACCACTTCCGCGCGCAGCGGCGCGCAAAGGGCCATAAACAGCAGCAGCGATATCAGGCGAAACAGCATCAAATTCTCGTTCTCCCGTGGTCATTCGCAGGAAGCGTAGCAGCTTCCGGGGCGGGGCGCCCGGCTATCCCGCCAGCGTTGCCAGGCTGCGGCTGCGGTAATAGTCAATCAGCCGGTCCGGCTACAGCGGGCGGCTAAAAAGATAGCCCTGCATATGGCTGACGCCGTGCCTGACCAGCCATGCCGCCTGCTCGCCGGTCTCCACGCCTTCGGCGACGGTTTTCAAATTCAGCTTCTTCGCCAGATGAAGCACCGCGTCCAGCACCGGCGAGTTCAGGGTTTGCGTGCCGATGCTCTGCACAAAACCGCGATCGATCTTGATGTAGTCGAAAGGGTATTTTTCCAGGTAGATCAGTGCGCTGTGGCCGGTGCCAAAATCGTCTATCGCAATCTGGATATCGTTCTGGTGCAGCCAGGCGAAAACCTCGCCGGCATTTTTATCGCGCACCATGGTGCGTTCGGTCACTTCAAATACATAGTTAAAGTGGTTATCCGGCATGGCGGCGATCCAGCGCTTTACGTCCTGCTGAAAACTCTCCGACGCCAGATGCAGCGGCGAAAGGTTCAGGCTCATATGGGTACCGGCGGGCACGTAGGGATTGAGCCGGTGCGCGTCGCGCGCCACCAGCTCGAACAGATGCCGCGTCAGCGGAATGATCAGGTTCAGCGACTCCGCGTAGCTGATAAACATATCTGGCGGGATCATGCCTTCGCTGGGATGGTTCCAGCGCAGCAGCGCTTCCAGCCCGTAGGCGCGTCCGCTAAGGGTGCTGATCAGCGGCTGATATTCAACGTGGAACTCGCCGCGCTTAATGCCCAGCAGGATCTCTTTGCCGGGGCGCTGGTTCATTGACAGCAGCAGCCAGCAGCCGCCGCCGACCAGCAGCGACAGCAGAATGCCGCTCAGCACGATCATATGCACGTCGCGCATCGACACCGTGTCGCCGTAGAGAACAAACTCTAGCGGATAGCCGTCGAGCGCCAGCTGCATCAGCGGCTGCGGCGGCAGGTCACTTTTCGCGATGGTGGTCGGCCGCCAGCTGGCGAGCGCGCTGTTTTGCGCCACCAGCGCCATGCCGGAGATTTCCGGATGGTAAGAGGCCAGCAGCTGATAAGGCGTCAGGTTAAGGTTGATGGTGGCGAGCACGCCGGACTGCACGCTTTGCGGATTACGCAGCCAGAGCGCGAAAACTGGCTTGCCGGGCTGCAGCGGGGTGCCGCTCAGCAGGCGAAGATCGCGATCGCGGCTGAGATCGGTCTGGTCGGAAATGGCGCTGAGCGGCAGGCGGAACGCCCCGGTCGCCGAGGAGCAAAAGGCGTAGCTCTCGCGCACCAGCAGAATGGCGCGCAGATCGCCGGCAAAGGCGGCGCGCGAGGTCAGCTCCTGGCTGATGGCGTGACAGTCGAAACGGCTAAAAGAGAGAAGGGGATTCAAGGTATGGGTGACCAGCGTATCCAGCGACTGCTGGAGGGCGTTGCGGCTGTCATGCAGCAGCTGCTGATGCTGGTGCTGCCGCTTATGCCAGATAAAGGTCAGCAAAATCAGGGTAAACAGAATAAAGAACAGGCTACCGAAAATCGCGCTGCTCCAGGCGATGCGGCGAGGGTAGGTGGCCTGGCGCATCAGCGCCCTGGACAATGGCATGAAGTGCTTTCCCCTTGTCTTATCTTTTATTATTGACTGTGCACGACTGCTCTCTGGCGAAGGTCATGAGAATATAACGAGATGGCAGGAAATGTCTCGTTATTCTTCTGATAAACAGTCACTTTTCCGGGATTACTATGCAGTTATCCTGAACAAGGGCGAAAAAAAACGCTGCCGAAGCAGCGTTCTGTTTTCTCTGGCTGAGAAACGATCGAAGGTCAGGAATCAGCTGGGATTACGGCTTAATACCCGACGGCCTTCGCGGTAGCGTTTTTTCCAGTAGCTGTCGTTCAGACTGGAGATCATCACGCCACTGCTGGTAGAGGCGTGAACGAAGTTATCGTTGCCGAGATAAATCCCCACGTGACGACCGGTAGAACCGGCGCGGAACAGCACCAGATCGCCGGGACGCAGCTTGCCGCGTGAAATTTCGCTGCCGGTATCCTGCTGTTCAGAGGTTGAACGCGGCAGTTCTAAACCGAACTGATCGCGAAAAGTGCGCTGAACAAAAGCTGAACAGTCGATGCCGCGTTTGGTGTCGCCGCCGAGGCGGTAACGTACGCCTTTCCAGTCGGCGTATTGCTCCATGATGCGGGACTTAACATCCACGCTCCGCACCATCTCTTCGAATTCATCCTGAGACGCCTGAAGTAAAAAACCATTCTGGTTGTTAACTTCATGATTCTCGTTTTTTGCGTGTTGACCGGTACTGCTGCATGCCGAGAGGAGTGTTGCCAGCGCCACTGCAGGCACAATCCGCCAGATATATCTCAGTATTGGTTGAGACTTGACCATTGTTCGTATATTCCTTCGATGTCCTTACGACAGAATGTCGCCAGCCAGATGACAAAACGGATTGAGATTAATAAGCGCTGCTCGCTAAGACAATTCCTTAATTACTAAAATGTGTTAATGAACACGTTTTTGTATAAAAAGGAGCCGAATTTTCTGCTGCTATACCCTCAACGCATTGGAGGTTAACCGATTCCAGACGCCGTGGCGAGTGGTTTTACGTAAATTCTAATAGCTTTTTTTGATGTGAAATCAGTCTGTAACAGAGTGGTTACTTTATCCGCAATTTTGGAAAATTATCCTTAAAATAAGGACATCAAATGGGGTCAATTCCTGGAGTAGGCGGCTTTTTAGGAGCTTTAGCGCTGGACAGGGTGGGGAAAGGGGCTGTTGTCAGCAGAAAACATCATAATATTTTCTATATATCGCAACATGGTTAGCTTGCTAATAATACTGGCGGGATTTTATTAAGCGCGGAGAGATAAGAATATAGCCATTCTTCACTCCGCGCTTATCAATACATTTGCGCTTTAATTACCTGCCGCTATTCAGGCTTATATTTGCCGGGCAGCTTGCGGTAAAAGAAGCTGACAATTGCGTCGCTCAGCGGTGTCAGCAGCACCCAGCTCAGTGCGACCAGCAGCACCGAAAGGGAGCCGACGGCGATATCGGTAAACCAGTGCGCGCCCGCCATGACGCGCGGCAGGGCGAAAACGATCACGATAGCCACGCCGGTGAGAAAGGCGCGGAAGCCGAAATAGCGCCACATAAAACAGGCGAAAATCATCAGCATCATGCCATGATCGCCAGGGAAGCTGTTGGTGGAGGCGTCCTTGGCCGGGATACCGGTCAGCTCGCTGACGCGATGCACGTTGTCGAAAAACAGCGTCGGACTTTTATGCTGCACCGGCAGCAGGTGGCCGAGCTGGTTAACGATCACCGCGCTGAGCAGCATAGCAGTGCCAATGGCCAGCATGCGACGACGGCCCGGCGGCGTTTCGCGCCGCCAGTAGAAGAGATAGAGCGCGCCCATCGCCAGCAGCGACACCAGATCGAAGCCGCGGAAGTTGGTAATCGCCACCAGCAGAGCGAAGCCGGGGTGATCGACCATCAGGTTATTGAAGCTGAAAAAGATCCCTTTATCGATGGCTGCCCAGAAACCGTGATCGGGCGGCAGATACCAGGAGAGAAACAGAACAACGCCAAGCGCGTTGAGCAGCAGAATTGTGACAAAACGAGTTGCGCGCATCGTATTCACTCAAAAAAAATTAACGGCAGAAACTAACCTGGTCAGTTTAAACGAAGCCTCAACAGCTGGGACTGCAAACGATTCCAGTCCACGGGCTGCGAATGGATGAGCTCAATGCGACTGTCGGGCGCGTCGGCGCTCAGCGTTTCGACCTGCACATCGCCGCCCTGACCGTTCAGGCGCAGCGTGCCGTCCGGCGTGCGCACTACCCCTTTAATACGCTCAACCGTCGCAAGACGCGCCCACGCCAGCAGCGCGGCGGCGTCGAAAAGCGTCGCGCCGTCAAAGATCCAGCCGCAGGCGACGTAGCCTTGGCCTTCATTGAGCGCCCGACGCCAGCGCGTCCCGCCATCGAGGCGCAGCGCGGCGAGGCCGCTATCGCGTTGACGGTGAGCATGATGATGCGCAGGCTGCGGCAGCGTTTGACGGTTTGTGCGCGGCAGATCGAGCAGCGCCGCCTCTACCGCGCCGAAGCGGGTTTCGATAAAGGGACGGCCATTAAGCATCGCTTCCTGCCACTGCTGCAGGCGCTGGCGATCGCTTTCGTCCCAGCGGTCGCTCTTGTTGCCGATAATCACGTCGGCCGCTGCCAGCTGATCGCGAAAGTTTTCGTTGGTCGTCACGCGCGCATCGGCGAGCTGGCGCGCGTCGAGCAGCGTCAGGGTGGCGTTAAGCTGCAAATGCGGCTGATAAACCGGTGCGCTCAGCATCTCCAGCAGCTGGCGCGGATGGCCCAGCCCGGTGGGTTCGATCAGCAGACGATGCGGCCGGCTCTGCTTCAGCAGCATATTCAGCCCCACCTGCATCGGCAGGCCGTTGACGCAGCACATGCAGCCGCCGGGGATCTCCTTTAACGCCGCACCGCTGTCGCGCAGCAGCGCGCCGTCGATACCGATTTCACCGAACTCATTAACCAGAATCGCCCAGTTCTCCTGCGCCGGCTTGCCCGCCAGCAGATGGCGCAGCAGGGTGGTTTTGCCGCTGCCGAGAAAGCCGGTGATAAGATTTACGCGCGTCATGCTGCTGCCTCCTTAAACGAGAATGGCCGCGAAAGCGGCCATAATGTTACTTTATAACATAAGCAGTGCCGGTTAGTCAGCGCGGCTCATATAGCGGCGTTCAGCGATATGAATACGGATGCGATCGCCGTTGCTCAGGTATTCCGGCACCTGAATGCTCAGTCCGGTGCTCATGCCGGCGGGTTTGGTGCGCGCGCTGGCGGAGGCGCCTTTGATGCCTGGAGCGGTATCAACGATCTCCATATCCACCGTCTGCGGCAGTTCAAGCGCCAGCACCTGGCCATCCATCGTCAGCACCTGAATGCCGGGAATGCCGCCTTCGGGAATAAACAGCAGCTCTTCTTCAATCTGATCTTTCTTGAACGAGTAGGGCGTGTAGTCCTCGTCATCCATAAAGACATATTCGTCGCCGTCAATATAAGAGAAGGTGACGCTGCGACGGCTGAGCTGGATGACGTCCAGAATATCATCACCTTTAAAACGCTCTTCCACCTTCAGCCCGGTGCGGATATCGGTAAAGCGCATTTTATACAGCGTCACGGCGCCGCGCGCGCTCGGGCTCTGAATATCGATATCCTTAACCAGCAGCAGTTTGCCGTTCCAGCTCACCGCCATCCCTTTTTTGATCTCATTTGCTCTTGGCATTGCAACTCTCGCTTAAAGAAGAACTCTGATGCGCGCCACGTTACTCGCGCCGGGGTAAACAGGCAATATGGCGCCGGAAAAAATGCGCGCGATGACGCAGAGATGGCGTTCGGGTGCGGGGGCTGCTATTGTCTCGGCTCAACTCTCGCTGGAGCGCATCATGCAATGCCGTAGTCAGTGCGGCGCCTGCTGTACCGCGCCGTCGATCTCCTCGCCGATCCCCGGCATGCCTCAGGGCAAACCCGCCAATACCCCTTGCGTTCAGCTTGACGCCGATCTGCGCTGCAAACTGTTCGGCTCGCCGCTGCGGCCCGCCGTCTGTGCCGGTTTACAGCCGTCGCGCGAGATGTGCGGCACCACGCGCCATGACGCTATGGTCTATCTGCTGCAGCTGGAAGCGGACACCGCACCCTCATCGCGCTGACGCTGCTGACGCAGGCAGGGCCTCCTGACATGCTGTTACAGCACGGCGTTCAGCGCCCTGAGGATATTCTTACTCTCTCAGTTATGAAGTGTGCGTAACGTCAAAAATCTGCTACGCATTTTACGCATTTTCTTGCATGGCCTGGTGCGCTGTACCAGACTCCTTGAAACGTTTCAGCGGGGCAGGCCCGCGCTCTGCGCAGCGTCGCCGCGCTTTAAACGGCCATCAGGCTGAAACGATTCAATTTCAGTAAGCGAGGAGAAATATGTTCCAGCTCGAATTGCAGGCCATCCACACCGGAGCCAGTGCACAAAACAAAGAAGAGGCGATCCGTCAGGTCGCGGCGGCGCTGACCGCAGCGGGCAACGTGGCGGAAGGCTACGTCGACGGCATGCTGGCGCGTGAGCAGCAGACCTCAACTTTTCTGGGCAACGGCATCGCTATCCCGCACGGCACCACCGATACGCGCGACCTGGTGCAGAAAACCGGCGTGCAGGTGTTTCAGTTTCCGCAGGGCGTCGCCTGGGGCGAAGATCAGACCGCGTTTGTCGCGATCGGTATCGCAGCGAAATCTGACGAGCACCTGGCGCTGCTGCGTCAGCTGACGCACGTGCTGAGCGACGACAGCGTCGCTGAACAGCTGAAAACCGCCTCGGCGGAAGATCTGCGCGCGCTGCTGATGGGCGAAAAACAGGCGGCCGAATTCAGTTTCGACACCTCGCTGATTACCTTAGACGTCGCCGCCAGCGACCTGATGACGCTGCAGGCGCTGAATGCCGGCCGTCTGCAGGCCGCGGGCGCGGTAGACGCCAGCTTTGTCGCCGACGTGGTGGCCGCGACGCCGCTGAGTCTGGGACAGGGCATCTGGCTGAGCGACAGCAGCCGCGGCAACCTGCGCAGCGCGGTCGCGGTCAGCCGCGCCGCCACGCCGGGTGAACATCAGGGCGAAAAAGTAGCGCTGCTGGTGACGGTATCCGCCGTCGACGAGCGACCGATGGAGGTGCTGAGCTATCTCAGCACGCTGCTGCTGAACGGCAAGGCGGATCGCCTGCTGAAGGCGGACGCGGCGGGCGTCTACGCGCTGCTGACCAGCGAAGTGGACGAGCAGGCCGAGGTGCTGAGCGCAGAGTTCACCATTCGCAACGAGCACGGGCTGCACGCCCGTCCCGGCACGGCGCTGGTCAGCGTCATCAAACAGTTTAACAGCGATATTACCGTCACTAACCTCGACGGCAGCGGCAAGCCAGCCAACGGCCGTAGCCTGATGAAAGTGGTGGCGCTGGGCGTGAAGAAGGGCCATCGCCTGCGCTTTACCGCCAGCGGCGAAGATGCGCAGCAGGCGCTGAACGCCATAGAAGAGGCGATTAATTCGGGGCTGGGCGAGGGAGTAGCATGAGCAGACGCGTCGCAACTATTACGCTAAACCCCGCCTACGACCTGGTGGGCTTCGTTCCAGAGATCGAGCGCGGCGAGGTTAACCTGGTAAAAACCACCGGCCTGCATGCGGCCGGCAAAGGCATTAACGTGGCGAAGGTGCTGAAAGATCTCGGCATCGACGTTACGGTGGGCGGCTTCCTTGGCAAAGAGAATCAGGACGGCTTTCAGCAGCTGTTCAGCGAGCTGGGCATCGCCAACCGTTTCCAGGTGGTACCGGGCCGCACGCGCATTAACGTCAAGCTCACCGAGCAGAACAACGACGTAACCGATCTTAACTTCTCCGGCTTTGACGTAAGCCAGCAGGACTGGGATCGCTTCACCAGCGATTCCCTGACCTGGCTCGGCCAGTTCGACATGGTGTGCGTCAGCGGCAGCCTGCCGTCGGGCGTGCAGCCGGAAGCCTTTACCCGCTGGATGAGCGACCTGCGCACCCACTGCCCCTGCATTATTTTCGACAGCAGCCGCGAAGCGCTGGTGGCGGGCCTGAAGGCCGCGCCCTGGCTGGTGAAGCCAAACCGTCGCGAGCTGGAGATCTGGGCCGGACGTACGCTGCCGACGCTGCAGGATGTGATTGGCGCGGCGCATGAGCTGCGCGAGCAGGGCATCGCCCATGTCGTAATTTCGCTGGGCGCGGAGGGCGCGCTCTGGGTCAACGCCTCAGGCGAATGGATCGCCAGACCGCCGGTGTGCGAAGTGGTCAGCACCGTGGGGGCGGGGGACTCGATGGTCGGCGGCCTGATTTACGGCCTGCTGATGCGCGAATCCAGTGAACACACGCTGCGTCTTGCGACGGCGGTGGCGGCGATGGCCGTTAGCCAGAGCAACGTTGGCGTAACCGATCGTACCCAGTTGGCCGCGATGATGGCGCGCGTCGACTTACAACCCGTTAACTGACAGCAGGAGAGCGATAATGAAAACGCTGCTGATAAAAGATCCTTCAACTGGCCAGGCCTCGGCCTGGATGGCGCAACAGCGTCTGGCTGCCGCTGCGGCGCAGGCTGGCTTTACCCTTACCGATAATCCGGCGGAAGCGGAGCTGGCGATCGTCCTCGGCCACGCGCTGCCGAACGACGCCGCCCTGAACGGCAAATCTGTCTGGCTGGGCGATGTACAGCAGGCGGTACGTGCGCCTGAGCAGTTCCTCGCGCAGGTGAAAGCGGAAGCGAAACCCTGGCAGCCAGCCGCGGTCGAGGCTGCACCTGCCGCCGCGCAGGCCAGCGCGCAAAAACGTATCGTTGCGGTTACCGCCTGTCCCACCGGCGTAGCGCACACCTTTATGGCTGCCGAGGCGATCCAGGCAGAGGCGACCAAACGCGGCTGGTGGGTGAAAGTGGAAACCCGCGGCTCCGTTGGCGCAGGCAATGCGATTACCCCGGAAGAGGTGGCGGCTGCCGATCTGGTGATCGTGGCGGCGGATATTGAGGTTGACCTGGCGAAGTTCGCCGGTAAGCCGATGTACCGCACCTCAACCGGTCTGGCGCTGAAGAAAACCGCGCAGGAGCTGGATAAGGCGGTGGCTGAAGCCCGGCCTTACAAAGCTGCTGGCGGCCAGAGCGGCGAGCCGCAGGACGAGAAAAAAGAGAAAGCGGGCGCGTACCGTCACCTGTTGACCGGCGTCTCCTATATGCTGCCGATGGTGGTGGCGGGCGGTCTGAGCATTGCGCTCTCCTTCGCCTTCGGCATTACCGCCTTTAAAGAGCCGGGCACCCTGGCGGCGGCGCTGATGCAGATCGGTGGCGGCAGCGCCTTTGCGCTGATGGTGCCGGTGCTGGCGGGCTTTATTGCGTTCTCAATTGCCGATCGTCCGGGCCTGACGCCGGGCCTGATTGGCGGCATGATCGCCACCAGCATTAACGCTGGCTTTCTCGGCGGCATTATCGCCGGTTTTATCGCCGGCTATGCGGCGAAGCTGATCAGCGGCAAGCTTAAGCTGCCGCAGAGTATGGAAGCGCTGAAGCCTATTTTGATTATCCCGCTGGTTGCCAGCCTGATCACCGGCCTGCTGATGATCTACGTGGTGGGTAAACCGGTCGCCGCTATTATGACCGGCCTGACCGCCTGGCTGTCGAATATGGGCACGGCAAATGCGGTGCTGCTGGGCGCAATCCTGGGCGGCATGATGTGTACCGATATGGGCGGCCCGGTGAATAAAGTGGCATACGCCTTCGGCGTCGGCCTGCTGAGTTCGCAGACCTACGCGCCGATGGCGGCGATTATGGCGGCGGGCATGGTGCCACCGCTGGCGATGGGCGTTGCGACGCTGGTGGCGCGCCGTAAGTTCAATAAAGGTCAGCAGGAGGGAGGCAAAGCGGCGCTGGTGCTGGGTCTCTGCTTTATCTCCGAGGGGGCGATTCCGTTTGCGGCGCGCGACCCGATGCGCGTGCTGCCGTGCTGTATCGTCGGTGGCGCACTGACCGGCGCTATCTCTATGTATATCGGCGCGAAGCTGATGGCGCCGCACGGCGGCCTGTTCGTACTGCTTATTCCTGGCGCGATTACGCCGGTGCTGGGCTACCTGGTATCGATTATCGTCGGCACGGCGGTGGCGGGCCTGGGTTACGCCATCCTGAAACGCCCGGAAGAGGAGCTAGCGAAAGCCTGATCCTTGGTGCGGGGCGTCTGCAGACTCCCTACAGCGGCTGAGTAGTTTATAAAGCAGGTGACAGGGACCGAAGAGCAAAGCGTCCCGCGACAAGGATGTCGCGGGCCGAGCTGGCAGGGATGCCGTTTTTTGCGTCTTTGCGATCGGGCCCTGTCACCTGCGATGAGCACAGCATTAACAACGATAAGGGAGCCATGTGGCTCCCTCTTTTAGTTTTTCTGCTCTGCTTTCAGCCAGGCGATCTCATCTTTCCAGATATCCGGATTAATGGTCTCCAGAATCAGCGGGATACCATCAAAGCGCGCATCCTTCATCAGCCAGCTAAAGGCCGTTTTGCCGATATTGCCTTCGCCCAGGCTGTGGTGACGATCGACCCGGCTGCCGAAGGCGCTCTTGGCGTCGTTAAGGTGCATGCCGCGCAGATACTGGAAGCCGACGATGCGCTCGAACTCGGCGAAGGTCTCTTCGCACGCCGCTTCGGTACGCAGATCGTAGCCGCCGGCAAAGGCATGGCAGGTATCAATACAGACGCCGACGCGGGATTTATCCTCAACGTGCTCGATAATCGTCGCCAGATGTTCAAAGCGGAAGCCAAGGTTACTGCCCTGACCGGCGGTGTTCTCAATCACCGCCACCACCTGTGACGTTTTATCCAGCGCGATATTGACCGACTCGGCGATGCGCTTCAGGCACGCCTCTTCCTCGATCTGACTCAGATGGCTGCCCGGATGGAAGTTGAGCAGCGTTAGGCCCAGCTGCTCGGCGCGCTGCATCTCGTCGATAAAGGCGGCGCGCGACTTTTCCAGCGCATCCATAACTGGATGACCAAGGTTAATCAGAAAGCTGTCGTGCGGCAGGATCTGATGCGGGCCAAAGTGGTATTTCTCGCAGGCGGATTTGAACGCGTCGATGGTGGCGCCTGAAAGCGGCGCCGCCTTCCACTGCCGCTGATTTTTGGTAAACAGGGCAAACGCGGTCGCTTCCAGTTCATGGGCACGAATCACTGCCTGCTCTACGCCGCCAGCCGCGCTGACGTGGGCGCCGATATATTTCATGCCGCTTCTCCTGAAAAGGCCGACTAAAAAGAAGCCCGCATCATACCTGATGCGCCAGACCCATGAAATGCTGCGTCAGCAGATTGATGGCGCCGCCGCCGACGATCAGCCAGATAAAGACCATCAGCCCCAGCAGCAGCGGTTTTGCGCCTGCCTGACGCAGCGCGCCGAAGCGCGTGGTAAGGCCGAGCGCCGCCATCGCCATCGCCAGCAGCAGGTTAGCGACCTGATTAATCGAGGCGACCCAGGCGGCCGGCAGCAGATGCAGCGAGTTAAACAGCGCCACGCCGATAAAGCCGAGCGCGAACCAGGGGAAGGCGATGCCCCGGCGCGCCGGCTGCTGCGGCGCGCGGCGCAGCCAGCCGCTCAGGCAGAGCAGAAAGGGCGCCAGCATCATGACGCGCAGCATTTTCGCGATCACCGCGCTGTTCTCCGCCTCTGGGCCTACCGCATGACCGGCCGCCACCACCTGCGCCACCTCATGGATGGTGGAGCCGGTAAAGATGCCGTACTGCGCCATGCTCAGCGCCGGGAAATAGCGCTGTGCCAGCAGCCAGAGCGGGGGATAGATCAGGATCGCCAGGGTGCCGAACAGCACCACGGTCGCCACCGCCACCGCGACCTTCGACGGCGAGGCCTTTACCACCGGCTCGGTGGCGAGCACCGCCGCCGCGCCGCAGATGCTGCTGCCCGCGCCGATTAGCCAGACCGTTTCGCGGTCGAGCTTCAGCAGCCTGATGCCCAGCAGGCAGGTAATAAAGAAGGTGGAGCTCAGCGTCAGCAGGTCGATCAGCACGCCGCTCAGGCCAACCTCGGCGATCTGCTGCAGCGTAATGCGAAAGCCGAACAGAATAATGCCGAGGCGCAGCAGTTTCTGCTTCGCCAGCAGCACGCCCGCGTCGCACGGAGCGGCTACGGAAGGGTAAAGGGTGTTGCCGACCAGAATGCCGAGCATAATCGCCAGCGTCAGCGCGCCGAGGCCCAGTTCAGCAACCTGCGGGCGCTGCGCCAGCCAGGCCGCGCCGCCGGCAATGGCGGCGGTCAGCAGCAAACCCGGAAAACGGTGTTGAATAAAATCGGGAAGTCGGGGAAAACTTAGCTCTGCCATCATCTGCTCCTTAGGTTCAGGCAAAGCATGCGCCGCGCTGGCTTAAAAGTGAAATTGATAATATATTTATAATTAACCAGATAAAACGATAAGGCCGAAAGATGTTATTTGGACGTTTACGCCGCTGGGCCGCCCTGATTAAAAAGGATGTGCTGACGCTGTGGTTCGCCTGCCGCGACCCGCGCACGCCCTGGTGGTTCAAGCTGCTGGCATTTGGGCTGGTTGCCTATGCGCTTAGCCCCATCGATCTGATCCCCGACTTCATCCCCATCATCGGCCTGCTGGACGATGCGATAATCATTCCGCTCGGCGTGCTGATCCTGCTGCGCCTGCTGCCGCGCGACGTGCGTATCAGCAGCGCGGAGCGCGCTGAAGTACAGCGCGCGCGCGGCAAGAAGGTGGTCAGCGGCTTTGGCCTGGTGCTGATGGTGCTGATCTGGCTGGGAGTGCTCTACTACCTCATTCAGCGCTACGCAATGTAAGGAGACCCCATGCATATCACGCTGCGGCAGATAGAAGTGTTTACCGAAGTGCTGAAAAGCGGCTCGACCACGCAGGCCTCGCAGGTGCTGGCGCTTTCGCAGTCGGCGGTGAGCGCTGCGCTGGCGGATCTGGAAGGCCAGCTGGGCGTACAGCTGTTCGACCGGGTCGGCAAGCGGCTGGTGCTGAACGAACACGGCCGCCTGCTCTATCCGCGCGCCATCGGCCTGCTGGAGCAGGCGGGCGAAATCGAACAGCTATTTAAAGAGGACAACGGTGCCATCCGTATCTACGCCAGCAGCACCATCGGCAACTATCTGCTGCCGGGTATGATCGCCGCCTATCGCCGCGACTTTCCCGGCCTGCCGCTGGAGCTGAGCGTCGGCAACAGCCAGGATGTTATCAACGCGGTGGCGGATTTCCGCGTCGACGTCGGCCTGATTGAAGGGCCGTGCCATATGACTGAACTGGTGAGCGATGCCTGGCTGGAGGATGAGCTGGTGGTGTTCGCCGCGCCCGATGCGGAGATTGCGCGCCAGCCGGTGACGCTGGAGAGCCTCGGCAACGCCCCGTGGATCCTGCGCGAGCGCGGCTCCGGCACGCGCGAAATCGTCGACTATCTGCTGCTCTCGCACCTGCCCGCTTTTCAGCTCGGCATGGAGCTGGGCAATTCCGAGGCGATCAAGCATGCGGTGCGGCACAATATGGGCATCAGCTGCCTGTCGCGGCGCGTCATCGCCGATCTGCTGGAGGCGGGCACCCTGGTCGAGCTGACGATTCCGCTGCCGCGCCTGACGCGCACTCTGTACCGTATTCATCATCGCCAGAAGCACCTTTCCCGGGCGCTTGACCGCTTTCTCTCCTACTGCCGCGAGTAGCTGCAAAAGGTTTTTGCTTATAATTCAGCTGCAATTATGAAGGTAACTAATAACAGGGCACCAGTGCTATACAGGGCAGGGTGAATTGCTACAATCGCGCCTCATTTTTAGCGAGCCTAGTGTTTACACATGCATAAAGACACAAATACAACACAACAACCTGCGTTACGACGCGAGTTAAAGGCGCGTCACCTGACGATGATCGCCATCGGCGGATCGATCGGCACCGGCCTGTTCGTTGCCTCCGGCGCCACCATTTCCCAGGCGGGGCCGGGCGGTGCGCTGCTCTCCTACGCGCTGATTGGCCTGATGGTCTACTTCCTGATGACCAGCCTCGGCGAGCTGGCCGCCTTTATGCCGGTTTCCGGCTCCTTCGCCACCTACGGCGCAAAATATGTAGAAGAGGGCTTTGGTTTCGCCCTCGGCTGGAACTACTGGTACAACTGGGCGGTGACCATCGCCGTGGATCTCGTTGCCTCGCAGCTGGTGATGAACTACTGGTTTCCCGATACGCCCGGCTGGATCTGGAGCGCGCTGTTCCTCTGCCTGATGTTCCTGCTTAACTTTATTTCAGTAAAAGGCTTTGGTGAAGCGGAGTACTGGTTCTCGCTGATCAAGGTGGCGACCGTGATTATCTTTATCGTGGTTGGCGTCCTGATGATCCTCGGTATTCTGCGCGGCGGCGAGCACGCCGGCTGGCATAACTGGCAGGTCGGCGACGCGCCGTTCGCCGGCGGATTCGCGGCGATGATAGGCGTGGCGATGATCGTCGGCTTCTCTTTCCAGGGCACCGAGCTGATCGGTATCGCGGCGGGCGAGTCGGAAGATCCGGCGAAAAACATTCCGCGCGCGGTGCGCCAGGTGTTCTGGCGTATCCTGCTGTTCTATATCTTCGCGATTCTGATTATCAGCCTGATCCTGCCCTATACCGATCCGCAGCTGCTGCACAACGACGTCACCGACATCAGCGTCAGCCCCTTTACCCTGGTGTTCCAGCATGCTGGCCTGCTTTCAGCGGCGGCGGTGATGAACGCGGTGATCCTGACGTCGGTGCTGTCGGCGGGCAACTCCGGTATGTACGCCTCGACGCGCATGCTCTATAACCTGGCGAGTGAAGGCAAAGCGCCGCGCATTTTCGCCAGGCTGTCAAAAGGCGGCGTGCCGCGCAACGCGCTGCTGGCGACGACCGTGGTGGCGGGGCTCTGCTTTCTCACCTCGAAGTTCGGCAATCAGGAAGTCTATCTCTGGCTGCTGAATACCTCGGGCATGACCGGCTTTATTGCCTGGCTGGGCATCGCCATCAGCCACTATCGCTTCCGTCGCGGCTATATCAGGCAGGGCCACAGCCTGGACGACCTGCCGTACCGCTCGGGCTTTTTCCCGGTCGGCCCGATTTTCGCCTTCGTGCTCTGCCTGATCATCACGCTGGGCCAGAACTATCAGGCGTTCCTCAACGACAGCATCGACTGGTACGGCGTTGCCGCCACCTATATCGGTCTGCCGCTGTTTTTGCTGATCTGGATGGGCTACAAGCTGACGCGCGGCACCCGCTTCGTGAAGTACAGCGATATGGAATTCCCGACGCATAAAGAGTGAAGCTCACCTTCGGGATAACAGTAAGCGCGGCCAGGCCGCGCTTTTTTCGTTAAGGAGCCGTTTTGTTAGGTTGAAGAATTGATAATTATTATCATCTGCTCTATTGTGGCAGCGTTTTCGACCGAACCTTTAACACAGGCTTTTTATGACGGACTCAACTCTGCCCGCGCAGGGCGCTATGGGCCGCTATCATCAGGTATTGCGCCGCCGCATGCTGATGATCGCCGTGCTGGTGCTGGCAATTATCGCCTCGCTGGTACTGGACTTTACCCTTGGCCCGGCCGGCCTTTCGCTGCCGACCCTCTGGCAATCGCTGCTTCATCCCGCCACGGTTGACGCCGGCACGCGCGTCATCGTCTGGGATATCCGTTTACCCTACGCGCTGATGGCGGTGGTGGTCGGCTTTTGCCTCGGACTGGGGGGCGCCGAGATGCAAACCATCCTCAATAACCCGCTGGCCAGCCCCTTTACCCTCGGCGTCTCTTCAGCGGCGGCTTTCGGCGCGGCGCTGGCGATTATTCTCGGCATCGGCATTCCCGGCGTGCCGGATCAGTGGCTGATTTCCGCCAACGCCTTTGTGTTCGCGCTGTTCGCCGCCCTGATGCTCGACGGCGTGACGCGCTGGACGCGGGTCTCTACCTCGGGCGTGGTGCTGTTCGGCATCGCGCTGGTCTTCACCTTTAACGCGCTGGTATCAATGATGCAGTTTATCGCCAGCGAAGATACCCTGCAGGGGCTGGTGTTCTGGACCATGGGTAGCCTGGCGCGTGCCTCCTGGGAGAAGCTTGGCGTGCTGAGCGCCGCCTTTGCGCTGCTGCTGCCGTTTTCGCTGCTCAGCAGCTGGAAGCTGACCGCGCTGCGCCTCGGCGAAGATCGTGCCGTGAGCTTCGGCATCGACGTGCGTCGCCTGCGCCTGGCAACGCTGCTGCGCATCAGTATTCTTTCCGCGCTGGCGGTCGCCTTTGTCGGACCAATCGGCTTTATCGGACTGGTGGCACCGCATATCGCCCGCATGATCTTCGGCGAAGATCACCGCTACTATCTGCCCGCCAGCGCACTGACCGGCGCGCTGGTGCTCTCAATGGCGTCGGTCGCCTCAAAGAACCTCATTCCCGGCGTGATTATTCCGGTGGGTATCGTCACCTCGCTGGTGGGCGTGCCCTTTTTCCTGAGCATTATTCTGCGTCACCGGGGGAATGTATGAGTCAGGGGCTGAGGTTAAAACATTTCACGGCAGGCTACCCCAAACGCAAGGTGATTGAGGATCTCAGCGTGGCGCTTCTGCCGCGCGGCAAGATCACCGTGCTGCTGGGGCCGAACGGCTGCGGCAAGTCGACGCTGCTGCGCGCGCTGGCCGGGCTGAACAAAGGGCAGGGTGAACTGTGGCTTAACGACGAAGAGCTGATGCAGCAGCCGTTCGCGCGCCGCGCCCAGCGCGTGGTCTATCTGCCGCAGACGCTGCCGGCGGGGGTGCATCTGCACGTGCTGGAGTCGATTATCGTGGCGCAGCGCGCGTCCGGCGGCCTGCATAATGCCGCCAGCGAAGCGGAAGTGATGTATCTGCTGGAGCAGCTCGGCATTTCACATCTGGCGATGCGCTATCTCGATCAGCTGTCAGGCGGACAGAAACAGCTGGTCGGCCTGGCGCAGTCGCTGATCCGCCGCCCGGAGCTGCTGCTGCTGGATGAGCCGCTGAGCGCGCTGGACCTGAACTACCAGTTTCACGTGATGGATCTGGTGCGCCGCGAAACCGCCCAGCGCAATATCGTTACCGTGGTGGTGGTACACGATATCAATATCGCCCTACGCCATGCGCACCATGCGCTGATGCTGAAAGAGGGTGCGCTGATAGCGGATGGCGTGCCGGAGCAGGTGATTACGCCGGAAACGCTGGCGCAGGTATATGGCGTGAAAGGACGTATCGAACACTGCTCGCAGGGAATGCCGCAGGTGATGATTGACGGGCTGGTCGGCGCGGAGCTGGTTTAAACCGCGTGTGCGCATTACCTGTCGCTGCACAACTTGCCAAACGTTCAGGGCCGCGATGCGGCCCTGAACGACCTACACCAGTAAGTGCTGCGCATGGAAGCGCAGATGATCCTCGACGAAGGTCGCAATAAAGTAGTAGCTGTGGTCATAGCCCGGCTGCACGCGCAGCGTCAGCGGGAATCCCACCTCTTTTGCCACCACATCCAGCCGCTCTGGCTGAAGCTGATCCGCCAGGAACTGATCGCTGTCGCCCTGATCGATCAGGATCGGCAGGCGCGACTGCACCTCGCGCATCAGCGCACAGCTGTCATACTCGCGCCACGCGGCACGATCGTCACCCAGATAGGCGCTGAACGCTTTCTGCCCCCAGGGCACCTCGCTGGGATTGACGATGGGCGCAAAGGCCGACGCCGACGCAAAGCGGTTGCCGAGACGCAGCGCCAGCATCAGCGCGCCATGGCCGCCCATCGAATGCCCCATAACCGACTGCCGCTCGCTGATATTGAAGTTATCGGCGATCAGCGCCGGCAGCTCCTGGCTCAGGTAGTCGAACATGCGGTAGTGCGCCGACCAGGGCGCCTGGGTCGCGTTAAGGTAAAACCCTGCGCCCTGGCCGAGATCGTAGGCGTCGTCGTTGGCGACCGCCTCGCCGCGCGGGCTGGTGTCCGGCATAATCAACACCAGACCCAGCTCCGCCGCGACGCGCTGCGCGCCAGCTTTGGTGCTGAAGTTCTCATCCGTGCAGGTCAGGCCTGCCAGAAACCACACCGCGGGCGGCGGCGTGTCGCCTTTTGGATTGGGCAAAAAAATGCTGAAGGTCATCGGGCAGTTGAGCGCGGCTGACTGATGTCGCCAGCGTTGCTGCCAGCCGCCGAACATCCTGTGTTCTTCCAGCAGTTCCAGCGTGGATGCCATATCGCCTCCCGATTACTTGTTGAAGTGCACCACCGAACGGATCGACTTCCCTTCATGCATCAGATCGAAGGCCTCGTTAATCTCCTCCAGCGGCATGGTATGGGTAATAAAGTCGTTCAGGGCGAATTTGCCGTCCAGATAATCCTGCACGATACCCGGCAGCTGTGAGCGGCCCTTCACGCCGCCGAAGGCGGAACCGCGCCAGACGCGACCGGTCACCAGCTGGAACGGACGGGTTGAGATCTCTTCGCCCGCGCCGGCCACGCCGATAATCACCGATTCGCCCCAGCCTTTATGGCAGCACTCCAGCGCGGAACGCATGACGTTGACGTTGCCGATGCATTCAAAAGAGTAATCCACACCGCCGTCGGTCATCTCAACGATCACTTCCTGGATCGGTTTCTCATAATCTTTCGGGTTCACCAGGTCGGTCGCACCCAGCTTGCGCGCCAGGTCAAATTTACTGGTGTTGATATCGATACCGATAATGCGTCCCGCTTTTGCCATTTTCGCGCCGATAATCGCCGACAGGCCGATGCCGCCGAGGCCGAAAATCGCCACGGTATCGCCTTCTTTAACTTTGGCGGTGTTCATTACCGCGCCCATGCCGGTGGTAACGCCGCAGCCCAGCAGACACACTTCCTCCAGCGGCGCCTCTTTGCTGATTTTCGCCAGCGAGATTTCCGGCACCACGGTGTACTCGGAGAAGGTTGAGGTGCCCATGTAGTGGAAAATCGGCTTGCCGTCCTTAAAGAAACGCGTGGTGCCGTCCGGCATCAGGCCTTTGCCCTGGGTGGTGCGGATCGCCTGGCAGAGGTTGGTTTTGCCCGACAGGCAGAATTTGCACTTGCCGCACTCGGGCGTGTAGAGCGGGATCACGTGATCGCCGACTTCGACGCTGGTTACGCCTTCGCCAACCGCTTCCACTACGCCGCCGCCTTCATGGCCGAGGATCGCCGGGAATACGCCTTCCGGATCTTTGCCCGACAGGGTATAGGCATCGGTATGGCACACGCCGGTGGCGACGATACGCACCAGCACTTCACCTTTCTGCGGCGGCATCAGATCCACTTCTTCGATTTTCAGCGGTTCGCCAGCGGCCCAGGCAACGGCGGCGCGGGTTTTAATCATGTTCATGCAATCCCTCTTGCGGTCAGATGGGGACGCGCCGGTCTGGTCGCGTCCGTAGGTCGTGATATCAATAAAAATAGCGCGTAATCAGCAATTACTCTGCGACCTGCAGCGGATGCAGCAGCTGGTCATCCTGCGGCCGGTCGTCAAACATATCAATAATCAAGTACTTAAGCGCTTCTACGTTGGGGGTAAAGGCGTCGCGGCGCCACATCAGCCAGGTGGCGGTGTCGCGCCAGGCGGCCGGCAGCTGATGCGCCTGCACGCGGGCGCGCTCAGGCATCTGCTTCAGCACCGATTCAGGGATCATCGCCACGCCCGCACCGCCCGCCACGCAGGCCATCATCGCGTGGTAGGACTGGATCTCCATCACGCTGCCGGGCGCGATGCCGCTGTCGCGGTACCAGGCTTCGAGCTTCACGCGATAGGAGCAGCTATTGCGAAAGGCGAACAGGGTGTCGTTTTGCACGTCGCGCGCGTTCCTGACCGGCAGATGATCGAGGCTGGTGATCAGCGTCAGGGTTTCGCGGAAGGCGATGCAGCCGTTGAGATCGTCATAGGGCGCCGGGCCGTCGACCAGCGCGGCGGCCAGCGTGCCTTCACGCACCTTGTCGATAATCTCGCCGGAGGTACTGGTGATCAGCGACAGCGACACTTTCGGAAAGCGCTGATGATAGGCCGCCAGCAGGGCAGGCAGACGCGTCGCGGCGGTGCTCTCCATCGAGCCGAGCGCGAAGTTGCCGGCCGGTTCGCCCGCGCGCGCCATGCTCAGCGCCTCGTCGCTCAGCGCCAGAATGCGCTGCGCGTAATTAAGAAAGTTGTGGCCCATCGGCGACAGCCGAATGCGCTGTTTCTCGCGTATAAACAGATCGACGCCCATCTCCTCTTCCAGCTGCCGCAGCCGCGTGGTGAGGTTGGAGGGGACGCGATGAAGTTGTTCCGCAGCGCGCGCCAGCGAACCGGTTTCGGCCACGGAACAGAACATGCGTAGCTGGACAAGATCCATATATTCTCTTCTCGTAAACAACTTGATGTGAATTATTCAGTTTTCGTGAGTTTAATAAGCTGGCATGTTATAAGCAAGTGATAATAAGAGGGCAGGAGTAGGGAAATGGCTTTTCGCGTGGCGCTCAGCGCCTTTCTGGCGCTGGTGGTGGTGATGGGCATCGGACGTTTCGCCTTTACGCCGCAGGTGCCGCTAATGATACACGACGGCCAGCTGACGCTGACCAGCGCCAGTCTGGTGGCGGCGCTCAACTATCTTGGCTATCTCTGCGGCTCTTTTGATGCGATGCGCGCGCGGCGTCGCGTCGAGCTGCGTTTGCAGCTGGGCGTCTGGGGCGCGGTGATCCTGACGCTGCTCTCCGCCTGCGTCACCGGCCCCTGGCTGCACGGCGCGGTGCGCTTTCTGATCGGCTGGGCGAGCGGCGTGGCGCTGGTGCTGGTGGCCGCCTGGAGCAGCGAGCAGCTGCATCACTACGGCCGTCCCGGCCTGTCGGCGGCGGTATTCGCCGGGCCGGGGGCGGGCATCTTTATCAGCGGCCTGCTGGCGGTGCAGCTGCACGCCTCGCAGGCTTCCGCCTCGCTGGCCTGGGCCGCCTACGGCCTGCTGGCGCTGCTGATTATCGCCGCTATCGCGCGCAATTTGCCGCGCCGCGTCGGCGATCTGCACCGTCCCGATCGGGCGCCGGATCCGCTGGTGCTGACCCCAGACCTGCGACGGCTGGTGCTGAGCTATAGCCTGGCGGGCTTCGGCTATATCCTGCCCGCCACCTTTCTGTCGCAGATGGCGGCGGCGCGCTTTCCCGACGGCGCCTTTGCCCAGCTGGTCTGGCCGATCTTCGGCGGCGCGGCGATAGTTGGCATCGCGCTGGGGATCCTGACGCGCCACCTCGCCAGCAACAACCGGCGGCTGGCCTTTGTGCTCTGGGCGCAGGCGCTGGGCGTGGCGGCGGCCGCGGCGCTGCCGGGCTTTAGCGGCCTGCTGATCGGCGCGCTGCTGGTGGGCGGCGGCTTTCTCTGCGTGGTACAGCTGGCGCTGGCCTACGCGCGCGAGCTGGCGCCGCAGCATACGCGCTATATGGCGGGGCTGCTGACCACCGGCTACGCCGTCGGGCAGCTGGTGGGGCCGGTGCTGTCGTCGCTCTCGACCGCGCTGCTGCATCAGCTGGCGCCCGCGCTGTGGATCGCCGGGCTGGGCCTGGCGGCGGCCGGGCTGCTGGTCTGGCGACGCGCGCAATGAAAAGCTTTCATCACCGATTGGATTGATTACTGGATTACCCCTGCGGAAAGCTTCACAATACGCGCTCAGAATTGAACCCGCCGGTCTCTCCGGCGGGCGTTACACCTGCGGAGATGAGTACGATGAGCACCCTTAGTCAGGAAGCTATCCTGGTTCACGAAGCGCTGCTGGCGCGAGGCCTGGAAACGCCGTTACGCGCGCCGACGCGTGAAATGGATGACGAAACCCGTAAGCGCCTGATCGCCGGCCATATGACCGAGGTCATGCAGCTGCTGAATCTGGATCTTGAGGATGACAGCCTGATGGAGACGCCGCATCGCATCGCCAAAATGTATGTGGATGAGGTCTTTTCCGGCCTGGATTACGCTAACTTCCCGAAAATCACCGTCATCGAAAATAAGATGAAAGTGGATGAGATGGTGACGGTGCGCGATATCACCCTGACCAGCACCTGCGAGCACCACTTTGTGATTATCGACGGCAAAGCGACCGTGGCCTATATTCCGAAAGAGAAGGTGATTGGCCTGTCGAAGATTAACCGCATCGTGCAGTTCTTCGCCCAGCGCCCGCAGGTGCAGGAACGTCTGACGCAGCAGGTGCTGGTGGCGCTGCAGACGCTGCTTGGCACTAACAACGTCGCGGTCTCTATTGATGCGGTGCACTACTGCGTGAAAGCGCGCGGAGTGAAAGACGCCACCAGCGCGACCACCACCACCTCGCTGGGCGGCCTGTTTAAGTCGAGCCAGAATACTCGCCAGGAGTTTCTGCGCGCGGTGCGTCATATTTAACACCATTGGTTATGCACCGACGCGGGTGAGATGACCCGATCGCAAAGACGCAAAAGCGGGCATCCCTGCCTGTCCGGCCCGCGTCGCAGGCAACCTCAGCGGTGAGGTGCGCCCGTAACCGGGCCAGCGCGCTGCGGCATGGTTCAAAAACGTTCCTGACGTTTTGTCCCTGACGCGGCGTGCTTTGCTCTTCGGTTTATCTCACTCGTTTGCATGCCTGTGCGCCGCCTGTTCTCAGGCGGCGCTGTTCCACGCCAACAGGGACCGATATGCAACGTTATCCTATGCTGGATTTTATTCGCGGCTGCGCCATCCTCGGCATTTTGTTGCTCAATATCGTCGGCTTCGCCTTACCTTCCGCCGCCTATCTCAATCCCGCCTGGCACGGCGATCCCGCTACCGACGAGGTCTGGACCTGGGCGGTGCTCGACCTGCTGGCGCAGATGAAGTTCCTGACGCTGTTCGCGCTGCTGTTCGGCGCGGGCCTGCAGCTTCAGCTGCCGCGCGGCGGCCGCTGGCTGTCGGCGCGCCTGACGCTGCTGGCGCTTATTGGCCTGTTTCACGCTCTGGCGATGTGGGAAGGGGATATCCTGCTCGATTACGCCATTATTGGCCTTATCGTCTGGCGTACGCTGCGCGACGTGCCCGCAACGCGCAGCCTGTTTCACACCGGCGCGCTGCTCTACCTGGTTGGCTGCGGCGTGCTGCTGATCTTCGGATCGATCTCCGATCCCGAGCCGAGCCGCTCCTGGCTGCCCGGCGCGGCTGACCTGGAGTATGAACATTTCTGGAAGCTGGCCGGCGGCTGGGAGGCGGTGCAGAACCGTCTCGATCATCTCTCCTCCAGCCTGATGGCGCTGGCGGCGCAGTATGGCTGGCAGCTGGCCGGGCTGATGATGATGGGTGCCGCGCTGCTGCGCTGCGGCTGGCTGACCGGCGAGTTCAGCCTGCGCCACTACCGCCGCTGCGCCGCGCTGCTGCTGGCATCAGGCTACGCCATCGCCCTGTCTGGGGTGGTGGCGCAGTGGATGCTGCACTGGTCGTTTCGCTGGAGCGGCTTCTACTTGCAGGTGCCGCGCGATCTCGCCAGCCCGTTTATCAGCCTTGGCTACGCCGCGCTGATCCTCGGCTACTGGCCGCAGCTGGCGCGCTGGCGCGTCACGTCGGCGATAGAGTGCGTCGGCCGCATGGCGCTGAGCAACTATCTGCTGCAGACGCTGATCTGCACCACGCTGTTCTACCGCTTCGATCTCTTTATGCGCTTCGACCGTTTGCAGCTGCTGGCCTTTGTGCCCGCTGTCTGGCTGGTCAATATTCTCTTCTCGGTAATCTGGCTGCGCTTTTTCCCGCAGGGGCCGCTTGAATGGCTGTGGCGCCGCCTGACGCAGCTGGCGGCGGGGAAAACGCCGCATCGCCTCTGAGTCAGATAATGATATTCATCACAAAGGTTGCATAATTGTATGTAACCGTTTTCATCAGTGTGACGTGATTCACGCTGTCGCCGCGCCCTGCCTGCCAGAATAGCGCCGGGTTTACTTCCTGGCGTGATGCCTTTTTTTCCTCTGTGGAACAGCTGCATGATAACGATTCGTGATGTTGCCCGTCTGGCTGGCGTGTCGGTGGCGACCGTCTCGCGCGTGCTGAATAACAGCACCGCCGTTACCGCGGACACCCGTGACGCGGTGCTGCAGGCGGTAGATTCACTGGGCTATCGGCCTAACGCCAACGCGCAGGCGCTGGCGACGCAGGTCAGCGACACCATCGGCGTGGTGGTGATGGACGTCTCCGATCCCTTCTTTGGCGCGCTGGTGAAAGCGGTGGATACCGTGGCGCAGCGCCTGCATAAACATGTGCTGATCAGCAACTCCTGGCATCAGGAAGATAAAGAGCGCCATGCCATTGAGGTGCTGATCCGTCAGCGCTGCAATGCGCTGGTGGTACACGCGAAAACGCTTTCAGACGCCGAGCTTGCCTCTTTTATGCAGCAGGTGCCGGGCATGGTGATGGTTAACCGCATTGTGCCTGGCTTCGCCCATCGCTGCGTCAGCCTGGATAATGTGGCGGGGGCGCTGATGGCGACCCGTATGCTGCTGCAGCAGGGGCACAGCCGCATCGGCTATCTCTGCTCCAGCCACGACATCGAGGATGTGCGGCAGCGGCGCGAAGGCTGGGAGCAGGCGCTGGCGGAGCAGGGGATTCGGCCGCAGGAGGGCTGGATCGCCTGCGCCGAACCCGATATGCAGGGCGGCGAGGCGGCGATGGTGGAGCTGCTGGGCCGCAATGTGCATCTCAGCGCCATTTTCGCCTATAACGACGGCATGGCGGCCGGTGCGCTTACCGCCCTGAAAGATAACGGCATTCAGGTGCCGCAGCATTTCTCAATTATCGGCTTCGATGATATCCCGATGTCACGATACACCGATCCCCAACTGACAACGGTACGCTATCCCATTGTTTCTATGGCGAAACTTGCCACTGAGCTGGCGCTGAGCGGCGCGGCGGGCCAGCTGGACGTCAGCGCGCAGCATGTCTTTATGCCGACCCTGGTGCGTCGTCATTCCGTGGCGCAGCGGCAAAATGTGGAGTCGGTCACTAATTCAGGCGATAGCGCCATGTAACCGTTTTCAATCTGTGATTGTATTCACAGTTAATTAACATGCCGCTCACTATGATGGCAGCGTCTTACCGGACTGAAACATTATGTAACGCCGTTATAACCGCAGCTGGCGTGGTTTCAGCAACCCGTTGAAAAAGTTCATCACATCTTCAGGATGCGTTGTCGCACAAGGAAGTCAGATTTCTGGACGGCGTTTCAGCGGGGCAGCGCGATTTCACTCGCCTCTTTGCGACTCGTCGAATCTTATTTTATCGAAAGCTCCTGCGCGCCTGACGCGCCTGAGCCAGTACTACCCTGCAAAAAACCGGAGATACCATGAATAAGAAGGTTTTCACGCTCACAGCTTTGGTTGCCAGCATGATGTTCGGCGCAACGGCACACGCAGCGGACACGCGTATCGGCGTGACCATCTACAAATATGACGACAACTTTATGTCGATGGTTCGCAAAGACATCGAGAAAGAGGCCAAAACCCTCGGCGGCGTGCAGCTGCTGATGAATGACTCGCAGAACGATCAGTCCAAACAGAACGATCAGATCGACGTGCTGATGGCGAAAGGCGTGAAGGCGCTGGCGATTAACCTGGTGGATCCGGCTGCGGCGGCCGTGGTGATTGATAAAGCGCGCGGCAACGATGTGCCGGTGGTGTTCTTTAACAAAGAGCCGAACGCGAAAGTGCTGGCCAGCTACGACAAGGCCTACTATGTCGGCACCGACTCAAAAGAGTCCGGCATTATCCAGGGCAAACTGATTGAGAAGCACTGGAAAGCCTCGCCGAACTGGGACCTGAACAAAGATGGTCAGATTCAGTTCGTGCTGCTGAAAGGCGAGCCGGGCCACCCGGATGCCGAAGCGCGTACCAAATACGTTATCGATACCCTGAATCAGGACGGCATCAAGACCCAGCAGCTGGCGATGGATACCGCGATGTGGGATACCGCTCAGGCGAAAGACAAGATGGATGCGTGGCTCTCCGGCCCGAACGCTAACAAAATCGAAGTGGTGATCGCCAACAACGACGCCATGGCGATGGGCGCGGTGGAAGCGCTGAAAGCGCATAACAAGACCTCGATTCCGGTATTCGGCGTCGATGCGCTGCCGGAAGCGCTGGCGCTGGTGAAATCGGGCGCGCTGGCGGGCACCGTGCTGAACGATGCGGAAAACCAGGCGAAAGCGACGCTGGATATGGCGAAAAACCTGGCGGATGGCAAAGCCGCGACCGAAGGCACCAGCTATAAGATCACCGATAAAATCGTCCGCGTGCCTTACGTGCCGGTCGATAAAGAGAACCTCTCTCAGTTCCAGAAGTAATCCTGTCCGGGCGCGGCTGAGCCGCGCCCTGTTTTCACGTGACCAACGCTTTTTTTAGCCAGGTAAATTATGGCCAGTGATAATCCGACCGCGCAGCGTGAATATCTGCTGGAAATGACGAACGTCTCGAAATCATTTCCAGGGGTTAAAGCCTTAGATAATGTAAATTTAAAAGTGCGGCCTCACTCCGTTCATGCATTGATGGGTGAAAACGGCGCCGGTAAATCGACATTATTAAAATGCCTGTTTGGTATTTATAAAAAAGATACGGGGAGCATCCTGTTTCAGGGTGAGGAAGTTGATTTTAAAAGTTCCAAAGAGGCGCTGGAAAACGGCGTTTCGATGGTGCACCAGGAGCTGAACCTGGTTTTACAGCGCACCGTTATGGACAATATGTGGCTGGGTCGCTATCCGCAAAAAGGGCCGTTCGTCGATCAGGAAAAAATGTATCGCGACACCAAAGCGATTTTCGACGAGCTGGATATCGATATCGATCCGCGCGACAAAGTGGCGACGCTCTCTGTTTCGCAGATGCAGATGATCGAAATCGCCAAGGCGTTCTCCTATGATGCCAAAATCGTCATCATGGATGAGCCGACCTCTTCGCTGACGGAAAAAGAGGTGAACCATCTGTTCACCATTATTCGCAAGCTGAAAGATCGCGGCTGCGGCATTGTTTATATCTCGCACAAGATGGAGGAGATTTTCCAGCTGTGCGACGAGATCACTATTCTGCGCGACGGCCAGTGGATCGCCACCCAGCCGCTGGAAGGGCTGGATATGGATAAGATCATCGCCATGATGGTCGGCCGTTCCCTGAACCAGCGCTTTCCCAACAAAACCAACGTGCCGGGCGAAACCATTCTTGAGGTACGTCATTTAACGTCGCTGCGTCAGCCGTCAATTCGCGACGTCTCGTTCGATTTGCGCAAAGGGGAGATCCTCGGCATCGCCGGGCTGGTGGGCGCCAAGCGTACCGATATCGTCGAAACGCTGTTTGGCATTCGCGAGAAGGTGAGCGGCACCATTAAGCTGCACGGCAAGGCGATTAATAACCACAGCGCCAACGAAGCCATTAACCACGGTTTCGCGCTGGTCACGGAAGAGCGCCGCTCGACCGGTATTTATGCCTTTCTCGATATCGGGTTTAACTCGTTAATCTCCAATATCAAGAAATATAAAAACACGCTCGGGCTGCTCGACAATAAGCGGATGAAAAGCGATACCCAGTGGGTTATTGACGCCATGCGGGTAAAAACGCCGGGTCACCATACGCAAATTGGATCGCTTTCGGGCGGTAACCAGCAAAAGGTAATTATCGGCCGCTGGCTGCTGACCCAGCCTGAAATACTGATGCTTGATGAACCGACGCGCGGTATTGACGTCGGCGCGAAATTCGAAATCTACCAGCTGATTGCCGAGCTGGCGAAGAAAGAGAAGGGCATCATTATTATCTCCTCTGAGATGCCGGAGCTGCTGGGCATTACCGATCGTATTCTGGTAATGAGCAACGGCCAGGTAGCGGGCATTGTAGATACCAAGACAACCACGCAGAACGAAATATTGCGTTTAGCGTCATTACACCTTTAATGAAGCAAGGGCTGTTAACATGAAAGCGACTACTAAAAAGAATGCGCTAACCTGGCTGAAAGAGGGCGGCATTTATGTCGTTCTGCTGGTTTTGCTGGCTATTATTATTTTCCAGGATCCAACCTTTTTAAGCCTGATGAACCTGAGTAATATTCTTACCCAGTCCTCGGTGCGTATTATTATCGCGCTGGGCGTGGCGGGGCTGATCGTTACGCAGGGTACCGACCTTTCGGCCGGTCGTCAGGTGGGTCTGGCGGCGGTGGTGGCGGCGACGCTGCTGCAGGCGATGGATAACGCCAATAAGGTGTTTCCGACGCTGGATACCGTGCCGATTCCGGTGGTGATTCTGGTGGTGTGCGTGATTGGCGGTCTGATCGGCCTGCTGAACGGCCTGATTATCGCCTATCTCAAGGTGACGCCGTTTATTACCACGCTCGGCACCATGATTATCGTCTACGGCATCAACTCGCTCTATTACGACTTTGTCGGCGCGTCGCCGATTGCCGGGTTTGACAGCGGCTTCTCGAAGTTTGCTCAGGGCTTCCTGCGCTTTGGCGACTTCAAGCTCTCCTACATTACCTTCTACGCGATTGTCGCCATCGTTTTCGTCTGGATTCTGTGGAACAAGACCCGCTTCGGCAAAAATATCTTTGCTATCGGCGGTAACCCGGAAGCGGCGAAGGTATCTGGCGTTAACGTCAACTTAAACCTGATTCTGATCTATGCGCTCTCCGGCGTGTTTTACGCCTTCGGCGGTATGCTGGAAGCGGGCCGTATCGGCAGCGCCACCAACAACCTCGGCTTTATGTATGAGCTGGACGCCATCGCGGCGTGCGTGGTGGGCGGCGTCTCCTTTGCGGGCGGCGTGGGTACGGTAGCGGGCGTGGTGACCGGTGTGATCATCTTTACCGTGATCAACTACGGTCTGACCTATATCGGCGTGAACCCTTACTGGCAGTACATTATCAAGGGCGGCATCATTATCTTCGCCGTGGCGCTGGACTCGCTGAAATATTCTCGTAAGAAGTAAGGATGAGACGTTACTGAAGAAGAGCGACCTTTGGGTCGCTCTTTTTGTTTGCGGGTGCCCCTTGTGTGTGTAAGAAGCGGCGCGGGACGCTTTGCTCCACATCCCCTGTCGCCCACCAGGCAGGCTTTTGAGCCGCCTGAATGAAACGGCACGGAGCTCTTTCTATTTGTGCGCTTTCTGCTCGCTTTCCAGCAGCTGCTCCGGCGTCACTGCCGGATAGCTCTGCGCATCTTCCGGCACCTCATGTACCGCCGGGATCGGCACCAGCGGACCCAGGAAGCGCGGTTCGCGCTTCATCACGTAGAGATCGGCCAGCGCACCGAGGCGGGCGCCCACCTCGCGGAAGCGGACGCTGAGCATATTTTTTGGTGACGGCACCGCATAGCACTGCGCCTGAATCCCCATATGCAGGGCGATAAACAGCGCGCGCTCGCAGTGGAAGCGCTGGGTAATAATAATAAAGTCGTTGGTGTCGAACACTTTGCGCGTGCGCACGATAGAGTCGAGGGTGCGGAAACCGGCGTAGTCCAGCACGATATCCTGCGGATCGACGCCGGCTTTGATCAGATCGCGGCGCATGGTCATGGGCTCGTTATAGCTGCTCATGGCGTTGTCGCCGCTCAGCAGCAGATAGTTAACCTTGCCGCTGTTATAGGCGTTCAGTGCGCCCTGAATGCGATAGAGGTAGTACTGATTGTAGACGCCGGTGCGGTAATACTTCGCGGTACCCAGGACCACGCCAACCTGACGATGCGGCAGCGAGGCGACATCTTCATAAATATAGGGGGCGGTTTTCCAGCTGATCCAGCGATCCAGGCCGAGCGCGGTCGCCACCACCAGTAAGATGATGAATAAGAGACCAATAAAAACGCGTTTCAACATACGCGTGAGCGCTCGGAGTCAGGAAAAAAGGGTGCATCAAGGCTACTTGAGGAGCGGTTGCGAAGCAAGGCACCGCCGGTTGGCTGATGGATTTTTGCACGGTTGCCGGGCCTGAAGCGGCCCGGCGACCGGTTGTCAGATTGAGGTGCGGCGATAGTGGCGGTACTGCGGCAGCCAGAAATTATTGGCCACCGCCTGTGACAGCACATCTTCCGACGTCACCACCGCAACGCCCGCCAGCTGGGCGGCTTTACCCACTTCCATGGCGATGATTTTCGACACGCCCTGAATATCTTTGATCTCCGGCAGCACCGGGCCTTCGCCTTCGTTTACCAGCGGCGAGCAGTCGGCCAGCGCGCGGCTTGCCGTCATCAGCATTGAGTCGGTGACGCGCGTCGCGCCGGAGGCGATCACCCCCAGCCCGATGCCAGGGAAGATATAGGAGTTGTTGCACTGGGCGATCGGGTAGACTTTGCCTTTCCAGCTTACCGGCGAGAAGGGGCTGCCGGTCGCGACCAGCGCCGCGCCGTCGGTCCAGGCGATAATATCCGCCGGGGTTGCTTCCACGCGCGACGTCGGGTTTGAGAGCGGCATAACGATAGGGCGCGCGCAGTGCTTGTGCATCTCGCGGATAATCTCTTCGGTAAACAGGCCCGGCTGGCCGGAAACGCCGATAAGAATATCGGGACGGGCGTTGCGCACTACGTCCAGCAGCGAGATAGCATCGCTGGCGGTATCCCACTCTTTCAGGTTCTCGCTCTTCTGCACCAGCTTGCTCTGGAAGTCGAGCAGGTTCGGCAGTTTATCGGTCAGCAGGCCGAAGCGGTCAACCATCAGCACGCGGGCGCGCGCCTCTTCGTCGCTCAGGCCTTCCGATTTCATCTGCGAGATAATCTGCTCGGCGATGCCGCATCCGGCAGAGCCTGCGCCGAGGAACACCACCTTCTGCTCGCACAGGCGGCTGCCTGCGGCGCGGCTGGCGGCAATCAGCGTGCCGACGGTCACGGCGGCGGTGCCCTGAATATCGTCGTTAAAGCAGCAAATTTCGTCGCGATAGCGCTGCAGCAGCGGCATGGCGTTTTTCTGCGCGAAGTCTTCAAACTGCAGCAGCACGTTCGGCCAGCGGCGTTTTACCGCCTGGATAAAGTCATTAACGAAGGCGTCGTACTCTTCGCCGGTGATGCGCGGATGACGCCAGCCCATATAGAGCGGATCGTTAAGCAGCTGCTGATTGTTGGTGCCGGCGTCCAGCACCACCGGCAGCGTATAGGCCGGGGAGATGCCGCCGCAGGCGGTATAGAGCGACAGCTTGCCGATAGGAATACCCATGCCGCCGATGCCCAAATCGCCAAGGCCGAGAATGCGCTCGCCGTCGGTGACCACAATCACCTTCACGTTCTGCTTGGTGGCGTTTTGCAGCATATCTTCGATATGGGCGCGGTTCGGATAAGAGATAAAGACGCCGCGCGCGCGACGGTAGATCTCGGAAAAGTGTTCGCAGGCTGCGCCGACGGTCGGGGTATAGATAATCGGCATCATCTCTTCGAGATGGTTGTCGAGCAGGCGATAGAAAAGGGTTTCGTTGGTGTCCTGAATATTGCGCAGGTAGACGTGCTTATCGTTATTGTTTTTAAAGTCCTGGAACTGACGCCAGGCGCGCTCTGCCTGCTCTTCAATGCTCTCAACCGCTTCCGGTAGCAGGCCGTTGAGGTTAAATTCGTTGCGCTCTTCCAGTGAGAAGGCGCTGCCTTTGTTCAGCAGGGGAAATTCCAGCAGGATCGGGCCAGCGTAGGGGATATACAGCGGACGCTTACTTTCGTACTCATGTTCCATGAATTGATGCTCCGGTTGCGGTGTTGTCTGGCAAAGCTCAGACGCCAGTCGTTCTTTTTTTGTGTTGCTGGCGCACGATCCTATGAAATTTCTCGCCGATGTACAGCTTTTGTAAATAAAAGATATCGGAAGTGTTGGAAAGCGTGTGCTGTGCCTCAGCCTTTGCGCAGCGTCACGCGGACCAGCTGCTCGCACCCCAGCGCGGCCAGGGTCGCCTGAGTGGCGGCGAACTGAGCCAGCGTAGCGTTTTCCACTTCGGCCAGCGCGACTGCCTCGATGCTTTCGCAGGCTTCCCCCTGCATATTCAGCAGGATCAGCGCTGCCTGAAGCGGCGGCAGGCTCGGGTTAAAGGCGGCGTTCTCGGCGTAGCGTCCGGTGACCGTCACGCCGCTCGCGGTGCGCAGCGCAATGCCGCTGTGCGAGCCGCTGTAGGGCGCATGGCTCTGGTTGGCCGCCGCGACTGCCGCCTGAGCGAGCGCGTCGCCGTCCGCCTGATAGCCGTGATCCACGCTATCCAGCAGCAGGGTAGTAATGTTCAGATCGCGCGGGCCGAAGGCGTCGGGCAGGTAGTCAGCCAGGGTGCTGACGCCGCGGCCCGGCAGGCTGATGCGCAGTTCGGTGCCGCTGTTGAGTTCGTTCATAAACTGGCGGCAGTGGCCGCACGGCGTGTAGTTGACGGTGACGGCCTCCAGGCGCTGCTCGCCGCGCAGCCAGGCGTGCGCGATGGCGCTCTGTTCGGCGTGGATCGTCTGCTGCAGCGCCACGCCTGCGAACTCCATATTGGCACCGAAGTACCAGTAACCGCTGACGCCGCGCGCCACGGCGCCGACGTTGAAGCGCGAGACCGGCGCGACCGCGCAGGCCGCCGCCAGCGGCAGCAGCGCCAGCGCCAGCGCGTCGGCATCCAGCCGGGTCTGCTGCATCAGCGACGCGACCTGCTCCGGCGTCAGCGCCGCCTTAAACTGCGCATCGTCAAGAACCGGACGCAGGGCGCTTTGCAGAGCAGCGGGCAGCGCGTCGAAGGCGGAGGTGAAACGTGGATGCATGATAGCCTCGTCAATATCAGGCGGCCCATTGCCGCCAGAGGGGTTATATGTGATCTGTATCGCTCTGACAATGCAACAGATTTGCATCGTTTCAACTTTGCGAGATCTATCGCAAAGTTTTACCCAAGAGCGTGCAGCAGCAGCGGAAAAATAAAGGGCGCCAGCAGCGAGGTGATAATGCCGCACAGCACCAGCGCCAGCGAGCTGAACGCCCCCTCCTGATAATCCACCTCCGCCGCGCGCGCGGTGCCGAGCGCGTGTGACGCATTGCCGATCGCCAGCCCGCGCGCCGCGCGGGTTTTTACCCCCAGCAGGTTCAGCACCATATGGCCGAAGACCGCGCCGAGCACGCCGGCAATCAGCACGCAGATAGCGCTGATGGCGGGAATGCCGTGCAGCGAGGCGGAGACCGCCATGGCGATGGGCGTGGTGACCGATTTGGGCAGAATAGTGGCGGCGATTTCTGGCGTCGCGCCCATCCACAGCGCGATAGCGGTGCCGGAGACCATCGCCGTGAGGCTGCCGATAAAGCAGACGCCGATCAGCGATTTCCAGCGCGCGCGAATTTGATGCATCTGCTCATAGAGCGGCAGCGCCAGCGCCACCACCGCCGGCTGCAGCAGCTGGTTAAGGATCTGGCTGCCGGCGAAATAGCGCGCGTAGGGGATCTGCAGCACCAGCAGCAGCGGGATAATGATCGCCATCGACACCAGCAGCGGATTGATTATCGAGATTTTCAGCTTCGCCGCCAGGCGGCGCGCCAGCATAAAGGCGCCGACGCTCAGCGGCAGCGACCACCAGATGTCACTCACTCGGCTTCTCCTGCACGCTGCGCGTATGAATTTTATGGGCGCTCCAGCCGACAATCGTCAGCACCAGGAAGGTGCTGATGACAACAGAGACCACGATGGGACCGAACTGCGCGCTCAGTACGTCGGTGTAGTTGATGATGCCGACGCTGATGGGCACAAACAGCAGCGCCATATAGCGGATCAGCAGATGGCAGCCTGGCTTTACCCAGTCCACCGGCAGGATTTGCGTCGCCAGCAGCGCGAACAGCGTCAGCATGCCGAGGATACTGCCGGGAATGGTGATCGGCAGCAGCAGGGCGATGGCGTTGCCCGCATAGAGGCAGAGATAGATGATGACGAAGGCGCGCACGTAGCGCCAGCACAGAGAGAGCAGAGTGGACATAGCAGGCTCCTGTTTTTACTGCACAACATCATACGCGACAAAGCATAAAAAAGGGCGACATTGCTGTCGCCCTGGGCTTTAACTAGGGTGCCGGTCGCGGGTGACCTGGACCGATCGCAAAGTCGCTCAAGGCATCCCTGCGCGCTCGGCACGCGACATCCTGTCGCGTGACGCTTTGCTCTTCGGTCCAGGTCACCCACTCTTGAACTATTGTGCGGCCAGCAGGGCGACCCCAAGTGTGCGGCCAGCAGGGCGACTCCAGGCCGCCTCAATCCCCGCCTGCGCCCTTTACTTAACCGGCATGCCCGGCTGCGCGCCGCTGTCAACGGAGAGCACAAACAGATCCTTCCCGCCAGGGCCAGCAGAGAGCACCATGCCTTCCGAGACGCCGAAGCGCATCTTACGCGGCGCAAGGTTAGCAACAATAATGGTCATCTTGCCGATCAGCACCGACGGATCCGGATAGGCCGCGCGAATACCAGAGAAAATCTGGCGCTTCTCGCCGCCCAGATCGAGCTGCAGGCGCAGCAGCTTATCGGAACCCTCTACCAGCTCGGCGTTTTCGATCAGCGCTACGCGCATATCGACCTTCGCAAAGTCGTCGATGGTAATGGTATCGCCAATCGGCGCATCCGCCAGCGGGCCGGTGGCCGGTTTACTGGCGGCAGCCGCGTCCTCTTTTGACGCTTCAATCAGCGCATTAACTTTGGTCATTTCAATACGTCCATACAGTGCCTTAAACGGCGCAACCTGGTGGTTAAGCAGCGGCTGCGCAATCGCATCCCAGCTCAGCTCGCTATTAAGGAAGGCTTCGGCGCGCTCGCTCAGGCTCGGCAGCACCGGCTTCAGCCAGGTCATCAGCACGCGGAACAGGTTAATGCCCATCGAGCAGATCGCCTGCAGATCGGCGTCGCGGCCTTCTTCTTTCGCCACTACCCACGGCGCCTGCTCATCCACATAGCGGTTAGCCAGATCGGCCAGCGCCATAATTTCGCGAATGGCGCGGCTGTACTCGCGGCTCGCCCAGGCGTCGCCAATCTTGTCAGAGGCCTCAACAAAGGTCTGGTAGAGCGCCGGATCCGCCAGCTCGGCTGAAAGCTGGCCGTTAAAGCGCTTGGTCAGGAAGCCAGCGTTGCGCGACGCCAGGTTCACCACCTTGTTGACGATATCGGCGTTGACGCGCTGCACGAAATCTTCCAGATTCAGGTCGATATCGTCGATGCGCGAAGAGAGCTTGGCGGCGTAGTAGTAGCGCAGGCTGTCGGCGTCCAGATGCTGCAGCCAGGTGCTCGCCTTAATAAAGGTGCCGCGCGACTTAGACATCTTGGCGCCGTTTACCGTCACATAGCCGTGTACGAACAGATTGTTGGGCTTGCGGAACTGGCTGCCTTCCAGCATCGCCGGCCAGAACAGGCTGTGGAAATAGACGATATCCTTGCCGATAAAGTGATACAGCTCGGTGGTGGAGTCTTTCTTCCAGAACTCGTCGAAATCGATATCGCCGCGCTTGTCGCACAGGTTCTTGAACGCGCCCATATAGCCGATCGGCGCATCCAGCCAGACGTAAAAATATTTGCCCGGCGCGTTGGGGATCTCAAAGCCGAAGTAGGGCGCGTCGCGGGAGATATCCCACTGCTGCAGGCCAGATTCGAACCACTCCTGCATTTTATTGGCCACCTGCTCCTGCAGCGCGCCGGAACGGGTCCACGCCTGTAGCATGGCGCTGAACGACGGCAGATCGAAGAAGAAGTGCTCGGAGTCGCGCATTTCCGGCGTGGCACCCGATACCACCGACTTCGGCTCGATCAGCTCGGTCGGGCTGTAGGTGGCGCCGCACACTTCGCAGTTGTCGCCATACTGGTCCGGCGATTTGCATTTCGGGCAGGTACCCTTAACGAAACGGTCCGGCAGGAACATCCCTTTTTCCAGATCGTAAAGCTGCGAAATAGTGCGGTTCTTAATAAAACCGTTCTCTTTCAGGCGGGTGTAGATCAGCTCAGAGAGCACGCGGTTCTCATCGCTGTGCGTCGAGTGATAGTTGTCGTAGCTGATGTTGAACCCGGCGAAGTCGACCTGATGTTCCTGACTCATTTCGGCAATCATCTGCTCCGGCGAAATGCCTAACTGCTGCGCTTTCAGCATGATCGGCGTACCGTGCGCGTCGTCGGCGCAGATGAAATAGACCTGATTGCCACGCATTCGCTGGTAACGCACCCAAATGTCTGCCTGGATATGCTCGAGCATGTGGCCGAGATGGATTGATCCGTTCGCGTACGGCAGGGCGCACGTTACCATTATTTTTTTAGCGACTTGAGTCATAGTTTGCGTAGCTTTCTGTTGATTGAAAAAACGGGCTTAGATGGTAACTCATGCCCTGGCGGGCGTAAACACAAGGGCGGGTCTGGCGTCTACCGCGCCGACATCTGATATCATTGTTGTGATACCGCTGAACCCAGCGACAGAAAAAATAACAAGGAGTGGGGATGACAGCACAATCCCAGACATCACATTCACCTGAAGCCTTGCGCGCCGTGGTAATGGGCGTACTCAGCGGCTTTCAGCATCCGACCCTCGAACGCAATCTTACCGCGCTGAAAGCGCTGCATCATGTGGCGCTGCTGGACGGCAAGCTGCATATCGAACTCTGCATGCCGTTCGCCTGGGCGAGCGCGTTTGAAGAGCTAAAGGCGCAGGCCAGCGCTGAGCTGCTGCGCCTGACCGGCAGCGAGGCGATCGACTGGCGGCTGCGTCACGATATCGCCACCCTGAAGCGCGTCAAAGGCCAGCCCGGCGTTAACGGCGTGAAAAACATTATTGCCGTCAGCTCCGGCAAGGGCGGCGTCGGCAAGTCGAGCACCGCCGTCAATATGGCGCTGGCGCTGGCGGCGGAAGGGGCGCGCGTCGGCATCCTCGACGCGGATATCTACGGCCCCTCGGTGCCCAACATGCTGGGCACCGAGCATGAGCGTCCCACCTCGCCGGACGGCACCCATATGGCGCCGATTATGGCGCACGGCCTCGCCACCAACTCTATCGGCTATCTGGTTACCGACGATAATGCGATGGTGTGGCGCGGCCCGATGGCGAGCAAGGCGCTGATGCAGCTGCTCAACGAAACCCTCTGGCCCGATCTCGACTATCTGGTGCTTGATATGCCGCCGGGCACCGGCGACATCCAGCTGACGCTGGCGCAGAGCGTGCCGGTGACCGGCGCGATTGTCGTGACCACCCCGCAGGATATTGCGCTGATCGACGCGCGCAAAGGCATGGTGATGTTTGAGAAGGTCAACGTGCCGGTGCTGGGCGTGGTGGAAAATATGAGCCTGCATATCTGCAGCCACTGCGGTTTCCATGAGCCGATCTTCGGCACCGGCGGCGCGGAAAAGCTGGTGGCGGACTATCAGACGCAGCTGCTGGCGCAGCTGCCGCTGCATATTAACCTGCGTGAAGATCTGGACGACGGCGAGCCGACGGTGATCCGCCGACCGGAGAGCGAGTTTACCGCGCTCTATCGCCAGCTGGCGGGCCGCGTCGCGTCGCGCCTCTACTGGCAGGGGGAAGTGATCCCCGGCGATATCGCCTTCCGCGCGCTGTAAAATCCTGTGCCGCTGGCGTCACCTCAGGACGCCAGCGGAAAGTGCATCAGCACATATTTTCCCTGCTCGCTCTCGCCCTGCGCGATGATCTTCCAGCCGTGCTTTAAATAGAACGCCTGCGCCGCCTTGTTCATCAGCAGGCACTTTAGCGCGCCGGTGCTGGTAAAGCGCGCCTGGACTCTCTCCAGCAGCGCGCTGCCAACGCCGCGGCCCTGCCAGGCGGGATCGACATAGAGGCTGTGAAGGAAATTGTCATTTTCCAGCACGCCGGCAAAGCCGACGCGATGGCCATCCAGCTCGGCCACCCAGACGGTCTCGCCCAGAATCACGCTGTCGAAATCTTCCAGCTGCCAGTGGCTGTCGTCGAGCCAGCGCCAGTTATGGCGGCGCGCGGCCAGGAACAGCGTGCGCAGGAATGGACGATCGGCTTCGGTATAAGAACGTATCTGCACGGTAAACTCCCTTAACGGCAATCAGCATGCCGGCCATATCCGCAAACGGGAGAGAGGCGCTGGCTCGTTATTATTAAGCGTCTCTACAAAACTAGCAGGTCTACGACGAAAAGATAAACCGCGTTAAATCAAGGTGCTTTGCGTGTAGAATGCCGGGGCGGCGTCAATAGCGGTGCGGCTTGCCGCGTTTGATAGCTTTCGTTTATCTGATTGATAACGACTGCATATTAGAAGTTGGCCCGAAAATTTTGTAACGTACATCACATCTTTTAGCGGAGGACTTCAGATGTCTATCATTAATACCAAAATCAAACCGTTTAAAAACACTGCGTTTAAAAACGGCGAATTCATTGACGTAACTGAGAAAGACGTTGAAGGTAAATGGAGTGTGTTCTTCTTTTATCCGGCTGACTTCACCTTCGTATGCCCGACCGAACTGGGTGATGTGGCTGACCACTATGAAGAATTCCAGAAACTGGGCGTAGATATCTACTCTGTTTCTACCGACACCCACTTTACCCACAAAGCCTGGCACGGTTCTTCTGAAACCATCGCGAAAATCCAGTACGCCATGATTGGCGACCCGACTGGCGCGCTGACCCGCAACTTCGAAATCATGCGCGAAGCTGAAGGCCTGGCTGACCGCGGTACGTTCATCGTTGACCCGGAAGGCATCATCCAGGCGATCGAAATCACCGCTGAAGGTATCGGCCGCGACGCGTCTGACCTGCTGCGTAAAGTGAAAGCGGCACAGTACGTTGCTTCTCACCCAGGCGAAGTTTGCCCGGCTAAATGGAAAGAAGGCGACGCAACCCTGGCTCCGTCTCTGGACCTGGTTGGCAAAATCTAATTTCCCTGCCGCTTTTCGATCTTTCTCTAATCGGGTGCTGCGGCACCCGATTTCTTCTGACAGGAACTCACTATGCTCGACACTAACTTAAAAACCCAGCTCAAGGCCTACCTTGAGAAATTAACCAAGCCTGTTGAGTTGATCGCCACCCTGGACGATGGCGCCAAATCAGCGGAAATTCGTGATTTGCTGGTGGATATCGCAAGCCTGTCTGAAAAAGTCAGCTTCCGCGAAGAGAACGATCGTCCGGTACGGAAACCCTCTTTTCTGATCGCTAACCCTGGCTCGCACAGCGGCCCGCGCTTTGCCGGTTCGCCGATGGGTCACGAATTTACCTCTCTGGTGCTGGCGCTGCTGCAGACCGGCGGTCATCCGTCGAAAGAGACGCAGAGCCTGCTGGATCAGGTTGCGTCGCTGGATAGCGACCTCCATTTCGAAACTTACTATTCGCTGTCATGCCACAACTGCCCTGACGTTGTGCAGGCGCTGAACCTGATGGCGATTATCAATCCGCGCGTCTCGCATACGGCGATTGACGGCGGCATGTTCCAGAATGAAATTACCGAGCGCAACGTGATGGGCGTGCCGGCGGTTTACCTGAACGGCAAAGAGTTCGGTCAGGGCCGCATGAGCCTCGCTGAGATCGTCGGCAAGGTCGACACTAACGCCGACAAGCGCGCGGCAGAAGAGCTGAACAAGCGCGACGCCTATGAAGTGCTGATCGTCGGCAGCGGCCCGGCAGGCGCGGCGGCGGCGATCTACTCGGCGCGTAAAGGCATCCGTACTGGCCTGATGGGCGAGCGTTTCGGCGGCCAGGTGCTCGACACCGTCGATATTGAAAACTACATCTCCGTGCAGAAAACCGAAGGCGCGAAGCTGGCTGGCTCACTGCGCGCCCACGTTGACGACTATGACGTTGATGTGATCGATACCCAGAGCGCCATCAAGCTGATCCCGGCGGCGAAAGAGGGCGGTCTGCACGCTATTGAAACCGCTTCAGGCGCGGTGCTGAAATCACGCAGCATTATCATCGCTACCGGCGCACGCTGGCGCAACATGGGCGTACCGGGCGAAGAGCAGTATCGCACCAAAGGCGTGACCTACTGCCCGCACTGCGACGGCCCGCTGTTTAAAGGCAAGCGCGTCGCGGTAATCGGCGGCGGCAACTCCGGCGTTGAAGCGGCTATCGACCTGGCAGGCATCGTTGAGCATGTGACCCTGCTGGAGTTCGCGGGCGAAATGCGCGCCGATCAGGTGCTGCAGAACAAGCTGCGCAGCCTGAAAAACGTCGATGTGATCCTCAACGCGCAGACCACGGAAGTGAAAGGCGACGGCAGCAAGGTGACCGGGCTGGCCTATATCGATCGCAATAACCAGACGGCGCACGATATCGCGCTGAGCGGTATCTTCGTGCAGATCGGTCTGCTGCCGAACACCACCTGGCTGGAAGGCGCGGTGGAGCGCAATAAAATGGGCGAGATCCTGATTGATGCTAAATGCGAAACCAGCCTGAAAGGGGTCTTCGCGGCGGGCGACTGCACCACGGTGCCGTACAAGCAGATCATTATCGCCAGCGGCGAAGGCGCGAAAGCCTCTCTGAGCGCGTTTGATTATCTGATTCGCACCAAACCGGCTGAATAATTTTTTGCGATAGCCACGCAACGGCCCCGGGACTGCTGTCTCGGGGCCTTTTTTTTAATAGCCCGCCAGCGACATCAGCATCATCCACAGTGGCGTGGTTACCGCCGCAAACAGCGTAGAGAAGAGCATACTGGCCGCCGCCGGGCCGGTCAGCACGTTGAACTTTTGCGACATCAGGTAGACGTTAATGCCGACCGCCATCGATCCCAGCAGCACCACCACGCGGCTCTCCAGCGGCGGCAGCTTAACCAGCCAGGCGATTGCCCAGACCGTCATCGGCTGCAAAACCAGCTTAAGCAAACAGATGGTGTAGCTTTCGCGCAGCCCGTCGCGCACGCGATAGTGCGCCAGGCTCATACCGAGCGTAATCAGCGAGAGCGGCGCGGCTATTGAGGCCAGCATACGCAGCGGCTCCGCCGCGATCGACGGCAGCGGCTGCTGCAGAAAACTCCAGGCGGTGCCGCTGAGAATACCGATAATCAGCGGATTCTTCGCCACGCTGAGCAGGGTATGACCGATACCTTTCAGCGAGAAGCTACCCTGCTTTGCCCACTCTACCGAGAGCGTCAGCAGCGTCCAGAGGATCAGGCTGTTGAACACCAGCACCAGCGCCACCGACGGCAGCGCCTGCGGGCCAAGCAGCACCGTCGCCACCGGAATACCCAGCATCACGTTGTTAGAGAAGATGCCGCCGAGCGCAAAAACCGTTCCCGCCACGCCGTCGAGCTTAAACAGGCGCGCCGCCAGCAGGCGGCCGAGAATAAAGATCAGCAGACAGCTGCCAAAAAAAGCCAGCAGCAGCCGCACATCTACCGGCGGGCTTTTATAGAAGTCGCTCATAACGCGAAACAGCATACAGGGCAGGGCGACGTTGAAGACAAAGCGGTTCATGCCTTCGCTGATGCTGGCGGGCCATTTCCCCAGCCGCGTCAGGCAATACCCCAGCAGGATCAGAATAAAGAGTGGACCTGACAGATAAATTTGATGGCTTAAGCTTTCCAGCAGCGGTGGCATAGCGCGTGTCTGATCGAGAGAGGATAATTATCATGCTAACAAAATGATAACTATATGTTAACCCTGTTCAAACCTCAGCCAGCCGGGTCAGCGCTGTTATCCCAGCCAGCGACGCGCCTGTTGATCGCTGATATCGCGGTAGTAGACGCGATGAATCGCCTCACCGCACCCCTTGCAGCGTGCTGAAACATAGGTCGAGAAATAATATCTGCCGTTGGGTGCAACCGCCCACTGACGTTCAATAGCGATCTCCTGCCAGCGGTGGCCGTGGGGAATAAGCGCCAGCAGCCGCCTTATGTATCCTGCCAGGGAGGACGATGAGCGTCGTGAAGGCGTTAACCTGTTTAGAGACCGGTTATCTGTCGGGTGGTGCGAGCAGAGTAAAGCTGGTTGCGTGTTCATCTTTTTTTTCGGTAACAGTGAGAGGTTGTGGCAGCAAATAACGCCTACCTATTAAGAGGTACCCGGATGACCCACAGCATTAGGCCCGTTTTTACCCGCACAGGCGTTGATCGGGATCATACGAAACAGCCGGTCAGCTGCATTTCTTTTACAGCCTGTTAGCGCCTGTCTCTTTTGCGCAGGCAGAGAGTAAGCAGAGGCGCAGCGGCCTGTGTCGGCGCGCGTTGCCTTATTTATCATTTATTTCGCTCCTGACGGAATAATTGTTCATTCTCGCCAGTGATCTGATTCACAGTTGTTAAGAAACAGAAAGCCTCTTTAAAAAAAGTAATTGCTGTGCCGTCTGTGAATGCCGCATAACACAGCAAGGAAAAGCCAGAGGAATAATCAAATGACAATGGAAAAAGCACAGGATTCTTTATGCTGGTTAGTAAATGAGGCGCAGGCTGGCGAATTATTTTCAGAGAGGGGATTAGCGGTTAACAGCATTACTTTTCCCTGCGTTGAATCCGCGCTGCTGTTAAATCTTAAAAACGAAGTAATGTGCGGCTTTAGCGCTTTTCATCCTGACGGGCTGGCGCTGATATTCCGTCTGCACGATAAAGAAACCATCCCTGGCAGCTTTGAGCTGCACTATAGCGAACAGCAAATTATTATTGCCGCCGGCGATCACAGTGGGCTGCTGTATGGCTGGTTTTATCTGCTTAAGCGGCTACGCCTGCGGGATTTTTCTCCGGGGCTACGCATCAGTGAATCGCCCGCCATCAATATCAGGATGATTAATCACTGGGATAATATGGATGGCACCATTGAACGCGGCTACGCTGGCCATTCGTTCTTTTTTGCCGACAATAAATTTATTCAGCATGATGAAAAAATTATTCGCTATGCCCGCCTGCTGGCGAGTATCGGCATCAATGCACTGACGATAAATAATGTTAACGTTCATCAGGTTGAGACGCGATTAATTACCCAGGCATTCAGGCAAGATTTAATTCATCTCTGTAATCTGTTTCGCGCATGGGGTATCCGCGTCTATCTGTCGGTGAATTACGCCAGTCCCATAGAGCTGGGCGGGCTAAAAACAGCCGATCCACTGGATCGGCAGGTGAAAAGGTGGTGGCGCGACTGCTTCGATGCGCTCTATCAGGATATTCCAGACTTAGGGGGTGTGGTGGTTAAGGCGGACTCGGAGCACCGTCCCGGCCCCTTTAGCTACGGGCGTAGCCACGCCGAGGGGGCCAATATGTTAGGTGAGGCGCTGGCTCCCCACGGCGGCGTGGTTTTCTGGCGCTGCTTTGTCTATAACTGTCGGCAAAACTGGCGCGACCGCAAAACCGACCGCGCCCGTGCGGCCTGGGACCATTTTGCGCCGCTTGACGGCCAGTTCCGCGATAACGTTATTCTGCAAATCAAAAATGGCCCGATGGATTTTCAGGTGCGGGAGCCGGTTTCTCCGCTGCTGGGGGCCATGCCGCGCACCAGTCAGGTGCTGGAGCTGCAAATTACCCAGGAGTATACCGGTCAGCAGATCGATCTCTTCTGGCTGGTGCCGCAGTGGAAAACCATCCTGGCGTTTGATACCCATCTCACCGCTGGCCCCTCAACCATTGAGGATCTGGTGTGTGGCCGTATGCACGACACGCCTTTTGCCGGCGTCACCGCCGTGGTTAACGTTGGCGACGACAGGTGCTGGACGGGCCATGTGCTCGCCCAGGCCAATCTTTACGGCTACGGCGCGCTGCTCTGGAACCCGACAAGAGAGGCGGAAGAACTGGCGCGCGAGTGGAGCCAGCTTAGCTTTGGTATGCACCCGCAGGTGACCGACACGGTCAGCTATCTGCTGCTCACCAGCGGCGAGACCTATGAGAACTACAGTGCGCCGCTGGGCGTGGGCTGGATGGTCAATCCCCATCACCACTACGGCCCAAATGTCGATGGCTATGAGTACGATCTCTGGGGAACCTACCACTATGCCGATCGCAACGGGCTGGGGGTCGATCGCACCTCAGCAACCGGCACCGGCTTTGTCTCGCAGTATGCCAGCGCAAACGGCCGCTGTTACGACGATCCCCAGCGCTGCCCTGATGAATTAATTCTTTTCTTCCACTTCCTGCGCTATGACCAGCCGCTAAAGAGCGGCAAAACCGTTATTCAGCATATTTATGATACCCATTTTGCCGGCGTCGAAGCGGTAGAGGATTATATTCGGCGCTGGGAAACGCTGGCCAGTCTGCTCCCCGCTGAAATATATAACAGCGTTGCCGAACGTCTGGCAAGACAGCGAAATAATGCCGTTGAGTGGCGCGACCGGATTAATACCTATTTTTACCGCAAGTCAGGCATTGAAGATAATCAAGGCAGGGAAATCTATAAATAAAAAAAACTGACAGTAACGGGAGACTGTTCCCGCGCTTACCGCATGGAGCCTACAATGAAAGAGTCTCGTACTTTAACAATAAAGAATTACATAGGATATGGCGTCACGGATATATTTGGTGGCGGTGCCTTTGCAGTCATTGGTGCATGGTTAATGTATTTCTACGTGACCTACTGTGGATTAAGCCCAATTGAAGCAGGGTCGATACTTTTTATTGCAAGGATACTGGATACCTTTATCAGTCCGCTGGTGGGATATATCACTGATAATATCGGTAATACGCGCATCGGCAGGCGATTTGGTCGTCGGCGATCGTTTCTGCTGATGAGCTGTCCGCTGCTGCTGGTTTATGCCCTGATGTGGGTGAATAATATGAACTACTTCTATTATCTGGCGACTTACCTGATGATGGAAGTGGTGGCGGCTATGATTATTATTCCCTATGAAGCCATTGCCTCTGAAATGACCAGCGATTATAAGGAACGAACCCGACTGTCGGCGGCCAGAATTATCGCCTCGGGCGTGGGCACATCGCTAGCGACCTTTATTCCCGGACAGTTATTTAACTGGCTGGGACATGACTCAACCTGGGTCTTTTTTATTAACGGGACGTTATTCACCCTGCTGTCGATGATCATGGTGATGATTACCTGGTTCACCACCTGGGAACGCGAGGCGGAGCCGCCACTCCCGACCGCAACGCCGCGCAAATCCTGCCGAACCATCCTCACGGACATTGTCAGGGGGATGTTTACCAGCCTGAAAGTAAAAGCCTTCAGACAGCATCTGCTGATGTATATCCTGTCGTTCACGGCGATGGATTTACTGAGCTCCGTCTTTGCCTTCTACATCATCTTTGCGCTTCATCAGAGCGCCACCCTGGCCGCTAATCTGATGTCGGTGGGAATTTTCTGTTTTGGCTGGGGAACCGCAACCTTTGCCTGGGGCTTTATCCGCTTTAAACCTGCCAGGCTGCTGCAGCTCTGCTATCTGATCGTTATGCTCTGTATGCTGGCCTTTACCGCCTTCTATTTCTACCAGCCCGTCTGGATGGTGCCGGCCTTATATGCTGTCGCCTTTATCTATCAGCTCTTTAAAGGCGGCTATGTCTACCTGTCATGGAATATCTATCCCTTTATTCCCGACGTTGATGAAATCATGACCAGACAGCGGCGTGAAGGGACTTTCGCCGGGATGATGACCTTTGTCAGAAAAAGCACCCTGGGGGGAACGGCGCTGGTGGTGGGCATCCTGCTTGAAATGAACGGATTTGTTACCGGCGCCAAAATCCAGCCTGAATCGGCGGTTGATGCCATTACCGCGATTGTCTGCTTCGGCTCAATCGGGCTCCTGCTGCTCGCCCTGATTGTGGCCTCGCGCTTCAGGCTGGACAGGCATACGCATCAGGTTTTGCTGAATGAGATTGCCCGGCTGAAAGAGAGCAAGGGTGATAAATCCAGCGTCACCCCGGAAACGCGAACCATCATTGAGAGCCTGACAGGGGTCAGCTATGAGAAGGTCTGGAAGGATGATAAACCCGCCGATCCGCCTTGTTGTCAGCAAGCGAAAACTGAATAAGCGGAGAGCTTATTTTCTGTCAGACAGAGGTGATTAATGGATGCTAATTATCAGAACCCATCACTGCCGGTGGCGGCACGTGTGCAGAGCCTGCTCAGCCAGATGACGCTGGAAGAGAAGCTGGCGCAGATGCACAGCTGGTGGCTGGTTGTTGCCGAAAATGGCGAGGTGAGTGAGCGTCAGGATGCGAGCGATGCCTTTAGCCACCGCATGGCGAAGGCCTCCTTTGAGGAGAAGATCGCGCTGGGGGTAGGGCAAATTACGCGGCCTTTCGGCAGCGGCATTATCGATGCCGCCGCGGGGATCGCCTGTTTCAATGCGCTGCAGCGGCGCATTATCACCGCTGGGCGCTTTGGTATTCCGGCGATGTTCCACGAGGAGTGCCTGACAGGGCTGATGTGCCTGGGCGCGACGCTGTTCCCCGCCTCGCTGAATATGGCCGCCACCTGGAATCCCGACTTGATCAAGTCGATGGCCGCCTGTATCGGCAGGGAGGCGCGCAGCATCGGCTGCCGCCAGGGACTGGCGCCGGTACTGGATGTATCGCGCGATATTCGCTGGGGGCGCACCGAAGAGACCTTCGGGGAAGATCCCTATCTGGTCGGCATGATGGCGGTCGCCTATGTGCAGGGACTGCAGGGGGAAAAACGCGATCTGCTGGCCACCCTTAAGCACTATGTGGCGCACTCCTTTAGCGAGGGCGCGCGCAATCACGCGCCGGTCCATCTCGGCTTTAAAGAGCTGAACGATATTTTTCTGCTGCCCTTTGAGATGGCGGTAAAGCTGGCAGATGCCGGGTCGGTGATGCCCGCCTATCACGATATTGATAATCAGCCCTGTCATAATGATGCCTTCCTGCTCAACGAGGTACTACGTCAGCGCTGGGGATTTGACGGCCTGATAGTGGCGGATTATGGCGGCATCAGCCTGCTGCATCAGCACCACGGGGTGACGGCTGACCGGGCCGAATCAGCGGCCAGCGCCTTTAACGCCGGGCTGGATATTGAGTTGCCCAAAGATGACTGCGCGGCGTCGCTGAAGGAGGCACTGGCGCGCGGCCTGATCGACGAGGCGACCGTTGATAGCATTGTCGGCAGGATCCTCACTGAGAAGTTCCGAACCGGCCTGTTCGATCGCCCGCTGATTGCCAGCCCGCAGCCTGACTTTCAATCGCCGCAGGCGCGGCGTCTCGCCCGTCAGGTAGCGGTTGAATCCATCACCCTACTGGAGAATGACGGCACGCTTCCGCTGCAGCGGCAGCATCTCAGGTCGATTGCGGTAATCGGCCCAACGGCGGACGATCCGCTGGCGCTGCTCTCCGGCTATAGCTTCCCGGTCCATCTGATTTTAAGCGATGCGCAGGTGAAGACCGCTCAGGTGGTGACACCGCTGGCGGCGCTGCGCGAGGCGCTGCCCGACTGCCGGATCCTCTATCAAAAGGGGTGCCATATTTTGACGCAGCGCGCCGCCGGGACGCCGGTCTTCCCCGGCGACGTAGGCAAAGCGTCAACCTCATCGCCGGTGTCGCAGGATGAATCCCTGATTGCCAGCGCGGTGGAGGCAGCGCGTGCGGCGCAGTATGCGCTCTGCTTTGTCGGCGACCTGTCGGGGCTGTTTCAAAGCGGCACGGTGGGTGAGGGATCCGATACCGACAGTCTGAACCTGCCAGGGGTACAGCAACAGCTACTGACGGCGATCGTTGAGACCGGGGTGCCAACCATTGTGGTGATGACCAGCGGTCGTCCCTATAGCTTACAGGGGCTGGAGAAGAGGCTGGCCGGATATCTGCTGGCGTGGCAGCCGGGGCAGGAGGGAGGCTACGCCATTGCTGATATTTTAACGGGCAACCAGAGTCCCGGCGGGAAGCTGGTGCTCTCGGTTCCGCAAAATGTCGGCGCCATGCCCTGTTTCTACAACCATAAAGTAAAGAGCAGCGGAACGCCGGTAGCCTTCCATTTTCCTCCACGCTACGCCTTTGGCTATGGGCTGACTTACTCCACTTTTGCTTTTTCTGCGCTCATGCTGCCGAAAACCACCTTCGCCATGCACGATGAGGTGACCTTCTCCCTCAGGGTCACCAACCGTGGCAACCGTGATGCGACGGAAGTGGTTCAGGTCTATTTACAGGATCTCCAGGCCTCGCTGGTACGGCCGGTGAAAGAGCTAAAAGCGTTTCAACAACTGCGGCTACGGGCCGGAGAAGCGGCAGAGGTGCGTTTTACGCTGCCGGTCGATATGTTTAATTTCACTGACAATCAGGGCAAACGACGGGTGGAGCCGGGCGCGTTTCAGTTAATGATTGGTAATTCCTCACAGAATATTTTGCTGCAGCAGCAAATCGTTCTGGTGGGAGAGGTACGCATTCTCGATGAAAACTGGCGCATGCAGAGTTATGCCGAGGTGAACAAAGAATAAGACGTTAAGTCAGCAATTAACTGAATGAAGGCAGGAAAATAAAGTCGGCCAGGCTACATATAAACCGCTCGCTGAGCGGTTTATTATTATATTGCACACCTTGTTAATTTATTTGCGCAGTTTTAATTATGCGCACAATCACAGTTGATATATTTGATAATTGTGAAGTTAAAAAACATGAATCACCTGCGCGACTGTTCACGTTATTATCACTCTACCCAGGGAGATGCTCACAATAAAAGGAAATGATGATGCGTATAAAAACAGCTTCACTGATGACTCTTGTCTCAGCTTTAATTACCACAACCTCTGCGTCTGCACTGACGTTTTCGTCTCCTGAACTCGACTTCCGGGAAACTTATCTTACCGGTAGTGAGTTATTTCAGACCAAGCTGCAAATTTCAACCGTTATTAATGACAGGATCTGGCTGGCCTATCACAACACGGTTAACCATGGCTCGCGTATGAATGAGTTCAAAAATAACTATTCAGAAGTAGAGGCCTCCTGGTTTATCCCGATCACCGATAAATTTGCGGTGATACCCGATGTGATATTTAACTGGGGGAAAAGCGGCAGCCATATCGATCCCTACCTGAAGGCCAACTATCAGTTTTTGCCCGCTTTTGGCGTTATGGTCGGGTATCGTTATTACCATAATAACTTTAAATCGGTCGCGCTTAACAATGAGCAGCAGAGAAACAACGCACACGAATATAATTTATGGCTTAACTGGCAGATAAATGACCGGGTCTTTGCTAACTACAACCCGGTCTTCCTGAAAAAGCAGAATGACTTCCACTTTGGCAATAACAAGAAAACCATGTGGCAGCATACCCTGTACGTCAACTATAAATATGACCAGCACTGGACGCCTTATGTGGATGTCTCTGATTTAGGGCGGGCTAATAACGGCAAAAAAGAGTACCGTTCGCGTGTGGGTATTAAATATACCTTTTAATCCTGTGCTTCACCTGGGCTGACAATCGCTAATATTACTTCGTATCCCTGGGGTTTTGCTTTTTTAGCGCGGTTAAAAGCAGCGTCTAAACGCAAAACAAACAAGCGATTATTCATCAGCGTGATGCATATGATAGTGAGTGCGGTACTCTTTCGGCGTAACCTTGTAGGTTTTTTTAAACACCAGATAGAAGTACTGCAGCGAGGGGTAGCCCGCGATACGTGAAATATCTTTCAGAGACAGTGAGGTGTTGATCAGTAAGTTGCGGGCATTATTGATTTTTTCGTTATGGATGATGGCGTGGATCGTTAACCCGACATGCTCCTTAAAGCGCATCTCAAGGTTGGTTCTGGAAAGCCCGACAAAACTGATGACCTGCTCAACCTTGATGCCTCTGCAGGCGTTGTTACGGATATAGTGCATAGCCTGGATAACATAGGGATCCATAATCGAGCGATAGTCGCTGGAGCGACGTTCGATCAGCTTATGAGGCGGAACAACAATGCGCTGTAGCGGTATTACTCTCTGCTTCAGCAAGCGATGCAAAAGCTCAGCGGCGCGGTATCCCATTTTTTTAGAGCCGTGAACAACGGTGGAGAGTGAGATACGCGATAAATACTGAGTCAGCTCTTCATTATCAATGCCGATAATGGCGATTTTTTCCGGCACCGGAATATGCAGATTTTCGCATACCTGTAGCAGATGCCGCGCCCGGGAATCGGTGACGGCGACAATGCCGGTGCCCTCGGGCAGGGAGGCAATCCAGTTAATCAGGTGATGCTGGGCTTGCTGCCAGTTATCGATATTAATGTCGTGGCCGCGATAAATAAGTCCCTGACGGTTTTTTTGCTGTAAACAACGCGTGAATGCCTGTTCACGCTCTTTTGCCCAGCGCTTGTTGCGGCAGGCTGGAAAGCTGTAGAGGGCAAAGTGATGGATGCCTTTATTCATCAGGTGATCCAGTGCCACCCTGACCAGCCCCTCATTATCGGTGGCGACATAGTGCAGCGGGGGGAAATCATCTTTTGAGAAATAGGAGCCGCCGATGCCAACCACCGGAAGGCTCAGCTTTGTCAGCTCTTGCTCGACGGCAACATCATCACAGTCAGAGATAATACCATCCACATCCCAGTTGCCTATTTTAACAATGTTACTGCGGAAGTCATCCTCAATAAAAACATCCCACAGCGTATGTGATGAGTGAAGATATTCACCAATGCCCTCGATAATCTGCCGGTCATGCGCTTTATTGGCATTAAACAGCAGCGCAATACGGAAAGTTTTTTCACGCATGTTAATATCCCTGCTAAGCTGGCGTTGAAAGCTAATTGCATACAATTACTTTACATTAATGAGCAATTGAATAGCTGAAAGGCGGTGTAGAGCAGATCTTTTATTATCGTTGGAGCAGTGAACGTTTATAACTGATGGGCGTGCGATACTGGCTTATGGTAAAGCGTTTTTTACCCCTGTCGATTTTTTCAGAATAAATAATGAGTGTCATAGTATACCGCTCGTTTCCAGCCATTTAACTTTCGTTTCCGATACAGGGTCGGGAAATAGCATCTGCTCTGTGCATCCGCGACGCCTGGTGGCGGCGAGGCGCTGCAGTGGAAAATTCTTAACGCGCTTATCAGAGGCCGCTGTCGAGACTGTCTTTAACCAGCATAATCCATGAGAAGGGAACGGCAGGCTTAGTCTCTCTCTTCGACAAGTTCAGGACAGGTGAAAAATATTGTGCATCTAAATCAGATCCCAGGTCAAAAGTAACGCGAAGGGGCTGTTCAATGCTGCCTGCATATTTTTTCCTTACCCTCAGCTTGTTATGGGATAGCTTCTGTAAGCTGACAATAAATCACTGCAATGAGATCTAATCAAAAAATTACGCATGAATCCTTGTTGTGTTCATTCAAATAAATAGGAGGTTACGATGGTTGCGAAAAAGAATATGGCAGCTAGCAGGAATAGTGTGAATTTAACTTTTAACCATGAAGTCATTTCTTTGGGCTGATATTTAATGAAATCATAATGATCAGGGTTCATGTTTCTGACTGCGAAACTTCCTTTTTTAACAATGAGGGGGAATATAAAATAAAAATCTTTTTGTATTGATGAAAATAACCCTCCCGCCTGAGCGAGGATTATACCTGCGGGTAAATAGCCAAACTTTTTCTTAAAAGCTTCACATAGTTTATTATGCTGTTTGTTTTTTAACACAGAATAACCAATCGACATTAATCCAAACAGGATACACAAAAAGGTGCATACAGCAGGTATAAGTTTCATTATTTACCTATGACCTCATATATTGACTCACCCAGGACCTCTCCTTTACGTGATAAGTATTCTCCGCCTAAGTAGCCCCCTCCTGAACCAGGTACTACACCAGGATCACCTTCTCTGGCCTGTGGCTTACCGAACGCAATACCCAGGGCAGTCCCCGCGATTATCTTTCCTCCGCAGGTTGTTTTATCTCCTTTGCAAAGTACAACGCCTTTTGCCATAAGTCCCTCCATTGACTATGGGTATTGTGCGATGTTGATTTTAAGACCAGTTATGCAAAACGCAATACCCCACGCGGCGAGCTTGTATCCGCAACTCACTTCCCCTAATCTGCCGGGGAGTAACTTATTTTGTACTTATGACTCGGGGTGCCCTTCTTTGTGAAGGCTGAGAAATACCCGTACCACCTGATCTGGATAATGCCAGCGTAGGGAAGTCAGATGCCTGACCGCATTCGCCTTCTTGCTCGCCGGTTGGGAGTTATAATGATCCGCCAACCTCAACGCTTTTCCGACGCGCATTTCGCGCCTGTACTCGCCCGCTTCGTCCAGCGCCAGCCGCTGGTGCACTGCATGACTAACGATGTCGTACAGAACATCACCGCCAACGTTTTGCTGGCGCTTAACGCCTCGCCCGCTATGGTGATCGATCCCGATGAAGCCGCGCAGTTCGCCGTCGTGGCCGATGCCCTGCTGATCAATGTCGGCACGCTGACCCGCGATCGCCGCGACGCCATGCTGGCGGCGGCGCAGGCGGCCAACGTGGCGCAAAAACCCTGGGTGCTCGACCCGGTGGCGGTCGGTGCGCTGACTCTGCGCACGGCGTTCTGCCAGCAGCTCCTTCCGCTGCGGCCTGCCGCCGTGCGCGGCAACGCGTCTGAAATTCTCGCGCTGGCGCAGCAGGGGGGCGGTGGACGTGGCGTGGATACGCAGCATCAGGCGGAAGCGGCGCTTGAGGCGGCGCGCGAACTGGCACAGCGGCATCAGACGCTGGTGGCGGTCAGCGGCGAGGTCGATTACGTCACCGACGGCGTTGAGACGCTCAGCGTGTCCGGCGGCAGCGCGCTGATGACGCGCGTGGTCGGCACCGGCTGCGCGCTCTCCGCCGTGGTGGCCGCCTTTTGCAGCCTGCCCGGCGAACGGCTAAGCAATATCGCCAGCGCCTGCCGCGTGATGGCGCTGGCGGGGGAACGCGCCGCCGCGCAGACCGGCGCCCCCGGTAGCTTCGCCACGCTGTTTATCGACGCCCTGTGGCAGCAGGCACAGGAGGCGCGCGCATGAAGCGTATTAACGCGTTAACCATTGCCGGCACCGATCCCAGCGGCGGCGCCGGTATTCAGGCCGATCTGAAAGCCTTTTCCGCCCTCGGCGCTTACGGGACCAGCGTGATTACCGCGCTGGTGGCGCAGAACACCTGCGGCGTGCAGTCGGTGTATCGTATTGAGCCAGCCTTTGTGGGGGCGCAGCTCGATTCCGTGCTCAGCGACGTGCGCATCGACACGGCGAAAATCGGTATGCTCGCGGAAACCGCTATCGTGCAGATCGTGGCGGAGAAGCTGGAACGCGCCGCTATCCCTTTCGTGGTGCTGGATACGGTGATGGTGGCGAAAAGCGGCGATCCCTTGCTCTCGCCTGACGCCATCGCCAGCGTGCGTGAACGGCTGCTGCCGCAGGTGTCGTTAATCACCCCCAATCTGCCGGAGGCGGCGGCGCTGCTTGAGTGCGCGCCGGCGCGCAGCGAAGAGGCGATGCTGGATCAAGGCGAAGCCCTGATGGCGCTGGGCTGCCAGGCGGTGCTGATGAAAGGAGGCCACCTCAGCGACAGCGAAAGCCCGGACTGGCTGATCACCCGCGACGGCGCGGAGCGCTTTACCGCGCCGCGCGTTAATACGCGCCATACCCACGGCACCGGCTGTTCGCTCTCCGCTGCGCTGGCGGCGCTGCGCCCGCGTTATGACAGCTGGGAGTCAACGCTGCGCGAGGCGAAAGGCTGGCTGCAGCAGGCGTTACTGCAGGCCGATACGCTGGAGGTGGGCAGGGGAATTGGGCCGGTACACCATTTTCATCGCTGGTGGTAGGAAAGAGAGGGCGGCAGGCCTGCCGCCCTTACAGCGCCTCAAACCACTCGCTGTTGCGCTCGGCGATCGGCGTAATAGAGAAAATCATCTCCTGCAGATGGCGGCGCATTGCCGCTTCGGCGGCGTCGGCGTCGTGGTTCTTCAGCGCCGATAAAATCTCTTCGTGCTGCTCAATCAGGCTGTCCGGCGGTGAGACCTCGCTCAGCGTCAGAAAGCGCACGCGGTCCATCGCCGCTTTAATATTCTCCACCGTTTCCCACGCCAGCAGGCAGTTGATGCTCTCGGCAATCAGGCGGTGAAACTCATCGTCGAGGCTGAGAAAGGCCTGGCTGTCATGGCGATCGGCGGCCATCTTCTGCAGCTGAAGGTTGTGCTCCAGCGCCATCAGCGCCGCCGGCTCAATCTCCAGCGCCGCGCGCCGCACCACCGACACCTCTACCGCTTCGCGAATAAACCGACCGTCCGCGACGCGCCGCGCGGAGATCTTGCGCACGAAGGTGCCGCGCTGCGGCAGCACCTGCACCAGACCCGCTTCCGCCAGCTTGATAAAGGCTTCGCGCACCGGCTGACGCGACACGTTAAACCGGGCGGACACTTCTTTTTCTGACAGCAGCGAACCCGGCTGAATGACGCAGGTCACGATATCCTTACGCAGATAACGATAAATCTGCTGGTTAACCGGTTCGCTGGTGGTGATGGTATAGGCGATTGACATGCGGCATATCCGTATTACGGCTGGCCTGAGCCAGCCCGTTGGGAAAGTGTCAGTCTAATCAGCGCGCTGCGACTGCGCCAGCGCTTTTGCTACTGAACAATTACAGCGAAGCGACCACCTGCGCCACCGTGGCGCGCGCGCCATGCTCGCGCAACTGCAGCCAGAAGCGCGTCAGCGTCGCGACCACCGCCGTATTCTGCGCCAGATCCTCGCCGAAGACCGCCTTCATCCCCAGCAGCGCCTTCACGCGCGCTTCGCCTTCGGCGCTGGCGGCCACGCGCTCCGCCAGTTCCGCCTTCAGCGGATCGCGGATCTCGATCGGCGCGCCTTGCTCATCCACGCCGCCCACATAGCGCATCCAGCCTGCAACGCCCAGCAGCAGCAGGTCGCAGTTGCTGCCGTTGTTCAGGTGCCAGCGCACGCTGTCGAGCAGGCGCTGCGGCAGCTTTTGCGTGCCGTCGGTGGCGATCTGGTATGTACGATGCTTAATGGCGCGGTTTTCATAGCGCGCAATCAGCGAATCGGCATAGGCGGTTAAATCGACGCCCTGGGTGCGCAGCGTCGGCGCCTGCTGCTCAAGCATCAGCCTGCGCGCGGCGGTGCGCAGGCTGGCGTCCGCCATGCAGTCGCTGATGTGCTCATAGCCGGCGAGGAAGCCGAGATAGGCCAGAAACGAGTGGCTGCCGTTCAGCATACGCAGCTTCATCTCTTCGAACGGCAGTACGTCCTGCACCAGCTCCGCGCCGGCCTCTTCCCAGGCGGGGCGACCGCTCGCAAAGTTATCCTCAATAACCCACTGGAAAAAAGGCTCAGCCTCAACCGCCACCGGATCGCTGGAGCCGAGACGTTCGGCAAGGCGGGCAAATGCGGCATCGGTCATCGCCGGAACAATGCGGTCCACCATAGTCGAAGGGAAGGTGACATGCTGCTGAATATAGTCCGCCAGCGCGCTATCCTGCCGCTGCGCCAGCTGCACAATCACGTTGCGCGTGACGTGGCCGTTTTCCGGCATATTGTCGCAGGACATGACGCTAAACGGCGGCAGGCCCGCGTCGCGGCGGCGGCGGATCGCCGCCAGAATCAGGCCCGGCAGCGAGCGCGGCGCATCGGGATGGGCCAGGTCGTGCACAATATCGGGATGATCCGGGTTAAGGTCGCCGCTGGCGGGATGATGGCAGTAGCCTTTCTCAGTAACGGTCATTGAAACAATCGCCACGTCTGGCTGGCTCATGGCGGCGATCACCGCCTCAATGCCGTCGCCTTTACCGTGCAGCGCCGAGGTCACGACGCCGATAATCCGCGTCGTGAGCGAGTCGTCAGCCATCTCCGTCAGGCTGTACAGGTGATCCTGCTGGCGCAGCGCCTGGATCAGCTCGCCGCTGTTGAGGTTAACTTCGCAATAGCCCCAGTCGCTGCCCTGTTCCGCCAGCTTGTCGCTGCACAGCGCCTGATGGGCGCGGTGAAAAGCGCCGAAGCCGATATGCACCATGCGGGTTTTTAGCTTGCGGCGGTCGTAGCACGGGCGCTGCACGTCGGCGGGGAGGCGATCAATCTCTAACATAGTTCGTCCTTATGGCAAACGGGGCGTCCTGCGCCCCGGGATTCAGTCATGTCGATCTGTTTACACCGAAACCGGCTTCTTATTCGCTTTCGGGCTGCGGA